>JAIQFE010000002.1 GCA_020073445.1 Terriglobia bacterium
GCGAGGCATCGAGAATCTCTGGTGGTTGTTCACCTTCACTGCCGCGGCCTTCAACTTGTGGCGCATTCCAAAGCTCCGGGCCGCGGTGTGTTGAGCGGCGCTTCCGGGGCCCACTGAGAGGCCCGGTTGCCGACTGCGGGGGCGCCTCGCGACGCCTCCTTCTGCCGGTAACAGTGCTCCCTACGAAGTGCCAGTGGTGTTCCCGGACGCTATTTCAGCAAGCTCCTAGGGTTCGGAGTGCTCGCCGGCATCGGCATGGAAAACAAGTACTCGATTGCGTTCTTCATCGTCGGCGTGGCCGTGGGGCTCCTGCTGTCGCCCGAGCGCCGCTTCTTCCGGAGCCGCTGGCTGTGGATCGGCGCCGTCGCCACGTTTCTCATCTTTCTGCCCAACTTGATCTGGCTGGTCCGGCACGATTTCCCGTTCCTCGAATTGATGAGCAACGTCCGGCGCAGCGGGCGCGACATCGCCCGCGGGCCGTTGGCGTTCGTCCTCGATCAAGGCATGCTGATCAATCCGATCCTGTTCCCATTGTGGGCCGGCGGTCTGATCTGGCTCCTGTTTAATCGCGAAGGGCGCCGCTACGCTGTCTTGGGTTGGAGTTATCTTGTCATGCTGGTGCTGTTCATCGCGCTTAGAGGCAAAAACTACTACCTGTCGCCGGCATATCCGATGTTGCTCGCCGCTGGTGCGGTCGCTTTCGAGCGGATCACTTCCAGACGGATAGCGTGGACGCGTCCCACCTATGTTCTTTTGACGATCGCCGCCACTGTGATTCTTACGCCTATCTCGGCCCCGATCCTGCCCGTCGAAACCTATATTCGGTATCAGAGAGTCCTCGGCCTGGAGCCGCCCAAGTCCGAAAACCAGTGGACTGGTCCGCTTCCGCAATATTTTGCCGACGAATTCGGATGGGAAGAAATGACTCGCGCGGTGGCCAAGATTTACTTCAGCTTGCCGCCATCCGAGCGCGCCACCACCGCCATTTTCGCGAACGACTACGGGCAGGGCGGCGCCATCGATTTCTATGGCCCCAAGTATGGGCTACCGAAGTCGATTGGCGGTCACCAGAACTATTGGTATTGGGGTCCGCGCGAATATACCGGCGCTATCGTGATCGTGCTGGGTAGCGACGGCAGCGGAGATCGTGGACACTTCGCGACCGTTGAAGCCGCGGGACGGGCAGAGCACCCTTACTCACGGCTGGACGAGCATTTCGATGTCTTCCTGTGCCGGGGGTTAAATCAGAATCTCCAAGCGTCCTGGCCACAAGTAAAGCACTGGAATTGACGTTGCGATTACATCTCCCGCCGATTCTCCAGTGACTTCAGCATCGTCACTTCGTCGGCGAACTCGAGATCGCTGCCTACGGGAATTCCCATGGCGATGCGCGTCACTTTGATCCCTAGCGGCTTCAGTAATCGCGATAAATACACCGCGGTCGCCTCGCCTTCCACCGTGGGATTGTTCGCCAGGATAATCTCCTTGACGTCTTCCTTGGCGATCCGATCGAGCAGACCCTTGATCTTCAGCTGCTCCGGCCCGATGCCGCGCAGTGGGGAAATCGCGCCGTGCAGCACATGATACACGCCATGGAAAGAGCGAGTGGTCTCCACCGGAAGAATACTATGGGGTTCTTCGACGATGCAGATCTGGGAATGATCGCGATTAGGATCGCGGCAGTAAGGGCACAGCTCAGCGTCGCTGATGTTATTGCACTCCGCGCAAATGCCGAGGTTGTCCTTTACGTCGGTGAGTGCGGCCGCCAGCGCTGCCGCCTGATCGCGCGGCGAGCGCAGTACATAGAACGCGAGACGTTGCGCCGATTTCTGCCCAATGCCGGGCAAGCGGCGGAACTCGTCGATCAGGCGCTGCAGAGGCGCGGCAAAATCAGGCATTAGAAACTAGAGCAATCCGGGAGGCAGCCCTAACCCGCCCAGCATGCCACTCATCTTCTTCTGCGTTTCGTCTTCCACTTTCTTGTGCGCTTCATTGAACGCCGCCATCATCAGGTCCTGCAACATCTCGACGTCGCCGGCGACCTCAGGATCGATCTTGACGCTGGTGACCTTCTTCTGGCCGTCCATGCCCACAGTCACCATGCCGCCGCCCGCCGAGGCTTCCACGCGGATCAGCGCGACCTCCTCCTGCATCTTCTGCTGCATCTTCTGGGCCTGCTGCATCATGGCCTGCATGTTTCCAGGCATCTTCATGTTTCGCTCTCCTTCAAGTTCCGCACTTGGCGCACCTGGCTTTCCGGGAAAAGTTCCTGAAAGCGTTTCACTTCCGGATGCGCCAGCGCACGCTCGGCCGCTTCATCCTTTGACGCCGGAGCCTTCACGGCAGGTGCAGCCGCTGCGGCTTCTCCGACCTTAAGCGTGATCCTGACCGTACGGCCGGCGACCCGCCGCACGGCTCCTTCGAATTCCTGGCCCTTTAGAAACATCTGGTACATCTTGGGAGCCGTGAACGTAATTTCGGCTGGCGTTTCGGCGACTTCTGAGTGACCCACCGCATCGGCGACGTGCGTCAGCTTGGATTCGTGCAGCGTCGCGAGAAGGCGGGTTCGAAAATCACCAGTAACCTCGGGGACTGCCTCCGGTTTCCGTGCAGACTCTTTCGGCGCCGGCGTAGCGGTTCTGGAGGAAACCGGCTGGCTGTCCCCTGTTTTCCGCGCTGCGGATCCTCCTCCGCTCAGCGCGGCGATCGCTTCTTCGATCGGCTGCAAACGGCCTGCGTGAATCAACCGCAACAATCCCATCTCCAGATGCAATCGCGGCTGCAGCGAGCTTTGCAAATCGCGGAACAGATCGAGGGACAGTTTCAGATCTCGCGTCAGATCGTCCTCGGTGAACAGCCTGGCGGCCTCGAGCATGCGTTCCTGCTCCGGCGGCGATGCAGCCACCAGCCGAGTCGGCTTACCCTCGATCCGCACGACCAGAAGATTGCGGAAGTACCGAGCCAGTTCGCGTGCGAAGTGCTGCAGACTGCGGCCGTTCGCTTCGAGATCGGCGACCACGTCCAGCATTTTCTTGGCATCGCTTTCAGCGAGCGCTTTTGTCACGGCGCCCAGCGACTCGAGCGAGAACATCCCTAGCAGCTCGCGCACCTGCTTGCCTTCGAGCTTATCTCCGCAGCAGGCGATGGCCTGGTCGAGTGCCGATAAAGAATCGCGCACGCTGCCTTCGCCCGCCTGGGCGAGCACGCTCAGTACTTCGGAGTCCGCGGTAATGCCTTCCTGCTGGATGATCCACTCCATGCGCGCGACCAGTTCCGCAAAATCCACCGAGCGGAAACTGAACTGCTGGCAGCGCGACGCGATGGTCGAAGGAATCTTGTGCGTCTCGGTGGTGCACAGGATGAACACCACCCATTCGGGCGGTTCTTCCAGCGTCTTGAGCAGAGCGTTGAAGGCTTCGCTGGTGATCTGGTGCGCTTCGTCGACGATGAAGACCTTGTAGCGGTCGCGCGCCGGGCGGAAGCGGACGTTCTCGCGCAGCTCGCGCATTTCGTTGATGCCGCGGTTGGAGGCCGCGTCGATCTCGATCACGTCCATGCCCGATCCGGCGGCGATCTCGGTGCAGCTCGCGCACACACCGCAAGGGGTGATGGTCGGGCCTTTTTCGCAGTTGAGGCAGCGCGCCATGATCCGCGCGACGGTCGTTTTCCCGGTGCCGCGCTGTCCCGAAAAAATGTAGCCGTGGGCGATGCGGTTTTGCGAGATGGCGTTTTCGAGCGTGGTGCGGACGTGCTCCTGGCTGATCAGCTCGGCGAACGTCTGCGGCCGGTATTTACGGGCGATGACCTGATACATGCAGGAGGGAAATCGTGAGTATATGCCAGACCCCGGGTGATCCGCGGCACACGGGTTAAGCCGCTACCGTTGCTTCCTTCCGGACCTGGCGGGGTTTGCAGCCGCCCGTTGCACGAAGCCCGGAGCCTGACAACTTCCTATGCTACCAGCTTCGTTCGGTGGCACAGGCCTTCAGCCTGTGATCGCCGGGTGGCATAATCGTGACCTGGAGATTCTGTATGTCCGCTTCATCCAACCCCGCCGTCCGCCCCGACCGCATCATGGAAATGATCTGGGGCTACGCTCCGCCGTTGATCCTGGCCACGGCCGTTCACAACAAGGTCTTCGATCTGCTCGACGCTGGGCCGAAAACGGTCGAGGAGCTGGCGCAGGCTTCCGGTAACTCTGTCCGGGGATTGCGCAGCATCATGAACGCGCTGGTGGGATTCAATTTCCTCGCCAAAAACTCGGACGGTCGCTATACGCTGACGCCGGAGAGCGCCGCGTTCCTGGTGAGCTCGAAGCCGGGATACATGGGCAAATTCGTCGAGTTCAGCGGGCTGAAGTCGATGCAAACCTGGCTGCCGCTTCCGGAGATCGTACGGACGGGAAAACCCAACATCGCGATCAACCAGCAGGATTCCGGAGAGTCTTTCTTTCAAGACTTGGTCGAGCCGATTTTCGCCATGAGTTATCCGGCCACCCAGATCGCCGGGCAGGCGCTCGGATTGGCGAGTGCCAAAAGCCCGCTTAAGGTCCTGGATATTGGAGCAGGCTCGGGAGTGTGGGGCATCGGTTTGGCGCAGCAATCGCCACAGGTCAGCGTTACTGCCCAGGACCTGCAGGGCGTGCTGGATGTGACCAAACGCATGGTCGACCGGTTCAAGCTGACCGGCCGTTTCCAGTACCTGGCCGGCGATTTTCACACCTTAGATTTCGGCACCGGCTACAACCTGGCGACGCTGGGTCACATCCTGCACATGCTGGGCGTCGACGAATGCCGGCAGCTCCTGAAAAAGGCCGCTGGCGCGCTTGCACCGAAAGGGACCATCGTTATCTCCGAGTTCCTGGTGAAGGATGACCGCACAGGTCCTCCCATGGGCCTGATTTTCGCCGTAAACATGCTGGCTCACACAGAGAACGGCGATACCTATTCCTTTGAACAGATTAGCGGCTGGCTCAAGGAAGCAGGCCTCGCAAATACCAGAAAAATCGAGCCTGGCGGCCCCGTGGGCCTAGTGCTCGCAGACAAGGTGTAACTGGCGGATAAGACCCGGATTGTAGTAACCTAGGGTTTCCAGCCAAAATCTTTAAGAGGACCAGTATGTACGCAGTGATTGAAACCGGCGGTAAACAATATCGCGTTGCACCAGGCGAATCGATTGAAGTCGAAACCCTGACCGGCGACGTTGGCGCAGACGTTGAATTCGATCGCGTGGTCGCGGTCGTGGATGGCGATTCGGTCAAGGCAGGTTCATCGCTCGGTAGCGCGCGCGTGAAGGGCACCATTGCCGCGCAAGGCCGCGGCACCAAGACCATCGTCTTCAAGTTCAAGCGCAAGAAGCAGTACAAGCGCACTATCGGGCATCGCCAGAATTATACCCGCGTGCAAGTGAATGAGATCGTAGCGTAGCTCACAGAGGTGCGCCCTGCGCGCCTTCGTTGTGAGCGGTTAAGTTTGGAAGTCGGAGTTTAGTCATGGCACACAAAAAAGGTTTAGGCAGTTCCAAAAACGGCCGCGATTCAAATGCACAGCGGCTGGGCGTGAAGGCGTTCGGCGGCCAGTTGGTGACCGGCGGAACGATTATCGTCCGGCAGCGCGGCACCCGCATCAAGCCGGGCGTCAACGTCGGCCTGGGCAAGGACGACACGCTGTTCGCCAAGATCCCCGGGATCATCGAATTCCGCGATCGCGGACGGGCGGGCAAGTTCGTCAGCATTAAAGCCGCCGAGTAAGTTCGACGGTTCTCCAACCCCATTCCGAGCCGCGACAGTAATGGAGCGGACGTGTTTATCGACGAAGTAATCATTACGGTAAAAGCCGGCGACGGCGGCAACGGCTGTCTTGCGTTCCGGCGCGAAAAGTTCGTGCCTCGCGGCGGACCCAGCGGCGGCGACGGCGGCAACGGCGGCGACGTAATTCTGGTCGCCAGCCAGCACTACAACACACTCCTCCACTTACGTTTCAACCCCGAACATAAAGCCGAGCGCGGACGCCACGGCGAAGGCAGCAACAAGAAAGGCCGCGAGGGAGAGTCTGTCGACGTTGCTGTTCCAGTGGGAACCGTCGTTTACGACTGGGAAACCGGCGAGGTGCTGCACGATTTCACCACGCCCGGCGATCGTTTCCTGATCGCCAAGGGCGGCCGCGGCGGCAAAGGCAACGCGCGCTTTGCGACGTCCACGCATCAGGCCCCGACGGAGCACGAAGACGGCAAGCCTGGCGAAGAACGCAAGCTCCGCCTCGAACTGAAGCTGCTGGCCGATGTCGGACTGGTGGGTTTCCCCAACGCCGGCAAGTCGACGCTGATCTCGCGCATTTCGGCCGCGAAACCGAAGATCGCCGATTACCCGTTCACCACTCTTGAGCCGCACCTGGGCGTCGTCAGCACCGATGGCGGTGATCACCGGACTTTCGTTGTCGCCGATATTCCCGGATTGATCGAGGGCGCGCATACCGGCCACGGCCTGGGTATCCAGTTTCTGCGCCACGTGGAGCGCACGCGTCTTCTCGCTCACCTGGTGGATGTATCCGAGGCCACCGGCCGCGATCCTGTGCATGATTTCGAAATCGTGATGGCCGAGCTTGCGAGCTTCTCGGATGAGCTGGCACACAAGCCGATGATGGTGGTCGCAACGAAGATCGATGCGGCTCAGGATCCGGCGCGCATTGAGTCGCTCGAAAAGCTGGCCCGCGAGCGCGGCCTCCCGTTTTACAAGATTTCGAGCGTAACCGGCGAAGGCCTTGCGGTTCTGAAACGCGCCATGGCGGATGCCGTGCTTACGCCTAGCGTTCTTCCCACTTCCGCGTAATCTCCTCGATCGCGTCGTCCGGACGGGTCGTGTACAGCCAAAACACCTGAACGGCGTGGGCGCCGCGAACCTGCATCTTCAAGCCCCCGCTGACGGGCGTGAATTTCAGGTGTTCGGGGCCCGACCGGATCGGTGTGATAATGCCCAAGCCGATCTTGGTGACGTGCTGGCAATCTCTGGCCGCTTCCACGGCGGGAATTGCGTCCGGAATCACGGTCGAGTGGCGACCGTTGAATTTCGGTCCCTTCAGTAATCCCCGGATGTGGGCCATACGTGTGATATTGTTGCACCGATGAGCTTGTCCAATACCGTCTCCTCGTACGAGCCGTACCTGCGATCGCTGCTCCGGATTATCGTTGGATTCACGTTTTCGCTGCACGGGTATCAGAAATTCTTCGGTGCCTTCGGAGGGCTCGGCGGGCAGAAGGCTGAACTGCTTTCCATGATGGGCGCGGCGGGAGTGCTCGAAACATTTGGCGGAGCGTTAATTATCTTGGGCCTTTTCACCCGTCCCGTCGCGTTCCTGCTGTGCGGGCAGATGGCCGTCGCATATTTCCGGGTGCACATCTGGATCAACTTCTGGCCTTTGACCAACGGCGGTGAAATTACGGTCCTCTACTGCTTCACCTACCTGTGGCTGTGCTCCGCCGGCGCGGGCCCGATCAGCCTGGATCGGGCGATCGGCTGGAAGCACTGAAACTTGACAACAGACGCAGACAGGGTCCATGATCCTTGGTGGATCTTTGTAACCAACGGTCGGCATTCAGTAGTCTTTTCTTATGCTAGATTTGAATGCGGGAGGTGTCTTGATGAAGATGAAATTCTCTGCGGTGGCCCTGGGTGCGCTGCTGCTCGCTGCGGTGCCGATGCTGGCCCATCACTCGTTCTCGGCGGAATATGACCAGTCCAAGCCCCTGACGCTGAAGGGCAAATTCACCAAACTGGATTGGGTTAACCCTCACTCCTGGGTACATTTCGACGTGGTTGGTCCGGATGGAAAAGTGACCAACTGGGCCGCTGAAACGCCTCCTCCCAACGGCCTGTACCGGAACGGTTGGCGGAAGGACATGTTCAAGGAAGGCGAAGAGATCGAGGTCACCGGAGTGGCCGCGAAAGACGGTACGCCTCACATGTGGTCGAATGGCGTAACCATCGTCTCCACCGGCGTGAAGTTCACCATGGGCTCCCGGCCGCCGAATGAAGGTCCGTCCGACGCAAAGGGTAAGTAGCTTAGTTTCTTTTAGATAGATCGAGGACGCGCTTCGTCACCATCGAACGACGGGGCGCGTCAAGCCTTGTTTGCCCGCGCCCAGGCGCTTAGGAGTCCAAAGTTCAACATGAAAACTTCATTTGCGGGTTTGTCCTACACCAGCCTAGTAGCGGCTGCGGGAATCGCGATGGCGGCTCTATGGCTCGCCCCGGTGCCGGCCGCCGGCCAGGGTAAAGGCGGGGGCAAGGGCGGCGCTAAGGGAGGCTATACAGCCCCTCGTGCCGGCGACGGCAAGGCCGATCTCCAGGGAATCTGGGAGGCGTGGAACACCGCGGCTGACGGCCTGGAAGCGCACAATGCCGCGACCGGGATTCGCGCCGGCAAGAGCTTCGTGGTCGATCCGGCGGACGGCATGATCCCCTACACGCCGGCCGGACGCCAGAAGCAGCTCGACAATTTCAACAAGCGGGAACAGCTGGACACCATGAACCACTGCTACATGACGGGTGTTCCGCGCTTCACCTACATCCATTTCCCCTTCCAGATTTTCCAGACCGAGAAATATATCCAGTTCATTTCCGAGTACGCCCACATGGTCCGCACCATTTACATGGGAAAGCAGACGCATTTCGGCGATCTTGAATTCTGGAACGGCGATTCCCGCGGCCACTGGGAAGGCGATACTCTCGTGGTGGACGTCGCCGATTTCAATGATCAAACGTGGTTCGATGCTTCCGGAGACCATCACAGCACGGCGCTGAAGGTAGTGGAGCGCTACACCCGTACCGGTCCCGATGTGATGCAGTACGAGGCCACCATGACCGATCCGCAGACGTTCTCCAGGCCGTGGACTATCCGGATGGACCTGCATCGCAACACAGATCAGTATCCGACCTTGCTCGAATACGAATGCCATTCCTACTTTGAGGACGACGCCGTTCGGCTCGGTAGCCGATAAGTCATAGCCAGCCGCTAAGTCAACGGAGACTCGAAATGAAGAAGAAGAACGGATTCGCCGGTTCTGCAATGGCCTTGGTTGCCGCGGCTACCGTAGCCGCCATCTTCGTGATCGCTCCGGTTACCGGCCAGGACGCTCCCCCACCGGGCGGTAAAGGCGGTGGAGGATTCGGCGGTAAAGGCGGTGGAAAGCAAGCTGTCCCGGCCGGTCCCGTTCCCCGGACGGCTGAAGGCAAGCCCGATATGTCCGGCTTCTGGGGCGGCGTGAATCCGGGCGGAAACGTGAGCATCGAGCCGCAGGCCAGGGGTGGCGGAGCAGGTAAAGGCAAGGGCGGCCCTCCTCCCGGGGGTGGGCCTCCTGGAGGCGGTCCTGGTGGTCCGGGTGGACCGCCTGTTGCGGGTGGACCTGGTGGGCCGGGTAGAGGCCCTGGCGGTGGTGGCCCTGGTGGACCTCCTGGAGCCGGTCCTGGTGGACCCGGCGGACCTGGCGGTGGCGGCCGAGCTGCCCCTGCGAACGCGATCATCGATCCCGCGGATGGCAAGGTTCCCTACACGCCGGAGGCTCGCAAGAAATCCGACGACATCATCGCCAACGGCATGTTCCACGAGCCGGAACTGCATTGCTTCATGTCCGGCGTTCCGCACAACATGTGGGTCCAGTTCGGCCAGCAGACTCTCCAGACCAAGGATTATGTGGTGTTCAACTGGGAGTTCATGCACAGCCGCCGGATCATTCCGCTGGACAATCGCCCGCATCAGATCACATCGCCGGCGGTGAAGTTGTTCCAGGGCGAATCGGTCGGCCACTGGGAAGGCGACACGCTGGTAGTGGATACGACGAACCAGAACGACAAGACATGGTTCGATACGTCGGGTCACTATAAGCCGCAGGATGTCCATGTGGTGGAACGCTTCACCATGACGGATTCGAACACCATCGAGTACGAAGCCGACGTCGATTCCAAAGAGTTCACGCAGACTATGAAGGTGAAGGGCCGCCAGACGCGCGCCAACGCCAACGATCCGAATTACGAGCAGATGGAGTTTGCCTGCATCGAAGGCAACGCCGACCTGCAGCACTACACTGAAGACAAGGGCGGAAAAGCCAAGAACGTTGGCGCCCGGACGCAGTAAGCAAGAAGTCAGGATTCAGGAGACAGGAGTCAGAATGAGAACGTACCTGTCCGTTTGTGCGAGCTTCATCGCTGCGGCGGCATTGGCCGTCGGGCAGACGGCCTACAAGGCCCCGCGCACTTCCGAGGGCAAGCCCGATCTCTCGGGAATCTGGTTTACGGAAGCGTTTGCGGCCGCCTGGGATATCGAAGAGCATCCCACCGTACCCAACATCGTCGGTGGGCCGAGCATCATCATCGATCCTCCGGACAAGAAGATTCCGTATCAGGCGTGGGGTCCCGCCAAGCGCAAAGACCTGATCGAGAATCACGCCTTCGACGATCCGCAGGCGCACTGTTATCCCTCCGGCATCCCGCGCGTGGCCTACGCGCCGTTCGGGTTTGAAATCACTCAGGCTCCCGGGGTTGTCGTGATGATGCCGGAGAACTTCCACATGTACCGCATCATCCCCACCAACGATAACAGCCCACGGATGCCGGCCAGCATGAAGCTGTTCAATGGCGAATCGCGCGGCCACTGGGAGGGAGAGACGCTGGTGGTGGACGTTACCAATCAGAACGGGCGCACCTGGCTCGACATGGCCGCGAACTTCACCACTGATACTCTGCACGTGGTGGAGCGCTACACGCGCATCGCCGACGGGACGTTGCACTACGAGGCCACGCTCGACGATCCGGCGCTGTACACGCGGCCCTGGACCATGGCCTTCAATATCCGGCGCGAAACCAAGCCGGGTTATGAGGTACTCGAATTCGCCTGCTGGGAAGGCGAGCGCGATCTGGCGCATTACACCAAAGAAGACGGCGGACCGAAGGGCAAAACAAAATGAATCGCCGGAGCGCACAGCGCGCGGCGTTGACATACGTACCGTTAAGGAGATAACGACGCGCTGCGTTGTGCGCGATCAATAATATGAATCGACGATTATTCCTTCAGCGTGGGACGGCGGCTGCCGGGCTTGTTGTGGGTGGCCTGACGAAATCTTTCGGTGCTGAGCCCAAATCGGGTGCAGCCGTCGAGACGTCAGCGGGCAAGATCCGTGGGCTGGTGATCGACAAGGTCAACGCGTTCAAGGGCATCCCCTATGGGGCTCCTACCTCCGGCTCGCGCCGGTTTTTGCCACCAGTTAAGCCGGAATCTTGGACCGGGGTCAAGGACACGATCGAGTGGGGTTCTGAAGCGCCGCAGGTCAGCCCGCATACCGAGATCCCCGAAGTGCGCGCCACCATTCCCGCCACCGGCATGAGCGAGGATTGCCTTCGTCTGAACGTCTGGACGAATGGATTCGGCCGCAACGACAAGCGTCCGGTGATGGTCTGGCTGCACGGCGGCGGGTTCGCCAGTGGCAACGGCAGCTACACGATTTACGACGGTGCGAATCTCGCACGCAAACGCGACGTGGTCTCGGTCACGATCAACCACCGCCTGAATTCGTTCGGATTCCTGGACCTGCGTGAAATCGGCGGCGAGAAGTTCGCGCAGGCCTCGAACGCGGGGATGCTGGACGCGATCGCCGCGCTGCAGTGGGTGCACGACAACATCGCGAATTTCGGCGGCGACCCGAACAACGTCACCATCTACGGGCAATCCGGCGGGGCGGGGAAAGTCAGCACGCTGCTTGCGATGCCGGGTGCCAAGGGCCTGTTCCACCGCGCGATTATCCAGAGCGGGTCGAATTTGAAAGGCGTGCCGGCGGATGAGGCGACCAAATCCGCGCGGGCGCTGATGGCCAAGCTCAACGTGAAGACCGCGGAGGATCTTCAAAAAATCCCCATAGATCAGTTGATCCAGGCTACGAATGCAACACAAGGTTTGCGGCTGTCTCCCGTGCTGGGTCCGAGCTTGCCGCGCGATCCCTTTTCGCCGGACGCACCGGCGATGTCGGTCGATGTCCCGGTGCTGCTGGGAACCGTCGAGACGGAAGTCACGTTCTTCCCCAACACGCAGATGGATCCCATTGACGACGCCGCGCTGCTCACGCGGGTCAAGCAGGCCGCGCGCGCCGATGACGCGCAGGCCAAACACTTGATCGATCTGTACCGTAAGGGCCGGCCTGGCGTTTCGAACATCGACGTCGCGCTGATCTTGGAATCGGACCTGCGTTTCCGCCCTGGGGTAGTGACGGAAGCGGAACTGAAGTCGGCGCAGAAGGCTCCGGTCTACATGTATTACTTCACGTGGCGGTCTCCTGTACACGACGGGAAGTTGAAGACGTTCCATACGCTCGAGATTCCGTTCGTCACCGACAACGTGGACAACGCGCCTTCTATGACCGGAACGGGCGCAGACCGTTACGGTTTACAAGAAAAGATGAGTGCAGCCTGGGCGGCGTTTGCGCGCACCGGGAATCCCAACCACAAGGGTCTGCCCAGCTGGCCGAAGTTCAACGCCACGCAGCGCGCCACCATGATCTTCAACAACGAGTGCAAGGTGGTCAATGATCCGAACGGCGAGGAGCGGAAGGCTCTGGCGGCTCTCCGATCGGCGTAGCGGTTAGTTTCCGGCCGTCCGGAAATTCCACCGTAAAGCACTTCTGCGCGAACACAGCCGGATCCTTGGCCCGCGCTCCCGTGCAACTGATCTTTTCCCCGGCTTTCAGGCTGTCCTTGGTCCAGCCATAGCGGCGGAGCAAGTTCACGGCCTCAATCTCCAAGCGCCAGTGCTCGACGCCGTTATCAGTCGCTGAATCCAGTTCGATGTAGGAATGCGGATTCGCCCAGAAGAACTTGGTGACGGTGCCGGAGACCGTGAAGGGGCGGGTCATATCGTACGGTGCGTTGGAGTGGTGGGCGAATACAGGAACGACACACGCGATCAAAAGGGCCACGGGCTTCACTGCTAGTATTCTAGCGGGAGCCGGATCATGGTCTGCTTGTGAAACAGGCAGCCGCCTTGCCCGATGATGACCAGGCTCATCCAACCGCACGGCGGGCCGCTGTGGCCTGTCACGAGGCCCAGTTCGTGGATGTTCGCAGGCACATGGAAACTACGCCGCGCGGCTACCGATTCGCCGGGTTGCAACAGAACATCCAGCGGGACATTCTCCAGATCGTCTTCCGGATTCGGCGTCGGATTGTAGTGCGTGTCGTTTTCGTCGCGCAGGTAGATCCAGGCGCCATTGGCCCGCTGGGTGACGCGTTTCGCTTCGCTTGAAATCCGCAGATCCACGTTGTAGTTCGTGTCCGCGCGTTTGGCATTTTCGACCGTAAGGCACCAGTCGTCGAAGCACCACGGCGTGCCGGCGGGGATGACTCGCTGCGGCGCGGCGTATGCCACCGCCACCGAGATTCCCAGGTATACGATTGCACACGCCCACCACACTCCGAGGATCGTAAAGGCGCGAGGCACGTAGCCCCGGATGGCCGCATAGACGGCTGCGATTAAGGCGACCACGGAGACCAAAAACGATGCCAGAAACACCAAATCGAAGATCGTCATAGTGTACTCTGTATCGTAGAGTACTTCTTGTCGACGAGAAACGCAAGAGCCTTGTTAGAATCGGCATGCAGCCACGTTGCAACACTCTCGTGCCGAGCACTATACTTATTGATTGCGCGTTCACGGTGGTACGTTGTGCGTGCACAGCTCCATGAGGAGGAGTTCCATGAAGATTTCCCGTTCCAAGGTAATGAACGTCGTATTGTCTGCCGGCGTGATTTGCCTGATCGCTCTATTCTCGACCTACTCAACCAGCGCCCAGCAGACTAAAGGCAAAGGTAAGGCCGACGGCAAAGTAGCCGTGAATCCCCGGATCAGTTATCCCGGATACATTACGGGTACGGTCACCGGCGACAAGGGTCCCGAAGCCGGCGTCTGGGTGATTGCCGAGACCAAGGATCTTCAGACTGGCATGATCAAGACGGTCGTGACCGACGACCAGGGGCGCTACATGCTGCCCGATCTTCCGGCTGTCAACTATAAGGTTTGGGTTCGAGGGTATGGAATCGTAGATTCCACGCCGGTCGAGACGAAGCCGACGACCTCGTCACTGGCTTTGAAAGTGACTTCCGCGAAAACCCCTCAGGAAGCCGCCAAAGTTTATCCGGGCGATTACTGGCTCTCCATGCTGGCTCCTCCGCCTCCGAGTGCCTTCCCGCGAACTGAACAGGCCTCCAACCGGATGATCGATCAGGACCACTGGATCGATCAGTTGAAGAAGGGCTGCAACTTCTGCCACCAGCTCGGCAATCCGCTGACGCGTGACGTGCAGCACGTATTTGCCGCCAAGCCTGACCTTCCGAAGACCCATACGGATGCCTGGGAATGGCGTCTGGGCGTCGGCGTGCGCGGCACGAACATGTACGGCACCATGACCCAGATGGGCAAAGACATCACCTTGAAGGCTCTCGCGGATTGGACCGAATCCATCGAAAAGGGCGCCCTTCCGCCGGTACCGCCGCGTCCTACCGGGATCGAGCGCAATATCGTCTCCACGCAATGGGATGTAGGCGACGATCATTCCTTCATGCATGATGAGATCTCGACCGATAAGAATCACCCCACCGTCAACGGCGGCGGGCCGAACTACGCGGTGAACGCTGGACACGGGGCCTTGGTCATTCTGGATCAGGCGGACAACAACCAGTACTCCCTCGATATTCCGACGCGCGATTCGAAGGACAAGGTGCCATCGCGGTTCCCGTCGCCGAATCGCCCCTCTTTCTTCTGGGGTAACGAGCATCTGTGGGCCAATCCTCCGTACAACCCGGCCGATCCTCACAATCCGATGATGGACAGCAAGGGCCGCGTATGGATTACCTCTAAGATTCGCGGCAACCAGGAGCCTTCGTGGTGCAGCGATCCGAGCAACAAGTATGCCGAGTGGTTCCCACGGCGCAACAGCGCCCGTCAGGCCTCGGTCTACGATCCCAAGACCAAGAAGTTCAGCTTGATCGAAACCTGCTATTCCACGCACCACGTGGTGATCGACAACGATCCGGATGAGACGGTTTACTTCAATGAGCTGAGCGGTCCGGTCTTCGGATGGATCGATTCCAAAATCTGGGATCAGACGATGGCCGCGACGAACGGCGACGAAAGCAAAGCCGAGCAGGCCGCGGTGGGCTGGTGCGAACAGACCGTGGACACTAACGGCGACGGCAAGATCACCAAGCCGTGGAACGTGGTCGGACGCGGCGCGGACCTTGCCGCTCTCTACGGAACCGATACGGCCGGTGCGGCTCC
Organism: Terriglobia bacterium; assembly: GCA_020073445.1. Lineage (GTDB taxonomy): Bacteria > Acidobacteriota > Terriglobia > Bryobacterales > Bryobacteraceae > Palsa-187. The sequence continues at coordinate 15,312 of JAIQFE010000002.1, forward strand.
AGTCGGACGAGCGGGCAAGGACGGTAAGGGCAAAGGCGCAGCGGCTCCCTTCGATCCGAAGCTCGACACTCTGATCAGTTTCTCGCTGTACTCGGTGATGCCGAGCCCGGTGGATGATTCGGTCTGGGGCGTCGCGGAGGATTTCCCGGGCTACTTGATCCGGCTGCAGCGCGGCAATAATGCGCCGTCCAGCTGCAAGACGCAAATCTTCAAGGTGCCTTCGCCGGGCTACGATCCTCGCGGCGTTGACGTCGACAGCAAGGGCGTGGTGTGGACGGGTCTGGCGGCAACCAGCCATCTGGCGTCCTTCGATGTCCGGAAGTGCAAGAACCTCACCGGACCGATGAAGGTTGACGGCAGCGATTGTCCGGAAGGCTGGACGCTGTACCAAACCCCCGGTCCCAAGCTGAAGGGCACCAATGTTCCGGCCGACTTCCACTACTTCAACTGGACGGATTCGCATAACATCATGCAAATGGGGCAAGACACTCCATTCTTGACGGGATCGAATTCCGACTCGCTGATCGGGCTGGATGTTGCGACCAAGAAGTGGACCTACTTCCGCATCCCCTATCCGCTCGGTTTCTACGCGCGCGGCATGGATGGACGCATCGACGACGCTAATGCGGGGTGGAAGGGCCGTGCGTTGTACTCCAACTACGGCACGCACTTCGTGTGGCACATCGAGGGCGGAAAAGGAACCAAGGGCAAGCTGGTGAAGTTCCAGATGCGGCCCAATCCACTGGCTCGATAGAGTAGATCTAAAACAAGGGGCAGGTCATCCTTACGGGTGGCCTGCCCCTTTTGTATTTATGGGGATCGTTCCCCCACCCTGACGGGCGGGGCTTTTCGCAATTCGGTTCAACTCCGCCGGTTACGGCGGGGGCACTTTATTCAGAGATGCAGCGGAAGCCGATGTTGTAATCGATATCAGTCTTCTCGAAGTGCCTGCGATACGATACGCGGACCAGTCTTGCTTCGTCCCACCACCCGCCGCCGCGCAGCTCCACGTATTCCGCGATGCTGGGGCCCGTGGGATTGATGTTTTCCTGGTTGTGCTGGACCCAGTAGAACGTGTGGGTCCACTCCACGACGTTGCCGAGCATGTCATACAGGCCGAACGCATTGGGTTTCTTCTTCCCCACAGGGTGAGTGGAAAGCTTGCTGTTTCCGTAATACCAGGCGATGTCATCCAGATTGCCGTAGCGGCTCCCCGTAGTTCCGGCGCGGGCGGCGTATTCCCACTCGGCTTCGCTCGGGAGTCTTCCTCCGATCGCGGTGCAATACGCGTCGGCTTCTTCCCAAGAGACGTATTCCACGGGCAGATCGGATCCCTGGAAGATGCTGGGATTGTATCCCATCACATTCTCGAAAGCGGACTGCGGAACTTCGGTCCGGCTCAGCCAGTATCCCTTGGTCAGGGTCGTCTTGCGGGTGGGAGATTCATCCCCGAAGCATTCCTTGTCGTTGGGTGAACATCCGGCGGTGTAGTTGCCGGGTGGGATCCAGAGGTAGGTAAGCCCGTCCTTGGGATTCATCTTCGAGTCGCCAAGCTTGGGAGCGGAGGCCGCTTTGGTGGAGGATTTCTGAAAGCCCACCATGGCGGCTGGCATCATCGCGGCGGCGAGAAGAGCCGTGAATAAGTTGATCTGGACTGGGATCCGCACATGCCTCCAAAACTGCCAATTTAGCACATGCATGCAGGGATACTGAATCCTTTCGGCACGGGATTCGAGTGTAATTGCGAAGACTGCTTACCGGCCCCGGGGTGCGGGGGCCGCTGCCGCCGTGGCCCCGCCGAAGGAACTCGGGCCTGAAGACGATGGACCCAGGCTCCCGCTGCGGTCGGTCGAGGTGCGGGCAATCGACGCCGCAGACGATTGCTGCCCAATGCCTGACGACGCGGAATTGGACGGAGAGTTGGCGGCTAAGCCGTTCCCTTGATATTCCGTGTTTAATGGCTGAAACGCTACCCAGACGGTCGCAGGGCTGTACCAGGGAATCCCAAACGGGCTGTATATATAGCCCGAACGGGGAAGGAACGTGTACATTCCCAACCCGGGAGCCCAAGCCCACAGGCTATTGCTAAAGCCGCTGGAGCTCATGCCCCGAGCCACCGAGATATTCGCCAGCTCCAGCCGAGTGTCTCTTTGCGCGCTCCATGCGTACAATTCGTCTTTCGATTTCTTCTTGTTAAACTTGTCGGGCGTCAGAGAGGACCCCACGAGCAGAGTGCGGCCGCCTTTAAGCTCGGCGGAAGTGGAGGCGTTCGACACTTGGGCCTTGCCCGTGAAGGTGCGGACCTGGCCGGCCGCGGCGTTGAAGTGGTAGAGACCCGTTTTGAGCAGCACGGTCTCCGCATCGCCCATTTTCACGGCGATGTGATTGTCTTTCAGGATTTCGTTGGCTTCGAGCAGCACCGATCCGCTCAGGATTTCCACCTTGGTGTCGGTGAGCTTATTCGAAATCATCCGGAAGGACGAGTGCCGGTCCAGGCGCAGAAAGACGCCCGGGGTCAGGAGAATCTCGGCGTGCCCGGCCTGGGTTGAAAAAACCTGACCGATCTTAACTTCCGGGAAAATCGCGCCGTCGAGCTTCACCGGCTGGCCCGCCAGCTGGACAGTTCCTTCGACGAAATTCACCATCCCGGAACGGGCTGAAATCACCGCCTGCGCCCAGCACGCGGGAACGGCGAGAGAAAGCAGTATGGCAGCGGCGCGCATGTTAGGATTAAACTCCTATAATCTCGATTAACTGCCCTTTTTGCCTGCTTGTCAAGGCCACCCGCCCGAACGGCTTATTTCAGGGCGCCGTCGAGGATCCACAAATCCGCCTGGCTGGTGGCGGTGCCGACAGCCACGCTTTTCCCGTCCGGGTTCATGCTGATGCGAATGCTGCCGGTGTAGCTGTTCTCGATCAGCTGCAGGGGCTGGAACCCGACGTGATACTCGGCCAACATTCGGACGTTACCGGTAGCGACATCCAGCGCCTTTAAAGACGGCGGGTCGGTGTTATAGGAAAGACCATAAATCGTCTTACTGTCTTTGGACCAGGCCAATGCCTGGCCGATCACCGCCGGCAGCGTGCGCATATCCTTACCATCCGGTGACACCAGCGTCAGGCTCATGAACGTGGACACGGCAATCCACTGGCCTGAAGGCGACCATTCCGGTGCATTGTTTGCCGGGGCGATTTCGTGCGGCTGACGCTCGGAGCCCACGGAGATCGTGGCCATAGGGATTGAGCCGTCGGGTTTGATCCACAGGAAGGCGATCTGGCTGCCATCGGGAGACCAACTGGGCGCGTAGCCGTCGGCCACGATGGTTGGAGAGCCGCCGCTGGCCGGAGAGATGGCCAGGCTCCGGCGCCGTCCGCCACCCGCGATTAGCGCTGTATAGGCGATACGCGAGCCGTCCGGAGAAAAAGACGGGCTGAGGATGGCCTCCAGCGTGGGGAACTCTTTCGCGGTCACCACCGGGCGGTCCCAATTGCCCTGCGTGCTGCGCACCCACAGTTCGTCGGTCCCATTGCGCCGCGTGACGTAAGCGAACTGATCGCCCGTCGGCGACCAGGTAGGCGAGAACTCCGGCAGGCTGGTTGCGAGCAGTGTGCGCGGCGCGGAGCCGTCCAGCGGCAGTTCGACGATGTCGCGATCCGTGGTGATTTTGCTAAACAGCAACCGCTTGCCGTCAGGAGAGACCGAGGGAGTGGTTTGCCCGCCATCGGGATCCGCCAGCAGCGGGGTCATGGATTCGTTGCGTGCATCGGCGAGCCAAAGCGTCGCCCCGGTGGCGGGAGCCGGATTGCCGGCCAACACCAGGCGCTGGCTATCGGGCATCCAGGACGCAGACACGGGGCGGTTCCAGGGCACCTTTTCGAACGCGCGGCGCGGCTGGGCGGATCCGGCGGGGAAAGGGAGGAGCCACGTCTCTGCGCCAGCATCGGTATACATCGAAAGGTACAGAAGCTTGGTGTCCGGCGAGAAGCGGAGATAGACCGGCGTAAAGGGGCCGCGCACCTCGAACGGATGCGGCGAATACTCCTGGGGCTCGGCTCCCGGCGGTGAGGAGATCCACACGGAGCCTCGGACGCCGTCCTTCGAGCGGTCCACCTTCCATAGCGCAAGCGTTTTTCCATCGCGGGACACGTGAAAAGAACTAACGTTAGCACCGGTGCTAACGCTCACGACGCGATCAGGCTGGCCACCGGCGCGGCTCACGGCGAACACGCTGTTCCCTCTTAAGAAGTAGATCCGCGTTCCGTCGGCCGACCAAACGGGCTGAGGCTGCTGAGCGGTGACGGCCAGCTGCGTCGGCGCGGGAGCGTCGAGCGATTGCACCATCAGATGGGTTTCTTCCGGCGTTTGTTCGACGAATGCGATGCTCTGGCCGTCGGGCGACCAGACGCCCGAGAATTCCTGATTCTGGGTGAAGGCAAACGGATGGAACTGGTAGGAGGAGATGTCCGGCAGCGAGGGCGCATACCTAAGCCACAAAAATGCGACGACAATCCCCGCCGCGATGATTCCTGCGCCCACTGCCGGCCAAAGCCAGGTGCGCCGCGCGGTTGGCGCCGCGCCCGCGGACTTGGCAGACGCGCTCAGTCCGGCGAAGGCGCGCAGCGCAAAAGCCAGATCGCGAGCCGACTGAAAACGCAGCGCCGGCTTCTTCTCAATACAGCGCTTGATGATCCGCCGAAGACCGTCAGGAACACTCTGCGGCAATTCCGGCGGGTCCTCGGTCACGATAGCGTGCATGACTTCCACCGCGGAATCGGCCTGAAACGCGGGCTTGCCGGCGAGCATTTCGTACAGCATCAGGCCCAGGCTGAAGATGTCGGACCGGTAGTCGGATTCCTGCCCGCGGACCTGCTCCGGCGACATGTACCCGGGCGTTCCCGTGGGCACGCCGGGATTCGTCAAGGTGCTGCGATTTTGCGGCTTCTCGTGAGCAGTGGCGGGCGTGACCACTTTGGCCAAGCCGAAATCCAGGATTTTCGTGCGGCCGTCGGGCGTGAGCAGCACGTTTTCGGGCTTCAGATCGCGATGGCTGATGCCGGTCTCGTGAGCTGCGGCCAGAGCTTCGGCGATCTGGGCTCCCAGGTCGACCAGCTGGAGCTGGGTAAGCTCGCCTTTTTCGTACGCGGCGCGAAGAGTTTCGCCCTCTATGAGCTCGGTGACCATCCAGCCGTCGCCGACATCGTAGATGCTGACGATCCCGGGATGGTTCAGCGCGGCGATGGCGCGGGCTTCCTGCTCGAAACGCTGTTTGCGCATGGGATCGGCGCTGTATTCGGGAGGGAGCAGCTTCACCGCCACTTCCCGGTTCAGGCGCGGATCACGAGCCCGGAAAACCTGCCCCATTCCGCCGGAGCCAAGGGGGCCGATAATCTCGTAGGGGCCGACCTTTTGAGGCGGCGTCGGGGACATGAAGGTCTGATTGTACCTCTATCAGATCAGGCGTTCCGGCGTGGCTGAAGGATACAGCTAAATCCCAATGGCATAGTACCTGCTCACAAAACACCATGCAGATCCGCCAAACCAAGCGTCTTTTGTGTTCGCAGCGCGTGTCTCTAATCTGCTCAGACCTGGGTGGATGGTGGCATACGGTCCCGGGCAACTTAGAGGAGATCGCGAAAGACAGTGCCATGATCCTCTCCGACGGGCCCATCTCCTCGGGCAAAAAGGTCCGTATCCTTTGTGGAACCAATCAATTGAAAGGAACAGTCCAGACTTGCGTACACGACGATCTGCTGGGGTTTTTCGTCGAAGTACGGTTTGATAGAGATTCCCAATGGTCCGAACCGTGGTTCAGGCCCCAGCATCTGCTGAGTCTGGAATGGGAAGCACCCCTTCGGGCAGCCAGTTAGTGGTTGCGCCTTTGGACCCACAGTTGGCAGCGGATATTGAGCGAAATGCCCCTGGGGAGCAGTTTGCCCGGCTCTACGTTTCGCCCTTGAAGTGCTCGACGCCCATGAGCGAGTAATGCCGCGCGACGATGGGATTGGCCGGCTCGATCAGCTTCCAGGCTTGGTGCTTCTTGGCGTCGCTGGCGGCGTGCACGGCCAGGAAACCGGCGCCTCGGGACGCCAGCTTGAAATCGTGGTCCGCGTAGACTTCTTCGGTCTCGAACATCCGGGAGAGTCCCTGCATAACGAACGTTCCGATGCCGCTGTGGCTGCTCTCCTCCTTCACCAGGTTGACTACGTCTTCCCCGGGCACGGCGATGACTTCGTCGGGAGGGAAGCCGGCATCGAGCAGGTTCCGCTCGGCCTTGGCCGCGGCTTCGATATCCGGGAATAGGGCGACTACGTAACCCCGGGGGGCGAAGACTCCCATTTGGGTCTCAGAACCTTTGAAGAACTCCGCGAGAACGCTCACGCGCACCACCTCCAATGTTTGGATGGCGTTTCCCTGGATTCGTTTCAGCGAAGTTCCGGCGCGGGCGCGACATGATATCCTCATACGTTGCGCGAACGATCCGCATAAAGGACAAGGAGCCAACCCGAAAATGAAGTTGAGCACGGACCGCATTCTCACCACCCATGTCGGCAGCCTGCCGCGCCCGCAGGATGTGGTCGATCTGATCTTCGCGCAGGACCGCGGCGAGCCCATCGATCAAGCCAAATTCGACGCCGTCGTGCAGCGCGCTGTGGACGACGTCATTAAGAAGCAGGTGGAGGTGGGCGTCGATATTCCCAGCGACGGCGAGCAGAGCAAGATCAGCTACGCCACCTACATCCGCCATCGGTTGACCGGGTTCGAAGGCGATTCGTCACGGCCGACTCCGCAGGATCTGGACGATTTCCCGGACTATCGCGACAAGCTGGTGAAAGAGGGGCATTCGGCGACATACAAGCGGCCGGTGTGCAAGGGGGAAATCAAGGTCAAGTCGCTCGAGCCGGTGCGAGAGGATATCGCTCACATGAAGGCGGCGCTGGCTAAGTCCAACGTCACCGAAGGCTTCATGAATTCCGTATCGCCGGGCACGGTGGCGGTGTTCCAGCCTAATGAATACTATCCGACGCATCAAGCCTACATGACCGCGGTCTCGGAAGGGATGCGCGCGGAGTATGAGGAGATCGTGAAATCGGGGTTGCTGTTGCAGCTCGATTGCCCGGATCTCGCGATGGGCCGCCACTCGCGCTTCAAGGATCTTGACGAGGCAGGGTTTCTCCGGAACGCCGAGATCCAGGTGGAGGCGCTGAATCACGCGCTGGCCAACGTTCCCGCCGACCGCGTGCGCATGCACGTGTGCTGGGGAAACTACGAGGGACCGCACACGCACGATATCGCGTTGCCGAAGATCCTCCCGATCATCATGAAAGCCAAGCCCATGGCGTTCCTGCTGGAAGGCGCCAATCCACGGCACGCACATGAGTGGGAAGTGTGGAAGACGTTCAAGCTGCCGGCCGATAAGGTTCTGATTCCAGGCGTGGTAGAAACCACCAGCAATTATGTGGAGCATCCGGAAGTGGTGGCGCAGCGCATTATCCGTTACGCCGAGGTCATCGGACGGGAACGGATCCTCGCCGGGAGCGATTGCGGGTTCGGGACCTTCGCCGGTTTCGGCCCGGTGCATCCTTCGATCGGCTGGATGAAGCTGAAGTCGCTGGCCGAGGGCGCGGCGATCGCGAGTAAGAAGCTGTGGGGTAAGGCGGGCTCGGCGAGTTAGATTTGTTGGAGATGGCTCGACCAACGACCGAGGCGATCTCACCTTTCTTTATCGTTAGCAGTGTCGATCAAACCATCGCGTTTTACTGCGACAAGCTCGGGTTTGAGGTGACATTTCGGGAGCCGGAGCAGGATCCATTCTTTGCCATCCTCCGTCGCGACGGGGCACAGCTATTCGTCAAGAGTGTGGATGCGCCGCCGCTACCCAATTCAAGACGCGATCCCTTCGCGCGGTGGGATGCCTATGTCTACGCGTCTGATCCCGATGCCCTGGCCGCCGACTTCATCGCTCAGGGCGCAGCCTTCAGCGTCCCGTTGCAGGATACGCACGATGGTCTTCACGGTTTCGAGATCAAAGATCCTGACGGTTACGTTTTGTTTTTCGGCCGGCCGAGGTAGGCGGCCTGGCAAATTAGGCGCCGGCGCTGCCCGCAGTCAGATTCTTCACAGCCGTATCGACATCCGCGTCAAGCGCCATGATGCGGCCCATGTGCACCACTTCGAAGGCCTTGGCCACCGTGCTGTGGGCGCCGGCCACGCGCATCTTGCCGCCGGCCCGATCCATCTGGCCGTTGCACCCGACTAGCATGCCGATTCCGGCGCTATCGATGTAGTCGAGCCTGGTCACATCGATCACGAGTTTGCGGGCGCCCTCCTCGATCAGCCGCTTCACGGCGGATTCGAGGGTCATCAATTCGTTGCCCAAATTCAGGTGACCGGATAATTCGACTACGGTCAGATTCGGCTCTACTTGGCGGATCTTCGATCCTGGCATGGCAACGATTGTATAATGCGTTGCGGGGTTGATGCTATGAGCAAGACCGCTCTGCCGATGTTCGCGACGATGCTGGGCATGTCGCTGGGCATGCTCCTGAGTATGCCGGCGTTCGCGCAAGTCGATTTCTCGGGCGAATGGGCGCCGCTGTATCACGAGGATGCGCCCGAGCGCCTGCCCGGTCCCGAGCTGGGAGACTATACCGAGCTTCCCCTCAACGACGCCGCACGCCTGCGCGCCGATAGCTGGGACGCCGACCGGATCTCAGTGGTCGAGCAATACCAGTGCCGCCCGCACGGATCGGATTATTCGATGCGCGGCCTGGGCAATATGCGCGTCTGGCGGGACATCGATCCGGCGACGCAGCGATTGACGGCGTTTCGCACGCATATGCTCGCGTGGGACAGCGAACGGACCATATATATGGATGGCCGGGCGCATCCTCCGGAGTACGCCAATCACACGTGGCAGGGATTTTCGACGGCTGTGTGGGAAGGCAATATGCTGACCGTCACCACCACGCATCTCAAGGAGAATTACATCCGGCGGAACGGCGTGCCGCGCAGCGATCAAGCCACGGTGACCGAACATTGGATGCGCCACGGGGATTATCTGACGGTGGTGACGGTGATCGACGATCCGGTGTTTTTGACAGAGCCGCTGGTGCGCAGCGACAACTGGTATCTGGACCCCGGCCAGCACATCGGCATCTTCGGGTGCGAGCATGCTCCGGAATTGCCGAAAGCCGAGGGCGCGGTTCCGCATCATCTGCCGGGAACGAATCCGTTCTTGCGGGAAGTATCGGAATGGTATGGATTGCCGTATGAGGCTACGCGCGGCGGCGCGGAGACGCTGTATCCCGAATATCGGCAGAAGCTGACGGGCTACAAAGCTCCGCCCAAGTGCGATCGCTACTGCACTTGTACAACGTTGTTCGATTGCAATTTGCGATGAGATACCTAACGTTCGCAATCGTGTGCGCAAGCTGTTTGTGGGGTCAAGACGTGCACGTGTTCCCTGTGCAGGGAAACGTGTCCATGATCGTCGGGCCCGGCGGCAACACCACGGTTCAGGTGGGGAAAGAAGGCATCGTGGTGGTGGATACGCAGACCGCTGCGGCCGCGCCGCAAGTGATGGCGGCGATTCGCACGCTGTCGGACCGGCCTATCCTCTGGGTGATCAACACGAGCGTGGATGCGGATCACATGGGCGGAAACGAAGCGCTGATCCGGCTGGGCGGATCGACGGACGCCAGTGAGCGGGCTCGGGTGGTTGCGCATGAGAATGTTTTGAATCGTCTGGTGGCGCCGGGTGCTGCGCAAACTCGTGTTGGGGATGCCGCGAGCGTCAACGACACCTATTTCCGATCGCCCAAGGATTTCCTGTTCAATGGCGAGCCGGTGATGGTGTATCACATGCCCGCCGCGCACACCGATGGCGATAGCATCGTACTCTTTCGCCGGTCGGATGTGCTCAGCGTCGGCGATCTGTTCACTCCGGATCGTTATCCGGTGCTCGATGTGGCGAACGGCGGCAGCGTGCAGGGGTTGCTGGACGGGTTGAACAAGATCCTGGAGATGGCGGTCGCCGGGAAGTATCAGGAAGGCGGGACGTTCGTGATTCCGGGGCACGGACGCCTGTGCGATGAAGCTGATGTCGTGGAGTTTCGCGACATGGTCACGATCATTCGCGATCGGGTCCAGGACATGATCAAGAAAGGCATGACGCTCGACCAGGTAAAGGCGGGCAAGCCCAGCCGGGATTACGACACGCAATATAAAGGTTCGCCGGACGTGTTCGTCGAGGCGATTTACAAAAGTCTGACCGCGAGGAAGCTGTAATGCGACGCGTATTGGCGTTTATCGCGATCTCGCTCTCGGCGTTCGCGCAACTCGGGCCGGCTCCGGCCAAGCCGAAGCCCGCGCGCAACGCCAAGGAAGCGGCTCCGGTGGATTTCACGGGCTATTGGGTGTCGGTGGTCACCGAAGATTGGCGCTGGCGGATGGTCACCCCGGCGGTTGGCGATTTTGCGGGGATCCCCTTGAGCGCGGAAGGCCGCAAGATCGGCAATGCCTGGGATCCAGCCAAGGATGAGGCCGCAGGCGAACAGTGTAAGTCTTACGGCGCACCGGGGGTTATGCGGATCCCGGGGCGGATCCATATTACTTGGGCGGACGATAACACGCTCCAGATCGACACAGATCAGGGCACGCAGACACGGCTGCTGCACTTCGGTGGCAAGCCGGCGCCGGCGGTCGCGCCCACCTGGCAGGGTTATTCCGTCGCGCAATGGGAGCCACCGGTGCGCGGATTGGGATCGCCGCAGCAGGGGCTGGGGGCCACGCGGGAAGGCAATCGGGGACGATCGCTCGAAGTAGTCACCACAGGGCTCCGGCCCGGATACTTGAGGAAAAACGGACCTCCGTATGGCGTTAACGCCGTTTTGAAGGAGTTTTTCGATCTTTCGGTCGAACGAAACGGGGATACATGGTTCGTGGTGACGACCATTGTGGAAGATCCCTATAACCTGACGGAGCCTTTCGTCACCAGCACTAACTTCAAGAAACAACGGGACGCGGCGGGATTTAGCCCGACGGCCTGTTCGGCGCGTTAAGTCAGGCGCCGAGTGCCGGTACTGAGGGTACTGGCGTTTGGTTGCGAAAGGAACGCTCAGTGCGGTATTGTAGCCAAAAGGCAGTCCCCGTTCTCGGGACAGCTTTCTCTCGTGTACCCAATTGGAGGGGTTTCCTGGATGTTCATGACCTCGTTGTCTGCCCTACGCGCGCGCATTAAGCCGCTGTATTTGCTGGTTTTGATGGCTCTCGCGGGCGGCTCTCCCCTGCTGGCTCAAGGCGAAGCGGAACTCAAGCTCCCGGACCTCAGCACCGCACTCTTTCAGGGCATCAACGGCAGAGCCATCCTGATGGGTGGCCTGGTGGTGGCCGTGCTCGGGCTGGTCTTCGGACTCCTTATGTACAAGCACCTGCGCAATCTGCCGGTGCACGAATCGATGCTCGAAATCTCGGAGCTGATCTACGAAACCTGTAAGACGTATCTGCTTACGCAAGGTAAATTCCTGCTGATCCTGGAAATATTCATCGGCGCGATTATCGTTCTCTATTTCGGCGTGATCAGCGGAATGGCGTCGGCTCAAGTCGCGATCATTCTGGGCTTTAGCCTGGTAGGCATCGCGGGCAGCTATGGCGTGGCGTGGTTCGGCATCCGCGTAAACACGTTCGCCAACTCTCGCACGGCGTTCGCCAGCCTTCGCGGCAAGCCCTTCCCGTGTTACGCGATCCCGCTCAAGGCCGGCATGAGCATCGGCATGATGCTGATCAGCGTGGAGCTGCTGATCATGCTGTGCATCCTGCTGTTCATCCCGGGCGATTATGCGGGACCCTGCTTCATCGGGTTCGCGATCGGCGAATCGCTGGGCGCGGCTGCGCTTCGCGTGGCGGGCGGTATCTTCACCAAGATCGCCGATATCGGCGCGGATCTGATGAAGATCGTATTCAAGATTAAAGAAGATGACGCGCGCAACCCGGGCGTGATCGCGGATTGCACCGGCGACAACGCGGGCGACTCGGTGGGACCTTCGGCTGACGGTTTCGAAACCTACGGCGTCACCGGCGTGGCGCTGATCAACTTCATCATCCTGGCGGTGACCAACGACATCACGAAAGTCGAACTACTGGTGTGGATCTTCGCCATGCGCGTGATGATGATCATCGCCAGCGCGCTTTCGTATTTCGTGAACGAAGCGGTGGCCAAGGCCAAGTACCAGAACGTCGACAAGATGAACTACGAAGCGCCCTTGACGTCGCTGGTGTGGCTGACCTCGTTTATTTCGATTGGCGCGACGTACGCGCTGTCGTATTTCATGATCCCCGAGCTGGGCGGCGATTCGTCCATGTGGTGGAAGCTTTCAACCATCATCACTTGCGGAACGCTGGCCGGCGCGATTATTCCCGAACTGGTGAAGGTGTTCACATCGGTAGAGTCTTCGCACGTGAAGGAAGTCGTAACGTCTTCGCGGGAGGGCGGCGCGTCGCTGAACATTCTGTCCGGACTCGTCGCTGGAAACTTCAGCGCGTTCTGGTTGGGAATGACCATGATGGCTCTGATGGCCATCGCATACTACGTCAGCGGATTCGGCATGGCGGCGCTGATGCTGGCTCCCGCGGTTTTCGCGTTCGGCTTGGTGGCGTTCGGGTTCCTGGGCATGGGCCCGGTGACGATCGCGGTGGACTCGTACGGTCCTGTGACCGACAACGCGCAGTCCGTGTATGAGCTGAGCCAGATCGAGACCATCCCCAATATCAAGGCTGGACTCAAATCGAAGTACGGCTTCGATGTGGATTTCGAAAAAGCCAAGCACCACCTGGAAGAGAACGACGGCGCGGGCAATACCTTCAAGGCGACCGCGAAGCCGGTGCTGATCGGCACGGCCGTGGTGGGATCCACCACCATGATTTTCTCGATCATCATTTTATTGACCGAGCACCTGAAGCCGGAACTGCTGGCGAACCTTTCGATTCTGTATGCACCGTTCCTGCTGGGGCTGCTGACCGGCGGCGCGGTCATTTACTGGTTCACCGGCGCGTCGATGCAGGCGGTTACCACTGGCGCGTATCGCGCGGTGGAGTTCATCAAAGCCAACATCAAGCTGGAAGGCGTGACCAAGGCGTCGGTTACGGATTCGAAGAAGGTGGTGGAAATCTGCACGCAGTATGCGCAGAAGGGCATGTTCAACATCTTCCTGACGGTGTTCTTCGCGACGCTGGCGTTCGCGTTCTTCGAGCCGTACTTCTTCATCGGCTACCTGATTTCGATCGCGCTGTTCGGGCTGTACCAGGCGATCTTCATGGCCAATGCGGGCGGCGCGTGGGATAACGCGAAGAAGATCGTGGAAGTGGAGCTGAAGGCAAAGGGCACGCCGCTGCACGATGCGACGGTGGTCGGAGACACGGTGGGCGATCCGTTCAAGGATACGTCGTCTGTGGCGCTGAATCCGATCATCAAGTTCACCACGCTGTTCGGATTGCTGGCGGTGGAACTCGCGGTTTCCTGGACCAAGGATCGCGGCGCGAACTTCACCACGGGGCTCGGCGCGGCGTTTCTGGCGGTGGCTCTGTTCTTCGTGTGGCGCTCCTTCTACGGGATGCGCATCGAGGGCAGCAAGAGCTAGAAGCAGGAGACAGAAGTCAGGAGTCAGAACTCAGAAGAGTATCCTGGGGGCATGCGTGGTTTTTCAAGAACGCTTGCCCCTTTTCTTTTTGGTGTAACACTCATGGCTGCGATCCCTGATCTCGCGAAGCTGAATCGCATGATCGCGCGGTTCGCTCGCGTGGAGCTGCACGCGGATACGTCGAAGCTGTCCGCAGGCGATCAGAAGGCGCTGGCGAAGCTGCTGGACGCGGCTCGCGTCATCGACGATATTTTCCTGAACCAGGTCTGGAGCGGTAACGCCGCTCTGCGCGCGAAGCTGGCTCAAGATACGTCGCCTCTAGGCAAAGCCCGGCTGCATTACTTCGATTTGAACAAGGGTCCGTGGTCGGAGCTGGATGACCACGCGGCGTTCCTTCCTGGTGTTCCCGACAAACAACTCCCGGGCGCGAACTTCTATCCCAGCGACATGACCAAGCAGGAGTTCGAAGGGTGGGCGAACGATGCCGCGCGCGGATTCTTCAGCATCGTCAGGCGCGGCGCGGATAAGAAGCTTCAGACGGTGCCGTATAGCGCTGCCTACAAGGACGATCTAACTCGCGCTGCGAAGCTGCTCGACGAAGCCGCGGCACTCACATCCAATAAATCTCTGCAAGACTTCCTGCGCCTCCGCGCGAAAGCGTTCCTGAGCAACGACTATTACGACAGCGACGTCGCCTGGATGAAGCTCGACGCGCCCATCGACATCACCATCGGGCCGTACGAAACCTACATGGATGAGATCTTCGGCTACAAGGCGGCGTTCGAGGCCTACGTTACGCTGCGCGACGACGAAGAGACCGCCAAACTCAAAATGTTCGCCGATCATCTGCAGGAGATCGAGAACAACCTTCCGCTTGATCCGAAATTCCGCAATCCCAAGATAGGCGCGCTGGCGCCGATTCGCGTGGTGAATCAGGTGCTCGCCACGGGGGACGGCGCGCATGGGGTTCGCACGGCGGCGTTCAATCTGCCCAACGACGAGCGCATCGTGAAAAAGATGGGCTCGAAGCGCGTGATGCTCAAGAACGTCCAGGAGGCGAAGTTTTCGAAGACACTGGAGCCGATTGCCGCGCGCGTGCTGACGCCCGAAGAACGGGGCGACCTGAGCTTCAATGCGTTCTTCACGCATATCCTGGCGCATGAGATGACTCACGGGATCGGGCCGCAGAATAACGTGAGGCAATCGCTCAAAGAGCTGCATTCGGCGATTGAAGAAGCCAAAGCCGACGCCACGGGCCTCTTCATGATGCAGTATCTGTTCGACCACAAGCTGCTGCCGGCGGCGGAGAAGCCGCTGTACACGACGTTCCTGGCTTCGTCCTTCCGCACATTGCGGTTCGGGGTCCACGAGGCGCACGGGAAGGGAATGGCGCTGCAGTTCAACTACTTGATGGAGAAGGGTGCGTTTGTCGCGCGGCCGGATGGGACGTTCGCGGTGGACTTCGCCAAGATCCAACCTGCTGTGCGCGATCTGGTGCACGATCTGCTGACCATCGAAGCTACGGGCGATTACGCGGGGGCGAAGAAGATGCTGGACGAGCTCGGCGTGCTGCGTCCGGCGCTGCAGCAGGCGCTCGCGAAGCTCACGGACATTCCCACGGATATCGCACCACTGACGAACTAAGGCCTATTTAAGCCGCGTAACTTTGGTGGGAGGCGTGTGCTCGCAAGCCACGGTTTCGGTCACGCCGAAGGCGATCTCTCCGCAGGCATTGGTGACCGCAGTCTGCATCGCGAATTCCTCGCTCACCGCCGAAGCAGTTTTGCAATTGGTGCGCCCGTTAAATGTGATGCAAACTTCCAAGCGATGCTTGGCCAGGTTAAAACTCGAGTACACGATCACGCCCAGCACGATGAGCACGAAGATGATGCCAAACAGGACGGGTTTCTTCATGACTTGGTGTAGAGCGCGCCCATGCGCCGGAACTTCTCATAACGATCGTCAATAAGCTTCTTGGAATCCTGCCCGCACAGCTCGGCTAGCGCGCCGCGCAGTGTAGTCCGCAGCGACTCCGCGGCTTGCTCGGGATCGACCTGAGCGCCGCCGCCGGGTTCCGGCACGATTCCGTCGATCACGCCGAATTCGAGCAGGTCTTTCGCAGTCATCTTCAGCGCCGCCGCTGCCCGAGGAGCTTTGCTCGAATCGCGATAGAGGATCGCCGCGCAGCTTTCCGGCGTGATCACGCTGTAAATCGCGTTTTCGAGCATGTAGATGCGATTGCCGACGCCCAGCGCCAAGGCTCCACCGCTGCCGCCTTCACCGATCACCACACAAATCACCGGCACTGGCAGACGCGACATCTCACGCAAGTTCTGAGCGATGGCTTCAGCTTGGCCGCGCTCTTCGGCATCGATCCCTGGATACGCTCCCATGGTGTCGAGGAACGTAATCACCGGCCGCGAAAATTTCGCCGCCATTTGCATCAGGCGCAGAGATTTCCGGTAGCCCTCGGGCTTGGGCATCCCGAAATTGCGGAACAACTTCTGCTTGGTATCGCGTCCTTTCTGCTGGCCGATGATCATCACCGGACGATCGTCAAACCACGCGGGCCCGGCCACAATGGCGTGATCGTCCCCATAGGCTCGGTCGCCGTGCAGCTCTTCGAAATTCGTGAATAGCCGCTGGATATAGTCGAGCGTGTGAGGACGCTTGGGATGCCGCGCCAGCTGCACGCGTTCCCAGCTCGGATTGGTTTCCGTTGGAGCTTTGACTTCTGCCATTAGATGCGCAGGCGCTTATTCGTTGGCCTATTCGTTAGCAAGTACTTCCAGCGCTTCCGGCCCGCAGATACGCGCCAGCTCGGCGCAGAATTCCTTGTCCGGACGGACCTTGGCCGGTACATCCAGGATAACCGAGAAGTCGCGTCTCTTTTCCAGACGCAGGCGAACCTCGGTCTTGCCGGGCTTGCGGGCGAACAATTGGGAAAGAGCATTAGCGCGGTCGGCATCGGTCTGGCCGTTCACCACGGCACCGTTCACAGGCACGCGGACCGAGATCAGCGAAGGCAGACGAACACGGGCGTTTTCCAGCAGCACGATGTCCTGGACGGAGATTTTGGGTGGGGCATTCTCTTCCGGCAGGACGAGTCCGCGCACCAGCACGGCCTGGTCTTCATTGAGGACAGGTAAAAGGCGCTCGTACTGCGTAGAGAACACCATCGCTTCCAGGCTGCCTTCTTTGTCCTCGATCTGAAGCGCCGCCCAGAGCTTGCCTTCCTTGTTGCGTTTGCGCTGGATACCGGTGAGGATGCCGCACAGCGCCACTTCGGTGTTCTTCTGCAGCCCTTCCAGGCCCGATGTGAAGTGCGTGGCGAGTTCTCCCACTTTATCCATGAACTGGTCCAGCGGATGGCCGGTGATGTAGAACCCGAGCATCTCCTTTTCGCCGGTGAGCTTCTCTTTCGGGGTCCAATCGGGGACGTTGGGTAGCGGGTGCGCTGCCGCAGGCTCGTGCGCCGCGAGATCGGCAAACAGGCCGGATTGGCCGCTGGCGCGATCCTTCTGCGCCCGCGTGCCGATTTCCATCGCTCCGTCGATCACGGCGAACAACTGTGCGCGCGCGGCGCCCAATGAATCGAGCGCGCCGGCCTTGATGAAGCTTTCGATCATCCGCCGGTTGACCGCGGAGAGATCCACCCGCTCGCAGAAATCGTAGAGCGAAGTGAAGTTGCCGCCTTCGGTACGCGCTTTCCGGATCGATTCCACGGCGTTCGCTCCGACGTTCTTGATCGCGCCCAAGCCGAATCGAATCCCGTCGGGAGCGGGCGTGAAGGTAAATTCCGAGTAGTTCACATCGGGAGCAAGGACCTGGATGCCCATTTCGCGGCACTCATTGATGTACTTGACGACCTTGGCGGTGTTGCCGGCTTCCGAAGTGAGCAGTGCCGACATGAATTCCAGCGGGTAGTGCGCCTTCAGATAGCCGGTGACCAGCGCGAGAAACGCGTAGGCAGCCGAGTGCGACTTGTTGAAACCGTAGCCGGCGAATTTTTCCATCAGGTCGAACACTTTTTCGACCTTGCGCGCAGGGTGGTTGTTTTTTGCCGCGCCTTCGACGAATCGCGCGCGCTGCTTGGCCATCTCCTCGGCCTTCTTCTTGCCCATGGCGCGGCGCAACAGATCGGCTTCGCCGAGCGAATAGCCGGCGACCCTGTTGGCGATCTGCATCACCTGTTCCTGGTAGACCATCACGCCGAAGGTCTCTTCCAGGATGTCCTTCATCACCGGAAGATCGTAGACCACTTCCTTGCGGCCGTGTTTGCGATCGATGAAGTCGTCGATCATGCCCATCGGGCCGGGCCGGTAGAGCGCGTTCAGTGCGATCAGGTCCTCGATGCGGTCCGGCTGGTAGCGCCGCAAAATATCGCGCATGCCGGCGGATTCGAACTGGAACACGCCGCTAGTGAGACCCTTGCTAAAGATCGACTCGTAGGTTTTTGGATCATCGACCGGCAGGTCCTCAACGCGGAGCGTCACGTTCTGATGGCGCTTGATCAGCTCCAGCGCATCTTCGATGATCGTCAGGGTCGTGAGCCCCAGGAAATCCATCTTTAGCAGGCCGAGTTTTTCGAGGCCCACCATGTCGTACTGGGTGACAACTTCGTCTTTGTTGGTCTTGTAGAGCGGAACCAGTTCCCGAAGAGGCTGCGGCGCGATGACCACGCCTGCCGCGTGCACGCTGGCATTGCGCGCGACCCCTTCCAGACGCAGTGCGACGTCCAGAACCTCTTGCATCCGCGGTTCCTTGCGGGCCAGTTCGTCGATCTGCGGCTCCATCTTGCGCGCCTCGGCGAGCTTGATGTTCAGAGGCATGGTCGGGATCAGCTTGGTGATGCGCTCCACGTCGGCATAGCTGACATCCAGGACGCGGCCCACGTCTTTTAGTGCGGCGCGCGCGCCCAGCGTTCCAAACGTGATGATCTGGGCGACCTGCTCGCGACCATATTTCTCGGTGACGTACTGAATCACTTCGCCGCGCCCGCGCGTGCAGAAGTCGATGTCGATATCGGGCATGGAGATGCGTTCGGGATTGAGGAATCGCTCGAACAGCAGCCCGTACGCCAGCGGATCGATATCGGTGATCTCCATGGCGTAACTGACAAGGCTCCCCGCGGCCGATCCGCGGCCGGGACCAACGGGGATGCCCTTCTGTTTGGCGAAGCGGATGAAATCCCAGACGATCAGGAAGTACCCAGAGAACTTCATCTGCTGGATAATCTTGATTTCCGTATCCAGCCGCTCGGCGTACTCAGCGAGATCGTGTTTCAGGAGGCCCTGGGCCTGCAGAGCTTCCAGGCGCCCGCGGCGCTTTTCGAATCCCTGGCGCGCGACGTATTCGAAGTAGGTGTCGGCGCTGTGGTTTTCGGGAATCGGGAATTTCGGAAACGGTTCGGCGATGGGATCCAGCTTGATCTGGCAGCGCTGGGCGATATCCCAAGTGCGGTCGAGCGCTTCGGGAACCTCGCCGAAGAGCAGCATCATCTCTTCGCGCGTTTTCAGGTGAAACTGATTTTGCGTGAACCGCATCCGGTTCGGATCCGACATGGTCTTGCCGGTCTGGATGCATAGCAGGATTTCGTGCGCGCGGGCGTCGTCCTGGCGGAGATAGTGCGAATCGTTGGTGGCGATCAGCGGAATCCCGGTGTCGCCCGCCAGCCTGTGTATGTGGGGCAACACTTGTTCATCCTGCTCCAGGCCGTGGTTCTGCAACTCCAGGAAGAAATTCTTCTTGCCGAACAGGTCGCTGTACTCGTAGGCGAGACGCTTGGCTTCGTCGTACTTGTCGGCCAGCAGTGTTTCGTTGATATCGCCCCGCAGGCACGCCGAGAGCGCGATCAGGCCTTCGGAATGGCGCGAGAGCAGGTCTTTATCGATGCGCGGCTTGTAATAGAAACCATCCAGGTATCCGGAGGAGACCAGCTTGATCAGGTTGCGATACCCGGTCTGGTTTTCGCACAACAGCACCAGATGGTTGTAGCGGTTGGTATCGCTCTTGACGGTCTGGCCCTGCTGCGCGACGTAAACTTCGCAGCCGATCACGGGATGGACGCCGTGCTTCTTGGCCTCGTTGTAGAACTCCACCGCGCCGAACAGGTTGCCGTGGTCGGTCATGGCGACCGAGGGCATCTTCTGCTCTTCCACCTGCTGCATCAACTGCGAGATCTCGCAGGCTCCATCGAGCAGCGAGTAGTCGGTGTGACAATGCAGATGAACAAAGGGCGCGGGCATGAAAAATCGTTCCGATCCCGGGGGAGACTACTATTATAGCGGGCGGAAACGCCGTCACACCGCTTTCTACACGAACTTCCCCGTGCGTCGATGCGTATGGTGTATCATCGCGTGTGCGAATCACTCGTTACGCCGTGTAGGAGACCCTGAATGTTCTGCCAGCGTTGCGGTACTCAAGTCGGTTCCGACGTGCAGTTCTGCCCCAACTGCGGGCAGGTTCAAGGCGGTGCATCTCTATCCGGCAGCGCTTCCACTCCAACGCCCTGGACGCCTCCTGCGGGTGTGCACGCCAGCGCCGGGCGGTGGATCGGCGAAGGATGGGCGCTGGTCAAAGCGGATCTGGGCAACTATATCGTGATTTCACTGCTTTTCGCACTGCTGAGTTCCGTCCCATTGATCCAGGGACCCCTGGTTGCCGGTTTCCACATTTTCACCATGAAGAAGTTGCTGGGTCGCAAGGCGGAATTCGGAGACCTCTTCACAGGATTCAACTTCTTCGTTCCCACTCTGGTAGCGTCCCTGCTCATCGGCGTGTTTACCTTCGCGGGAACCCTGCTCTGCATCATCCCCGGACTGGTGGTGGCCGCCATGTACAAGTTCACGTACCTGTTCATCGTGGATAAGAAAATGGATTTCTGGCCCGCGATGCAGGCCAGTCACGCCGTGGTGAAGACTGACTACGTTGGATTTACCCTGTTCCTGGTACTGGCGTTTCTGGTGAACGTGCTCGGGGTGCTGTGCTGCATTGTGGGGGTGTTTGTAACGATTCCGATCACCTTCGCGGCCATAACCGTGGCCTACAAGGAGATCGTCGGATTCGAACCACGGACAGTGGATTCTTTGTAATGCCCGCGCGGATTCCATTCCCGCGCGTCGCCGCGGCCCTGGCAGTGTTTGTCGCGCTGTGGTGTTTCACACCCGCGGCGGATCCCGCAATTCGGCTATGCGGATTTCACTGGCTCACCGGCATGGACTGCCCGTTTTGCGGGCTCACGCGCGGGCTATTCGCTCTCGCAAAAGGACACTGGAGCGAGGCGATCCATTTCAACGCTCTTAGCCCGCTGGGTTTTGCGATGCTTTTCGCGATGATTTTGGATGCGCCGTGGCTCGGCCGCATGTGGTCGTGGGGCTTCGCGTCTTTCGCGTTCTACGGGATCGTACGGCTCGTTTTACTCTAAGCTATGGCCGAAATCAGGATTGTGCGTGCGACCGAGCGCGACGTGCCTCAGATTCTGGAGCTGATCAAGGGTCTGGCGGAGTATGAGCGGCTGTCGCATGTGGTGGAAGCCACGGAAGATCGGCTGCGGAAGACACTTTTTGGCGATCGCCCGGCGGCGGAGGTCTGGATGGCGTTCGCGGGCGAGGAGTGCGCCGGTTTCGCGCTGTTCTTTACCAACTACTCGACCTTTCTGGGGAAGCCGGGATTGTACCTGGAGGACGTGTTCGTGAAGCCGCACCTTCGGCGCAAAGGGATCGGCATGGCTTTGCTCAAGAAGCTGGCGGCGCTCGCGCGCGAGCGGGACTATGGCCGGATGGAGTGGAGCGTGCTCGATTGGAACCAGCCCGCCATCAACTTCTACAAGAAGCTCGGGGCGGTTCCGCTGGATGAGTGGACCATGTTCCGGCTGACGGGCGAGGCTCTTACGAACTTCTAGAAAAAGGGGACAGACCGCTCTGTCCACTCTTACGCTGACTGACTAAGTCAGGAGTTTACTATGGGGGACAGAGTAGTCTGTCCCCTTTTTCTAAATCATACTGGTACCGTGCCAGGTCATTCTCCCGATTACCCGGACGAACTCGCGCAGATTGTCGCGGAGCTGAACCGCGCGGCTAACCCGGATCAGAGTCCGAAGCCTCGGGCCGTTACTCCCACACCGGCGAATCCCAGTTCACTCGACCAATTGCTGGTCCAAGCCGTGCGCCGGGGTGCTTCGGATTTGCTGCTGATCGGGGCGGCGCCGGTTACGCTGCGGATCGCCGGTACGCTGGTCGCGGCGGGTCCGCCGCTCGGGAGCGACGACGCGAGGAGTCTTCTGCTGCCGCTGCTTTCGCAGGCGCAAGGCCACGAACTGCAACGTGCCAAATCCGTGGACCTGTGCTTCAGCCGCGAGGGCATTGGGCGGTTTCGCGCGAATATCCATCACCAGCGCGGCACCGTGGCCGGCAGCATCCGCCTGCTTCCCGAAAGAGTGCCGACACTGGAATCTCTACATCTACCTGCGACGCTGCGCCGATTTGCCGAAGCGCGGCAGGGACTGGTGCTGATTACAGGGCCCACCGGATGCGGCAAAAGCTCGACGCTGGCCGCGCTGATCGACCTGATCAATACCCAACGCCGCGACCACGTGGTGACCATCGAAGATCCGATCGAATTCGTACATGGAAACCGCCAGTCGGTCATCGAACAGATCGAGATCGGCCAGGACGCGCCGGACTTCGCGGGGTCGCTCCGCAGCATCCTAAGGCAGAATCCGGACGTGATCCTGGTGGGGGAAATGCGCGATCCCGAAACCATCGCGACGGTGCTGACGGCGGCCGAGACGGGTCACCTGGTGCTCTCGACGCTCCACACGAATGACACGTCGCAGGCGGTTTCGAGGATCCTGGATTCGTTCCCGTCGAGCAACCAGCCGCAAATCCGGCAGCAGCTATCGCTGGCGTTGCTGGCGGTAGTTGCGCAGCAGCTGGTCCCTTCCGCGAGCGGCGCGAGGTATCCGGCCGTGGAGATCCTCATGGCGACCACCGGCGTGCGGAGTCTGATCCGCAAGGGCGAAGACCACCAGCTGTACAACGCGCTTTCGACGGGACGCGCCGAAGGCATGATCGCGATGGAGCAGTCGCTGGCGGAGATGGCTCGCAATGGCCGGATCACGCGGGAGACGGCCTTGGCGCACGGATTTCGATCCGAAGCTCTTTCGCGATATTTGGAGAACTAGCGCCGGCGGGGCCGGAATTTCAGAAAGATTCCCAGGCCCAGCAGCGCCGTCGCGACAGTCAGGCTGGTGGATGGCTCCGGATTGGCTATCAGGACGACCTCATTCCTGATGTCGGTGACGCTCGAGTCCACTGCACCGTTGTTCCCGCTGAGTTGCAGGTCCTTCAATATCGAGAGTGCGTTGGTCGCCGCGAACGGGTTGGTGTGGGCGACCATCACGTTGCTAGCGGGTCCGGTAATGCTGAGGAAATCGACCAGCGTGCCGCCCTGGCCGCTGGGGCAAGAACCGGGAGGCAGAGAACCGCCGCGGCAGAAGTCTTCGAGCAGAGTATCGGCGCCGGGGGTGCCGTCGCCCACGTTGCTCGCTCCGGCGCTCCCTGTAATCGAGTCATTCAGGCCGATAATGAGGTCCGCTCCGCCGGCTACGGATGCGACGAATATTAGTTCGATATCGTTCACGCCCGTGGCACCCGCGCTGAAAGTGACGATCGGAGTAATGTCGAAGCCCGCCGTGTTGGCGGTGACGACAGGCGTCAGATTGATTTGCATCGCGCTTCCTCCATTGGTTGGACGGGAGGGGTTCTGCGTAAAGCTGAAATCGTTGAACAGGACGGGGTGGCTCCCGACAGTTATGGTGCATCCCGTAGCGCCGAGCGCCTGGTAGTTCGCGGCTGTTCCGGCGACGCATGGTCCGCCGAAGGAAAGTCCCGCGGTCAGACCTACGATCGCGGCAAAACTGAGGGTTGATGGACGCATCCTTACCGGTAGAACTTCCCGGACTGCCGATTGCTTCCAGGAATTTCCCGGCGGACGAGTATAGGGGTAGGGATAATCTGACGAGACGACCGGAGTTTGGCCGGTACGGCGAGGGAGCAGGCGGCGACCATGCTTCGAAATCTGCCGGCTATCTGGAGCTATAAGAAAGTTCGACAGCCGGTTCGCCAGAGAAATCGACGATTAGCCCCAGCTCTCTGCGGTCCTGATCCGTGGGAGCGATGGCGTGGTCCAGCTCGAATTCCACGATCGCCGTGTCGGCGTCCAGCGGCGGGACCGAGCCGACATATTGGTGTTTGCCAGGCGAGGAGTAGATGCCGGAAGCGAGCGGTACGCCATTGATGCGCACCGCGAGATTCAATGCCGGGGTTCGGGCGAATACGATTTCGGGCAATTGGAACGCGAAGCGCAGCGTGGCCGGCTGGAGGGACGCGGAGGTGTCCAACTCCATCGAAAAGATTCGCTCGCTCCAGCGCCAGGCGTTGTCTTCGAGTGGATGCCAGCCCCGCCGGAGCCGAAATCCGCGCGGCGGCCCGGCTAAGCGGCTCTTCGCCAGGATGTATGCCCGCGCGTCGCCCTCCGTACTCACTGGATCTGCGGTTGCCGCCGGACCAAGCGTGGCGTAATGAAGGACGTCCCATCCGGCGCGTCTCACCACACGCTGTAAGGCTTTTTCGGAGAATATCCAGAAGTTCGTCTCGTCATTGTTGAGCTCGTCTTCTTCCACCAGATAGGCGAGGGGCAGGGCGCTGAAATCAGTTTTGCGGTCGGGACCGAGCGAGGCGATGCGGGTGCTCAGAAAGATGTAGCGGGAAGCACGCGCCAGGGCCTCCAGCACCAGAAACGGATTCTTCAAGTGGTAGAGCACTCCCAGCATCAGGGTGAATCCATAGGTGGAGGACGGCAGAGTGGGCCGCATGTCCAGATCGACTTCATGGATGCGGACGGAGGATCCGAGTTTTTGCTTCAGGGCATGGACTCCCAGAAGGTGATTGTTGTTGGTGGGCGCATGATCGATCGCATCGACCTGGACGCCCAGTGATTCCAGAAAGAACGCGATGTCTCCGTCGCCGCAGCCGACGTCGAGCACGGGATCGCGGCCGATCATCTTTATCAGAGCGGCGGTATCGCCCTGAAGAAACTCGTCGAGCATCGCCATCTGGCTCAGGGATGGCCACGGGTACCAGGTCACTCGGGGATTCAGCGGCGTTTGTTGCTTGACGGCGGTTAGGCGTTCATGAAACCGGTTGGCCTGCTCTCGGAGGGTTGGAGGTTTGGCGGCGGGCAAGTTTTCATCATAGTATCGTTGCCTTGGTAAGATTCAAACGTAAGGCATTTGGCGCAAGCGGGCCCTTAGCTCAGTCGGTTAGAGCAGCGGACTCATAATCCGTTGGTCGATGGTTCGAGTCCATCAGGGCCCACCAATTCCTCTAAGCTCGCGCTTCAGTCCCCGATGGTTTGTGCATCAGGTCCACGATCACCTGGAACAATTTCGACTTCATGGCATTCCGCTGTGGGGCGCGGGTGATGTACCGCACAACCACACTTAACCCGCTTCCGGTCGGGCGCAGGCTAACGGAAGGTTTAGCGGAAAAGCTGCGTGCACCGTACCGCTTGGTAACGCGTTCCCAGTCCTCCGTGGCCTGTGCGGCGTCGGGATCGGTTTCACGCTCCACTAACTTGCGAATCTCCTCGGCCATGCCGTACGGGTCGCCGCCGGCGGGCAAGGCCACTTCCAGTTCATCCCACAGCCATTGGCCGGCGGTCGAGAAGTTGAAGTAATGGCCTTCCATCGCAAAACTATTGGAGAACGTTACCTGACGGCCCGTAGGGTGCCCGGTTTCGGTCCAGTTGCCCGATTCAAGGAGCACGGTTTTCAGCACGCCGAGCTGGATGACTTCGCCGCTGACGCCGTTGATCTCCACCCAATCGCCCACGCGAATTCCGTTCTTGCCAATCAACGTGAACCAGCCGAAGAAGGCGACAATGAAATCCCTGAGCACCACCGTCAGCCCCGCCGTCGCGAGACCGATGATGGTCGAGAGCTGGTTAGGCGGGCCGAAAAGCACCAGCAGAATAAGCCCTAATGCCACGATTTGGACGGCAACAATCGCCATCAACTGCGCTTGATGGAGGCGCTTGCGAGTCTCCTTATGGAACAGGCGGCGGATGGCGATGATCGCCAGCATCGCGGCCAGAAGAATGGCGAGGATCTCCGCCAGAGAGCCCAACAGCCAATGCAGCACGGCGCGCCGGCGAGCCTCAATCAGGCCGCTCCAGCCCTGATAGACTCCTGCGAGTTGCTGGCAATCCTGAATACGCTGATCGAGCTCGGCCAGTGTTTTCCGCTGCTCGGACAGACGACGAAGGCCAGCGATCTGGTCCGCGGTGTTTGCGCCGGCTTGCGTGCCAGAATCGCTCTGCCTCTCCAGTTGATTATGCCGGTCCGACAGACTCTTTGCTTTATCGGCGGCCTCCTTTTGGGCGGCAAGAATCTCTTGATCCAGCGAGCCGAGCGAGAACCATGCCCGAGTCTGTTCGAATAGAGTGGCAGTCGGCCGAGGGCTGGAACCCTTCAGGGCTTGCGCACTCTCATGCCCGGCGGCCTCGCGGTCCTTCATCGCGCGCTCGAGTGCGGAGTGCGGGTCGCCGCCTTGCCGCGCCAAGTCCTGCTGGGCGTCTTCCAGGTCGTCTTGATCGAGCGCCAGTTGCGCCTTGGCGACATCCAACTGGGTCGCTGCGTTGGAAGACGGCTGCTTGGCCAGTTCTGCGATGCGGCTCTGCTCCACCGCGATCTGGAACTTCATTCGATCGACGCGCTCACTGAGATCGTGCAATGGCCCGGTGGCGGGCGGGCGATATGCCGCGGCCTGGCGGAGCGCTGTTGCGAAGTTCTGGTCTACTTCGTGATCGGTGAGACGCAGCGCCTCGCGTGCAGCATTTTGCTCGTCGGCGGTTTCGGCCAGCGCGGCCATTTGATTGGCGGTCGCGAGAAGCTGCGAGTCGACGCTTGCGGCTGGATCGCCAGTCGGACCCTTCTGAGGTACCCCCACGGCTTTACCCGACTCACGGGTCACGTACACTGCGATCAGGCAGGCTAGCAGCAGGGCTGCCAGGATCGCCGCGGGCACGGTGTTGCGCCGTTTCATCCGGTAGCCTCTCTGAAAAGAGGATACGACATGCTCAACGGACTATTTGGCGGGAAGAATCAGTAGCGCGGTCTAATACCCCAGGCGCAGCATGCCTTCCTGCTTGCCTTGCACGGTGCCCTTCGTCAGCCATTCGAGCGAGGCGTTGAACAAAAGCAGGTGGTTCTTTTCCCACATGGCGTTGTGGGATGAGCAAGCCAGATCGACGAACACCTTCTTAGGCGATCCGAGGTCGGCGTAGAGCTCGCGCACGCGGTCGGGGTTGACCTGCTTGTCGTGCGCGCCGGAGACCATCAGCGTCGGGATCTGGGTTTTCGCGACGACGGCCGTGGTCCATCCCCAGGAGGTGACCTGCGGAGCACGGCGAACACCTGTTCCCCACGTTGCGCCCACGGGATCGGACGCGATCATCTCGGACCAGACAGAATCGAGCGCGGCGGTTTCGTATTGGCCGGGACAGCCCACCTGGCGATCCCAGTTAGTGATGAATTCCTCTCGCGATTGCGTGTTGAACGCCGCGCCGTTGGCGGGAACCTGTTCGGGAGGATCCGCCTTCGTCGCACGGTTGTATGCGGGAGCCAGCAACACTAGCTTGGCGACCTTATCCGCATGCTGTGCCGCATAACCCGCCGAACGCGGTCCGCCCAGCGACCATGCCAGCAGGTTGAGTTTGTCGACGTGACGCAGCGCGCGCACGCGATCCACCACCACGTCGATATCATGCCAGTCCGATGCCAGCGTCGTCATCTGTTTGGGATAGCTGGCGGCGCAGGGTGCGGAAATCAGCGCCGGCACGTACAGCGCCTGCTGCTGGCTCGTGAGATTGCAGGGATCGTTCATCGCGGCGGGACGCGTGGAGCGCCCATAGCCGGTCATGTCCATCGAAAAAACATCGAAGCCGGCGTGCGCGAGGTAGGCCATCCAGCTGTAGTCCTGATAAGGAACGTCGAAGGACACTTCGGCCGGCGTGCCCGCGCCATGGATGAACAGCGCGACCCGATCCGCGGCCGGTCCGCCCCGAAGCACGGTTCCGGCCTCCACCACTTCGCGCACGTAGATCTGCGTGGGCTGACCGGCGATGGCCGGGACGGTGGAGTGAACCTGCACGTAGTGGTCGAGGCGGAGCAGGCGATCGCCGTCGTCCGCAAGTGCCACGGATGCTAGACAAAGGATCAGGGGAACCGCAGCGCTGAGTTTCATCAGAAACAGTATATGCCTGGAAATCGGCGGGCGCTTCACGAACCGTGGACAATAGATAGTTCATGGTAGAAACCATCCAGTGGACCGATGCGGGCGTGGTGATGATCGACCAGACCCGCCTGCCCCGCGAGCAGACGTTCGTCACCTGCCGCACCTATCTCGAAGTCGCCGACGCCATTAAGACCATGGTGATCCGCGGGGCGCCGGCTATCGGAGTCGCCGCCGCGATGGGGGTCGCTTTGGGAGTCCAGGAAGGCGCGGATTTCGAGACGGTCTGCAAGACGCTCGCGGCGACGCGCCCTACAGCGGTGAACCTGTTCTGGGGTATAGAGCGCATGAGGAAACTTTATGCGCGGCTTCAGGGTGCTTCGCGCGAGGAACTCGTGCGGAGCGTTATCAAGGAAGCCAAGCAAATCCGGCTGGAGGATATCGCCATCTGCGAGGCCATCGGCCGTAACGGCGAGCCGCTGGTTCCCGATGGCAAGACCGTGCTGACGCATTGCAACGCGGGCGCTCTCGCCACGGCCGGATACGGCACCGCGCTGGGTGTGATCCGCGCCGCGGTCAGCGCCGGCAAGAAGATCGACGTGTTCGCCGACGAAACGCGGCCGTTTCTTCAAGGCGCGCGCCTCACGGCCTGGGAACTGCAACAGGACGGGATCGCCACCACGGTCATCACCGACAACATGGCTGGGCATTTTCTGCGTTCGGGCCGGATCGGCTGTGTGGTGGTCGGCGCCGACCGGATCGCCGCCAATGGCGATGTGGCCAACAAGATCGGCACTTACTCCGTTGCTGTTCTCGCCAAGGAGAACGGCATTCCGTTCTACGTCGCCGCGCCGGTCTCCACGTTCGACCTCACGCTCGCTTCGGGCGACTTGATTCCCATCGAAGAACGTTCCTCCGAAGAAGTCACGCACTTCCGCGGTGTGCCGGTGGCTCCGGAAGCAATCCAGGCGAAGCATCCCGCTTTCGACGTAACTCCCGCGCGCTATGTGACCGCCATCGTGTGCGAGCACGGCGTGGCCCGCGCGCCGTACGAAGAATCGCTGCGCAAGTTAGCGCAGGCATGTTAGGGTGAGGTTTATGTCCGTTTCCCGTCTCACGATTTTGCTGGCCGCCGGTCTTGCGCTCTCTACGGGATCACTCTCCGCCCAGGGGCTGGCCAATCGGCGCGCGCCGAGTTTTTCGCTGCCGGACTCCTCGCTCCAGCAGCACGATATTCTTGATTACCGCGGAAGCTGGCTGTTCATCGATTTCATGAAGACCGATTGTCCGGTGTGCAAGCAGCTTTCCATTAAGCTCGAAGGATTGAAAAAGAAGTACGGCAACAAGGTCGGTGTTCTTTCCATCGTGATCACGCCTCCCGAAACCCAAGTAAGCGTCGGCAAGTATATCGCCGAAACCAAGACCACCACGCCCATCGTGTTCGATTCGAGCCAGGTGGCGATAGGCTACTTCAAGGCCACGCCGCAAAACCCGGCGTTCGAAACTCCCCATCTGTTCGCCATCAACCCCGCGGGAATGATCGTGAAGGATTGGGGGCAGGCTGGTGTGGAGAGCCCGGCTTTGTTGGGCGAGCTGGATCAACTGATCGCAGGGTCGGCGGCGAAGAAATAGCCTCCCAATCAGCTAGGGTAACGGTAGTACTAAAGAGAAGGCCCTAGTCGGCCGATTTAACCTTGTGCAGACTGCACAAGTTTCGCCCGAGCTCGCCGATGCCGCGGATGTACTAAGCGACCAGCTTCGCTTTCATCTCCAGGGATTGGCGCGATTCCTGGAGCCTCAAGCCGATCGGATCGACCGGCGCTTCCTGGCACGTTTGCGAGAGATGGGCTTCGAGCCGCAGCAGCGCACGGCTCTCGCCGCCATCACGCCCGGCGCCGCGGCGCGGGTCCTAACGCGCGATCTCCCGGCACTCAAGTTTATCGAGCAGGTGGAATACAACGGCCGCCGGCTGGCCAAGCTGAATCTGCCGCCCAGCGCGATTCTGGAAGCCTTGCAGGAGTACGACCGGCTCCTGGCACCCGCGCTCGAAGAGCTGATTCCGGACGAGCACGCCAATTTTCAGTGGGTCCGCGACCAGCTGCATTTCTGCGTCATCCTCACGCTGAACAACGCCTACTATCAGGTTCGTGAAGCCGAAACACAGGCCTTTTACGAGCTGTTTCGCGTTGAGCTCGAGTCGCGCAATCTGGAAGAGCTGCTGCGCCGGTTTCTCGAGACACTGGTGCATGTCTGCCGCGCCGATGCGGGCCGGCTGTACATGCTGAATGAGGATTCCAGCCAATGGGTGCTGCGGGCAGGCTGTCCCGATCCCCAGTCTTTATCCGTTCCCAATCGTCCGGGACTGGTCAAGAAGCTATCGAAACCACGCTATCTGAGCGGCGATTCGCGCGCCGCGGACGTGCTGCTGGAAGAAAGCTGGCACACCCGGTTCCCGTCCTGCTGGTCGATACCGCTAGCGGCCGACGGCCGTACTGCAGGCGTAATGCAGTTCGGCTTCGCGAAACCCTATGAGTGGCTGCCGCGCGAGCAGGAACTGCTGGCCGCAGCCGCCGAGCGCTGCCTGATGGCGGCGGAAAAGGCTCGTCTGGTGGAGGATTTGGCCCAGCGAGAGGAACAGGTCCGGCGCCTGGCCGAACATATGCTCCATGTTGAGGAAATGGAGCGCCGCCGGATCAGCCGTGAACTGCACGACGAAGCCGGCCAAAGCCTGCTGTGCATCCGGCTCCAAATGGAGCTGCTGGAGCAGGAGCTTCCCGAGGGCGAAGGTGAATGGAAGACGAAACTGCGCGACGCCCGGGAGATGACGGAGCGCACCATTCTCGAAATGCGCCGCCTGATCTCGGCCCTAAGTCCGGCGGTCCTGGAGCAGTTAGGCCTGGGAGCCGCCCTGCGTCAGCTAGTCAACCGTTTC
This sequence comes from Terriglobia bacterium, assembly GCA_020073445.1. Lineage (GTDB taxonomy): Bacteria > Acidobacteriota > Terriglobia > Bryobacterales > Bryobacteraceae > Palsa-187. The sequence goes on from JAIQFE010000002.1 coordinate 46,173, forward strand.
CAGAGGCTTCAACCTAACTGCGAGATAAAGCTGCATCTTGCCAAGATGGGCGTCCTGCCGCAGCAAGTGGAGGTGATCTCCTATCGCCTGTTGCAGGAGTGCTTTAACAACATCGGCAAGCACTCCGGGGCCACCCATGTAAATATTTCGCTGGTATCGGCCGATGGAAAACTAAGGCTAGTTGTGGACGATAACGGCGTTGGTTTCAACATCGACGAAGCTTTGGCCAAGCGGGAATCCTTCGGCCTTTCCGGAATGCGGGAGCGGGTCGCCCTGTTGGGGGGTGAATTCCACGTAGAAAGCCGTACGGAAGGGACTAAGAAGGGTACAAAGATTTCCATAGAACTGCCGATATCCAAATAGCGGCTCTTGTAGGAAGGATTACGTAAGGCAAAAGGTCTAATACTATGGCCAAGATTCGAATTATGCTGGCGGACGATCACACGTTGTTTCGCCAGGGAATCCGCACGTTGATCTCGGCGGAAGCTGACATGGAAGTGGTCGGGGAAGCTTCCAACGGCGGCGATGCGGTGGACAAATCCAATGAAGTGCGCCCGGACGTGGTCCTGATGGACATCGGGATGCCCGGTCTAAGCAGCTTCGAAGCAACGCGGCAGATTAAAAAGAACCGGCCCGAAACTAAGGTCCTGTTCCTGACCATGTACGACGACGAGGATTACCTGGTCGAAGGCATGGAAGTCGGCGCCAGCGGCTACGTGTTGAAAGATAGCCCCAGCCAGCAATTGGTTGCGGCCGTCCGCGACATTTGCCGGGGCGGCAGCTATCTGAGCCCGCGTATGCTCTCTCAACTGGTGGACGATTTCCGCAGCCGTATCAAGTCGGCGAACCGTTTGCCGCGCTTCGCCACCCTGACTACCCGCGAGCGGGAAGTGCTCAAGATGCTGGCGGAAGGCAATTCGGTGAAGGAAATCGCCTGTGACCTGAATCTCAGCGTGAAGACCGTGGAAGCGCATAAGTTCAACCTGATGCGCAAGCTCGACATTCACAATAAGGCGCAGCTGGTGCAATACGCCATCCAGAAGAAGATCATCAAGATTCCCAATCTCGTGTAACGTATCCTCCTAGAGAGTTGTAAAACCTAAGGGCCGCGGGCAACCGCGGCCCTTTTTTCTTAATCCATTTCTCAATCGCGCACAACGCAGCGCGGCGTTATCCTTCTCTCTAGCCTTTTTGCGAACGCCGTGCGCTGTGCGCTCCGGACGGATATCGTGCACGACGCAGCGCGGCAACATCTTGGCCGCGCATGAACGCGAATAGACGCAAATAGTCTCCTTTGTGCTCAGGAGCTACACTGATATTGGCGTTCATGAGCGTTCCTTTGCGGCTCTAACCAATATGAAAAACTTCTTCCTCGGATTCGCTATCGGCATCGTGTTCGTCGGCCTGGTTGGCGTGCTTCTGATATTCGCCGCGGTCCGTCTCGCTGGCTCGTATGGCTCAGAACGGCCGGTGACGGTGTCAGACAACTCCGCGCTGATACTCAACCTCGAAGGTGCGGTTCCGGAACAGGCGCCCGTCGACGTCGCGATTCCTTATTTCCAGAAGCAGCCGCCGCTGACGGTGCTCGACACTTGGAAGCTGCTTCATCGGGCGGCCGGTGACACGCGCGTCAAAGCCCTGATTCTGGAGCCCCGGGGCCTCGACGCAGGCTGGGCCAAGCTCGAAGAGCTGCGCGCGGAGATCCTGTCATTTAAACAATCCGGGAAACCTGTCTACGCGTATTTGCGCAACGCGACTATGCGCGAGTACTACCTCGCCACCGCCGCCGACAAAATCTACATGGCGCCAGAGGACGAGCTCGATGTAAAGGGTCTGCGTGCCGAGTTGATGTACTTCAAGGGAACGCTCGACAAGCTGGGCGTGACCATGGAATTCGAGCACGTCGGCAAGTACAAGGACGCGCCCGATCAGTTCACCAAAACGTCACCGAGTCCGGAAACCCTGGAGGTCACCAACCAGATTCTGGATCAATACTACGGAAACATGGTGCAGGTCATCGCCGAAGGCCGCAAACTGCCTCCGGGGGCGGTTCGCGGAGTGATCGATCAAGGGCCGTTTATCGGCAAGAGTGCGCTCGACAACGGATTGGTGGACGCGCTGATTTTCGAAGACGAAATGTTGTCGCAGCTCAACACCAGCCTCAAGGCCGACCTGAAGAAGGTCGGTGCGCGCAGCTACAGCAAGGCTGCGGGAGCGGATCCGGCCGGACGCGCTCGCATCGCTTACGTTACCGGCGATGGCGAAATCACGCGCGGCGATCCGGGCGAAGACGTTTCCGACACCGGCATCACGGCCTTCAGCATGGTGAAGCAGCTCAAGCAGGTGGGCGACGATTCGACCATCAAAGGCGTGATCGTGCGCGTGGATTCGCCGGGCGGCGACGGGATCGCTTCCGATGACATTCTGCACCAGATGAAACTGCTGAGCAAGAAAAAGCCGGTTCTGATCTCGATGTCCGACCTGGCGGCCTCCGGTGGATATTTCATTGCGATGACGGGCGATCCGGTACTGGCTTACTCCAATACGCTGACCGGCTCGATTGGCGTGTTCTTCGGCAAGGTGAATTTGAGCGGGCTGTACGACAAGCTCGGCATCAAGACGGAATTGTTGACGCGCGGACGGTTCGCCGACATCGATTCCGAGACCAAGCCGCTCACGCCCGAGCAGAAGGACAAGGTTCAGAAAGAAATTCAGGTGTTCTATCGTGGCTTCGTAGAGCGCGTATCCGAAGCGCGCAAGCGGCCCTACGATCAGGTGGAACCGCTCGCGCAGGGCCGCGTGTGGCTGGGAGCCCAGGCGAAGATGAATGGGCTGGTGGACGAGATCGGCGGACTGGATCGCGCGGTGGAGATGATCAAGCAACGCACGAATATCCCGGCGTCCGAGCAGGTCACGCTGGTGACTTATCCGCCGCGCCGAACCTTGATCGAGATGCTGCTCAAGAACACCAATGACAATACGGAGCTGGAATCGGCCATCAAGGCGGTTGCCGGGAATCTGCCCTGGAAGTCGCTGGCCCACGGCGGCGTACAGCGGTTGATGCCGTATTCGCTGCTGGTGAAGTAAGGATTTAAGTAAGGCCGGCTGACCAACCCAGCGAACCGGTCCATTTACGGGCTTGATCGAGTGTGGTAGCATGATATTGCTTCCGGGAAGACCTTCTGGAAGCAAAACCCCCTCTCACGGAGATAGAGACAATCACGGATGAGTTTTACCGTCTTCTTGGGCAATTTGCCCACCTGGGTCACCGCGGACGATATCAAGGGATGGCTGACAGCCGAAAACCTGGTAGCGGACGCAATTAAAGTTATCCGCAACCCCGAAACGCAGGAGTCCAAGGGCTTCGCGTTCATCGAAGCGCCCAACACCGAGGAGATGAACTCCATCATTCGGCGATTTGACCGTGCTCCGCTGGAGGATCGCTTGCTTCGGGCCAATCCTGCGCAACCGGCCCGGCCCAAGGGTGCAAGCCCGGGCGGCCGTCCGATGGGCGGCCATGGCGGCCCGGGACCCTCCCATGGGGCTCCGACAGGGCATAGTGCTGAACGGGCAACCGGAGCGGCACCGCGAGCCGGCCAAACAGACGGGCAAAGTTCCGCCGCTCCTCAGAGCACCGAACACCGTCCGCCTCCGCCGCCGCGACGCGCCAAGAAAACCTTTGCGAAGCGCAGCGAAAGCCGCGGTCCGCAGAGTTCCTTCGCCGAAGAGCTCGCGAAAGCTTTATAAGTTCTTTTCCCGCCTGGCGGCCGCCTCAAGAGGCCGCTATGCCCAAAGTGTTATACTCGATCCCTAAGTAATCTTAATGTTCCGTGCCCTGCGGGGAGCGGGGATTCGAGCACCTTATGGGCGATCTCCTAATCATCCGGCTTCTTTTTATCGCTGTCCTGGCGTTTGCCGCCTATTTTCTCCATCCTTTCAATCTTGAGGGCCCGGTGGCCGCGGCGGTGGGCGTCGTCGCCGGCATCGCGGTCGTGGTGTTCGAGATCCGGATCAAGCAAGTCAGCATGCCCCGCTTGATCGGAGCGGCCTTCGGCAGCGTCCTGGGGATCCTGGGCGCTTATCTCATCTCGCTGGTAATGGAGAAGGCCATGCCCGACAGCGACAACACCGTGCCCTTTCTGGAAGTCCTTATTTTGGCGCTGATGACCTACTGCGGCCTGGTGGTGGGTGCCGCGAAGGGCGAGACACTGAACCTGGCGGCACTGGGCGGGCTGTTCGGAGGAGAGAAGGCCTCCAAGAACTCCTTCAAGATCCTGGACACCAGCGTGATTATCGACGGCCGGATCTCCGATCTAGCGGAGACCGGGTTTATCGACGGGTCGCTGGTGATCCCGCAGTTCGTTCTGCGCGAGTTGCAGCAGGTGGCGGATTCCTCAGATGGGATGAAGCGCAATCGCGGCCGGCGCGGGCTGGACGTGCTGCAGCGGATCCAGAAGATGCCGGAGCTGAACATTCAGATTGTCGAAGACGATTTTCCCAACGTCCGCGAAGTGGACATGAAGCTGATCGAACTGGCCAAGCTGTACAGCTGCAAGATCGTCACCAACGATTTCAATTTGAACAAGGTCGCGCAGCTGCATGGCGTCGAAGTGCTGAATATCAACGAGCTGGCGAATGCGCTCAAGCCGGTGGTGCTGCCCGGCGAAACCATGCGGGTGTTCATTCTCAAGGAAGGCAAGGAGTACAACCAGGGCGTTGCGTATCTCGACGACGGCACCATGGTGGTGGTGGACAATGCGCGCAAGATGATTTCGAAGACCATCGATGTCGCGGTGACCAGCGTGCTGCAGACCACGGCCGGCAAGATGATTTTCGGGCGCTTCGACGAGCGCGCCCATGCGGTCTACGACAAAGAACGCGAGCGTCCCCAGCGGGAAGCGGCGGGCGGCGGATAGGGCAGGACCCCGGGCGGCAGAAGTTCGCCGAATTCACTACAATCAGTAGTTCGCCTTTAAGGGCCTCATGAACGTATCCGTCATCCTTCCCGCTGCCGGTCTCGGCACCCGCATGGGTCGCGAAAAGTCCGGCACCAGCCGCAAGCAGTTCATGCTGCTGGAAGGCGCTCCGATCCTGATCCACACGATTCGCAAATTCCTGCTGTGCCCCTCGGTCACCGAGATCGTGGTCGCGTTGCGCGCCGAAGACATGGACTGGGCTCGCGGCTTGATCCATCAGGAGCACCCGGCCAAGCCTGTGCGCGTGGTCGAAGGCGGGGATAGCCGCCAGCAATCGGTCGAAAACGCGCTCGCAACGCTGGCCCCGGATACCGATCTGGTCGCGGTGCACGACGCGGTACGCCCGTTCATCGATTCCGAACTGGTGGAGAAGGTCATCGCCGAGGCGGGGAAACACGGCGCGGCGATTGTCGGGATCGTGCCAGTGGACACCGTCAAGCAGGTGCACAAGAACAAGATTCGCGCGACACTTTCCCGCGAGCACCTGGTGATGGCGCAGACCCCGCAGGTCTTCCAGTTCGCGCTGCTCCAGCGCGCGTTCGATAGGGCTCGCAAGGACGGCTTCACCGGCACCGACGAATCCAGCCTGGTGGAACGCCTGGAAGAGCTCGACGTTCATGTAGTGCAGGGCAGCGATCGCAACATCAAGATCACTAAGCCCACCGATATGGAACTGGCGCGCTTGTTCCTCTCCGAAGAAGTCACGGGCGAGACAGCGTGAACGAGGTTTCGCTTGCGAAACCGTTAAACGAGATCCGCACGGGTCTTGGGTGGGATGTGCACCGTCTCGCTGCCGGGCGGCCACTGATCTTAGGGGGCGTCACCGTGCCCAGCGAGCTTGGCCTGGAGGGCCACTCCGACGCCGACATTCTTTCTCACGCCATCACGGACGCTTTGCTCGGAGCAGCGGCGCTGGGCGACATCGGGATGCATTTTCCCGATACCGATCCGCGCTGGAAAGGCGCCGATAGTCTCCTATTTCTGGCGCACGCCGCGGGATTGGTTCGCGACCTGGGATTCACCATCGTCAACGTGGATTCGACGGTGATCCTGGAGCGACCAAAGCTCAAGGACTACCGCCAGCCGATTCGGGAATCGCTCGCGCGGACGCTGGCGCTCGAGATCGATCGCGTGTCGGTGAAATTCAAGACTGCCGAACGAGTTGGACCGGTAGGTGAGGGCCGCTCGGCCGAAGCGCAGGCGATCGTAACGTTAGTGCGTTAAACAGTACGGCCGGCGTGGACGCCGGCCCCACCAGGTCAGCCGACTTTCAACAGCAGCTTCCCGGTGGTCTTGCGGCCTTCCAGATCGGCCTGGGCCTGTGCGGCTTCCGCCAGCGGATAGATCTTGTCGATGTTGATTTTGAGTTTGCCCTCGCCGATCCAGCGGAACATGTCCGACGAGCGCCACTCCAGATCCTCGCGGCTGGCGATATAGGTAAACAGCGTCGGACGCGTGACGTAGAGCGATCCCTTCTGGCTGAGCATCAGCAGATCGATGGGAGCGGCGGGGCCGCTTGACTGGCCGAAGGCGACCATCATGCCGCGCGGCTTCAGGCAATCGAAACCCTTGAGGAGTGTGGCCTGGCCGACTCCGTCATAGACCACCTCGACTCCCTTGCCGTCGGTCAGGCGTTTCACTTCCGCGACGAAGTCCTGGCTGTTGTAGAGAATCGCATCGGACGCGCCGTCTGACAACGTAAGCTTGGCCTTCGCTTCCGAGCCGACCGTGGCGATCACCCGCGCGCCGATCATGGCGGCGATCTGTACGATCAGTCTTCCGGTGCCTCCGGCCGCCGCGTGAACCAGCGCGGTCTGCCCTTTCTTCAACGGAAAGGTGGAGTGGGTGAGATAGTGGGCGGTGCAGCCTTGCAGCATCGACGCTGCCGCCGTGGCGTCCTCGACGTTGTCGGGAATCTTCACTAAGTTGCTCGCGGGAACCGCGTGAAACTCGGCATACGAGCCGCGAGCGAGCGTATACGCCACGTGTTCGCCCGGCTTGAATCCGGTGACGCCCTCGCCCAGTTTCTCTACCGTTCCAGAGGCTTCCGATCCGATCACGGCGGGCAACGGGAGCTTGTATAGACCGCTGCGGTGATACGTATCGATGAAGTTCACGCCGGAAAAGGCGATCTTGACCAGAACCTCACCTGGTCCGGGTTGGGGCGTGGGGAAATCGCCGTAACGCATCGCGTCGATTCCGCCGGGTTGTTCGATATAGACAGCTCTCATATTTGTCGTAATTTCCTTCGCAAGTGCACCGTGCCAGCGTACAACAACAGATAGGCGAGCGTCAGCGGAAAAACTGCCAGCCGCAGCAGCGCTGGCACCGCGGCCGCTCCGCCGATCCCCAGCCGGTGCGTCACGAACCGCCGCAACTGGCCCAGATGTGCGCGATCGAGCGAGAAATAGTCGGCGTTTTCGTTGATGATAAAGATCTTCGCGGGAACCTTGTAGGCGAGCCACCATTTCCACTTGGTCATGATGGGCACGGCCGCGCAGACGACGCCGGCCACGGAGTAGTTCCGCTGACTAAGATCGGCCCACAGAGCCTCGCGTCCGGCCGCGCCGCCGTAATCGTTCACGTTGAAGACGCGGCCGCGGAATCCAGCCGGCTCGCCGGCATAACAGGTGACCAGGTCCATCTCCACGTCCTCCCCGAAGGAGTTCCGCAGATGGTGGATGACCCTCTCGATCACTACGCGCGGTCCGCTTTCGATCAGCAGAAGGCGTGAACAGTCCGGAATGCCGGTTCGGAGAAAATACCGCAAACCGCTATTCTACGCGATACGCCTGGCTGGGCCATTTAACACGCCGCGCCATTTGGCGCACATTAGCGAGGACCGGGGGAGTTCAGGTAGGCCACTAGGTTGGCGACATCGGCTGGAGAAAGATTGGGCCACGGGACACCCTGGGTCAGCATCCGGTGATGCGCCTGCCGCGCAGGACCCCACGCGGCTGCCACGATGGAAAACGCCGTGATGGGCTTGCCCTTGTTGATGGGACCCTGGTGGCATCCGGCGCATCCCTTGTCGACGAACGCTTTCTGGCCGAGCACGCGGCTCCCGGGCGGGCCGTCGTACTGCAGTTGCCAGACATACGCCAGGAGCTTCCGCATGTCGTCGGGGCTCACCATGCGGACGGTCGGCATCTTCTGTGAGTGATTCCAGATGTCCGCGCCGATGTCCATCCAATTCTTATTCCGAAGCTTCATGGCCAAGGACATAGAATCCCGGTGGCACAGGCCGCAATTCGCGTCGAACAACGGCTTGCCGGTTTCCGGAGCGGGCAGGGAGAACTCGCCGGTGGGAGCCAGTCTCTGAACGGTTTGGACATAAGCGGTGAGATCCATCAGGTCCCGGCCCGTCAGCGTTTTCCACTCGATCTTATTCTGCTTGAAGGTGTTCTTCATGGACGAAGCGTGATTCCAAAGCTGATAAACCAGCACCACGGGATCATCCGCGTGTGCCCAATCCTGGACCGACGGAGCGCGTCCGGTGGATGCGTTCGTCAGAGAATGGCAGTCGGTGCAGCGCTTGGTCTCCAGTACTTGTTTGCCGCGCCCGACCTCACCCACTGGCTCAGAGAATTGCAAAGCGTAGAAGTAGGCGAACAGATCCTGCCAGTCCGTTTCCGTCGCGGCGGGAGGCCTGACGCCCTGAGCTGAGAATTGCGTCCACATCTCCGGCGTGTGGTTCCACAGCGCACTGGCCAGGGTGTGAGGACCGTAGGTCGGCGCGAGGCGTTCGCCCAGGTCGCGGGCAACCTGGGGAGGTTCGTGTCCCAAGCCTTGCCCACGAACGGCGTGGCACTGCTGGCAGCCCTGCTGCTCCAGCACCATTGCTCCATTTCGCGCATCGGCCGCCCAGATACAACTCGCGGCACTGAGGTATATCACCCATCGGAGGTTGTGAGTTATCGCCATCGCCGTAGCGATATGCAATTGGGCGGCCACGACGCCCGCAACCCTCGCCTGATATACTTCCGCCATGGTTCGCAAGCTGAGCTGGACTTTTGGGATTCTTCTCGGGGTAATGTCGACGATCGGTTACGCGGCTGGCATTTTGTTTGGCACACCGATGTTCGCGCGTCTGCGTGAGCTTTATCCTCACTTTTTTGCACTGCCTTGGGGGCATTGGTTCTTTGTGCTAGGCGGACCGATTGTTCTTGCGCTGGCGGGCACAGTGACCGCTTGCCGAACGCGAAGCTTCGCCGCCGCGGTCCAGGTTGGGGCGCTAAGCGGGTTGATCGGCAGCTCGATCCTGTTCGTCACCGGAATTGGGATGACCGTCGCGTTTCACGACGCCCTAATGAAGGATCCGAGCGCCGTCCACGAGTATGAACTGTCTATGCCCACGCCGCCCACCCCGGCGCAACTGTCCAGCTTCGTCTATTGGGATGCCCTCGGAGGCGTGCTAATGATGATGTGGATCTCTCCCCTGGCCGGAATGATTCTGGGTTCGATCGGTGGGGGCGGTGGAATGCTGATTCTGCGCGCAAGTCAGAAGCGTCCCCGCACTGAAGGATCCGATCTTCCAGGGCAAATGCGTTCCACCGTGACGCCGCTTCCGCTGCACGACTCGCTATAATCCCCCTGAGTGCAACTCACCTTCGCCGACTGGGCCGTGGTCGGGCTCTACTTCCTGTTTAATCTCGCCGTCGGCTTCTATTACAAGTCGCGCGCGCAGTCGAGCGTCGACGAATTCTTTCTCTCCGGCCGCAACGTCCCGTGGTGGCTGGCCGGGACTTCCATGGTGGCGACGACGTTCGCCGCCGATACACCGTTGGCCGTAACTGGGATGGTGGCGGCTAACGGGATCGCCGGAAACTGGCTGTGGTGGTGCTTCGTTTCGAGCGGCATGCTGACAGTGTTTTTCTACGCGCGCCTGTGGCGGCGGTCGGGCGTGACGACCGACGTCGAATTTGCCGAGATCCGATACTCGGGGTGGCCCGCGGCGTTCCTGCGCGGATTCCGCGCGCTGTACCTGGGGATTCCGATCAACTGCATCATCCTGGGCTGGGTGAACAAGGCTATGGTCGACATCCTGATGCTGATTCTGGGAATCACCAAGCTGGAGGCCCTGGCGATCGTGATAGGGCTCATCGTGGTCACCTCGTTGGTCTCGACGCTCTCGGGGCTATGGGGTGTGTTGGTGACCGATCTGTTCCAGTTCGCGATCAAGATGGGCATGGTCATCGTGCTGGCGGTGTTCGCCGTGCGGGCCGTGGGCGGAATGGGAGCGATGAAAGAGAAGCTGCTCCTGATAGACGCCACGCGCGCGGGGGGCGGGTCTGTGCTCAACTTCGTGCCCGACCTTCACTCGGCCTGGATGCCGCTGCTCACGTTCCTGGTCTACATTTCGCTCAACTGGTGGGCTACCTGGTATCCGGGGGCCGAACCGGGCGGCGGAGGCTACATCGCGCAGCGAATGCTCAGCGCGAAGGACGAGAAGAACTCGCTTCTCGCCACGCTGTGGTTCAACGTGGCGCATTACGCGATCCGGCCCTGGCCATGGATCCTGGTCGGGCTCGCTTCGCTGATCTTATTCCCGGGGCTTGAGAGACCCGAGACGGGCTACATCCGCGTGATGATCGCGACGCTGCCTCCGTCGCTGCGGGGACTGATGGTGGCGGCGTTCGCCGCAGCGTATATGTCGACCATCGCCACGCAGCTCAACTGGGGCGCGAGCTACCTGGTGAACGATTTCTATCGCCGCTTCTGGAAACCGGGCGAGACCCAGCAGCACTACGTGATGATCTCCCGGGTGGCGACGATATTCCTCACGCTGGTATCGGCCGTGGTGACGTTCTATCTCGATTCGATCGCGGGCGCGTGGAAGCTGCTGATCGTGACGGGCGCGGGAACGGGAGGGGTCTTGCTGCTGCGCTGGTACTGGTGGCGGATCAACGCCTGGAGCGAAGTTTCGGCCATGCTGACGGCGTTCGTGGTGTCGGTGGGGCTGCAAGTCGGGTGGGGGTTCGATACCGATAAGCCTCTGGACTTCGCCTGGCTGATGATTACGACAGTGGCGATCACCACCGTGGTCTGGCTGGCCGTGACATTCCTCACTGCTCCCGAGAAAACCGACGTTCTCGTTGCTTTCTATCGTCGGACTCGCCCGTCTAAGACAGGGTGGGGACCGATCGGCGCACTTGCTCCGGATGTCCAGCCTTCGCGCGACGGGCTCTCTAATCTCCTGTGCTGGGCTGGGGGCTGTATGCTGATTTATGGCGCTCTCTTCGGCGTCGGAAAACTTCTGCTGCATGAAACGGGCACCGGACTGGAGCTGCTGGCGATGGGGGCGATCGGATTCGCCATCATCTATCACAATCTTTCGCGGAGGGGCTGGAGTGCGGTGGTGGACTAAGTGGGGCGGACTCGAGTCGGGGTGCCCTCTGGGCCGGGGCTTCAGCCCTGCATGCGCCCTCCTTTGCCTCCTAGTTCTGTTAGCCTTCTCGTTGCGCGCTGCCGGTCCGGTCGACTTCGGCACGGCGGAATTGAACGCGGCGCTGGCTGAGCGGAAGCTTAAGTTTCATGTCGACACCGAGCTCAGTCTGAATCCTCCCGAAACCTTCAGCATCACGCTATACAAGACCGGCATGATTCGCGTCACCGGCGGCGATTTGCGCGGCCTGATGTACGGCCTGATCGAAGCGTCCGAGCAGATTCGCGCGAATGGAAAGCTGAAAGCGGCCAGCGGAAAACCGGCCACGGCTGTGCGCGGCGTTCGGATGACGCTGCGGTCCTACGATCTGGCGCAGCCCTGGTTCACCTCGGACGCCCACTGGCGCGCCTATTTTCAGACGCTCGCCCGCGCCCGTCTAAACCGGCTCAGCCTCATGATAACCCTGGCGGACGCGGATATCGAGCGCTTGCGAATGCTTTCGGAACTCGCCACGGATTACGGCGTCGACTTCATCCTGGGCATTCGCCAACTGGAGGGCGATCCTGGACGTGTTTACGCCCGACTGCGCGGGATTCTGGACGGTTGTCCCCTGATCCGCGGCGTGCAGATCGAGGCCGGCGACGAGTCGGTCCAGGTCTATCAGGAGGGAGTGTTCCGGGCCCTGCGTGAGTCGGGACGCCGCGTCACTCTGGACCTGCGCAACGTGGCCGATCGGCCGGATCTGGTGCGGGCCGCTTCCGTATCGGGAACTCCGCTCAGCGCGCCGGGATTCGAGATGAACGCCCCGGGTCCGGATTTCATGGGCGATCATCAACAGACCTACTGGAACAGCGGCCGGACCAGCTACGACGCGGCGTATGAGGTCCCGAAGTAAACCATGCGTACCGTTCCCTGGTGGAAGTGGAGTTCGGCCGCGGTGGCCCTGATCGTAACAGGAGGCGGCGCCTGGTGGGCATCGCGGCCAGCCAAGCCGCCCGCGATTGTCTCGATCGACGTGAAGGTGACCGGAATCGTTTCCAAAGAGGCTCCGTACGTAAAGTCGGAGATTCCGAAAACGCTGACTCCTGCCCCGAAAACTACGTCGTTACCAGCTACTTCGTTACCGGCTGGAGGGAACGGCTCTCGATGATGTGGTCGATGATGCCGTACTCGAGCGCCTGGGTCGGTTCCAGAATATAGTCGCGATCCACGTCACGCGCAATCTTTTCGATTGGTTGGCCCGTGGCCTTGGCGAGAATATCGTTCAGCGTTTCGCGCATGCGCAGGATTTCGCGGGCATAGATGTCGATGTCCGTAGCTTGCCCGCCCAGGCCGCTCATCGAGGGCTGGTGAATCAGAATGCGGGCGTGCGGCAGGCTGTGACGCTTGCCTTTCGTTCCGCAGGCAAGCAGGACGGCTGCCATGGAGGCCGCCTGTCCCACGCAGTAAGTGATGATATCGGGCTGCACCAAGCGCATGGTATCGAGGATCGCCAAGCCCGCGGTGATCGAGCCGCCGGGAGAGTTGATGTAGAGGGAGATATCCTTCTCGGGATCTTCCGCCGACAGGAACAGGATCTGAGCGATGATCAGGTTCGCAACGTTGTCGTCGATCGGCGTGCCCAGGAAAATGATGTTTTCCTTCAGCAGGCGCGAGTAGATATCGAAGGCTCGCTCGCCTCGCGAAGTTTGCTCGACAACCATCGGAACCAGGACAGAATTCTGCATACACTCTCCTTGGGGGGAACGGACGGACCCTCTAAAACTTCGGCCAGCGACCCCGTAAACTTCAGGGCCCAAGACCTTCTAAACTCTATGATACGCCACCGGATAGCAGCCGCGCGGGCAAAAAATCCAAGGAATCTGGAAACCTGCCGATATATTCTAGGGATAGGGTTGGCTAGTACCCCATCTTAAGACTCTATGCGCATTCTGATCGCCGACGACAGCGTCGTCTCCCGGCACCTGCTGGAGGCTACCCTCCGCAAGTGGGGATACGAAGTGGTCGTCGCCACCGACGGCGTGGAAGCGTGGAATGTCCTGCAAGGCGAAAATCCTCCGCGGCTCGCGATTCTCGATTGGGTGATGCCCGGGCTCACCGGACCGGAAGTTTGCAGCCGCGTGCGAGAAAATTCGAAGAACAAGGACCTGGACTACACCTACATCGTTCTGCTCAGCTCGAAAAGCCAGCGCGAGGATCTGATCGAGGGGCTGGAGGCGGGCGCGGACGATTATCTGACCAAACCCTTTGACCAACACGAGTTGAAAGTCCGGCTGCGCGCGGGAACGCGCATCATCGATCTCCAGCGCGAGCTGGTGTCGGCGCGCGAGGAGCTGCGCGAGCAGGCGACCAAGGACTTCCTGACGCGGATCTGGAACCGGTCTTCGATTTTGGACGTGCTGTCGCGCGAACTGGCGCGGGCTTCGCGGGAAAAGCGGTCCGTGGGCGTGGTGCTGGCGGATTTGGACCGCTTCAAATCGGTCAACGATACCTACGGTCATTTCGCGGGCGATGCGGTGCTGCGCGAGTTCACGCGGCGCATTTCGGCCGCGATGCGGCCTTACGATTCCATGGGCCGTTATGGCGGCGAAGAGTTTCTGATCATCCTGCCGGGCTGCGACGAGCGATGCACGGGCAATCAGGCCGAACGCATGCGGGCGGCTCTCGCCAACGAACCGATGATGATCGGGGACGTGCCGCACGTGGTGACGTGCAGTTTCGGCGCCACCAGCTGGCGGCCGGACGGGGAATCCACCGCCGATGAACTGATTCATCTCGCGGACGACGCGCTATATATGGCCAAGCACCAGGGACGCAATTGCGTCGCGGTGCTGAGTCCTCCGGTAGCGGCGCAAGGCACCGCCCAACCTAAGTCAGCTGGTTGAGGCCGTTGGCTGCGGCGCGCGGGGGTCACTGAGCTTTCGTTTGCGGTCCCGCATCCACACGATGATGCGATACCCCAGCAGCACGGCCACGATGGCGGCGTACATGAGCGGCAGGCGGATATCGGATTTCACCAGCCACCAGTAGTGGATCACGGCCGCGATGGCCGTCAGATACACCAGCTTGTGCAGCCTTTTCCAGCGCTTGAAGCCGAGCCGGCGCACCCAGCCCGCCGTGGACGTGATCGCCAAAGGCAGCATGGCGAGGAGTGCCAGCATACCGATGGTGATGTAGCGGCGCTTGACGATGTCCTCCCAGATGGCGGGAATCGTGTTTTGCCGGGGGTCCAGGAACAACCAGACCGCGAAATGTACGCAGCCATAGAAGAATGCGAACAGCCCCAGCATGCGGCGGAAGCGCGTAATCTGCGGCCGGTTGAGCAGCATCCGCAGGGGCGTGATGCACAGGGTAAAACAGATGAACCGGATGGTCCAGTCGCCGGTGTAGTGGGTGATGTACTCGATCGGGTTGGCGGTAACGAATTCGGTCGGATCGGCGCTCTGGTAAGCCTGCCAGCACAGCCACAGCAGCACCCCCAGCGGGACCAGGGAGAGGACAAACACTACGACCTTGGTCCAGGGACTGGAGAGAAATCGATTCATGCTACTGATGCGGCCGGCCAGATGGCGCGGATTAGTGGAATTTCGCGAGATCCATCCCGCTGTACAAGCTGGCGACCTGGGCTCCGTAACCGTTGAACTTTACCGTTGGCATGCGAGTGCCTTGGCCCAGGAAACCGCCGCCGAGCCGCTGTTCTTCCTTCTGACTCCAACGCGGGTGGTCGACCTCCGGATTGACGTTCGAGTAGAATCCATACTCATGGGACGAGTACAATCCCCAGTCCGTGGGCGGTTCTTTCTCGACGAAGCGGATCCGGGCGATCGACTTGATGCTCTTGTATCCGTATTTCCACGGGATCACCAGGCGGATCGGTGCGCCGTTCTGGTTGGGCATGGTCTCGCCGTACATTCCGAACGATAGCAGCGTGAGCGGATGCATGGCCTCGTCCAGGCGCAAACCTTCCACGTAGGGGAAGGGAATACCGGCTTCGCGCGGCGACAGCATTGCCTTCGGATCGTAGTAGGTCTCGAACGCCACGTACTTGGCTTTGCCCGTTGGCTGGACCTGTTTGAGCAGGGTACTCAGGGAGAAGCCAATCCAGGGCACAACGATCGACCAGCGCTCCACGCAGCGGTGACGGTAGATGCGTTCCTCGGGCGGCGCGAGCTTCATCACCTGATCCAGGCTCAGCGTTTTCGGCTGCATGACCTCGCCTTCGATGTGGATGGTCCATTCCGCGGGCACCTTCCATTTCGGGGCGTTCACGGCCGGATCTTCCTTGCCGGTACCGAATTCGTAGAAGTTGTTGTAACCCGTGACGGTGGCCTTGGACGACGGTTTTTCGTCTCCCAGATTGTGATACGGACCGGTCTTGACCAGGCCATTGACCGTGGCCGTCGCCAGCGCGGCGGATGGCAGAGCTAAACTTCCTAGCGTTGCGGCTCCCAGCGTCGCAGCTCCCGCACCAATGAAACGGCGGCGGTTCAGGTAGACCTCCTTCGGCGTGACATCAGAATAGCGGAGGTCGGCAGGTTTCCGGATCAGCATGGTTCACAGTCTCCAATCCAATAGTAACTCCGTAGAAGAGTATCCGGCGGGAGGGGTGGTTTATTCCCGGATCAGTAGTTGCGGTCGAGGTTCATGCCCGCGTAGAGCTTCGCAACCTGGTCGCCATAGCCGTTGAACATCCGGGTCGGGATGACCTTTGGCTTCAGGAGGGTTCCTTCGCCCAGCCGCTCCTCGTCCCTCTGGCTGAAGCGGGGATGTTCGTGGTCGGGATTGACGTTGGAGTAGAAACCGTAGGCGGCGGGCCAGCTGGTGCTCCACGTGGTAGGAGGTTGCTTCTCCAAAAGACGAATCCGCACGACCGACTTGATGCTCTTGAACCCGTATTTCCACGGGATCACCAGGCGGATGGGCGCGCCGTTCTGATTGAGCAGCGTCTCGCCGTACATGCCCACGGTCAGCAGCGCGAGGGGATGCATGGCTTCATCCAGGCGCAGGCCTTCGACGTAGGGAAACTGGATGCCCGCCTTCCTCGGCGAGAGCATTATATTGGGGTCGTAAACGCTTTCGAAGGCGACGAACTTGGCTTTGCCCGTCGGCTGGACCTGCTTCAGCAGCGCGCTGAGCGGGAATCCGATCCAGGGCACCACGATGGACCAGCCTTCCACGCAGCGGTGGCGGTAGATGCGTTCCTGCAGCGGTGCGAGCTTCAGAATCTGATCGACGTCCAGAGTTTTGGGCTGCGCCACTTCGCCTTCGATTCGCACGGTCCAGGGTGAAATGGGTTTCCACTTGGGAGCATTTTGTGCGGGCTCGTCCTTGCCTGTGCCAAATTCGTAGAAGTTGTTGTAGGTGGTGACGATCTTCTGAGACGTGATCTTTTCGCCGCCCGCGTTGAACGCGGTTTTACCGGCGTTGAGGGTCGCGGCGGCGGCGGGGATTGGCAAAGCCAGAGCCGCGGTCAGGAATCGCCGCCGGTTCAAGTAGATTTCCTTGGGAGTCACGTCCGAATAACGCATGGATATCTCCGCCAATATGTTACCTCCGGTCCTGCGCAGGCTGCTAACCTCAATTTTCAGCCCATGCAGCTTATCGAGCCAGCGGACAGTCGCAGAGCGGACGCGTGGCTCGTCCTTTGTCTCATCGTGCAGTCCGTGCTGCTGACAAATTCGCTCGGTCTGCTGCCAATGTGGAACGATGAGCTGTTCACAGTGCGTGCGGCGCGGCTGCCTGTCGATGCGATGCTCGAGATGGTCCGCGGCGATGTGCATCCGCCGCTGTATTTTCTGCTGGCACATTATTGGATCCGGATCGCGCCAGGCGGCGAATCCCTGGCGCAACTGCGCCTGCTGTCGGTGGTGTTCGCCCTCTTGGCCACGATTGCACTCGACCGTTTGTGGCTGAAGCATGCGCCTGCACGGCTGCGAGCATGGTGCCTGGCGTTGTGGACCGCGTCGGCATGCATGCTGTTGTACTCCCGTATGGCGCGATCGTACAGTTTGCAGGTTTTGGGATTCGTCGTGGTGTGCTGGGCGGCGCGGCGCTGGAGCGAAGACCTGGGTTCGTGGAAGAAACTGCTGATCTGGGCCGGTTCGCTGGCGGCGTTGATGTACACGCATTACGTGCCGGGGATCGCGGCGTGGGCCGGCGCGAACCTCTTGCTGCTCCGGAACGCACGCGGGCGGTCGAACCGGCTGCTGATTGGAAATGGGATCGTGCTGGCGGCTTATCTGCCTTGGCTCATGACGTTCGCATCGGTGCTGGCGGTGTGGCGCGCGAAACCCGGGCTGCTTCTGCTCACTGGTAACAGTGTGCTCGAAACGGGCGTGAAGCTGGCCTACTGGGTCTTCTCTTTTTTCTATGGCGAAGCGATTCCGTTGTGGATGCTTCCGGTGACCGCAGTGCTCGCGATTCCCGTCGTGTGGCTGCTGTGGACCGGTACCCGGACCGCTCGGATTTGGTTGTTGCCCGCTGCCGTCACAGCCTTGATCGGATTCGCGGGCGTAGCCGGCTGGGTTTCTTACGCGTTCGGTCCGGCCCGGATGTTGTTTCTGCTGCCACTGGCAATGCTCGCGTGCGCAGCGGGGGCGCACTATCACCCGCGCGCGGGAACGATAATCGCGGGGGCGCTCCTGGCCGCGAACATCGTGGGCATCGGCAGCTACTTCCAGGCGCACAATCTGTTGAACATCGGCTATCTCGCGCCGATGGACCGGATTGCGCGGGATATCGCAGGTAGTTCCTCCTCCGCCGACACGATCGTGCTGGTCGACGGGCCCAATCTGAGCGGTGTGGTGCTGGAGTATTACCTCCCCGGTTTTTCCACCCGGCAGATTTTCACGGAGCAAGATGCCGAATCGGCGCGGCGGGAAATCGCCAATCCCGCGATTCGGCATGTGTGGTTCATGCGCAACCCTCGCGATGTCACGCCGGACCACCTATTGGAGCGCCTGGAAACCGACCTGCGCCAGTCTCCTGAGTTCACACCGCAAGGACAGTTACATCCCTACGTTTCGTTTTCGCCGACCCACAAGGCACTGATGCGGTTGATGAATGTGCAGGTGTCCACTGACTGGATGTACTCCGCGTGGGAATTTCGCAAGCCGTAAGCAAGCCTACCGGCCCAGCGCTGTGCTGTCCAGTAGCTCGCCGTCGGGCTTTCGTGCTTCGACCCGGGCGGATTTGCCGTCCACGTTCACCACCACGAAGTTCTCGGTGCTGGCAACCTTGACGGTAATGTCTTTTGGGGGCGCGTCGACGTCGTAGAGCGGTGCTCCTCCGCCGCCGGTGGTGAAGTAATGGACGCCGTTCTTCAGGTAGTGCTGATAGTTGTGATCGTGCCCGAAGAATCCCGCCGAGAGGTGGTACTTTTCGAACATCGGTTCGAGTTCGGTCATGCGCGGATTCTCGCCCTGGCGGCGCTTCACCGCGGTCTCCGGAGGGTGATGCGCAATCACGAATCGGAAGTCCGCATTCTGGGCATCGCGCAGGTCTGACTCCAGCCAGCGCAATTGCTCCTGCCAAAAGACTTCTTGCTCAGCTCTTGTCGGGGCGACATCCTCGATATTGCTGTCCATCACGCTGAAGTGCGCATTTCCCCAGTTAAACGAGTAGTGTGGCTGGGCGTCCGTGAAGTCGAAGTAGTTCCTGGCGTTGCGCTCATGGTTGCCCAGCGAGGAGAAAAAGGCAGTCTTACGGAGCAACTCGCGCTCCACGTCGAAAAAGATCGGCCACTGGGATGAATCGGCGCCGTCAGCCACCAGGTCTCCAGTGTGCATCACGAAATCCGGCTGGGCGTATTTGAGCATGCCGGCGATCACCGCGCGATGCACATCATGGCGCGTGCGCGTATCGCCATAGACCACGAACTGGAACTTTGCCGGGCCCTCAGGAGGCGTTTTGAAGGATCCCTTACCGGCGTCGCCCGGGAACGCCTGGTAGTAGTAGGTGGTGCCGGCCTTCAAGTTTGGAAACACGATGCTCTCGGCATGGAGCACGGGGGACGTCTTGTCCACTTTGCCGGGCTGAGTTCCGAGCGACGCCTCGCCGGTCTCGACTACCCACATCACCGTCGCCGTTCTCGCGCCGACGTTGACCGCGTAAGGACCGCCGACGATCTTCGCGCCCCCCGCCTGCTGGGCTGCTGCGGGCCGCGTCGGACCGCTGGCCACCAACGACAGGAACAAGACTAGGCACAGCACGGCCGCTCTTCTCATTTCTAGAGCATAACCCTGAGACAGATTACAGAGTGCCGAGTTCTAACTGATGATCCCTTTGCGCACGGCGTACAGGATCAGTTCCGGCGCGCTGTGGAGGTTCAGCTTTTGCAGGATGTGGGTGCGGTGAGTTTCCACCGTGTACAAGCTTAGATTCAGCAGGCTCGCGATTTCCTTGTTGCTTTTGCCTTCGGCCACCAGTTGCAGGACTTCGCGCTCGCGGTTGGTGAGCAGCTCGTAGCTGTCCTCGGCGCCGAGCTCGTCGAGCTGATGCATGTAATCCTCTTTGAGCAGGCTCCGGACCGCGGGACTGAAGAAGGACTTGCCCTCCATAATCGCTCCGATGGCGGCGATCAGATCGGCCTCCGCGGAATCCTTCAGCAGATAGGCGCGCGCGCCGGCTTTGAGCGACCGGATCACATAGCTCTCGTCCTTATGCATGCTGAGGATCACCACCGCGGTATTGGGATTGCGATTGACGATCTGGCGAGTGGCCTCGACACCGTTCAGTTGCGGCATCGCGATGTCCATGATCACGACGTCGGGGTTTTCGGCCGCCGCGAGATCGACAGCCTGGCGGCCATCCGCGGCTTCGCCGACCACGCGCAGTCCCGGTTGGCGCTCCAGCAGAAGGCGCAGGCCGTTGCGCATAACGGTGTGGTCATCGGCCAGGAGAATACGGATCACGCTGGTTTCAACTCGCAAGAGGTAACTCCACATCCACTCTAGTTCCGGTCCCCGGAGTGGAACGAACATGGAACTCGCCGCCCAGGTGACGGACCCGCTCTTCCATACCTACCAGCCCCAGGCCGCGCACGCGGCGGGCGTCGAAGCCCCGGCCGTCGTCTTCCACCGAGAGAACGATTCGGGAGTCCTCCTGGCGCACCACCACCCGCACGGAGCGCGCCTGAGCGTGGCGGGCGCAATTGTGCAAGGCTTCCTGGACCACGCGATAGATGCAGGTCTTCAGAGCGTCGGGCAACTCGCCGGCGGTATCGGCAGCCGCCACATGCACGCGGATTCCGGTGCGTTTGGAAACCTCGCGCGCCTGCCATTCGAGCGCCGGCACCAGGCCGAAGTCGTCGAGCATGGAGGGCCGCAGGAGCAGCGTCATGTTGCGGATGATGTTTACGCTGGCTTCCGCCAGCTTCTTGATCGAATCCACGTGCTGGCGGACGTGGGCGTCGTCCGGAGCGACATGGGCGGCGGCGTTCCCCGCTTCCATGAGCAGAGCCGAAAGGGACTGGCCGACCTCGTCATGCAGTTCCCGCGAAATACTCCGCCGCTCTTCTTCCTGGGCGGAAACCAGGCGGGCGGACAGTTCGGTCAGTTCTTGCCGGGTCTGTAAGACCTGGCCGTAGCGCTGCTCCAGCTCCCGTTCCAGGCGCAAGGTTCGCCGGGCGGTAAACGCCGCCAACAGCAAGCCCATGCACACGGCCAGAGCCACGATCAGCGCCAACCGCCGGCGCAGACGGCCGAAGGCTTCATTCATCCGGGCGTCGGATGCCGCAAGTTGACGGGCGCTGATGGCGTCCACCTGGTCCACCATCTGGATCAGCTCGGCGCGATGCTGGCGAACCTGTTTGGATAGATACTCGGAGCCAAGGAGAAGGCGGTTTTCGGCGGGAATCTCCGAAATGAACCCCAACAGCTTCCAGTACACCTGGAGTTCCGAATTCAATTCGCGCAGGGCCGCGCTCTCGGTGGGATCGATCAGGGCAGCGCATTCGGCTAAGGCCCGGTCGGTTTGGTCGCGGGTTTCAGCGAAACGTTCGATCTGCACCGAGCCGGTCTTTTCATCCATGCTCTTATCCCCGGACGCCAGCAGGTAATCGCGCATGATGATGGCCGATTGGTAGATTCCGGTTCGAACCCGGTCGAGGGCGTGGTCGCGCCGCAGGTAACTGTTGCGCTCATCCAGGTCGCTGGTACGCACCTGATCGAGGATTCGCAAGGCATAGCCGCCTGCCACCAGCAGCAGTAGGAGAAGGCTCCCGAAGCCCGCCAACAGGAAGGGGCCTCCACCGGGCGTACCCCCGGTTCTGCGCAACACCGGCATCGGACTTAAGTCTAACCCGGGCGTCCAGATAAGGAATACCGTCTACATGGGATTGCCGGTATCGCTGCCGAATGCCTTAATGGAGGAAAGCCGTATGAAACAAGCGAACACTCTCATAACGGGGCTGGCTGCCATCGCGATCTTGTCCGCCGCAGCCTGTTCAAAAAAAGTGGCTGCCGTCAATACCCCTCCCAGCGTTACGCCGGTGGCAGCCACTCCTTCTTCCCAGCCCTCGCGAACGCAGGCCAAGGCGAATGTGGACCGTCCACCAGCAGCGCCGAGGCAGGCGGCCACCCAAACGGCCAGGCCAACCACGATGCCGGCTAAAGAGCGGAAGACGCTCAGCGACGCGCTGGCGCGCCTGGAGGACGCGTTGTTCGACTACGATAAGAGCACGATCCGCTCTGATGCCAGCGTCGCCTTGCGCGATGACGTGAACGTGATCCGCGGCATTCTGGCGGACTATCCCAACCAGAAACTGGTTATCGAAGGCCACACCGACGAGCGCGGATCGGCCGAATACAATCTGGCCCTCGGCGATCGCCGGGCTCACGCCGTGGAGGAATTCCTGTCCTCGCAGGGCATTCCCGGACCGCAGTTGGCGGTGGTGAGCTATGGCAAGGAAAGGCCCGTGTGCACGGACGAATCGGAGACTTGCTGGCAGAAAAATCGTCGCGCGCACGTGACCGCCGCGCCTTAATCTTCTTCTTTCATCTTCCTACGCACCCTGCCGGAGCGAACCCCCCGCCGGAACCCATGCAGTACCCGGCGGGGGTTTTTTCGTCTAAAACGGGTACACTGTCCTCTATGTGCCCGGCCACGTGAACATCGCTCTAGCTGAATCGAGCGCACAGCGGGTTTCAGCGTTGTGCGCGATTCAGGGATTGGTCGGGCGCGCCGAGGAGGACTATGAAGTGGTATTACGCGGAAGGCGGAAAGCAGATTGGTCCCGTGGAAGAGTCCGCGCTGGACGACTTGGTGCGCCAAGGGATCGTGCGCGATGACACCCTGGTATGGCGCGAGGGCATGGCCGCCTGGCAACGCCATGCCGCGGTCCGTGGAAGTTCCAACCCGAACCCGCCTGCCGCTCCTCCTCCAGCGCCTGCGGCGTCTATCGCGGCCTCCGCGGCTCCGTCCGGCGGGGATGTCCGTTATTGCTCCGAGTGCGGCCGTGCGGTGCCTGCAAGCCAGCTGACGAGCTATGGAGACGTGTCGGTCTGTGCTCAGTGCCAGCCGGCGTATTCGCAGCGCGCGGCAGGTCCGCGCCATTTCGGCGGATTCTGGATCCGATTCCTGGCGGTCATCATCGACGCGATTATTATCGCGGTTGTCAGCACTATCATCCGCCTCCCACTGACTTTGATGGGCATTGGAGTGGTAGGATCGGGCTTCGGCCGCAATCCGGATCCGAGCCAAGTGCTTGCCGCCTTGCCGGCGCTCATGAGCCTGATTGGTCTGTCGTTCCTGATCAATATGGGTCTCACCCTGGCCTACGATGTCTATTTCCTGACCACCAAGGGCGCCACCCCGGGGAAAATGGCGCTCGGCCTGAAGGTCACCCGGGCGGACGGGGGGCCGATTTCGGCGGGATTGGCCATCGGCCGTTACTTCGCCAAGTTTCTCAGCTCAATAACTCTGTGCATCGGCTTCATCATCGCCGCCTTCGACCGCGAGAAGCGTTCTCTGCACGATCATATCTGCGGAACGCGCGTTGTCTACACCCGCTAGAGCGAGGAGGGCAGGATTTACCCTGCGCGGAGCTTCAGCTCCGCCGGACCGCGAGGCTGAAGCCTCGCGCGGACTGAAGTCCGCCCCACCCCAGTCACTCTCGGCAGAACCGCATCCGGCAGAAGCTTCAGCTCCGCTGGATCGCGAGGCTGAAGCCTCGCGCGGACTCAAGTCCGCCCACTCTAGGCCCGCACCCAGGACTATTTACCTAGGACCGTCCCAGGACTGGGGGTTCGTTGCAACCCCCTGATTTTAGCGTCAAGATAGAGCTATGAAACGCAGTATAGTCTTGCGATGCCTGCCCCTGTTGCTGCTGGTATTAGCGTCTTGCAGCTCCGACCCGAAGGTCCAGGCGCAACGTTACGTCGATAACGGAAACAAATTTTTCGCCAAGGCCAAGTACAAAGAAGCCGCCATCATGTACCGGAAGGCGATCGCCAAGAGTCCGCTGCTTGGCGAGTCCTATTACCGCATGGGCTTGACGGCGTTGAAGCTGGGAGGGCTCGGAGACGCGGTGGGAATGTTCCGCCGCGCCGTGGACCTGCAGCCCGAGAACAGTGACGCCGCGGTTCAGCTGGCGACCATATACGTGTTTGCCGCCGCTCAGAACGGACAGCAAGCTACGCAGCTTTTGGAGGAAGCCGCGGGGCTGGCCGAGAAGATCCTCGCCAAAGACCCCAACTCGTTCGATGGTCTTCGGATCGCCGGCCAGATCGCGTTGTTGAAGAACGATACCAAAACGGCGGTTGCTCACTTGGAGCATGCCAACCGGCTAAAGCCGAATTCGCCGGAAATCGTGCTGGTGTATTTCGAGGCGCTGGTCCGCAACAACCAGAAAGAAGTTGGCGAAAAGATGGTCCGCGATTTTATCGACCAGCAAAAGAACTATGGCCCAGCTTACGACCGGCTGTACTACCAGTACATGGTCGACAAACAACCCGACGACGCCGAGAAGATCCTGAAGCTCAAGGTCGCGAATAATCCCAAGTCGGCGAACTACCTGCTCCAGCTGGCGACACATTACGTCCTTGTGAACCGGCGCCCGGACATGGATGCGGTCATTCGCACGATGACCGATGAAAAGCAGTTCCCCGACGGCCACTTGATGGCGGGCGACTTTTACTTTTTCCGGATGAAGGAATTCGAGCTGGCGAAACAGCAGTATGAGGCCGGCATGAAGGCCCTTCCCAAAGACAAAGCGGTGTATCAGAAGCGCTTGGTCGAATTGTACGCGAGCACGGGAAGCAATGCGGAAGCGAATCAGCTGGTGGACGCTCTTTTGAAGGAGAACCCCAAGGACTCCGACGCCATCGCGATGCACGCGGCCCTCTTGTTGACTAGCGGAAAGCCGGAGCAAGTGAATCAGGCCGCCATCGATCTGCAAAGCCTGGTCTCCAAGAATCCGAACAACCATCTGCTGCGTTTTAACTATGCCCGAGCGTTGCTGGCCAAAGGTCAGATCGAACCCGCCCGGCTCCAGCTGGAAGATGCTCTTAAGACGCGCCCGGACTTTGTGTCTGCCCGGGAACTCCTGGCCCGCATTTACCTGGTCAAGCAAGAGCCAGCCAAGGCACTTCAGGCTGCCGACGACCTGCTGAAGATAGATGGGAGAAACCTGACGGGGCATCTGGCGCGTTCGGCTGCCCTGCTGGCTCTCAAGGACACCGACAAGGCCCGGGCGGAGCTGGATCTGATCACCAAGCTTTTTCCGCAGAACCCGGATGCCCGGTATCAGGTCGGCCTGCTGGCTTGGCAGGACAAGGATTATAAGAAGGCCGAACAAACCTTCGGATCGCTGTACCGGGACAACCACGACAGTCGCGGACTGATGGGAATCACCGAGACAATGGCTGCGCAAAACCACCTCGACGAGGCCATCAAGGAGATGGACAAGGCTATCGCCGCCGAGCCGGCCAGGCAGGATTTGAAACTTGCTCGCGCCAATCTTTTCGTGCGCGCACAGCGCTACGACGATGCTATCGCGACTTTCAAGGGACTGCTGGAAAAAGAGCCGGCCTCAGCCGACCTGCTTTTCCGGCTGGCGGAGACCTATCGCCGCAAGGGCGATATCAATCTGGCTGCGGAGACCTTCCGCAAATCCAGCCAGGCGGCTCCCACCAATGCGCTCCCCTTGGTGCAACTGGGCTTGATTCTGGAAACGATCGGCCCGCTCGACCAGGCGAAGGCGGTGTACGAGCAGATCCTCAAGCTCGACCCCAATAATGCGATCGCCCTGAACAATCTGGCGTACCGCAAAGCCGAAGAGGGGCTGGATCTGGATTCCGCGCTGACCATGGCGCAACGCGCCCGCCAGATCCAACCCAATGCGACCGCTATGGCCGATACTCTGGGCTGGATCTACATCAAGAAGAATATGAGCGGCGAAGCGGAGCGCATCTTCAAGGACCTGGTGGGCAAGGATCCCAACAATCCGATGTTCCACTATCACTACGGGATGGCGTTGATGCAGAAAGGCGACAAATCCTCCGCGAAACATGAATTCGAGGTCGCGCTGAAGAACAAGCCTTCCAAGGACGATGCCGGCAAGATTCAGGATCTGCTGAATAAG
This sequence comes from Terriglobia bacterium, assembly GCA_020073445.1. Classification (GTDB taxonomy): domain Bacteria; phylum Acidobacteriota; class Terriglobia; order Bryobacterales; family Bryobacteraceae; genus Palsa-187. The sequence goes on from JAIQFE010000002.1 coordinate 72,115, forward strand.
CTGTAACGAGATCTTTACGAGATCCTGAATTGACATCGCTTCCCTACGTGGTCCCGTTCGGCGCGGTGATCGCTCTGCTCGCCGTCCGGCCCTATCTGCCCCTGTCTCCGCTGGCGGAGCAGGCGGTCTGGATTCTGGTGATGGTCGCCATCCTGGCTTTGGTGGCGCGTCCGGTCCTGGACTTCCGGGTGCGAAACTGGGGCGGCTCACTCCTGGTGGGCGTCGCGGTGTTTGCGATCTGGATCGGACCGGACCGGATCCTTCCCGGTTACCATTCCTACTGGCTTTTTTCGAATTCCATAACCGGTTCGGTCGCCGGCTCCCTGCCCGAATCCAGCCGCGCGGATGCGGCCGTACTGACGTTGCGGACGCTGCGCGCGGCCATCTTCGTGCCCATCGCCGAGGAACTGTTCTGGCGCGCCTGGCTGATGCGCTGGGCGATTTCACAGGATTTCACGAAGATTCCTCTGGGCGCCTGGTCGGCCCGCGCGTTCTGGATTGTGGCCGTCTTGTTCGCCCTCGAACACGGGGCGCTGTGGGATGTGGGTCTGGCTGCCGGGATCTTGTACAACTGGTGGATGGTGCGCACGAAAAGCCTGGGCGATGTGATTGTGGCCCACGGGGTCACAAATGCGGTCCTCAGCGCCTACGTGATCTTTGCGAACCAGTGGCAGTACTGGCCATGACGGAATGAAGGGCCGGACATGTCCGGCCCCTACAAGGCGGTAGGGGCGAGGCCCACTTGCGGGTAAACATGCCTCGCCCGAGAAAATCTATTCGGTTTTACGGAACAGACTGTCGAATGCCGCACGGGCATCCGTGGCGTTCCGCGGTTCGGCAAGGCTGGCACCATTGGAACCTGGCGGGGGTGGCGCTGCCGGAGCCGGATGGGCTACGTCGCGCGCTACCGTGACGCGCGCCTTGAAAAGTTCGCATTGATTGGCCTGGTCCTTCGCGGCGATGCGCACCGGGATTGGCTTCAGGCATTGGAAGCGCGTGGATGGCTCGAAGTAGGAGCACTGCTTACAGCAGTGCAAAGCCACTCCGCACTTGGGACACTGCTTGAAGTCGAACCCTTCCGCCATCAGGGTCGAGCAGTTGTAGCATCGCGACGCGGTTACGGACTGCACCATCCGCGGAAGGCGCGGGCCGGTGATGTCCAGAGGCGGCCGGGGACCTTGCGGGCGCGGGCGATCCTCTCTGTTAAATGAACCGTTGTCGGAACGCGGACGGTCGGAGTCGTTATAGCCCCGTTGCCGGTACTTGCGGTCGCCTTCCATAGAATGCTGGTTGGCTCACTCCTTTGTTGTTCAAACGGTACTGGGATTCCCTGGATTCAATCGGGTCGGCAGAATTTTTGCGAGACGCGGGTCCAGCCAGACGGGGAACAATTCAGTATTTGGATACCCGCGAGAACGTCTAAACCACTATGTACCACGAACTGAGCACAGAATCCAGCAAAATCTTTCGGGCTCACCAGATACTTCGGCAGTACTAGTCACCTGCTTTAGATCGAAATCACTCCGCGGGCGCATCGCTGGCCCACTTCAGCAGGGCGTTGCAGGGGCGGTTAATGGGGTCGTCAAAGTGGTTGGGAGCGATCCGGACGGAAAATCCGAGCCGTCCGGTGGCATAGGGGACAATATCGCGCCCGAACAAAACCGCGTTTCCATGTTGTTCGCGGGGTTCGAGAACCAGTACCTGGACCTCCTCCAGTTCCCCCTCCGGACCCACCCTGCCGACCAGGGCCTCGACGCGCACGTCGTCCGCTTTGAGGCCCGCCAGATCCACTTCGGCCCGCAGCGCGACCGGCAGCCCCGTAGAGACCGTATCCGCGTCGATGCTGCAACTGGCAAAGCGCACCCGGGGCCAGGCCGCCACCACTTCGCGGCTCCAGCGGACGCGCTCGCGGACCGCCCGGAACTGCCCCTCCGAGATAGTCTGAAAGGCGCGGTGCGCCGAATCGTAGAGCTGAGTGCGGTACTCGTCGACCATCCGCTGGCAGTTGAAATTCGCGCTGAGCTGCCGCAGCGACGCCTTGACGCGCCGCATCCATTGTTCCGGAACGCCCTGGTCCCGGTCATAGTACAGCGGCACGATCTCGTTCTCGAGCGCTGAGTAGATTCCCGCCGCATGCGCATCGTCGCGATCCGGGGAATACGGTTCGCGGTCGCCGATCGCCCATCCGCCGGCTGCATCTTCGGCTTCGTCGAACCAGCCATCCAGGATGCTCATGTTCAGCGCGCCGTTGATGCCGGCCTTCATGCCGCTGGTGCCCGAGGCCTCTTCTCCGCGGCGCGGCGTGTTGAGCCAGATATCGACTCCGCCGACCAGCTCGCGCGCCACTTGAATCCCGTAGTCCTCCACGAAGACCACTCGCCCGGCGAGCTCCGGATCGCGCGAGAATTCTACGATTTCGCGAATCAGCGTCTTGCCCGGTACGTCCTGGGGATGAGCCTTCCCGGCAACTACGAGTTGCACCGGCCGGGTGGGATGCGTCAGGATGCGCTTGAGCCGTCCCAGATCGCGGAAGATCAGCGTGGCTCGTTTGTAGGTGGCGAAGCGCCGCGCGAATCCGATGGTCAGTGCTTCGGGGTCCAGTACTTCCTGCAGGCGGCGGATTTCGGGCGCCGACGCATTGCGGACCACCGCGCTGGCGATCACGCTTTCCCGCACGAACACCACCATGCGGCGTTTTCTCCGGCGGTGCGCCTCCCACAGTTCCGAATCCGGGATGTCGGCGATCTGCTCCCAGACTGTCGGCTCGGCGTGGCCTTCGCGCCAATCCGGCTGCAGGTACTGGTCATAGAGCGCGGCGAAGTCGCCATTGATCCAGGAGGGCAGATGGACGCCGTTGGTGATCGAGGTAATGGGGATTTCCCACACGGGGAGCTTGGGCCACAACCCTTCCCACATTTGTTGCGAAACGATCCGGTGCAGGCGGCTGACCGCGTTCCGGTAAGCGGATGCCTTAATGGCCGCGATGGCCATGGAGAAAGGCTCCTGCTCGTCCTGCGGATTGCGGCGCCCTAGAGACATCAGTTCATCGAAGGCGATGCCGGCCTGGCGGCAATACGGTTCGAAGTACTGGCGCATCAGGCCGGTATCGAATAAATCGATGCCGGCGGGCACGGGAGTGTGCGTGGTGAACACGTTATTGGTGCGCGACGCTTCCAATGCCTCCTCAAGGCTCAACTGTTGTTCGGCCATCAGCACACGAATCCGCTCGATGGCCTGAAAAGCCGCGTGGCCTTCGTTCATGTGATAGACGGTCGCCTTCAGGCCGAGTTCCTTCAGCACCCGCAGCCCGCCGATCCCCAAGACGATTTCCTGGCAAATCCGCTTGTGATGATCGCCGGCATAGAGCTGGCCGGTGATGTCGCGGTGAAATGGGTCGGGGTTGTTGGGGATGTTGCTGTCCATCAGGTACAGGCGGACACGTCCGAGATCGATGCGCCAGACCTTGAGGTACACCACCACGTCCCCCGCCAGCACGTCCACGATCAGCTCACTACCGTCGGCGCGAGTTACGGGCGTGATCGGCAGGGAATAAAAGTCGTTGACGGGAGTCCGTTCCTGCTGCCATCCGTTGGGATCGAGCGATTGCCGGAAATACCCGCGCTGGTATAGCAGACCCAGGCCGACCAGCGGCAGGATCGCGTCGCTGGAGGCTTTGAGGTGGTCGCCGGACAGGACTCCCAGGCCGCCCGAGTAAATGGGCATGCAATCCAGCAGGCCGTATTCCATCGAAAAGTAGGCCACCAGCATGTCTGAGTCGGACTCAGATTGAGGGGCCATATAGGCGTCCAGCGTTTCGCAAGCTCGGCGGTACAGTGCCAGATACCGCGGATCCCGCGCGGCCCGTTCCAGGGTTTCTTGAGGAACGCGCCCCAGCATCACCACCGGGTTGTGATTCGACGCTTTCCAGATGGCCGGGTCCAACCGCCGGAAAACTGCGCGCTGCGGGTGGTGCCAGCTCCACATCAGATTGAGGCCGAGTTCGGGCAGCCGGCTGAGCGCTGGGGGAAGCGCCGGCCTTACGAGAAATTCCTTGAGGGGACGAATCTGAAAAGACATCTTCGCAGGACTAAAGAATTTGAGAATAGCAGACGCCGCCCACGACTAGGGATTCACGATATGCTGGAGAATGCTCGCCATGCTGCGTGTCCTATCGGCTGCCCTGCTGTGCGCCGTGTTTCTGGCATCGTGCAGCTCGAAAAAGCCCATAGTAGTCGGTTCGAAAAATGAAACCGAACAAATGCTTCTGGGCGAAATCGTGGCTCAGCACCTGGAGCACCGTCTGGGCCGGCCCGTCCAGCGCCGTTCCGGGCTGGGAAATACCGGCGTACTGTACCAGGCCCTTCTCTCCGGTGAAGTCGGTGTCTACCCGGAATACACCGGCCTGATCGAATCCGAAATTCTTAAGGAGCAGGCCAACTCGGATCCACAGATCGTGCTGGCGCGCGTGCGCCAGGAAATGGCCCGTGTAGCGCAGACCGAGGTTCTGGACCCATTGGGGTTCGATAACCCCTCCGCCATGGTTGTGCGCGCCGCAAGCACGGAGCAGATCGCCAGCTTGAGCGACGCGGCCAAAAGCACGAAGCGCTGGCGGCTGGGCGTCCCTTACGAGTTTCAATCCCGCTCGGATGGACTGCAGGAGCTTGCACTGTACCGCCTTCCGATGGATTCACCTCGCATCCTGGATCCGAAACAGCTCTTTGTTGCGCTAGCCAATGGCGACGTGGACATGATCGCGACTCGCGCCACCGACGGCCATCTGACGTCTGACTGGAAGATTCTAGCCGACGACCAGAAGGTTTTTCCGCCCTACGAGGCTTGCCTGCTGGTTCGCAAAGACCTGATCGCAGCCGAGCCCGGCCTGCGGCCCGCCTTGGCGGAGCTATCCGGGAAAATTAACGCCGACACCATGCGGAAGCTGAACGCGGAGGTCGACGTGGTCGGCCGTCCGCTGGCTGCCGTGGCTGCCGGGTTTCTGGCCCAAGCCGGGCTGAAGTAATCTCCAGTCAACGTTTTACCTTCCGCCCACGTTTCATCTGGCAGAGGAATGTTGGAAGCGACGCTCATGGGCGAGATCCCGCGCGAGAGGGCCGACTCGTTTGAGCAGGTTCTGCGCCAGCGCGAAGCTCAGGTGCTGCGGACTGCGTTCCGCATTCTGGGCAACTGGGCGGATGCCGAAGACGTCGCCCAGGAGGCGTTCCTGCGTCTGCACCGGCATGGACTCGCATTTGCGAACGACGCGGCGACTGGGGGCTGGCTATATCGAGTAACCGTGAACCTGTGCCTGGACCGGACCCGTTCGGCTCGCCCATCGCAGGAGCTACCGGAATTGCCTAGCCTTGCGAGGTCGGCCGAGGCGGTGGTCTTAATGGAAGAGAAAAAGCAGCGGCTGACGTCGGCCCTGGCTTTGCTTCCGCCGAAAGAGCGGGCGGCGGTGGTGCTGCGCGAGATCGAGGGACTGTCGACGGCGGAGGTCGCGGCGGCCTTGGGCTCGTCGGAGGTGACCGTGCGGAGCCAGATCTCGAAGGCTCTGGTGCGGCTGCGGGGCATTTTGAATCGAGAGGAAGTATGAACGAAGAAGAGATTCGGGGACTATTTCGCGAAATGCGCGAGGAGCCGGTTCCGTCGGATTCGCTGGCTCGGGTGCGCGCCGCGGTGGATCAGCGGATTCACCAGAGGCCGTGGCTGTCTGCGTGGAAGATCGCGGCGGCGATGGTTATGGCAAGCTGCATCGTAGCTGGATTTTTGCTGTTCAGGCCTGCGAAGACGCCCGTGAAGGTCGTAGACCAGCCCAGCACGCCCGAAGTTACGCAGGTGCTGCCTCCGCCCGAGAGCCCGGTCCGTACTGCACCTAGGCCAAGGCGCTCGCATCCTCGACCGGTTGAGAGCGTGCCGGTATCGATTCGTATCGAAACGCCGGATCCCGATGTTGTGATCTTGCTCGTGAATTAAAGGAGCGATGACTATGCGTACGATGATGACGATCCTCTTGGCTGCGGGCCTGCTTCACGCCCAAGACAAGCCAACCGAAATAGTAAAGCCGGAACCTCGGGAAGCCGTGATCATCCCGGTCAAGACGCTCACCGGCGATTCGTTCGACCGCCTCGTAAACCTGCTGGGGGTCTTCAATGCACAGCTCAGGGCGGATAAGAACCTGCGGACCATCATTGTCTACGCTCCCAAGGAAGTGGTGGAGCAAATGCGCAAGGTCGTGGCCGAGCTGGACCGGCCGGGGAGTGAAGCTGCCATCGGACGGAACATCGACATGACCATGACGTTTCTGAAGTGCTCCACCAAACCTGGTGCTGGTACGTCCACGCTTCCGGGCGATCTCGAGGCTGTTGCGAAGCAATTGCGCGCCGCCACGCAGTATAAAGACATTGAAGTGTGGGATGTCGTGCCGCTGCGCCTTCAGGAAGGCAAGGTGACAGATCAGTCACTGCGGCTGCCTGGTTCAACGCTTCCGGGCGGCGGGTTCCCCACCGCGAATATTCGCATTCACCCGGAGTCGGTGACTCATAAGGATCAGGGACGCTACGTACGGTTCGAGCGGGTCCAGATTGGATTTCGGATACCAGTGCCCACCGGGCTAAACCAATTTCAATACATGGATTTCGGTGTAACCACAGCCGGTGATTTCATGGAAGGGCAAAAGACCGTGCTCGGAAAAGTTTCCGGAATGGAAGAAGACACGGCCATCTTCGTAGTGATCGCGCTCAAGGTTCTGGACTAGGGGTGGGGCGGACTTCAGTCCGCGCGTGGCTTCAGCCTCGCCGTCCAGCGGAGCTGAAGCTCCGCGCAGGATAAATCCTGCCCTCCAGGAACGAATTCTTACGCGACGGGCTGCGGCTCCGGCCGCACGCCCAGCTGCCGCAGGCAGCGGTCGATCCATTGCTTGGTCAGCTTTTCCTGGACGCCGTTCTGCGATAGCCGCGTGCGCAGATTGCCCCAGTCCACGCGATCCAGCTGCTGATCCTGATTGAAGCAGGAGAACACCACCGTCTCTTCTCCGGTCTTCGGATCTTTGTGAAGCTGGAGGCACTGCGCGCAGATCTCTTTCATCATGCACTGCATGGGCGAATTGATGCTGCCGATGGCCTTGTGATCGGGTTTCAAGTAGGGGGCCAGCACGGTGTGGCGCGCCCGCGCGACCGCTCCCATCATTGCATCCGAGCCTATGACAACGAGCCGGTCGACCGAGTGGAGGGAGATGTCGGACTCAGCTTCCTCGGCTGGTAGCGCATCCGCACCCGGCGCGAAATCGCCCCGGCCATATGCGAGAATCGCATCCACAATATTGCCGACGAACGCTTTATCCTGCACGCGATTCGGCGTGAATCCGGGAGCCTCGTCGCAGCACCAGATCACGATGTCGGCGGCCTTCTCGATCTCCTCGACCTTGTAGCGGTCGACGATTTTCTTATACCCGGCGAAGTAGATGGTGCGCGATCCTTGCGCCCGCAGTTGCTGGCCGATCGAAAACAGCACCGCGTTGCCCAGGCCGCCGCCGATGAGTAGGGCCGTCTCATGGCTCGGCGTTTCCGTAGGAGTGCCGGTGGGACCCATCAGGATCAGAGGCTCACCCGGCTTGAGTAGCGCGCACAAATCGGACGATCCGCCCATTTCAAGCACGATGGTCGAAAGCAGCCCTTTTTCGCGGTCGACGGACGCGCCGGTGAGAGCCAAGCCTTCCATGCCCAGCACGGTACCGTTCACGCTCGGGGCGAGCGATTCGTAATTCTGCAGGCGATAGAACTGTCCGGGCTCGAACGCGCGCGCCGCAGTCGGGGCTTGCGCGATCACTTCCACGATGTTTGGCGTCAGACGAATCACGTCCTTCACGATGGCGCGCAGTTCGTAGTTGAGTTTCTTGAGCAGATCAGCCGGTTGCGGCGCCGAAGGCAGCCTGCGGGCCAGCAAGCGCGAGACCACCGGATAACCCTGCTTAGCGCTGGCCATGGCCTTCACCACATTGCCCGCGAAGGAAGGGTGCAGATCGCCGAAGAAGCTGATCCCGCGGCCGTCTTTGCGAATCGACATGAGCACGGCGGCCTGCGCCGGTTTCGCCACGCGCTCCGGCTTCACCGGATGGCCGTCTTCACCGACTGCCTGGAACCATTTGCCGTCCAGGAAGACGTTCTGCTGGTCTTCGCGGCCAAGTACGGTGTTCGGCTGCGTGCCTGCGGCCACCAGAATCGACTTGGCGGGCATCCGCACCTGTTGGCCATCGGCGGCCTTCAGGTGAAGCGCGGCGGCGTGGCCGTATTGGTCGAGTTCGACCTCTTCGGGTGTCAGAGATTCCGCGAACCGGATGCCCTCTTCGAGCGCCAAAGCGACTTCTTCGTGATTTAGCGTATAGCTGGGCGCATCGATCAGGCGGCGGCGGTAGGCGATGGTGACGCCGCCCCAGGTGTTGAGCAGTTGGGCCAGCCTGGGATTGCGGCCTTCGCGAGCCGCGAGCGCCCGCTCGGCGCGAATGGCGTAGGCGTGTTTGAGAAACTCGCCGGCGGTTTCGGTCTCTTCCGGAGTCCATCCCGCGCGCACTTCGCGCTCGCCTTTTTCGGCGACCAGAGTCTCGTAGCGCTCCAGAAATTTCTCGACCTGCACGGTGTAATACGCAAGAGATTCCGTGGCCGTGTCGATCGCGGTCAGGCCGCCGCCGATCACCACGATCGGCAGACGGAGCTGGAGATTCGCGACCGAGTTGGTCTTGGCCGCGCCGGTGAGCTGTAGCGCCATCAGGAAATCCGACGCCTGCCGCACGCCGCGAGCCAAGCCGTTCTTCATGGGGATCACGGTGGGACGTCCGGCGCCCGCGCACAACGCGACGTGATCGAAGCCCAGCTCGAAGGTGCTGTCGACGGTCAGCGTACCGCCGAAGCGCACCCCGCCAAACATGCTGAACTGCGCACGCCGCTCCAGCAGCAGCCGGATCAGCTTGAGGAAGTTCTTGTTCCAGCGGACGGTGATACCGTACTCGGCCACGCCGCCGAACCCGGCCATCACGCGGTTGTCCAGCGACTCGTACAGCTCGTTCACATCGTGAATGGGACGGAACGGAACACGTTCGCCACGCACGCTGACTCCCGAAACATCCTGAGGCAGCGGTTCGATCTTCAAGCCGTCGATTCCGACCACTGTGTGGCCGTCATTCATCAAGTGATGCGATAGAGTGAATCCGGCCGGTCCGAGCCCGACCACCAGCACCTTGTATCCGGAATCCGCACGGGGAATGGGACGCGCGAAGTTGAGCGGATTCCAGCGCGTCAGCAAGCTGTAGATCTCGAAGCCCCACGGCAGCTCCAGCACGTCTTTCAACGTGCGCGTTTCCACCTGGGGGATATCCACCGGATCCTGCTTCTGGAAGATGCAGGACTTCATGCAGTCATTGCAGATGCGGTGACCGGTGCCCGCCGCCATGGGATTGTCGATGGTGACAATCGCCAGCGCGCCGACCGTGTTCCCCTCCTGCTTGACTAAATTCATCTCCGATATTTTTTCTTCGAGGGGGCAGCCGGCCAGAGTAATGCCGAACGCGCTCGCCTTGAAGGAGCCGTCCTTTTCCTTGAGGCCGGTGGAGCAACTATCCTTGCCCTGGTTGTGGCACTTGATGCAGTAGTTGGCCTGGTCGAGCGCCCCGTTCAGGTTCATGCCCGCATCGGTGAGCTTGAATCCTTCGCGATGCCGCCAGTGGTGCTCGGGAAGCGCCAGCGTCGCGACGCCGTTAGCTTGCAGAGTCTCCACCGGGATGAGATTCGTCATCTCCAGCTTGTGAGGAACGCGGAACAGCACTCCGCGATGATGCTTTTCGATCCCCGCCGGGCACAGCGCGGCCCACGCGGCGTATTGCGCGGCGACTTTCAGCTGCGACTCGTGTTCCTTTTCCGCGTCCAGCCACCGCGAGACGTGGTCCACGAAGCTCGCTTCGGTCAAAGGTTCGTTAAAGAGGGCTTCCAGTTCCGCGGCCACGCCCAGGCCGTTGATCGCGCTGGCTTGCTCCTTGGTGACGCCGCTGATAGCCTTCTTCTGCACGAACCGGCGCTTCAACGCATAAATGGGCGCAAGGCTATGGTGCTTGGCCTGGAGCGCACGCAAGTCGGCGGAGATGCCGAACAGCTCGCCGATGAAATCCTCGACATGCGGCGCCAATTCGACGATGAGATCGGACTGCTGTTTGCGCGCCAGCGCGCTGGGATTCGATCGGGCATCCACCAGGCGCTGACCGAGCGACGGGTTGGTTGAGTGCAATTGCTCCAGAAACTTCTGATCGAGACGAGCGAGCCCTTCCTGGCGGTAAAGGTCTTCAAACGAGAGCCCGAACCTGAGGTCGAGCCGATCTGAGTTGGTGTGCATCCTGTAGGGTCAGCCCGGCGAAAATCGTGAGCTGAAGTCTAACGAGCCGGAAAGAGAGCTTATGAGCCCATCATATCAACTGAGCTGCATCGCTACCGTGCAAACCGGCTCGCAAAAATATTTTCTTTTGGGAACAAACATTGGGGAGGTTACGTCCGTCTATATAACAAAGCAGCAGCCTCCGCGCGGTTTCCTTGCCCCCCAACACAAGCCTTCCGCGCGGGGGCCCCAAAAATCCTTTAAGACAAGTATACATGGCGTCCGGAAGCGGACAATCTGGACGCTGTTCGACACCGAACAGCATAAATCGACCGATCAAGAGCTTTACTTCCCCGCCGCTACGGCATTCACCGCGTTGACGGCGACACCGCGCTGCAGATACTCCACCACCTGCTCGACGATGCGTACGCCTACGATTTCCTGCGCTTCTCCCGTGGAGCCGCCGATATGCGGCGTCGCCAGCACGGTCTCCTGAGCCAAGAGGGGATCGCCGGCCGGAGGAGGCTCGGTCTCGAACACGTCGATGGAGGCTCCCGCGACCTTGCCGGATTGGATCGCGCGGACCAGCGCCGCGTCGTCGATCAGTTCTCCGCGGGCGCAGTTGACGATCCGTACGCCGGTCTTCATCTTGGCGAAGGCGGCGTCATTCAGCATCTTATTGGTCTCTTTAGTAATGCCGACGTGCAGCGTAATGTAGTCGCTTTGCGCGTACAGCTCGTCCAGGGTAACCAACGAAACGCCCAGGTCCGCCGCGATCTTCGGATTCACGAACGGGTCCCTGGCGACGATCTTCATTTCGAAGCCACGCGCGCGCTTCGCGACTTCCTGTCCGATGTAGCCCAGACCAAGAATCCCCAGCGTCTTGCCGCGCAGCTCGGATCCCATGAACTTCTTCTTTTCCCACTTGCCGGATTTGGTGGACTCAGTCGCCTGAGGGATCGACCTCGCCATGCACAGCATGAATCCCAGGGTGTGCTCGGCCACTGCCACGGCATTGCCGCCCGGAGTATTCATCACCAGCACGTTCGCGGCGGTGGCGGCGGGAAGATCGACGTTGTCCACGCCTACGCCCGCGCGTCCGATTACTCTCAGCTTGGGCGCTTTCGCGAGTACGTCGGCGTTCACCTTCACGGCGCTGCGCACGAAGAGTGCATCCGCATCGCCCAGGTGCTGTGCGTATTCTTTCGGGTTGGAAATGACGACGTCCCAACCGGGCTGCGCCTTCAATAACTCGACTCCCGCAGCGGCAAGCGGCTCGGCAACTAGTATCTTCACGCGTTAACCGTTTCTTTCTTGGCAATAGCCCGCTCGGCGTACAGCCGCTGTACCGCGGCGACACCTTTCCCAAATTCCACCGGCACGCCATTCGCGTGCAGGATGAGCTCCAGCTCCGCCACCATCGCGAACAGATCGGGGTAATCGAAGTAACCCAGGTGCGCGATGCGGAAGATTTGTCCCTTCATGGATCCCTGGCCGTTGGCGATGATCGAGCCGAAACGGCTCTTGAATTCCTTGACGATGACGCCCGAATCCATCCCCTTCGGCGCTTTGACCGAAGTCACGGAAGCCCCCGGGCTATCGGGCGCAAACAGTTCCAGGCCCAGCGCGCCGCACGCGACGCGCGTCGCATACGCTAGCTGTTGCGCGTTATCCACCAACTTGGCCATGGTGAGCTGCTTGATGTACTTCAAGGCTTCCGCCAGCGCCAGCATCAGTGCTGTATTCGGCGTCCAGGCCGATTCGCCTCCCGCAGCCATCTTGCGCTCTTTCTTGAGGCTGAAATAATAGCGCGGCAGCTTGGCCGTATCCATGAATGCCCAGGCCTTCGGACTGATCGCCATGAACGCGAGCCCCGGCGGGATCATGAACGCTTTCTGCGATCCGCCGATGCAGATATCGATTCCCCAGCCGTCGATATCGAGCGGCATGGTGCCGATACCGGTGATCGCGTCCACCACGAAAATCGCGCCGGTCTTTTTGACTGCCTCGCCCATGGCGCGAACGTCGTGCGCCACGCCCGTGGAGGTTTCCGATGCCTGCACGAACACGCCCTTGGTATCAGGATTCGCGGCCAGGGCTTGTTCCACCGCCTCTGGCGAGACGGCCTGCCCGTAAGGGGCCTCCAGCACCACCGCATTCAAGCCGTACGCCTTGGCGATCTCCACCCAGCGTTCGCCGAATTTTCCAGCGGTGCACACAATCACGCGATCGCCGGGCGAAAAACAATTCGACACCGACGCATCCATGGCGCCGGTCCCCGAAGCCACCAGCACCAGCACATCGTGCGAGGTGCCCAGCACTTCCTTGAGGTCGGTTAAAACCCGCGTGTACAGATCGCGAAAATCCTGAGTGCGATGATGCAGATCGGCGTCCATCATCGCGTGCAGGGCCTTGGGATAAAGAGGGGTCGGCCCTGGAGTTAACAAGCGTTGCTTTTTGATGTGCATGGGAGGGGTTGGACTACTTTTTCAGGATAGCATCGCGTAGACTGGGGGAAACTATGGCGTTGAGGATCTTATGGCATTAATCGATCAGGTTTCGAAAGATATGGTGGCCGCGATGAAGGGTCACGAAGCCACTCGTCTGGACGCGCTGCGCATGCTCAAGACGGCGCTCATGAAATACAAAGTGGACATCATGAAGGATCTGGATGAGCAGAGCGAGCTGCAAATCCTGAACATGCTGGTAAAACAGCGCCGCGAGTCGGCCGACATGTTCCGCAAGGGTAATCGTCCCGAGCTCGCCGAGAAAGAAGAAGCCGAGCTGAAGCTGATCGAATCCTACATGCCGTCCGCGCCGACGGAAGCGGAGATCGATGCCGCCATCGCCGCTGCGCTGGCCGAAACCCCGAACGCATCGATCAAACAGATGGGTGTGGTGATGAAGGCCGCACAGGCCAAGCTCGTCGGGAAGCGCGTCGACGGCAAGGCACTCAGTGATCGCGTACGTTCGAAACTGAGTTAGACCGCCGTGCGCTCCATCACGCCAGCGCAGGCGGCCTTGTTCGCCGCGCTGGCGATGGTGCTGCTGACGGGCTTCTCTCTGGTCGACAACGCCGCGCTTCTTAATGACGCGCCTGGGTTGGTGCTTTTGGGCAACGCCGTTCCGAACGCCGTCTGGGCTGGGTTCTTTTTCGCTGTGTACAAGTGTGTGTACCGGAGTCCTACTTCGGTGCGCAACGTCGCCTGGATCACCCTCGTGTTCGCGGTAATTCTGGAAGCCGCCGTGGTTTGTATCCGCTATCAGCATTCCGTGAGCTATTGGACGCCGTTGGGCAATGCGCTCAGCCTGTCTGGCTGGCTGCTTCGGCTAGGATGGACGGTGTTTCTCATTTCCTTCGCGCTGGCCCCGGAACATGTGGCCGATTCACGCACGCGCAAGATCGCACTGGTGCTGGCAATTGTCTCGGCTCCTTCCGCTTTGAGCGCCGCGTTTGATGCGTGGAACAGCTGGATCGGCTTCCTCTTCGATGACATTCCGAAGCAGGCGTTTTGGCGCGTGCTGATTACACCTGTAATACGGACCGTCTATTGGGTGTCGCAAATTCTTTTTCTGTGGTCTGTCTGGGGAAATCCCGAGGCGCGAAAATCCGTTGAGGAGCCGTCCGCGCGCTTCGCACCCTAAGAATCGCCGTCGCCTGAAAACCCCCTTGACTCGCGAAGTGACCGTGGTGTTAAATTGAAGACCACAAGATTTCTCTCATGGGTTCCCTTGCCGCTGAGCAAACCAATGTACGGCGAACAGATGTACGCAATGACGCGACGGGTGGGCTTCTAGGAACACTGGCTCATGAATTGCGCCAGCCGCTCTCGAACATCGAGGCGATCGCATACTATCTGAGCATGATCCTGCCTCCGGGTGATGCGAAGATTCAGGCCCAACTCGCACGCATCCGGGAGTTGGTGGAACAGTCCAACTCGATTCTTTCAACCGCCTTGGAGTTGCCGCCGGCTCCTGCCTCCGGGCCGCAGCCAGTGGCGCCAGGGGCGTGATGTTACCATGAGGGTTTCCCCTCGCGGTAACTTCAAATGGTGCGTGAAGTCCCCGATATCTTAGCCCGCATTGTCGAACATAAGCGCTCCGCGCTTGTGCACGATCGCGCTCGCCGCGGCGAATTGGAACGCCGCGCGGCAGCTCGTACGGACTATCGGGATTTTCGCGCAGCCCTGACCGCCGACTCGCCCGCGATCATTGGGGAAATCAAGAAAGCGTCGCCCAGCAAGGGCGTGCTGGCGGACCAGTTCAATCCCGTCTCGATCGCGAGAATGTACTCAAGCGGGGGCGCCGCCGCCCTGAGCGTGCTGACTGACCGCCAGTTTTTCCAAGGCGGGCTCGGCGACCTGGAAGCCGCGCGTGCGGCGGTGACTTTGCCCGTACTGCGCAAGGACTTCACGCTCGACGAGTTTCATGTGATCGAAGCCGCCGCGCATGGAGCCGACGCGATCCTGCTGATCGCCGCGCTGCTCGAAGAAAAGGAAATGCGCCGGCTGCGCGAACTGGCCGCCGAGTTCCGGATGGCGTCGCTGGTGGAAGTGCACGCCGCTGCCGAGCTTGAACCGGCGCTCGGTTCGGGAGCCGAGATCGTCGGCGTCAACAATCGCAATCTGCACACGTTTGAGGTTACGCTCGAAACATCGCTGCAGCTAGCCGAAAGAATTCCCGCGAACGTGGTGAAAGTCAGTGAAAGCGGGATTCATGCGCGCGCCGACGTCGCGCGGTTGACCGCGGCGGGCTTTCAGGCTTTCCTGGTCGGCGAACACCTGATGAAGTCGGCCGATCCGGCCGCGTCGCTCCGGGAGTTGCGTTCGTGATGGTCAAGGTCTGCGGAATCACGCGACGCGAGGATGCGGAGGCAGCGGTTGCGGCCGGTGCATCGGCCATCGGTTTCATCTTTTATCCCAAGAGTCCGCGTTATGTCACTCCTGAAAAAGCCGCCCAACTTGGACGTGGCTTGGAGGTGTGGAAAGTGGGTGTGTTCGTCGATGAATCCCCTGCATCGGTCGAGGCTGTGATGCGCGCCGCTCATCTGGATGTCGCCCAAATCTACGGCGGCGAATTGCCGAATGTCCCGCGCATCTGGCGAGCCATTCGGGTGGGGCCGACCTCCAGGTCGGCCAACGAACACGTCGAAGCGATCCTCCTTGATGGGCCCGCAAACGGTATCACGTTCGACTGGAAACAGGCTCACGGACTTTCGGGGAAACTAATTCTCGCTGGCGGACTCAACGCTTCCAACGTCGCCGAGGCGATTCGCGTCGCGCAGCCCTGGGGCGTCGATGCGAGCTCGGGACTGGAATCGGCGCCCGGCATCAAGGATCACGAAAAAGTGCGGCAATTCGTAAAGGCAGCCCTGCAAGCAGCATGATGACTTCTCACGTCACTTCAGAACCCGACGCAACCGGTCACTTCGGTCCCTACGGCGGACGATTTGTGCCCGAAGTGCTCATGGCTCCACTCGAGGAGTTGGAGCAAGCTTACAAAGCGGCTAGCGCGGATCCGGCATTTCAGGCCGAGCTGACCGACCTTCTTACCCACTACGCCGGCCGCCCTACACCTCTGTATTACGCCCGCCGGCTCAGCGAGACTCTGGGCGGCGCGAAGATTTATATCAAGCGCGAGGATCTGCTCCACACTGGCGCGCACAAGATCAACAACTGCCTGGGCCAGGCGCTACTCGCCCGGCGCATGGGCAAGAAGCGCATCATCGCCGAGACCGGCGCGGGGCAACACGGAGTCGCCACCGCCAGCGCCTGCGCGTTGTTTGGCCTCGAATGCGTCGTCTACATGGGTGAAGAGGACATGCGCCGCCAGCGCCTGAACGTCTTCCGCATGCGGCTGATGGGCGCTACTGTGGTCGGCGTCGCGAACGGGAGCCGGACGCTCAAGGACGCCATCAGCGAGGCCATGCGCGACTGGGTCACCAATGTCCACACCACGCACTATCTGCTCGGTTCGGCGCTGGGGGCGCATCCGTATCCATTGATGGTCCGCGATTTTCATCGCGTGATCGGCGATGAGACCCGCGCGGAAATTCTCAAACGCGAAGGCCGCCTGCCGGATTCGATCTTCGCCTGTGTCGGCGGTGGCTCGAACGCGATCGGCATGTTCCACGCCTTCATCGGCGATGAAAATGTCAAGCTGATCGGCATCGAAGCCGGCGGCCGCAGCCTCAAACTCGGCGAACATGCGGCGCGATTCGAGGGCGGGGCGCCGGGCGTGCTCCATGGAGCCAAAAGCTATCTCTTGCAAGACGCCGACGGCCAGGCTGCGTTGACGCACTCCGTCTCGGCCGGCCTCGATTACGTGCTGATCGGTCCCGAACACGCCTGGTTGCACGATCGCGGCCGCGCGGAATACACCTCGTGCAGCGATGCCGAAGCGCTGGCCGCCGCCAAGAAGCTGGCACGCACGGAGGGGATCATCCCGGCGCTCGAATCCGCGCACGCGGTGCACGAGACCATCCGCCGGGCGCCCGCCGAGCCCGGGAAGCTATTCGTCGTCAATCTTTCTGGCCGCGGCGACAAGGATACCGACATCTATCGTGAGAATTTCCCGGAGCTCGATGCAGCCGACCCGAATCCAAAAGCTGTTTGAATCTGTCCGTAAAGAAAATCGTTCAGCGCTGATCGCCTACGTTACCGCGGGCGATCCTTCACCTGAACGCACTCCCGAAATCGTAGCGGCACTGGAGCGCGGAGGCGTCGATCTGATCGAGCTAGGCGTGCCGTTTTCCGATCCCATTGCGGATGGTCCGGTGATCCAGCGTGCCGCCGCCCGGGCGCTAAAGGCCGGCACCACGGTTCCCAAAGTTTTGGACATGGCGCGCGCGATCCGAAAAACGTCGGAGATGCCGATCCTGCTATTCACGTATTTGAATCCGGTGTTGCGCTACGGGTTCGATAAGCTGGCTCGCGATGCGAAGGCCGCGGGTATCGATGGCTGCCTGCTCACCGACGTGAGCGTCGAAGAAGCCGAACCGTACGTAGCCGCTATGCGCGCGGCAGAGCTCGACACCGTTTTTCTCGCCGCACCGACTTCCACGGAACGACGTTTGAATCTGGTCGCGCAGTATTCCACCGGTTTCGTGTATCTTGTTTCGAGGACCGGAGTCACCGGGGAACAAGTGGCGTTGTCGGATTCGCTCGCACCCTTGATTGACAAGATGCGAGCCGCGACCAAATTGCCGCTGGCGGCGGGATTCGGGATCTCTACGCCGGATCAGGCCGGTGCCGTGGCAAAGATGGCCGACGGTGTGGTGGTGGGCAGCGCGATCGTGCGCCAGATCGAAAAAGATCCGAGCGGCCTCGAATCCCTGGCCCGGTCGCTTGCGGAGAGAATGAAGAAATGACTTCTGAGGAAGCTTCCAGACTTCTGGAAAACAGCCGGAAAAGGATCGACGATATCGACGTCACGCTGGTCGATCTGCTGAATCGCCGGGCCGGCGTGGTCGAGGATGTCGTAGCAGCGAAGCGCGTGCTTAAAAAAGAGGTCGACGATCCCAGCCGCCGGGAACAAGTCCTCGCGCATGCCCGGGCGCAAAACGCCGGTCCCTTGTCGAACGAAGAATTGACCAGCATCTTCGAGCGCATCATCGACAAGATGAGCGACCATCAGGTGGCCCGCCTCAAAACCGGACACTCGTGAAAACGGTCGCCCCGTGAAAACGATAGCGATTGCCGGCGTCGGGCTCATCGGCGGCTCTTTCGCTCTTGCGCTCCGCAAGGCGGGATTTCAGGGAAAAATCATCGGGGTCAGCTCCCCGGTGACCGTCCAGAAAGCTCTCGCCCTGGGCGTCATCGATCAGGCACTGCCATTGGCCGAAGCTGCCGCGACAGCCGATCTTGTTTATCTCGCCCAGCCCATTGGCCAGATCCTCGAGACGCTCGATGCGCTTGAGACCGGCGCGTTGGTCACCGACGCAGGCAGTACGAAAGCGGTCATCTGCGAACGTGGCGGGCGGCTCAAGCGGTTCGTCGGAGGACACCCGATGGCCGGCAAGGAATCGCGCGGTGTGGAGCATGCGGATGCCGACCTGTTCCGCGGCCGTCCTTATGTATTGACTTCTCGCGAGCCGGAAATGGAAACCTGGATCGAACGTTTTGGGGCACGTTTGGTAATCCTCGATCCAGTGGAGCATGATCGCCAGGTCGCGTTCGTGTCGCATCTTCCGCAACTGCTTTCGACCACGCTTGCTTCGGTCCTCGCCGGGAAAGAGCAGGTGGCTGGTCCCGCCGCGGCCGATCTGACGCGCCTGGCGCTGAGCCCTTACGATATCTGGCGCGATATTTTCGCCACCAATGCCGAGCCTATTGATGCCGCGATCGGCGCTTTTATCGCGCGTCTGGAAGAGGTTCGCAAGCAACTGCGGTCGTCGGAACTTGAGGCTGTGTTTTCCCGGGCCGCCGCATCCGCCCGCGCCCTGCGTCACCCTTTATCTAACAAGCGTTAGCCCACTGTGAACGGCAGGCACACCTTTTGTGCCTCTAAAGTGCTCAAAATAAACATGCAACCGTTTGGTTAGCGGCGTGCGTCTAAGACTTTTACGTATGCGCACGCTGTTGCTGACGGGAATATTCGCGGTGGTTCTTCCAATCGGGTGCGCGCCGTTCCCGGATGGGCCTTCCGACGAAGAAGCCGGACCCACGAACGTAAACACCCGGCTGATCGTCGAAAGTGTTCAGGTTGTCGGGCGGGGGAGCGCCAAGATCAGCGATCCGCTGCGTTCCGAGCTGGGCGAGGTCGCCGGCAAGAATTTCGATCAAACGCTACTCGATCGTCTGGCGGATCGTATTAAGCGCGAACTTCACGCGCCCGAAGTTAAGATGCACGTCGTCAAGGGCGACGTGCCGGACCACGTGATCGTGAACTTCGAGATCGGCGCGGAACATGAAAAGCGCTTCGACCTGGATCTGTCGCGCTTCCTGTATCACTCCAAGCAAGGGTGGTCGGGCCAGGGACACGCGACCGTCAACGTCCACGAGAACGCGTTTAGCTTCGGCATGGTCAGCGACGGCGACCGGCTGAGCGAGCGCTATGCGGGTATTCAGGCCGGCTACGAGCGGAAACACGTGGGTACGGACCGGCTGCAGCTCCGCTTCGATTTTTCGAGCTATCACGAACAGTGGAATGACGCCACGCTGCTCGAAGCCGCGCCCGGCGACATCTACCGGACGCGAACGCAATTTTCTCCCACGGCGACCGTCGTGATCCTGGAGCCGCTGGTCGTCAGCTTCGGCGTAGATTTCGCGCGATATCGGCTGAGTCTGCCGGTAGCGAAAACCGAATCGTCCAACGCGGTGGTATCAACTCTGCGCTACCACCAGCGTTGGGGTTCGGCTAGCGGCGCGCCTCAAGGAAAGGACGAAGGCGAGCACGATCTGCGGGCCTCCTACTCGGTGCGCGCGGGAACGCATTTCCTCGAAAGCGACCCAGTCTTTGCGCGGCATGAGACCGAGGCGCACTATCGCTTCCGCCGCGGACATCAGGATCTCTCGATCGGATTCCTCGCGGGAAAGATCTCCGGACTGGCGCCGTTATTCGAACGTTTCGTGCTCGGCAATGCCGAGACGCTACGCGGGTGGAACAAGTTCGATCTGGACCCGTTGGGCGCATCGCACATAGCGCACGGGTCTATCGATTACGTCTATCGCGGATTTTTAGTGTTCTACGATACAGGAGCCGTATGGGACCGGCCCGAAGAACGCGAGCAGAAACAGTCGCTCGGGCTCGGTTGCAGGAAAAGCGGTTTTCAGTTGGCGGTGGCATTCCCGGCCAGGAGCGGGACCGTCAATCCGGTGTTTTACGCAGGGATGAATTTCTAGCTGTGAGCGATTAAGACAAGAGACGAGCGATTAAAACAACAAGTGATGCGCATGCGCACCATCAAACCGTGGTGGGTTATTGCGGCGTTCCTCTCCGGGCTGGCTTTCGCGATGTTTGCCGAGGACTTGATCCTCAGCACGCAGGAAAGCCGTCTGGAGTTTGCAGCGCCGCGCGTGCATTTCCTCGTCGGCAAACCTTTGGAGCGCTTGCGCAACGCCTCCGAAGTGCCCTTCGTCTTCAAGATCACCCTGTGGTCGGGAACCCGCAGCCACGTACTGCGCGAAGTTCCGGCGCGTTTCGTAGTCAGCTACGATCTGTGGGAAGAGAAGTTCTCGGTGACTAAGCTGGTGATGCCTCGCCGGACGGCCCGCCACCTGACCAACGATGCCGCGGAGGCGTGGTGCCTTCAGGAAATGTCGCAGGACGTGAGCGGCGTCAGTCCCAATGAGCCTCTCTGGGCGCGCCTGGAAATCCGAGCCGAGGATGGCAAGGAAGGCGGCCTGCCGTTCGGACGCGGGAACATCACCGATTCCGGCATCAGCCTGACCAGCTTGATCGAAGTTTTCAGTCATCCTGCCGCCACGACGCAGCCGCACTGGACCATCGAGACCGGGCCCGTGACGCTGGACGAGTTGCGCCGGGGCCGCCGCCGCGGCTGATAGTCTGGTTCTGTCATTGTGATTCGGTAAGACATGAACCGGCTGCGGACCCGCCTGATCGCCGTATTCCTTCTGGCCACCCTTGTGCCTCTGGGTCTCACTCTGTGGACTTCGCTCAGCTTGCTGGAACGCAGCCTCCAACTGGCGCCCCTGACTCAGATGGACGCGTTGTCTCAATCGCTCGAGAAGACCGGGCGCGAGCTGTATCAGCAAGCGCGAGAATCGCTGCGGCGCGATGCGGTCGAGGGCCGTGTCCGGCCCGTGGAACTCAGTCCGGCGGATGCCCAGGCATTTCGCGAGCGGGGCCTGGATGAGGAATTCGTGCTGGCCGGCGCCAATGGCGATCGGCTGGATTACTACGTTTTGGGCAAACGCAACGTGATGCTGTATTCGCGGCAACTGAACGTTCCCTTGGGCGAGCTCACCAGGCAGATCGGAGACGCGCGGCAAACCGTCGAAACGTCGGACGTGCGCGATTTCCGCCGCGGATTTCGAGGAGCGCTGTTGTCGATCGCCGCGTCGCTATGGCTGGCGGCTCTGGCGGCTCTCGTGTTTCTGGCCGCGCGCATCACTCGGCCCATACGGCAGTTGACGCAGGGATTGGAACGCGTGGCCTCGGGCGACCTAGCCACTCGTGTGCCCGGGTCATCCCCTCATTCACAAGGCTCGGGTGAAATCGCCGCGGCGATGCGCGCGTTCAATCATATGGCGAGCCAGCTCCA
This sequence comes from Terriglobia bacterium, assembly GCA_020073445.1. Lineage (GTDB taxonomy): Bacteria > Acidobacteriota > Terriglobia > Bryobacterales > Bryobacteraceae > Palsa-187. The sequence goes on from JAIQFE010000002.1 coordinate 93,689, forward strand.
GCAGGCCCAGGAACGCTTGATCCAGGTAACCCGCGTGGCCAGCTGGCAGGCGCTCGCGCGCAAGATGGCGCACGAAGTGAAGAATTCGCTGACGCCGATTCGCCTGACCATGGAAGAGATCGTCAGCCGCCAGGGCGCGGCGGACGGGCCGTTCCTCGAACAAGCCGCGCAGATTGTCGCCGATGAGGTGAACACTCTGGAGAAACGAGTTCGCGCATTTTCGGAATTTTCCGCGGAGCCTCCGGTACTGCCGGCCGAGATCGACGTCAACGCACTGGTGGAGGAACGCGTGTCCTTCCTCAAGAACGCGCATCCGGATGTCATCTATCAAATGAATCTCGCTCCCGACCGGCCCAAAGCCGTCGCCGACCCGGATCTGATCAAGGGCGTGCTGACGAACCTGCTGGAGAATGCTGCGGAAGCGGCTCGGCCTGGTGGCGTCGTGATGGCGCGCACGTCGCGCGCGGGCGAGCAACTGAATATCGAAGTGCACGACTCGGGTCCGGGACTCAACTTGCAGGCGCAATCGAGCCTGTTCGAGCCGACCATTTCCTTCAAGAAGGGCGGCATGGGTCTGGGGCTTTCCATCGCCCGCCGAAGCGCCCTGCTGTGCGGCGGCGATATTCAGACGCTGCATGGCGAGCTGGGCGGCGCGGCATTTCGGGTGATTTTGGCCGCGGCCCATATCCATAGAGCGAACGGAGTTTAATGGCCCAGCGACGCATCCTGGTTGTCGACGACGAAGAAAATATCGGCCGCAGCCTGCGCCTGATTCTCGAGCGCGAAGGCTATGCGGTCAGCCTCTGTTCGTCGATCGGCGAGGCGAAAGCGTATCCACAGCGCGCCGATGTTTACTTGCTGGACGTGCGGCTGCCTGACGGCAGCGGCGTCGATCTGCTGCGATGGCTGAAGTCCAACGACAATGACGCGCCGGTGATCATGATTTCGGGTCACGGGACCATCGCGGATGCCGTGGAAGCCACTCGCGCCGGGGCGTTCGATTTTCTGGAAAAACCTCTGGGCCGCGAACATGTTCTGCTCGCCTTGCGGCATGCGCTGGACGAGACCAAATTGCGCGAAGAGAACCGGCATTTGCGCGAACTGGTGGGCGGCGCGCGCATGATCGGGTCGAGTCCGGCTTTCGGGCGCGTGGTGGAGCAAGCCACCATGGCCGCGCGCAGCGATGCTCGAGTATTGCTGGCCGGAGAATCCGGTACCGGCAAGGAACTGCTGGCCGCGCACATTCACGCCGAAAGCCCGTTTTCCACGGGGCCGTTCGTCAAAGTGAACTGCGCGGCAATCCCGACGGAGTTGATCGAGAGCGAACTCTTCGGGCACGAGAAAGGCGCGTTCACGGGGGCGACCACGGCGCGGCGGGGCAAGTTCGAGCTGGCCGACCGTGGCACCCTGTTTCTGGACGAAGTCGGCGATCTGCACGCGGCGTCGCAGGCTAAGCTCCTGCGCGTCTTGCAGGAGGGAGAGTTTCATCGCGTGGGCGGCGAGCAGGCCATTCGCGTGTCCGTGCGCGTGATCGCGGCAACCAATCGCGATCTGACGGAGATGGTTTCTCAACAAAAGTTTCGCGAAGACCTGTACTATCGCCTGTGCGTTGTGCCGGTGCGCGTGCCGAGCCTGCGGGAGCGTCGTGAGGATATCGGCGCGCTCGCCGAATACTTCCTGGTCGAGTTTTGCGCGCGCAACAATTTCAAGCCGAAGCGGCTGGCGCAGAGTGCGCTCGAAGCCTTCGAGGATTACGGCTGGCCGGGCAACATCCGCGAGCTGCGCAACACGGTCGAACGTATGGCGATCCTGACCCGCGGCGATGAGATCGACGCCGAGGCAGTGCCGGTCGAAATCCGGATCGCACGCGGCGCCGGCGTCAAAGGGAACTTGCGCGAGGCCCGCGAATCGGCCGAACGTGAGCACATCCTCAAGGCGCTGGAGGAATCCAAGTGGAACGTTTCGGGCGCGGCTCGAGTGCTCGGGATGGAACGGACCAACCTGCACAAACGCATCCGCGCGCTGGGACTCACTAGAGAGAAGTGAACACTTTGATCCGCCTGCTGAGTAGATGTGCTCTTGCAGTGGTGACGTTAGCGACCGTGTTGGCATGCGCAGGCGCGACTTACCAGTTGATCGGCACTTGGCGCGATGCACGCCGTTTTCCGCAACGGGGAAAGTCAGTCCAAGTGGGACAGATCAAGCTGAACCTGGATTGTTACGGCCAAGGGTATCCAACGGTAATTCTGGACAGCGGCATGGGGGTTCCCGCCCTAGGCTGGATCAGAGTCCAGCCGGAGGTCGCCAAGTTCGCGCGTGTCTGTTCGTACGATCGTGCAGGGTACGGCTGGAGCGAACCGGGGCCGGAGCCTCGCACGAGTTTGCAGATCGCGACAGAACTCAACGCACTTCTGGATGCTGCAGGCGAACGGCGGCCGTACATCTTGGTTGGGCATTCTTTCGGGGGATACAACGTGCGCGTTTTCACAAGACAATACCCGAACGATGTTTTGGGAATCGTTCTTGTGGACGCTAGCCACGAAGATGAGGAAGAACGCATCGATAGTTTGCTGCCGGCGGCGATTAGAGAGCGGGAGAGAAGAGATGAGGAAAGGAACGAGAAGCTGGATCGGATCCTTGCTCCTTTGCGCCTTCATCTGGGCATCGAGCGATTAGAAGTAGCTGCCGGCTGGGACGTACCTGGTTACCGTTCGAAGGATTTGCAAGAAGAGTTCCTCTATCTCGAACAGCAAACCAAGTCCATGCACGCGGTCGAGTCGGAAGCCAGCGCCGAGGGACAAAGTTCGGCTCAGGCTCGCGCTGCGGGAAATTTTGGAGACCGCCCGCTGATCATACTAACCGCAGGCAAACCCTACGATCCCGATTCACTGCTGACGAAGGAGGATCTTGACCGGCAAAACGACATGTGGATCAACGTTCTGCAGATGGAGGAAACGCACCTTTCCAGTCGCGGCAAGCAGATTGTTGTCCGGGACAGTGGCCACATCATTCCCTCTGAGCGCCCGGATACCGTCATCTCGGCAATCCACGAAGTGTGGATGGCGGTGCGGTAGTCAGTCAACTTCTACGATTCAGTACTTTGGGACCTTGATCCGGCCTTCCCACAGACTTTTGTTGTTCTCCTCGCAGGAGTACTCCATGATCTGGGTGTCGGTGCGAAGCGTGAAGGTCCGCTTGTTGCCCCAATCCTCGGTGAACGCCTTGGGATCGTGAATCGTCACTTCATAGGACATGTGGCCGAGATCGGGCCGGCTGAAACGTTCGGTAATTTCGAGCGCGTCGCTGTGGGGATGACCGGCTGTGTCGAGCCTGGTCTTGCCGTTGAAGTTGTTGGTGTGCACGACCAGCGTGTCGCCTTCCCAATGGCCCACGGAATCTCCGAACCACGTCGGATCGATGTTCTTAGCATGCGGGCGGCCATCAATCGGAATCAGCTTGAACCAGGTGTTCTGCTCGTATAACAATGCGAGGAACGGAGCGTTCTGGATGAACTGGATCGGGTCGGGCGAATTCATGGAGCGCATCAGTCCGAACGGCAGGCACGCTCCCGTGTAATCGCCCTCGTCGGCTCTGTACTCGTCCCACTTCGCTTTATACGCCGCGGTATAGGGGAGTTCTTTCGGCCCCGTTGGGTCGCCCTGGCGAGTGTCCTTGGCTGGTCCGGACGCCATATTCGGCGTGTACGGCCGGAACCAGAGACCGCTCAGATCGGGTTTTCCATCCGCCGCGCGCGGCGTCGGACCCGTGGGAGCGGACGGTCCACGTGCGCCACCCTTACCTTTTCCGGCTCCCTTGCCCTGTGCCTTGCCTTGCCCAGCGGCGGGTTCCTGCGAAAATGCCAAGCCGACCATGGACAGCGCGATCGCGGCGCTCAAAATTCCAACCTGGAGACGGGTACTCATATAGTTAAACTCCTGCCGTTTCACGGCCCAAATGACTCGTTCTATTCTACAGCACCAATTTCAGGGGTGCCTAACTGGCCCTTTCAGCCGCCGTTCCTGAGGAACGTCCCCCGCTCCAGCTCCTCGAACGCTTCCTTCAGCTGCTCCCGCGTGTTCATCACGATCGGGCCGTACCAGGCCACCGGCTCTTCCAGCGGCTTTCCCGAAACCAGCAGGAACCGGATGCCATCCTCGCCGGCCTGCACCGTGACTTCGTCGCCCCTGTCGAACAACACCAGGGAGCGGTTGTCAGCTTCCGCGTGCGGCGGCGCAGTCTCCGACCATCCGACCCCTTCAGTCGGCACGGCCAGCGGGCTGGAGGCATTCGAAAACTTTCCGTTTCCGGCGAACACATAAGCGAACGCGTGGCGCGTGGTCTCTACCGGCAGCGACTTCCTTTTTCGCGGAGGAACCGACACGTCGATATAGATCGGATCCGCGGCGATGCCGTCCACGGGACCCTTCTTGCCCCAGAAGCTTCCGCACACCAGCCGCACCTGGGTTCCATCGTCATCGGTGATGATGGGGATATCGGGTGACTTCACTTCCTGATAGCGGGGATCGGTCATCTTGAGCGACGCAGGTAGATTCGCCCACAACTGGAACCCGTGCATGCGCCCGGATTGATCGCCCTTAGGCATCTCCTGATGGATAATTCCCTTGCCGGCGGTCATCCATTGAACGTCGCCCGCGGCGATCGCGCCCTTGTTGCCCATGCTGTCGGCGTGGTCCACCGTTCCGGCCAGGACATACGTAATGGTTTCGATCCCGCGGTGCGGATGCCAGGGGAATCCCGCCAGATAATCGGCGGGAACGTCGTTGCGGAAGTCGTCGAGCAGCAGGAACGGATCGAAATCGGTGGTGTTGCCGAACCCGAACGCCCGGCGCAGGTGAACGCCGGCTCCTTCGAGCGTCGGTTTGGACTTGATCAAACGTTTGACGGGTCGGATCGACATGCAAAGGACTCCTGTATGAAGTTTAGCGTGCCGGTCAATCCGCGTTCGTCAGAATAGATTGTTGCTCAACGTGGACGCGGAACGTGCACCGACATCAGCACCAGGGTCCCGTTAATCTTGCTGAACCAGTGCGGGGTGTTCTCGGGAACGATGAAGAAATCACCCTTGGCGACGGCCTTCGTCTCACCGCCGTCTATCGCCGTGCCAGTGAGGTTGTCGCCATTGCGAGTTTCGCCCACCAGTTTTCCACCCGTGACCACGGTGCCGCTGCCGTCGATGACATAGAACATCTCGGCTTCTTTTTCGTGGACTGCGGCAGCTTGCGGGACGGCCGCGCGATACTCCATATTTGCGCTGTATGGCGCAAGCTGAAGAAGTGCCTGGCTGAAGTTGGCCTGGTCCTGTTTCCGCTCGTTCTTGGCTTTCGCCATCATTGATGTGACCTCGGACGCGGAAACGTAGGTCTTGTTGGCTGGAGGCTGTTTGGCTTGCTTGGCCGGCTGTTGCGCGGTCATGAGACCTACTGCGGCGGCGGTGACAAGCATCAGAGCAAGGGTGAGTAAGCGTGCGCGCATGGGGAGATCCTATCACACGCGCGTGCGGGCGTTACTGGCCGGCCACGACGGCGATCTCCGCTGGCGACAGCGCGCGGCCATAAATCTGGACGTCGTCGAGACTGCCATTAAAGTAGTTGCCCAAAGGTGCATACCCGGCTTGACCGACGTAGAGGAAGGCATAACCGCTGCCGGCGCCGGTCACCTTTAAAGGCGAAACCGAACTGAGGACACCATCTACGTAGAAGGAAACGTTGTTGTTGAGGCTGATGGCGACCGCGACGTGGTGCCATTGGCCGTCATTGATTCTGGCGGTATCGGTCGCGACTTTGTTGCCGTATACGGCAGCGTTGTACGTTCCTACTTCCAATTCCAGCTTGCCGTCCGCGGTATCCCTGAAGACGTAGCCATAGCCTACGGCTGTCTCGTACTTGGAGAGGAAGGTCTCGGTGCGGCTGGAGTTGGTTGTTCTGATCCAGGCAGCCAGGGTCAGATTCTTGTTGAGCTCGGCCTGGATAGCGTAGGCCATATTTATCGAACCGTTATTTAAGAAGGCAAAGGCGTCCCCCAGATGACCCGAAGTTCGCGTTACGGAACCCGAAATTGTTCCCGTGTAGTTATTCCCGGATTTGTCAAAGGCCTGGGCGCTGCGGATATCGGCAGCGTCGAAAGTCCAGCGCCCGATTAAGCCCGATGGCAACGCTCCGGTGGATGGGGGAGGCGGTGGGAGTGGCGGCGGGGGCGCGGGTGGAGGGGGTGGAGGTGGTGGAGGTGGAGCGGCGGTTCCGTTGGAAATGTACAGCCCATTAATTTCGCCCGACGACAGCGCGCGGTTGTAAATCTGGACCTCGTCCAGACTGCCATTGAAATAGTTGCCTAACGGGGCGTATCCGGCCTGCCCGACGAACAGAAACGCGTAATTGCTGCCGACGCCCGTCACCTTCAAGGGAGAAACCGAGCTCAGCACACCATCTACGTAGAAGGAAACGTTGTTGTTGAGGCTGATGGTGACCGCGACGTGGTGCCACTGGCCGTCATTGATTTTGGCCACATCCGTGGCGATCTTATTGCCATAGACGGCGGCATTGTACGTGCCGATCTCCAATTCCATCTTGCCGGCAGCCGTCGTTCTCAGGACATACCCGTACCCCAGGGCCGTGTCGTATTTGGAAATGATCCCTTCGCTGCGGCTGGAATTGGTCGTCTTGATCCAGGTGGCCAGGGTCAGATTCTTGTTGAGCTCGGCCTGGACGGCGTAGGCCATGTTGATCGAGCCGTTGCTCGAGAAAGTGTACGCCTCTCCCGCACGCCCGGGAGTTCGCGCTACGGAACCCGAAATTGTTCCCGTGTAGCTGTTCCCGGATTTGTCGAACGTTTGGGCACCGTTGGAATCGGCCGCGTCGAAAGTCCAGCGTCCGATTAAGCCAGTCGGCAATGTTGCAGGCGTCGCTGGAGGCGGAGGAGGCGTCGGTGTCACCGCCGGCGGGTTGAGCGTCACGGTCGCGCTGAACGACTGGGTCGGATCGGCCAGGCTGGTCGCCGTCACGGATACGGTCGAGGAAGCGCTGATGGTGGACGGCGCAGTGTACTTCCCATCCGGCGTAATCGAACCGATGGATGGATTGATCGACCAAGTAACCGGAGTGGGGACGACCGCCACCGGAGCCGAGGTCGTACCGTAGAGCACGATGCTGTTTGCGGACGTGGGAACGTATACGCGCCCGTTGGCGACCGTCGGCAGCGCGAACTTGGAATCCGGGCCGAGACTGTCCGCTCCATTTCCGGAATTCCAAATCTCGTTCAGCGTGGCAGCATCGAAGGCGCGAAGCGTCGCAGCTTGGGGAACAACGAACGCCCCCGTCGAAACGGTGACGGCCCACAAGATCGCCGTCGACGTGTCGCCTCCCGCCGAACTATAGGCCAGAGAAGCTCCGGGATACGCGAAAGTGGACAAGCTGCGGGCCGCCGCCGTCGTGTTGAAGGGAGCGACGCCGTCATGCGAGTAGCGGACAATGCTATCGCCGCTTCCGGCGACATAGAGACTGTTGTTGGCGAATGCCTCGCCAGCGCGGAGGCCCGCCGACGAACACACGCTGCACGCTTGGAACACTTGGGCGATGGCCGGACTACCGCCCTCGAGGTGTCCCATCGCGGCCTTGTTCAGCGACCACCAGCGGCCATCCTTGCCTCCGCCCATCAGATAGTCTCCGGCCAGCATCACGCCGCCGGAATCGAGGTCCACGTCCGAGGCGTCCAAGTCAGCGAAGTTTGCAGGTGTAGCGTAATCCAGCACGTCCAACGCCGGGCTGTATTTTACGAAGCTTTCATCCAGCTCAGTCGAGGTATGCTGGAAGCCGTTCCCGGTCGCCAGGTAGATGTTGCCGGATACGTCCGCGGCCGGGCCATTGCCGCTCATCCAAACACCGCCGCCGTAAGTTCCCAGGCTTGCCTGGCAGGACGTGCAAACCGCAGCGACCTCTTGCAGGGTGGTCGCGTTGTGAGCGACTACCCAACCGTAATAGCGGTGACCGGTATTCTCGAACCCGTAAAACGCGGTATAGATGTTCCCATTCGCCAGCAGCAGGGCGGCGCGCTGGCTCAAAGGCTCAGCGTTCAAATCCACGCCGTGAAACGTGCCCGAGAAGGTGGCGGGAGCATGGTACGGAGAGCCGTCGTAGAGGTTGTAGCTGTATAGCTTCCAAGTTCCGCCGGTGTTGCAACTGGCATAAAGGATGTTGGTGGCCGGATCGACCACCGGAGTGGAAAGGCATCCCAATCCGCCGTATAAGTCAATCCCCGATGAGGCAGGAGGGTAACCGGTCCACGGAGGGCCGATGTTCACCGACCATATCGGCGAGGTGCCCGGAAGGTCGGCGTCGAACGCATAGACGGTGTTGTGGCTTGTGGCCACTACCAACAGCGTTCTGCCGTTGACGCCCACGACGATCAGTGGTTGTCCCCAGGGAATACTGTCCGTACGCCAGGACCCGAGTTTCTTGAAGGATCCACTGGCCACGAGCGACGGTGTCAGGTAGGTCTCCGATAGCTGCGCGTGGGTACGATCGTTTCCATACGCGTGCGTGGTGACGCTCTTGGCGGGAATCGTCCCCAGGTCGTAGGCCGAAAACTGCTGCGAGCCTCCGCCTTGCAACGCTGCGGTGGCCGGACGAACGGTGATTCCGGTTTGCGACGCAGCCGCCTTGTATCGGCTCGGTAGCTGGACCAACACTGCGGCCGTTACGAGCACCAGAGCGAATCGGCCAGCAGTCATTCCGGCTTGTTAGTGCTAAGCCAAGAGGAATGTCTCGCGCAGGCAGGCGCTACCAGGGCTCAAGATTTTGGGAATGTCGATGGCCTGTACCAAAATGAACGGCAGGAGGAGGGACGTAATCTGTTCCCTGGCTCCCTTGTGCTATATCTCAATGAAGCAAAGGAGACGCGGTAATGAGACCTTTATTGAGTTTGTCACTCGCCCTGGCTGCCACGGCTGCGATGGCGCCGTACGCGTGGGCCCACTTTAAGTTGTTGGAACCGGCCTCCTGGATTGAAGAGAACAATCTGGGCGATCCGCAAAAGCTTGGGCCCTGCGGCGGAACTTCGGCCAATCAGGCTAAGGGCAAGGCCGCCAACCCCGGAACGCCCACCAACATGGTGACCAAGGTCCAGGGCGGGCAGAAGCTGCATATCAAGCTGCAGGAAACCGTGTTTCATCCGGGACACTACCGCATCGCGCTCGCGGTGAACTCCCGCGCCGAGCTTCCGGCCGATCCGGAAGTGACGACGCGCGATAGCGACAAGGGACCCTGGTCGGTCTCGGCGAAGATCGCGACATCGCCGAAGCCGCCCATCCTGATGGACGGGATATTCGCGCACACCTCCAAGCAGATGGATCCGTGGGAGACCGATGTAACGCTGCCGAACATCAGCTGCCCGAGGTGCACGCTGCAGATCATCCAGTTCATGGCCGAGCATGGCCGGAACTCGGATGGCGACTTCTCTTATCACCACTGCGCGGAGTTGCAGATCACGGCCGATCCTGCGAAACCGATCGACAAGGCTTGGCCGGCCGCGAAGTAAAGACGGCTGCGAAATATCTGTCCTGAAAATTGAAAAGGGCCGCCTGCCGGCGGCCCTTTTCTTTGTTCTTGGCTTGCGGAACTGAAACGTCGGCAGTGCCCGAACTACGGGCGGTTGACGTTCTCAGCTTGGAGTCCCTTAGGACCCCGTTTTACCTCGAACTCCACCTCCGTGCCCTCCTCCAGCGTCCGGTAGCCTGACATCTGGATTGCCGAGAAGTGAACAAACACATCCTCGCCGCTGGCCCGCTGGATAAATCCATAGCCCTTGGCGGCGTTAAACCATTTGACGACACCCTTTTCTCTCACTACTTGATATCTCCTCTTTCACTCCCGGAAGGCCGGGATCGTGCTTAAAAACTCTGCCATTGTCGCACGTAATTTGTTCTATTGCAATCAGATATTTCGGAAGTATGCACTTGACATCCCCACTCCAAAGCCTTAGAATTAAAGCATGTCAGGGCTACTTGCTCCGCAATTCCAAAACGAAGAGGCGGCAAGGGCACATCTTGAGGCGACTCTGTGGCCGGATGGCCCGGTCTGTCCGCACTGCGGAATCATCGGCGAAGCGTTCCGGCTGAAGGGTGAGACGAATCGTGATGGCCTGTACAAGTGCTCCGCGTGCCGTGAGCCGTTCACGGTCACCATTGGCACGATCTTTGAGGACTCGCATATTCCGCTCCATAAGTGGCTGCTGGCGATCCATCTCATGTGCTCATCGAAGAAGGGCATCAGCGCTCACCAGCTTTGGCGCAATCTGTGGGGCGTCAACCCGGACACCGGCAAGCCGAACGGGTCTTACCGCAGCGCGTGGTTTATGGCGCATCGTATTCGTTGGGCGCTAGGCAAGGAACCAGTGGCCAGCAAGCTTTCTGGCATCGTCGAAATCGATGAAGCGTACATCGGCGGAAAGTTCCGCCATGCTGGTAGCTATACACCGAAACCGGGTGAACGCCGCAAGGATCGCCCGTCGCCGACAGCGAACAAAGCTCCGGTGCTCTCTATCCTTCAACGCGACGGCGAAGTGCGCTCCATGCACATGCCGCGCGTCACAGCTGAGACGCTGAAGCCGGTTATCGAAGCGATGGTCGAGAAGTCGGCGCACCTGATGACGGATAGCGGTACGGCGCTACGTGGCGCACCAATGGGACGCAAGCAGAGCAAGGTGAATCACTCTGCCAAAGAATATGTTCGCCACGAAGACGGCGTGCTCATCACGACGAACACGGTCGAGGGTTACTTCTCGATTCTGAAGCGCGGGAACTACGGCGTCTATCACCACTGGGGACAGCAGTACACCGATCAATACCTACGCGAATTCGACTTCCGGTACAACATCCGCAAGCTGAACGACGATGCGCGGGCTACCGTTGCACTGAAGAAGACCAAGGGACGGCGGATGATGCTGAAAGACCCAAAGCAAGGCCTTCAGTAACAGCCCCAAACAGTAACATACCATTGCGTTTGAAACGCGAACCGGCTATGCTGGTGTTCGCCCTCCCCCGGATCGGAACGATTAACACGAATATTCGCGTCTAATCCAACTTGAATACGGATGTATCACACGACCGAAAGTGTGGTACAAACATTTTGGACCCAGAATGTTCGGAGGAGAATATCACCAGAAATAGAACAGCCGCCCGTAGGCGGCCATCCCATTTAGAATTTTTGTCGGGCTATCAGTTTGGCGACAGAGCAGCTCGACGGAAGAAGGACTGAGATCAACTCATACGCTCTTCGTGTATCTACTCTACTACATCCGAGGCCCACCATGCCAGCAAAAAACGCTGATTAGGCGTGGAGTGTCCGAGTGGCTCTTGCGAAGCCACTCGGACCACGGACGCGAGTCCGTCAGTTGCGCGAAGCGCAAGCACTCAAGGAGTCTATCGACTCCCGAGGCCGAGCGCAACATCCCGCCACCTATAAACCGCATAGCCAAGGAGATGTCTTATGGCAACCATGGCTGTACCGTTTCCGGCTCCGAAAGGCTGGGCGTGGGTGTTCTGTACCCGCTACTGGCACCACCGGGCCAAACGCTATCTCTACGCGAAGGACTACGACCGTAAGGCGTGGTGTTTTCTCGTGAGGAAGCGTAAGTAGTCAAACCCAAACCCACGGCCCGTGAAAAATTTTCACGGGCCGTGGCCCTTGTGCGGGAGTGGCGGAACTGGCAGACGCAACCGGCTTGGAGCCGGTATCCCCTACGGGTTCGATCCCCGTCTCCCGCACCAACCTTGGCACCAAAACAAATTTGTATAGTCTTGTTTCGGAGTACAATCAAGGGGACCCACATGGCGAACCGCGTCCATGAGATCCGTGATCCGATCCACGGCTTTATAAAACTTGATTCAGAGGAGCGGAAGCTTGTTAATTCACGTCCGTTTCAAAGGCTTCGCCATATTCACCAACTTGCCCTGAGTTACCTTGTTTATCCCGGAGCTACTCACCGTCGTTTCGAACACTCACTCGGCGTGATGGATGTGTCATCCCGTATCTATGATGTGGTTACCGATCCGGAAAATATTTACCACGACTCCGTGAGAAAGCTTGTCCCTCGGCGCTCAGAGTATGAGTGGGGGTACTGGCGGCGCGTTCTCCGCATGGCATCTCTTTGCCACGATATGGGCCATCTTCCGTTCTCACATGCGGCAGAGGCGGCCTTGCTTCCGGAGGGCGTACGGCACGAACATCTTAGTAGGGACTTGGTTCTGAGCGCTGAGATGATGCCTATATTCGCCGAACTTAAGATCCGAGCCGCAGATGTTGCCAAACTGGCCGTCGGTCCCAAATACTATGGGGAGAAGTTCTCTGATTGGGAATCCATTCTTTACGAGGTGATTGGGGGGAACGTATTCGGTGCCGACAGAATCGACTACCTTCTTCGTGACTCATACCATTCGGGGGTAGCGTATGGTCGCTTTGACCACAACCGCTTAATAGAAACTATGCGCATCCTGCCGCGTGAAGATCAGGATTCCAAAGAGCCCGAACTGGGGATCACGCGTGGAGGTTTGCAGGCAGCCGAGTCGCTGTTGTGGGCGCGTTACTTCATTTACACGCAGTTGTACTTTCATCCAGTACGCAGAATCTACGACATTCACCTAAAAGAGTTCTTACAGGAATGGCTGGAAGGCGGGCGGTTTTCAACACTTCTCGAAGATCATCTCCGCATGACTGACAATAAAGTTCTAGCTGGAATTGATTCGGCATCCGTCAATCCTCAGGTGAAGGGTTATCCGGAGGCGACGCGTATCGCGCAACGGCAACATTTTCGCGTACTCTACGAAACTAACCCCAATGACCAAACTCTAAACCTGTCCAGCGTAGACCTTGTGTACGAAGCAGCCAAGACGGAATTTGGAGAGCAAGTCCTCCGACGGGATCGGTATGCTTCTGAGCCAGCCTCCGAGGACTTTCCTGTCCGTCTTCGTGATGGGAACATTGCCTCTTCGTTAACGATGTCCTCAACCTTCAGCGATGGACAGGGTCCTCGGTTTCAGGTAGACTCAATATTCGTTTCTCCAGACAGCAAAGAAAAGGCGAATATTTGGCTGGGAGAGAACAAGGGCAAAATCATTAGAAGGATTGTAACTAACTGAAATGGAACGATTTGATAACGCTAGCTTGATCGTGGCTCTAATAGAAAAGCTACGTGAAAACCAGAGTTGGGCGGGGGAGACCCATCTCCAGAAGGCTGCTTACGTTCTCAAGCGCACTCTTGGCGTGCCAATTGAGTTTGCGTTCATTCTGTATAAACACGGACCTTTCTCCTTCGACTTGCGAGATGAGATTGGATGGATGAGGTCCATGCGCCTCTTGGAGTGGGAGGTGAAGAGCGATTTCTATGGACCTAGCCTTCGTCCTGGCCAGTTAAGTCAAACCCTGAAGACACAATTTTCAACGATGCCGGAGACCTACTCACGGCATATTCAATTCGTTGCCGAGCGGTTCGGGGGAAAGAATGTCGCCGCGCTTGAACGGCTTGCCACAGCAATATATGTGACCATTGATGAGAACACTCCAGCTCAAGACCGTGCGCGGTATATTCACGAGCTGAAACCCCATGTCAGTATTCCAGAAGCCGATGCTGCCCTAATTGAGGCTGATGCCTTGATTCAGGCTGCGAATGCGCAGTTCCCGCGCGTGTGATCCAATTTGGTGTTGTCTTATGGCAAAGCCGCTCAGCAAGGTTCACATCCCGCTCTCGACCAACGAAGCGATCTCGCTGATCGCGCGAGTTAAGCCTGACGCTACGATGCCCCGGCCAGGGGCACAGGCGATGAAGGCGAAGCCGAAACGGAAACGCAGCAAGCCGGGAGCTGTTCGATGAAAGCCTATATCCCAGCGTGGCTAGTCGCGGTTGTTATCGTCATGGCATTGTGGCGCTCACCCAGGAAAGCGTGGCTCACGCCGCTGTGCGTTTTCTGCGCCGTAACGCTTCTGGAACTCCTTACCCACTCCCTCTAAAAACTCCGGCCTGTCACGCACTTACGGTAGCCCTGCGGGTCAGGGGATGTCAAGTGCATAATTCCGAGATATTTAAACGGGGTGGGCCTCAATTGGCGGATAGTGGCGGCGGCCTCAAGTCCAGCCGGCGAACTGACGATAAATAGAAGGTGGTAAAGACTTTGCTACGAATCTCGGTACCTTTCCTGGCCTTTCTGGTACTGGTAGGGTGCGGAAGCGGTGAATTCTCCGTCAATGGGACTCTCGAAGCGCGGCCTGTGCAACTCGACGGAGAACAGCTCGCTCTCGATCCGGGACAGGTAGACTGCGGCGTGCGTGACGAACTCTGGGAGATCACGTCACTCGGCGATACAAGAGCTGTTGCCCACCTGACCAAGAAAGGCCGCGACCTCCAGTTCAGCGACGATGTTCAGATCGGCGATCCGGCCGTGGGCCTCCCCTACGTCCAGATTCGCGGCAGCTTCCCAGTCAGGGTGCTCCAGGTAGGCTCGGTGCGCGACCAGGACCAATACACCAAGCTGGCCGACGCCAGAATAGCCGTTCGCATCGACAACAGCTGCTTCCAGACCAGCCCGCCGACCCTAATGGGGATCCGGCACGGTCAGTTTGACCCGTCCACGAACCCGGTTTTCCGTTTTAGAATGGACGGCGCGTGGATGGTCGATCAGATCGTCCACTAACCCTAAAGCGCACCAGCATATACCTTTCCGGCGTTGACTTGTCTTTAAGACTATGAGTAGTATGGTTGTCGCCGAATAGCTTGCCAGGGGGAGGCGTAACTTGACCACGTCAGTTAACGCCTAATTTATGTTGCGTGTAAGCTCTCGGGCCCGTGCTCCCTTCCTAGAAGGAACACCAGGAGGATTCTAAAGTTGACTAGACCCATTACTTCGATTCTGTCCGCGGCGGCCATTCTTGCCGGCCTGTCTTTGCTCTCGGTGCCGGCTGCCGCCCAGCGCGGCGGCGGTGCGCCCGATCCTGCCGGATGTCCCGGGCCGCCCCAGTGGCTATTGGATCGGAATGCCGCTGCTGCTGCCGCGCGAGGAGCCGCACCTCCCGCCCAGGGCGCTGGGCGAGGCGCTGCCGCCGGCGGAGCTGCTGCTGGCCGTGGTCGCGGGCGAGGCGGAGCCGCGGCTGAGTTGCCGCCCGTACCGAGATTCCCGAACGAACCCCAATACGGCGTACAGGCCGGCAAACCGGATTTCGGCGGCTTGGCGAAGGGAGTCTGGAGCGTCCCCTACATCGTCAATCTGCAAATCAACGCTCATGACGAGAAGGGTTGCCAGTACATTTACCCGCCGTTCACGCCTGCTGCCAAGGCGCTCTGGGAACAACGCGAACTGAAGGACCTGGAGAAGGACGATCCCGAGGGCTTCTGCCTGCCTCCGGGCGTTCCGCGCATGCTGTACACACCGTATCCCACGCAGATCTACCAGATGCCGGACCGCATTCTGTTCGTATTCGAGGGCGGCGCACACGTCTGGCGTGTGGTTTACATGGATGGAAGAAAACTTCCGAATCCTGACGATGTAAATCCCACGTATCTGGGTTATTCCATAGCTCATTGGGACGGGGACACCTTGGTCATCGAGTCCAACGGCTTCAATGATCGTACTTGGCTGGACGCTTCCGGCCATCCTCACGGCGAGAAGCTGAAGGTCACCGAGAAACTTACCCGTACCGACTTCAACAACATCAAAGTGGAAGCAACGATCGACGACCCCGAGTATTACACCAAGCCGTGGACAGTGGTCACCGGCATCACATGGACCCCGAACACCACGGGCCCGTTCACGATGCGCGGCGGCGAGATACTGGAGTACATTTGCCAGGAAAACAACAAGGATCAGATCCACATCCACGGAGTGCTCGGAAGATAGCTAGAGTCCGAATGAAGAATTGGCCGATCCTGGCGGCGGGTCTTTGTGCCCTGCTGCCGGTGATCGGCCAGTCGTCTTTAGGGCGTCTTCCCGACGGTCATGTGGACCTCGGTGGGCCCGGGGTTTGGAGTCTACCGGCCGTTCCGGACGTGACGCCTTACGTGAACGGAGACGCTCCGTTCAACGCCAAAGGCAAGCAGGTTTGGGACGAGCGTAGGCGGACTCAGGCGGCTTCGGATCCGGAGCGCGCTTGTCTGCCGTCGGGCGTGCCACGCATCATGTACATGCCGTACTCGATGGAGATCCTGCAGGTGCCCAACCGGGTGGTGATCGTCTACGAGGGTGGCACTCACATCTTCCGTTCGATTCCGATTGGCACGAAGGCAGGCTTGAAGCATCCCGCGGATCCCAATCCGACTTATCTGGGCGATTCCTATGGCTGGTGGGAAGGCGATTCGCTGATGGTGGACGTGGTTGGTTTCAATGACCGGACCTGGCTCGATTCTTTCGGCCACCCGCATGGCGAGAAACTGCACGTGGTCGAAAAGTACACGCGGCGGGATTCGATGAACCTGGACTACACGGTGACGATCGACGATCCCGAATACTACACCAAGCCCTGGATGGTGACGACCTCAGCGACGTATCGCCCGAACGATCGGCTGAAGGAGTACGTCTGCCAGGAAATCCAGGGCAAGCTTGCCAACTAGGAGCGAAGGCAGTCAGGCTCTGCGGCGGCGGAAAGCAGCGGCGAGTCCGATCGCAGCCAGCATTAGTGACGCAGTAGCCGGCTCGGGAACCGCTGTGAACTGGGTGCCGGCAAGCGTGAAGGTCATATCAACGGCCCTATTATCTGAATAATTCGGCAAAAAGTTGTCAGCCTGTGATGCAACGCCCCCCGCATAGGTGCCAGGATAGGAGAAAAGAATCTCCGAACCATTGAACGCGGTATCCATGTAGAAAAAATACTGCGTGCTCGCACTCAGCGTCACGCCCGACGCGAAGGTCCAGACACCGCCGCTGATCGTGCTCGTGCTAGCCACGAACCCGGGCGTCGCATTGCTTAATCCGGACGGCAAGCCTGTGTAGGTTTGTGTCAGGAGATACAGTCCGCCGAGCGCGAAGGGATTGCTATTGTTATCGACATAATTGAATCCGATGTTGTCCCAAGGGCCACCTCCAGGCGTGGTCACCGATTGACCGATGAAAAATCCACTGCCCCCCGTCACATTTGTCGCGCTTGTATTTTGTGTGATGATGCTGGCGCTGACGATAGCGGTCAGTCCAAGCAATAAAGACGTAACGATAAGACTCTTCATTTGTCAGGGTTTTTCCTAAGAGAAGAGCCATACTATCATAGGCCAAGAAAAAAGCCCAAGAAGTTAAGTACCAGTACCGGAGCGGCCACGGCAGTCCCTGCCAGCGGGCGCCGCCCTTTACTGTAATTCTTGAACGGGTATATCGAAGTGCGCGGTGTTGACCACACCGGCGCGCTGGAACTGGACCCACACTCTATAATTCCCGGGACGCGGAAACGTCAGATTGAACTGGACATTCGGCCCGCCATCGGCGATGAACGGGTGCGTGTGGATCAGGTCGATTAAATCCTCACTGGCCGCGAGCATGTGTCCCCAGGCTCCGAGATACTTCTCGAATCCGTCGGCGGGTTTGATGGTGAAATGAAGCTGCGTCTTTAGTCCGGCGATGGCCTGCGGAGGATCGGTGCGAAATTCCACCTGCATGTTGGTCGCATCTTTCGGCGAGTAATCCCGCGAGAGATGCACCGGTGCGGGAGGTGTCCCTGGCACGATCATGGTTTTCGCGATCAACTGCGGTGTAGCGCCGTCGGGATAAAAATCGCCAAGTACACGATACATTCCGGCCTTGGGAAGCGTGAGATTGTCGTAGCGGAAAGATCCGTCGGGCTGGAAGACGGGATGATTGTGCAGAAAGAACTCCAGATCCTGGCTGACCACGAACATGTGGAACAGCTTCTCGTGCACCAGCTGGAAGTTCGTCACCGGGCGGCCTTTCCAGGGGTCATGGATGGCGAAGGTGAGCTGGATGGGCTGGCCGGGCTCTAGGGCTCGCGGGAGCGTGCTCAGGTCCATGTGATATTCGGTGGCTTCCGGGAGGTTCGCGGCGAGCTTCATGCCGCAGCGCGGGCAGACGCCGGCAACGCTCGAGCGCACGTCCGGATCCATGGGGCAAACCCAGACCTGATCCTGCGACCACAACTTACGTGCGAAGATTAGCGTCGTCAGGGATGAGGACACAAATGAACGTCTTCGCACGACCTCATCATAACTCCAAATAGGCTGGTTTATTTTTTCGGCAGAAGGGCGATCTTCGCGCCGGGCGGGATGCCGCGGATCACGGTGCGAGCCGGCAGATTTACGGGCGTCTGGAAAAGAAACGGATGTCCGAACTGAGCCTTGTAGTCCTGCAGCCACAACAAGGGTTGGATGGTGCCGTCGGGAAGCTGGGCGGTGATCTGGAAAGAGCCTTTTTCGGGGACCTTCTCTGGCCACAATCCGTCCAGGACGAACGCGCGGGTCAACGCGAATTCGCCGGTCGCACTCAGTTCGCCCTTGCCGTGGCGAAACGTCTCGGGCTCGAGCGATTTGGGCGGCTCCGGCATGTCTTTCGGCTCGCCTTCGGGCACCCCTCCGTCGGTCCAGCTCACGATGCGTTCCATCTCTTCGGGAGTCAGCGCCTGATCGTTGCGGAATTCGCCGAAGCCTTTGATCGCGCCCCAGGGGGGCATGCGGCGTCGGAGAATTTCTTCCTTGATCGCGACGGCCCAGGGGCGTGCGTCGGCGTACGTCATCAGGGAGAACGCCATACCTCCGGGATGATGGCAGGAGGCGCAGTGGTTGTTCACGATGCGGGCTATATCCCGGCTAAAAGTGATCGAGGTGGTGATGATGTCGTGCGCTTGCGCCGCGAAGCAGGCCGTGAGCAAGAGAAGACAACGCGTCATAACCATCCCTATTATAGGGAGATGCGTTGGAACGTAACGGTGGTTTTGGCAGTTATCGCGATACCTGCGGCGGCGGCGACCTGCGAGAGCCTGGCGCAGCTCACATTGCAGAACACGACGATCACGACGGCTCAGTCGGTCGCGGCGGGGGCCTTTACTCAGGGAAAACAGGATGACGTCTTCCGCGATCTGCCGGCCTTCTGCCGCGTGGCGGCGACCATCCGTCCCGTAGCCGATTCCGAAATCAAGATCGAAGTCTGGATGCCGTCGTCAGGATGGAATGGGAAATTTCGCGGCACTGGCAACGGCGGACTGGGCGGATCCATGAACTTCAACGGGATCGCGGCGGCCATGCGGGGCGGCTACGCGGTGGCGGGGAACAACACCGGCCACGACGGAGGCGCCAGCCTGATGATGGGGCATCCGGAGAGGATTCGCGATTTCGGCGAACGCGCGGGCCATGAGATGACCGTCAAGGCCAAGGCGATCGTGGAGGCGTTTTACAACGACCGTCCGCGGCATTCGTATATGGTCGAGTGCGGAGGCGGCAGTATGGCCGCGCTGAAAGCGGCACAACGTTTTCCCACCGATTACGACGGCCTGGTAGCGGGCGGTCTGGCCACATACCTGACGCATCACGTGTTCGGGCAGATCTGGATCTGGCAGGCGACCCATCTGGATCCGGCCAGCACCATCCCGCCGGAGAAATTCCCGGCCATTCACAACGCGGTGCTGGCGGCGTGCGACCGCCTCGACGGTGTGCAGGATGGCGTGCTGGAGGATCCCACACGCTGCAAGTTCGATCCCAAGGTTCTGGAGTGCAAGACCGCCGACGGCCCCACGTGTCTGACCAAGCCGCAAGTAGAGGCGGCGCGCAAGCTCTATGCGCCTGCGACGAATCCTCGAACGAAGAAGGAGATTTTCGGGCCGCTATTCCCGGGCAGCGAGCTGTTATGGGCACAGTCGGCGGGTCCGGCGCCGGTGTCGATTTCGTCGGATTTCTTCAAGTATTTCGCGTTCAAGGATCCGGCCTGGGATCCCATGAAGCGGCCGATCAACTTCGATAGCGATTTGGCGCTCGCGGATACGCCGGAGAACACCGTCATTAACGCCAACGACCCGGATATCGGCAAATTCACCGAGCGCGGCGGCAAGCTGATCGTCTACGGGGGCTGGAGCGACGCCGGGATTCCGCCGCGGCTCGCGGTGGACTATTACAAGAGCGTGGTGGATAAGCTGGGTGCTCGCGCGGTGAAGGACTCGATGCGCCTGTTCATGGTGCCGGGAATGGGGCATTGCAACGGCGGCGACGCGACGGACACCTTCGACATGCAGAGCGCGATCGAGCGGTGGGTGGAGCAGGGCAAGGCTCCGGACCGGATCGAAGCGTCGCGGGTGCGGGATGGCAAGACGGATCGGACTCGTCCGCTGTGCCCGTATCCGCAGGTGGCAAAGTATAAGGGGTCCGGGAGTACCGACGAGTCGGCGAATTTCAGCTGTAAGGCGCCCTAACCGGCCTGGAGGCCGGTTCTACTGTTGGGTCGTACGGTTGGGATATGATCGATAACCAGGGCAAGGGAGACTGAATTCATGTTGAAATACGCAGCGCTGATCTTCGTTGGTTCTTACGCGATGGGCGCAACCTGTGAGAGTCTGAGCTCGCTCTCGATTCCGCATTCGACGGTCGTCGCCGAGTCCGTGGCGGCAGGGGCGTTCGCGCCGCCGGCGCCCGCGGGCGGAAAAGGCAAGGCTAAGGGCGGCGACTCGTACGCCAACCTGCCGGCGTTCTGCCGCGTCCAGGTGACCTCGAAACCTTCCGCCGACTCCGATATCAAGATCGAGTACTGGCTGCCGGTTTCTGGCTGGAACGGGAACTTCGAAGCCAACGGCAACGGCGGTTGGAGCGGCGCGATTACGCCCAACACGCTCGCCGCGGGAATGCAGCGCGGATATGCATCGGCAATGACCGATACCGGCCACGAGGGCGGCAGCGCGAGCTTCGCCATGGGCCATCCGGAAAAGGTGATCGACTTCGGCTACCGGGCTGTCCATGAAATGGCGACCACCGGCAAGGCGCTGATCAAGGCATTCTATGGGCGCGATGCCAAGCATTCCTATTGGAACGGCTGTTCGGCGGGCGGCCGGCAGGGCCTGATGGAAGCGCAGCGGTATCCGGAAGACTTCGACGCGATCGTGGCGGGCTCTCCGGCGATCAATTTTACCGGACGATCCGCGCAGGCGGTATGGATCGGACAGGCCACGCTTAAGGATGAAGCGAGTGCTCTGCCGCCGGCGAAATTCGCAGTGATCCACGACGCGGTACTGGAAGCCTGCGATGGCCGGGCCCCGGCGGGAGACGGCGTGAAGGATGGCGTTCTGGACGATCCTACCAAGTGTAAATTCGACCCGAAGACGCTCGAATGCAAAGGTGCGGATGCGCCCACGTGTTTGACCTCCGCGCAGGTGGAGACCGTTCGCAAGATCTATTCCGATGTAGTCAACCCGCGCACCAAGAGCGTGATCTTCGAAGGCCACGAACCGGGCAGCGAAAACGGCTGGACCACCATGGCGGGCAACAACGTGTTCACCATCGCGACGGATACGTTTAAGTACGCCGTGTTCGAAGACACCAACTGGGATTACAAGACACTAAACTTCGATAGCGACATGGCGAAGACGGAAGAGAAGACGGGTAAAGTGGTCAACGCGCTCGATCCCAATCTGAAGCCGTTCCTGGCGCGCGGAGGCAAGATCATCCAGTATCACGGCTGGGCAGACCCGCAGATTTCGCCGCGCAGCAGCGTCGAATACTACAAGAGCGTAGCGAAAGCCATGGGCGGGCCGAGTAAGATCAACGACAACTACCGGTTATTCATGATCCCGGGCATGGCGCACTGCGGCGGCGGGGATGCCACGGCAAATTTCGATATGCTGGCCGCGCTCGAGCAATGGGTCGACACCGGCAAGGCTCCGGACCGCATTGAGGCCTCGCGGGTTCGGAATGGTCAGACCGACCGGACGCGTCCGCTGTGCGCGTATCCGCAGGTAGCGACCTACAAAGGATCGGGGAGCACGGACGATACCGCCAACTTCGTTTGCAAGTAGTCCCTAGGCGTGTGCAATAAGCGTAGGCGTATTGAACGCGCGATCCCGGATCGCTGCGAAGCGCGGATCGGCGCGGAGCGGATCTACTCGCGGGTCGACATCCAGGACAAATAGCGCCGCGGAGTTTTCATCGGCCGCGCGCTCCAGTTCGAGAAAAGCTTCGTCTTTGCGGTCCAGCGCGTGCAGGAGCTGGGCCTGGAAATAGGCGTCCACGTACTCGGTCTGGCGAAGCTCTTCGAGCTGCTGCAAAATTGCCAGAGCGTCCGCGCGCCGGCCGCTGTTTACCAGGCAGATCGCTTCGAGCGCGCGCAACCAGGGAAGATCCGGACAGAGAACGGTGGCCATACGGTATTGCTTGAGCGCTTCTTCGGTGTCGCCGGAAAGTTCCAGAGCCTGCGCGTAAAGCGCCCGGCTCAGCGGCAGATAGGGATGCAATTCTAGCGCCTGACGCGCGGCGGCCAGAGCCTCGGGCAATTCCCTGCGGAAGAAGCGCACGAAAACCTCGGAAGCGGGAAGTTGCACCCACAGCGGGTCGATCGCGCGAACCGCTTCTACCTGTTCGAGAGCCTCGTCCAAGCGTCCGGTGCCGGCATACAGCATAATCAGGCGCATGTGCACGGGCACCCACTTGGGTTTTTCCCGCAGTGCTTGCAGAAGATCCGCCTCGGCTTCCGCGATTCGGTGTTCAAAGATGTGCAGTCCCTGGGCGCGATCGGCGCGCAGGTCGGGCGTCAGGCCGCTTAATGCGACGGCTCGGCGGTGCGCGTCGAGAAACCCCTGATACATCTCGCGGGCTGGCCGCATTCCGCAGGTGCCCAGCATCATGTAGCATAGCGAGGCTCCTTCGAACGCCCGGGGATCGTTGCTTTCGCGCGCCGCACGCTCGAAGTAGCACAGCCCTTTCTCAAATCCTTCGCGGGTGCAGCGACTCCAGCAGTGCCAGCCCTGCCGGACCAGATCCTCGGAATTAGGAGTCTCGAAACTGTAGCCCAAGCGAGGACGATAACTGATCCACGGGCCGAATTCGCCCAGAATCTTCTTCACTTCCCCGACCGTGACGGCAACGGTGTGCTTGGATACCACGGTGCCGTTCCAAGCTTCTTGAATCATCTGCTCGTAATTCACGTGCCGGCCGCTGTTTTGAACCAGCACCTGCAAAACGTGGAACGCCTGAGGCCGGACCTCGATCTCAATGCCGTCTCGCAGTAAACGGGAATTGCCGGCGTCAAGACAGAAGGGGCCAAACGGAATAGGTTCGACGGGGACTCTCACCATAACCGACCTCAAATTTGACGCTGTTTTGATCAACGTCCGATGAAGTCTAGCATACAATCGCGTGAGAGGCTAGCCGTGGGGGGAGCCAATTTGCTGCCACTTTATCCTGCCATCCCGCGCTCTACCAGGCCTTCCAAAAACATGAAGGGAGATTTATGAAAATCGGGAAGTTCCTGCACATTGTGGCGGTCCTCGTGGTTGTGGCGATTGCGGTAAGTGGGGTTGTTTCGGCCCAATCAGCAGGGACCGGGGCACTCACCGGGACGCTCACCGACCCCTCCGGCGCCAGCGTTCCGGGCGCTACGGTCACTCTGACGAACACCCAGACCAACCAGGTGCGCACGGCGACCACGGGAGCTGACGGAACTTATCGGTTCACGTTTATACCGCCGGGAACGTACCGGGTTCGCTTCTCGGCCACGGGCTTCAAGGTATCGGAGGTGTCATCGTTCAACGTGAGCGTCACGGAGACACCGGTACTGGATCGGACTCTGGAGATTGGGGCTCAGACCGAGCAAGTGACGGTGGAAGCCGTGCAGGAAACGCTCCAGACGGCAACATCCACGTTAGGTACAACGGTCGGATCGCGCGTGGTCACGGCGTTACCGCTCAGCAACCGCAACTATTCGCAGATCATTGGTCTGTCGGCCGGAGTGAACGTGGGCGTGAACAACGCCACGGCCTTCGGAAAGGCCACCCAGGACTTCAGCGTCAACGGCAATGACCCCGGACAGAACAACTACCAGATGGATGGCGTAGCCATCAACAACAGCGCTAACAGCGGATCCTCGAATGACTCCGGTATCTATGCCGGAATCGGCATTCCGAATCCGGATGCGATTCAGGAATTCAAGATCCAGACGTCGACCTACGATGCCAGTTACGGCCGGAATCCGGGGGCGAACGTAAACGTCGTCACCAAGTCGGGCACGAATGATTTTCATGGCTCGGTATTCGAGTTCTTCCGCAACGAGGATTTGAACGCCAACAGCTTCTTCCAGAACCGCGACGGCGGCGGCTTGCAGCAGATCCTCAAGCAGAACCAGTTCGGCGGCGCCATCGGCGGTCCAATTAAGAAGGACAAGCTGTTCTTTTTCGGCAGTTACCAGGGAACGCGGCAGCTGAACGGGGTCGCCGCGGCGGGTACCAGCAACGTAGTCTTACCCCCGCTACCCGCGGGTGATCGCAATGCGCCGGGATACCGGGCCGCGTTGGGGGCCGCGCTCTGCCCGGACAACCATCCAGGCGATTCCTCCTACACCACGTTTCTGGCCTTTCTGATTCCCAGCATTCAGGTGGCCTGTGACGGGTCCAACATCAATCCCGTTTCCCTGGCCATGCTGAATCTGAAAAACGCGGATGGGAGCTACTATATTCCGGGTTCGGGCACGGGGACGTTCTCGCGGAAGCAGTTCAGCAGCCCGGCGAAGTATACCGAGGACCAATACATCGTGAATGCGGATTATGTGCTCAATAGCAGGCACACGCTTTCCGCCCGGTATTTCTACACCCACAATCCACAGACTGTTCCCTTCGGCATAGGCGGACTGCCTGGAACGCCGATTCACAACGATTATTCGAATACCAATGCGGTCCTGAAGCTGACGTCCGTCATCACCCCTAATTTCGTCAACGAAGCGCGGATGTCGGGCCAGCGGAACTTTGCGTACGGAACCGATTCGACTCCGGGCACACCCCAGCAGGTGGGCCAGACGCCGATCGTTCCGTCCATGACCGAACTGCCCGTCACGGTGATCTTTGGCGGGCCGAGCATGTTCGGTACGCTGGCTCCATCCTTCAGCGTCACGAATCAATTCCAGTACGCCGACCAGATTTCCTGGTCGCATGGGAAGCACACGCTTAGAGCTGGTTTCGAACTGGAGAAGACCCAGTGGCCCATAGCCTTTGCGGGCCTCGAGCGCGGATTCCTGTTCTATGGATCTTTTGCCGACTGGCTGATCGGAAGGGCTGGATGCGCTCCCGGCGACACTACCTGCAGCGTCGCGAATCCGGGCAATACCAATGGCGGCGGAGGCAACATCTTCCAGTGCCTGTTCTGCGTGCGCAGCGGACCTGCTCCGAACGGGATCATCCACAACTACAAAGAGCAGAACATGAGCGCTTACGTTCAGGACGACTGGAAGGTAAGCGCCAAATTGAGCCTGAACCTGGGTACACGCTGGGAATACGATGGCACGTACAGCGACAAATACGGCAACCTCACCAACGTGTGGGTCAGCCAGATTCAAAAGGCTCCCATTCCGCCCACTGGCCCTACGACCTCCGGCGCCGGCCTGCTGGGATATGTCGTGCCGAACAACTATCTGGATCACTATCCCCCGCCGCCCGCTGGAGTCCTGGTATCGGATCGCAGCCAGCCTGTGCGGACCGGCCCCCCGCTGAGCAATTTTGGCCCCCGGGCTGGCTTCGCGTACCAGTTTTCAAGCAAACTGGTCATGCGCGGCGGGGCGGGTATTTTCTATGATCGCGTGGCCGGAGACCGTTTCGTACACGGCCTGGAGCAAGGCTATCCATACGCGATTACTCTCGACTACAGCGGCGTAGGATCCGCTCCCTTCAGCAATCAGAATCCCTATCCCTCCACTCCGCTTGGAACTTTTGCTTCCCGCTGGGCGAATATTCAAACGGGGGCCACGTCCAATCTCAACACTCCGGCCATCGCCGAGAATCTTCATACCCCACTGGTCCGGCAGTACAACCTGACGTTCCAGTATGAGGTCCTGCCGCGATGGGTAGTCGAGGCCGGCTTTGTAGGATCGAGCGGTATTAATTTGGTGGACCAGTATCACACCATCAACACTCCTGGTCTCGCCAGCCCCGCCAATCCTATCAACGGCATAACCGTCAATACCGTGGCGAATGCTGCACTCCGCACGCCGATTCTGGGATATCAGCCCGCGGGCTTCCAAGTCACTTCCTTCGACGGCGTTTCCAATTACAACAGCCTTCAAATTACCGTGCGAAAACAGTTGTCGCGCGGCTTATCGATGCAGGCCTCCTACACCTGGAGCAAGGACCTCAGCACGCTGGCAGGTAATTCCTCGAACAGCAACAACCCGAATTTCATCGGCGATAACTATGGACCGGTGGGATTCAATCGGCCGCAACGCCTGATCGTGAACTACAGTTACGATATACCTAGCAGCAACGTGAGGGCGGGGCTCGGCAAACTGGTGAGCGGTTGGAATCTATCCGGCTTGACCACGCTTCAGGGCGGCTCGTTGATGACAATCACCGATCAGGGTACGGGAACTGTCTACGGGTTGGGTACTTTCGTTACAGCCCGCGCGCAAATGTGTCCGGGATCTACCTATGGGTCCATCGCAACCTCCGGCGGCACCGAAGCGAGGCTGGGAGGCGTGAGCGGCGGGCCGGGGTACCTGAACACGAGCGCATTCTGCTCGGCTCCGGCAGCTCCCAACTCAGAGGCGGCTTTCCCGGGCGGTCCGCTTCCGACTGTGTTCGGCAATTCCGGCGTTGGTATCGTGAGCGGTCCGGGGCAGTTTAACTGGGATATCTCTCTGATCAAGAACACCCAGATCACCGAGCGCCAAGCGATCCAACTGCGTGCGGAATTCTTCAACACCTTCAATCACCCGCAGTTTGGCAATCCGGCCGTCGCCTTGGATACGCCGGCAACGTTCGGACAGATCACTACGACGACGGTGAACCCGCGCGTCCTTCAGTTTGCGCTGAAGTACTCGTTCTAATGTTGTGGGGCTCGGCCGTTACCTTTGGAGGCTGCGGACCGAGTCTTTCCCGACGAAATGGGCGTGGTAGTAGGCTAGTATGGAGCCGCTGACCATGACCAGACCCATTACGCTTCTGATGACGATTGCCGCGTGCGGCATCGCCCCCGTGTTCGGTGCGTCGACGTGCGAGAGTTTGACATCACTGAAGCTGAAGAACACGACCATCACCATGGCGGAGACGGTCGCTGCGGGAACGTTCACATCGCCTCTTCCCGCGCCCAAAGGCAAGCAGCCGCAGGCATTCCGGAGTCTTCCCGCATTCTGCCGCGTGGCGGCGACGCTCACGCCGGTCGCCGATTCCGAAATCAAAATTGAGGTCTGGCTGCCCGAAACCGGCTGGAACGGAAATCTGCAATCGGTGGGCAACGGCGCTTGGGCCGGGACCATCAGCTATCCCGCCATGGCGACCGCGCTCACGGCAGGCTATGCGACTGCGAGCAACGACACGGGCCACACCGGCGGCGATCCGGCGACGTTCGTCCCGGGACATCCGGAGAAGGTGATCGACTTTTCGTATCGCGCCGTGCATGAGATGACGGTCGCAGCGAAAGCGATCATCAATGGACGATATGGCACCAGTCCGAAATACTCCTACTGGAACGGATGCTCCACGGGCGGACGCCAAGCGCTAACGGAAGCACAGCGCTATGCCGCCGATTACGACGGGATCATCGCGGGCGCGGCGGCAATCTACACCACGCACCTCCAGGGTGCGCAAGTGTGGAGCGCGGAGGTCGTGCACAAGGACGAAGCCAGCTACATCCCGCCTGCAAAATACGCCGTTCTGCACGCTGCGGTGCTCGAGGCCTGTGACGAACTTGATGGCGTAAAGGACGGGGTTCTCGAGAATCCCATGAAATGCCACTTCGATCCGCAGAAGCTGCTTTGCAAGGATTCAGACGGTTCCTTGTGTTTGACGGCGCCGCAAGTGGAGGCCGCGCGGCAGATCTACGCGGGGCCCAAAAACTCGCAAGGGAAGTCACTGTTCCCTGGGCTCGAGCGCGGGAGCGAAACCGGATGGGCGACGCTGTCCGGCACCAAGCCCATGGCGCTTGCCGACGAGACTTACAAATTCCTGGTGTTTAAAGACGCCGACTGGAACTATCTGAACTTCAACGCCGAGCGCGATATCGCAACGGGCGACAAGACGGCGGGCTCGTTGATGAACTCGATCGATCCCAACCTAAAGCCGCTGTTCAGCCGCGGCGGGAAGGTGCTGATGTATCACGGCTGGGCCGATCCGGGAATCGCTCCGCAGAGCAGCGTCAATTACTATAACAGCGTGATCGAAAAACTTGGTAAGGCAGCCGTGTCGAATTCCATGCGCCTGTTCATGGTTCCGGGCATGGGGCACTGCGCGGGTGGGGATGGCACCAGCACGTTTAACATGATGGACGCCATCAGCACTTGGGTGGAGCAAGGCAAGGCTCCGGATCGGATTGAGGCGTCACGCGTCCGCGCCGGAAAGACGGACCGCACGCGTCCGCTATGTCCGTATCCGCAAGTTGCCGTTTACAATGGATCGGGTAGTACCGATGAGTCGGCGAACTTTTCTTGTAAGGTGCAGTAATTAAGGAGCAACATGGGCAAGACCCTGATCGTCTTCACGCTGACGCTTCTTCCGGCGTTTGCTCAGATCGATTTATCGGGTGAGTGGAACCCCGTGTTTCACGAGGATCAGCCGGAACGGATTCCCGGTCCGGAGATCGGCGACTATCTTGGTCTTCCGATCACCGACGCGGCTCGCATGCGCGGCGACATCTGGGACGCGGAAATCCTGACGCTGCCCGAGCATCAGTGCAAGCCGCACCCGTCCGACTACGGGCCGCGCGGACCTTTCAACGTAAGAATCTGGAAGGAAGTGGATACCGCCACACAGCAGATCGTCGCGTGGCACACGCACGGTTCCTGGCAGGCTCCCGAGCGAACCATCTATATGGATGGCCGGCCGCATCCACCGGAATACGCGGCGCACACCTGGCAAGGATTCTCGACGGGCAAGTGGGATGGCGATATTCTCACCATCACCACCACGCATCTCAAGATCGGCTGGATCCGGCGCAATGGCATCCCGCGCAGCGACCGGGCGACGCTCACCGAGCATTGGATCCGGCATGGCGAACGCCTCACCTGGGTCAGCATCGTAAACGACCCCGTGTATCTGACCGAGCCGTTCATCCGCAGCACGGATTTCAATCTGGACCCGCATCAGCAGATCGATCCGTATCCGTGCGAATCCGTGACCGAGGTTCCGCGGCCAAAAGGCGACGTGCCGAATTTTCTGCCGGGGACGAATCCTTATCTGCAGGAGTTCGCGATGAAGCACGCGATCCCGGAGAAGGCTGCTCGCGGGGGCGCGGAGACGATGTACCCCAACGGCGGCGCGCCCGCTCCAGTGAATCGTCCCGTGCAGGTGCCGAGCCTGATGGACGACGGCGAGATTCACATCCTGCCGGTCCAAGGCAACGTCTATATGCTGGTCGGCGGCGGTGGAAATACGACGGTGCAAGTGGGCAAGGACGGCGTACTGGTGGTCGACACGAAGGCCGCGGCGCAAGCGGATAAACTCATCGCGGCCATCCGGAAGATTTCCGACAAGCCGATCCGGTATGTCATCAACACCAGCGCCGACGCCGACCTGACAGGCGGGAACGAGAAGGTGGCGGATGCGGGCCGGACCATCACTGGCGGCAACGTGGCCGGCTTCAACGCCGGCTTCCCCGCGACGATCATCGCCTATGAAAAGGTCGGCGCGCGGATGCGCGAAGCCGGTGCGCCGCCCGCCGGCTGGCCGCAGGATACTTACTTCGTCGATAGCAAGGACCTGTTCGTGAACGGGGAGGCGGTCCAGGTGATTCATCAGCCGGCCGCGCACAGCGATGGCGACAGCATGGTGTTCTTCCGCCGGTCGGACGTGGTGAGCACCGGCGATATCTTCGTTCCCGATCGCTATCCGGTGATCGACGTCGCCAGCGGCGGCAGCATCAACGGCGTGGTGGCGTCCTTGAATCGCATCCTGGATCTGACGGTTCCGGCTGACAAGGAAGAGGGGGGCACGATGGTGATCCCCGGTCACGGTCGGTTGTGCGATGAGGCCGACGTGGTGGAGTATCGCGACGCCATGACCGTCATCCGCGGCCGCCTCCAGGACGCGGCGCAAAAAGGCATGACGCTGGAACAAGTGAAGGCGGCGAAGCTGACTCGGGACTACGATCCGTTGTATGGGCCGTCGGATGCGTTCGTGGAAGCGGCCTACCGGAGCCTGGCGGCGGCGAAGAAGTGATTCCCGTTGGGCCGCGGGTTTGGCGATATAGTGTAATTCATGCTCTCTCGACGAACAATGCTTCTTGCGCCTCTGGCGGCTCCTTTGGTTGACGTGATTCCCGCTTCGGCGGCGGGCGGAAAGATGGTTCTGAGCATCCACCAGACCACTTCGCAGCGTGCGGGCTACCGCAAGAGCCTCGAAGGCTGGGCCAAGGCGGGCATCAAGAACGTCGAGATCAGCGACCGGATCTTGGACGACTTTCTCAAGACCGACAGCATGGCGGCCGCGAAGAGCGTGATCACCGATAACGGTTTGACGATGGTTTCCGGTGCGACCGTGCTCCAGGATTTCTGGAACAAGAATGCGGGCTTCGCCGCACAGATGGAGAACTGGAAGAAGCGCTGCGAGCAGTTCGCGTCGCTGGGATCGACCAAGATTTATTGCCCCAGTACCACCAGCCGTATGGTCAAAGAAGAAGACTATAAGACCGTTCCGGATGCCATTCGCGAAGCCGGGGACGTGGCCAAGCAGCATAATCTTATCGGCATGATCGAGTTCGCGCGCAGCTCGACGCTGATCTCCACGCTGACCACTTCCCTTAAAGTGATCCGCGAAGCGGGGCATCCGAACGTCCGCCCGATGCTGGACACCTACCATTTCTGGTCCGGCATGGGTAAGTTCGAGGATCTGGACCTGCTCAAGCCAGGCGAGCTCGCGCACGTGCATTTCAATGACACGCCGGATATCCCTCGGGAACTGCTTGGGCAGCCGACGCGGGTCATTCCAGGCGATGGCGTGGCGCCTCTGGTCCGCATTTTGAAAAAGCTCGCGGAAAAGGGTTACGACGGGGCCTTGTCGGTGGAACTGTTCATTCCGGAGCTGCAGGGGGGCGATCCCCTAGAGGTCGCGACGCAGATCCGCACCAAGTGCGAAAAAGTGATGCGTGAGGCGAATGTTCTCTAACCGAGCTTTACGGCTGGTTCTGTTCGGGGTGGCTAGCGCCCCTCTGTTCGCCGCGGCGAACGACTGCGACCGCGCATGTCTCAAGACCACCCTCGATCAGTACCTGACCGCCGTGATCAAGCACGATCCTGCCGCGGCTCCCTTGTTCGTCGCCTTCCGGCAGACGGAGAATGCCGTGGTCGTGAAGCCCGGTACGGGTGTATGGAAGTCGGTTACAGGGCTAGGAAAAGTGCAGCGCCGTTACCTCGACGCGGTCAGCGGGCAAGCCGGATACTTCGGCACGGTGGAAGAGGGCAGTAAACTCGCGATCGTCACTGTGCGGGTGAAAGTGGAAAACAAGAAAATCACGGAAGCGGAATGGCTCATGGCGCGCGATGGCGATCCGGGCCTCAACGGTCCTGCGACCGCGACTCAGCGTGCGGGCAATTTCTTCGAGCCGGATAACCTCGCCGCGAATCCGCCTCCGGAGCGGACGGTGCCGAAAGCCGAGCAGGTCTCTCGTGAGGCGCTGGTGGCGATCACCAATAGCTATTTCGACGGACTCACGGGACGCGACGGGTCCCTCATCATGGCGCATCCCGGATGCACGCGCCTGGAGAACGGCAACACGGTGACCGGTCGCGCAGGACGCGGCGGCGGCAAGGGACAAGAGGCAGTGAGCGACTGTACTTCCGGCTTGACGAACTTCAGCGCGATGGTCGCGGCCCGGCGGTATCCCGTGGTGGATGAGGAGGCGCAGGCGGTACTGGCGATTGGCGTATTTGTCCGGCGCCCTGGTGCGACCACGCGCCGCAACGTCTTCAGCGAGTGGTTCTTCATAGACAATGCCAAGATCCGCACGATTTATTCGGCGATGTTCTACCCTACCCCGGACGCGTTTGTGCCGAACTGGCCGCCGTATGACGGGAACTGGCCCCTGCCGGCGACACTAGCGCCTGCGGCACCGCCCCCGCCCGGTCCGGTTAAGTAGAGGGAGCGCACAGGGTGTGGCGGCCAGCAAGCGGATCAAGCCTATCGTTGCCACCGCGCTCCGTTGTGCGCGATTAAAACAATAGTTTCAACGCGAACTGGAGCTGCCGAGAATCCTGCGCGCTCGAGATGCTGCCGAAGTTCGGCGTGAACGCGGTCCGGTTGGGGATGTTGAAATTCGGATGGTTGAGCGCGTTGTAGGCCTCCGCGCGAAACTCGACCCGAAGCGGCTCCTTCACCACGATGTCCTTCTGCAGCGAGAAATCGAATTCCTCCAGACCGGGTCCGATTACTGCATTGCGCGGTGCGTTGCCGAACGTGTAGAGCGCGGGCAGCGAAAATACCGACGTGTTGAACCACTGCTGCGGCGTCTGAGGGCCGTTGTTGGGGTCTGCTGAAACATTGGGGCGCTGGGCGGGACCGGCTCCGATATTCGCCTGATCGCTAGAGATATTCACCGTCAACGGCGCTCCCGATTGCGTCGTGAAATAACTTCCCGTCTGCCACTGGCCCAGCACGGCCTTTATCCACCGCGTTTTCGCGGGAGCGGGGATCTGGTACACCAGGCTGACTACCGCTCGATGGCGGTGATCGAAGCTGGACGACGCTTTCTCCGCCGACCGGTCGTACACGTTCTGCGGAAGATTCGCTTCATTGAGCGTGGCTCCGGGATCGGAGGCGTCGTCGATCGAGTGGGACCACGTCCAGTTCGCGTCGAACGTCAGCCTCTTGCTGAAGCGCCGCTTGATGTCGAGAGCCATCGCGTGATACGTCGCCCATCCATCCCAGCGGATGGTGTTGAACTGGCTCAACTGCGGAATCGGACGTCGCGCGCTGATATTGCCGGGGCCGGGAAGGGGCACATTGAGCACCGTCGAACTGTCGGCGTGCACGGTGCGCGAGCCGATGTAGGCGATCGACAGGGCCGTGCCCTGGCCGATTTCGCGCTCCAGATTCAGATTCCAGACTTCGTTGTACTCGATCTTGAAATCGTGATCCAGGTTGTTGCCGCCGACTGTAC
Organism: Terriglobia bacterium; assembly: GCA_020073445.1. Lineage (GTDB taxonomy): Bacteria > Acidobacteriota > Terriglobia > Bryobacterales > Bryobacteraceae > Palsa-187. Next base: position 126,938 of record JAIQFE010000002.1, read on the forward strand.
CCAGGCTGCCGGTGGTCAGCGCGTTTTGGATCTGGAAGCTGGGCGGCGCCGCGGCATTGGAGCTCACCGTCTTGGTCACGAAGAACGGCAGATTTTGCGCGAAGCCCGTCACGATGCTGTACGCGGCTTGGTTCGGATAAATGCCAAAGCCCCCGCGCAGGACGGTGCTCGAGTGTCCCGGCAGGGTCCAGGCAAATCCGCCACGCGGAGCAAGGCGCAGAGGCCGGGATGTCAGCAGGCTGTTGTTCCACCCTGCCGCAGCGGAGGTCACGTAGGGAATCGGCAGAAGCGGCAGCAGCGCATTCGCCGCCGGGGAAATCACGCCCGAGCTATTGCTCGCGATGACGAAGCGGCCGCCGGAAACCGAGGGATCGATCGCCGACATCTGATTGTTGGCGTCCGTCATGTTCTGGTTGTATTCGTAACGAAGGCCGAGATCGATTTTCAGATTGCGCACGACCTGCCAACTATCTTGAATGTAGAAATGCCCCCAATTGGCGTTGGCGTCCATTGCGGCGCGTCCCAGGCCCACTTGCGCGGTGGTCGGATCACCCAGCAGGAAGTCGGCGAACGCATTTCCATTGCCGAGGCCCGGCGCCGACGAAGTGAATCTCGGAGTGAACGAGAAGATCCCGCGGGCTCCGTTCGGATTCACCGGCTGCAAATCGTAGTGCATGAGATACGCGCCGAACTTGATGTTGTGCGCGCGCCAGTGTAGGCTGACGTTATCGAAAAATTCGAAATCGCGGTTGTTGCGAAACGTGAACAGCGCCGGATCGCCCATGGTTGCGAACTGTCCGCCGAAGGAGACTTGCGGAAAGCCCATATCCAGCGGGTTCGTGCTCACGCCCTGCAGGCCTGCGATACTCGCAAAAGGATTTCCGGCATTCGGGCTGGTCTGGCCGCCGGCTACGGTGAGAAATGCGAATCGCGCCTCATTCAGGAATTCGGGCGAGAGGACGTGCGTCCAGCCGGCCACGCCGTTCAGCGTATGCGTGCTGAGGTTGCGGCCGAAGCCGGGCAACAGGCTCTCTTGCAGCACGCCCGATCCAAACGGATCGAACTGGCGCGCATCGAACAGAGAGAATCGCACGTAGGCCGTGTCGTTTGCGGAAAACTGATGATCGATCTTGGCGCTGGCATTGTTGCTGTTGATGCGCTGGCCGCCGGAGGCGAGGAGATTCTGCGCGATCCCCGGCAAGTTCGGGCGCGGAATATTCGCCAGCAGAGCAGTGGACACGGCGTTCAAGTCCTGGACGGGAATGCGGTTGCCAGGAAACGGCTGACGCGAAATCCCTGAGGAACTGTTGGGATCATACACCTGCGGCAACTCCGTGAAGTCGCCGATCCGCATCGCATCCGTGGGGACCGAGAACGTACTCGTCAGCGATTTGCGGACTCGCTGGCCTTCGTAGTCGGCGAAAAAGAACGTTCGGTTCTTGATCACCGGCCCGCCCACGCTCCCCCCGAACTGATTTTGGCGGAACGGAGGAATCGGCGCTGTCTGCGAATCGAAGAAATTCTTCGCGTCAAAAACATCGTTGCGCACGAATTCGAACAGGCTGCCGTGGAACTCATTCGACCCGGACTTGGTGACTACGTTGATCACGGCTCCGGATTTGCCTCCGAACTCCGGTGCATACGAAGTCTTCTGAATGTTGAATTCGCTGATCGATTCGACGGAAGGCGCGACCACCATGTTGTTGAAATGCTCGTCGGTCACCGTGGCGCCGTCAATCAGATAAAGATTGTGCCCGCTACGTTGCCCCAGCACATTCACCAATGTGCCAGCCTGCTGCATCGCGTCGCCGCGAGTGCCACCTGGAGGCCGCACCACGCCCTGACTCAACATCGCCAGATCCAGAAACTGCCTGGTCTTCAGAGGCAAGTTGACGATCTGGCGGCTCAGGACCACGTCCTTGATTTCGGCGGATTCCGGCTGGACGGCGCCGCTGTCGGCCTCTACCACCACTGTTTCGCTGGCATCGCCGATCTGGACCGTGACGTCGTGGCGAAGGCTATCGCCGACATGCACCTCCACGTTCGAGACGACGGACTGCTTGAAATTCGTGGCGTTCACTTTCAACGAGTACGTACCGATGGGGAGCTGGGCTAACAGATACTGGCCGGAGCTATTGGTGATGGTGGTGAATTTCTGGCCGGTCTTAGCTTGTTCGGCGACCACGGTTGCCCCGGGCAGCGCCCCTCCCAGGGCATCCTGTACGCTGCCGGCGATTTCCCCGGTATTCATCTGCCCGAACAGGCAGATTGCCCCCAGCAGCGCGAACAGGGCGAATTGTGAAGGTTCCGTCAAACTTCTATTGTTTCAGACCAGCGCCGACCGTGCCGGTAAAACGGCCGCTGGTCATTGTGCCTGTTCAGCGATAGAATCTCTAGGACAACCAAACATCAGGAGAACACCCATGCGCTCTACGTTTGTAGCACTTGGCGCCTTTGCGATCGTCGCGGCCGCTGCGCTGACCGGCTACCTCGCTCCTCACGCTCAGGCCGCTACCGGACCCATTCCGCTCAATTGCAACCGGGCCTGCCTCGAAAACCTGGTCGACCAATACCTGACCGCCCTGGTTGCGCACGATCCAAAGCGCCTGCCGTTGTCGGCCGACGTAAAGTACAGCGAGAACGATCAGCTCATCGACCTCGGCGACGGATTCTGGAAGACGGTGGAGGGCCGCGGTAAATACACACACATCTGGGCCGATCCGGAGTTCGGGCAAGTGGCCTACATGGGGACCATGCGCGAAGCCGGCGCGCCAATGCTGATGAGCCTGCGCCTGCGCGTCGAACTGGGCCGCATCACCGAAATCGAAACCGTTCTGTTCAAACCCGGGGGCGGCGGTCCCAACAGCATCGCCACCATGGATGCGCCCTTCAAGCCTGAGGACATGTGGTTCAAGTCGATTCCGCCCGCCCAGCAGATGTCCCGCCAGGAGTTGATCGCGGTCGCGGATGGCTACTTCACGGGCCTTCAGAAGAACGATGGCAAGGGAATCAACGGCACCGGCACTTATCCCTTCACCGACGACTGTTCCCGCATCGAAAACGGGTCCTATACGGCGAAGGCTCCGCCGCGCAATCCTCCGCCCGCCGACGGCATCGACGCATTCGCCATGGACTGCATGGGGCAGTTCAAGCTGGGCTACTACTTCGTGGTGCAGAGCATCCACCATCGCCGATATCCCGTGGTCGACCGCGAGCGCGGCGTGGTCTGGTCGCACGCAGTCTTCGATCAGGGGACTGTCAATAAAGGCGTCCTCTCGACTGGCAAAGCATACGAGTTCAAGGGCTTCAACCGGCCATCGAGCATCCTGGTCACCGAGGCGTTCCTGATCGAAAACGGCAAGATCCGCCGGGTGGAAATGGTCGGGCCTTCGGCGCAGTATCATATGAACTCCGCGTGGCCCGGCGGCCTGAGCGGGAATTAAAGGACAACTCATGAAGCGATTTGTATTACTGCTGGCGTGCGCAGGTTCCATACTCGCGCAGCGCCCTTCGAATCCGGCTCTTCTGGTGCCGCAAGAGGCGCCTCTTTTGGACTACGTGGCGGTTGCCGACCCGCTTCCCGTACCGGACGCAGCCGCGATGGGAGCCTCTTCAGATGTGGCCTTCGATTCCAAGGGGCATCTTTACGTCCTGAGCCGCGGGCCCAAGCCGCTTACCGAGTTCGACGAAAACGGCAAATTCATTCGCGCCTTCGGCGATGGCTTATTCACCCGGAGCCACGGAATCCGTATCGATAAGGACGGAAACATCTGGACCACCGACGTCGGCGCGCACACCGTCATGAAGCTGGGTCACGATGGCCAGGTCCTTCTGACGCTCGGGACCAAGGGCAAGGCGGGCGAGTGGAGCGGTGAATCGCATCTTTTTAATGAACCGAATGACATCGCTATCGCCGCCAACGGAGACCTGTTCATCACGCAGGGCCACACGCCCGGAGCCGGACGGGGCGGCGTACCGCAGAATCCCGGCGTCCTCAAATTCGACAAGAACGGCAACTTCATCAAGTTCTGGGGCGGCAAGGGCACCGAACCCGGCAAGTTCGAGGTGGCACATGGAATCGCCATCGACGCGAAAGGCTTGCTGTGGGTGACCGACCGCGAGAACCAGAGAATCCAGATCTTCGATCAGGACGGCAAATACATCCGCGAAGTGAAGTACGCCGGCTTGCCGTGCGCGCTGGACATCGGAAAACAGAACATCTACATGGTCAATGGCTTCGCGGGCCAGCTTCTCAAGCTCGACCTGGACGGCAAGGTTCTCGCGGCAGTCGGCAAGCCGGGAGCGGCTGGAACCTGGGGCGAATTCGGTGAGGCGCACTTCATCGCAGTGAGCCCCAAAGGCGAAATTTACGTCGCCGATTCGGTGAATCGCGCCGTGCAGAAGTTCGTCAAGAAATAGACGTCAGACGTCCGCGCGCACGCTGGGCGTAGCGGAGTTGCCTTTCGTCGCGGGCGGCCGGGGCTTCGCGGACTTATCGCCGTGCGTATCCAGCCGCCGATGATTTGAGCTGCCTCTCACGAGGGTCCTGGGATCGCTGTCTGGCGTCCCCTGTTGGTTCGCGCTTCGATGCGCAGCTCTCTGAGAACCGGGCGTCGCCGTCCGATGTTATGAGATCGATCCCAAGGTCTCCCGCCGGCTCCATGCTACGAGCTGGGACCGCAAAGCTTTTGAGGGCTTCCGGGAGTTCAGCACCACTGCAATGCAACGCTTCCTGGCCAGGAAGAAACTGTCGATTTGAGAATAGCAGGCATCTGCAAGCGGTGGGGCGTAAGAGATTGATTGTGTGAGTGAAAAGTCTCGTGACCTCGAAGTCGGCTGCAACAAGAACGGAAGGCCGTCTTCTTGCATGCTGATTGCTTCGGTCTAGCAGTCTATCCCCGGACGTCTCCTGATACACTTTGAAGAATCATGGCGAGGCGCGAACGTGTCCTTCGTGTATTCGTTGCTGCCCCAAGTGACGTTGAGCGCGAAGTCAGGACCCTCCGGAAAATCGTCGATCAACTCAATCAGGATCACGGACCACATCTGAACGTGCGCGTTCGGGTTCTCAACTGGAAGAGTGACGTCGTACCAGCAATGGGTCAGGATGCACAAACGGTCATTTTTGATCAAATCCCAACTGACAGCTACGATGTTTTTGTTGGAATCTTGTGGACGAGGTTCGGAACCCCAACTCCTCGCGCAGAATCTGGAACAGAGGAGGAGTTCCGAAAAGCCTATGCTCGATGGAGCGCGGATCACGATTCCCTACGGATCATGATGTACTTCAGCAACATCCCCGCGCCTCCTTTCCGTATTGATCCTGAGCAGCTAGCTAAGGTCCACAGGTTCCGTGCCGAGATCCAAGTGCACGGCATTGCTTCAAATATCAACAGTAAGAAAGAGTTTGAAGATCTTGCAGCAAAGCACCTTGCCGCACTAATGCACATATGGAAGAAGCCGAGCAAACGGCCTCGGCCAAACAAAATCGAGCCGATTGCGCAGCAATGGGCAAAGTTTCTTTTACGCAAGAAAAGAGTGCCGTTTCGCGAACTACAGGATGCGGATTACGTGGAGAGGACGATCTCACGGACCGCGGCTGGTTTCCGCCTCAAGATCGAAATTCCCAAGCAACCCTACTGGAGAGCCGGATTCGTTCTGGCCCCCGAAAGCTACATTCGTGACGGTCGAACTGATACAACCATCACTCGATACTTCCTCTTCCATATTGGGAGGGGGGAACCTTCCGATCCTAAAAAGAAAACTGGACTACATTATCAGGTCTACTACAAAGATCAGCGGATCACTCCTCGGATGCCTTTTGAGAGCTCTAATGCGGTTGAACTTAATGTAGCCTTCAACAGTGGGGGGCGTCACATCACCATTGACTTTGCTGGCGTCAGATACGAACAAGAGATCGACCCGGACTACTTCCGATACCTTTATGCCTTGGCATGGGCAGATTGGTTCGACCAGTTTCGAGTACCTGTCGAGCTAAAATTACTCTGACTTCAGCACGCGGAAATAAAAAGGCCGCCCGTTGCCGGGCGGCCGATTCTGCCTACTGTCTTCTGACTACTTCTTAGTAGTCCATCCCGCCGGGACCACCGTGCTCGCCACCGGGCATCGGAGCCGACTTCTTCTCGGGGATCTCCGCGATCATTGCTTCCGTGGTCAGCATTAGGGCGCTGATCGAAGACGCGTTTTGCAGAGCCGACCGCGTCACCTTGGTCGGATCGATCACGCCATTCTTCACCAGGTCTTCGTAATTCGCCGTGGCCGCGTTGAAACCAAAGTTGGAGTCGCTGTTGGCCCGGATTTTCTCGATGATGATAGCGCCTTCATAGCCAGCGTTGCCGACGATTTGCCGAACCGGCTCCTCGCAAGCGCGCCGGATGATGTTGACGCCGATCTGCTCATCGTGCTCCGCCTTGACCCCGTCCAGGGCCGCTGCTGCGCGCAGCAGAGCCACGCCGCCGCCCGGAACGATGCCTTCCTCAACCGCCGCGCGAGTTGCGTGCAGCGCATCCTCGACACGAGCCTTCTTCTCTTTCATTTCGGTCTCGGTGGCCGCGCCGACCTTGATCACCGCGACGCCGCCCGCGAGCTTTGCCAGCCGTTCCTGGAGCTTCTCGCGATCGTAATCGGAAGTGGTCTCGTCGATCTGCGCGCGCAACTGCTTGATGCGCCCTTCGATGGCCTTGCCCGCGCCCGCGCCGTCAATGATGGTGGTGTTGTCCTTGTCCACCGTGACGCGCTTGGCCCGGCCCAGGTCCTTCAGCTGGACGCCTTCCAGTTTGATGCCGGTTTCTTCGAAGATCGCCTGGCCACCGGTCAGGATGCCGATGTCTTCGAGCATCGCCTTGCGGCGATCGCCGAAGCCCGGAGCCTTCACAGCGCATGCATTCAGCGTGCCGCGCAGCTTGTTAACAACCAGCGTCGCAAGAGCCTCGCCTTCCACTTCCTCGGCGATCACCAGCAGCGGCTTGCCCGAACGCGCGATCTGCTCCAGCACCGGCAGCAGGTCTTTCATGTTCGAGATTTTCTTCTCGTGGATCAGGATGTAGGGATCTTCCAGCACGCACTCCATGCGATCGGGATCGCTGATGAAGTAGGGCGAGAGATACCCGCGGTCAAACTGCATGCCTTCGACGGTCTGCAGCTCGGTCGACATGGTCTTGGACTCTTCCACCGTGATGACGCCATCCTTGCCAACCTTCTTCATGGCTTCCGCGATGGTGTTCCCGATGGTCTGGTCGCCGTTGGCGGAGATGGTGCCAACCTGTGCGATCATGTCGCCGCTCACGGGCTTGGAGAACTTCTTGACTGCCTCGACCACGATCTCCACGGCCTTTTCGATGCCGCGCTTCAGCGCCATCGGATTCGCACCCGCGGCGACGCTCTTCACGCCCTCGCGATAGATGCACTGGGCCAGGATGGTCGCCGTAGTGGTGCCGTCGCCGGCGATGTCGGAGGTCTTCGAAGCAACCTCGCGCACCATCTGCGCGCCCATGTTCTCCAACGGATCCTTCAGCTCCACTTCCTTGGCCACCGTCACGCCGTCCTTGGTGATGGTCGGTCCGCCGAACTTCTTCTCGAGGACCACATTGCGGCCCTTGGGACCTAGCGTTACCTTCACGGCATCGGCCAGTTGATTCACACCGCGCAGGATCGCCTGGCGGGAATTCTCGCTATATACAATCTGTTTTGCTGCCATAATTTTTTCTCCTTACAGAATTCTTAAGCCGACTTCTTGGCCAGTTTGGGAGCGTCCATAAGAATGCCGAGAACCTCGTCCTCGCGCATGATCATATGGTCTTCACCGTAGGTTTTGGGAACATCGGATCCTGAATACTTACCGAACAGAATGCGGTCACCCACCTTTACATCCAGTGGAATCAGCTTTCCATCTTCCGTGCGCTTGCCTTGTCCCACAGCCATCACTTCGCCAATCTGCGGCTTTTCCTTGGCGGAATCGGGGATAAACAACCCACTGGCCGTCTTGTCTGCTTCTTCATCGAGCCGTTTGACCACGATCCGGTCATAGAGCGGGCGAATGTTCATAGTTCAACCTCCATCTGAGTTTGCGTTTGAGAGAGAATCTCGATTAACTGGACTCGGCAGAACCGCCGCAGCCCACGTAGTATTATTAGCACACTCTGCCGAGGAGTGACAAGATAGATCTGTAAGTTATTGATTAATAGTAATTTGACGTTTCGATTCCGTGACGGGGCGCAATCGAATTTCAATTCGTCCGGCGGGAAAAAGGTCGGGAAACCGTTCACCCCATTCGACTAGCACCACGGCGTCGCGGTCGAGAATCTCGTCCAGGCCTAGCGTCGAGACCTGTGCTCGAGTATCCAGCCTGTACAGGTCCACGTGATAGGCCCGTCCGCCACCATACTCGTGGATGAGGGTGAACGTCGGACTGGTGACTTCGTCGGGCTCGGCCGCGCCCAGCCCGCTGAGGATGCCCTTCGCCAGAGTGGTCTTTCCAGCGCCGAGGTTGCCGATCAGCAGCACGACCGCTCGCTTGGGGAGCTCGCTCGCGATCGTCCGCCCTAGCTCGATGGTTTCCTCTTCGGAGTGAGTTTCAAATGATCTCACGAATCGCCTTCGGCTCAGGCGATCTCACGAATCGCCTTGGGAAGATAGTGCAGCAGATCCGTTGCGATCAGGCACTGCTCGGTCAGCTCTTCCGCGCCCAGATGTCCCGCGCGTCCATGCAGCCACACCGCGGCTCTGACGGCCGTATCGATCTGGCTCGGAAACTGCGCGATCATACCGGCAATCATGCCGGTGAGGATGTCTCCGGTGCCGCCCGTCGCCATCGCGGGCGAGCCGCTAGTGTTGATCCAGACGTTGCCGTCGGGCAGGGCGATCAGAGTGCGATAGCCCTTAAGGACCAGGCACACGTTGCGGTCTTTCGCGAATGCACGGGCGACGTTCAGGCGATCATCTTCGCTAACCCGCTCGACCCCCAGCAGCCGAGCCATCTCGCCCGGATGCGGAGTGAGAATGGTCTGCAACCCACGCCCCTGAAAATCCGTTCCGGCGATCGCATTCAGCCCGTCCGCGTCGATAACCATCGGGACGGTCGCGTCTTGCATCAGCTTCGCCGTGAGTTCGCGCCGCTCTCCTAAACCCGGGCCTACTGCCAACACCGTCATGCGCTCCAGCGAAAAGCTCTCGAGCGGCTCCGACATTAACTCCGGCGCAAGCCGCGAAGAATCGGAGCATGCCACCGTGACCAATCCGGTACCCGCCCGCAAGGCTGCGAGTCCAGCCATCGCAGCGGCTCCGGACTTGCCTGGTGCTCCGCCCACCACCAGCACGTGCCCGAAATCGCCCTTGTGCGCATCCCGCTTACGCGGCCGGAACAAATGCCGGAAGTCATCCGGACTGGAAACTTCGAGGCCCCCGGGAATTAACCAGGGTGGGCTGCCGATCTGCGTGACTACGAGCCTTCCAACGTGCTCTTCGGCGCCTGGGGCCAGGTAATGCTCCACTTTGGGAGCGGTAAACGTCACCGTGATATCCGCGCGTACGCAATCGCCGCCGCCCCCGAGACCCGACGGCAGATCCACCGCGACGATTTTCGCTTGCGGAAACTCGCGCGATGCCGCGATCAGTTCCGCCGTGCGGCCCGTGGGCGGGCCTTTTAAACCCGTGCCCAGCAGCGCGTCCACGACGACGTTCACCTCGCGGCGCTCGCGTAATTTCGCGGGAACGTCGAATACCGGGTGAATGCCCAGCTCGACGATGCGCTTCAGGTTCTCCGCGGCGTCGCCAGTGTACTCCGAGGGATCCGCGGCCAGCACCACGCGTATCCGGCCCACATTATATTCGTGCAGCAGGCGCGCGATGGCCAAGCCGTCGCCGCCGTTGTTGCCCTTGCCGCACAGGATCACGATGCTCTGGCGGTCAATCGGATCGAACTCGCGCACCATCTCTTCCACTACGCGATGCGCCGCGTTCTCCATCAGGGCGATGCTCGGAACGCCGTCTTCTATGGTCCGGCGGTCGACCTTGCGCATTTGCTCGGCAGTTAATATTTTCATTCGGAGACTTTCATGCGGAGACCGTTCCCATGAGAAGAGCCCCAAGCTTTTGCAGGTTGCTCGCGTCTCCCATCGCGATCAGATGATCCCCGGGTGACATCTTCTCTTCAGAGGAAGGATTGAAATGCATCTTACCGTTGGCTTTACGAATGGCCAGGATGACCACGCTGCTCTTGTAACGGACGTCGACGTCCGCCAGCGTTCGCCCCGCGAAGCTGCTTTGATCGGTCACAAGCACCTGTTCGATCTCCACATCTACGCCCTGCTGCTCGGTGAAATCCAGAAACTCTAATACGTGTGGTTTCAGCATCGCTCGTGCCATGCGGTGGCCTGTCGTGTTGTACGGTGCGAACACGAAATCCGCGCCGGCGCGGCGCATCTTCTGTTCGGAAGACTCTTCGGCGATCCGCACCGAAAGCTGCAGATTCGGATTCAGGGTCTTGGCGCTCAGAATCACGAACAGGTTGTCGGCGTCCGACGCGAGCGTGGCGATCAGCCCCTTGGCGCGCTCGATTCCCACATCACGCAAAGTCTCGTCACGGCTGGCGTCGGCAAGCACCGCCAGCATGCCAGCCCTGATCGCGCGCTCCACGCGCTCGTCGTTGTTGTCGATCACCACGAAGGGCGTTCCAGCCTTTCGCAATTCCTCCGCCGCTCCGCGCCCCACGCGGCCAAAACCGCACAAGATAATATGGCCTTCCAGTTTGTCGATCATGGTTCTAACACGCCGCTTTCCAAAGAATTGATTCAGCTCCAGTTCGATGAGGGTCTGGGTCATCGCGCCCACCGCCAGAAAAATCGTGGTCACGCCGACCATGATCAGAAACGAATTGAAGACCCGGCCCGCATGGCTCAACCCGCGGATCTCCGCATACCCGACCGTGGTCACGGTGGTCAGCGTCATGTAGAAGGCGTCGAACACCGGATAGTGTTCGATCCACATGAAGCCGATGGTCCCGCCGGATAGCACCAGCGCCAGGGCGACGACAATCAGGATCAGCCTGCGCCGTAAATGATCCATGGTTTCTATATTAGTGCCTATCTCGATGTCGCCCTTTTTTTACCAGTCACGCAAGGCGGGACCCGAAAAAAGTACTTTCATCTTTCGGCCCGCGATTGCCGGCGCTTAAAGTAAAGCGCTTATCTGGCGTACTACTGTTGGCACAGCGATTGCCTAGTACTGCGCGAGCTGGATTGACCAGCTGATTTTGAAGGGAAGGAAAAAGTTACTGCCATGAAAACCATTGCCAAACTTGGGCTTGCTCTGGGCATGTTCGCCGCGATGGGTTATGCCGAGAACTGGACCGGAAAGCTGATCGATGCTTCCTGCCACGATCGAAGCCAGCAGAATCCAGCGGACTCTAAGCAGAACAGCGATTTAGCGTCCTGCGCAGCGACCGCTTCGACCACGTCGTTCGCCATTCAGACGTCGGACGGAAAAGTTTACAAGTTAGATGCGTCCGGTAACGCCAAAGCGTCCACTGCCCTGAAGGGCAATCCGGACAACAAAAATGCCACGGCCACGGTGTCGGGAACCATGGACGGCCAGACCGTGAAAGTGGACTCGATCAGCGTCCGGTAATTATTTCGACGAACGCTGGCGCGAGAAAAACCCGCTGGAGCCCGGATATGCCCCACCGCCACCGGGCCTCGGCGGGTGCTTGCGCGTGGATTGATAGATTTTGAGGTGCTGTAAATGAAGTTCTTCGTACTGAGTGTGTTGATTTGTTGTGTTGCAGGATTCGCCAGAGGCGATGTCCTAAGGCTGCGGAACGGGACCGAGTTCACAGGACATTACATCGGCGGCACAACCACCGAAATCTGGTTTCAGCGAGACGGGATGGTCAGTACCACCGAGGTAATTCCGACTAGTCTTGTGGAAGGGTTGAAATTCGAGCCCGGCGCGGCAAGCCCTGCGGCCGTTCAAGTTGCTCCTGCGAAAACCCCTCACCAGACTTGGATGAGCTATTTGAGAACGGTCTTGGCGACCGCCTGGTTCCCGTATTCGTCTTCCACGCGCACGGCCACAGTCACTTCACCGGGCGGGCGATTGGCGAGCGTCATTCGATAATCGTGCTCCAGAGAGTCGGTAAGGCGCGTGGTCGGCTCGACCAGTGTCCAGTCGCCGCCATTGACGGAATATTCTGCCTTGCCCAGTGTGCTCAGCGCATCCTTGGCGTGAAACTGGAGCGATCCTGCTGGTCCCCACGTAATCTCGGGCGGTGTGTTGTCGACGAGGAACGGATCGCTTTCTCGTAATCCCGTCAGAGCCTGATCGGGCGGATTCGCAGGAGCGTCGGATGCCGTGACCCGCAGGACGTACTTGCCGTCCGGATATGCCGTCGAATCCCAGCTGAAGTAGCGCTCGCGGACCTTATCGCGAACCAGTTTCCAGGTGGTCTCATTGGCGCCCCGGATTTCGACCTTGAACTGAAGCGTATCGCCGTTATCGTCTTCCGCGAGCCACCGTGCGCCGATCTGCCCCTTGTCGAAGGTCAACGCGGGGGTGCCTGGATCGGAGGAAACTGCCGTCGACTGTGTGGGACGACGCTGAATGGGCGGCAGTACCAGCGTAGGACTTGGCGCGGTCGTTGCCGTTGTCGCGGCCGGTGCGGGGAAGCGATAATTCGGCGGAGTAATCTCCACCTGCGCGATAACAGGCGCTACGTTCTTCATCTGGTACGCGACCGTGACGTCTGACAATTCTGCGTTTCCGTTCAGCGTCGCGCGAAATTGCAAAAAGCGCGCCGGAGGCGAAGCCACTCTGCCTTGATTTAGCGGCTCCCACGCGCTCCAGTTTCTCTGCGCGCGTCCGACATTGCCGGATCGCGTCTCGAACACGGTTCCAGCAGGGGCGCTTGGTTCTTTGTTGATGCGGCCCCAATAAGAGAATCCGCCTGCGTCGAGAACATCGCTTTCGAAAGTTCCCGAAGGTTCGAGCTCAGGCCCGATCGCGATCACTTTGCCGATGTTGCCGGTAACCGCATACAAGCGGCCTTCCGGCGCGCGCAGCAATCCAGTGATTTGCGTCGGCTCCGCATTGAGCAGCCGGGTGTAAGAATAATCGCTGTCGATCCGGTACAGATTCCCGTGATTCCCGGTTCCCGCCAGCAGCCGGCCCTGCGCATCGAAGGCCAGGGCGTAGACCAGGTCCTGCGCATGGCTCCAGATGCGTCGCGGATATCCATCGCTCTGAATGCGATAAATCTCCGAGCCTCCGGCGACCGCCTGTGAATTGAGAATCGGCAACGCTACCGGCGTCGGCGACGGACCCACAATTTGGACCGTTCCCGGCGGCGCGGGGGTTTGCGGAGCAGGTACAGGCGGTGCGCCGACGGCCGCAGGGGCCGCAACCGGCGTGGTCGTGCGATTCCCCGCGCCCGCCGCATAGATCGCGCCATCGGCTCCGACTGCCACTGCCGTGATCTCGCGCTTGGGAGCCTGATACAGAACGAATCCCTGCCCGGCGCCGCCTCCAGGCGTCACGCGCATGATCAGGCCGCTCGGCTCCGTGCCGACGATGAGGTTATCCGCAGGATCCACGGTCATGGACCGCGCGTGAGCCTCTTCCGTGCGGAAGAATACCGATCCGACGCCGGCCGGCGTCACGCGATGGATCTCGCCACGGTCCCCGGTCGCAACGTACAGATCGCCATTCTTCGCGAACTCGAGCGCCCAGATGTACTTGGTCTTGGGATCGTAGAACACGTCCGCTTTGCCGGAAGCGTCGACACGATAGACCTTGCCGTCGGGCGATGTGGCAGCGTAGACACGATCCTGCCGGTCGATAGCGATCGCCTGCACCGCGATCCCGTCCAGCTCCGCCAGCAGCTTTCCTTGGCCGCGAGCGTCAATCGAAAACAGCCTGGCCCGCGATCCACCCAGGCTGCCGCCGCCCGTGTATATGACTCCCTTGGAATCGCGCGCAACACTCCACAGAACTGCGACAGAAGAATCGAAGACTTCCCTCAGGCGCGGAGCCACCGACAGCCGGCCGTCGCTTGAGAGCGACAGGTGCTGGAGTGTGCCTTGATCGAACTCCTCCATCGAGTCCTGTTCCCAGGTTTTCGTCTCGACCGCGGGTAGCAGCGTACAGACACAGGTAAGGGCGCAAACAACGTGAACCAGTCGCATCGTGGGTTTAGTCTAACGAACTCTGCTTTATCTAACGCGTTATCGCACAACGATCGGGAGCGAGAAGCTGCCGGTCACCATCTGATCGAACGGGATGGAAAGTTCTTCCTCCGCGCTCTCCGCGATGCCAGTCAGCGCACGCCCCGCGCTCTTTTGGCTTTGCAGCACGTTCAGTACCGAAAGCGGCAGGGCCGGCAGAGTTTTGTCTTCCGAATAGTAGGTCGGGCGGCGCTGGACCACCGATACATACAGCCGGTTGTTGCCACGCTCCTGATTGAGCAGCGAAACTACTTCCGGAACATCCAGGTAGCGGTTGGAAGATACGGCAGAGGTTTGCAGACGATTCAGCGTCACCGCATCGCTCAGCAGAATGCGATGCTCGCCCTTCGGCAGATCGGCCGGGATTTTGACGGTGATGTTCTGCTCGATGCGCTCGCCCCGATAGGGCCGCAGGAAAACCTTCACCGGAATCTCCGTACCCGCGGTGACTTCAGCGGACGGCGTCCAGGCTGTGTCCACCGACATGATCCGGCGATCCGGCAACAAATCTACCGTGCACTCCACCTGCTTCAGATTCGGCGTCGTGATGTTGTTCTCGAAAAGCCGCGTGAACTTGTCGCCCCACCATGCGCCCAGCGTGAGCGGCACGGGAGCCATCGCGTCATTGCCAGTCTGCACCGTGGACACGTGCAGTTTTTCGTTCCCCACCAGTTGCACATCGCCGCTGATCCGGTAAGTGATCTCGTCCGCGAATTCGTTCATCTGCTGCAGGGAATTCGCGAGCGTCATGTTCATCAGCAGCGGCGTCCACTTCTGATGGACGAATACGTTGAAGTTCAGGTCCTTCTGTCCGATCACTGTGCCGCCAGCGCCCAAAGACCGGACGCGCACGTGGACAGGAACCGTCGGAGCTTCCGCGCCCAGCTCGCCCATGATGCCGGTATAGCGATCCTGCCTCAGCGCGCCGACCACTTCCGTCGCGCTGCCGAATTTGGTCGGCTGATAACTGGAGCCGAACACCATCAGGATCTCGCTCTTCGCCATCGGCATATTGATCGGACCCAGGTTGTAGAACGGATGCCCGAACGCCAGCACGCGTTTGCCGTCGTTGTACGTCACGGTTCCCATGCCCGTGGCCGACATATCGCCAGAAACCAGGACGCCGCTGACGGCTTCGCCGGGATTGAGCGATTTCTCCCATCCCGCTGCCGGTTTCGCCGAAAGATTGCCCGCCGATGCGCCGCCCTGTACCGTGCTGACGCCCATTTGCGAGAACACCGGCTCGAACTGCTTCAATACGGCCGCGTTGAAACCGGAAAACATCATCGGCGTGTCGATCGGCTGCACACCCGCGGAAAGCAGGCTGGCTCGTTGATCGGCCGGCACTCCGGGTGCGTCTAACGCCTGCGCCACCTTGTCCGGCGTACGCGCGTCAGCGGGACGAGAATTATCGAAATCCTGGATCTCGAGCATCGACTCGATCGGCGTGATGCCGCAGATCGCGTCGGGCGAGAACACTCCCATGCGCAGGGAGATCGCGCCCATCAGTTTTCCGTCTAAGTAAACCGGGCTGCCGCTCATCCCCGCCGCGACGCCGGTTATTTTGCCTTTGCCGCCGAGTTTGCAGATGATCACATCCTGCTTCGGTCCGAGGTAATTTTTCCAGACGCCGACGATTTCCACCGGCATCGCTTCGGGCTCGGTTCCCTGGAAAACCGTCCAGGCCGTGGCCTGCATCCCGGGCTTCACTTCTTTCAGTGGAAGAATCTCCACTTTGCCCGCCTTGGGAGGCGCCATATCGGCGCCAAAAGACACACTAGCCAAAGCTAGCGTGGCAAGAACCAGCCACGTCTTCATTACTGGGTACCTCTGTACTTCTATTATCTACCGATTCGAGGCCACTCGCTGCCGCTCATGGTTCTGTGCGAGCATCCAGCCAGCACCGAACCGCGACCGATAGGGAGCGGCCTAGCCGATCAGTTTGCCCAGCTTGGAACCCGCACGGATGATGGTCTCGGTACGCTCCGGACCCGTCGAAATCGCGCCGATTTCCACGCCCGAGCGCTCCTCCAGAAACTTCAGGTAGGCTTGCGCCTTTTCGGGGAGATCTTCGTAACGCGTGACGCCGCGCGTCGACGTCTGCCAGCCCGGCATCTTCTCATACAGCGGTTCGATGCCTTCGAGCGATCGGTAGGTGGCCGGCATATCCTCGACTTCTTTCCCATCCAGCCAATAGCCGACGCACACCGGAATCTTGGCGAGTTGGTCCAGCACGTCCAGCTTAGTGATGAACAGCGAATCGAAGCCGTTGACCATCGCGGTGTAGCGCAGTAGCGGCACATCGAACCAGCCGCAGCGGCGAGGGCGGCCGGTGACCGATCCGTATTCCTTCCCTTCGCGGCGCAGCAGGTCGCCCGCGGTGTCATTCGTTTCGCTCGGAAACGGTCCTGTCCCCACGCGCGTGATGTACGCTTTGGAAACCCCGATCACGCCCTGGATTTTCGTGGGCGGCACGCCCAGCCCGGTGCAGGCGCCGCCGGCGGCAGCGCTCGAAGACGTGACGAACGGATAGGTTCCGTGGTCGATATCGAGCATGGTCCCCTGTGCGCCTTCGAAGAGAACACGCTTCCCAGCGGCCATGGCATCGGCCAGCAGCTTCGACGTATCGCACACCAGCGGTTGGATCTGCGCGGCCAGCAGTTCGGTTTGGCAGCGAATCGCGGTGTAATCGATCGGCCCCTCAAGCTTGAAGGTGTCCGCCAGGGTCTGCTTATCTTCGGCCAGTGTGTCATAGAGCTCGCGGAAACTGGCCGGATCGTAGAGATCGGCGATGCGGATCCCGCGGCGGCCGATCTTATCCTCGTAACACGGTCCGATTCCGCGCGCCGTGGTTCCCAGCGGAATACGATTCTCGCGCGCTTCCGACATTTTTTCCACCAGCCGGTGGAACGGAAAAATCACGTGGGCGCGGTTGCTGATCCGCAGCTGCGACTTCACGTTGATGCCCGCGGCTTCGAGCATGGCCATCTCTTCGGCCAGGGCCGCCAGATCCACCACCACGCCGTTGCCGATAACCGCCGTAACGCCCGGCCGCAGAATGCCGCTGGGAATCAGCTTGAGAATAAACTTCTTTTCGCCGATAAACACGGTGTGCCCGGCGTTATGCCCGCCTTGATACCGCGCCACGATATCGAAGCGTTCGGCTAACAGATCGACTACTTTACCTTTGCCCTCGTCGCCCCACTGGGCGCCCAGGACGATTACGTTATTCATTGTTGATTGCGCACAGCGGACTCCGCGTGCTCCAGCGCACTATTGTAGCAATGAAGGATTCCAAAGCCATTACCGCGCCGAGCCGCTACAATAACCTTGATGCAGCTTTCCGATATCTTCCTCCAGCTCGGCGAGGAAAACTTCAACAATTTGCTCCGCGGCATCTCCATGGGCCGTTTGAAGACCTACCAGCTTTACGACCGCGTGAAGACGCGTTTACATCTCACTAAGCTGAATTCCGAGACGCTCCGCAAGGCTGCACCGCGCATCTGGACGCGCGTGGGCGAACGCGACGACGACTTCGCTACCGAGGTCTCCCAGGCCATCCTGATTTCGCATCTGGATATGATCCGCGCCGTGCTGGATCATCAGGGTATCCCGCATGAAGACGGGTTTTTCGCCAAGGATGCCGACGTCTCCGGCCACCTGAAGGAAGGCTGGCAGCAGCAGGTCTGGGAGAAGTTCCACACGGTGTATCCCGCGGCGCCGCTGCTATTCTATATCAATCACCTGGGCTGGGAAATCACCAAAGCCGAACAGGTGTTCCAGCCTGCCGCATGAAGGAACTTTTTGAGGCCGCGCGCGCCGGGGATCTCGCGCGTGTCCAAGCTCTGGTGGATGCCGACCCCACGCTGGCGATCTTCGCGTCAGCCATTCTTGGCGATACCCAGCGCCTGGAAGACCTGCTCACCGGCAACCGCTCGCTGGTGTCCGCGGTCAGCACCGATGGTTGGACGCCCTTGCATCTGGCGGCATTTTTCGGCAAGGCCGCCGCTGCGCGTCTGTTGCTGAATAAAGGCGCGACGGTGACCGCGCGATCCACGAATCCGATGGCGAATACACCCCTGCACGCCGCGGCTGCGGGCAAACATGCCGATATCGTGAAGCTCCTGCTCGACCACGGCGCCAGCGCCAACGCGCGCCAGAACGGTGGTTGGACGCCCTTGCACTCCGCGGCGCAGAATGGCGACATAGAGTCCGCCAGCGCTTTGATCGATGCCGGCGCGGACCCTTCAGTCCGGGCTGATAACAGTCAGCAGCCTATGGATCTCGCACTGACCGGAGGACGTCAGGCGATGGTCGAATTCCTGGAAGCGATCGGAGCGAAATTCTAGCTTGCCGCCGGAACAAATCATCTCGGAGTTGCACGCCGCCGCGCTAGCGGCACTGGAGCAGGCCACTACGCTGGATGCGCTGGAAGCGGTGCGCGTGGAAGCCCTCGGCCGCAAGGGCAAGCTGGCCGAAGTGAGCAAGACCTTCGGAAAACTCGCTCCGGAGGAGCGCGCCCGCGTCGGCAAGCTTCTCAACAGCGTCAAGCAGGAGCTCGAAACTCGCCTCGACGAACGTAAGGACGCATTATCGTCCGTTGCACAGGACGCACGACTGGAATCCGAGTGGATCGATCTCACCGCGCCCGCCCCCGGCGTTCGTCCAGGCAGTCTGCACCCGATCACGCAGGTCCAACGCGAGCTCGAAGAGCTTTTCGTCTCTCTCGGCTTCGCGATTATGGACGGGCCCGAGGTCGAGACCGAGTTTTACAACTTCGACGCTCTCAATATTCCCGCCGACCATCCGGCGCGCGACGCGCAGGATACGTTCTGGCTGAAGGATGGCCGTCTTTTGCGGACGCACACCTCGCCGGTTCAATTGCGGGCGCTCGAAAAATTCGGGCCGCCGCTGAAGATGATTGCTCCCGGGCGCGTTTTCCGTAACGAGGAAGTGGACGCCTCGCACGAGCACACGTTCTATCAGCTTGAAGGCATGATGGTGGATCGCGATGTTTCCGTCGCGCACCTGCTGTACTTCATGAAGACGCTGCTCTCGGCGATCTTCCATCGCGACGTCACGGTACGCCTGCGCCCCGGATTCTTCCCCTTCGTCGAGCCCGGTTTCGAGCTCGATATACAGTGCCTGATCTGCGGCGGCAAGGGCTGCCCTGTGTGTAAACATTCGGGCTGGGTGGAACTGCTGCCCTGCGGTCTGGTGAATCCTGCGGTGCTGCGCTACGGTGGGGTCGATCCGGATCAATGGAACGGCTTCGCCTTCGGCCTGGGCATGACGCGCTTGGCGATGATGCGCTACGGCATCGACGACATCCGCCTGTTCGCGGGCGGCGACCTGCGGTTCCTGAGGCAATTTTGACGAAAATGGGGACAGCCTCCGATTTCGATGAACGCATCTTGCGCTGTCCGGATCCATTCGCCGAAATCGGCTGGCTGTCCCCATTTTCCGAGCGCGTCTTTTCACGGAGCGGCCAATGAAATTCTCCTACAACTGGTTGCGGGATCTGGTGGATCAACTCGACGCGCCGCCGCACGAGCTGTCTCAGCTCATCACCATCAAGACCGCCGAGTCCGAAGGCGTAGAGCAGCACGGAAACGATTCCGTCATCGAAATCGACAATAAGTCGCTGACGCACCGGCCCGATCTGTGGGGTCACTACGGTATGGCTCGCGAGGTGGCTGCGATCCTGGGACGCAAGCTGGTCGATCCGGTGAAGCCCGCTCAATTCCCGGGCGCGGCCCCGGTGCGAGTGTCCATCGAAGATCACACGCTATGCCCGCGCTACTCCGCACTGGTATTCGAGAACGTCACGGTCAAACCGTCGCCCGAGTGGCTCCAGCAGCGACTCGAAGCAGTCGGCTTAAATCCGATCAACAACATCGTCGACGTCACGAACTATGTCTTGGCGGAGATCGCCCAGCCCATGCACGCGTTCGACGCGGCCAAGCTGCTAGGCGACGAAATTATCGTTCGCTCGGCGCGCGCCGGCGAAACCATCAAAACGCTGAACGAGGAAAGCTATACTTTGGATCCTTCGAATCTGGTGATTGCCGATCCCTCTTGCGCTGTCGCCATTGCCGGTATCATCGGGGGTGCGGACAGCGCGATCTCGGATTCCACCACCCGAATCGTTCTCGAAAGCGCGAATTTCAACGCGTCCAGTGTCCGCAAGACTTCCTCGAAGCTCAAGCTCCGCACCGACGCCTCCATGCGCTTTGAAAAGGCGCAGGACCCCGTGAACACAATTCGTGGCCTGGAACGGGCCTTCGCGCTGCTTCAGGAAGTCTCTCCCGGCATCCGGTTGGTAGGTGGTTTGGCCGATAACTATCGGCCAGCGCCAGTGTCGCCCCCGGTAGTGCTCCCGCTCGATTGGCTGGATCGCAAGCTAGGCAGAGCGGTCCCGGCCGAGGAAGTGCGCCGGATTCTCGAATCGCTCGAATTCCGAGTCGAAGAGATCGCCCCGCGCGTGTTTTCCGTGTTCGTGCCGAGCTGGCGCGTCACCAAGGACGTTTCCATCAAGGATGATCTGGTGGAAGAAGTCGGGCGCATGATCGGTTACGATTCGATCCCGCCGGTCGCCCCGCTGACTCCTGCGCGCGTTCCTCCTGCAAGTCCCGAGCGCGAGTTTCATCACCGCGTTCGTGAGATGGCTGCGGCGCAGGGATTCACCGAGGTCCACAACTACTCGTTCATCAGCGAGGAAATGGCCCGCGTATTCTCCGTTGATTTATCCGCGCACGTGCAGGTTTCGAACCCGATTGCTTCGGATCAGAATCTGTTGCGGACGAGCCTCCTGCCGGGCATTTGGAAGAACATCAACGATAATGCCCGCCACTTCGATCAGTTCCGGCTTTTCGAGATCGGCCGCGCGATTCATCCCGATCGCGAGGTGCCGCATTTCACTGCTGCGTTCTATGCCAAAGATGACGGCGCAGCGGCTCTCTTCGAACTCAAGCGTCTGGCCGAATGTCTTTTGCCCGGAGTCTCCATCCGCCCCGCCGGCACGACACAATCCTATGAGCATCCCCGCCGCACCGGGGACGTTCTCCACGGAGAAAGTAACGTCGGCCGCCTGTTCGAATTCCATCCACGCATGATCGAAGGCGGCCGCAGCGCCGTGCTGGATCTGGACCTGACACGCTTAATGCAGCTCCAGCCGACTCCCGAACGTTATCAGCCCCTCCGGCGTTTCCCCGAGAGCGCGTTCGATCTCTCGGTTCTCGCTGGACCCCGCGCGCTGATCGCCGACGTGCAGTCGGCTTTGGAAAAATTGGCTGGAGATGGATTGCTCTCCATCGTTTTCCTGCGGGAATTTGCGCTGGATGACGGTGCTCGAAGTTTGTCCTACCGGCTCACTGTGGGCGCTCCAGACCGGACGCTTTCGGCGGAAGAAGTCGGCGCGGTTCGCTCGCGGATCATCGACGGCATGCGTTCGGCGGGCTACGAACTCAGAATCTGACGTTACTTCGCCGACAGGCCAAATTCGCGAAGTAGTTCTGCGTGTTGGCCGTACAGCCGGATCCAATACACGCCCTTTCCAAGCGGCTGGGATATCGTAGCGACCAGTTCCCCGTCGATATCCGACGCCGCTCCCTTCCAGACCGGGCTTCCGGCCGCATCCACCATCTCGACGCGGTACTCCCCTGTGGAAACCAGATCCGGCAAGCCGATACTGAGCCGCAGGGGTTTTCCGGCCGGCGCGGAAGCCAGTGGGCTCAGGCCGCGCATCGAGGTAAGATTCACGGCAAACGGCGCGGACGGCTCGTGGGCAGCGTGGTTCCAGACCGACAGAAACGCCCCCAGCGACAGGACGAAGGCCGGCGCCAGGGTCATGCTGCCTGCCGAGAGACGCGGCAATTTGCGTAGAACGCTCCATCGCGACGCCGATCGGCGAGGCGCGCACTTCAGGGCGGCCGCGAACTCGTCCGTTGCCGCTACCGCATCCTGGCAGCAGTGGCAGATCAGAAGGTGTTCTTCAATGGGGGCGGCGAGAGCTTCCGGAAGACGGCAAAGTGCATAGTCTTCGAGGAGTTCATCGCTCGGGTGGGGCGCGTCGCGTTGATTCCGATTCAGCGGCATTCCCATAACGGAGCATCAGACGAGAGCTTCGTTCCAAACTAGTACGTCTGTTTCTTAGTGGGACACACTCCTTGAAGTTCTCAAGAAAACTGTACTTAGATTTTTATGTACGAGTTTCTTCTTACCCAGCTCTCCGAAACGAGCTTTCGCCCGGGATTTCAGCAGGCGAAACTGGGTCTCGGTCAGGCCCATCTCCGAACAGATCTGATCCTGACTCTGTTCATCGATGTAGAACCGTGTCAGGATCTCTCGATCTCGCTCCGAAAGCTCTCCCAGGACCTGCCGGATGAGGCCGATCCGCTGCTTGAAGATCGCAGTCTCCTCGGGATTTCCGCGGGGATCCACCACCCGTACCGTGGAATCGAACTCCGCCTGTTCGCGGCGGTTGTGCACCACCTTGTCGATATGGGCGGCCACCTGGCGGCGCACGATGGTGCGGACAAACCCCATCAGGCGCTCGGGTTCCCGCAACTCTCCGCGCCGAATCGCTTGCACTACCACCACAAAGGTGTCGTGGACTTTGTCGTCCAGCTCCTGAGGACCCAGCTGCCGGCACAGGTAGAACCGGATTCCGCGCGAAAAGAGCTGATAAAGCTCCTCCATTCCATCGGTTTTCTCCAGGCGGATCCGTTCCACCAGCTCCACCCATCCTGCGTTCACATCGGCCGGTCCCTCGGCTGGTTCGTCCAGCGCCGCGTCGTTGTCTTCCAAGAGCGACTCTTCCGGCGGCGGGAGTGCGGAGGATGCCACAGCCGCTGCCGCGGCCGCAGCTTCCAGCACGGGCAAGTGAGTGAGGCCCTCCGCAGGCTCAGGCGATGGCTGGCTAGGCAAGTCTGCAACGGACAAGACTCTACGGCGCGAACGTATCACCGGCCCCCTCCCGTCACCTGGAACGCCGCCCAGTAGGAGGGCGCGGCCTGCCAGATTCCCGAATGGATTGCCTCCACCTGACTGTGGCGCAAGGCTTCTGCCGCGTGGTCGGTGCGCAGATGTTGGTAGAACGCCGGCATTAGATCGCCGTCCGCATCCGGCACCGGCCAATTCGTCGCGACTATGACTCGTGCACCGGCCATCATCCATGCCCGAGTAAGTCCGAGCAATCCAGCGCCCACGCGAGCGTCGCCGGTTCCAGTGGCGCACCCCGTCATCACAATTAACGAGCCGGGGACGTGCAGCATACCGATTTCGGCCGTCGACAGCAGACCTGGACTGGCGTTTTGGTCCAGCGAAAAGGCCAGGAATGCCTGCTCCGGGTGCGTCGCCGAAGTCAGAACATGCGTCGCTAAATGGATCGTTGAGGGTGCCGCATTGAGCGCGTCGAGAAAAGCGCCGCGCCGCGCCGCCGTTCCTTCCAGGATTTGTAGTGGCGGGGCCATACCGGTGGCCGTCCGCCAGCTGGCGGAGCTGCGCTGCACTTCGCGGCTGCTGCTCACCAGCCGGTTCAGTTGACCACGGCCTTCCCGTCGATCCTTCCAGAGGTTCCAACTCGCCGTTCTTCTTGGATCAGCCGAGTTGTATACCGGATCTGCTACGCCCAGGTATCCACCCAGGGCGGCGGTTTGCCGGTTCAAGAACAACGCCCCCGGAATCTCTTGCGTGGAATGGCGTTCCGCGGCATAGACCGGCTGGCCGTCCTTGTAGCCGCTCACCAGGGCGGCAAATGGCAGTTCGAACAGCGCCCCATCCAATGACACCAGCCAGGACGTCTTGGCCGCGTCCGCCGGATCGAGTGAACCGAACAGTCGTTTATAAAGATCGACGCCCAATTTGTCTCCCGCCGGTTGGTTCTCGAGAATCGCTTCCCGAAAACGCCTTACATCCTCGCGAATCTCAGACTCCGCCGGCAGTCTGTGTAGCTTTATGCTCCTTTGGGTAACGGCCCAAAGGTATGATTCCTGCCTGCCTAGGTAAAAACTTAGTAACACGTCACGTTCACTTAGGCCCTGTTGAATATCAATAAGTGAACTCCGAGTGCGAAAATTCTCGCTTAACGTCACCGCAACTCCAATCCCGGCGCTTGATTCCATTTCGGTAAGTTCCAAATGGAGACGTTCTGACTCAGGACTTCTCGTTCGGTTGGCATTTAAATCATGCGCTTCCTGCTGGTTCAACCGCCCCAAGGTTTCCCAGTAGGCTACAGGTAGTCTCGTTTTCCATACGGGTGCCAGCTCCCGGCTCTCCCGCAAGCTGGCCGCGCGATTGGCCTCCAATGCCATAAACGCATCTCCCGCCCAAGTCCGATCGCCTGTCCGCAGCGCCTGACGCGCGGCAGTTTCCACGAAGGACTCGAAAATCTCGTGCTGCAGGGCAGTGTTAGCGCCCGCTACCAGGGAAATCGCCGCTGGCACCCTTCCGTTCAGTTGACTCACCTGTTCCATGGCGGTACGAAAGTCCCCAAGTGCCAATTCGGGCTGGCCCAGAGCGTCGCGGATCTTAGCCCGCTGATGGAAAAGCATGTAGATGGCCGGACCGGGAGGGCCGAGTTGGATCGCGCGCTCTGTGAGGGCCAGCGCCTCTTTGGCTCGCTGATGGCGCTCTTCCCCCCGAGCGCGCTCGGACTGCGCCAGCCGCAACGCGCCTAAGGCTGCGTAGGAAAGTCCCAGGCTCTTGGGCGAATATGAGATTCGCAGGCGGAGCGCCCGGCCGAGCGAGGTTTCGGCCCCTTCCAGATCCTCCGCTGCAGTCTCTTCCGCGCCCAGCAAATCCCATGCGGCGGCCTCCGCGTCTGTATCTCCAGTCTCGCTGGCCGCCTCGATCGCCTCCTGGTAGCGCGGCTCAGTCGGGGTTTGATGCAGGGCGGCGCGGACGCTACGGAGACTCATCAGCAGCTGCGCCTTATAAAACGGCGGAGTTTGCAGGCGATCCAGGGCCGTCTTCCCGCGCTCCAGTGCGCTAAGAGCGCTGTTCGGATCACCCAACCACTGGTAGAGCAGCGCGAGGTTGGCCGCGATGCCTCCCGTCGCGGACCAATCTCCTGTACGCTCTGCGAGAGCGCTCGCTTCCAGATAGGCTTTGAGCGCCGGAGCGTAGTGCAGGAGGAGCATCCGCGTGGTTCCCAGGTTACTCAGGTAGCTAATTTGCGCTGAAACATTCCCTCGTTCCTTGGCTCGTTCGTAGCCCTGCGCATACACGGATTCCAGGCCCGCGAAATCCCCTACGGCGCGACCAGCACGCGCAGTACGGGTGAATTCTGCGAAATCTTTGGTCTCCCACCACCGGCTGGAGTCGGGCGACCCAGCCCGTATGGCCGACGACGGACGCGTGGCAGCCATACATACGGTGAGGACAAGGCCTAGGCAAAATCGGTGATTATGCACTTGACAAAGTAGGCCACCCGCGCAACGATAAAGCGTGACAGGTCGGCAATTCTGCGCTACCCTTCCGCATGGGCTTTGCGGGTTTCACTGGCCGTGAACTGGATGTGCTCGCGCTACTCGTGAACGGCGTGCCCCGGCCAGAGATCGGCAAGCGCCTAGGCTTCTCCCGCTGGCGAACCTACGAACTCCTGAGGGTGATCTATTCCAAGACGGGATTTGATGACGTTGCCATGCTCACCGCGTGGGCAAAGGCGAACGGGCTGGATGAGACGCTACCAGCGGAGACTAGCGAGACGCGGGCCTATCCTGGGACACCAAAGCCACGGCAGAAGCGGATCAAGCTGGGCAGGATGCGGGGAACGGAGACTCCAAGGCGGGAGACGCGGATGTCGTAAGGTGGCTGTTACTTCAATAACTTAGGGTAAGCTGGTTATTCTACCACGAAAAGTATTGATCTCATAACCAACACTACGGTATCCTAGGCATGTAGGATTCGTGGGAACAACTCGAGGTCGCCCTTATGGGTGGCAGCCAAAGATTTGGTGGGATCCTGGAGCCCGGGCCTACATCGGATAGTGCAAATTCGCCCAAGCGGACAATGTCCCTTGGGCGATTTGTTTTTCTGCCGCAGGTGGAAAGATTTTTAGGCCGTATCCACGGTGCCTGGACTTATAACTATATAGCATTGGCTTCCACATCTCGCACCATCGCGGGCTTCGCTTATGTTCTTTTGGGTGATCTCCGCAATAGAATCCGCTCGCAACCGAATCGACGATTTGCAGCCCTGCATGCTCACTCGGTTTTCTTGTAATGAAAAGATCCGGCTTAATAATGCCCCATTCAATGGTGGTAGGTTCTGCCCGTAGTTCCGAAAAGTATTGCCTGAGCCGGTCATGAGAAATTTCGTCCATCGAAGAAAATACGACCCTGGCACTTCCATCGCCGTGTTCCTTGATACGTCGCTCGCGGCTATCTCTACACAGCCAAGAAGCTCGCTCCAGAAGATACTTCGTAAAGTAGAAGTAGAGCCTGTTACGCTCGTTAAAGATCTCTGGGTCCTCTAAGGACGGCTTGTGAACCATGATGACGATGGCGCGAAACAGCGATGGATCTTTCGTGAAACATTCAACAACGGGTTCTCTGTGTTCGGATAAAACATCCTTGAAATGCAGAGCCTTCTTCATCACCCATCCGGCTTGAACCTTCGCTCGTTGAACGGCCACCGTCATTTCAGGAGTCCGACTAGCTAACCCGACAACACCGGCAACAACGAACCAGTGCGAGGATTGGTTGTCCCCAAATGAAAACCCCTGATCTCCTGATTCATCAATGCAAATATCAAAGCTGTGAGCCATTTCGATTGAGTAACCGGCGGAGGATGGCAGAGTCGAACT
This sequence comes from Terriglobia bacterium, assembly GCA_020073445.1. Lineage (GTDB taxonomy): Bacteria > Acidobacteriota > Terriglobia > Bryobacterales > Bryobacteraceae > Palsa-187. The sequence continues at coordinate 153,980 of JAIQFE010000002.1, forward strand.
GCGATCCAAAATAGATCAGCCGATCATAAATCGGCCCATAGCTAACCGGCTACTCATCCTCCCTTAAGCCACGCTGCGCTGGCTCTCTTGGTGCTCCCACTCGCCTAGGCCCCAACCATTGGGCATCCTGACGACGCGGCCAACCTCTTTTGAGTGACGGCTCAATACTGATCCGATAGTCGTTGTGAGATTTGCAGATCTAGACTGAAATCCACCTTTGACCAAGCGATCGCATAATTCCCTTGTGCTCAATTGACGACCGGCTTCTCGAATAGCTGTTTCTGCTGCGGTCGGAATGCTCATATTCGTAAACGGGGCCAAGAACTGCTGCGAGAGTACACTTGGAGTCACCATGGTGATCTCGTTTGAATTATTGTCGAGCAAAATGCGCGCTCCGTCCAGAGCGGCGTCAATAGCAGCAATCTTCGATTGAAATTCAGATTGCAGCGCGGCACGCTTTGCCGTGAGATCCGCAATGAACTGATGGTAGTCGTTTGCCATAGCGATTTTATCCTTCCTTCCTTGGGTTGACTATGATATAAAAACAAATAGGGCTGGTGACGTTTTGAGGGCGGATTTCTCCGCCCCCGCCATTACTGGCGTGGTCAACTTATCATTTCACTTGCCCTCTGGAGGAATGAGCTTAGGTCTCCGGCCCGCAAAGCAGAAGCGTCCTAGCTCATTCCTCTACCTTCGTTTTCAAGCATACGCCTAGAACATTTCTCTGGTCAAGCGTTTTATGCGTCGGCTTAAAGACACACTATGTGCCTTTTCCACATTGCCATTTTATTTCTGTGGAAAACGTGATGTTAAAATCAGCGTCGGTAATCTGACTCTGTGTTCGATGCCGGTTTCGCCATGTATGTGGATCGCGTAGACTGAATCCAGATGCCCAAGCGCAGCGCACCCGCACTAAAGAACGTCACTGTGGACAAGTCCGCATTCGACGCGCTGCTTGGCGTTCTGATCGCATCGCCACCGATACGCAAGGACGATCTGAAGCCTAAGCGGAAATCGAAGCGGGCCAAGAAGGCAGTCTGAACATGCCCAAGAGGTTGCCGGAATGGTTATTGTGGATCACCATTCTCTTGATCGCGTTCGGCATCGTAACGTTCCTTGGCCTCCACTACAAGCTGTTCTGAGGAAGTCTTGGCGATCAGCGCCTTGTAGCGTAGCGCGTTCCCTATCGCCAGATTCATGATGATGAGCGCGAATAGGTCTTCACACTCGCGCTGATTAAAGCGGAACGAGAACTCGTTCAGGTAGCGGTGGAGATGCTTCACGCTCACGCTGTGGAAGGAACCTATCAGGCCACGCTTGAAAAGACTCCAGAACGATTCGATGCCTTGGGTGTGGACCTGCCCGCGCACCCATTCTTCTTTCGAGTGCGAGACTATTTGGTGCTTCCAGCCTGACTTGCCGAGCGATATGTACGCCTTGTGATCGTCGGTCATGATGTCAGTCCCCGGAGCGATGTGATCCTGAACAATGCCCGTCATGACTTGCTTTATCTCACGCTCTACGGGAAACGCCTTGACCTTGGAAGGACCATCTTCCGTGCCGCGCTGCATGACGCCAGCCACGGCTTGCTTGTCGTAGGCAGCGCGTTTCCGGCGGGGGTCGAAGCGTCCTCCGACGAATGTGGCGTCCACTTCGACAGTCCCACCGAAGAGCCCAAGTGTACCATCCTGCATCGCCTCACGGATGCGATGGTCAAGGAACCACGCCGTGCGGTAGTTAACGCCCAGATCCCGCTGCATCTGCTTTGCGGAAACGCTTTTCTTGGCGTTTGCGATTAGCGCCACGGCCATGAACCACTTGGCTAGGGGTAGGTGGCTCTTGTCGAATATCGTGCCTGTGGTGGCGCTGTATTGGTAGCGGCAGCCATCGTTATTACACTGGTAGAGACGGCGGGCAGGAACGCGAACCTCTTTGATCTCGCCCTTGCGGTTGGTTCGCTCCCGCGTGGTTTCGTTGGTGATGATCTTGGCAACCTTGTCAGACCCGCACTTGAGGCAGCGAATGCCATCCGGCCAGCGCATGGCTTCGAGATAGGCCAAACACTGCTCTTCAGTCCCGAAGTTCTTGGCGGTCTGTATCAGGCTTTGTGCCATGACTAAGCATAGCTAAACCCTTATGCTTTGTCAAGTGCATAATCACCGCAAAATCTGGCCAAGAAGAACAACCTCGTACCGTACCGCTTCAAAAAGGGCAGTTAGATACTAGCAGGAATTTGGCGGTAGGTCCAAGAGATATCTGATGCGGATCAGAAACCGGCGGCGAAAAGAACGTTCGATGTCGGCGCCGGGGAGCCCGATTCCGGCTCTACGGTGACGGCTAGCGTCACGTTGGAATCCACAGCGCCCGTCAGAATATGCATCGCGGTGCCTTGTGGTCCGGATTGGAAAAGACCCGCCGGCTGCGGCGCGCCCCCTTTCGGGATAACCCACATCTCATATGTCTTGCCCGCTGGGAGCGCCGGCAAGTTCGACGCGATCAGCAAGACTCCCATGCGGGGGTTGAGGAAAAAATTGCCCCGCGGCGGCGCCGGTTGGCCTTGTCCGAAATTCACCTGACGCGTTTCCGGTTGGTTCAGGAATGTGACCGCTTGCTCCAGCCGGTCGCGCTCCCCGACCGTCTGTTGCAAGGTTGCGCGCGCGTTCGCCAGTTCTCGATCCGTGATGCGCTTCTCCACTCCGAGCCACAGCGCGACGATCAATGAACACGCGGCCGCCAGTGCCGCGACCCATTCCCAACCCGCACGCTGCTGGCCCACCGAGGACAATACGCGCCGCCGAAGCCGCGACGGAGGCACTACTTCCTGAGCCTGGCTCAGCATCAGGGCGTTCACGCCGAGCGCGTCCTTCAGGTACTTCTCGCAGGCGGCGCAATTCCGCGCAAGGTGCGCCTCGACTTCGCGTTTTTCCTCGCCCTCGAGCACGCCCAGCGCGTAGAGTTCGTAGCTGTCGCGCAGATCTTCGCAGGTCATAGGCAGGTCATACCGCCGCCGCTTCCGTCAGTTGCTCTCGCAAAGCCTTCAGTGCCGACCGGACCCAGGTCTTGACGGTCCCTAGCGGCTGCTGCATGCGTTCGGCCATCTCGGTCTGCGAAAGCCCCTCGTAGTAAGCAAGCTCGACCACCGTTTTTTGATGCGGAGTCAGCTTCTCAAAAGCGGCCTTGATCCGGCGCGCCCGGTCCAGAGACAACGCGCGATCCTCGAAATCGCAGAACCTCCCAGGGTGTTCCAGTTGATCCAGTTCGAGCGCCGCCGCCGACATTTTTCCGTCCGCGGAACGCAAGTAATCGATGGCGCGATTGCGCGCCACCGTAACTACCCAAGGTCCCAGCGCCCCGCGCTCCTGGTCGAACGCTTGTATCCGGTTCCACACCCGCAGGAAGGTTTCTTGCACCAGGTCCTCGGCCGCCGCCGAGTTCCGCACCATGCGCAGAATCAGGGAATATACCAGCCGGCCGTAGCGATCGTAGAGTTCCCGCATCGCGCCGCCATCCCGGGCCTTGAGACGGCGGGCCAGATCGCCGTCGTCCTTGAAGCGCAGCGACACCTGCAACAGGGCTAAAGCGAGGGAAACCGGGATAAGTCGGGCTAGCATCACTTAACCTAAATACGCTGTTGGACCTTCCAACGGATTCAACCGGGAATTATACCCTAGCCCGCAGCGCCTGCCGTAACTTCTCGATGCCTTCGGCATCCCCTCGCCAGATCACTCGCGGTAGCGGGATCTTCAACCACGCATGAACCGGTAGGGTGACCGCGTAAATCCTCGACATCATTGCGCTCGCCAGCCCCACGCCGCACCCGTAGAACGGGATCATAGACAGGCTCCGTACCATCATGGTCCAGCCGAATAACGAGATCATGGAAACCACGCTGCCCACAGCGAAAACCGCCGGCCACTTCACCGTCCCTGCCATGGAGACGCGGCCAAGAGCCTGATATCCAAGGATTGTCAGGAAACCAATGATCATCGGCCAGACGTACAGGAAGAATCCCTGCTTGAGGTAGAACACAAAGGCGGCAGTCGGCGAGATGACAAGCGAGTGATCGATCATCGCGCGCCCATCGACTTAAGCAACGCACTCAGGTAGTCGTGGGTCTGCAGAATCGGACTGCCCAGCCGCTCGCTTTGCGCCCGGATCACCCCCGCCTTGTCGATCACCACAACTTGAGGCGTCCCCAGCCGTTCCCCGCGCGCGATTCCCAGGAAATTATGCGCCGCATCGGTGTTGCTGACGCCCACCGGGAAGCTCAGCCCGAACCGCTTCCTGAATGCGGCCGTGTCCGCGCCTTCGTTGAATGCCACCTCAGCCACTTGCAGCCCCGCAAATTCGTGTGAGAGCTGCTCGAACACCCCCGAGGCTCTCTGACAATGCGGGCATTCGGTAGAGATGAACGCCAGCAGCACCACGTGTCCGCGCCAGCTTGACAGAGTTGCTGTGCCGATCCTAAGCTGGGGCGCCGGCCGCGGCACTGGATCCTGCGCCATCAGCGTCAGACAACCCGCTAGCGACGCGATCAGAATGCGCTTCAATGGAAGCCTCCATAAATCCCAGAACAATAAGGGGGCCTGGAAGGCCCCCCGCACATCACGGCGCCACCCCTAGTAAGGGCAACATCCCACGAGAACACCACCATTCCAGGGGGCATCACCGCAGGCGTAGTAGTCGCCTCCGAATGCTTCCTGACAAGCCCCGTTCTCGTCCATGCCGCTGCCCGGCAACCAAACCACACGTCCTGGATCCATTCAGAAATCCTCCTTACGCCCCGTTTGTCCCATCGAATCTTCCTCGCGCCAGCCGATTGCGACCGCCAAGTCGCAGAAGAATCGTGGCGGATTGTGTTCATCGCGCGCGTGACCCCGACGGTTTGTAGGGGATCTGGCATAATAAGGGCACTGTGTCACGGGCAAAAGAGCTGGAATCGCGTCTGGAGCATACCGAGCAACAACTCCGCCTTCTGCAGAAGATCAGTCGCTTCATGGTCCGCGAAATGAGCCTCGGCTCTTCCTTGCAGGAAGTGGTTTCCCTGGTCGTCGAGTTCATGGAGTGCGACTCCTGTTTGCTGTATCTGCTGCAGGGACGGGAACTCATGCTGTGCGCTTCTAACAATCCGCGTCCGGAAACCATCGGTAAGGTGCGCCTGCACGTCGGGGAAGGTCTCACGGGCTGGGTGGCGCGCGAGCGGCGCTTGCTGGCGATCTCCCGTGAAGCCTATGGCGATTCCCGTTTCAAGCTCTTCACCAGTCTGCCGGAAGATACCTACGAGGCGTTTCTGTCAGCCCCGATTGTGGTGCGTGATCGCGTGGCCGGTGTTATCAATGTGCAGCATCGCGAGCCGCATTTTCATTCGGGCGGAGAAATGGAACTCCTCACCACCGTAGGCGAGCAGATCGGATGCCTGGTGGCCCTGGCGCAAAGCGATCTGAAGGCGCTCGACACCGCGCAGGTTCTGGATCTGGTCATGAGTCCCGCCCGTCGCGGCTGAACTCTGCTCAACGAAAAACGGGGCCGGAACGGCAAAAACAAAATCCGCCCAGCCTGCTTTATTCACACATCATCCACGCCGGAAGCCAGCTAAACCATACATTCCAAGTAAGTTATTTATTGAGGAAACTGTTACTTTCCTGTTGACGGTGAGCCCGCTTCGGGAGCATGATGACTGTGGTTCCAAGAGGTTCGAAGGATAGCGAGCCTGGCAGGAAGTAGCGGATCCGGACCGATGATCCGCAGCGCTGAGCGATGACTAAAATTGTTGCCGCGCTGCGGGGAGCGAAGGAAGATCGGGCAACCTGCAAGGGTAAGCTTTATAGTTCGAGGCTGGGTCGAGGGCTTTGATCCCGAGGGATTGAGAAATCCCGGAGGGGAGCCGAAGTCCGGAGACGAACTATAAGTCCTGAGATCGGGTCAGGCAACGGGTTCCGCACGCAGATCGTGCCCCGCGAGGTCACAAAAAACCGAGCGGGGGCGGGAGTGCGGCGCCGAACGGGCAGGATCAGATTTGAGGATCGTTTCGAAGATGCAGGCCGGGAACGTTGACGCAGTTACGGGGATCGGTCGCGAGGCCAGTCCTCGGTGCTGTAGAGCGAAAGGTCGCATCGAGAAGCGGGCTTCTACCGGAATGGTGAGCAGACGCGCACCTGCGCACTGATCCGCCGTTGGCCAAAACCAACAGCGGGGAGCAAGGGGCTCACGTCTCGCCAATTCGGATGCCACGTTCTGACCGTGCATGCCGGTCGGAGAGCAAGCTGCCGGAGGGTCACTTGGAACCACTTCTATCCCGCCCGCCCTACTGCGTGCTTCGCGCGCGGCCAGCTATGGCATCTGATTCCCAGATCCCTCCCCGGGCGGGGTTTGTGCAGCCGCCACTATAGCGGCCCCCATCTCTGGAGTTCCTGGATTTTGCGTTAGCGGAATCGGTTCTGCTCGAACTTGGTGACGCCACTCGAAATTTGCTTTTGCTGGCTTAAAGGTGGCGAAATTACAGCGGCAGGCCGGACAGCGCCGCGGAGTGGCGCCGGCGCGCAGCAGGAATCGCGTCCAGCGAGGGGGGTTATAGTACTGCATCGTCCATTTCGTTAATTCCTGACGGTAGCAACGGGGACAACGCGCGTACTTCCACGACCCGTCTGCCCAGACGCTGGTTTCCCAACGGCTGCTGCAGCGCCGGCAGCGGAGCGGCGAAATGCCGAAAAAGCTCTTCACATATTGGACCAATCCCTGGGGCCTGGAGACGCGAATGTCTCGTGTTCCGCAGTTGGGACAGGCTAATTGCATGAATTGGTCTTAAACGATTATATCTGCACGTTTCCGCGGCGCAATGTAATTCTCGACATACTTTGTGAAGGCCTTCTGTAGCTGTTCGCGCACTTTCCCGTTTTGGACGCCTTGCGATCTCAGGTTCAATCCCTCCACCGACACCACCGGCAGAAGTTCGCGCGTAGTGGAGGTGATGAACACCTCATCCGCTGCTTCCAGATCCGCCGGCAGGAGCGTCTTTTCCCCGACTTGCAAGCCTGGAACTCGGATTTCCTCCAGCAGGAGCGCCCGGGTCACCCCCGGAAGGCATCCGGAACTAAGCGGCGGAGTCCACACCTGTGCGCCTTGTGCATTGACAAAGACCGCGAAAATGTTGGCCGAGGTGCATTCACATACTTCGCCGCGCTCGTTGAGTAGTACTACCTCGTCTAGTCCGTGGTCATGTGCTCGTTCGTACCAGGTAAGATTCTCGGACCAGGACAGATTCTTAGTGCCGGCGAACTCGCTGGCGGCGTATCGCGCATTAGGAATCAGGCCCAGCTTAACGCTTGTTCCCCAGCGGTTCACATCGGCGGTGAAGGCCACGACGTCGAATTCGCGCATGGGGCCCGGACCTTCGAACATGCCCCCGCGGTTGCGGATCACCGCGACGCGCAGCGTGGCGTTGAATGCCTGGTTGGCATCGATCAGACGATGCAGGCGCTGCGCCAGCCAGTCCCGATCCGGAGGGAAGGGAACCCGCATGCGGCCGGCGTCGATTCGCATCCGTTCCCAATGCCGTTCCCAGGCGAACATTACCCCGTCATAGACGCGGATGGTTGAGAAGACTCCCCAGCCGTTTAGCAATCCGACCTGCCCCGCCGAGAGGTCCTGGGCGCCGGTGTCGCGGATCTCGTCGTTGTGCAGCAGATAGCGATGCATGAGGTGTACTACCCATTTTATCTACCAGACGAGGGTTTAAAACGGCTGCAGGGTACTGGAGGTTCTAGGCCTTGGGGACAAAGTAGTCATGCAGGCGGATTCCAGCGTAAAAACCGTTGTCCGCGGGAATACAGTACCGCACGTCGCCGCATGCGACCGAGTACTGCATCTTCACCTTAACGAGCGATCCCGGCAGCAAGCGTTTGGTTGTGAGCGTCCGCAATCCGGATCTTGAAACGTCGACAATACGAACCTCCCAAGCGTCATCCGAAAACGGATTCAATACCTGTAAGGAAGCCGGGTCGTCGGTAGCGAGCCGCGGATGCCGGCGCCTTTCGCCGTTCCCATAGTTTTCATTCGAGCTTAGCTCCGCTAAATACCAGAGGCATTTGTCCTGTTCGGCTAGCTTGCCGGAGCAAGCCTGGCAGGATCGGAGGTGAGCATCAATCGTCGCCAGGGACTCTCTGCTCAATTGGTCCTTCAGGTACAGCTCCAACTCGCTTTCATGAACATGCTCGGTTTGCTCTGCGACGGTCATGAATGATTGGTCCCGGCTATCTAAGTAACTATCGGAGATGGCGTAAGACCCTTTAGGATGGACACTTACTACCCGCACCGGTGCGGGGTGGAGTTCCCCCCGTTTGTGGCAGGATTGCAGAGAATGCTGAAAAAGGGACAGGCAGATCTGTCCACTCCCAGGCTCGTGCGCGCAGTCAAAAGTTTACGCGAGGGGACAGAGTAGCCTGTCCCTCTTCAGCAAAACTCAGACTTTGCCGGCGGCTTTCTTCATCACGATGCTGACGTCGTCGGGATTGATCAGATCGGGCACGGTCCAGCCGTCCAGGTTGTATTCGGACATGCACTGCTCGGCGAAGCCTTTGTACTTGGCTGCCTGACCCAGCGCTTCGGCCACCATCAACACCTCGAAGCGGATGCTTTCATGACTGCCGAAGTAATTGCGCTCATACAACTCGTGGCGGCCGCCGAACTCGGTGCCCATGGCGTCCCACATGAGCTTCATCAGCTTCACGCGATCCTCGGCTCCGTAGCCGTTTGATCCGCGCACATACTGATCCAGGTATTTGCGGATCTCCGGATTCTTGAAATCGCTCGAATGCGATGGCAGATAGATCAGGGCGCTCGCCAGGACGTTTTCGACGATCTCCTTGAGCTTCGGGTACAGCGTGCTGGCCGCTACGCGATACGCAAGTCCATAATCCAGGTTCGGCAGCACATGACCAGGCGTCCACGGTGTGGTGGCGCGCGCCATCGCGTCGGTCAACCCCCAGAACAGATTCCGCCACGCCAGGACTTCGCCCACTTGTGCCTGCACGCCGCGGAATTCCTTTGTCCCGGTGGCATCCACCGCTTTCAGCAGCAGGCCGGCGATGAAATCGAGCTTCACGGCCAAGCGAACGCAGCCATGGAACATGAACCTCGGCAGAAATCCCGAGCGCGGGAAGAAGTTGTTGACTTTGTCGATATCGCCGTACGCGAACACGTTTTCGTAGGGCACGAACACCTTGTCGAAGACGATGATCGAATCGTTTTCATCCAGACGGCTGGAGAGCGGATAGTCGAACGGGCTGCCCGTAGCGGTCGCGGCCAGCTCGTAGGACGGCCGGCAGAACAGCTTTACGCCGGGAGCATCCGTGGGGACGATGCAGACGAAAGCGAAATCCTTGGTCTTGATCGGCAGCGCACCGTTGTTGGCGATGAAGTTGTAATGCGTAAGGGTGGATGTAGTGGCAACCACCTTGGCCCCGCTCACGATCAGGCCGCCGTCGGTTTCCTTTTCGACGTGCATGTAGACGTCGCGGACCTCATCCAGTTGCTTGTTGCGGTCCACCGGCGGATTGACGATGGCATGATTGACGAAGGTGCATTCCTCCTGCACCTTCTTGTACCAGCGCTTGGCGTTGTCTTCGTAGGGCGCGTAAAAACCGGAGTTGGCGCCGAGCGTGGCCAGAAACGCCGCCTTGTAATCCGGGCTGCGGCCCATCCAGCCATAGGTGACGCGAGCCCATTCGGCGATGGCGTCACGCGAACCGACCAGTTCTTCCGCATTGCGCGAGGCGCGAAAGAACTTGTGCGTGTAGCCGCCGCTGCCGGTATCGGTCTCGGTGCACAGCGTGCTCTTGCGCTCGTCATGCAAGGCGTCGTACAGGCGCGCGAGCATCCGGATGGTGTTGCGGAAAGCCGGATGCGTGGTGACATCCTTGACGCGTTCTCCGTAGATGTAGATCTCGCGGCCGTCGCGGAGACTCTCGATGTATTCCTGCCCGGTGAACGGTCGCGTTCGTGATTCGGCCATGGTTCGTCAAATCCCCCAGTGGGGCCGCACGCCTAAGTTCGCATGCGGGCCAGAAAATATAGTCCCACAAGCGAAAAGACCGCGTCCGGCGACCAGGCTGCCAGTTGCGGAGGCAGTTCGCTCAAGTTCCCCAACTGCTCGAAGAACTGATCGATCGAAACGTAACTGACGAAGATGATGAAGCTCATTCCGATGCCCGCCATCCCGCCTCGGTTGCCCGCCAAAAACGCGAAGGGCGCGGAAACCAGGGCCAGGATGAACGCAAAGAGCGGCACGGAGAATTTCTTGTAAAGCTGGACCTGCAGCGGGATCGTGTCGAAGCCGCTTTGCTTCAGTTCGCCGATATAGGAGCGCAATTCCAGAAAGTTCATCTGGCTCGATTGGAGGGCCTCTTTGACGAAGTAGTCGGGGGTCTCTTTTAATTCCGGAAACACCTTGACCCCGCCCGCGAAGTCGTAAACGGCGGCCGATTCGTAGCCTTTCAAGTCGCGGCTCCAGCCGTTCTGAAACACCCAGGCATTTACTGCGGGCACCCAGCTGGCGCGCTCCGCTACGATGTGCTTCTTCAGCCGGAACGTCGCCGGATCGATCTCGAAGACGTTCACGCCCAGCATCACGTTCGCCTTCTGATCGAAATACTTGTAGTTATAAATTCGGTCATCCAGGCCGTAGAACCAGGTCCGGCTGGGATCGAGAAAAGTCTGTGCAGGTCGGCCCTTTATCTCGGCCCGGATCGCGTCCTGAATGCGATCGGCGTCCGGAACCCAGTAGTGGTCGAACGCGAACAGGCCGCCACTTAGCAGGAATCCGCCGACGAGGATGGGCACGGTCAGCCGGTACATGCTCACGCCGCATGCTTTGAAGGCCGTCACCTCGTTGTTCTTGGTGAGTACGCCGAAAACCACCAGCACCGCGGTCAAAACGCTCACCGGTGTGAAGCGATAGATCAGGCGCGGCGTGAGGAAAAACAGGTAGGTGAAAACCCGGCTCATGGCGATGTGATTCTTGATGACATCGCTCAGGAGCTCAAAGAACGTGAAGACGTGGAACATCAGCACAAAGCTCACCAGCCACAGCACGAAATAAAACAGGAAGCTGGAGAGCAGATAGGTGTCCACCACCTGCGGCAGAAGCGGGAAGCGCCCTTTCCACACCTTGGGCTGGATCCGGTCGAGCAGGCGCGGGATATGTTCCTGGGGCTTGCGGCTGGCCGAGCGGAATAGGCGGGTGAGGCGGCCGATGTAGTCGCGATCTCCGGGCGCCTCTAAACGCGTGAGCATCGAAAAACCGAGAACCGCGAACACGATGTTGGGGATCCACACGGCCAAACCCGCCGGTATGGTCCCCTGCCGCCCAAAGTTGATCGCGTTGATCAATCCCGTGAAATACACCAGGGCCAGCGCCACCGTCAGCACGTAGGCCGAGGATTTTCCAGCGCGGCGCGACCCGACGCCCAGGGGAATGCCGGTGAGCGCCAGCAGCATGCATGCGAACGGTAATGCCAGGCGCTGGTGCAGTTCGATGCGGGCTTCCAGAGTGCGCTCGCGATCCGTCAGATTGAGGTAGGCGAGCTTGTAGAGCGGCCTTGTATCCATCTCGGCCACGGGCTTGGACGGCACATCGTCCTTGCGCTTGGCTTGCAGGATCATGTCGTGCGCGGGCGAGGAGCTCACTTTGTACTCGGACGGATCCTTGCTGACATCGTAGGTGCTGGCGTTGCTCAGCGAGAGCTGGATGCGGTTCTGCGCGGCATCCGGAACAGCGATCGCATCTGTCGCCAGAGTCAGCCGCGGGCTTTCGCCGCGGTCGCTGGAAGGAGTGATGTCGAACAGGAAAATACGGTGCCAGCGTGTGTTGGTGCTCGAAGGTATGTCGCTGATATAAAGAATCGAGTTGGGGAACTGTTCCTGGAACACGCGCGCCTGAACTTCGGCCGTCAACTGGCCGGAGATGAGCTGGTTCTGGATCTTGATGCGCTCGCGGATCGACCAGGGAGTGAGCCAGAGTGAAGCCGCCGCGGCTACCAGCATCATCAGGAAGCCGAACGCGAGAATCGGCGGAGCTACCCGGCGGCCCGAGACGCCGGCGGCCCGCATGGCAGTGATCTCTCCGTCGCTGGACATGCGGCTCAGCGTGATCAGTGTGCCGACCAGAACTCCCAGCGGAATCGCGTAGGGCAAAGCTTGCGGGAGCACTAGGGCGAACAGTTTGGCTACGAGGCGGGGCGATCCGGAATCGCGCACCAGGAATGCGAACAGCGTCCGCGTCAGGTCCAGAAACAGGACCAGGGTGAACAGGATGCAACCCAGCGCCGCGCTGGCCAGAATTTCGCGGAAAAGGGTGCGGCTTAGCAGGCGCATGGTCTAGAAGCTGTTACCGCTCCATTACTGTCGCGGCTCTGGAAAAAGGGGACAGGCCACTCTGTCCCCTCCCGTAAGATACTGACTTCGCCTGCCAGCGTGGGAGTGGACAGAGCTGCCTGTCCCTTTTTTCGGTAACAGGCGGCCTGTGCATATCAGTTTCCGGCGTTCGGCGGCGGAACCGTGGGCTGCTTCGGCAGCTGGTCCTGCGGCGGCTCGAGTTCCAGCTCGTCGAACAGCAGGCCCGGCGAAATCACGCTGGCCGGCGCCAGATACCCGCCCGCGCCCAAAATTGCCAGGGGAGCAGCCACGTTGACGAAGTCGAACAACTCTGTTTCCGAGGAAGCGGCCAGGATGTCGCGCAAGGTGCGGCTGGTTAATCCGCGGAAACGCAGTCCGCGAACCAGCTCCTCTCGGCCGTCCGGATACACCTTGTAAATCAAGAGCGGCGGGCTCACCGGCCGGGCCGAACCACCCGACTGGGCACTGGCCTGCGCCAGCGACTGCAGATCGGAGCCGCCTGCCGAATACGGGTAATCGAGTTTGCGCACCAGCATTGCGTATGGTTTCCCGCGCATCTTGGTCATGTCGATCAGGCGCTTCTTGAGATCCGCCATGGGCGTGGTTTCGGTGGATTTCACGAACATGTTTCCGATCGCCGCCGCGAAACTGCCGTAGGAGCCGGGCAAGCGCGCGTGGCCGTTGGACGTCGGGAATCCGCGAATAGGCTGGCGCGTAGTCAGGAAATTCTTCAACACGCCCTTTTCCACGATGCTCAAGGGCTTGGGCGGCACACCCTCCATGTCGAACGGGTAGAATCCCACGAGAGGCTTGCCGTTGTACGCCGCTTGAGTCGCGTCGTCGGTGACGTCGAAGGAATCCGGCAGGATGCGCCCGCCGATGCGCGTTTCGAACTCGCTGGGGGCGAACGGAACGTTGCGCCCGGGATCGGACAGCGGGCGGCGCGGTACGCGCAAGTTATCGCCCAACAGCTGCGCCAGTAACTGTGCCGCCGCGCGCGGCTCCATTAACACCGGACCGCTATAGCTTTCTCCCGCCGGCGCCTTAACCAGCGCGCGGACATCCTCGCCCACCTCGGCCAACGACTTTCGCATGTCCGCTTCGGACGGAAACTTGTCCATGTCCAGGGACTGGATGGACACCGCATCGTGCAGCAGCATTCCGTCGGGCGCTTGCCCTTCGGCCTTGGCATACATCCAATACATGTCGTCTTTGTAGCGGACGGCCGTACCTTCGGAGTTCATCAGAGTCGTGGGGCCCTGGATCAACTGAAGCTCGAGGCCAGACGACAGGACCTCTCTGTAGTTGCTGAAAACCGCTGCCAGGCGCGCTGTGCGTGCTGTCCAGGCGTCGTCATCTATCTTCAGCCTCGAAACCTTGGCGATGCTCACCACCGGCGTGACCTTGGAGAAATCCGGCAGAGGTTCGGCCGAGGAAGCCGCCGAGTTGTTGAGCGAAGCCCGCTTGCGCGCCATCGATTCCACGGCGGTTTTGAAGGCCCGGTCGGTGCTCAGCCACAGCTCGGTGCGAAACGCGGAGTAATCGTCGTCCAGCGGCCAATTGCCGTCGTACCGCGAGCCAGAGTAGATCCCGCTGTAAATGTGGCCGGTATTGTCGAAGTCGTAGCTACCCACGCGAACTTGGGCATCCGGCGAACGGAAACGGCTCCGCGAAACATTCACCACCGCGCCCTGGGAGGCGGAGATTCGCAGCGTCTCGGCATCCGTCAGTGTATAGCTGAAAAAATAAGGAGCGTCCTGGCCGGCCACCACGCCTAACTGCTTGGAACGTTGCAGCTCATCGCGCATGGCCCGCAGAAGCGTGTCATCGGCCGGGATCTCGGGACTTTGCGAGATCAGCCAAGCCGCGGAGCCAGCCAGGCCGGCGGCCAGCGCACCGCATCGCAATAGCAACGAGTACCGCTTCACGGGCGCGGCTCCCTCACGGAAGCACGAATGGACGAGGGCGGCGGCAGGTACGGCGGACGGTCGCGCGAGCTGTCCTTGCGCTGCACTTCGATTTCGGAAACCAGCAGCGCGGGGGCGATGGTGGCCACGGGAACATTGCCGGATTCCGCTCCGCAGATGCCGTTAAACACTTCCAAGCGGTTAGACGTCGCTGTGATTTTTGCGAAACTTGCCAGCGGCGTTCCCACGATGTCGACGCCGCGGACCAGCTCATCCGGACGGCCATCGGCATAGACGCGGTAAACCACCAGCGGAACGACGGTGAAAGCCTGCAAACCGCGGCGTCCGGTGGTGGTGTAACCACTGGTGACCTGATCGAAGAACAGGCCGTAAGGCTTATTCTGCCGCTTGACCTCGGCGATCAGCATGCGGCGAAGCTCGTCGTCGCTCACCTGCTTGGTGGAGTCGACGATCAGGTTCGATTGCCGCGACACAATCTCATTCCCGGGAGACTTCCGCCCGTGTCCGTTGGAGTTGGGGAAGCCCTGGATCGGCGAACGCGACAGTAGAAACGTTTTCAGAATCCCTTTATCGACCACCGTGACCGGACGGGCCTTCACGCCCTCGTCGTCATAAAGATAATAGCCGTTGAGAGCCACATCGCCGAACTGCTTCTGTGTGGGATCGAACCTCACGCTGAGAAAATCGGGCAGCACCGGCAGGTTGATGGACTTGGTGAAAGTCTGGCCTTCGGATTCGTCCTTCTGGCGATGCCCTTCGATGCGGTGTCCGAAGATTTCATGGAACAGCACGCCCGCGGCGCGTCCGGAGAGGATGGCCGGTCCCACATAGGGTTCCGCGAGAGGCGCGGCCAGCAAGCCGGTTAGATTGGCGCCGGCCTTCTGTACCGCGGCCAGAATCTCGGAGTCTTTCGGAAGCCTGGCGGGATCGTCGGTTTCGAATGTCTCCATGGTCATCAAATCCATTCCATCCTGGGCCTTGCCATTGGCGACGATGATCATGCGGGTGAACGGACGGCCGAATTCCAGGCGCGTTCCGTCGGTGTTCACCAGCGTTTGCGTGACCGTCTTCGTTTCAAATTGAACGCTGGTATCGAGCGCGCCCGGGTACTTGGAAAATTCCGCGGAAAGTTTGCGCAAGCGCGCGGCCAGCTCCGTGGGATTGAATTTCAGTGGAGCAGGAGAGGCGAAGTAAACCTGCGGGTCTTCCTTGTCGAAATCGTCGGAAGTGTCTACGGCCTGCGTGCGGAGTTTTTCGTCGCCCTTCAGCCGGATCAGGCGCTGCGCGCCGCCGCGATACACACGGTCGGTGGCCAGCCACACGGCTTGCCGGATCGCGGCCGCGTTATCCTCCAGCGCGATCGGGGTGGCTTGCGTGAAGCGCGGGCGATTTTCGTTCGCCACCAGATGATAGTTATCGAACTGCTGATTCCCGTCGCGGATGGTCACATCCAGATAGCGCGTCTGGTTGTGCTGCTGCGTTTCGAGCGATCCGCGGCTGGCGACCAGCGCATAGGAATCCGTACTGGTGACTTCGTAGGACATGAAGTACGGCGCCGGATCGCCCTTCTGCTTCAAAATAGTGAAGTTGCGGTCCAGTTCGTCGGACAGGATCTTCACCAGGGGAGTCTGCGCGAAGGCGCAGCTTGATAGGAGAGCGAAAAGAGCTAGTGGTAAGCGCACGACGCTCTCAGCATACCAGGGATGGAAGGAGATCGATGAGCCGGCGGAGATCTGCGCGATACGCCGGATTCTAGGGGTGTTCGGCTGGCCGGATCGGGGCAACCGTGGGAGGCGGCAGCCCCCGGCGCAGGAACGCCCGGAAGACAACACCGAAGTTCTTATTCTCCAGATAACCGGAGCCGGCTGCCTGCCAGTGGGTCTGCTTCTCGCGAGCGTCCGGATCGGTCATGAACAACTCGAAAGACCGGTGGGCCGACCAGTTATGCAGCGGATCCCTTTCCTTGCGGTCGAATGGCGATGCTGCCAGATCGGCGTTGAGAGTCACCGCATTGCCGCGCTTCGCGTCCGCGATCTTGACCCCGGATCGAGCTAAAGCCTCCCCGCCATAAACGCGTAGCGTGTTTTGCGCTGTTCCATTTGGGGAAATCCCGAATCCGTACAGGCCCGCGCGGATGAGTTCAGTCGAAGTTTCGCCCACCCCAACTTGGATCCGGTTCCCTTCTGCTAATTGCACGACCTCGACCAGGGCCTCGCCCTGCTGGAGCGTGACAAAGGTGCTGGTCAGTTGAGCGTCGTCTAGTCGCAGCTGAGAATTCTCGGCCAAGCGGAGGACAACACCTGGGGACAGGAGCAATTCAGCCCGGCCCCGTCCGGTGGAGAGAACTTCTCCGTCTTTCATCTGCGGAAAGCG
This sequence comes from Terriglobia bacterium, assembly GCA_020073445.1. GTDB lineage: Bacteria > Acidobacteriota > Terriglobia > Bryobacterales > Bryobacteraceae > Palsa-187. The sequence continues at coordinate 170,671 of JAIQFE010000002.1, forward strand.
GGCGGTCTTGAGGGCCACCCGTTTGCCGTTCAGGAAAGCAGGCCCCTGCAGGTAGGTAATCAACCCGGCCCGGGCGCTGACGACTTTCTGGGCGTTGAGTGGGAACAGCGCGCCGCCAATGCAGAAAAACAACAGCCAGAGTTTCCGCGGACGGAGCATGCCATGGCCATTCTATCGCTATGCGGGCGAGCACCCGCGGTCGGGCCTTGCCTACGCGGGAACCGAAACCAAGCCGCGGTCGCGCAAACCATTGAGGGCCAGCCCGTAGCGGCCACGCACGCCGGTTTTTTCGAAGATGTGCTTCAGGTGGATTTTGACGGTTCCCGGCCGGATGCCCAGTTCCGTGGCGATCTCCTTGTTCTTGAAGCCCTGTTCCACCAGCTCGAGAACCTGCTGCTCTCGCGCTGTCAGCTCGCTGCGCGGATAACGGTCCGAGCGGGTGGAATCGCGGAAAACGCAGTCCTCCATCCAGCTTCGCCCGGCTGCCACCGTGCGCAGGCAGGCGACGATCGCCTGGACCCCCGCCGATTTTCGAAGGATTCCCCGGGCGCCGGCTTGCAGGAAGCGCAGCGCCTCGGCTTCGGTGACCGAAACACCCCAGACAACCATTCCCGTTTGCAACGGCGCCCCGTCCTTTGACTGGATTTCAATCAGCCAGTCCAGAATCGCCTGGATTCCAAAGCCTTTGTCCAGAATCAAGACGTTGGGACGCTGCTTCCGGACAACTTCGGTCGCTTGAGCCAGCGATTCCGGGGCGCCGAGGAACTTCAGATCGGGGACGCCCCGTAACAGGTTTCGGATGCCCTCCGCCGTGACTGGCTGGGTGTCGCAGATCGCGATGGACTTTGCCGACTGGGCGATGCCCGCGGACTCAACAGTGCTGACCGGCCCGACGGCCGTCGCGGTGCTTCCACTACTTGTAAGGCTCATATTTCTCTCATTTCCTGAGGCTGGACTAAACCGTATGCGCAGTACTCATCAACCGGGAGTACCTCTCTCAAACTTCAGTAAGTAGTTCAGGTAAGGTGCGGAGTCTCTCATGATATGATCACTTCTAGTCGATTTACTTCTTTGGAACGCTTTCCCAAACTGGTCTAGGCGACCAAATGCAAAACCGTGATTCCCGTGCGGACGTGCTGAGGCGTGGTGTTGTCATCAGCCCTAATTCACGGATGGTGCGGGAGCTGGCCCCCCTCCTCGAATCGCACTTGGTCGGCAGTTCCATCAACTTCATAAACAGCTACCCTTCGCCCCGCGATATCAGTAGTGCGTTGGGCGGCGGATCGCCGCAACTGGTCTTTCTGGATCTGGCTTCCGACCCGGAACGTGCGCTTCAACTGCTAGGCGAGATCGTTCGCCTGGGCACCCCTGTGCAAGTTCTGGCCCTGCTTCCCGGCAATGATCCTGACCTTATGCTGCGCTGTCTCCGCGCGGGTGCGGCGGACTTCTTGCTGGAACCTTTTACCCCCGACCAGCTGGATACGGTTCTGGCCAAGATCGCCAGGATGCAGCCGGCGTCCGACAAGGGAGCCGATAACGCCAGGATCATTGCGGTCATGCCCGCGAAAGGCGCGTGCGGCGCCACCACCATCGCCTGCAACCTGGCCTTCTACTGGAAGCGCATGGGCGCTAACCGGGTCCTGCTGGCGGACCTGGATCCGCTCACCGGCACCCTCTCTTTTCTGTTGAAGATCAAATCCGTCTTCAGTTTTCTGGACGCGCTCCAACGCTCCCATGAGCTGGACGCCGATCTCTGGCGGGCCATGGTTACGACGGTGAATGGCGTGGACGTCCTGCTGGCGCCCGAACTGATTACTGAGAATCCTCCGGAACTGAATGATCCTTCGCCGATTCTTGAGTATGCCCGCAGCACCTACGATGTGATCATTCTGGACGCCGGGAACGTGTACGGCGACTGGAACCTCAACCAGGCGCGCGCTGCCCAGGAAGTGCTACTGGTAACCACCAACGAGCTACCCGCACTGCAAGCGGCCCAGCGGGCGCTGTCCTACATGGACGCGAATCGCGTTGGCCGATGGAAGATCCGGCTCCTGGTGAACCGCTACCAGCGCGAGATCGGCCTCAGCCGGGACGTGATCGGCACGGCTCTCCACACCGACGTCTTTGAGGCTATTCCAAGCGATTACGAAGCGGTGCAGAAGGCGCTGATGGAAGGCAAGCCGGTCCCCGCCAACACCGCTTTCGGCAAAGCGCTGACTCAGGTGGTGGAACGCCTGGGCGTCCGGGGCGGCGGCGAAACCGAAAAGAAGAGCAGTTCGCTCAGCGGGCTGCTCGGGCTGTTCTCGAAAACCAAGTAAACCAGACCAAAATGAGCGACCCTGTCAAAGTTCCCGAGCTGACTCTTGCGATCGAAGCCCGTGCGCAGGTCGGCCCGCCGCTTGATCTCGGCTCGATCCCCGCGGGACGCCGCCGCATTATCCCGATCCTCGGTGGCACCTTCGAAGGCTCTGGAATCCGCGGGCGCATCTTGCCGGGCGGCGCCGATTGGCAGATCGTGCGTTCAGACGGCGTGGCTGAGCTCGACACGCGCTACACACTCGAAACCGACGACGGCAAGCTCATCTATGTGCAGAATGCCGGCATCCGTCATGCGTCGCCCGAAGTCACCGCGCGGCTCATGAAGGGTGAGCCCGTGGATCCATCGCTGGTGTACTTCCGCACGGTTCCGAAGTTCGAAACCTCGGCGCCGGAGTTGGCTTGGCTGATGCGGTCGATCTTCGTGGGCACGGGCGAGCGGTATCCCGCCGACGTGCTGCTCCGCTTCTGGAAGCTGGGATAACGCGCATGGAGGGCAGGGCTTATCCTGCGCGGAGCTTCAGATCCGCTGGATTGGGCGAGGCTGAAGCCTCGTGCGGACCGAAGTCCGCCCCACCCTTGGTCACTCTCCACGATTACTCCAGCATTTCGACGATCTTCCGCCGCACGGCTGCGGTGACTTCCGCGCGCTGGTGCGTGGTCATTCCGTCGGTCGAAATAGGCTCGCCGATCCGGAGAGTCACCGGCCCCCGGTGAAAGGTGAGCGTGTGCATCGGCAGAATCTTATGCATGCCGATCATCGCCATGGGCACGATCGGAATCTGCGCGCGGATGGCCAGGAACGCCGCGCCGTCCTTGAACTCCTGTAGCACGCCGCTCTCCGAGCGCCCGCCTTCCGGGAAGACCAACGTGCTGCGGCCAGCGTGGAGCAGGGCGGCGGTATGTTGCAGTGTCTTGAGGGCCGAGCGGGGATCCTCCAGCGGCACCCTGACATGGCCAGCGGTCTTCAGGTGCGTCCCTAGCAAGGGAATATCGAACAGGCTCGTTTTTGCCAGGAACAGAAACTCCTCCTGGATATTTCCCAGCACCACCGGAATGTCCATGTAGCTGACGTGGTTGGATACGAACACGTAGTTCTCGCCCGGCTGGATGCGGTCGAGTCCTTCCACGGTCACCTTCACGCCCGCGATCCGCAACAAAGAGCGGGCCCAGACGCGCGCCACTTTCAGCTGCCGGGCCGGCGTGTGATCGAACAGCGAGATCACGAAGCTGACCACTCCGAAACCAGCGGTGGAAAGGATGATCAGAGGGATGACGTAGATCCAGCTCCAGAGGATTGCCATGAATCTATCCATTCTGCCAATGTCCTCCGGCCACTATTGCCAACGCCCGCCGGTGGTCGTCAGAAATAATTTGCGTGCTTCGCCCACCACGAACAAAGAACCGGTGATGACGATGACGTCCTCATCTGCCACGTGTGTTCGCGCGTAGTCGATTGCGGCTTCCACCGTCGGCTCGATGTGCCCGCGCCCAGCGAATTCGGCGAGAGCTTCCGGTCGTAGCGCGCGTGACGTATTTGGAGCTGTTAAAACGAGTTCCGCCGCGACGGGAAACAGGACGCCGGCCACTTCGTCAATAGCCTTGTCGCGCATCGCACCGTACACCAGCCAGATCCTGCGATTCCCATAGAATCGTTCGAGATACCGCGCCAGGGCGCGAGCGCCGGCTGGATTGTGCGCGCCATCGAGGATGATGTCGGGATTCGGGGAAACATGTTCGATGCGCCCGGGCCAGCGCGCGTCGGCGATCCCGTCCGTGGAAACGCCTAAGACTCGCAGTGCCAGGGCGGCGGTGACGGCGTTGTCCTCCTGGTGCTCTCCCGCGAGCGGGCAGACGATTCCCGAGAATCGCGAACCGCGGGCGTCAATGTGCAAGTCGCGAATCTCAAATTCTTCGGTGCGTGTGACGGGCACGTGCAACTCTGCTGCGCGCGCGTCTAATATCTTAACGGCCTCTGGCCGCTGCGGAGCAAAGACCGCTGGTATTCCCGGCTTCAGGATCCCGGCCTTTTCACTTGCGATGGCCTCGATGGTGTGTCCCAAATACGCCTCGTGATCGAAATCGATCGGCGTGATCACGGTGAGGACCGGCTCGACCACGTTGGTCGAATCCAGGCGACCACCCAAACCCACTTCAATAACAGCGGTGTCGACGACCTTTTCTCTAAAAAGCCAAAACGCCATGGCGGTGACGGTCTCAAAATACGTCGGATGGCAATCTAACTCGAGCTTCTCCGCAGTCTCGTGCACGACATTAAACGCGCGCTCGAAATCGGCAGGGCTTACGGGGATGCCGTCGATCTGGATGCGTTCGGTCGGCTCGATCAGATGCGGCGAGGTGAACAGGCCCGTTCTAACCCCGGCCGCGCGAAGCCCTGCTTCGATCATGGCGCAGGTTGAGCCTTTGCCATTGGTGCCGGCGACGTGCACGACGCGGAACGCGCGCTCGGGATTTCCGAGAGCTTCGAGTACGGCGCGAATCCGCTCCAGGCCCAACTTGGCGGACTTGATTTCGTTGCCCAGTGCGTAGAGGAACTGGACGGAATCCGGATAGTTCACGCGGTCACATGCCTCCGCCGTCGCAAGCCAATGCTATACACCAGCCACGCCGACCCAATCATCAACGCCGTTCCTGCCAGAAGCTTTCCTTCGAACAGCCACAGATTTCGCACCTCGCCCGTCGGCACGGCGCTCGAAACGATGGTGAACAGAGTCATCGCGATGCCCGAAACCGATGCAACGTGCCGTCCTGCCTTCCACGCGCTCGCGAACAAGTAGAGATAAGGAATAAATCCGGACAATACCATGAGCGAGAGCAACTCCTGATACGCCGCGCGCAGAGTATCGCCGAATTGGACTGCGAACAGCAGTACCGACGCTACGCCGCCGAACACCAGAATCGAAAGATAGGGAGTCGCCCACCGGGGATGGAGGCGCGCAAACGCCGCTGGCAGCAAATGATCGACGCCCGCCGCATAGGGCATCCGCGAAACGGCCGAGCCCAGGCCGCCCCACCCGCCGATCGAATTGATCAGCACGACCACGGCGATCAGCGGCGTCAGCCAGCGCCATCCGAGGAGACCAGCGGCGACGTCGCTGCCATCGGCCAGGCCGTGCAGTTCGCTGACGGAGCCCGGTCGGATCAAAACCAGCAGCGCCAAGGTGCTGGCCGCATAAAAGACGGTGTTAAAGATGGTCGCGACCCACGTGGCGGGGACCACGGTACGGCGAGGCTGACGGATTTCGGCGGCCATCAGGCCGATCGCTTCCATGCCGCTGAGGGCGAATGCGATCGTACCGAAGAATCCGAGCGTCTCCCAGTTCCAGGGCAGCGCGAAGTTCATGGCTGTGCTCATGGGGGTCGTGCTGCCTTGCCGCATCCACACGGCCGCGCTAGCGCCCACCAGCAGGAAGCCGAGCATCCACGCGGTGATGCCGCCCAGGTTTTCGGTCCACTTGCCGATCTTCATCCCGATAATATTGGTCCCCAGCGCGATCCAGATGGAGACGAAGGTCGAGACCACGACATACGTCTGGTTGTCGGCCAGATAGGCATACTTCGGGCCGAACGCGTAGGCGCTCATGCTCATGGCGAACATCGCAGAGTTAGGCAGCACCAGCGCGATGCTGAACCAGTACAGCCAGAAGCACAGGAAACCGTGCCAGGGTCCGAAATCGTGACGCGTCCAGGCATAGAGACCGCCCGCGTCGGGATGTTTGTGGATCAGGGCTGCGACGGCCACGCCCAGTGGAGCCGCGAACAGTACAGCCGCGCCGATCCACAGGATCACCGAGCCGGGTCCGGCGCTGGCGGCGACCGCGATCCAGCGCGGCCCGACGATGCAGGCAATCGCGAACAGGGTCAGGTCGCGCAGGCCGAGTTCACGCTTGAGGTGGGTCATCGGTCGTATGTGGCGCCCGCACTCATGCGGGCCGTATCGACACTCGTGTCGATACCTCTTCGATTCGGGATCCTTTGCCATGCGTCGAGAGGAGTCTCGACGCGGCACGCACGAGTGCGTGCGCCACGTTGGTTACCAACAAGCATTATGGCATTGGTCACGCCGGCTGCAGGCAGCATTCATGCCAGACGCCGGGAACGCCTTCTAACTCATAAAGCACATCGCCACCGTGATAGAAACCTACCTGCGACGCTACGGCAATCTGGTCATGGCAGGCAAGCTGCTGCTCCTGTAACTTGTTGTGATAGTTCCAGGTACGGTGGAACTCTCGCAGAGTCAGCAGGTCTGCAATTCGGACCGAAGTGCCCACAGGGAATTTCTCATGATATGGAGTGTCGGTCATGTGCCTCGCACTGATCTAAGCTAATTATTGAATAAGCGGGCGACCCCCGGTCCGACTTTTTCCGCCCCCGCGGCGTCTTTACCAACGGAGCCAAGAAATTGGAGCAATGACTTGATCTTCCGCGAAGTCGAAGATCCAGACCTGATCGCCAAAGCGCGGCGCGGGGATGTGGAGGCCTATAACCTTCTGGTATCCCGATGGGAGAAGCGTGTCTATAACTATCTCCTCCGGCTGGTCTCGAATCGTGAAGATGCCTTGGATGTGAGCCAGGAAGTGTTCTTGAAAGCCTACCAAAGCCTGCCGAAACTGGACGATCCGGCCCGATTCTCGGGCTGGCTGTTCCGGATCGCGCACAACGAAGCGTTTTCGATGCTGCGCCGCAAGCGGCCCGAAACCGAACTGGCTGGCGAGCCCCGTCCCGCCGACCTGAATCCGCGGCTGCTGCCCATGGAGCTGTCGCTGGCGGTCGAAACCGCGCTCGGCCGCTTGAGTCCCGACCAGCGCGAGGCGGTGCTGTTGAAGGTTTACCAGGGTTTTAAGTTCGAAGAAATGGCCGAAATTCTGGAGTGCCCGGTTTCCACCGTGAAATCGCGCTTGTACACCGCATTGGACCTGCTCAAGGCAACCCTGGCTCCCGTCGTACTGCAAAAAGAAACCCTGCGAGGTGAATTATGAGCTGTAACTCCCCCGAATCGAGACCCGATTGGAAGGCCTACGTGCTGCGCGAACTCGGTCAAGACGCGCACCGGCAGGCTGAAGCGCACCTGGCCACCTGTTCGACCTGCCACGAAGAGGTGGCCACGTTGCGCCTGACGCTCGATACCCTCTCGACGCTCCGCGAGGAAGAGATGCCTCGCCGGATCGCGTTCGTCTCGGACAAAGTATTCGAGCCGCGCTGGTGGCAGCGCGTCTTCAGTCCCACCTTTGCCGCGGGTGCTCTGGTTGCGGCCGCGATCCTGGTCCACGGTGTTCTGCAGCCGGGTCAAGCTCAAGTGGACGCCGCAGTTACCAAAGCGATCTCGCAGGTGGAGGCGCGGCATGTACAGGAAATCCAGGCTATGTACGAACAGCTCGAAGTTCGGGATAAACAGGTGGCCAATATGTATCGCAACGCGGTGCTCAGTCAATAAAGGATTCGTCATGAAAACTATGAAATCGATTGTTCTGCCCCTGGGCTTAATTTATGTGACCTTTGTGTCCGCTGCGTACGCCGCGGCGGGTGAAACCCCGCGCGTGAACCGGGTCCAGATGGAACTTGCGGAAAAAGGTCTGGACGCCACGCTCCAGCGCTTCTGTTCCGACAATACCCGCACCTTGATCGGGCTCTCTCGCGGCGTCTATTTAGAAGGGACGGGGGCGGTTCTGACCGCCGAAGTCATTTTAGTCAGCGCCCAGGTCAATATTATGCGTCCTCTTCCCACCAAGGAAGAGATAGTGCAGATGCACAAGACGAAGCTCGCGCGCGTGCCGGAGTTGAAGAAGGTCTTGAAGGATGCGTTGGTCTCCGCGGCTGGTTCCTTGGCCACGATACCGCCCGATGAGCAGATTGTGATCGCGGTGATTATTCCTAGATTCACGTTTGAAGACGCCACTGGGGTGCCGGTTCAGATTACCGTGCAGGCCTCCAAGCGCAAGCTGCTCGAATCCAAGGGCGCTGCCCTGGATGCCGTGATTAAGGTCACGGAAGATTAACGCCGTTACGGAAAAACTAAAGATGCGCCTGGGCGAGATCCTCATCGAGCGGAAGCTCATCACTCCGGACGATCTCGCTCGCGCGCTCGACATTCAGAAAGAGCGCGGCGGTGAGAAGCTCGGCAAGATCATGGTGGATCTGGGCTTCATCGCCATGCGCGATCTGCTCGCGGCCCTGGCCGAGCAGTTACAAGTGCCGGTCCTGACGCTCGAAGGTCCGCCCGCGGTTTCGCCTGAGCTGGAAACGCTCGCGCCCCGCTTCCTGCGCCAGTTCCGCTGCGTTCCGGTCGCGCTGCATGACCACACGGTCACACTCGCCATGGCCGATCCGCTGGATTTCGAGACTCGCAACGCGGTCGAATCATCCACCGGCCTGACGGTGTTGGCTGGGATCGCCCTGGAGCAGGAAATCCTCGACTCCATCGATCGCTATTACGGCCAGACGGCCAAGAACGAAGCCGAGCTGGCGTCGCCCGTCGGCGAATCGGAGGATCTGGAACACCTCCGCGATATGGCCAGCGAAGCGCCCGTGATCCGCCTGGTGAACGCCATGATCGGGCAAGCCGTTGAGCAGCGCGCCAGTGACATTCATATCGAGCCGTTCGAGAAAGAGTTTCGTATCCGCTATCGCATCGATGGCGTCCTGGCGAGTCAAAGCCCGCCGCCGCGCGAGCTGAAGGCCGCCATCATTTCGCGCGTGAAGCTGATGGCCAAGCTCAATATCGCCGAACGAAGGCTCCCGCAGGACGGCCGCATCAAGATCAAGACGCTGGGGCGCGAAGTCGACCTGCGCGTTTCCACCTTGCCCACGCTTTATGGCGAAAGCGTCGTCATGCGTCTGCTCGATCGCTCCGCCGGTGACTTTTACGATCTGGAAAAGCTTGGCTTCGACGATCATATGCTCCGGCGCATGGAGTATTACACGTCGCTTCCGCACGGTATTTTCCTGGTTACGGGGCCTACCGGAAGCGGCAAATCGACTACTCTATATTCCGCGCTCAAGCGCATCAATCAGACCGACAAGAAAATCATCACCATCGAAGACCCGGTGGAATACCAGATGGACGGGATCAACCAGATCCACGTAAATCCGCAGATCGGACTGACCTTCGCCGGCGGCTTGCGCCACATCGTGCGCCAGGACCCGGATGTCATCATGATCGGCGAAATCCGCGATCAGGAGACCGCCGATATCGCTATTCGCGCCGCCCTCACCGGCCACTTCGTGTATTCGACCCTGCACACGAACGACGCACCCAGCGCCATCACGCGCCTGACCGACATGGGCGTCGAGAACTATCTGCTGACTTCGTCGCTGGTGGCGGTTCTCGCCCAGCGGCTGGTTCGTGTGATCTGCTCGCAATGCCGCCAGTCCGCCGGTGAAGTCACCGCACCCAACGGAGATCGCATCAAAGGGTTCCATGGAGCGGGATGCGAACATTGTTTCGGAACCGGCTATCGCGGCCGCGTCGGCATCTTCGAGCTGATGGAGCTGAATGAAGAGATTCGGGCGATTATCATGCGGAACGAAGATGCCAGCATCATCACCGCGGCCGCGCGGCGCAACGGCATGCGGAACTTGCGCGACGACGGCTGGGAGAAAGTTGCCCGCGGCGTGACCACCGCGGATGAAGTCATTCGGGTAACGCAGGAATTTTGATGAGGAACCGTGGAGCGAGAGAGATAGCTGAAAAAGGGGACAGACAGCTCTGTCCACTCCCAGGCTCGTGCGCGAAGTCACAGGATTGCGGGAGGGGACAGAGTAGTCTGTCCCCTTTTTCAGAAGCCCGCTCCACCCGATAACCCATGGCGACCACGTTCTTCTTCCGCGCAGTCGCTTCCGACGGCAAACCTCGCACCGGCACCCTTACCGCTGAGAACGACAAGGCAGTGGCCGGCGAACTTCGCCGCCAAGGTCTGATTCCGGTCTATATCGGACTGGATAAAAAGAGCAGTGGTCTCGAGCTCAAGCTCCCGTCATTCGGTCGCAGCCACCGCAAAGACGTGCTGTTCTTCACCCAGGAGATCGCCACGCTGCTCAACGCCGGCGTGCCGCTCGATCGCGCGCTTTCGATCGTCGCCCAGCTCACCAGCCGTTCCGACTTTCGCGCGGTGGTCATGGATGTGATGCGCATCCTTAAGGGTGGCAAATCGCTCGCGGAAAGCCTGGCCACGCGCCCGACACATTTTTCCGAACTCTACATCAACATGGTCCGCGCGGGCGAGGCTTCCGGATCGCTGGCCCAGATTTTCGACCGTCTGGCTGAGTTCGAACGCACGCGCGATGACTTGCGCGGTTATATCGTCAGCTCGCTGATTTATCCGATCCTGCTGACGCTGGTCGGCCTGGGATCGATTTTCGTGCTGCTGAATTTCGTGGTCCCGCGCTTCGCCCTGATCTTTTCCGATCCGCGCATGAAGATCCCTACGCCCACGCTGCTTCTCCTCGAAGTCAGCAAGCTCGTGCAGGACTATTGGTTGCCGGCGGCTTTGACGCTCTTGGTGAGCATCGTTCTCTTTCAGGTTTACATTCGCACGGTGGCCGGCCGCCTGTGGTGGGATACCATCCGTTTGAAGATGCCTCTGCTGGGCGATGCCCTGCGCAAGGCCGAGACGGCCCGTTTCGCGCGCGCCATGTCGACCCTGGTCGCCGCCAGCGTGCCGCTAGTGCAATCGATCGGCATTGCGCGCGGGATCTTGAACAACCGCCGCATGTCGGGGACGCTCGAGCAAGTCGCGCAAGGCGTGAAGCGCGGAGAAGGAATCGCGGGGCCGCTCACCCGCGCCGGGGAATTCCCGCCGCTCGCTGGGCATCTCCTTACCGTAGGTGAGGAGACCGGGCATCTGGATACCATGTTCACCCGCATGGCCGATATTTATGACGGCGAAACGCGAACCGCCATCCGGCGTTTCACGGCGCTGTTCGAGCCGATCATCATCCTGGTGATGGGCCTGGTGGTGGGGAGCCTGATCATGAGCCTGATGCTGGCCATCACAAGCATCAACGACATTGCTATCTGAAAGCGCCATATGAAAACCAGCCAAATAAAAACCAGACGCAGGAAATCCGAGCGAGGCGTCACGCTGATCGAAATGCTGGTGGTGATCACCATCATCGGCCTGATTGCCAGCCTGGTGGCGGTGAACGTCATCCGCCAGGGTGAAAGCGCCAAGCGCACCGCCGCACGGGCGCAGATCGGCATGTTCATGAACGCGCTCGGCATCTATAAGCTGGACACCGGCCTCTATCCGCCCAACACGACGGGGCTCCAGGCTTTGCGGGAAAAGCCGGCCGATATGGCCAACTGGGCGGGTCCGTATCTTCCGAAGGACGTCCCGCTCGATCCCTGGGGGCGCCCTTACGAGTACAAGTACCCGGGCGAGCACGGCGAAGATCCCGACATTATTTCGCTCGGCGCCGACGGCCAGCCGGGTGGAGACGGGAACAACGCGGACATCGTCAGCTGGAGCAATAAGTAGGTGATGCTGCTGAAAAGGGGGACAGGCTGCTCTGTCCACTCGCACTCTTGTGCGCGAAGTCAGGAGTTTGCGGGCGGGGACAGAGTTGCCTGTCCCCTTTTTCAGCACGATTGCGTGCGTCACAACGAAGCGGGCGTCACCTTGATCGAGGCGCTGATCGTGGTGGCGCTGATCGCGATGATCGCCGGTCTGAGCTACCCCGCGGTTAGTTCCGGGCTCGATACGCTGCGATTACGCTCTACTTCCGACGCCATCGTCTCCTTCCTGAACATCGCGCTCGACCACGCCGACCGGCGCCAGCAGGCCGTGGAAGTCATCGTTTCGCCGCGCGAGAACACCATGTTGAGCCGCACGGCCGATTTAGGCTTTCAGCGCAGCCTGGAGATTCCTGCGCTGGTTCACATCGTTTCTGTACAGCCGGCCTTGCCCATTTCGATCGATCCGGGAGAGCCGCGCCACTTTCTGCTCTATCCCGGCGGCTCCGTGCCGGGAATTGGCATCGAGATCTCGACTCTTCAAGGGCGCAGGCGGCTGGTGAGCGTCGATCCCGTCACCGGATCCCCGCGGTCTGAGGTGGTTCAGTGAAAAACCAGCGTGGCTTTACGCTCCTCGAAGCCCTGGTCGCGACCATGATCATGGGCGTGGCCGTGGCTGGAATCCTGGACGCGTTAGCAGCGTCGTCCCGGAACGTCGCGCGGCTCACACAGGCCGACCGCGCCGTGATGCTGGCCCGCACCAAAATGGACGAGCTTCTGGTCAACGACGCGCTGCCTCGCAAAGCATATTTCGGCGCACCCTTTTCCGCGGCTGAGGCTGGAGCCATGCCGTCCGGCTGGCAAGCACGCGTCACGCCCGTCGAAGCCGCCCCCGGGGCAACGGATCTCAACTGGATAATCGACCGCATCGAACTCGAAATCTGGTGGATGGACGGCACCACTCGCCGCAGCTTTTCCCTCGAAGGCTACCGCCGGGCACTTCTGCCCCAGGGACAGGGCATCTAGTGATCCGCGGACGGCAGGCCGGCTTCACTTTGATGGAGCTGATGATCTCCATCACCCTGGTAGCGGCGATCGCCACCGGCATGCTGATGGCGATGCGCGGCGGGCTGCTCTCGCTGAACCGGACTCAGGCACGCCTGGATGAGAACCGTCGCGCGCTGGGCATTCAGCGAATCCTCTCCCTGCAGCTCTCCGGGGCGATGCCCGCGCGGACCGGATGCGCCGGCCAGTTGAGTCCTTTTGCCTTTCGCGGCACCAATTCGGCGCTCCGACTGGTGAGCACCTATTCGCTGACCGAAGGCACGCGCGGAGCTGCGCACATCGTGGAATACCAGGTCGCTCCCGATGAAGCTGGAACGCTGAAGTTGCTCGTGTATGAACGTCTCTACTCCGGGCCTGGGAGCACGGCCGAGTTCTGCGGTGAAAGCGTTGCCTTGCAGGGATCTGGGCAGCCATTTGTCGCAGCTACCCGGCTGGCGTACTGCCGGTTTTCCTACTTCCAGATGAATCCAGACACGCAGTTTCGAGGAGGCGGCTGGGTGACCGCGTGGGACAGCCCCAACATGCCCTCGGCCGTCCGCATCGAGATGGCTCCGGCCGTACCCGACCCCGTTCGGTTACCCGCGGTCGCGATCACCGCGCCCCTGCACGCCAATCGGTTATTCGATGAGCTGCACTACTATGACGACCAGTAGGCGCAGGCTACAAACGCGCAAAGGGTGCGTCGCGCTCCGTTTTGCGCGCTGCGAACGCGGTGGCGCGCTGTTGACCGTACTGTGGGTGTCCGCCGCGCTGGCTGCCATCGCCTTTTCAGTATCCACATCGATTCGCGCCGAGGCAGATCGGACGGGCTCGGCTGGCGACGGCCTGCGCGCCACGTATCTGGCCACAGGCTCAGTCGATCGGGCCACGCAGTGGCTGCTGTGGGGCACCGGATCCGGCGCGTTCTTTGACCATCGTCACTCCAGCATCAAACCGCGCCTGTATTTTTCTTATCCGAGCGGAGATGTGGTTGTGGAAATGATGCCGGAGGGCGCCAAGCTCGACATCAATCAAGCCACCGAAGAGGATCTGATGCGGCTGGTCACAGCTGTCAGCGGCGATCCGCAGCGCGCCGCGCAGATTGCCGCCGGGATTATGGCCTGGCGGGGCGTCGGTAGTGGGGGTTCCATTCCCGCAGGTTTGCTTTCTGGGGCGACCGGTCCGACTTTCCAGCCGCGAGGTGCGTCTTTTGAAGAGATCGAGGAATTATTGCTGGTGCCGGGGATGACTCCAGAACTGTTTTACGGAAACTACGTCGCGGAAGGGGATCGTTTGTCCCCGCGCGGAGGGCTGCGCGAAAGCTTGTCGGTATGGGGATCGCCGGGCCCGTTTGACGCGAATGCCGTCAGCCCGGCGTTGCTCGAATCCCTGGGAGCTTCGCCTGGAGCCATCGCCCAACTCCTGCAGCGCCGCGCGCAGGAGCCTTTCCACAATCTCGGGGAGGTGGCCGCGCTCGGTATCCCCATCCAACGCCTGCAAGTCGACGGCGAGCACCTCATCTGGAATATCCGTGCGACCGCGCGGCTGCGTCGGCCGGACGGATCGCCGTCCGAAGTGGTCCGGTCCGCGTCCGCGGTTGCCAAACTGGTGATGCCGCCCCGGAATCGTCCGCGCGACGCAATTCAACTGCGGGTCTTGCGATTTTACGAAGATGCCTGGTCGGAGTTCGCGGCCGCCACGCCCGCGCCCGGCAGCGGGGTAAGACTGCCGTGATGCCCGCCGGACTGAGGAAGTGGGCGGCGATCGGAAGCGGCGCCGGCCTGGAGATCGTGGGACCGCGCGGCAGCGAACGCTTAAGAGTTTCCGCCGTGCGCGTGAGGCCCCAAGGCGCGCGCGTTCTGGGCGCCTACACGGTGGAAGATTTTCAACATCAGCCCGCGGGAACCTGGGGGGGCGATTACGCGGCGTTCCTGGGCAAATTGGGAATTCGTCACGTTGCGGCCACCGTTGTGTTGCCGCGGCACGAGGTGATCGTCCGCCAGCTTTCTTTGCCGGGCGTTTTCGGCAAGGACCTGGCGGGCGCCGTTCAATTCCAGTTGGACGGACTGCATCCCTACAACGAAGAGGACGTGGTCTCCAGCTGGACGCGGCTGGAGCAATCATCCACCGTCCTGGTGGCGATTGTGCGCGGCGATGTGGTTCAGCGCTATGCCACGCTGTTTGCGGAAGCCGGGATCAAGATCGCCGGATTCACCTGCTCGGCCGCGGTGATCTATTCCGCGCTGCGGCTGTTCGGCCACGTTCCGCCCGGTGAGGTCCTGGCGTACGAAGCCGGCGAAAGCGGCGTGGAGATCTACGGCGAGAGTCCGTCTAAACCGGTTTTTTCCGCGGCCTTCAACATCAACCAGGAAGGCGCCGAGCTGGAACGCGCAGCGGCGCAAGCCTCCGCGGAATTGCGGTTCGAAGCGGCGTCCGCTCTGCGCCCGCTGCACGAGATGCTGGGGGCCGATCCCGCATTGCCCTACGCGGCGGCGCTGTCTTCCGCATGTCCCCGGCTGTGCCTGCCTCTGAACTTGCTGCCAGCCGAGCAACGCCAAACCAGCTCGCCCATGGTATGGGTTCCTTCCACTGTGCTGGCCGCGCTGGTGCTGCTGGCAGCCGGCGCAACCGCCGCGCTACCGGGATTCGAAAACCGGCGTTATCTCTCCGAGATCAACGCGGAGATCGCCAAAGTACAACCGGCGGCTGCCCGCGCGGCGGCGATCGATCGCGATATCGACTTGACCCGCAAGCGCACGCTGCTGCTGGATGCATTCCGAGCCCGCAGCAAGGCCGACATGGACGTGCTGGCGGAGATGACGCGGCTGTTGGGCCCGCCCGCCTGGCTAACTTCGCTCGATCTTAACGGCCAGCAGGTGGCGGTGGCCGGCGAGACCGATCAAGCCGCGATTTTATTGAAGGCGATCGATGCTTCGTCTCAGTTCGAGTCTTCCGAATTCGTGTCGCCGCCCGTGCGCACCGCGACCGGCGAGACATTCCGTATCCGGACCACGCGCGAAGCCAGCCGCCAGGGGAAACTTCCATGAGGGCCGCTGCATGAGAACACCTGCATGAGAACATTAGAACCGCGCGAAAAGAAGGCCCTGATCGCGTTGAGCGCGGCGCTCGCGCTTGCGGCTGTGGTCTTCGCCTACGAATTCTGGCCGGCGGGATCCGCGGTTGCGGCGGATGCTATTCCCCAGTCCGTGCCGCAGATGGAACAGCGCCTGGCAAAGGTGCGCGAGATCGCCGCTACGGTTCCGGGAAAACAGGAGATTCTCAAAAGAGTCGCGGCCGACCTGGAGACTCGCGAGAAAGGGCTGATCCGCGCGGAAACCGCGCAGCAGGCGCAGGCGCAGGTGATCACCATCCTGCGCGGCCTGGGTGCGGCCGAGGCGCCACCCATCGAAATCCGCGCGACCGAGCTGGGCGCCATCACCACCTTCGGCGACGATTACGGCGCCGTGAACGTCTCGATTCAAGTCGAATGCCGCATCGAGCAGCTGCTGAATTTCCTGGCCGCTCTGGCCGCGCGGCCGGAGCTGATCGCCACGCGCGACCTGCGCGTGATCGCCGGCGACCCGAAGCAAAAGACGTTGAACGTCCGCATCACCGTCGCGGGCATCGTGCCGAAGAGTCTCGCGCCGAAGAAGGGAGCGTAAGAACCCCGTGAACCGCAAGATCATAGCCTTGAATCTCGCTCTGCTGGCGCTGCTGGGGACGCTCGGATGGATGCTGCGGGCCCACTGGCGCGAGACTCGCGCCCAGGAACTGGCCACCCTCGCCAAGGCAGCCGCGGCCAAAGCCCAGCTTCCCCCGCCCTCGCTCCCGCCACCTGAGGCCGTTGTGCCCGCCACCTATCTGGAAGTTGCACAGAAAACCCTGTTCTCGAAGGACCGGAATCCGAATGTGATTATCGAGACCGTTCCCCCGCCGGCGCCCAAGCCCGAGGAGCCGCCTCCACCGCGGCCCGAGTATCACGGGCAGATGGGGCTGGGCGATCCCGTCGCGTTTCTGAGCGTCGAGAAGGGCGGCCAGAAGGGATTCCATGCCGGCGAAAAAGTGGGGCCTTTCAAGCTGGTTGCGTTCGATCGCGAAACCATGACGTTTCAATGGAAAGAAAAAACTCTGCGGTATCCGCTGGAGGAGTTGAAGCCCAAGGAAGCGTCGCCGGTGCAAGCAGGCGTTCCGGCTTCGGCTCCCGCGCAGGCTGTCTCCGCCGGTCCCGTCATCGGCATTAGTACGAGCAAGGATCCGGTCCTTGGTCCGGCGAACGGTGGAGTTCGCGGATGCATCACCGGCGATAACAGCCCGGCTGGCACAGTGAAGGATGGATTCAAGAAAACCATCACTCCTGGCATGTTCGGTCCAATGTGTCAGTGGGAGCCCATTCAATGATCATGTTGCGAAACACAAGGTTCTTGATTTCGATGTCGGTTCTGGCCGCCCTGGCGGTCTGGCAGGCGCCGGCGCAGCAACCTCCCGCGCAGCAGGCTCCCGCGCCGCCCGCGCAGCAACCCCAGCAGCCGCCTGCCCCGCCAACCGCGCAACAGGCGCCCGCTCCGCAGGCGCCCGCGCAGGCTCCTCCGGGACCTGTTCTGAATTTGCAGGAAGCCTCGCTCACCGAAGTGGTCGACCAGCTCGCGCGCCAGCTGAAAATCAATATCCAATTGGACCCGCGCGTCAAGGGAACCGTGACGCTCAACACGTACGGCGAGACGCGGAATCTCGATCCTCGCAATCTGCTCGACATGATTCTGCGCGTCAATGGCTTCGGAATGGTGCAGGAGGGCGAGATATTCCGCGTTGTCCCGATGGCCGATGCCGTGCGCCAGCCGCTGCCGTTTCAGGTCAACGGCAAAGATATTCCCGCCGACGATCAGCTCATCCTCAACCTGATTTTCCTGAAGTACGTCAGTGTCGAAGAGCTGAGCAAAATCATCCAGGAATTCACCGACCCGAACGCGGTGATGAAAGTCTATCCTCCGGCGAACCTGCTGTTCATCCTGGACAGCCGCCGTAACATGCGCCGCTTGATGGAACTGGTGGCGCTCTTCGATAGCGATACTTTTGCCGGCGAACGCGTCCGGCTGTACGAACTTCACAACGCGCGGCCATCTGACCTGGTCAAAGAACTGGAGAACATCCTCAAATCGATTTCGCTGGACAGCAAAACTTCTGCCGTGCGATTTCTAGCGGTGGACCGTATCGGAACCTTAATCGCGGTCGCTCCGAACCCAGGCGTGTTCGATACCGTCGAGACCTGGATCAAGAAACTGGATGTCGCGGTTTCCTCAACCTCAGGGGTGATCGACACCTACGTCTATCACGTTCGTTATGGCAACGCCACCTGCTTGGCGCTGGCGATGAATCAGCTGTACATGCCCGCCGGAGCGGCTGGCATGGGAGGCTACGGATACGGCGGCGGAGCTTATCCGGGAGCGTACGGCGGCGGAGGAGGCTATGGCGGCGGGTACGGTGGCGGAGGAGGCTATGGCGGCGGGTACGGTGGTGGCGGTTCTCCAGGAGTCGGGTTCGGAGGAGCCACCAGCGGGTACGGCAGCCAGAACAGCTTCAATAGCGGATTCGGCGGCGCGGCAGAAAGCTGCGGAGCGCTGGGTGCCATGGGAGGCATGGGCATGGGTGGTGGATACGGCTATCCGTCTTTCGGTGGCTATGCGGCACAAACGGCAGTCGCTCCCGTGGTGGGTCCGCTGGGAGCCGCGCCCGCTGGCACCGCTACGGCCGCTGCGGGAGCGCCCGCTGTAGCCGGCGGGGAAGCTTCGCAACGCCCGCCTCGTATCGTCGCCAATCCGCTGGACAATTCTCTGCTGATTCAGGCCGACGCTCAGCAGTACCAGGGCATACTGAAGCTGCTCAAGGAACTGGATGTGATGCCCCGTCAGATTCTGCTCGAAGCAAAAATCTACTCCGTGGTGATGTCCGGCAGCTTTGCTATGGGCGTGAACTATTACTTTCAGAAGGTGAGCGGACAGGAACGCAAGCCACTGGCGAGCTTGGTGAACAGTGTCACGCAGATGTCGGCGGGAATGCTGGTTGGCCAGGCCAAGGAGCTGCTCGCCTTCTTGAGCCTTTCCGACAACGCTTCCAACGCTCGCGTAATCTCCGAGCCTAGCCTTATCGCCACCGATAGTATTCCGGCTGCCATCAACGTCGGTTCGCAAGTTCCGGTACTCACAGGTACGGTCATTACGCCCGGAGGCGGAACCAACACGCAGACCCAGGGCATCTCCTCGCATAACACGGGAGTGACCCTGCAGGTGAACGCGCGCGTGAACCCCAGCGGCGTGGTCACTTTGATCATCGATCAGGAGATCAGCAGCCCAGCGCCTACCACAACCTCGAACATTCAGACGCCGTCCTTCAATCAGCAGGTAGTGCAAACCCAGATCACCATGCAGGACGGCGATACCGTGGCCATCGGCGGCCTCATCTCGGAAAATACCAATAGCGGGTCGTCCGGCATTCCGGGGCTGAACCGCCTCCCCTACGTCGGCGGGATATTCGGCAACAAGACCTACAACCACGACCGCAGCGAACTGATCATCTTCATGACCCCCCACGTCATCTACGACACCAACGATCTTCTGGAAGCCAGCCAGGAACTGAAGAACAGCGTCCGGCACCTCCGCAAGTACACCAATTAGCGGCGGATAGACCTCCAGGGACCTCGCGCCGGATACCATTCGGACCCGCTTTTTCTCCGTTCGGTCCCATCCAGCCGGTTTTGGCTGCTAAAGTTTGTTTACAAAGCCGTCGAGTGGTATCAATTGAGACAGTCCCGAGAAGGGCTGGACGCTTGAGTCAGGGAGCGCAAGTATCACTTTTTGCTTGACTTGAACCGCGGGAGAGTGTTATCTATATTCTGACTGCGTCCAGGGTGTAACAGCTTTAGCAGTTTTTTTAAGCGGCATTCATTGACCGTGGATCCGCGAGCACATAGAAGCAACAAAGAGAAGTCGAAAACAAAATGAGCTTTGAAAGAGTGACGAGCACGGAGCGGCCGACAGGTTATCAAGAGGCTCGAGTCCCGCGTTCGGGACGACAGGATTGAGGCTCAGGTTGAAAAAGAGAACTTCCATCAATTCAAATTTTAGATCTCACAAGGAGAAGGAAATGGCAGATTTTCGCAGATGTCTTTATGCGCTCGCCCTAGTGGCCCTGCTCGCGGGGTTCACGGCGTCGGCTAGCGCACAAGCGTTCCAATGTTCCAACACTACTTCGAATCCTCCCCTCGTTCGGGCGGAAGGTTACGCGGAGTTGTTGGGAAACATCCAGCTTGATTGTACGGGTGGTACGCCCACGCCCAACGGTCAGGCTGTTCCGACGGTCAACATCCAGGTGAACCTTGATGTGAACGTCACCAGCATGGTCACGGCGATTTTGCCCGGAACCAGCGTTGAATTTCTCGAAGCACTGTTGATTGTCGATGAGCCCAACTCCTCCACCAACGGCCGGCCGTTCCTGAACTGCGGCCGTACGGAGGCTCCTGACAATACCCAGGCTGGCGCAGGTGTTTGCGGCATCGTAAGCACGGGCGTTCCGCAGAATACCTACGATGGCACCGTCGGTCACCCCAACGTTTTCCAGGGGCGTTCCTTGGCGCTCATCACGGGTCAGTACAACCAGGTGGTTTTCGCCGGTATCCCGATTGATCCGCCCGGAACAACGTGCTCCAATCCGGTCAACGGCCTCTGCCATCGCATCATCCGCATCACCAATCTTCGCGGGGATGCTACCGCCAAGTCGGTAGTCGTGGCCAACGTCACCCAGACCATCACCTCGACCCTGGTTATCAACCCGTTCAACGGTCTTCCCGTGGACAACACTGTGCACCCGGTCGCGACGGTAACTCTTGGCTTGGCTGGCACGCAGCTGACCCGCACGGTCAAAGGCATCGCGGGTATCCCGGGCGCCAAGATCGACTTCGTTCAGTGCACTTCGCTGGCGCTGCAGGAGCAAGGCCTGGTATATAGCTTCACGGAGGGCTTCAACAACTCCTTTAAGCCGCTGAGCACCACTCAGGTCTACAACAACGGCGTCGCCAAGCCTAATTACAACTACACTGGGGGCGGTTTGCCGAACGTCACTGTGACCACTGTTGCCAACAACGAGAACGTTCCGGGTGCCGAATACGACACGGAAAGCGGTTTCGTCAACAGCTTCGCAGCAGCGCAGGGTGATAATCCTCTGGACCCCCTTCATTTAGGGGCCGGTCTCGGCATTCCATTCTCTAACGCCGGTGGTGGAGCTACCAACATCGTTGCCGCTGGTATCGCCACTCAGGGTACGCGCTTGATGATTAGCTTCTCAAGCATCCCGAATGGCAGCGTTGTGTCTGCACCTCCCGTGGTACAGCTGGTCAACGTCGTCAGTGGCGGGAACTCGGGTGTGGCAGTGCTGGTAACGGGCACTACCGCGAGCGGTTTCGGTGGAACACCCACCACGCCGAGCGTTGCCAACACGCCGGTGCCGGTTGCGGGTATTCCGCTCGTCAATGGCGTCCCGGGTACTCCGTATCCTGGATTCGCCGTCTACGAGATCTACTTCGCCAACCCCAACGCTCTCGAGAGACTCTCGGTACCGTTGTCCGTGACTGGAACTCCCAATCTGCCGTCTAACCTGCCGCAACCCGGCGTGAAGGCGCAGATCCAGGGCAGCTTCGCTCCGTTCTACGATCCGCTTGATGCGGTCAGAAGGGCAGCCTTCTCCACCGGACCCGCGGGAACCGAAGTCCCCTCGCCGGTATTCCCGTCGGTCGTAGCCACTCTGCCGATTCCGCGCTTCATGCGGATCCAGCCGGCGATTGACTTCTACCAGATCAATCGCTGCTCTTGCAACCTGCTGTTCCCGTATGTAACCAATGCGGCGACGGCCGGCGGCAGCTTCGACACTGGAATCGCGATCGCCAACACGTCCGTCGATCCTGGCAACAAGAGTCCTGGATTCTTCGGATTCACCGGTGCCGCTCAGAATGGTGCCGTTCAGCTGTGGTTCTACAACAAGAACGCCAGCCCGTCTGCCGAACCGAACTTCCTCGGCCAGACCAACACGCAGTGCACTAACGTCACGACCCCCGGCAGCTGTTCTGGAACGCTTACCGATGTTCCTGCCGGCGGTATGCTCACCTACACGCTGTTCAACGGCGGCGCTATCAATGGGGCCACTCCGGCTGGATCAGTTCTGTTGCCTGCCACCGGCTTCACTGGCTATATCATTGCTCAGGCGCGATTCCAGTTCTGCCACGGCTTTGCTTTCATCAGCAAGCAGGGCGCTGGATTCCAGGCGGACAACTTGGCGATGGGCTACCTGGCCCTCGTCCTTGACACGCCGGCGTCGTCCCGGACCGCCTCCACTTCGGAGAACCTGGGTAACTAAGCAGTACGTTTCGTAAGCATGAAAGGGAGGAGCTTCGGCTCCTCCCTTTTTGCTTTTTCGGTGCCGTGGTTTCTAAAACATTTCGACTAAATTTTGCTTTTGGCTTTCAAGGCGTCGAATGATATACTCATTTGTGTTCCCGCCGCGTCCTTCCGATATCTCCCTAGAGGTCTGTCCATGGTGAAACCATTTCCGTACCTTGCTGTCTGCATCTATCTGGCTGCTGCGTCGGCCGCATTTGCTCAGAGCAGCTATGTCTTCCAGCTGCCGGGCGTGGCACAGAGCGGAAGGCCACCCCAGATTATCGGGCTGGGCGACAACGATTTTGTGCGCAAACTTGGACCGGCCACCAACCCTGGGTTCGCGGGCGCGACGCGAATGCTGGCTACGCCAAACGGAGCGAAGTTCTATATTGTGGGTACCGGCGGAACCTTGTCGGCGACTTCGGCATTGGGAGCCGTGACTCCCATACCCGCCGCCATCGCCGGGGCGGTAAACGACATTACAGTCACACCCGACGGCAAGTACCTGCTGGTCGCCGCGGACCACTTCTACGTAATCAATACCACCACGGACTCTCTTCAGGTCGACGCCGATACCGGAATCCCTAACGGCGCCACCCCCGTCGGTGTTGCTGTCAGCCATGACGCCAAAACCGCGTGGATTCTCACTAACTCGACCACAGGCAGCACCGTCACGGCTCTGGATTTGGCCAGCTTCCAAACTTCACCCACGCAATTGAGCCTGCTTTCCGGCACCACCTCGATGACGCTGTCGCCGCGTGGTCTGCTGTACGTCAGTACCAAGGCGAACCGGATACTTGAAATCGACCCGGTGACGATGAGTATTACCAACCTTGGGCAGATAACCGTCCCCGGACAGGCGGGCCCTCTGCAATTCACTCCCGACGGGAATACCGCATATTTCGTAAATCTTAACGTTTGCGCGACCTGTTCGCCTGTATTCCAACTGAATGTCCAGTCACATTCGATAAGTACCTGGGTGCCGCAGGATGGCAGCTTTCCCCCGACGATAGACCAGGTGCTGGTCGCAGGCAACAGCCGCATCTTTGGGATATCTTTGGCGAACACCACTCTGTATGACATAACCCCGGCGCCGCTGGCAGTGGCGCCCAGCGCGCTCAGTGCAACCGCCGCCGCGCTCCCGGTCAGCAGTGTTTTCGCGGCCGCCGTATCGAATGAAGTTCCTTCCGCCCGCTACATCTATCTCTTGTTTACCGACCACAATTTCTATCGCGTGAACCTGGGCAACAACGGCGTCGAACAGACCGCTACACTGGACCCGATCGATGGCGTCGTTCTGCAGTTCGTTCCGGTTCCGGCGCAGTCCGGCGCAGCCAGCCTGACTCCTGTCAACGTATCCCAGGGAGTGACTCCGGGTGGAACGACTGTTCTCATCGCACAAGTTCTCGACGCGGTAGGCCGTCCTGTATACGGCGCGCCTGTGACTTTCTCCGCGGCCGACCCGACCGCCGGAATTTCGATTACAAATCCCTCGGTTACCACTACAGCGGGAGGCTGGGCGCAAGCTACGGTAACGGCTCCCGCCACCACCGGTAACTTCACTGTCGTTGCGAGCAGCGGAACGCTGTCTGCGAACTTTGTTCTCAATGTGAGCGGGACCGGCGGTTCCGGCGGAGGAAGCGGAAACTCCCAGATGACCATTTACGCCGGCGACGGTCAGCTCCTCGCGCAGACCGGAACTACTACGCTGCCTTTGACGGTAAAGCTCACCGACGCGAGCGGAAATCCGGTGCCGAATGCCCAGGTTTTGTTCGCAGTCACCGAAGGTATCGGAAGCGTCATCGCGCTCAATCAAAGCGTTACCGATGCAGCTGGCTTGGCCAGAGCCAACTTTACATCCGGCAGCCTTCCGACTGGAACGAGGGTCTTACTCAGCAAGGTCACGGCGACTTCTGCCGTCGGCACGGTAGAGTTTTACGAGATTACTCAGGACGCGCTTCTCAATAACGTCCAATCACCTAACTCGTTCATTATTGTTCCTTCGGGTGTCCGCAAGGTCTCTGTTCCGCAGGGCGGGGTTCTCCCTGCCGGGATCAAGGTCCAGACGTTCGCGGAGAACACGGGCCAGCCCATTCCCAACGTGGGCCTGAGGCTCGCCGATCCGGCTAATCTCAGCGCACCGTCCCCAATTGCTTCCTGCAAGGGTCTTTCGCGAGGCGATAACAATGGAATTTCCACGTGCGACGTGGTCGCCGCATGCCAACTCGATGCAATCCTTCCGCATGACTATGGAGTCTTCCTTAGTGTCGGCGAGTACCAGCAATTCAGCATCACTGTTACCGTCACACCCGGAACACCATCGCTGTTCACTCCGATCTCCCCGCTCAATCAGTCGGGTGCCGCGGGCAACTCGCTTTCGCTCCTGGCGCGTGTTACTGACGGCTGCGGTCAGCCGGTATCGGTCAGCGGGTTGAGCTGGGGCCTCCTCCAAGGTTCCGCCCCGGCCACCCTATCGAAGACGCAGAGTTCTTCGGACGCGGGCGGAAATGTCTCGGCCACCGTTACGCTTGGTCAGACCGCCGGCGTCGTGCAGGTCCAGCTCTCAGGTCCGGGCGTCACTCCCATCATCTTCAACATCACGAATCAAGTCTCCGTCTCCGGGATTTCCCTGGTGAGCGGCGGCGGACAGTCCGTTCTGGTCGGGCAGCCGTTCGCCCAGCCCGTGATCTTCTTTGTCCACGATGCGGGGAATCACCCGGTGCAGGGCGCATCGGTTACTTTTTCGGTATCCGGCAGCGCGTCGATTTCCTCTTTGGCTACGGTGACAACCGATGCGCAAGGCCGGGCGCAGGTCACGGTGACAGCCGGCAGCACTCCGGGGAATATTGTCGTTACCGCGACCTCCGGCACATCGAGTGCGACCGCAACTCTGTCGTCACACGCCGCCGGACCCACCATCACGAGTAGTAGCTTCACGAACGCCGCCAGCGGTGCCGTCGGAATGGCTCCCTGCGGATTTGTCACGGTAACCGGGACCGGAGTCGCCCCGACCGTTCAGGGCGTGCTCTCCGCTGTGACCTTCTTCGGCGCTTACCCGTATAGTCTCGGTGGACTCTCCATCACTGTGAACAATGTTCCGGTTCCCATCCAGGCCGTCGCTAACGACCAGTTTGGACAGCGGGCCAATTTCCAGGCTCCCTGCGAACTGACAGGTACCAGCGCTACCGTCGTAGTTACCGCCAACGGCGCCACCACCATCGTCAACAACGTTCCGGTAGCTTCGGTCCAGCCCGGGATCTTCACGTTCACCGGATCCAATAACAAGGTGTACGGTGCTGTGATTCGGGAGGCCGACGGCACTTATGTGACATCCGCCAACCCGGCGCGGCAAGGCGAGAAGGTCTACGTGGTGGCCACTGGTCTTGGCCAGGCCACGCCTACTCTGATCACGAACTCGGCCGGCACGGGATCGCAGAACGTGATTCTGCCGACTGCGGTGTTTTTAAACGGCCGGGGCATACCTGGCCTCTCCGCGCGCTATTTGTTCGGATGGGTCGGCGCCTATTTGGTCGAGTTCCAGATTCCGGCGGATGCCGCCACTGGAGTCGACCAGAATCTTTTGGTGGTGGAAACCAGCACTGACGGCAACACCTTCCTGGGAGTCAGCAATACCGTGCTGATGCCGGCCGTAAGCGCCAGTGGTACAGGCGGAGGCGGTACTGGCACAGGCGGAGGTGGCACAAGCGGGGGCGGTACAGGCACAGGCGGAGGTGGTACAGGCACGGGTGGAGGCGGTACAGGCACAGGTGGAGGCGGTACAGGCACAGGCGGAGGCGGTACTGGCACGGGCGGAGGCGGTACTGGCACAAGCGGCGCCACAGCTCCGACTCAAGACGAGATTAACAGTTGGATCGCGCGAGGTAATTACGTCTCGGGCCAGCTCAGCCTCACCAGGAGCACCGCCTTCACTACTACCGACAGTTTCACCGGCGGGGCTCCGACGACATCCACTACGAAAACAGACTCTTTTTCCGGCCAATTCACCAAGACCAGCGGCGCGGATCTTTCCAAGTTGCTGAACAACCAGTTGCCGGCCGGTTTCCCCGTGTTGTCCCCGACCGTAGGAAGCTGCTCCGTTTACAGCATCACCTCGCTCACGAACCCGTTTCCAAACTTAACAACAGTGAATTTGGACGCGGGGGCGCAGCTGACTTCCAACGGGCCCAATGGCACCCAGTTCGCTTTGCGGCAGAACACTCAAGGTGTTGGATTCACCTACAGCGCGAGCAACGTTCCGAACACATACCTCGCCGCAGGCCGGTACGCGCTCAGCGGCCCCGGGGGCGCCGACGTTGGACTCTTTAGCGGGAACCTGGACACTGTGGCAGACCTGGTTGTGACCAACACAGATAATTTCAAATTGATCAACCGCAGCGGCGGAATTACGGTGAACTGGACTGGCGGCGAGCAGTCCAACATCCTGGTTATTTCAGGTTCTAGCTTCAGTCTCAATCTCCAGACGCAAGCCATAAACGGGAGCGCATTTGTCTGCATCCAAAACGTGTCGGCCGGTCAATTCACAGTGCCAGCAAGCATCCTGACACAGCTCCCGGCAAGCCCGGTAACAACGGCCGGCGGCGTTAGCATCATTACCCGGGGCACGTTCTCCGTAACGGCGAGCGGCAAGGGAGCCCGCTTCACGGCTCCGTCAGGCGTGGATATCCTGACCGCCAATAACTCCTGGGTCTGGACCTTCACGCCGCAGTACCAATAGTAAGCTTGGGGCAGGTCTCCGGGACCTGCCCCGACTCAGCTCGACAGCTTGCTGACCGCCAGGTAGATCGATCGCAGCATCGCGCGATCGTCCGGCGTGAATTGGCCGCTGGCCTCGTCCGCGGTCTTTTGAAGATCTGTCCGAACCACCCCCAGAATTCCCATCATGCCCGTGTATAGCTGTTCGTTCGGCATCAGATCGCGAACCGGCATGGCACGCGGAGGGCGAGTATCATCCTCTCCAGTCGGAGCGGGAGGATCGGGAACCCACAGCGGCTGAGGTGAAGATATGTCCCAATGTCCGGGGGCTCCAACTCCTTTTGCGTTGCTCATCAGCAGCAGCGCGCCCACGTTGATAGACTGCCCCTGCATTAGGAAATACCACGCCCGGCGAGGCTCGTTACTGGGATAACTCGCCGGAAACGAGGGCAGGTCCTCCTGCTGCAGATTGGCGCCTCCGAGCTCGGTCATCAGGGCGCGGGCGTCGCTCTCCAGGCTGAGGTAGATCGGATTCATCACGGACCCGCCGCGCGTGGCGAGCGTAGGCGTCACCATGTAAGGCGCATACTGAACCGCCCCCGGCAGATTCACCGTGGCTGCCTCCTGCGCGGGCATGACCATCTGCTGTAGGATCCCGTTGCCGTCTTTAGTCTGCGCCACGATGCGGTAAACCGCCACGTCACCCGGATTGGAGACGTCCACCGTCGAATCGAACCAGGTTTTAAGAACCCGCGCCGGATCGTATGCAGGGGCCTCCACGCCGAATGCCGCACGGTAGCTGTCGCGTGAATACGCTTTGAACAGGACCAGATCCTGAATGTTGTAAAATTCCGTGCTCGGCTGCGCCGGAACCACGGGTTGGCTCACTGGATTATTGGCCATGGCAATCTCCCGACGCCATCATGCCGCCGCAGCCAATCCCGCGAGGTCCAGGAGAAAGTCGCAACCTCTGGGCCGGCCGATAGTTATGTGCTCACTTTTAGTTGTGACGCGGACCAAGGATCGGTGATCTTTGCTCCCTTGGCGAAATCGGTATTCACCGCGATCGAGCCGGGCGGCGGGCTGTTCGGGTCATACGCCGTTTGTCCGGGAAGCGCTAAGCCGGGTGTCGCCACGTTGCCCTGGTTCCAGCTCGGCGCCCAGGTGTAGCCGTAGGCTTGGCGCGTCAGCATGGTCTTCACGGGATCCCAGCCCCACACCATGATCGCTTTGTCGATGGTGAATCCCTGATCGGCGAGTTGCTGCGCCATCGCGGTCCTCCCGGCTAAATCCGGGATGTCGCGAAGCTGCTGTACCGCGGGCGGCTGCGCAGCCCAGTAGGCATCCACCTCGCTCATAGGCGGTGTGGCCGGCGCGGCGCCGGTTCCGGATGCATCCCCGGATGTGCTCCCCGTGGTGGCCGTCGAAGCGACGGCTGGAGTAGAAACGAAACCTAGAAACGTAGCCCCTGGTGAGTCAGTGGACGCGGCGGGTGTAGTCGCGGCAGGACTGGTGGAAGCGGTGGTCGACACGCCCGGGCCAGCGGCCGTGGGGGTCGTCTGTCCCGACGTGCCATTGGGGTTCTTCACTGTGACAAGAAACTGACGAACGCCCGAATCCTGACTCTGCGTCGTTTGAATATCGATCTCCAGATTCGAGTTGCTGCCGGATTGCGAGAGATATCCTTCCAGTGCTGAAGCCAGCTGTGCTGTAAAGGAATCTGTTGATCCTGAAGGAGTTGTTTGTTGGGGAGAAGTACCCGCCAGGATGTTCGACGATTGCGAATCCGTGATGGAACTGACCATGCGCCGTGTTGCCTCCGCTAAGGGAAAAGCAACTCGGCGGCCACTTATTTGGGCGCCACGGGTCCGCCTGCGTAGAAGTTCACGCGGATCGGGAAAACCTGGTTCAGAGGCTGCACGACAAGCTGCACGGTGATCGAATTTTTGGGACCGGCCGTCTTGCCTGGCTCGTAATGAAAGACTACCTGGACATTTCCGCTAGCTGCCACCGCGGATTTCTCGAGCTTCGCGGTGAGTCCCGGAACTTGGGGTGCATCCAACTCCAACTGCACCGATCCGGGCATGCCGTTGTGAAAGACAACCTTGTCCTCGGAAGGTTTGTCCGTGGCCAGCATGACTTCTTTCTTGTCCACGCCGACTTGTTGCAGGATGCTCTGTGCTTCGGCAAGGATGGCCTTTTCGTCGAAACTCTTGGGCAGACCGCCGTTGTTATCGCTGTTGCTCTGGGGAGTGGCGGACGCCGGAGGGGGCGGTAATCCCACAGCCATGGGATTCCCCAAGCCGGCCTTGGAGTCGTTGTACCAGACCCACTTACCGTTCTCGATCTTCCAGGTGGTTATCGAAGGCGCCGTCATCGGGATGACCTGGCCTGCGATCATCATCATTTTCGATAGCGTTGCGGTTACCGTGGCTTTGGTGAAATCGCCGTTGAGCTTGACGTCGTCGATCTTGAAGCTCTCCAGCTGGGCCTTGCCGGAGTTGAAATAATCGTCCTTGGTATCATCGGCGACCATGTCGTAGGCCTTCCGGAAGTTCCCGTCCACGTGATACTGCAGGAATTCGGTGACGCGCGCGCGTAGCGCGACTTGCGCTTGCTCAGCCGGGGTCTGCAGTTGGCCTACCGCGATCAGGGGCAGCAGGATTGCCGGGAGCGCGATCCATTGTTTCATGGACATGTGTTTGTAGACGTGCGGAGCGCCAATTCGTCCCCTTCCGGGGATATTAATTTGGCTGGGACGCAGGGATTCGAACCCCGATACACAGCTCCAGAGGCTGCAGTCTTACCGTTAGACGACGTCCCAAAACCGACTTCCTTCAGTTTATCACTGCCGGGGTCTATTCCTGCCAGATCTATTCCTGCCGAAGCGCCGAAGAGGGATCGATCCTGGTAGCCCTATGGGCCGGGATATAGCACGCGATCAGGGCTACCGCTGCCAGCAATCCCGCCGCGCCCAACAGGGTCACTAGATCGATTCCGGCAGCGCCCACCAGCACGCTGCGGAAGAGAGAGCTCATGGCATAGGCGCCGGCCAGGCCGATCGCAATGCCCATGCCGGACAGCTTCAGGCCTTCGCCCAGCGTCTCTCGCAGCACATCGCTGGGGCGAGCGCCCAGAGCGATCCGCACTCCCAGTTCCCGCCGTCTTTGCGTAACCGCGTACGCATTGACTCCGTAGATCCCCACCACCGCCAGCAACAGCGCCAGCGCCGCGAATGCTCCCATCAGCCGCGATTGGAACCGCGGCTCCGCGAATTGATCCGAGAAGGTTTGTTCCAGGCTTCCCACTTGTTCGATGGGCTGCTCCTTGTCGAGGCCGGCCATTTCGCCGCGAATCGCCGGGGCCAGTCCGGCCGCGTTGCCGTGCGCCCGAACTACAAGATATGTCACGGTCGACCAGAGGTCTTGCGCCAAGGGTACGTAAAGAATCGGCTCCGGCGGCGCACCCAGATCGTTCAGCTTAACGTTGCCCGCCACTCCGACGATTTCCGCCCGAATGGTGTCCGCGAATCCGTTTTGGCCCAGAACCGGCGGGTTTATCAGCAGCCGCTGGCCCACCGGATCCTGATTGGGGAAACGCAATGCAGCGAAAGCCTCGTTGATTATGGCTACGGGTGGAGCGTTCGCGTTGTCGTGATCCGTGAAGTCGCGCCCCCGCTTGAGCGCGATGCCGAGCGTGTGCAGGTAGCCCGGGCTGATGCTCGCGAAGCCGACATCGGGCCGCTCCGCGGGGCCTCGCGGAGGCGCTGTTTCCAGATCGAAAGGCGCATACATGCTCAACCTCGCCAAGGGCAGGTTGGTTCCCATGGCCACGCTCTCGACCCCCGGCAGCGTGATGATTTTCTCCGTCGCGCGCGTTTGGAATTGAAGGGCCTGAGTCGCGTTGTAACGCGCCGCCGGAAGAAATAGGCGCAGCGTCAGGACCTGGTGGATGTCGAAACCAAGATCGATCTCGGTCATGCGCCGCAGGCTTTCCGACATCAGCGCGGCGCCCGCGAGCAGCACCAAAGCGACTGCCACCTCGATCACGACCATGGCCTGCCGGAAGCGCTGGCGGCCCCGTCCTCCCGTGGATCCACGGCTGGCGTCATTCAGCGTGTCCCGCACGTCGTAGCGCGCGAGCGAAAGCGCCGGCGCCAGCCCGAACAGCACGCCGGTCAGCACTGCGATCCCCACGGTGAAAAGCAGCACTAGAAGATTCAGTTGAATCGGCGCAGTGGTCGGAATCGCACTGATCGGTACGAAGCCCGGGGCCAGGTCGATCAACACCGCCGCCAAGCCTAGCCCCAGCGCCGCGCCTATCAGCGACAGCAGGATGCTCTCGGTAAGAAGTTGCCGAACAACCCTTGAGGGGGTTGCCCCCATCGAAACGCGTACGGCGATCTCCCGCCCGCGCGCGGCCGAGCGCGCCAGCAGCAGGCTCGCCACGTTGGTGCAAGCCAGCAGCAGCACCGCACCTACCGCCGCGAATAACACCAGCAGGCGTGTTCGCAAGTGGCCGTTGACCAGGTAATCCTGGTAATCCTGAACCTGAATGGTCCAGCCGCCATTGTTCTTTGGATAAGCCTCCGCGAGGGATCGTCCCAGGGCGGTCATCTCCGCCGCGGCCGCGGCGCGCGAGGTATTCAGGCGCGCGATGACCGTCAGATATCGGTAATCGCGATTGACGGGATCGATCACCGCCGGAACCCATACCTGGTGCCGCCTTATTAAGAACTGAAACTCCGGTCCCATCACTCCGATGATGGCGTAGGGAGTCTGATTGATCCGGATGGTCCTGCCCAACACATTCGGATCGCCGTTCAGCGTGTTTTGCCAGGTGTCATAGCCGATCACCACGACTTTGCTGGCACCGCTTCCGCCATCCAGGCCGTCTTCGCCCTGCAGAAACGTCCGGCCCAGCACCGGTTTCACGCCGAGCGTCTTGAAAAATTCCGCCGTGACACGCGCGCCGTAAATTTGCAGCGGGCGGTCCAGCCCGGTCAGCGTGTAGGTCGAGGCTGCCCAGCCGGCCAGTGAGGAAAAAGATTTGGCCTTTCGCCAGTCCAGGAAATTTCCCGAAGCGGATCCACGAATCTGCCCTTGTGGATCGGTGTCCCAAATCACCACCAGTTCCGACGGATTCGGATAACGCAGCGGATGCAGGATCAGCGCATCTATCACGCTGAACATCGCCGTATTCGCGCCGATGCCGAGCGCCAGGGCCAGAATCACGGCCAGGGTCATGCCCGGCGAGCGCAATAGCACTCGTGCGCCGAAGCGAATGTCCTGGAACAGCGTTTGCATCACTCTTCAGCTACGGTGGGGTTCCTCAACTCGCCGATTCCAGCGATGCGCACAATTACTTCTTCACCGGGTTTCAGCCACCGCGGCGGTTTCCGCCCGAATCCCACGCCTGCTGGAGTGCCGGTGATGAACACGTCGCCCGGCTCGAGAGTTACCGCGGTTGAGACGTATTCGATCAGCTCTGGAACGCGGAACACCATCTCGCGCGTGTTGGAACTTTGCAGTATCTCGCCTCCGATTTCGAGGGAGATATCCAGCGCGTGCGGATCGGGGATCTCATCCTTGGTCACGATCCACGGGCCCATGGGAGCGAACGTATCGAACGTTTTGCCCATCAGCCATTGCGTGGTAGCGGTCTGAAAATCGCGCGCGCTGACATCGTTGACGATGGTGTAACCCAGCACGTGATCCAGCGCTTTCGCGGCCGGAATATGGCGGCCCCCGCGGCCGATCACGAACGCGAATTCCGCCTCGTAGTCCGGCTTGCGCGAGGCTTTCGGCAGCACGATCGGGTCGCCCGGGCCGATCACCACGTTGGAAAACTTGCTGAAGATGGTCGGGACCTTGGGGATCTCCGACTTCGATTCCGCCGCGTGATCGCGATAATTCAGTCCCACGCAGATGAGCTTGGGGGGACGCGGCACCGGCGCCATGAGTTTGACCGTTGCCAGATCGAAAGACGGCCCGCGCGCATCCGGCACGCGCCCCGCGGCGCACACACTGAGCATGTCCACGCCCAGGCCCTGAACTCGATTTCCCTCCACAATACCGGCTTCCGGAGCGGACCCCGGCTGCTGAAATGTCACCAGTCGCATAGACGTTCCAGAGTACACCATAATGAGAGTTCATGCCCCGTATCGAGCGTGCTCTCCTCAGCGTTACCGATAAGACTGGGATCGTCGAATTCGCCCGCGCGCTGACCAGCCTGGGCATCGAGATTCTCTCCACTGGCGGGACCTTCCGCGCATTGAGGGAGGGCGGCATAGCGCCCCTGCGCGAGGTCGCCGAAGTTACCCAGTTTCCCGAGATGCTGGATGGCCGGGTCAAGACGATTCACCCGCGCATCGCCGGCGGAATTCTCGCTATTCGCTCCAAGCCCGAGCATATGCGGGCGATCGCCGAGCACGGCATCCCGCGCATCGACATGGTCGTCGTGAGCCTGTACGAATTCGAGAAGATCGCCGCCAAGCAGGACGCTCCCCTCGAAGAGCTGATCGAGAATATCGATATCGGCGGCCCCACTATGATCCGGGCCGCGGCCAAGAACTGGCAGGACGTCGCAGTGGTCACGTCGAGCGCCGATTACGCGGACGTGATCGAGGAGCTTCGCGCCGGTGGCGGATCGCTTTCCGAACAGACTCATTGGAAGCTGGCCAAGAAGGCGTTCGCGACCACCGCCGCCTATGACCGCGCCGTCAGCGCGCGCCTGGCCGAAATTCCTCCCACCGGTGAGCCACTGCCGGCCACGCTCGACATCCGCGCGCCGCGAACTCTGGCGCTGCGCTACGGCGAGAATCCGCATCAGTCGGCCGCGCTGTATGCGACCGGGAAAGGCGGGATCGCCGGAGCAGAGCAGCTTCACGGCAAGGAGCTTTCCTACAACAACCTGGTGGATCTGGATGCCGCCTGGCAGTTGGTGCTCGAATTCGGCGAGCCTGCGTCGGCGATCATCAAGCACACCAATCCGTGCGGCTGCGCGCAAGGTTCTACTCTGGCCGATAGCTATCGCCGAGCCTTCGAGGCCGATCCCGTGTCGGCGTTCGGAGGCGTGCTGGCGTTCAACCGGACGGTCGATCGCGAAACTGCCACCGAAATCGCCAAGACGTTTGTGGAAGCGATCGCGGCGCCGGATTTTTCGGCCGACGCGCTCAATATTCTCACTTCGAAGAGGAATCTCCGCTTGTTGCGAGTAATCGTCGAGCCGCCCACGCTGGTGGTGAAATCCATCAGCGGCGGCTACCTCGCGCAAACCCCGGACGCGCACATTCTGGCTCGTGAGGAAACGCGCGTGGTGACCGGTCGCGCCCCGACGGAACAGGAGTGGATCGCGCTCGAGTTCGGCTGGAAAGTGTCGAAGCACGTCAAGTCCAATGCGATCGTTTATGCGGGCGTGGGGCGGACGATCAGCGTTGGTGCGGGTCAGATGAGCCGCGTGGACTCCGTCAAGGTGGGTGCGATGAAAGCCGTGCTGCCGCTCAAGGGTTCGATTGTGGCCTCGGACGCTTTCTTCCCGTTTCCCGACGGAGTCGAGGAAGCGGCAAAACATGGAATTACCGCGGTGATCCAGCCAGGGGGCTCGGTCAATGACAACGACGTGATCGCTGCTGCTGATCGCCTAGGGCTCGCGATGGTCTTCACCGGGGTGCGGCACTTCCGGCACTAGCTGTGAAAGGGGACAGGCTACTCTGTCCCCTCGCCTAAAGGTTTGACTTCGCGCACGAGCCCGGGAGTGGACAGAGCTGCCTGTCCCCTAGCTCCGCTACTTGTCGCTGTACAGCTTGAGCTGATTATCCACGTTGACCACGCCCTTCACCTTCTTGGTGATTTCGGTGGCCTTCTTGCGGCCTTTTTCGGTGTGCACTCTGCCCTTGATGGTGACGACGCCTTCCTTAACGGTGACGTCGAGCGCTGCGCCGCGAACGTCCGCATCGCTGGCGAGTCTCTGACGCACGTTGTCGGAAATTGCGTCATCGGATACAGCAGACTTCTGCTGGGCGACCAGCATCGGCATCGCCAGAGTCACCAACAGCAACACAGCTATAAGCCTCGGCAGCATGCTCTTATTCTACCTTCCAGGATTTTCTACGTCCCTGCCATGCCGCGCCAATCTGTGGCGGCCAGAAATTCCGGGTCCTGGCGCCAGTTCGGCCGAACCTTGACGAAGGTTTGCAGGTACACCTTCTTGCCCACCAGCGTTTCGATCTCGCGCCGCGCCAGCGTGCCGATCTTCTTGAGCAGCGCTCCGCCCGCGCCGATCAAAATTGCTTTCTGTCCCGGACGCTCGACATAGATCGTAGCCGCGATGCGCACCAGACCGGGAGTATCCTCCCAGTTTTCGATCATCACCGCCACGGCATGCGGAACTTCCTGCCGCGTCAGGTGCAGAACTTTTTCGCGAATGATTTCCGCGGCCAGAAAACGCTCCGGCTGATCGGTCAGGTGATCCTTGGGATACAGCGCCGGACCTTCCGGTATTCGTGCGAGTATTTCCTTACGCAGCAGATCCACGCCGTCGCCCTTAAGCGCGGAGATGGGGACGTATGCCGCAAAGTCGTGCATCTCCTTATATCGTTCGATCAGCGCCAGCAGCTTCGCCTTCTCGCGCAGCTTATCGATCTTATTGAAAACCGCGATGGCCGGCGCGCCAGTCTTCTTCACCAGGTCGACCGCCCCCGCGTCCTCATCGCTGGGCCGAGCCGTCGCATCGACCAGGAACAGCACCACGTCCGCGTCGGCCGATGCCCGGACCTGATCCATCATTCGTTTATTGAGAAGTGTGGATGACTCGTGGATCCCCGGCGTATCCACAAACACGATCTGCGCCCCCGGCAGCTTCAGCACGCCCTGGATGGCGGTGCGAGTGGTCTGCGGACGCGGCGCGACAATCGCCAGCTTGGTTCCCAGCAGCGCGTTCAATAATGTAGATTTCCCGGCGTTAGGACGTCCGAGGATGGCAACGAATCCGGCTCTATGCTTCACTTTTGGCTGCTTTCACTACTCGTACCTGATCTACGCGAAGGTTGTTCGAGGCTAAAACCTTGATCTGGATGCCGTCGCGTTCGGCTTCTTCGCCCACTGCGGGGACGTGTCCCAACCACTCGGTGATGAGCCCACCGACCGTGGTCGATTCGGTGCCTTCTTGCGGACGAAATCCCACCAGATCCTCCAGCCGGCCCAGGTCGAAGCTGCCGGAGACGACGTAGCTGCCGTCGGGCTCCTCGTGAAAATCGCGTTCCGGCTCGTGCTCGTCATGAATTTCGCCGACGATCTCCTCCACCATGTCTTCCAGTGTGACAATGCCGGCGGTGGACCCGTACTCATCCACCACCACTACCATGTGCACGCCTTCTTCCTGCATTTCCTTCAACAAGTCGTTCACCGGCTTGGTCTCCGGGACCATGCGAATGGGCCGCAGAATGTCGCGCACCTTGCGCTTGGCACGCTCGTTTTCATCCAGCTCGAACATATCGCGGACGTGCACGAATCCGGTGATGGAATCGATGTCGCCGTCGAAGGCGGGGATGCGCGAGTATTGTTCGTGGATCGCCAGCTCGCGCAATTGGTCGAGCGTAGCATCCTGGCTGATGGCGACGATGCGCGGCCGCGGCGTCAGCACCTCGCGCACGGTCTTATCGCCGAAAGCTACCACGGACTGGATCAGCTCGCGATCGCCTTCCTCGATGATGCCTTCCTCTTCGCCGGCGCTGATCAGCGCTTCGATGTGCTCTTCGGCGGCCGTCTCCTCACCAGGCGCGGGGCGGCCCAGCTCGAACAGCGATTGCAGAAATTCCACGCTCCAGGTCAACGGACGAGCCACTAAAGCCAGTACGCGAAACACGGGCACAAGAGCGGCCAGCCCACGGCCGTCGGTCTTGCGATACACGATCTGCGGAATCAGGTGCGCCCCGAGCACCGTCCCCAAGCCCGTGAGCAGGAATGCTCCAGCCAGCGCTTCCCATAACGGGGAGCCTTGCCACGTGATCGCCAGGATTAAGCAGCCCAGAATGCCCAGGCCGATGTGCTTGACCAGAGAGAAGGTCAGCGCCCCGCGCTCGGTCTCGAGTCCGATCCGAGGCTCCAGATCTTCCCGGAAGAACAGCAACGCGGGCAGCTCACGCGTGCGGATTCGCAGACTTTCCAGATACAGCAACTGGATGCAGGTAACCAGCGTGACCATAAGCGCCACAGCCGCGGCCACTAATGTCAGCAGAAGCGTCATGCAGTCACCCGTTCGATGAGCCCGGCAGGTAGGCCGAGCTTCTTGCGCCAGCGAGCTTCCGTACGTTTCATGGAGCCGCCATCGGTTTCGTGATCCATTCCCGCCAGGTGCAGCAGGCCATGCAGAATCAGGATGCGCAATTCGTCCTCGACGCTGTGCCCCAGTTCGGCGGCCTGCGCCGCGGCGCGGTCGAAGGAGATCGCAACATCGTCAGGCGGAAAGGACAGCACGTCCGTGGGGTAATCCTTGCCGCGAAACTTGTGGTTGAGCTTCCGCAGCTCCGTATCGGCAGCGATTAAGCAGGTCACGCTTTGCTCCGGCAGAATCTCACTGGCCAGATCCTTCAAAAACCGGCGCAGGTCTCTTTTATCCACATTGGGGGATCGATGTCGAAAGAGAACGGACGAGGCGTTTGAGGGCATGGATACGGTCTTTAAGCGACCGGGAACTGTGTTGGGTCCGTTGGGCCTTCGGTGGCCTGCTCGGCCAGCCGCAACGACAACTGGCGATTCGCGCCGATCGCTTCGTTATAGCGCTCGTACGCTTTCACAATCTTCTGCACCAGGCTGTGGCGCACCACGTCGCGTTCATCGAACTGGATGAACTGGATGCCTTCCACGCCGCGGAGAATATCGGCGACCTCGATCAAGCCGCTGCGCTGTCCCATGGCGAGATCGATCTGCGTGATATCGCCTGTCACCACCATTTTCGAATTGAAGCCCTGGCGCGTGAGGATCATCTTCATCTGCTCGGGCGTAGTGTTCTGCGCTTCATCCATGATGACGAAGCTGTCGTTGAGCGTGCGGCCGCGCATGAAGGCGATGGGCGCCACTTCGATGACGTTGCGCTCCAGAAGTTTTTCGACTTTCTCCACTTCCAGCATGTCGAACAACGCATCGTACAGCGGGCGCAGATACGGGTCCACTTTTTCCTGGAACGTTCCCGGCAGGAAGCCCAATCGCTCCCCGGCTTCGACGGCCGGCCGGGTCAGGATAATGCGGCTGACGCGTTTCGAGAGCAGCGCGGCAACCGCCATGGCCACGGCCAGATAGGTTTTCCCGGTACCCGCCGGACCTATGCCGAACACCAGATCGTAGCGTTCGAGGGCGTCAATGTAACGCCGCTGCGTGATGCTTTTCGGCGTGATGACTTTCTTGCCGAAGGTGCGTTGTTTTCCGCTTTCCACCAGATTGCGCAGGGAGGTGTCGGCGTCCGCGGTCACCACGCGCAAGCAGCTGTTGAGATCGCCATTGTTGAAGGTATGCCCTTCGCGAATCAACGCGACGTAATCGTTCAGGATCTGCGCGGCCCGAGCCACGCTGGCCTCATCGCCTTCGAGTTCGATGGAATCGTTCAGCAGCCGCGTGCGGATGTTCAGGTTGCTTTCGATCAGGCGGATATTTTCGTCTCGGGTCCCGAACAGGGACTCAATGCCGCGGCTGATCTGTACGATAGACTTCATTCGAGGCGGTACTTGGGTAGGTCCAGGAGAGCAGACATCCGCGGGCGCGGAGGCAGGAACAACATCCATCACTAGGATAACAGAACCGAAATCACCCTCGCGGGAGCATTCTCGGGAGCATGTGTTATCCTGGAAATCGCCGACCTGGCGTGCGCCGCGAATCCGTGGCGCCAAAATAGCGGGGACGTAGTTCAGTTGGTTAGAACGCCGGCCTGTCACGTCGGAGGTCGCGGGTTCGAGCCCCGTCGTCCCCGCCAACTTCTCCTCCCTACTGAACTGATGCGACGCGAATCATGAATTGCCGGCGATTTTTCGCCGTGGTTCAGATCCTTCTGCTGACTTGCGGCGGTTTGTGGGCGCAGAGTTCACCAGCGGAAAAGGCGCGCCAGGATGTCGGCAAGATCGGGCTGCAGGGGAACATCACCGTGTACATGCCCAACGGGCAGGAGTATTACGGTTCCGTTTCGCAAATCGGCGCGAAAACAAATCTTAAGTCTGCCGGCCCCCGGCGGGTACTCCCATTTCATCTAAAAAGTACCAGTACAATTCGCTCCAAATTGAAGGTTTGAAACCACGAAGCGGATTGTATACTGTTCAGCGTCCGATTCGACAAAAGCGTCCAGCCCAAGTCGACATTACTGAATACTGTTTGCGCTGCGGGTTTATTGGCGAACTCTATGGCTAATTCCGTTTATGCCCAGGGTGGGCGGCTGCAGGACGGTCGCGAGACCCACCAAATACATCATCGAGCTGCACGCTTGCAGCCGGTCACGATTACTCCACCGAAGTCCTCGGATGGGATTCGGTCAGGGACCTGCCTCCGGTGCGGTATCGCCGGGCAGCATGCCACGCCGATGGCTTGTATCGACGCGCTACGGGACCGTCTGGCACGCTGGGAGTAGACTCCCGGGCACTTTCTACAGCGATCGTCCTTAACCGCCGAACTTTCAAGTAGATGGCAAATCGGCGCGATCTGCTGGGTGCGTCCAGCGTCTTCGTATTGACCGCCGTCCTCCTGTGGTGGCTGGCCGGCCAGCGGCTGGTCTGGATTAACGACGAAGGCATTTATCTGGACGGAGCAAGCCGGATGCTCGCGGGTCAGATGCCGTATCGCGATTTTTTCGTACTCACCGGACCCGGCACTTTCTGGAACGTCGCCGCATTCTTCCATTTGTTCGGGGTGTCCCTGGGCTCGGCCCGCGCTTTGCTCATTCTGGATCTGGCGCTCATCGCCGCTTGCCTCTACTGGCTTGCGGCCGAGTTCCGTTCGCGCGCTCTGGGCTTTTGGCTGGCGTGGTTTTTTGTGGCGCTGCTGGCGGGCGATGCGGGCGGCCTGGTGGTGGTGAACCACCGCTGGGATAGCGCCGCCTTATCAGTCGCGGGGGTTACGCTTCTGGCGGCTGGGCTTCGCGCTGCCCGACTTCACGTGAACGGCCAAGGGGCTCGCTGGCATACTCGATTTCTTATTGGCGGCGCGGGCGCTGCGGCGGCCTACGCTGCTTGGGTGACACCGCCCGTCTTACTGGTGCTGGCACCGATGTTCGCCTGGGCCTTCTTTGCTCGCCGATGGACCGGTGTGGTTTTGCTGGCTGCCGGCGTGGCTGCTGTGTCGGCGATCGCCGGGGGCGCGTTAATGGCAACCGGGTCGCTCGGCCCTATGATCCACCACTTCCTGTGGACCACCTCGCAATACTCCACCGCCAACCGTTTCCCATACGGCGGCATCATCGGCGGCTATCCCGCGCTCTTCTCCGATGCGCATGGTTCGGAACTGTGGGTTCGTGGCGTCCTGGTGTTCTTCATCGTAATGCCGGTTATCGTGCCGATCTGCGCGCTGCTCGCGTTTTCGGCCGCTCGCCGCGTGTGGAGGACTCCGCTGCTGTTTGTTCTGGCATGTGCGTTGGCCGCGGTTCTCTCCACCGCCCCCCGGATGGACGCCGCGCACCTGACGTATAGCTCACCGCTCTCCTACGTGGTGGCGGGCTGTGCTCTGGCTAGTCTGCTGCCGGGGCGTCTGCGCGCGCCGCTGGCGATGGCGCTCAGCTTCGTCCCCTGCATCATGATGTGGAACGGAGTGAGCCAGCGTTTGCACCTGGAAACCGCGCAGACGCGCGGCGGCGTTCTGTTCGGCGAGCCCAAGGATCTCGCGCTGGAGCATTCCCTCGAAGCCTCGATCCAGAAGGGCGAGCCGTTCTTCGCCTTTCCCTACATTCCGATCGCGTACTTCCTGACCCAGGGCGCGAACCCCACCCGTTACTCTTTCTTGCAGCCTGGCATGATGGCCGATTCCGATGAGGACCAGGCACTCGCCAGCCTGATGAGTGCGCCACCGGCCAGAGTGTTTTACATGGATGTGCCCGATTGGGCGTATCTGCGTCTCTTTCCGAGCAGCGATCCGCGCCGGCTGCGGATGCGCAAGATCGAAAAATGGCTACGCGAAAACTACGATCGCGACCAGCAGTTCGCGCAGAGCAATCCAGGCTACGATCTGCTGATCCTCCGGCAACCGGGGGCGCGATTATCGTCGCAGCTGGTCCGGTGGTAGGCGCCATTCTGTCTTCGCGGCGAGTCCTGCTCCTTCCGGGGAGGGAATCGGTATGAGTTTGGGGACGCGGGCCTGATAGTCGCGATAGGCTTGGCCGTGCTTCTCCGCCAGATCGCGTTCCTCGAAATGGATCCCTATCAGGATATACGCGCTCATCGCGACGGCGAATAATAAGTGACTGACTGTCATGTAAGGCGCAGCCCAGAAGGCTACCAGGAACCCCAGCATCATAGGGTGGCGCACCTTTTTGTACAGAGCGTACTGCTTGAACTGAGGCTTACGTTGGGGCCAGCCGAACGCGTATTCCGCGACCTGGCGCAGTCCGAATAGCTCCAAATGATCCGTGAGAAAGCTGCACACGGGAACCATGAGCCATCCCAATGCGGACAGCGCCGCCAGCAGCGCGATCGTCCACGATCCCGTTACCTTCCACAATTGGCCTTCAATAGGCTGCCACCCGGCCACGATCAGTATCACCAGCAGCGCCGCGATCAGAACATACGTGCTCCGCTCCAGGTGCTGCGGAATGATTCGGGTCCACCGGCGCTTGAATGCGGGCCGCGCCATGAAGCTGTGCTGCAGACCAAACAACGTGATCAGCCCCAAGTCGATGGCTACAGCGGCCAACGGCGGAAGGGTTGCGGGTCCGGCGATGGGGCTCGGGCCCAGATTTGCGTAAAACGCGATCAAGTAGAGGAAAGCGCCGAGAAACAGAGCATATGCTGCGACGCCGTAGACGACTGACAAGGTCTTTTTCATATGGTTGTTTTGATTCAAAGCCAGTGGATACGACTTGTCCGGAAGTCCGCAGTACTTGTCCTGGAGTCCGGAGATTTTGCGGAAAATTCGCTATGGAGCGCAGGGGGAGGGTCGTGGTACACTGATTACTTTGGTTTTCCCACCAGAAGATCGTAGGTACATCCCCGTGGAGGATATTGCAAGTGTCTGAACGAATGCGACATATTTTCACGTCGGAATCGGTGACCGAGGGTCACCCCGATAAGATGGCCGACCAGATTTCGGACGCTGTGCTGGATGCGGCTTTAGCCGTTGATCCCACCAGCCGCGTAGCCTGCGAAACACTGGTAACCACCGGTATCTGCCTGGTGGCTGGCGAAATCACAACCAAAGCTATTCTGGACGTCCCCAGGCTGGCGCGCGAGGTCATCGCCGACATCGGTTTCACCGACGCGAAGATGGGCTTCGATGCCAAGACCTGCGGAATCCTGAATGTGATCCAGACCCAATCGCCCGATATCGCGATGGGCGTGGACACGGGCGGCGCTGGCGACCAGGGCCTGATGTTCGGCTACGCCTGCGACGAAACCACGGAGCTGATGCCGCTGCCGATCCAGATGGCGCACCACTTGGTGAAACAGTTGAGCGACATTCGCCGCACCAGCAAGCTCACCTACCTGCGTCCCGACGGTAAGAGCCAGGTCAGCGTCGAGTACGTGGACGGCCAGCCCAAGCGCATCGACGCGGTGGTTATTTCCACGCAGCACGATGACGACGTCACCACCGAGCAGCTTCGT
The DNA here is from genome assembly GCA_020073445.1 of Terriglobia bacterium. Classification (GTDB taxonomy): domain Bacteria; phylum Acidobacteriota; class Terriglobia; order Bryobacterales; family Bryobacteraceae; genus Palsa-187. The sequence continues at coordinate 213,425 of JAIQFE010000002.1, forward strand.
GCCGACGTGAAGAAGTACGTCATCGATCCCATCGTTCCCTCGAAGATGGTCGATTCGAACACGAAATATCACATCAACCCGACCGGCCGGTTCGTAATCGGTGGCCCTCATGGCGACACCGGTCTGACCGGACGCAAGATCATCGTCGACACTTACGGCGGCATGGGCCGGCACGGCGGCGGGGCGTTCTCGGGCAAGGATCCGACGAAGGTGGACCGCTCGGCTTGCTACATGGCGCGCTACGTCGCGAAGAATATCGTCGCCGCAGGTCTTGCTAAGCGCTGCGAAGTGCAGCTGGCTTATGCGATCGGCGTCGCCGAGCCGGTATCGGTGATGGTGAACTGCTTCGGCACCGGCACGATTCCCGAAGAGCGGCTGGTTGATCTGGTTCGCGCCAATTTCAATCTGACGCCCAAGGGCATGATCGACACGCTGAAGCTGCGCCGTCCGATCTACCGCAAGACCGCTGCGTTCGGCCACTTCGGCCGGACCGAAGACACCTTTAGCTGGGAAGCCACGGACAAGGCGCACGCGCTCAAAGAAGCCGCGCAGCCTGCCACAGCGGCCCGTAGCTGAGCATCGGAAGTATCGTGCTAGTAGAAGGGTGCAAGCACGCACTCGATATCACTGTTCCCCTTGCCGAGGTGGAGCAGGAGACCGAGCGCGCGGCCGTCGCAATTCAAGGGAAAGCGCGCCTGCCGGGTTTTCGGCCCGGTAAGGCGCCGCTTTCGATCGTCAAGACCCGATTTGCGGGTGATATCCGCCAGGAAGTCCTGGACGCGTTGGTTCCGCGTTACCTCCAGGCTGCCGTGGAGAAGGAAAATCTCCAGTTGGTGGGCCGTCCAGGGATCTCCGACGTCCATTTTCACGCCGGGGAACCGCTGCGCTTCAAAGCCGAATTCGAGGTCGCACCGACTTTCGACTTGGGCGAGTATCGCGGCGTCACGATCACGTACAACGAACCCGAAGTGGCCGACGCCGACGTGGAAGCGCGCGTTGAGCAGATCCGCGATCAGAAAGCTCAGTTCGTCAACGAGGAGCCGCGGGCGCTGGCCGATGGCGACTACGCAGTCGTCTCGCTAGAAAGCCTGGAGGGCGTCGAAGAGAAGGTCTCGCAGGACGAGCTGATGCTCAAGATCGGCGACGAGGCCACCATGAAAGAGTTCAGCGAGAACTTGCGCGGTGCTTCTCCCGAGGATGCGCGCGAATTCGAAGTGACCTATCCGGAGGATTACGATCGTCCCGCGCTGGCTGGAAAAACCGTAAAGTTTCGCGCGGTGGTGAAGGCCGTCCGTCGCAAGGAACTGCCCGAGCTCAACGACGAATTCGCCAAGGACCTGGGCGACTTCAAGACGCTCGAAGAACTGAAAGAGACGATCCGCAAATCGATTCTTCAGGAGCGCGAGCACCACGCCCAGGAAGCAGCTAAGAGCCAGTTGATCGACAAGCTGGTGGACACGCACGATTTTCCGGTGCCGGACGCGTATATCGACCGGCAGATCCAGATCAACGTCGAAAATCAGTTGCGCTCGCTGGCCGCGCAGGGCGTGGACCCGAAGAACATCAAGCTCGACTGGGCCAAAGTGCGCGAGTCGCAGAAAGACCGGGCTGTGCGCGATGTGAGAGCGTCGCTGATTCTGGATAAGATCGGCGAACGGGAAGCGATCGGCGCCACGCAGGAAGAAGTCGACCGCGAAGTGCAACGGATCGCCCGCCAGCAGCGCGAGGCTGCCGCGGTAACGCGCGCCAAGCTCCAGAAGGACGGCGGACTGGCCCGCATCGCCGGCCACATCCGCACGGACAAGACCCTTGGCTTCCTGTTCGAGCAAGCTCGTAAAGAAGCTGGAAAACAAGATACCGAAACACCTAAATAAATGCGAAAAAAAATTACTGTAGTGGGCGGCGGGAATGTCGGCGCGAGCTGCGCCGTCAACCTCGCGTATAAGGAATTGGGCGACGTCGTTCTAGTGGACGTGGTCGAAGGCGTGCCGCAGGGCAAAGCGCTGGACATGCTTCAGATGGGGCCCGTGGAAGGCTACGACGTCCGCATCACGGGCGCGAACGATTACGCCCCCACCGCGGATTCGGATGTGGTGGTGATCACGGCCGGCCTGGCTCGCAAGCCTGGCATGAGCCGCGATGACTTGCTGCTTGCCAACCACGCGGTCGTTACGAGCGTCTCCGAGCAAATCGCGAAGTATTCGCCCAACGCAATCATTATTCTGGTGACGAATCCTCTGGACGCCATGTGCTGGAGCGCGTTCAAAGCGTCGAAATTCCCCAAGCAGCGTGTGATCGGCATGGCGGGCGTACTGGATTCCGCGCGCTTCCGCACCTTCATCGCGCAGGAGCTGGATGTTTCCGTGGAGAATGTCACGGCGGTGGTGATGGGCGGCCACGGCGACACGATGGTGCCTGTGGTCCGGCTGTCGGGCGTCTCGGGCATTCCGCTGACGGAGCTGATCGCGCCTGACAAGCTTGCCGCGATCGTCGACCGCACGCGCAACGGCGGCGCCGAGATCGTGAAGTATCTCAAGACCGGCAGCGCATACTATGCACCGTCGGCATCGGCGGTCGAGATGGTGGAGTCGATCCTCAAGGACAAGAAAAAAGTCCTGCCGTGCGCGGCGTATCTTGAAGGCGAATACGGCATCAACGGTTTGTTCGTCGGCGTGCCGGTGAAGCTCGGCGCGAAGGGCGTCGAGCAGATCTACCAGATCAAGCTGACCGAGGAAGAAAAGGGCATGCTCGCCAAGAGCGCCGCTTCGGTGCAGGAACTGGTCGACATTCTAAAAACGAAGGTCTAGTACAGGATCGAGGGCAGATACGCGCCCGCCGGCTCGTTATACAGCCCGACGGTCATCAGCGTCATCGGCTCGACGACCCGCAATCCGTTCGCCAGGCACCACCGGAACAGCTCCGCATTGCGCGTCGGCACTAGGATCCCTGGCCCGCCGAATCCGTCCGCTGCGGCAATGAGCGCCTGCAAGTCCAGATTCGTCTCCGCCACCGTGTGCCCGAAGAAGGCCAGGTTGCTGGAGTAGGCCGTGATCCTGCCGTGCCGCTCCACCACCGCCGCGGTCCCCTGCGCGATCGAATCCGCCAGATCCCCGCCGCGATGGTGCCCGTGCACTTTGACGCAGACCTGATTGCATGCGACTAAGTCGTGCGTCCCTGCGGGACGCACGAAACATCCCTCCAGCTTCTTCTTGATGGCGGGCCCCTGCATCACAGAAAGTGGCTCGCGCGCGTCGAATCCCAGAGTCGAATACAGGGATAGCGAGCGCGTGTGAAACGCCGCCTGCACCAGCCGGACACCCGGGATATTCCGCTCGCGGGCGCGATCCATCACAGCCTGCATGAGCTTTCGCCCCACGCCCCGATTCTGCGCGGCCGGATCGATGGTGATGGGTCCGATTCCCGCGATCGGAGAGCGCTCGTCCATGCAGTTGCTGCCCACGATGCGCCCGTCTTCCTCGGCCACCACGCAGTAGAAACCAGGATGCACGAACATCATCGACATCAAGTCCGCGGCGTGCTCCGCGGCAGGCAGATCTGGAGGAAATCCGTGGTCGGTGTTGATTTTGTAAAACGCCTCGTAGCAGATCTGGCCGCTGACGGCCGCGTCTTCCGGCTTCGCCTGTCGAATCGTCAGAGTAGACATTGCGATCAGTTTAACGCGCCGGTCGAAAGCCGGGAGCGAAGCTGGTGCGGAGCGGCCGACAACGCGGCGCGCCACGCAGGATCCAGCAACCTCCCGGCACCCGTCTTAATCGGAGCGTCAGCGCGTCAGCCCCACGGCGTAAGTGCAAAAAAAGAACCTGGATAGCGCTGCGAGCCGGTGAGTACCACCTAGTTTTTCGCGTTCCTTGCAGCCCATGAAGGCCGTTTTGTGTGTACAGTAACTATGGTGAGAGGAGGACCTCGATGTCCAAACTGTACACGCTCTTTGCTCTTCCTTTTGTGGCTGCGCTCGCCGCCGCACAGACTCCCTGCGATCAACTGAAACTGTCGTTTCCGGACGCAGCGATAAAATCGATCGAGTTCATCCCGGCGGGTCCCTTTGTGGCTCCCACTGGATCCTTGACGCCGGTCATCCCCGGTCCAGCCCCAGCCGCTGCGCCGGGTGGCCGTGGAGGCCGTGGCGGTCCTGGTGGACAAGCAAAAGGTCCGGCTGGCGGTGGTCGTGCCGCTCAACCCCCGCTTCCGGTGCCCGCTTACTGCCGTGTCTTAATGGTGCTGGAGCCTTCGTCGGACTCGCTCATCGACACGGCCGTTTTCCTTCCCACCGAAAACTGGAACGGGAAACTCCAGGTGGTGGGAAATGGCGGATGGGCCGGCACCGTCAGTTATCCCGCGATGGCGGCTGCCTTGCGCGAAGGCTACGCCACGGCTTCGAATGACACCGGCCACCGCGCCAACGACATGGGTGGAGGTGGCATGTTCGCGCTCGGCCATCCGGAGAAGATCACCGATTTCGCGTATCGCGCGATGCATGAGACCGTCGTGAAGGCGAAGCTGATCACCGCGGCTTTCTATGGCAGGGGTCCCAAGTACTCCTATTACAATGGCTGCTCGACGGGCGGACGGCAGGGGCTTATCGAAATCACGAAATTCCCCGAGGACTTCGATGCCGCCTCGGTGGGTGCTCCCGCGAATCCGCACGTTCATCTGCATGCCGCCGGAGTGGAACGGTCGCTCGAGCTCATGAAGAACAATGCCCCGCTTTCGCAAGCGAAGGTCGAGACACTGCACAAGGCCGTGATGGATTCGTGCGACGCCCTGGACGGCGTGAAGGACGGGATCATCAGCAATCCCGAGAAGTGCCACTACGATCCGTCGGCGCTATTGTGCAAGGCCGCCGATGGTCCCACTTGCCTGACCTCTGGCGAGCTGAAAACAGTGCAGATCGTTTTTGGCGATGTGAAGACGAAGAAGGGCGAAGTCATCTGGACCGGCTACGAACCCGGTACCGAGCTGCAAGTCGGGTCGCTCAAGACCGTTCCGACCGGCCCGGGCGGAGTCTGGGACGTCATTCGCATTCTGGGCCACCAGGACAAGGATTACGACTGGCACAATTTCGATCTGGATGCCGAAGTCGCGCAGGCCGATAAAGCCGGGATCGATGTGCTTACCTACGATCTTTCAGCCTTCAAAGCGCATGGCGGGAAATTGCTGCTGTACCATGGCTGGGCCGATCCGAGCATCCCTCCGGGCCACACGGTGCTGTATTACAAGGAAGTGTTGAACAAGATGGGGAAGAAGCAGGACGACTGGTTCAAGCTCTACATGGAGCCGGGAATGGCGCACTGCGGGGGCGGCATCGGTCCTGACCAGTTCAACAAGATGGGCGTGATCGAACGCTGGCGCGAGGCCGGCCAGGCGCCCGATTCCATCATTGCGTCGCACGTCACCGGCAGCTCAGTCGATATGACGCGTCCGCTGTGCCCGTATCCGCAGGTCGCCGTGTATAAGGGCGCCGGGAGCACCAACGACGCCGCGAGTTTCTCCTGCAAGCTGCCGTAATAACGCAGTAATAATGAGAAACGGGACAGGCAGCTCTATCCACTCCCACGCCGGCAGGCGAACTCGGCAGCTTACTGGAGGGGACAGAGTAGCCTGTCCCCTTTTTCACGCTACTTCGAGCCTTGCAATCTACGCCGCTGCCGGCGCGCCCATCTCCATCTGCGGCCGAACTTCAACGGTTCCCCGGCGCGCCGACGGAATCTTCGCTGCGATGCCGATGGCTTCATCCAGATCCTTGGCCTCGATCAGGTAGTAGCCGCCGAGTTGCTCGCGCGTCTCCGCGAATGGACCGTCGGTGACGAGTCGCTTGCCATCGCGAATCCGAACGCTGGTGGCCGCTGCGGTCGGTTGCAGCCGAGCAGCCGTCTTGTAGTGGCCGCTCGCCACAATTTCCTCGCTAAACTTCGCGTAGTCACCCATCAACTGGCGTCCTTCCGCCTCACTCATCGTTTCAAAGCGCTTCTCTTCGTCGTAGATCAACAGCAGGTATTTCATTTCGTGAACCTCCGTCAGTAAGTCGAACGGTGGGAGCCAGAATCGACAGGCTAAGAAAAAATATTTACAATCGGGCATGTCCCCCGATCGAGCCGCGGATGAAGCTGTCGAAGCGGTTTGGCGCTCCGATTGGGGACGGATTCTCGCGACCCTGATCCGGCTGGTCGGCGATTTCGAAATAGCCGAAGATGCGGCGCAAGAAGCCTTTACGGCTGCCGTCGACCAGTGGCGAACTTCGGGCGTTCCCGATTCCCCGCGCGCGTGGATCATTCAGACGGCTCGCCACAAGGCCATCGATCACATTCGCCGGCGGGCGCAGTTCGAAGAACCGCTGGAATCGCACTCGCCATCCATAACGATGCAGCCGACGATTGAGGAAACCCCGGAAATCCCGGACGACCTTCTGCGGCTGATCTTCACCTGCTGCCATCCAGCCCTCGCGACGGAGGCGCAGGTTGCACTGACGCTCCGAACCGTCGCCGGCCTTGAGACCGACCAAATCGCCCGGGCATTCCTGGTGCCGGAAGCGACCATGGCGCAGCGGCTGGTGCGTGCGAAGCGTAAGATCCGGGATGCAGGCATTCCGTATTCCGTGCCCGCCGCCATCGACATGCCCGAGCGCATCGACGCGGTTCTGACCGTGATCTACCTGGTCTTCAACGAAGGCTACGCACCGACTCGAGGCGAGACCCTCGTGCGGACCGATCTGTGCACCGAGGCCATTCGATTGGGGCATCTCGTCAGGACGCTGGTGAATGCAGTGACGTCACCGCATCCGCTTGCGGAGGCCACGGGTCTGGTCGCCCTCATGTTGCTTCACGATTCCCGGCGAGGTGCGCGTCTCGACGAGGCCGGCGATCTGGTGGTTCTGGAAGATCAGGATCGCAGCCGTTGGGATCGCAGCAAAATCGCCGAAGCCCTGCCTCTGGTGGACGAGTCGCTTCGCGCGGGGCCGGGGCCATTCGCATTGCAGGCGGCGATCGCGGCGCTGCATTGCCAGGCGGCGCGAGCCGAAGATACGGACTGGCCGCAAATCGTCCGGCTCTATGAGGTTCTCGAACGCCTGCAGCCGTCTTCGATCGTGTCGCTGAACCGGGCCGTGGCGGTCGCGATGGTGGACGGACCGCAGCAGGGACTGGCTCTCATTGATGCACTGGCCGCAGCCGGCGATCTCGACAACTATCACCTGCTCCATGCCGCTCGTGCGGATTTGCTGCGCCGCATGGGTTCGCCGGAGGAAGCCGCCAAAAGTTACAAGCGTGCGCTCGCCTTGGTCAGCAATGAAGGTGAGCGCCGGTTTCTGGAGCGCCGGCTTCGCGAACTCTAAGCGTCGATTTACTTGCCAGCGTAGGTGACGCGCCAGATGACCTTGGCGCCATCATCGGTGACCAGCATCGAACCGTCTTTCGCCACGGTGATGCCCACGGGACGGCCCCAGACCACTCCATTGGTGGAGAAGCCGGTGAGGAAGTCCTCGTACACGCCGCTGGATTTGCCTTTCTCCAGCGGAATCCGGATAACTTCGTGGCCGGAACCTGCCGCGTGGTTCCAGGAGCCGTGCTCGGCGGCAAAAGCGTCGCCCGAATACTCCTTCGGAAATTGCTTTCCGTCGTAGAAGGCCATCCCTAGCGACGCGCTGTGCGGCTGGACCAGAACGTCGGGCACAATCACTTTGTCCTTCAGCTCGGGATGCTTGCCCTCATGGGCAGGATCGTAGTTGCCGCCGATGTAGAACCATGGCCAGCCATAGAAACCGCCGCGCTCGACATGGGTCACGTAATCGGGAACCAGGTTGTCGCCGTAGGTATCGCGCTCATTGATGGATGTCCATAACTCACCGGTGTCAGGATGGATCGCCAGGCCGACCGGATTTCGAATGCCCGACGCATAGATTCCCACGAACTTGCCTTCGGGCGTGTACTCGAGGATGTTCGCGCGATGAAACTCCGCCTGATTATCGCTGTTGTTTGATGCCGAACCGACTGCTAGAAACAGGCTCTTGCCGTCCTTCGAAAAAACGATATCTCGCGTGGAGTGGCCGCCGCCCGCCGGGATATCGGAAATCAGCGTTTCGGCTGGGCCGGTGGCCTTCAGATCTCCATTCTTATAGGGGAACCGGACGAGTGTGCTGGTGTTGGTCACATACACCCACTGGGGATTCGGTCCGGGCGGATAGAAGTTGATCCCAAACGCGGCGGGCAGCTTCGCGAATTCCGAGGACTGCTCCGGTTTGCCGTCGGCGGTGATCCCGCGAAAGATTTTAACCACGCCGGCGCCCGTATCGGCGAGGAAGACGTCGCCATTCGGGGCGGTGCGCATCTGCCGGGGAACGTTGAGACCGTCGCTCACGTATATTCCGACCTTGAATCCGGCCGGAGCCTGCGGCATCGCGTTCGCGGGGCGTTGTCCGGCGCCACCACTCCTGCCGGAGGGTGTATCGCCGGGTTTGGGAAGATCTTTGGCGGTGATTTTGTGCGCCACGCCGGATTTTAGAGAGGCGGTGGTGCTGAAGGCCTGCTTACCGGTCAGGATGGTCATGCCATCGGTCTTGGCTGCGTAGAGCACCAAGCTCGCGGCTGAAACCATTAATCCAGCGGGGAGGATCCGGCGGAGCGTTTTCATGCCCTTCAGATTACCTCAGGGTGGGCCGGGGCACAACGCAGGGCCCTTCACTCCTCCGTATGCGTCTCAAGTAGCAAGCGGCACTTGGCGCAGAGCAGATCATAGTCCGGCGGATCGTCCGAACTGAGGGACGGGTTGGGATCGCTGATCGGTTCGATCAACTCCCCGCAATTCTCACAGCGCGCTTCCATGGAGGCATTTTACCCATTCGAGAGCCGGGAAATGGGCCGCGAATTTTCGCGGCTGATACTCCGCAAAGTGAATCCGACGGAAAAGTACCAGTCGTGGTTTATTACAGCGATGATCCCGGAGCCTTCTGCTTCGCTGGCTCTGCCGTCTGATACCTCCAGGAGTTGCTAGCAACGGCAGTATCCGACCTAGGATTCATAGAATAGACCGCCGCAAACCATCCCATCGCATCCTCAACAGCAGCGATGCGGATATTTTCAAAATCTCGATAAATGAAGCCTAGGCGACGATGTTCGTCTGGCATTCCTGGGAGTCTATCACGATACAGCTACTTCACAATCGGGTTGGCGGTCCGCCACTCCATGTAGCGTTTCAGGAACTCGTAATCCGTGCTTGTCACCTTGAAATCCAGGAACGCGAGTATTTCCGGCACCACTTCCGAGCCTCGGATATAGCGCGCTGAGGGCCTTAGCCAAGGCTAAATGAAACAGGGACTTGTTCGGTAGCTCTTTATGGTCGATACAGGAGTTGTGGAGTAGCACTAATACAGCGTCCACCGGGCCGGTTCGCTCGCAGCGGCTTAAGCTACCCATGCTTCCGGACCGGCCTTGAATCTGCCGCGAACTTTCGCGGCGCTTTCCGAACTTGTGGGAAAGTACCAAACGATGATTTGTGAAAGGGATAAACCCGGATATTTCACTTTGACTACACCCAATGTGGTGATAGAATTCTTGAAGCGCAGTGGGCTTCTTCCTCCGAGAGCCTGCCCGCTTTCTCCAGGGACAATCGGCCGATCCGGGCGGTTTCGACCGCTGAGGAACGGCCGGTCCCCTGGGATTTCACGCAATCCCTGAACAGTCTCGACGCTTTGCTTTACTGTTTTCCCGCAGCAGGCGGGGGGACGGGGCGTTCGTTCCCAAAGTGGTCGGCGAGCTGGTCAGCCGTGAAACCGCCGCCGGGGCGAGGTTGCTCCGCTAACATAGTCGCGTTCCAGTTCTCATAGTCCTGAACCAGGCGGCGATACGCTTCCGGCTGGCGATTCTTGAGGTTGGCACGCTCCAGAGGATCGTCAACCACGTTAAACAGGAACGTGTTCTCGCGAATCTTGAGGTACTTCAGGTCGCCGTCGCGGATCGCGTGTTGCGATTTCTCGTTGTATCGCCAGTACAGTTTGCGCGGAACCGGCGCGGCGTTCTGCGTGAGCGCCGGCAGCAGGCTCATGCCATCAGGAGGATAGTTGGGATCGGGGCGCGTACCGGCCGCGGCCAGCAGCGTCGGAAGCCAGTCCATCGAAATGGCGACTTGCTGCGTGGTGCTTCCGGCTTTAATATGACCGGGCCAGCGTACCAGCGCAGGGATCCTCAAGCCGCCTTCCAGAAGCTCGGTTTTCTTTCCGGTAAACGGCCAGGTGTCCGCGAAACGCTCTCCGCCGTTATCGCTGGTGAAGATCACGATGGTGTTGTCCGCGATGCCGGTGCTGGCGAGGGTCTGAAGCACGCGGCCGACCTGCTTGTCCAACTCCCCGACCATCGCGGCGTAAGTTTTGAGCGAGCCGCCGTCGTAGTCCGCGAGCGCCCGGATGCGCTGCGATTCGGCCTCGTCATTGGGTCCCTCCCACGGCCAGTGGGGCGCGTTAAAGTGCAGGCTCACCAGGAACGGCCGGCGCTGCGCGGCGTAGTCGCTGATGGTTTTGACGGCGCGATCGCCCAGCAGGGTAGTCAGGTAGCCGGTCTGGTCGATCGGCGTATCGCCGTCCCAGAGGTCGGCGGCGGCACCGGGAGCCAGATTGGCCTTGTGCGAGAAATAGTCGACGGCTCCGTTATGGAATCCCCAGAAGTGGTCGTAGCCGCTCTTGAGCGGGCTGTAGTTGGGCAGATTACCGAGGTGCCATTTCCCGAGCAGTGTCGTCCCATATCCGGCTTTCCGGAGCAGCGACGGCAAGGTGGGATGTTCGGGCGGCAGTCCCACATTCGTGTTGCCGGTGCCAAGAGGTTCGGCGAGGCCGACGGGCAAGCGGTACTGATAGCGTCCAGTGATGAGGGCGGTGCGAGTGGCCGAACAGACGGCCGAGTTGGCGTAGGCTTGCAGGAACTTCATGCCCTCGGCCGCCAAGCGGTCGATATTGGGCGTGGTGTAGTCGCGGCGGCCGTAGCAGGAGAGATCGGCGTAGCCCATATCGTCGGCCATCATGTAGACGATGTTGGGAGGTGCTCCCTGAGCGCGGGAAGTGCGCGCGGCGAGGGCCAGTGCCAGCGGGGTCGCGAGGACGTTGCGGCGGGTGAGCGGTTTGGTCACGAGAATTAGTGTAGCGCCGCGAACTCCTTTTTGGCTTCGAGGAAGACCGGGATATCCTGGTCGGCGTCTTTCCAGAGGGTGAGGAAGTCCTGGTAAGCAACCCTTGCCTTGGCCGTATCTCCTGACATGGCCAACGCTCGGCCGAGTTGCAGGTGCGCCAGTGCGCCAATGGGATCGCTGACTACAATCGTGCGGCCATCCATGATCCTCTGGAATTCCGCCGCGGCTTCGGAGCCTTGGTGTGCTGCCAGATAGGCCAGGCCGCGCACATACACCGTATAGAAGTTGCCGAAGAAAAAGGGAGAGGCGGAGGGCGGTATACCTCGATCATAGGGCAGCGAAACCTGAAGCATTTCGATAGCTTTGGAAGGCTGGCCGCCGTCCAATTCGAGAAGGGCGCGAATCGCAGGCAGGTAAAAGACCTTGACTCCTGTGTCCTCCGGAAAGCGCTTTTCCAGATCTTTCGCGAGTACCCTTGAGCGGGAGGATTCCCCCGACAACGCCAGGGCGAAGGCAGCGCCGTACTCTGCGTCGCGATCCTTGGAAAGGTCCGCTGCCTCCGCTGCGCCCTTCCTGGCTGCGGCGACATTGCCGAAGAACGCGTCCCACAGTGCCGGGCCGATTTTTATTAGGGCTTTCCGGCTGCGCTGGTCCGGTTCCTGGTTCAAGTCCGCCGCACGCTGGACCGCCGATTTCGCCTCTTTCAAGCGACCCGAGTACGCTAATACAAAACCACGACGGTCGAGGACTAAATCGTCTGGCCCGGATGGCCCCTGTGCCAGAGCCACCTCGCGATCCATTCCTGCCTGATCGCCTTTCAGAAACGCGATGTCGTAGCGCTGTGCCGCGATCTCAGGGATTTCCAGCTTGCGCTCCGATGCTCGCCGCAGGACCTTCTCGGCTTCCTCCACCCGGCCAGCGAATTGAGTGTTGAAGGCAAGCTGGAGATACCCGACGGCAAAGTCCGGATCGAGATTGATAAGCTGCTTGTCTACCTCGACTCCCTTTTCGAACTTGCCGAAAGTTGGGTACACAAACGATCCCAAAATTCCGTGCGCGGGCTTCTCGCGAGGATAGGTTTGTGCCCACAACTCACAGGTCTGTAGCGCCTTTTCCAGGTCTCCGGTAACTTGTGTTTCGTAAGTGGCAGCGATGAAGAACTTCTCTCGGTCGCTGGCCCGATCCCGCAGCTCATAGGCCCTCTTGTTGCTTTCCGCGGAGAGGGAAGGCTGTCCCAGAAGACCATACGTAAATCCCAACGATGCGTAGGCCACGGCGAATTTAGGATCGATCTCAATGGCGCGCTGGAAGAGAGGAACACCGGCAGCCAAATCATGATCCGAGGTGAGATGCTTCATGGCGGCGCTATAGGCTTTCAAGGCTTCGAGCGACGTGGTGGTAGCCTCTTCAAGCGGTGTGTTGTGCTGCTTGACCGTGGCGAGCGATTCGCCGACCTTGGTCCTGAACTTTATGGCGATTTGGCTCAGGGCGCTCATCACGTCTTCAATTCGAGCGGCCTGTACCTGCTCTTGATCGAGAATCTCTCCTGTTCGGCAGTTCTTGGCACGCAGCCCCACGACGTATTGGCTTCCGAGCCTGGCAATCGAGCCATCCAGCACGGCGGCGCTTCCAGTCCGCTCGCAGATTTCCTTGGCGATCTCCGGGGTTAGCCGTGCACCCGCCGTCTGGCCCATCAGCCCAAGCGTCTTCTGGATGCCTTGGTCAGAGATCAAGCTGAGGAAAGGCGACTGCTCCAGCTGAATCGATAGTCCTTGGCGAAGCGTCTCGTCGAACACGGGATCTCCGGTGGCGTTGGCGAAATCGGCCAGGACAATCGTGTCCTTATCCGTGAGTGGCGCAGTGTGTCCCCGCTGCTGCCAATACAAGAACCCGCCGGCGCCCAGAATGAGCAAAGCAGCGGCGGCGATTCCGTATTTCAGCAGAGGCCTGCCGCTGCGGCTTGCGGTGGCCGGATTCGAACCCGATTGCAACCGCTGCAGATCATCGCGCAGCTCGGCGGCGGAGGGGTACCGCAACGCGCGATCTTTCTCCAGCAGCTCGCCGATGACGCGCTCCACTTCGGCTGGCACCTTCGGATTGCGCTCGCGAACCGCCTGGGGCATCTTGTTCAGGAGAGCTTCGTAGATGATCGGGGACGTCGGGCCGTCAAAGGGCCGCGACCCTGTCACCATTTCGTATAAGACTACGCCGAGCGACCACAGATCGCTGCGCGCGTCGACCACTTCACCGCGGGCTTGTTCCGGCGACATGTAGGCGACGGTGCCCATGGCCGTGCCCGGCTCGGTCAGCATGTCCGCGGTCAGAGCGTCTGTGTCCGCCGGGTGATTGTGTTTGTCACCATACTTCGCAAGACCGAAGTCGAGCACCTTGGCGTGACCGCGTTCGGTGACAAAAATATTGGCCGGCTTAATATCGCGATGAATGATCCCCTTGGAGTGTGCCGCGTCCAGGGCGTCGGCGACTTCGATACTCAGCGTAAGAGCGGTGGCGATGTCGACAGGCTTGCCGTCGATGTGCTCCCGCAGGGTTTTGCCGTCGAGCAACTCCATCACCAGAAAAGGATGGCCCCCCGATTCACCTACGTCGTAAATCGCGCAGATATTGGGATGATTGAGCGCCGAAGCGGCGCGCGCCTCGCGCTGGAAGCGTTCCCGTGCAGTTTCCGTCGCAAACGCTTGTGGCAAAACCTTGACGGCGACGTCCCGATGAAGCCGTGAGTCCCGAGCCCGATAGACCTCGCCCATCCCGCCTTTGCCGATGGCGGCAAGGATCTCGTAGGGCCCGAGCTTGTCGCCTGCAGCGAGAGGCATGGAGTTGTAACGATTCTAACTCAGGAGGGTGGTAAATCCCGTCTAGCCGCGCACGACCCATTGCGCCAGTTCCGCCAGTTTTGGAGCCTTGCCCTGGGAGAGAATCCCGATGCGGAAGATGCGTGCGGCGGCCCAGATCACAGCGGCGGCGAAAACAATCGTCCCGATCAAGCCTACCCACGGCTGCCACCAGGGCACTCCGCCGGGCATGGCTTGCCGCAGGAGCATGATCATCGGTGTGAAGGGCGGGATGAATGACATCGCCGTCGATAAAGCACCGTTCGGCTGCTGCAGGATCGGGGTCAGCATCAGCATCGGAATCATGATCGGCAGGACCAACAGGAATGCGAGGCTTTGGGCGTCCTGAGGCGTGCTGCACGCCGACCCGAGCGCGACGCTCCATGCGGATAGCATCACCACGTCGGCGATCAGGTACACGAAAAACCACGGGAGGAGATCCAGCGGCGCCAGTCCGAACACGGCCATCCCCGCGAGCACCGCCAAGCCTGCCAGGATGTAGAAAATCGAACTCGTTAGAGATGTTCCTAACGAGGCCAGAACTTTTCCCATCATCAGCTCGAAGGATGATGCGGAACATAGCAGCATTTCGAATACCCGCTGCATCTTGTCTTCGGCGACCGCACCTAAATGAGGCGCCGAGCCGGCTAGAACGACAACCATCAGCAGAACGGCCAGGAAGATCGGCACGGCCGCGGCCTGAACCGCATTTGTTTTTTCGCCGCCCAAGATCTTCCCTGTCGCTGGGTCCTGGGTTAACAGGCCCACGGACACTACGGGAACATCGCGCAAGACTTCTGGAGCGCGCGCTGGATCGATACCCAGTTGCGAGAGTCTCACGCGGCGGAGGCCGTCGTTGACGGCGGAGGACAGCGAGAGGCCCGACGGATTCAGCGCCGAAGAGTTGCTGTAAAAGCGGACCAGATCCTTCGCGGCCGCGGCATCACCGGGATCGGGCGGTTGGAGGACCTCGGCGGAAATGTCCACGACCAGCACAAGCTCGCCTTTGCGAATCCGGTCGGAGAGGGACAGGAGTTGAGCTTTCTCGTCGGCCTCCGGCTGCACTTGTTCGAAAATGAAGCGCGGCATCACGCGGACTCCGCCGGGGGCGTTGGGAACGCCTGGGCCGGATAGGGCCCTGCGGCTCAGTTCCTCCGCGGACTGTATCACCGTGGATGCGGCCACGCCGGTATGGTCGATGATGGCGATGTGCTGGTCCTTGGCATTTCCCCGGACCGCCAGGGACGTGACCAGAAACGATGCGCCGATGAGTAGGGGGACCAGAACCAGGCCAACGAGGTACGCCTTGCTCAGAATGGTTTGCAGGTAGTCGCGCTTGGCGATGAGGAGAATCCTATTCAACCGGCGCCTCCTCCGGCTGGGGGCCGGCAATGCGGACGAAGATATCGTGAAGCGAAGGTTTGACCACCGAAAATGAGGCGATTCGCGCTCGGGATGCAAGCGCGTGGAGGACCTGCTGGGGATCGCATCCTTCGGTCATACGCAGCTCCTGCACCTGGCCCAGATCGTTGATGCGCTCAATGCCCGGCAGTTCGCCAAGGGCCGCACGGCCCTCGACCTCCACCCGGATAGTGTCGCTTCCATAGCTTGCCTGGATGGAGGCGAGCGATCCGTCCAGCATTTTCTTGCCGCGAAAGATCATGAAAATCGAGTCGCACAAGCTTTCGGCCACGCCCATGTCGTGGGTGCTTAAGATGATGGTGCAACCGCGCTTCCGCATGTCGATAACCGCGCTGCGAATAGAATCGGCACTCACGGGATCGAGGCCGGTGAACGGTTCGTCCAGGATCAGCAACTTCGGCTCGGGAATTACCGTGGCGATGAACTGGACCTTCTGGCTCATGCCCTTGCTCAGGGTCTCCACTTTATCGTCCGCGCGATTCGCCAGGCCCACGCGATCGAGCCACGAGTTCACTTGGGCTGTCACGTTGCGCCCACCGCGAAGTTCGCCATAGAACTCCAGCAGCGCGCGCACTTTCATTTTCCGGTAGACGCCGCGCTCTTCGGGAAGATACCCGATGTCAGCGGAGCGAGTGCCGGAGCGGGCCTTCCCGAAGACCTGGATGGTGCCGGAATCCGGGTAGAAGATGTTGGCGATCATCCGCATGGTGGTGGACTTACCGGAGCCGTTCGGCCCGATGAACCCGTACACCGCGCCGTCCGGTACGGTGAGCGAGAGATTGTCGACAGCGGTCACGTCGCCGAAGGTCTTGGTTACGCTGCTGATCTCGACTGCGGACACCGTCTAGGATGCTATCACTTGCCGGCGCCCGAATAGGCGTCGAGGTATTTCAGGCCGGAGCCCGTGTTGTAGAGGACGATGCGATCGCTGGGCTTGAGGAAGCCGTTCCTGATGAGCTTGCGCGCGGCGGTGACGCAGGCAGCGCCCTCGGGCGCCGCGAAGATTCCTTCGAGGGATGCGAGTTCGCGGCCGGCATCGAGAATTTCTTCATCGCTGACAGCGATCGCGGTCCCCGCGCTCTCGCGGAGGATATTCAGAATCAGCACATCGCCCAGAGGCTTGGGGACGCGCAGCCCGGCAGCAACGGTCGAGGCATTTTGCCAGAACTCGGAGCGCGAAGCGTGCTGCTCGAAGGCGCGGACAATGGGCTGGCAGCCTTCAGCCTGCACGGCAATCATCTTGGGGCGTTTGGATGAGATCCAGCCGAGTTGTTCCAGTTCGTCGAAGGCTTTCCACATGCCGATCATGCCGACGCCGCCGCCGGTGGGATAGAAGATGGCATCGGGAAGCTCCCAGCCAAACTGCTCAGCGACCTCATAGCCCATAGTCTTCTTGCCTTCGACGCGATAGGGCTCCTTGAGCGTGCTCATGTCGAACCAGCCTTCCTGGTCCTTGCGCTCGGCGACGATGCGTCCACAATCGCTGATGAGGCCGTCGACCAACGTGACCTTCGCTCCGAGAGTTTTGCACTCAATGTAGTTGGATTGAGGCACGTCTTTCGGCATGAAGATGTGCGCCTCGATTCCAGCGGCTGCGGCATAAGCGGCCGCGGCGCTAGCGGCATTACCGGCGGACGGAATGGCGATCTTGCGAACACCGAGTTCCTTCGCCATGGTGATCGCGGTGGTCATACCGCGAGCCTTGAAGGAGGCGGTAGGATTCAGCCCCTCGTCCTTCACCCAAAGCTCGGGCGCCTCCACGGCGGCGCCTAGGCGGGGGGTGTGGATCAGCGGCGTCATGCCTTCGCCGAGAGAGACGATGGACTCCGCGTGTTGGGGCGGAAGAACCGGCAGGTAGCGCCACAGGTCGGATCGCGAGGATCGAACCTGATCGAGGGTCCAGGTTGCTTTGATCGCGGGCAGATCGTAACGCACGTACAGCGTTCCGCCACAGGAACACAGGTTGTGAACCCGGTGGGGTTCGAAGCGGTTGGCGCAGAGGCTGCATTCGAGGTGGGTGACGTTCGGCATGGGTGGCTCTTTCATAGAATCGCCCATTCTGTATACTGGCTGGTTTATGTCAGAGACACTGCTGGATAACTCTATTTGGGAAAAGAAGTACTTCGACGGCGCGTGGAAGACCGCGCCCAAAATGATTCCTGTGAGGGAACCGGCGACCGGCGAATCGCTGGGCACCGCGGGCGGCGGGACGCCCGAACTGGCGGTGCAACTCACCGAGCAAGCTGCCAAGGCGCAGCCGGCTTGGGCCGCCAAGACCGCTGAAGAGCGCGCAAGGATCATGCGCGAGGCGGCCCGGATCATCGAAATGCACTCGAAAGAGATCATGGATTTCAACGTCCGTGAGACGGGCGGCGTGCAACCCAAAGCGGGTTACGAAGTGGCGATCGCCACGGGCGAGCTGTATCACTCGGCGGCCATCCTGATCCAGCCCATCGGCGAGATTCTTCCGCCGACCTCGCCGGACCGGATGAGCATGGCGATTCGCGTCCCGGTCGGCGTGGTCAGCGTGATCACGCCGTGGAACGTGCCGCTGGTGCTGGCCATGCGCTCGGTGGCTCCTGCATTGGCACTCGGCAACGCGGTGGTGCTGAAGCCGGATCATCAGACTCCGGTGACGGGTGGCTATCTGCTGGCTCGGGTGTTCGAGATGGCGGGACTTCCGGCGGGCGTGTTCAGCGTGCTTCCCGGCGGACCGGATGTGGGCGAGGCGCTGGTGACCGCTCCCGCGGTGAGATTGGTCACGTTCACCGGATCGAGCGCCGTGGGGCGTCGTGTGGGTGAGCTGGCCGGCAAGGGTCTGAAGAAAGTTTCGCTAGAACTGGGCGGCAACAGTCCGATGATCATCCTGGATGACGCGGATCTGGATGCGGCAGCTTCGTGCGGCGCCTGGGGATCGTTCTTGCATCAGGGCCAGGTGTGCATGGCGACCAGCCGGCACATCGTGCATAAGAAGGTCGCGGCCGAGTACATGAAGAAGCTGGCCGAGCATGCTGCCGCGCTGCCGGTGGGCGATCCGTTCCGCGCGCATGTGGCGATCGGGCCGCTGATCAGCGAAAAACAATTGACCCGCGTGGATGGGATCGTTCAGGATTCCGTGAAATCCGGCGCGAAAGTGGTGACGGGCGGCACGCACGAGGGCCTTTTCTATAAACCGACGGTGCTGGGCGATGTGAAGGTCGGGATGCGCGCGTACGACGAGGAGATTTTCGGGCCCGTGGCACCGGTGACGATCGCCGAGGACGACGATCAAGCGGTGGAACTGGCCAACGGGACGGGCTATGGCCTGGCGGCGTCGGTGATGACGGGGTCAGTGGATCGCGGGATGCGGATGGCCCGGCGGATCAAGGCGGGGATGGTGCACATCAACGATCAGACCATCGGCGACCATCCGGGGATTCCGATGGGCGGCATGGGGGCGTCGGGCAACGGCTCGCGCTTCGGGAGCACGACCAATCTGGACGAGTTCACCGAGTGGCAGTGGATCACCGTCAGCGCGACGCCTGCGAAGTATCCGTTTTGATGGCGCAGGCTGGGCCGGTTTTGCGCTGAAGTATCGTCGCGATCAGTCCGACGATCCAGCACATGGGGCAGCCTCCCAGGCAGATGAGGGCGCAGACACCAGGCACCAAGGCCCACCACCCCAAGACCGGCGCATACTGAAGCGCTACCGCCAGGAATCCCAAGCCGATGATTCCTCTAAGGATATGGATGGCGACGTTGCGGCTCGGGAACATCGATTTCATTTTCGTTCATCCACGACAGAAAATCGAGGCCTCAGGGATCCGAACAATTCCTCCAACGCGCTGTACGAGAAGTTGACGCGAGTTAAGTGATACATAGTGACCGGCCTAGAGGCCGATCGTACTTCTGCCGATAGAAGAAACACCTATGTCCGCTCCACTCGCCGGCAAATTCCAGGATCACTACAAGGTTCTGGAGATCGATCCAAAAGCAAGCCTGGACACGATCCATCAAGCCTACGGCAAGCTGGCGGAGAAGTATCATCCGCGAAACCCTAAGACCGGCGATCAGGCCAAGTTTGACGCGATCAATCTTGCGTACGAAGTTCTGTGCGACTCGGGGCTGCGGCACGAATTTGACAAGCTAAAGGGCGTTGGCGAAGACAAGGCCGAATTTAAGTTCAGCGGGCTCGACTTCTTCGAGGCTCTGGGCCGCGAGACTGCCTTGCGCACCGCTCTGCTGTGCCTTCTTTACGATCGCCGCCGGCTGAAGCCCTTCACGCCGGGCCTTTCGATGCGTAGAGTTGAAAATATCCTCGAATGCACGTCCGAGGGACTGAATTTCGCGCTGTGGTATCTGAAACAGCGGAACATGGTCGCGAGCGACGACAAGAGCAACCTCCAGATCACGGTCGACGGCATGGACTATCTGGAAACGAATCCGCCGATGCCCGAGACGATAATGCCGATGATCAAGGCAGCAGGCCTGGCGATCCCCCAAACGGGACCCATCGCCGAATCCATCGCTCAGCCCACGGTCGAATTGACCGGCACAGGCCCGTCCAACGTAAAGCGAATCTTCGAAGCCCTAGCGCGCACTTAGCCCGGCACCTTGGTGCTCTGGCGAAATCGCCCGATCCAGGGAGAGTGCACCAGCTCCGCGAACCAGGATCGTGACGATCAGCGCGATCGCCAGCAGGTGATATTCGTAACCTTCTCCCATCTGACGGCCCGTCCAGTTCATGAAGAAGTTCGGGTACAGATGGTTCGCGAAAGGGGCTACGATCATCACGACCAGTAATCCTGTGGCGGCGACGCGACTGAACAAGCCCAAGAACAGGCCGATGGCGCCGAAGACTTCAGCGGTCATCGCCAGAATCGTCAAGGGCGCCGGGATGCCCATGGTTTGCTCAAAGATCGCAATGGTTCCGGAGACACCGCGTCCGCCGAAGAAGCCGAACATTTTTTGAGATCCGTGGGGCGAAGAAAATCGTGGCCAGGATGATCCGGGCGAGGGTTAGGGTGAGATCGTTGGGGGTACGGAGCAGTTTGCGCAGCATAAACGGGGCTTTACCTCCTGCCCACTATACTGAAAGTATCCCCATGGTGACGGAGGCTGCTAGCTGCACGTTCCCCCGGCTGGAGCTGGATTCCGGCCTTACGCTGGCTCCCGTAGAGGTCGCTTATGAAACCTACGGCGAGCTGAACGCCGCGCGCTCCAATGCCATTCTGATCGTCCACGCTTTCTCGGGCGACGCGCACGCGGCGGGCGAAGGCGGGTGGTGGTCGTCCATGATCGGGGCCGGCAAGGCCTTCGATACAGACAAGTATTTCGTCATTTGTTCCAACGTGTTAGGCGGATGCCGCGGCACCACCGGTCCGGGCTCCATCAATCCCGAGACGGGATGCCCGTGGGCCATGTCGTTCCCCCAGGTCACGATCGGCGACATGGTGCGGCTGCAAAAGATGCTGATCGATCATCTGGGAATCGGGAAGCTGCTGACGGTTTCGGGCGGCTCGATGGGCGGGATGCAGGCGCTGGAATGGGCGGTGAGTTATCCGGAGCGGGTGGCGTCCGCGATCCCGATCGCGACCACCGCGCGGCATAGTGCGCAGCAGATCGCGTTTAACGAAGTCGGGCGGCAGGCGATCATGGCGGATCCCGACTGGAATGACGGAAACTATTACGGCGGCAAGCTGCCGGGGCGCGGCCTGGCAGTGGCGCGCATGGTGGGCCACATCACCTATATGAGCGACGAGAGCATGCGCGAGAAGTTCGGGCGCAAGCTGCGGACGCCGGACCAGTTCGAAGTCGAGAGTTACCTGAAGTACCGCGGGTACAAGTTCGTCGACCGCTTTGACGCGAATTCCTACATCTACATCACGCGCGCCATGGACACGTTCGATCTGACGCAGCGCGGCGCGCTGCCCACGCTGTTCGAGGCGAATGAGGCGCGCTTTCTGCTGATCAGCTTCACGTCGGACTGGCTGTATCCGCCGTATCAGTCGCTGGAGATCGTCAAGGCGTTGCGCGGGCGGAATTGCGACGTGGCGTACTGCAATCTGGACGCCCGCTACGGGCACGATTCCTTCCTGGTGGAAGTGGAGCAGCAGACCGAAGTGGTACGCGGATTCCTGGCGAGCACGTTCCGGGGAGCGGCCGCAAATGCCTAAGGCCGATGCCTAACGTCAACGGCCGGCGCGACTTCGCGATCATCGGAGACCTGATCGAGCCGAAGACACGGGTGCTCGATTTGGGCTGCGGCGAAGGCGAACTGCTGGCTTGGCTCAAAGAGCACAAGCAGGTGGACGGACGCGGCGTCGAGATGGAAGGCGCGCGTGTGCAGAAGGCCATCGCGCGCGGAGCATCGGTCTATCAAGGCGACCTGGAATCGGCGGTGGAGGATTATCCGGACCAGGCGTTCGACTACGTGGTTCTCTCGCAAACCTTGCAGGAGACGCGATATCCGCTGGCGGTGCTGCGAGGAATGTTGCGCGTCGGCAAGCGCGCCATCGTGGCGTTCCCGAATTTCGGGCACTACTCGGTGCGGCTGGCTTGGCTGTTGAGCGGCCGGGCACCACGTACCGACCGGTTTCCGTATGACTGGTACGACTCGCCCAATATCCATTTCCTGTCCGTGCTGGATTTCGAGGCGCTGGCACAGAAGCAGGGCTGGAAAATCGAGCGGCGAATTTGCGTTGCTGGGGACCGGCAGGTAACGTTCTTGCCGAACCTGATGGCGGAGATCGCCGTGTTTGAAGTATCGGCAGGACCGCGTTAGACCGCTCCATTACTGTCGCGGCTCGGAAACAATGCACTCATTCACAGGCGAGGCCGGAAAGCGGCTGGATCATTTCCTGCAAGAAAAGCTGAGCGAATTCAGCCGGTCGCGGATTCAATCGTGGATCAAAGAAGGCCGGGTTCAGGTGAACGGCTCGGCGGCGAAATCGTCGCTCGTGCTGCACGGCGGCGAGGCGATCGAAGTTTCCCCGGCCGGGCTGCCGCCGCTCAAGGCGACTCCCGAAGATCTTCCGGTGGAAGTGCTGTATGAGGACGCGTCACTGATCGCCGTAAACAAGCCGGCCGGACTCGCGGTGCATGCGGGCGCGGGGCTGCACGAGGGGACGCTGGTCAACCGGCTGGTCCACCGCTTCGGCGCGCTCTCGCAATTGGGCGGCGAAATGCGGCCGGGAATCGTCCACAGGTTGGACAAGGACACCAGCGGCGTGCTGCTGGTCGCGCGGACGGACTCGGCGCATCGGGCTCTGGCGGCGCAGTTCGCGGGCCGGACTGTCGAGAAAATCTATCTCGCGCTGGTACACGGAAACGTTCGTGCGGATTTCGGGCGAATCACGAAACCGATCGCACGCGATCCTGTCCGGCGGACGCGCATGACCGCGCGGCTGGAATCGGGCCGGGAAGCGCTGACGGAGTACCGGGTGCGGAAGCGGTTCGAAAAGTTCACGTTTCTGGAAGTTCGCATCGGCACGGGGCGCACGCATCAGATCCGGGTCCATCTGGCGAGCATCGGGCATCCGGTGGCGGGCGATCGCGTTTATGGGGCTCCGCCGGCGGCGCGCCTGTTCCTGCACGCGTTCCGAATCGGATTTGTCAGCCCTGCAACGGGGGAAAAAGTTACGGTGGAGGCTCCGCTGCCGCCCGCTCTTGAGGATTGGCTCGCGGGGCTATAATCCTAGGTGAACATGAAACGCGCACTCATCGGCCTTCTGAGCATCGCTTTGGCATTTGGGCAGAACGCCAAGCAGAAGGCGGCGCCGAAGGCCGCTCCTCAGACAGAGGACCAGAGCCGGATCACGGTGGACGTGACGCGCGTGAACCTGCTGTACACGGTGACAGATAAGAAGGGCCGGTTTGTCAGCGATCTCACCAAGAACGATTTTGAGATTTTCGAAAACAAGCGGCCGCAGCAGATTCTGGAGTTTACGGCAGAGACGGATCTGCCTCTGCGGCTGGCGATCCTGATCGACACCAGCAACAGCATTCGCGAACGATTCCACTTTATCCAGGAAGCCGCGACGGACTTCATCACCACGGTGATGCGTCCGGGCAAAGACAAGGCCCTGGTGGTGAGCTTCGATACGTCGCCGGAGCTGGTGGCGGACCTGACGGACGACCAGGTCGCGGTCACGAAAGCGATCCGCGAGCTGCGGCCGGGCGGCGGCACAGCTTTGTACGACGCGATTTTCTTTTCCTGCCGCGACAAGCTGATGATGGATCAGCCGCGCGACAAATTTCGCCGCGCGATCGTGATTCTGAGCGATGGAGATGACAACCAGAGCCGCTATACACGCGAGCAGGCGCTAGAGATGGCGCATAAGGCAGACGCCGTGATCTACACCATTTCCACCAACATCACGCATCTGGAAACCAGCGGCGACAAGGTCCTGAAGCGCTTCGCGGAAGAAACCGGCGGCATAGCTTTCTTTCCCTTTAAGGCCGAGGACATGGGCCAGTCCTTCGAGAACATCGCGAATGAACTGCGGCACCAGTACAACGTGTTCTATCGGCCCGATCCGCTGCGCACCGACGGGCTGTATCATCCCGTGGATATTCGCGTGAAGGATCGCAAGGATTTCAACGTACGTGCGCGGCACGGGTATTATGCGCCGACGCTTCCGTTCGCGCCCAAGAACTAGCGGCGGGCGGTGAGCGGTCGATCGAGTTGATCGATCGCGCGGTCGAGGCGGGCCGTCGGTGTTGCGTAGTAGCCGTTGCGGGTGCGGACCGTGGGCTTGCCGAAGCCGGTGACGGTCACCTTAATTTGCCGGAACGACCCATCCATAGCCTGATTCGAGGATGTGTACCCGAGTATGTACTGATTCCGGATCTCGTGGGCCACGCGCGGGGTGATTTCCTGGACGTCGCTGGTGCTCTTGGGATAGTAATCCATGCCGCCGGACGCATCCACCAGAGACTTCAGGGCGCGTTTCGCGGATCGCGCTTCCCGCGCCTCTTCTTCGTTCAGCAGGCCGATGGCATAGATCAGCACTTCGCTGTTCTGCGCCTGACGGAGCACCTGTTCCAGCGTGATGTCGCTGGAATTGTCGTTGCCGTCGGTGATCACCACCAGGACTTTCTTGTCCTTCTTCCCGTTCTTCTTGACGTAATTGATGGACTTGCTCAAGGCGTCGCGCATGGCGGTTCCGCCGCGCGCTTCCATCCTGGCGAGCGCCGCCTGGAGCTTCTTGACGTCGTTGGTCAGCGGCTGATCGAAGTGCGTATCGTCGTTGAAATTGACGATGAAAACTTCGTCGTCCGGGTTCGATTGCTTCACCATCTCCAGCGCGGCCGCGGCCACCCTGGTGCGCTTGTTGGTCATGCTCCCGCTGTTGTCGACGATGATGCCCATGGAGACGGGAACATCCTCGCGCCGGAACAATCGAAGCGGCTGCTCCACACCGTCTTCAAAAACCTTGAACGCCGACTGGGGAATGTTGGTGACCAGCTTCCCGTTCTTATCGACCACGCTGGCGTGAAGAAGCACCAGCCGGGCATCGGTGCGGTAAGTAGGAACGTCGTCTTGAGACGCCGGAGGCGCCTGCGCGAGGGCGGTCCCGGCAAGCACGAGAAACCCAAGATTGCGTAGGCTCAGCACCTAGCTTAAGTCTATCAAGACTCGGAGAGCGGCAGTCCGGGGTAGGTCACCGACTCTCCCTCGACGCGCGCGAAAGGCGTGTAGGTATGGGGTTTGCGGCTGGTGGCGGTGAGGATATGCTCAACCTGGATTCCGCGCGCGGTCAGGGCGTCGGCAATCAGCGAGCGGTGGCATCGCCAGGGGACGGCTTCGGCGCACATGGCCACGGTCGGGCCCGCCGCGGCAAGTTCCAGAAGCTTGGTGACGTTCTCGTGGAATGCGGCCGTCTGCATGTAGTCCGCGTAGCCGCGAAAACTCGCATTCTTCCAGCCGGTGTTGATGGAATCCTTGCGGGCGTGGCGCAGCCCTCCGAGTCCGGGCAGATGCACGTACCGGATTCCGTCTTTCTTGAGCGAGACGGCGAGTTCATCCTGGCCGAATTGCGGATTCCGGCGCGACTTCGGAATCGTGCGGACATCCACGAGCTGGCGAATGCCGTTCGCGTTCAGCATTCCGAGAAACTTCTCGATCGGCAGCGTGGAGTGGCCGATGGTGAAGATGGTCAGGGTTTTACTACCGCGCGGAGATACGACAGGATCGCCGACAACTCCGCGTCATTGTAGGCGCCGATAACGGAAGCGTGCCGCCAAGGGCTGCCATCGCGAGTCTGAACCGCTGAAGGCGATTCGGTCCGAAGCACTGGTGGGACGCTGGTCAGATCGTAGAACACAACAGTATTGGCTTTCTTGCTGACCAGCAGGGCCGGCATCGACTCGCCGCCCAGAGTCACGGTCGAAACCTGCGAAGTGGACAAAGCTTTGAGTGCCGCGGCGTCAGCGGGAACTTTCGCGATCGGCGTCGCCACTGCGATCCCGATGCCTCCGGCCTCATGGCACGTGGAACAACGTCCAAAACTGCGGACCGCATCCGAGAATAGATCTCGTCCGCGGGCGGCGTCGCCTGAGAGCTTAACGGCTGGTGCGCCCCCGGGGCCGCTGTTGGTGATGAGATTCGTAACGCCGTTTAGTGACGCGACGTAAGCCACCACCGCGTTTAAATCCGCACGCGAGAGTGTGGTTCCGAAGGCCGGCATCGCCGTGCTGGGAATGCCGCGCTGGACGGTGTTGGCGATGAACGCCTGATCGAATCCGCGCGCAGCCAGGCGCGGCGCGCCGCCGTTAGTCCCCTTGGCTCCGTGACAGTATCCGGTCGCGCAGGACTTGCTGAATACCGCTTCTCCCTGCTTGACCAGGTCCTGAGCCGGGCTGAATGCGGCGAGCGCGGCGAACGCGAATAGAAGTAACGCCCGCGTCATCGCGATCCCTCCGGCAACGCGAATACGACCAGCGTGGATCCGGGCCGAAAACTTTGCTCGGGGAACAAGCCGACTATGGCGCTGCCGACCACGGTCTGCTGAAATCCAGTGGTCACCGCGATGTATTGCCGGCCGTTGACCGAGTAGGAAATCGACCCGCCGCGGTGCCCCGCGCCCGTCTGGAAGGTCCACAGCTTGTTGCCGGTGCGCGCGTCCAGCGCGAAAAAGTTCCCCTCCGGATCGCCGGTAAACACCAGATCGCCGGCGGTGGCGAGCATCGAAGAGAGCAGCACGAACTTATAGGGCATGCTCCACATGCGCTTGCCCGTAACTGGATCCCAGGCGTCCACGTGACTGTAGGTCGTCCGGTTGGGCGGAAGCTTCGTGGGGAAATCGCCATTCATGAAGAAGCGGCCCTCGGTAGGCTTGGTGTCGTTCGAGGTGATGTCGTTGCAGAGTTCGTTGGTGGGAGTGTAGAGGAAACCGGTGCGCGGCGAATATGCCGTGGAGTTCCAGCTCTTGGCGCCGGCGGTGCTGGGGCAAAAAGACTGGGTTTTGCCGAGCACGGGCTCATTGCGGCCGACGAGCTTGCCATCCTCGGTCACACCAGTCATCCAGTTGGAGACCTCGGGAACGTTGAACGAACTGAGAAATTCGCCTGTGGCGCGATCGAGCACGAACGTCAGGCCGCTCTTGTTCATGTGCACCAGGACCTTGCGCATCTGGCCCCTAATCTGCCGATCCATGAGCAGCACTTCGTAGGCGGAATCATAGTCCCAAATGTCGTCAGGAACTTCCTGAAAGTGCCAGCGCAACTTGCCGGTGTCGGCATCCAGCGCAACGACGCTGGCGGTATAGAGATTCACGTCCTTGGACTTGTTCGTGCCCGCGGCTACCCGATCGGCATCGTAGAAATCCGCAGCCGCGTTGCCAGTGCCCCAGTACACCAGGTTCAAGTCGGGATCGAAGGAGCCGGTGAGCCAGGGCGACCCGCCACCAAAGCGCCAGCTGTCGCCCTTCCACGTTTCGTTGCCCTTTTCACCAGGCGCCGGAACGACATACCAGCGCCAGGCGAGGCGGCCGGTTTTCGCATAGAAGGCGGTGAGATAACCGCGATGCGCCTGATCGCCGCCGTTGCCGCCGACGATGATTTTGTCCTTGACGACCAGCGGTGCGGAGAGGTTGTTGCAGCCGCACTGTTTCGGATCGTCAACGCTGACTTTCCACATCTCCTTGCCAGTCTTCTGATCGAGAGCGACCAGGAAGTTGTCCCTGGTGCCGAAGATGATTTTGCCGTCAGTCAGCGCGACCCCGCGGTTCTGGATGAAATCGGAGTGACTGCCGGCAATCCCCGGACGAGGGGCCGGATAGCGATACTGCCAGATCAGCGTGCCCTTGGCGGCATCGAGTGCGAAAACGCGCGCGCTGGCGGAGATGAGGTACAGGACGCCATCGGCCACGATGGGCGTGGAGCCCAGGTACTCGGTGTAGTCGCCGGTCTGGAAGATCCATGCGGGAAGCAGATTCTTGACGTTCGAGGTGTTGACCTGGTCGAGCGCGCTATAGCGCCAGGAAAACTGGGTGCCACCGTAATGCAGCCAATCGTTGCGCGTGACTCCGGCGTCTTGTGCGGACAGCGGCAACAAGGCCAATAGGAAGAAAGCGGGAATTCGCATCGCTATATTATGATACTTGGCAAGCGTGGTGATAGCATGGTGGTCATGAAATGGGTGGTCGGGCTCCTGCTGGCTTCGTCGAGCCTCTGGGCCGCGGATCCAGCTAAGGAGCGTGCGGCCATCGACAAGGTCATCGCGTCGCTGAACGACCCGAAAGCCCAGCCGGCTACCGGCGAGGTATGGTCGGAAATGAGCCGTCCGATCCTCGTCACTCACTCGGTTCAATTCTTGTCCCCGAAGGTTGCCCGCGTGGAAGCTTCTCGTGTTCAGTACGGCTCGGTCATGACGCGTAGCGTACCGGTCGTCATACTGCTGGAGCGGAAGCGTGGGGGATGGATGGTTACTTCCTTAACGGAAGGAGTGGATTCCATGCCGCCAGTTCCGATCCAACCAGCCCGGTTCCTGCCTCAGTAAAGCCGCTCCCTGACAATGAATTTTGAAGCAGCCCTGATCAACGTAGCATTGCTGTGGCTGCTGACCACGCCGCATGAGTTCGCGCACGCCTGGGTCGCGACCAAACTGGGCGACGATACGCCACGACTCCAAGGCCGCGTTACGCTCAACCCTCTGGCGCACGTCGACTGGATCGGTACCGTTCTGCTTCCAGCGATAACGTCGCTGCTGGGCGCTGGATTTCTCGGGTGGGGAAAGCCGGTGAGCACGAATCCCTCGAAGCTGCGGGGCGGCCTGAACGGGATGGCGCTGGTGGCACTGGCGGGTCCGGCGAGCAATGTAGTGTTCGCTGTGGTGCTCGCGGCAGTGGCGGCGGCGACCGCACATGCTAATCTGGCCGTCGCGAACTTCGCGGCGCAAGGCGTGCGGCTCAGCCTCTATCTGGCTTTGTTCAACATGATCCCCGTGCCGCCGCTGGATGGGTCGAAACTGCTGCTGGCGGCGCGGTTTCCGGTCGAGCTCTACTCCATCGTGGCCCGATATGGGTTCCTGGCGCTGATCCTGTTGATGGCCTACACCCAGGTCGGGTACACGCTATCTGCCTGGAGTTACCAAGGTGCCGCCGCGATTCTAGGGTGGTTCCCCTACAAGGCCTTCCTGTAAACGTCGATAGTCCCGGTATGAACCGGTTCTTGATACCGTTGGTGATCGCTTTTGCAATTCAGGTGCACGCCCAGAGTCCGCAGCAGCTCGAGACGGCCCTGCAGGCAAACCCCGCGGATCGGGTGGCGCGAAAAGCGCTGCTCGACTACTATTTTTTGAACTCGGTCGTGCCCGCGTCTGTCGCGATACCTGCACGCCGCCGCCACATTCTCTGGCTGATCGAAAACACTCCGGCTGATGAGTTGGCTGGAACTTCAGCCGCTACCATCGACGCCTCTGGTCATCGCCTGGCCGATCCGCAGGGGTTCAAGTTGGCTTCAGATGCATGGCGGACACAAACGGCGAAGCCGGACGCCAGTGCCGCGGTACTGGCGAACGCGGCTTACTTCTTCAAACTCTCTGACAAACCGTTCACCATTAGTTTGCTGGAGCGGGCCGTCGCGCTGGAGCCCAGCAACAAAGGCATCAGCGCGGGTCTGGGCGAGACCTATGCGATGGCGATCCTGGGTGTGACCATGCTGAACAAGAATGGTTACCCGCTGGCCTCGGACCCGGCGCTGGTCCAGTCACCGGTCGCACAGCAGGCTCACGACAAGCTGGGCGCTTCGACGAATCCTTACGTTCTGGCCGTGGCCGGATATCAACTCTCGTTTCAAGGCGCGATCCTCCGCGGCAGCGGCAAACTTGCCTTCGATGCCGGCCCCCTGGCCGAAAGCGTGCTCCAGCGTGCGGTCAGCCTGGCGCCCAACGATCCGGATGTCGCGAGATTCATGCAGCAGCATCGCGAGATTCCACGGACGATCCAGGCAGCGCGCCGCTGAGAGCTACTTCTAGGCTTCGGCCTTTCCGCATCGCACTATTCGTTCCAGGTCCTATCGCGCTCTCCCCCTTCGGGATCAACCAGATCGGCAACTTCTGTAGGTCTGCGCGGCGGCCCACGACATTCACATCTGGTAAGATCGGAGCGTTATGCGACAAAAATGGGTTGCGCAGCGCGAGAACGACAAGATCCGGACGCAAATGCACTATGGGAGGCAAGGGCGGATCACCGAGGAGATGGAATACGTCGCGACGCGCGAGCGCCTGACGCCGGAAGTGGTGCGCGACGAAGTCGCTCGCGGGCGCATGATTATCCCCGCCAACATCCATCACACCAACCTCGAACCGATGTGCATCGGGGTGGCATCCTGCTGCAAGATCAACGCGAATATCGGGAATTCCTCGACTACTTCGGACATCGACGGCGAGCTCGAAAAGTTGCGCTATTCCGTGAAGTACGGAGCCGACACGGTGATGGATCTCTCCACCGGAGGCGATATCCCGCGCATTCGCGAAGCCATCATCCGGAGTTCGCCGGTTCCGATCGGGACGGTGCCTCTCTATGAAGCTCTGGCGCGCGTGCGCCGCGTGGAAGATCTCAACATCAAAGTGATGCTCGAGGTCATCGAAGAGCAGGCCGAGCAGGGCGTGGACTACATGACCATCCACGCGGGTGTTTTGGTGCAGTACATTCCGCTCACCACCAAGCGCGTGACGGGAATCGTCAGCCGCGGCGGTGCGATTTTAGCCGAGTGGATGGTGAAGAACCACAAGCAGAACTTCCTGTACGAATACTTCGAGGACATCTGCAAGATTTTCCAGAAGCACGACGTAAGCTTTTCGCTGGGTGACGGGCTCCGGCCGGGGTCGCTGGCCGATGCGAGCGATCGCGCGCAGTTCGCCGAGCTGGAGACGCTGGGCGAGCTGACCAAGATCGCCTGGAAACACGACGTGCAGGTGATGATCGAGGGTCCGGGACACATCCCTATGGACCAGATCCAGATGCAGGTGGAGAAGGAAGTCGAGATCTGCCAGGAGGCTCCGTTCTACACGCTGGGGCCGCTGGTGACGGATTTCGCACCGGGCTACGATCACATCACTTCTGCCATCGGCGCGGCCATGATCGGCTGGCATGGCGCGGCCATGCTGTGTTACGTGACGCCCAAGGAACACCTGGGATTGCCCAATCGCGAAGACGTGAAGCAAGGGTTGATCGCCTACAAGATCGCGGCCCATGCGGCGGATATCGCCCGGCATCGTCCCGGAGCCAGGGATCGCGATGATGCGCTATCGCGCGCGCGGTTCGCATTCGACTGGAAGAAGCAGTTCGAGCTTTCTCTGGATCCTGAGACCGCGCAGGCGTATCACGATGAAACGCTGCCCGAGGAAGGGTTTAAGGACGCTGCATTCTGCTCGATGTGCGGTCCCAAGTTCTGCTCCATGAACCACTCGGCGAAGACCCAGGAGTTCACGGAGGCTGACGCCGAAGCCGTTCTTAACGCGAACCTTACCCAGATCGCCAACGTTGCGGGCGACTAAATCTTAGAGCCCGCCCCAAGCATTCCGATGGGTTAGGGCGAAGCCTTGCCCCAGTTACCCCTCCGTCTCCTCGCGATCCCGTAGAGATAATGCTGAACAGTGCGCCACTAGCTTGACGAGAAAAACATCTCGGAAAGCAGGGAGCAATGAATCTCTTAGGGAAGGCTTGCACGCCAGCCGCGCTGTTACTGATGTTGGCATCCGGTGTCAGCGCCGCCGATCCGGGTACATGGACGGGATTTTACGCAGGCGCTACTGTAGGCGGTTCATTCGGCAGGATGGATTTCAGTTCAGAGACGGCTCAAACCGTCAGCCGGAGTCTCTTCGACCACGACGCGAATGGAACCCTGGTGGGGCTTCAGGTCGGAGCAAACTGGCAGTTCAGGAAACACCTTGTCATAGGTTTCGAAGCTGACCACAGCATCGCGCGGATTGGGGAAACCGTCACGCAGGTGTTCGGCCCCAATGGCGGCCCCGGAACCGGGAATCGGATCGATGTCGAAACCGATGTGGACTACATTCAGACGATTCGTGGGCGAATCGGCTATGGAGCCGGGCGAAACCTACTCTTTGTGACCGGCGGGATCACGGGCATGAGACATAACGGATCATCCCGCGCCACTTTGCTCTCGGCTTTCGCCGCCGATACGGACACCGGATTCCACACAGGCTCCACGGTTGGAATAGGATACGAACGAAAGTTCACAGACAAACTGAGCCTGAAGGCCGAATACCTCTGGATGATGTCGGGCAACAACAACTACGTGAGCGATCTCACCGCCGCAGCCGCAGAGGGGGGCGAGGTGGACTTGATCGGCCTGGAGTATCGCACGAATATCGTTCGCTTCGGCGTAAACTTTCACTTCTGAAATCGCCCGCCGGAGGCGACGCGCCTGTAACTACGACCGCTCAAAAAGCGTGTTATAGATACGGGGTGTTATCATTCGGATGGCAATGGTTTTAGAGCTGGAAGCCACGCACGCTCAGATCCAGCGGATTCTTCAGAGTAAGGCCTTCCGCACGTCGGAGATCCATCGTACTCTCTTGAGTTACCTGGCGGAGAAATCCGTCTCCGGAACCGCCGACGGTCTTAAGGAATACACGGTTGGGCTAGACGTTTTCGCCAAGCCGGATTCCTACGATCCGCGCCAGGAGTCGACCGTGCGCATGCACGTCGCCCGACTGCGGCAAAAGATAGGCGAATACTACCGAACCGAAGGCCTGGAAGATTCCATTGTGGTGGATCTGCCTAAGGGCGGGTTTAAGCTTACGTTCGAGCCGCGCGAGGTTCGCCCGGAGCCCGTCGCAGAACAGCCCGCCATGGCGGGGCGCTGGGGACGCAAGGAAATCGGGCTCATCGCCGGGCTTGTGATCGCGCTCGGTCTGGCAGTGTATTTCGGAATGCGTCTGCGCCAGGTGGAGCGAAGCGGCCTGGAAACAGCTCGCGATTGGACACCCGAATTACAGCAGCTCTGGGAGCCGCTGGTTTCTTCCAAGCGTCCGCTGATCGTGTGCCTCTCGACGCCCAATGCAGGATCGAGCGGGGCTGGAACGGCGACTGGAGCGGTCCTACTTGGACAATTCCTCGGCATGCTGCACAAGCAGGATGTGCTGGTGACCAGCAGCGACCAGATCGCCGCGCCCGAGGTCGCCATGGGCAACGTGGTGTTCCTGGGACCGGTAGCGGGCAACCGGCAGATGCAGGCGATGTCGGCCGACCGGCCGTTCGTGCTCGAACCGGAAGGGATTCGAAACATGAGTCCTAAGCCCGGTGAGCCGGAATTGTTCACCGATAAGCCCCCGCACGATCCACAAGATACCGAGGAAAGCTACGCTCTGATCAGCCGCGTGCCGGGACTGTACGGCAATGGTGAAGTGCTGTATCTCGCCGGAAACCGTATTTCGAGCATCACCGGCGAAGTTCAGGCGTTCACCGACGCCACGTTCGCCAAGACGTTGGTTTCAAAGATGAAGAAGCCTGACGGCAGCCTTCCTCGCTACTACCAGGTGGTCTTGAAAGTCAGGTCGATGGACACCATGCCGATCGAAGTCAGTTACGTACTCCACCGCGAGCTGGAGGCCCAGGACCCTGTTTCCGGCAAGCGCTAATTCCCTGTAAGTAGTAGCAGCAACGGGCGATATTCAGTCACATACCGGTCACTGACCGCCTGTTGACCTGTGGACTGTAGTAACCATCGGCATTGGATGTTAGTCTCCTAATGAAGTTATATGGCCATACTTGAATTTTGCCAGTGGCTCCAGGAGACTTCGCTCAGCGTGTCGATCCGGGAGTCAATTCTCATGTTCCCGCTCCTGGAAGGCGGACACCTCCTCGGCATCAGCATTTCGGCCGGGACCATCGCGATTTCCGATCTGCGCATGATGGGGTTGATCTTCAAGAAAGAATCCGCCTCGGACGTATTTCACCAGCTCATCCCCTGGATCAGCGCCGGATTCCTGATGATGATCATCACCGGAACGCTGCTGCTGATCTCGGAGCCAATCAAGTGCTACAACAGCGTCTGGTTCCGCCTGAAGGTGCTGTTCTTGTTCCTGGCCGGGCTGAACGTGCTGATCTTTCACTCCTCCAAGATCTATCGCAGTATGCACGAATGGGAGTGGGCCGCGGATCCGCCTCGCGCCGCGAAACTGGCCGGCTGGATTTCGCTGATCAGCTGGGGCATCGTGATCATCGCGGGCCGCACGACTGCGTATAACTTCTAAAAAACTATGTGGCAATTTTTAAAACCATTTTTCGAGTGGAGCGATAAGGTCTGGCTCGGCCAGGCGATTTCGGGGACCATCTGGGCGTTCCCGGTGATCGAGACGATCCACATTCTGGCGTTGACGATGATGTTCGGCGCGATTGTGATCATCGATCTGCGGATGCTGGGCGTCGGCATGAAGAAGCAGTCGGTGCCATTGTTGGCGAAGAACCTGGAGCCCTACATGACTTGGGGGCTGGTGATCATGCTGGCCACCGGCTACATGCTGTTCACCTCGGAAGCCATGAAGTGCTTCGTGAATGATGGATTCAAGTTCAAGATGGCGGTGCTGTTCCCGGCCATCATCTTCCAGTTCACGCTATTTCGCTGGATCACGCACAAGGACGAAGACAAGCGTCCGATGCTTCTGGGCTGGGTATCCGCGTTGCTGTCCTTGATACTGTGGTTCGGCGTCGGCGTCGGCGGCCGAGCCATCGGCTTTGTTTAAACCAGCGTGTGGGTTCGTATCGGAGTAAGCTGGATTCGCAGGAGGGCTGAGCAATGACTGCCAGGTCGCTCAGGATCGCCGGAGGGTTAGCTCTTGCTCTGTCCGCGCCCTTGCTGGCGCATCATGCCTTCAGCGCCGTTTTCGATCTATCCAAGCAACGGGATTTCAAAGGCACTGTGACCCAGATCGAGTGGCTGAATCCGCATGCCCATTTCTTCCTGGACGTGGTCGAGCCGAGTGGCAAGACGGTCCGATGGGAGTTTGAACTGGGCAGCCCCAACGCCCTGATGCAGCATGGTTGGACGCGCTACACCTTGAAGAAGGGCGATCTTGTCACCGTTACTGCCGATGTCGCGCGGGATGGTTCGAACTTCGCGCATGCCAGATCGGTGATTTTGGCCGGCGGATCCCGCGTCTGCGACTACGACAGATTCAATGACATTGGCTGGTCCTGCAATCCCAAGTGAGCTGATCCAATCCACACGTGCTGATTCTCCTCAAGAAAACAGCAATCCTGTGCCACCGCTGGATGGGGGCGGCTTTCTGCCTGTTGTTTGCGTGGTGGTTCGTCTCCGGGATCTTCATGATGTACTGGGACTATCCTTCGGTGAGCGATGCGGATCGGCTGGAGCGGGCGCTGGTTCTCGACGGATCCAAGGTGAAGCTCTCGCCGGCGGAAGCTTACGCGACACTTGACTCCGATCAGGCGCCCGGTTCGACGCGGCTGGCAGCCTTCGATGGACGGCCTGCCTATTTCTTCCGGATCGGGCGAGATGAGGCGATCGTCTATGCCGATACCGGCGAGCAGCAGAATGTCTTTCCTCCGGAGCTGAACCTGAGAACCGCGGCCGCGTGGACCGGGCAGCCGGCTGGCGGCGCGAGAATCGAAGAGGTGACGGAACCGGATCAGTGGACGCTCGAGGGCGGCCTCCGCAACCAGCTCCCGCTAACGAAGTATTCGTGGCCTAACGGCGATCAGGTTTACGTCTCGGAGAACACGGGGGAGGTCGTCCAGTTCACCACCCGCTCCTCGCGCTTGTTCGCGCACCTGGGTCCGATACCGCACTGGCTGTACTACACACCGCTGCGCCAGAACGGTCCGCTCTGGAGCAAAGTGGTGATCTGGTCGTCGGGAATCGCAACCGTGGCGGCGCTGATGGGCTTGATCGTCGGGCTGATGATGTATTCGCCGTCGCGCAGGTACCACTTTTCAGGAGGAGCTACGGGCATTCCGTACAAAGGGCAGAAGCGGCTTCACCACATTCTGGGACTGTTTTTTGGAATCGTCGCATGCACTTGGGCGTTCAGCGGGATGCTCTCGATGGAGCCCTTTCCGCTCAGTTCGGGCAGACCACAGGGACGGAGTCTCGCAGCCGCGCTTCGCGGCAAACGTCCTCAACTATCGCAGTACGCGGCGAAACCTCCGCAAGAGGCGCTCGCTCAGCTCGGCGCGGCGTTCCAAGTGAAGGAACTTGAGCTTTCGTCCTTCGCCAGCGACCCGATGTACGCTGCGACCGGAGCGCGGGGGGAGACGCGAATCATCCGCATGCTTGGGGAACCGATCGCCTCGTTCGATCCCAAACGAATTATCAACGTCCTGAACAGCGTGTCCAGCGTGGCCGAAGCGCGGATCCTCACTCAATACGATGCATACTATCTGGACCGGACCCGGCAGCGGCCTCTACCGGTGCTGTTCGTGCAATTGAACGATGAGACCCGTTCGCAGTACTACATCGATCCCAAGACCGCCCAGGTGGTGGGAGCCTATCGCTCAAGCACGGAGTCCTGGGTGAATCGCTGGCTGTATCACGGGCTGCACTCGATCAACTTTCCCTGGCTTTATAACTATCGTCCGGCCTGGGACATCGTGGTTTTGACGCTGATGCTGGGCGGAACCTCGCTCTGCGTCACGTCTGTTATCATCGGTTTCCAGCTCGTGCGCCGCAAACTATTTCTCCGGCGCGCGACGGGAGCTTCTCTGTAGAAGACAAGGTGGATAAATAATGGCACTGTTTCTGGCATACGATGTCGCGAACAATCCGCTCAATACCAACGAGTGGGCATTCCCGGTGTGTGAAGTGCTACACATCCTCGGGTTCGCCGTCGGGATTGGGACCATCACGATGGTCGACCTGCGGCTCCTCGGTATTGGGCTGAAGAAGGAGTCAGCCGCCGACCTGTGGAAGGGCACCTTCGCCTGGACCTTGGCCGGCTTGGCGTTGGCGCTGATCACGGGTCCGCTGATTTTCTCCTCCGATCCAAACATGTACCTGCGCAATGCATCTTTCCGGTTCAAGCTCACGGCCCTGGCGCTCGCCATAATTTACAACTACACGATTCATCGCTGGGTGGCATTAAAACAAGCATCGGGAGCTTTGGCGGTATTGACAGGCGTAATCTCGCTGGTCTTGTGGGCCAGTGTGATATTTGGCGGGATCTTCATCGCATTCGTATAAGGAGAGAAATCACATGCCTCCAGAATTCATTCAAGCTCTTCAAAACATGTCGTTGGCCACCGCCATTCGCGAGTCGGCTCTGGTCTTTCCGGTCATCCTGTCCCTGCATTTAACGGGGATGGGCCTGTTTGGCGGAATGATCCTGATGACTGATCTGCGCCTGCTGGGGATCGCGCTCACCAAACACCCGGTGTCGGACATCGTGAACGGGTTGCGGCCCTGGAAGCACCTGGGCCTGACGCTGACGGCCGGATGCGGAATACTGCTGCTATGGTCGAAGGCGGCAATCTACTATCCGAACCCCTATCTGCACATCAAGCTCGCGCTGTTTGTCCTGATCATCATTCACGCCATCGTGTTCCGAGGCGTTTATCGCAACGTCACGGATTTGGATCGCAGCGCGGTGATTCCGGGCCGGGCGAAGCTGGCAGCGGCGCTTTCGCTGGTGCTGTGGCTTTCTGTGCTGACGGCGGGCCGCTGGATCGGATACTGGGAGCCGAAGGGCGCGCCAGTGAACGCAGCGCAGGTTAACTAGCCGCAGGCTGTTCGGCCTCTTCTTCGTCTTGTTCCTCGATACGCGGCTGGACGTTGCGCCGGATCAGGATCGACAGGACGATGGTGGTGGCCAGGGTCAACGCACCGCCTGTTACGTGCGACGCAACGGTTATGATCACGGCCGGGTCGGTATCTTCGGCCATCGACTTCATGATGAGCGCGGTGAGCCCCAGGAACACCTGGCCGAACGCCACGCCCAATAGTGTTTTCGCGGCTGGACGCAAGGCTCGATGCGTGGGGAACTGCTGCAAAACGAAAATCGATTCGAGTAGGATCACCAGTGCAACGAACATCGCGCCAAGCACGTGCGGCAGCAGCGTGAGGGCCTTCTGCCGGAAGGCTGCACCGAGCAGGATCTGTATGATCACCACGATCGGCGTCAGGATCGCCAGCGATCGCATGGATGGCCAGCCGTAGTCGCGAACGTGTTCCGGGCCCTTGTTCCAACCTGGAGACGTAACCACCGCGATGGCAACGACAGCGGCGAAGAAAAGCGGCGCCATCAAGGCGTGCGCGATTCCGCCGGTAACCGGAATCCGTGTCAGCACCGCGGCATGCCCTACGGAATCTTGCAGTACAGCAAGTGCCAGGGTGAGCCAGCCCAAGCGGCGGGCTTGCGGACGCGGATCGCCGAATGCCAACCACAACGTCACAACGAGCGCCAGCAGGCTCACGGCAGTCGCCGCGATGCGGTGTGTCGATATCGCCGCGGGCGTGGGTTGAGTTCCTGGGCCGACCATCGCACCGCCTATGATCAGCAAGAGCGCCGAGACAGCCAGCAGGATGGCGAGCCGGAACAGCCAGGGATTCTTCATGGATCTGATCCCATCATAGGATGCGTTCGCTTCGAAGCGTAACCTGATTGACACTTCTCGCGGCTTCTAGTACGATCAGCGCTAGTCGAAGGGGGCCGTAATGAGATTCAAGTGGTATCTCGTTTTCTGTTTATTTGTATTGGGAACTTGCCTATGGGGGCAAGCCACTTCCCAAATACAAGGTGTGGTTTTGGATCCCGCGGGGGCCGCGATTCCGAGCGCGGAGATTAAAGCCACGCAGACGGATACAGGCCTGGTGCGAACGGCAACCAGCTCCACGGACGGAACCTACGTTCTGACGAATCTGCCCATCGGGCCGTATCGTCTGGACGTGACCAAGCAGGGATTTAAAGCGTACTCACAGATCGGAATCGTGCTGCAAGTGGCGACGAATCCCACGGTGAACGTGTCTCTCCAACTGGGCGCTGTCAGCGAAAGCATTCAGGTAGAGTCCAATGCAACACTGGTCGAGACTCAAACCACTAGCGTGGGCGGACTGATCGAAAACCGCCGGATTGTCGAGCTGCCGCTCAATGGGCGCAACCCAGTGGAGCTGATCCAGCTGACCGGCGCGGCGATCCCCGGCGGCGCCAACGGAACGGCGGGCTTTCCCGGTGGCTTGAATATTTCGGTTGCCGGCGGGCTGCTGTCGGGAGTGGGATACTCGCTCGACGGCACGATGTATAACAACCTGTTTGATGCCGTGAATCTCCCCTTTCCGTTCCCGGACGCGTTGCAGGAGTTCAAGGTGGAAACCAGCACGATGACAGCGGAGAGCGGAACCCACGCAGCCGCGGCCGTCAGCGCAGTGGTGAAGTCGGGGACTAACGAGTATCACGGCGACCTGTTCGAGTTCCTGCGGAACGGCGACATGAACGCTCGCAACTTTAAGGCGCTGAGGCGCGATACGCTCAAGCGCAATCAATTTGGCGGAACGCTGGGCGCGCCGATCATGAAGAACAAGCTGTTTTACTTCGTCGGCTACCAGGGCACCAGGACCCGCTCCGATCCTGCGGATCGCACCGGCTTTGTTCCAACGGCTCAAATGCTCGCCGGCGATTTCAGCGCGTGTCCGAGCTATCCGGCCACCTTGAAGGATCCTGCCGGCGGCACCTTCCCGGGCAAGCAGATTCCGGTGACGCGCTTCAGCCAGCAGGCTTTGAATATCGTGAAGTTGTTACCCAAGTCAAACAGTCCGTGCGGCGACACGCCATTTGGTCCCGTGATTCAATCCAATGAGTATCAGGTGGTGGGCCGGATGGATTACCAGCTCAGCGCCAAGCAGCAGATATTCGGCCGCTATATGGCTACAACTTTCCTGCAGCCTCCGTCGTTTGACCTCAGTCACAACCTTCTGGACTCAGCCTCCGGCGGTTTGGACGACCTGGCGCAGACCTTC
Organism: Terriglobia bacterium; assembly: GCA_020073445.1. Lineage (GTDB taxonomy): Bacteria > Acidobacteriota > Terriglobia > Bryobacterales > Bryobacteraceae > Palsa-187. The sequence goes on from JAIQFE010000002.1 coordinate 253,243, forward strand.
GCCATCGGGCACACGTACCTGATCTCGCCCACGATGGTAAACGCATTTCGCGCTTCGGTGAATCGCGTGGGTGTGCATCGGTTCAATGACGACTACTTCTCCGGTTGTGATGTGGGCGTCAAGATGACTTGTTTCGTCCCGCACCAGACCGTGATCAACGTAAGCAGCGGCCCCGCCATCGGCATCGGCACGGCCATCCAGGCGTCGTTCATACCCACCGATTACACAATCTCGGACGACGTGGACATCATCCACGGTTCCCATCAGTTTGCGTTCGGATTCTCGGGTTTCAAATACCAGCACAGCCAATTGGCGAACGTGAATTCCGCGGCCGCGTTTGGTTTCACGACCATCGCTACGGGCTTGGGAATGACGGACTTCCTGTTGGGCCAAGTGGGGACATTCACCCAGGGCGTGCCGAACTCGACGTTCACCTACAAGTGGGGCTACGGTCTTTACGGACAGGACACCTGGAAGGTTTCGCGCCGGCTGACGCTGAACTTGGGCCTGCGTTGGGAGCCATTCCTTCCTCAAGGAATCAGCAACGGTGCGGTGTACAACTTCAGTTGGGATAACTTCAACAAGGGAGTCAAGAGCACGGTCTTCACCAACGCTCCGGCCGGCCTGATTTATGCGGGCGATCCGGGATTCCAGGGCAAGACGGGCGTAAACAACCGCCTGGACCAGTTCGCGCCGCGGATCGGCGTGGCTTACGACCCGAAGGGCGACGGTAAGATGTCGATCCGTGCCTCCTTCGGAATCTCCTACGACTTCCCGAATATCCAGATCATGTCGACGCCCACAACGGCGCCTCCTTTTGGAAATTTCGTGACGCCTCCGGGCCCGCTTAATTTTGCCGACCCCTGGTCGACCGTTGCGGGAGGAGATCCATTCACGGGCACCTTTAGTCTCGCTCGCAACACGCCGTTCATCCTGAATGGTAATTACGTCGCCCAGCAGCCGGACGCCAAGGCTCCCACCACCGATACCTGGAACCTGGCGGTTCAACGGCAATTTGGAAACAGCTGGCTGGTGTCTATCAGTTACCTGGGCTCGGAGTCTTCCCATGTTTGGGTGAGCAGGCAGCTTAATCCGGCCGTATTTGGACCGGGCGCGACTACCGCCAACACCAATCAGCGCCGCTTGGCCAATCTGATTAATCCCACCGAAGGAAAGTACCTGTCCTTTGTGGACCAGTTCGAATCGGGAGGGACTTCAAGTTACAACGGGATGATCGTCACGGTCCAGAAGCGCCTTAACCGAGGTGTGAGCCTCAACGCAAACTACACTTGGTCGCACTGCATCGGCGACGTCACCATCGCGTCATTGGTTGGCGGAACCGGCGGTACCTACACGGACGTGAACAATCGGCGTGCGGATCGCGGAAATTGCCAAACCGGAACACTGAGCGGAACACAAGCGCTGGACCGCCGGCACATCGTTAATTTCACGCCGTTGCTGGAGGCGCCGCGCTTCAATGACAGGATTCTTCGCGCGGTCGCGAGCGACTGGAGACTGTCGACCAGTTATCGTTTCTTGTCGGGCGCGTTCCAGACGGCCTCCGACGGCACGGACGTCGCACTGACCGGGGCGGCGGGTCAAAGGCCCAACCAGGTTCTAGCGAATCCCCTATGCGATCATCCTAATGCCGCATGCTGGATCAACCCCAATGCGTTTCAGATTCAAGCTTCCGGGACGCTTGGCAACGCCGGGCGCTCTAACATTCCCGGACCCGGGTTCTTTCAAATCGACATGGCGTTGACAAGACTCTTCCGGGTTCGTGAACGGATGAACCTGGAACTGCGCGGCGAGGCGTTCAACCTGACCAATAGCTATCGGGCCGGGCCTGTCACGACGGCCAGGAACAGCGCCCAATTCGGCCAGATCCTCACTGCGCTGGATCCGAGGATCATGCAGGTGGCCCTGAAACTCGCGTTTTAGGAACTAGTCGTAATACTCGGGAGCCTTCTTGAGCTTGGCGTTGTCGGCCGTGCCGTGCTGGATCCAGAGCTTCGCGCCGGATTTTTTGAGGAAGGCCTCCAGGTCGGCACGGGACTTACGCGTCTGGTCGGCGTTGACGTCGAATCCGGGAACGATCCCCATGCTGCGTTCTTCGGGATAGTGATAGAGATCGCCGGAGAGCACAACGGGACCCGTTTTCGCGAATTTCAAGAACAGGGACTGATGGCCGGGCGTGTGGCCGGGCGTAAATTTGATGACGACCGTGCCGTCGTCGAAGACGTCGTGATCCTCGCTGTGGAGCAGGATCGTTTTGCTGTGCTCAAGCTTGCCGTAGAAGGCCGGGTCAGGCGCGGTCGAAGCCACCTGCGCTTTGCCGTTCGGTTTCCCGAACATCGCGGTCCGCTCTACCTCCTCGACGATCCACGTGGATCCGGCAAAGGCGTTGGCGTTGGCCACGTGATCGCCATGATAGTGCGAGAGCGCAATGTAGTTGATATCGGCGGGAGTGTAGCCGAGCGCGGCGAGTTGCGGCAGGAAGGGCCGGGTGATGGTGAAGGCGCCTTGCTTGGTGGGATTGCCTTTGAAATCGGCGTCCGGAATCTCGCCGGTATCCCACACCATGGTGCCGCGCGGATGCACGACCAGGTAGCACGGCGTGACCATTCTGGTATCGGCCAGCTGGCCTTGCTTGAAGCCGAATGCCGCTTCCCCCACGCCGGTAATATCGCCGCAATCGAGAATGTACAGGCGCACCGACTTCGGTGCCGCCGGTTTCTTTTGTTGCGCCGGAGCAGTAAACGGCAACATCGCGAGGGCGGCAAGGGCGATTGCGGGCAAGGCAACTCGAAAGAGGATCTTTTTCATGGAGACTCCTTTGGACCGCTCTAGATTCTAGCGTTATTTGTCGCCGGCGGCGAGGATGGTTTCGAAGTGCGGGGCTTCAGCTTCGCGATGCACCAGGGCCGTGCTGATATTCTCGAATCCGGCGTCGCTCAACATGCGGCGAAGTTCGACCTCGCTGAAGCCGAGCCACACATCGGCGTAGAGCGCGCGGGCTTCTTCGAAATGGTGCTTCAGTAAGTCCAGGATGATCACGCGGCCACCGGGTTTCACGATGCGAAACGCCTCCGCCAGCGCTTGCGGCGGATGCTGGGCATGGTGCAGCGACTGGCTGAAGAAAGCCACATCCGCTTCGCCCTTCTTGACCGGAAGTTCTTCGAGATCGCCCAAGCGATATTCCAGGTTCTTGACGCCGTGGGCGCGTGCCAGGCTCGATCCGAACTCGACCATCTTCTCCGAGTTGTCGACCGCGATCACTTTCTTGGCGCGGCGGGCGAGCAGTTGGGACACGGTTCCTTCACCCGCGCCCAGGTCGGCGATCACCAGCGGCGGCATCAGCATCAGAAAGGTTTCGGCCAAGCCCTGCCAGGAGCGTCCCGGAACGTACTGGCGTCCGAATTTCCCAGCCAGTTCATCGAAATAGGAGCGCACTTTATCCTGGCGGCGGCGAAGAGCCAGCCGGAGGGCATCGCGGTCTTCTCCGGCTTCGGGGATCTCTTTGACGGCATGCCGCAAGACATCGAGAACTTGAGCTTGGGTACCATTCCCAAACGCCTTCAGCCGGTATAAGATGTTCTTGCCCGTCCGGCGATCCTCGACGATGCCAGCTTGTTTCAATTGAGACAGATGCGTCGAGATCGTGCTTTGCCCCATGGCCAGGATTTCTTGCAATTCGGCGACGGAAAGCTCCTCGCGCTCCAGCAGCAGCACGATGCGGACCCGGTTCGGATCGGCCAGCAGCCTAAGGGATTTGAGGATTGACGCCATGGGTTCTGATCCAGTATTATATCGTAGTATCGAGATTTTACGATATAAAGTTTAAAGGAGCCTTGCAGATGAGCACTGTAGCGAATCCGGCCACGCTGGCCTACAAAGTCGCGGACATGAAACTGGCCGACTGGGGCCGGAAAGAGATCAGCATCGCCGAAGCCGAGATGCCCGGCCTGATGTCGATCCGCAAGAAATATGCCACGGACAAGCCGTTGAAGGGCGTGCGCGTCACTGGGTCATTGCACATGACCATTCAAACGGCGGTGCTGATCGAGACTCTGAAGGACCTGGGCGCGGATGTGCGCTGGGCGAGCTGCAACATTTTTTCAACGCAGGATCATGCGGCGGCAGCGATCGCGGCGACCGGCACTCCCGTTTACGCCTGGAAGGGCGAGACGCTCGAGGAATACTGGTGGTGCACCTATCAGGCAGTCAGCTTCCCCAACGGCAAAGGCCCGCAGCTGGTGGTCGATGACGGCGGCGATGTGACGCTGCTGATCCACAAGGGCGTGGAACTCGAGAATGGCTCGGACTGGGTCAACACTCCTTCGGGCAGCCATGAAGAGAAGGTGATCAAGGACCTGCTCAAAGAAGTTCATGCGGAAAATCCGCGGCGCTGGAGCGATCTGGCAAAGGAATGGAAGGGCGTTTCCGAAGAGACCACGACCGGCGTGCATCGCCTTTATAAGATGCAGCAGGAAGGCAAGCTCCTGGTGCCGGCGATCAACGTAAACGATTCTGTAACAAAGTCGAAGTTTGACAATCTATACGGCTGCCGCGAGTCGCTGAGCGACGGTATCAAGCGCGCGACCGACGTGATGGTGGCGGGCAAGGTCGCGGTGGTGTGCGGATACGGCGACGTCGGCAAGGGCTCGGCGCACTCGCTGCGCGGGTTCGGCGCGCGCGTGGTGGTGACGGAGATCGATCCGATCAACGCGCTGCAGGCGGCGATGGAAGGCTTCGAGGTGACCACAGTCGAGGATACACTCGGCCGCGGCGATATCTACGTGACCACGACTGGGAACGTCGACATCATCACGCTCGAGCACATGAAGAAAATGAAGGATCAGGCGATCGTGTGCAACATCGGCCACTTCGATAACGAAATCCAGGTGGAGCCGCTGAACACCGCGCCGGGCGTCAAGAAGACCGAGATCAAGCCGCAGGTGGACATGTACACCTTCCCTGACGGGCACAGCATTTTCCTGCTGGCCGAGGGACGGCTGGTCAACCTTGGCTGCGCGACGGGCCACCCCAGCTTCGTGATGTCGAACAGCTTCTCGAATCAGACGCTGGCGCAGCTCGATCTGTGGAAGAACAAGGACAGTTACAAGGTCGGCGTGTACACGCTTCCGAAGAAGCTGGACGAGGAAGTCGCCCGGCTGCACCTGGACAAGATCGGCGTGAAGCTGACCAAGCTCAGTGCGAAGCAGGCGGAGTATCTGGGCGTACCGGTGGAGGGTCCCTACAAGCCGGATCACTACCGCTACTAACGTTAGTTCCGATTGTTGTTTCAAGGCGGCGAGTAGAGATACTCGCCGCTTTAATTTTTGATACAGTGGCCGCCTGGGGAGAGACTGTATGAGCGAAGCGAATAAAGCACTAGTCCGCCGCTGGTTTGAAGAAGTGTGGAATCAGGGGCGCGAGGAGACGATCGACGAGCTCTTCGCCACGAATGCCGTTGGATATGGCTTAGGTGATACGGATGTCACGACGCGCGGGCCGGCGGAGTTCAAGATCTTCGCGAACAATCTGCGAGGCGCGCTGCCGGACATCCACATGAAGATCGAGGACAGCATCGCGGAAGGCGATAAGGTCACGGTACGTCTCACGGTCGAGGGTACTCATTTGGGTGGACATTTGGGTGTCGCGCCGACCGGGCGCAGGATCCGCATCGCCGGGATTGTTGTGGTGCGCATTGCAAGCGGGCAGATTGTCGAAGGCTGGAACAGTTGGGATCAGCTCGGACTGCTGCGGCAGATCGGGGCGTTGCCGGCGCAGAAGGGTCCAGATAGTTTCACGACGGCTCGTGCCTAAGACTTATACGGCAGGCTGAACAGAATCAGCGAATCGTCGGCGCGATCTTAAGGCGCTTTAGTTGTGCTCTTGTCTGCTGAGAGGGAGCCGAACAGAAGCTCTGCAATTTGGGGCACCGAATCTACTTTGCGGAAGTCTGTAAGCGGAACGATTCTAATTCTGGGACGACTCAACTTAACTCCTTGAGCATTTCCTTTTGTGTGCTTTGCAATCGGATAGTTGCTCAGATCCGGTAGCGGCTTCCGTGGGCTGTTTCCGAACCAAAAAAAGGGGCCGAGGTCAGGCGTCTTCTGATCAAAATGAAGCACTACTACACAGCTACCGGGCTTATCACGCAGCGCCACATTAACTTTGAATCGGTTCACCGTCGAACCTCTATAAGTAGCCTTGAGCTGGATGTGGCGAACGACAGCGTTAGCCTCTAGGAGCTTGCTGAAATAGCGTCCGGGAACACCACTGGCACTTCGTAGGGAGCACTGTTACCGGCAGAAGGAGGCGTCGCGAGGCGCCCCCGCAGTCGGCAACCGGGCCTCTCAGTGGGCCCCGGAAGCGCCGCTCAACACACCGCGGCCCGGAGCTTTGGAATGCGCCACAAGTTGAAGGCCGCGGCAGTGAAGGTGAACAACCACCAGAGATTCTCGATGC
>JAIQFE010000024.1 GCA_020073445.1 Terriglobia bacterium
GAGCATGCCCGTTAGTTCGTAGAAAGTAAGCGACTCTCAAACCTGGAGGAGTGAACGCCTCTGGGTAGTTTTTCTGCCAAGAAAAAGGAGAGAGTCGCTATGAAGAGAAGATACCAGATCGACCAGCAACGGGCCGTGCAGCAGTTCCGCCGGCTCGCCACCGAACAGAACCCCAACATCCAGATGATCCTGCCGATGGCCGACATCGTCGGCTTGTTGCAGGAGGGGGTGGGCAACTTGCTGCGGCATGCGGGACTGGAACTGATGCACCTGGTGATGGACGAAGAAGTGAAGTCGCTGGCTGGCGAGCGCCACCAGCAACACGAACAACGCCGCGCGCATCGCTGGGGCAAGGAAGACGGCTATTGCGTGGTGGATGGCCAGAAGGTGCCGATCAAGCGGACGCGATTGCGCAGCGGCGACAATCGCGAACAACGCTTGGGGAGCTACGAACTGTTTCAGCGCGACGGGCCTTTGCAGCAAGGCGTCTGGGACAAAATGATGCGGGGACTTTCGACGCGCAATTACGGCGCGGTGGTGAAGGACTTTCAATCCGCCTATGGAATCGAGAAGTCGGCGGTGAGCGAGAACTTCATCGAGGCCAGCCGCGAGAAGGTGAAGCAGTTGATGGAGCGTCCGCTGGGCGAGTTGCGGTTGTGCGCCGTGCTGATCGACGGCACGCCCTTCAAGGACCGGCAGATGATTGCGGCCCTTGGGATTGGCTGCGATGGGCGCAAAACCGTACTAGGCATCCGAGAAGGTGCAACGGAAAACACCGCCGTGGTGAGCAGCCTGTTGAGTGAACTGGCGGAGCGCGGCCTGGACTTCTCCGTGCCGCGTCTGTACATCCTGGATGGGGGCAAAGCCCTGCACGCGGCCGTGCGGCGCCACGCCGGCGAGGCGGCTTTCATCCAACGCTGCCAAGTCCACAAGAAACGCAATGTGGTGGATCACTTGCCGGACGAACACAAAGCCGATGTCAGAAGAAAACTCCAAAACGCATACGCGATGGCGGACTACGCCGACGCCAAGCGTGCTCTGGACCGTCTGCATCGCGAGTTAATGGACCTGAATCCGAGCGCCGCGCGCAGCCTTGAAGAAGGGATGGAAGAAACGCTCACCGTCCACAAACTGCGCGTGCCGGATCAGCTCCGCCGGACGCTCAGTTGCACCAACGTAATCGAGTCCGCTTTCTCCATCGTCGAAACCGTGTGCCGGAACGTGAAGCGTTGGCGGACGGGCGATCAGATCGAGCGATGGGTTGGCTCAGGGTTGCTCGTCGCCGAGCGGCAGAGGATCGAGAGTCGCTAACTTTCAACGGAGTTCCGGGCAATCTCTGATCGGAACTGGAATTGGACGATTAGCAGCAGCGAGGGCTGTACGTCGCGACGGGGTAACGCCGATCATCGCATTGACGATCAGATTCCCATTTTGTGCTACCTGCCTGGTGAAGTATGGCACGGAAGTAGACGAGAGATAAACTGCACTTGCTCTACCGTTTGAATTTGCTTAACCAGGAAGGGCTCAAGCTGGAATTTAGAATAGCCTTCTTTGATAGCGTCCTCGTAGGTTCCGAAGACATCCACGACCTGATCGCCGTGAATAAGCACGTACTTTCCTTCGCCTTCGTTGGTAAGCAACTCTGGCAGTTTGCTTTTATAGGTTTCCAGTTCGCGTTCAAGTGCCATAAGCCAGTTCCCTAGATACTAGTGTACCTATCGGCAATTTGCAACTGGGGCTTTACGGCAAGCCGCTGATTCTACGACAGAAGCTCAGCAATCCCCCAAACGTGATCGGTTAAACCTGTTTCCATAGCGGGCGTCACGCGCAGCGTCTTGTGAATCCTACAGAAGTTGTAGTACGCGAAGTGCAGGCAGTATGCGGCCCACAGGTTGTCCCACTTCCTAGAAAAACCGTTCGTCAAGCGCGTCAGGCGGCGCATCTGCATGCGGATGGTTAGATTCTGGCGCTCCACAATCGACGTGCAGATTCTTTTGGGGTCGGGTGTGCCCCTGACTGGGACCACCTCCGTAGACTTCACCTCAGCAGGGCTATACCGACCTTCGCCTTCGCTGGCGGAACGGTATACCTTGATAAGCTGAGCGAAGTCGCAACCGCCCAACATGCGCGGGATAGCCTGTTTATACGGCTGAAAGCCATCGGTTGTAATTTGGAAATTAGCTCCCGCCGTGGCGTGCCGTACGCCCTGAATGAAGGCGTCTGTAGTCTGCTGATTGCGCTTGCCGAGTGAAAAGTTTAGAACTAGCTTCGTGTTGCGTTCGACGGCTACAAAGCAGTAGGCATCGCCAAAGTTCGGGTCATCGTCGGGCGTGCAGTTCTTTTCTTTTTTTCCAACGAAACCCCAGATCTCATCACACTCCACGTCTTTTACGGGAATGTTGACGAGCAAGCGGCCCATAACCTTTTCGCACTTTTCGCCCGCCAACACCAGCGCCTTCATGATCGTGTTCTGGTCCATGCCTGTGATCCGCATGGTGCTCTTGATGGAGTTGCCTTCGATAAGGAGTTGGAGGGCCATCACCAAGCTGGCTTGGGGCGTTGTCATGTTGCCCAGGACGCGCTGGCGGGGTTCGGTAAAGGTCCGCTTGCAGGCAGGGCAACGGAACCGGCTGAGGCCGTTTCTGTGCTTGCCGAAGCGTTGACAGGTTACCGCACAATCCTCGCAACGCATTGTTTGGCTTGTTTTGTGTCGGAAACCATGATTTATAATACAACGAGCGCTCGCTGTTTGTCAAGACATGGAATTATCTTTAACCCGGTGAAAGTTAGGTGCTGGCAACTCAGTGGGAACTATGATATAGTGGGAGTCGAGAATTATGAGGGCGGGCTCGGAGTATTCCTCTTAGAGCCCGCGTTCCAGTTACGGCCTCACGGCCGTATTGGGATTTCGACGGTTACGACGTAATCACCGAGCTGAATTCGGACGATCACTACCCGCCGCCTCTTGAAGGTAGTCACTCGCATAAGTGACCTCCTGTTTGGAATACCCTCCGGTGTTACTAGCACCGGAGGGTTTCTGCTTCTTAGGGCAGAACTTATACGGCGTAGTGTAGATCACCATTCGCCGCCTTGAGTTGAAATCCGCGCCGGGAAAACTCTGTTGCGTCCCAGTCGCCATTGTCCAACTGAGTAAAGAAGCGCTTATCGCTGAGGCAGTAGCTAATTGTGCCCTCAGGCAATCCTGCTTTGGATACAATCTCCGCACGGGACATCGGCCCATTCTTGATAAGAAAATCAGCTAGAGCTTCTTTTCTGGGCTTTTGGGGAGCTTCTATTATCGGCTGGGGAAGGTTGGTTTGGGCAGATGCCATCGCCTGAGCATGGGGAGAAATGAATCCCCGCTGTTCTCCAACTCCGAACGCGAGAGCGAGTTGGTTGCGGGCCTGTTGTAGCGACTGGATCTTTTTATCGATGATTTCAATCGCCTTCTGAATTTCAGGATCGACCATAGAAGTGACCTCCAACTCAATCCTATCACGGATTCAGATGGAGTCAATCGTAGGTCCAACTATTATCGTAACTAGATCTATATACTTATCTGTTACTTACGTAAATCTTCGCCAGTTGATCGCCAATCCCAATTATTCCATTGGCCTCTGAACTGGCTTCTTGGGTCTGCCACCGGCGTGTTTTGTCCGCCTAGCAGCAAGTTGCCGGAAGTGATCAGATCCAAGTTTCTTGGCCGTGGCATTTCCACCCTTGCTCCCTAGGATGGCCGCAGCGGACTTTCCCGGCTTGGCGGTGGCCAGTAGATCATCGGTGAGCGCTAGGGCAGCGCGTAGCAGTTCGCGGGATCGTGCGGTTCTGTTCTCAGGCAGTAGATTGGTCGTCTCTAAAATTAAATCGACTTCGGCTATGAGACGCTTCAGAGTTTGAATGGACGCCCGATCTGTTGGCATACATTGAGGGTACGGCGAGCGCTCGCAGTTAGCAAGACCTGCAATTTTTCCATCAACGCACTATTCAGGCTCTACCCCGGTTTGACACCCTTGCACCCGGGTCGTTAGACTGAGATTCAGGGAATGCTGCTCGCACGCGAGTTCGTCGACTTCGTTTCGCGCCAAATCGTCAACAAACTGACCCCGCGGTGGATTGAGACCACCGATAATCAGGTGGCCGCTGAGTTCATCGCCAACGTGGTCGAAGAGGATTTGAGCATCGAGGATCGGCTCAACGATGAGGTGCGCGAGCTCCTCAGCCAATACAGCGATTACATGCGCCGCGAGGGCGTGAGCTATCAGGACATGTTCCGGCGCATCAAGAACACCCTGATCACCCAACGCAAGGTCATCCGGGCTTCGGGACGCGATACCGGCGACTCCATGAAGCTGTCGCGCGACAAGATCAACGACATTTCGCACAAAATCGTCGCGGCGCTCCGCAAAAGCCGCGATTTCCGGCTGAAGCGCGATCCTAATGACGTCCGCCTGGAACTGGTCAAGGTGATGACGGAAATCCTCCAGACCGAGGAAAAGGTCGACAAGGCCGCCCGCACCAAGATCCGCACGCAGAAGAAGGAAATCGCGGAAGGCACCGAAGAGTGGGACCTGCTCCACAAGCGCTACTACGCCGAGGAACTGAAAAAGCTCGGCATCGACCTCGCCCACTGATCCGCCGTTCGCATCCCGGATACAATGGATGTCGTCTTTGAGGAAGAAAGCGCAAAACGGAGCGCGGCGCGATCATTTCCTCAGTTTGGGCGGGGCGCACCGCGCCCTTTGCGCTTCAAAGGAGCGATACACATGACACGCACTCGGTTGTTACGCACTGTGTTGATGGCCGCCTCCGCGGCTTCCATGTTCGGCATATTCGGCCTGGTGAGCGCCGCCGAACCCGATCCGAAGGTGATGAACGTCACGCTGCCGGAAAACATCAAGTGGAGCAGCAGCGCCTCCGGCAATTCCACTGCGGTGCTGTACGGCGATCCCTCCAAGCCCGGGCTGTACATCGTGCTTACCAAGTGGTCTCCCGGCCACATGAGCCGTCCCCATTTTCACCCCAATGACCGGTTTATTACGGTGATCTCGGGAACTTGGTGGGTGGGCTGGGGACCGAAGTACGATCCGGCCAGCACCAAGCCGATTCCCGCGGGAAGCTTCGTCACGCACTACGGCAAGCAGATCCACTACGATGGCGCGAAAGACGTCGAATGCGTGCTGCAAATAGTGGGAATGGGTCCGGCCGAATCGACTGGCGCCGAGCAGAAGTAGCAGTTAGCGGTTCGGAAACTTCCAGTCTTCGGGGTTCGCGGGCGGCTTGAACTCGTCCGTACTGAACACGCGGAGGTCTTGATCCTGGCCTGTGACGACGGGCCCCGCGATCTGTAGCACCAGAGCCACCTGCAGCCGCGGGCCTTGGAAGTATTGCACGCGGATCTTGTGGATTCCTCCGGCCAAGTCCACGCTTCCGGACTTGGTGTCCACCGGGTGGATACCGTCGTTGTCCACGATCATCCGGTCGTCGATATAGAGCTTTGAGCCGTCGTCAGAAGTGAGCGCAAAGCGATAGAGCCCGGGCTTCTCGATCCAGAACCGCCCCGTGTATTCGATCGCGAACCACTCCTCGCGCCTGGTGACGCCGGGAAAACCCTCCGTGAAATCGCGCAGAGGAATGTTCAGCGCGGAGACGTAGATCTTTCCCTGCGGCTTGATCTTGCGAAGGTCGGGGATTCCTTTCGAGCGCTTGGAGATGTGATAGACGACGCCCTCGAGACCGCCGGGGACGACCACGGTGGTTCCAAAGCTTACAGGTTGCTCTTGGCCGGCCGACAGAACCGCAGCCACCAGAAAGAGCAAACCCCGTTGCATAATACTAAGCGTGACGCACCGCCTCCATCGGGTCGATGGTGATCCACGACCTCGCGCATAGCCAGGCCACGAGCGCCGACAGAGCCAGCATCCCGAGCGTGACGGGAACCAGCACGGTCCACTCCACGGCGCTCACCCCGTAGAACTGCGAGCGAAGCAGCACCGTGACGCCTACGCCCAGCAGGATCCCGATAGCCGTCCCTGCCCCGGTAATCGTCAACGTCTGGCGCAGGACCATTTCCAGCAATTGCCCCGGGCGTGCGCCCAGCGCGACACGAATACCCAGCTCCTTTCGCCGCTCACTGACGGAGTAAGAAATCGCGCCGAAAAGGCCCACGATCGCGAGCAGCACTCCGAGCGCGCTCAAGCCCGCCACGGAAGCCGCGATGATGCGTTCTTCGAGAAGCGTGAAATTCGTCCAAGTGTCAAAAGTCACCGGACGAAACGGGACAGCGATACCCAGGCCTTGTATAGCCTTGTTTAGCGGGTCGATCCACACACTCGGGTCGCCTTTGGTCCTTGCGACCACGGTAACCGATGGCTGATAGTGCTGGCTAAGGGCCACGTACATGACCGGGCGCGCGGGCTCATCGAAACTTCCGTACTTGCCGTTGGCCGCCACGCCGATCACGGTTGCCTTGCGCGGCGGGTCGCCCGTGAGCACCGTCTTACCCACGGCGTCTAGTCCCGGCCACAACAGATCCGCCATGGTGCGATTGATGACCACGACGTCCGGCGCCTTCTCCCGATCGCCCGAATGGAATGCCCTGCCATTGAGCAGCGGAATGCCGAATGTGGTGAAGTAATCGCTGTCCACGGCGACTTGTCCAACGGGGATCTTCCTATCGCTCTCAGGCAATTGCGTAGGGACTTCGTTATAGCCCAGCGCCAGCGGCAGGCTCGACGCGAGCGTAACCGACTCCACCCCCGCCAGGGAGGCTACGGCCCTCCGTGCGTTCTCCTGACGCTCCCTGCCGGCTGTCTCAGCCGGTTTGTCGTTATCCTGATAAATTGTCACCGCGACCAGATTTCGCTGCGAGAAGCCAGGGTCAGTGTGACGAAGGTTATAGAGGCTCCGCTGGCAAAGTCCCATGCCCACCAGAACCAGCGTGCACACCACCACCTGGACGGTCACCAGAGCGCTCCGCCGGGCATTCTTACGGGTTCCTCCCACCACGATTTCGCCGCCCAGAACCTGCGACAGATCCGGCCGCGAAGCATACAGAGCCGGAGCCAAACCCGTCGCCAGAATCGCGACCAGCATCAACGCGATCGTCAATCCCACCACCGTAGCGTCCAGGCGCAGGCTAAGTCCGACTGAGTAGCTCCCCAGCATGGGGAGATCGAACGTGAAATTGGAGAACCGTGCGATCAATGCCGCCGCAGCGGCGTAGCCCAGCGCGGCACTGGCGCCACAGATGAGGGCGCTCTCGCACAGGAACTCGCGAATCAAACGTCTTCGCTGGGCGCCTATCGCCAGTTTGATCGCCGCTTCCTGCCGTCTGCCCACCGCGACGGCCAGCAGCAGATTCGCGACATTCGCGCAGGCGACCAACAGAACCAGCAGGACGAACCCGATCAGAATCGCGAAGCCCAATTCGACGCCAGGGTCGGAAGGCGGCAGGAGCGTGGCGCGGGTGACTACTGCCGTGACATCCTTGTCCTCCTTAGGAAATGCGGAGGCCAGCTGGCCGGAGAGGGCCGCCATGTCCGCCTGTGCCTGTTTCCTGGTGACTCCCGGCTTGAGCCGCGCGAGCAGGGTTATACCACGCGCTTCACGTTTGGTAAAGGACGGATCCGAACGCGGCAAGGACGTCAGCAGATCGCCGTTAAAGCCGAAGAAGGATCCGGTAAATTCCCGCGGCGCGACGCCCACAATGGTGAACCCTGCGATCTCCTTGCCGGAAATGTTCGGGTCCGCCCCCATGCGCTTCCAGCACGAATAGGTCATGACGGCGACCGGCTTCGCGACGGAGTCGTCGCCCGGAGCAAACAGCCGCCCCAGGTGCGGCCGAAGTCCCATCACTGCGAAGTAGTTGTCGGAAACAGGCCGGACGACCACCTTGATCTCGCGGCCGTCATTGAAGCTGGCGTTTACTCCAAAAGAGTTCGGAAGCGCGGCGATATCGGTGAAAACGCGATTGTTCTCGCGGTAGTACTTGTAATCCGGATAGGAGACGGAGTCGATTGGTTCCGTCGGGGTGCGCGTGTAAATCTTGACTAGTTGTTCAGGTTCGGACGCCGCGGGAGGCAGCAACAGGAAAGTATTCGAAACGCTCAGGCTAATAACGCCCAGAGCCATGGCGATCGAGAGCGAAAAGACTGCGATCGCCGTCAGCTTCCAATGCTTGAGCAGGATTCGCGTGGATCTGAAGACCACACGATTGTTTTAGCACAGCCGAGGCCGGCCGTCGTCGTTGCTAAACGACGTCTCTTATACGACGTCGACGCCCATCGACCGGGCCGTGCCCTTGACCTGTTCCATGGCGGATTTCAGGTCGAAGCTGTTAAGATCCGGAAGCTTGATCTTGGCGATCTCTTCCACCTGCTTCAGCGTGATCTTGCCGACGCGATTCTTGTTCGGCTCGGGCGATCCCTTGGCCAGGTTGACGGCGCGCTTGATCAGCACCGGCACCGGAGGCGTCTTGGTGATGAAAGTGAACGAGCGGTCCGAAAAGATGGTGATCACCACGGGGATGATGAGACCTTCCTGATCCTTCGCGGAGGTCTTGGCGTTGAACGCTTTGCAGAACTCCATGATGTTGACGCCCTGGGGACCCAGCGCCGTGCCCACGGGCGGGGCGGGCGTGGCTTTGCCAGCCGGGATTTGCAGCTTAACGGATCCTGTTACTTTCTTCGCCATACTTGCTCCTAGCCGCTTTCGCGGCTCATTTTTAAATTTTTTCTACCTGCAAGAAATCCAGCTCCACGGGCGTCGAGCGGCCGAAAATCGTGACCATGACGCGCAGCGTGTTGCGCTCAGGATTGACCTCGTCCACCTTGCCGGAGAAGTTGGTGAACGGTCCATCCACGATACGCACGTTCTCGTTCTTTTCGAAGCTGAGCTTGGGACGCGGCCGTTCCGCCGAAGTGGACTGGCGGTACAGGATCGAGTTCACTTCGTCGGCCGTCAGCGGCACGGGAGCATTCCCGCCGCCCACGAAGCCCGTGACGCGCGGCGTGGCCTTCACGGCATGCCACAGCTCGTCATTCATTTCCATTTCCACCAGAACGTAGCCCGGATACAGCATCCGCTTGCTGGTGACCTTCTTGCCGTTGCGCAGCTCCACCACTTCTTCGGTGGGGATCAGAATCTGACCGATCTTGTCGGCGAATCCGAAGGCATCCGCGCGGCTCTTAAGGGAGTCGGCGACCTTCTGCTCGAAGCCCGAATAGGTATGGACGATAAACCAGTTCTTGTTGGACGGCTCGGCGGGAGCCGGACCGCCTTCCGCGACCATATCGTGCGCCGCCTCCGCTTCCGGAGTGTCGGACATGGGCTCGGCCAGGGGTTCGGCGGGCGGTTCAGGAACTATCGGGTTCTCGTCGGGGAGCATCTCTTCGTTCATTTGGAGGTGGGCCTACTTAGTAAAGTAATCGTACACCCGCTGGACCACTTTGCCGATGATGTTGTCGACCAGGAAGAAATAAGCGCCGAAAGCGAATACCGCGGCCAGGACGACACCCGTGGTCGCGCGAACCTGCTTCCACGAGGGCCAGGTCACCAGCTTCATTTCATGCTGGAGTTCTTCGAAATAGTCCTTGACCTGGGTAGGCCACTTCGCTATGCCGCCGGATGCTTCGCTCATCGTCTTTCCCTTTTCCTGGAAACCACAGTTCCTCGCGCAGAGCGCGTTCAAGCCGCCAAAGGCGGGGGGATTGGCAGGGGCGGAGGGATTCGAACCCCCACTCGCGGTTTTGGAGACCGCTGGTCTGCCGTTAAACCTACGCCCCTACTTCACTTACAGTGTACTCCGTAGGGGTCCCGAATGCCGACCCCTACTTGATCTCCTTGTGCGCCACGTGCTTACGGCAGAACGGGCAGAACTTCTTCATCTCCAGCCGCTCTGTGGTGACCTTCTTGTTCTTCATGCTGGTGTAGTTCTTGCGCTTGCAATCCCCACACTGGAATGTAATCTGTTCTCTCGCCATATAGTTACTCCAAGATCTCCGAGACGGTTCCGGCGCCTACGGTTCGACCGCCCTCGCGAATCGCGAAGCGCAACCCTTTGTCCATGGCGACCGGAGTGATCAGCTCGACTTCGAGCGCCACGTTGTCGCCCGGCATCACCATTTCCATCCCTGCCGGCAACTGCGCGACTCCCGTCACGTCGGTCGTCCGGAAGTAGAACTGCGGACGGTAGCCTTTGAAGAACGGCGTGTGACGGCCGCCTTCATCCTTGCTCAGAATGTAGACTTCGCCCTTGAACTTCTTGTGCGGCTTGATCGAGCCCGGCTTCGCGATGACCTGCCCGCGTTCCACGTCGTCCTTTTCAATGCCGCGCAGGAGAAGCCCGACGTTGTCGCCCGCCTCGCCCGTGTCGAGCAGCTTCTTGAACATTTCGACGCCGGTCACAACCGTCTTGCGCGTGTCGCGGAATCCGACGATCTCCATTTCCTCGCCGATCTTGCAAACGCCCGTCTCGATACGGCCGGTCACGACCGTGCCGCGGCCCTGGATCGAGAAAATGTCTTCGATCGGCATCAGGAACGGTTTTTCTTTTTCGCGAGCCGGCTGCGGGATGTACGTGTCGACGGCTTCCATCAGCTCGTCCACCGTCTTTTCCCACTTGTCTTCTTTGTTCAGCGCTCCCAGCGCGCTGACTTTCACGACAGGGAGATCATTGCCCGGGTATCCATAGCTGGTGAGCAGCTCGCGAACTTCGAGCTCGACCAGTTCGAGCAGCTCCGGATCGTCCACCATGTCGACCTTGTTCAGCGCGACCACGATGTAAGGCACACCAACCTGGCGGGCGAGCAGGATATGTTCGCGCGTTTGCGGCATGGGTCCGTCGGTGGCGGCCACGACGAGGATCGCGCCGTCCATCTGCGCCGCGCCCGTGATCATGTTCTTGATGTAGTCGGCGTGACCGGGGCAATCGACGTGGGCGTAATGCCGCTTGGCCGTCTCATACTCCACGTGCGCCACCGCGATCGTGATACCGCGGGCTTTTTCTTCCGGCGCGTTGTCGATCGAGTCGAAGCTCCGGAACTTCACCTTGGGATTGTGCTTGGCCAGCGTCTGCGTAATCGCCGCCGTCAGCGTGGTCTTGCCGTGATCGATGTGCCCGATCGTACCCACGTTGCAGTGCGGTTTACTGCGATCAAATTTTTCCTTCGCCATTCTCTGATCAGCTCCTCTCGCGCCTCAATTCCAGGGCGGCTCTTTAGAAATCGTTCGCGCCGCGCGGCCGCGGAGCGATCCGGATACTCCTCGGTGCCAACCACCTCCCACGGTTTGAAGGCGCTGGTCCAACGTCCGGACTTCGTATTGTGCTCCAACAGACGCTTCTCAACGTCCGCGCTGATTCCGATGTAGTGCTTACCAGTCGGAATGCTGCGAAGCAGGTACAAGTACCACTTCAAAAAATCTGGAGCCGACGACCGGAATTGAACCGGTGACCCCGTCCTTACCAAGGACGTGCTCTACCAACTGAGCTACGTCGGCTCTATGCTGCCGATCCGATGACCTTCCGCCACGGACGCTCTACCAACTGAGCTACAACGGCCTAACTTTTATACTCGCGCACAACGCAGCCGGGCGCGAGCTTCCATATCTAAATATCTGAGCGCATCCGGCGCTGTGCGCTCAAAAACCTCACAAAAACTCTGGTGGACAGGGAAGGATTCGAACCTTCGTACCTCGCAAGGAGGGACAGATTTACAGTCTGTTGGCTTTAACCACTCACCCACCTGTCCGATGCTGCAACTGCCCCGGATTTGGGGGGCCTTTAGGACTGAAGTTCATTATAGCAAAGGCACCCAATGGGTTAGAATAGCAAAGGAAACCTCGGGCGGGAGTAACTCAGTGGTAGAGTCACAGCCTTCCAAGCTGTTGGTCGCGGGTTCGATTCCCGTCTCCCGCTCCATGATTTCCTTCGAAGACCCCGGGCCGGGATAGCTCAGTTGGTAGAGCGCTAGATTTGTAATCTTGAGGTCACGAGTTCGATCCTCGTTCCCGGCTCCATAATCACGTAGCAGCGACGAGCATCGCCTTCCACGCATCCTCATCCTGGCCGATGCTCAGCCGGTTCGCGGAACGAATCAACGGCAGCCGTAGCAGGCTCGGCTCCCATTCGATCTTTTCCAGCAGTTGAGAGGCGGAGGGCTTGAGGTACTTCAGGCCGGCATCCATGTAGGCTTTTCCCTCGTAGGCTTTTCCCTCGGAATCGAGCAGGGCGCCCACGCCGAAACGCGGTCCGGGGTACGCTGGCTAATAACGGCGTGAAAATGGCACTCATCGCAGATCTTCTGCAATCAGTTACTGCAGCTAAATCTGCGGAAGACTACTGGACCGTTCAAAACACTTTGGCGGCTGCGATTGAAACTCGAGAACGAATCATTCGACGGAAAGAACAACGGCACCTCACTTTTCGCAACGCAATCAAGCAATGTGCAGAACAATCTGCGGGGAATCCTGGGTCACACCGTGAACGCCTCCAGCGCCTGCAGAACTTACTCGCGGCGAACCAGCGTTCGAATGACGATCACAGATTTGCGCGTGGGGCGATTCTGTATTTGGGAGATACCCTCGCTTACAATCTGATGCCGGATCATGAAGTGAGATTGCATGGAAGGAATTCCTCGCCGGGATTTTTTGAGGGCAAGCAGGGACGAGAACAAGAGTTGGAAATCGGGGCATGGTTAACCAAGGACGGATGGACGGTGCTATTGCATGATCTGACTCACTGTCTGAGGATCGGCGATCTCACTGCGTTCTGCCCAGATCGCGGCGTCTTAAGGCTTGAGTGTGGTTCAGGAGGGGGACCTCGAAAGCAACGACAGAGTCAAAGGATGAGGCTTCTGGACCGTGTACTGAAGGAAGACGTCAGTACTCTCTCGCCGGAAGAACTTGCCGCTCACCATTTTCCCGCGATGTTGCTGGACGACGAGAGTGAACTCGAACTCCAACACCACGCGGATGCTTTTTCCGAAGTTGCCAGTTGCGACTCAGTTGGCTGGAAGGTTCTGCAACCCGAAGACGGTTTGATTTACGCGGCATGTCTTCCTGAATGCCCAGCCGAAGAACTTGCACGCGCGATTACCCACACGGGTCGAGGATGGCGCGATTATACAGTCGCTTGCTTTCGAAATCGGATAGTTGGTGACTACTCATGGGTACCCCCGATCACGACATTCAATATACCCGTTGAACAGCTCGTAGGCCTCCTTGAACGCCGCTTTTATTTTTTCGTCTTCATCAATGTTGACTACGTTAGGCGACAACTTGCGAAGTTGTCGCCGTCCATATCGGTTTCCGAACATGGAGGCTATATTAGGTTCGAATCGAGCAAGGAGGATTGGTATGTCATTCGGGGACCTCGTCCCATCGAGAACGTTCAATATGGACTGCTCGCCCTCAAGAATGCCTTGCACCTACTGGCGATGGAGCCACAATTTGATCCTGCCGCGCTGGTTCGCGAACGAGGAACTCCCGATAACTAAGCCCTGGCCGCGCGGACGCAGGATCTAGAGCCAGCGCTCCGCTACTCGTCCATCATCACGAAGCCGCGACCAGCATCGCCTTCCACGCATCCTCGTCCTGACCGATGCTCAACCGGTTGCCGGAACGAATCAGCGGCAGCCGCAGTAAGCTCGGTTCCCGCTCGATCTTTTCGAGCAGTTGGGAATCGGAAGGCCTGAGATACTTCAAGCCCGCATCGATGTAGGCCTTACCCTCGGAGTCGAGCAGTGCGCCGACGCCGAAGCGGTCGACAAACCTCTTGATCTCGCCCGGCGCCATCGGCTTTCTCTTCAAGTCCACGAAGTGAATCGTGACGCGGCGCTCTTTGAAGAACCGCTCCGCGGCGCGGGTCGCCTGCGAATTCTTCACGCCAAAAATCTGGACGCTGACCACCCTAAGAGGTTACTACTTGAAATTCGGCGGCACGTAGGACACGGTCCCCGCACCGACTGGAATCCAACTCGCACCGTCCCAATAGACTGCCGAATTTACGATCCCGGCGGTTGTCGTGGAAAGAAGATTGTAGTCGTACCAGAAGTCGCCGCCGATGAGCTCCTGGCTGACCAGGTAGTATGCGGTGTTGGGCTGTAGCGTGATGGGATTGGCCAGCGCAGTGTAATTGAACTGGCCGGCTGTTCCTCCCGCCATGATCACGGATGCGGAGCCGCCAGGCACGTCCGACCCGTCGGAGGCCAGAACGAACTTGATGGTATGCGTCCCGCTGTTTCCAGGCACGAAGGCTCTGCCCAGTTCCGATACGGTGACGGGATAGTCTCCGATGGTCAGCTTCATTCCCACCCAGCCGGTGAAATCGTGCCGGACAGGCTTGCTGTTCAGGTTGTAGGCGGTCACGAACGGCGCGCCGGGATCCGGCGGGGGCGTAGTGGGCGATCCAATCGAGTATTGGAAGTTGGGCGGACCGTAGGAGTGGCTTGCCTTATGGATCGGCTTCCAATACGAGCTGTTCGGCGAATAGATGGAGTCGTTCACGGTCCCGTCATTGGTATAGGTCACGGGACCCCAATCATAGTAGTTATCGCCGCCGTACCCTTCGTTGCTGGCGAGGTAGTAGGTTGTGCCTGGCTGCAGGGTGATCAGATTAGGCAAAGTGCTATAGACGAACTGCCCCACCGTACACCCGGCCATGTTTACAGAAACCGAAGCGCCGACGATGTCCGTTTCCGTGTTTGCATCTACGAATTTGACGATGTGGGTTCCCGAGTTGCCAGGGGCACAGACACGACCCATCGAGGATACGACCAGCGGATTCGCGCCGACCGTCATAATCATTCCCACCCAACCTTCGAAATCGTTACGCGCCGCGCCAGGCGTGCTGGAAGTGATGAACGGGGTGGTTCCCGAAAGAACGTTGAGCGTCGCCGCACTGCTGTTCACGCTCCCGCCGGCGTTGGTGACCACCGCTCGGAACAGCGTCCCGTTATTGGAGGCTTGCGCCGCGGGAGTCGTATAGGTGCTGGATGTGGCTCCCGGGATATTTGCAAACGATCCACCGGACGGCTGCGATTGCCATTGATAACTCAACGTAGTCGAGGAGGCGGCTGCAACCGTGAAGGTCGCCGTTTGGCCGGCCAGGACCGTGGCGCTCTGAGGATTCTGGGTAATCAGCGGCGCCGCGGGCGGAAGGCTGCCGGACGAAACTGTGTACTGGAAATCCACCGGCCCGTAGGTTTGACCCGTCGATCCGATGACGAAATAAGAAGCTCCGCTGCTATAGACGGCGGATTTCGCGGTGGCATCGCTGGTGGTTTGAACGACGGTATTGTTGTAGTCGTCCCACTTGTCCCCGCCGGAAGTTTCCTGGCTCAGGATGTAGTACGTCGAGCCCGCACTGAGGCCGATCGGGCTCGCCAGATTGGCATAGACGAAGCTGCCCACCGTGCCGCCCGCAGTCGCTACCGATACCGATGCGCCGGGCAAATCGACTCCCGTGGCTCCATCCACAATCTTCATGAGATGAGATCCGGTGCTGCCCGTGGTCTTGATCCGGCCCAGAGCATTCACGATCAGAGGGCTCGATCCGACGTGGACGGCCATGCCGATCCAGCCGTTAAAATCGTTGCGCGGGGTGCCGAACACCTTGGAAGTCACAAATGGGGTGGGACCGCTCGGGACCGGTGGCTGCACCGTGAGCGTGGCCGCACCGCTGTTCACGGATCCGCCGCCGTTGGTGACGACGCATCGGAATTGCGTGCCGCTACCGGCTACCTGCGTCGCCGGAGTTGTATAGCTGCCGGAAGTGGCGCCCGCAATGTTCGCGAAGCTCGATCCACCCGGCGCCTGCGACTGCCACTGGTAGCTTAAGCCGGTACCCGTGGCAGTCACGCTAAACGTTGCCGTCTGGCCGGCCGTGACGGTGGAGCTGACCGGATCCTGAGTAACAACGGGCGCGGGAGGAGGAGGTGGCGGAGGCGCGACGCCGACGGTGTACTCGAAATCGACCGGCCCGTAAGTTTGGCCAGGCGTGCCGACAACGGCATAGGTAGCTCCGCTGCTGTAGGCCGCCGAAGTTGCCGTCGCGTCACTGGTGGTGTGAATCGTCGTATTGCTGAAGTCGTACCAGGCGTCGACGCCGGCGTTCTCCTGGCTCAGAACATAGTATACGGAGCCAGCATTGAGCGTGATCGGGTATGCCAGCGTCGTATAGGCGAAGCTCCCGGATGTGCCGCCAGCGGTCACAACCGCCGCGGATCCACCGGGAACATCCGCGCCTGTTGCTCCGTCCACGATCTTCACCGTGTGCGTATGGCTGTTGCCTGGAGCCACAATCCGGCCGACGGCACTTACAGCCAGGGGATTCGCGCCGACGTGGATCGCCATCCCGACCCAGCCCGAGTAGTCATTGCGCGGTCCGTTCACCGTCTTGGAGGTTACAAATCCGGGAGAACCACCGCCGACGACCGGCTGCACGGTGAGCGTGGCCGCGCCGCTGTTCACCGAACCGCCGCCGTTGGTGACGACGCATCGGAATTGCGTGCCGCTGTTTGCGACCTGCGTCGTTGGAGTTGTATAGGAAGCCTGCGTCGCGCCCGCAATGTTCGCGAAGCTCGATCCACCGGCCGCCTGTGACTGCCACTGGTAGCTTAAGCCGGTACCGGTGGCAGTCACACTAAACGTCGCCGTCTGGCCGGCCGTGACCGTGGCGCTGACCGGATCCTGAGTGACTACAGGCGCAGGCGGGGGAGGTGGTGGAGGCGCCGCGCCAACGGTGTATTGAAAATCGACTGGCCCGTAAGTTTGTCCCGGCGCGCCGATAACGGAATAAGATGCTCCGCTGCCGTAGACGGCCGACGTTGCCGTCGCGTCCGCAGTGGTGTGAATCGTGGTGTTGCTGTAGTCGTACCAGGCATCGGCGCCGGAGCTCTCCTGGCTCAGAACATAGTAAGTCGAACCGGCATTCAGTGTGATCGGGTATGCCAGCGTCGTATAGGCGAAGCTGCCGGATGTGCCGCCAGGGGTGACAACCAACGCCGATCCACCCGGAACATCGCTGCCGGTCGCGCCATCCACGATCTTTACCGTGTGCGTATGGCTGTTGCCTGGAGCTACAATCCTTCCGACTGCACTCACAGCCAGAGGATTGGCGCCCACATGGATCGCCATTCCGACCCAGCCAGAGTAATCATTGCGCGGGCCATTCAACGTCTTCGAGGTCACATATCCCGGAGAACCACCGCCAGCCACTGGCTGCACGGTGAGAGTAGCCGCGCCACTATTCACCGAACCGCCGCCGTTGGTGACCACACATCGGAATTGCGTGCCGCTGTCTGCGACCTGCGTCGTCGGAGTCGTATAGGAAGCCTGCGTCGCGCCAGCAATGTTCGCGAAGCTCGATCCGCCCGGAGCCTGCGACTGCCACTGGTAGCTTAAGCCGGTACCCGTGGCGTTCACGCTAAAGATCGCCGTCTGGCCCGCTGTGACCGTGGCGCTGATCGGATCCTGAGTAACGACGGGCGCTGGAGGTGGAGGTGGTGGAGGCGCCACGCCGACGGTGTATTGAAAATCGACCGGCCCGTAAGTTTGGCCCGGCGTGCCGATAACGGAGTAAGAAGCTCCGGAACTATAGACGGCTGAACTGGCCGTCGCGTCCGCAGTGGTGTGAATCGTTGTGCTGTTGTAGTCGTACCATGCGTCGAAGCCAGAGTTTTCCAGACTCAGAACGTAATAGGTAGAGCCTGCGTTAAGAGTGATCGGGTTGGCGAGGTTCGCGTAAACAAAGGCGCCAGTGGTGGCTCCCGCGGTCACAACCAGAGCCGATCCACCTGGCACATCGATACCAGTCGCGCCGTCCACGATCTTCACCGTGTGCGTATGGCTGTTGCCCGGAGCCACAATGCGGCCAAGAACGCTCACAGCCAAGGGGCTCGCACCGACATGAATCGCCATTCCAACCCAGCCGTCGTAGCTATTGCGCGGTCCATTCAATACCTTTGAAGTGACGAAAGCCGTCGCGCCACCGCCGCCTCCAGCCGCTTGCACCGTCAGCGTGGCCGCGCTAGTGGTAACCGAGCCCCCGATGTTGGTGACGACCACTCGGAACTCCGTGCCGCTATCGGCCACCTGCGTCGCAGCGATCGTATACGTGCTTTGGGTTGCCGCCGAAATATTTGAGAAAGTCGATCCGCCCGCCGGTTGCGACTGCCATTGATAGCTCATCGGACCCGTTCCGACCGCAGTGACGCTGAAGTTCGCTGTCTGCCCGGCAGTGACCGTCGTACTCTGCGGGGACTGCGTAATCACCGGAGGCGTGGGTCCTACGCTGCCCGGACCGAAGGCCGTACCGAAGAAGATCCCGCTGATGACGGCGTTGCTCCCGGCCGTGCAACTGATGGTAATCGTCACGTGACCCGTGATGGCCCAGACCAGATATGTCCCGTTGGTAAATCCCGACAACGTCCGGCCGTCCAGCATGACTCCGCTCACGGCGTCGCGAACGGTAACCGACTCCGTACGCCCCGCAGAATCCCAATCAACCGCGTAAATCGCAACCTGACGCGGCAGGCCACTGGTCAGATTCAAGTCCAGCGTTAGAGTGCCAGGCGAATACCAGGTGGCGGCCACGCGATCCGTCGCGACACTCTTCTGCAACGCTCGCGGGTCAGTGGTGGACGGGTTCCACACGTAAAACGAATTTCCCGATGGGGTGACGCTGGTGTAAACAGAGTAGGTCGCGACGTCTCCCAGGACGTTGAACCCGTCGTTGCCGTAGGCCGATTTCCAATTCCCCTGCGTGGTCGTGTCCGCCCTGACGAATTGGGCGACAGCGGCGCCGCCTGACGGTGGCTGCAGAGTTACCGATGCCGACGCGAATAAACTTGCATCGGAAGCATTCGTCGCCTTGACCAGGAGGGTCTGGCCGCTGCTGATGACAGCCGGCGCCTGATACAGTCCGCCGCTTGAAACCGTTCCGACCACCGGGCTCAGCGACCAATTCACTGTCTGATCGGCCTGATTGTGGATCGTAGCCGTAAACTGCTGGGTCTGGCTCTGCCCGAGCGTAACCATGGGAGGAGCGACGGAAACCGATCCGGGCGTCTCCGAAGTATGCGCCACGGCAAAGAACTCGCCGCGAGGCTCATCCAGATACGATTCCACGCCACCCGAGTAGTGATAGCGCAGCGTGTTGTTCACGCCGTGGTCGCCGGGGATCGGATACCCGCTGGTATCGTAAGTCCACCAGTCGCCGACCAGGAACACGTTCTCGTTGGTGCCATCGGTGGCCATGCTGGGCGTGCGCCACACCGTGCGGCCGAGCTGATCGACGATCAGACCGTGATCGGTGATCGCATATCCGGTGGAAGAATCGAGCGACACGCTCATCAGGTGATAATCCTGGCAAGTGGGAGGCAGGGTGGTATCGGCCGCATCGCAGCCTTGGTGCCCGATCGCTCCTCCTGCGCGCTGATACCAGAAGACGCGGTTATTCCCCAAGGCCGCACCGATGTAACTGGGACCGATCCACTTCAGGCTGGTGAACGCGCTCGCGGGAACGGAGTTCGCCGTGGCTTGGCTCGAGTCGAACTGATACAGCATGCCGCCCTGGTTGTAGGTGAAGACAGCCTTGGTGGCGCTAATCGGAGCCATCCATTGGACGGCTCGGTCTTGCGCAACATCGGGAGTGTTCGAATCCTGGCGTATGAACGCCGGCAGCGCGTTATCGTAGCGATCGATGACCTGGGTATCGTGATGAATGCGGTGCAGCGCGCCGTTGTCGTTATACAGAGTGAACCATACGTCGCCGGTGGCGTCGACGAACCAGTAGAGAGACGCTCCGAACGTGCCGTAAACCTGGCCGAGATTCACTCTGGTCGCCTGGGTGTCCGTCGCGGCGTTATAGCGGAAAACGTAGCTGACCTGTCCGCCCAGAATACCGGTCGCGAACGCATAGATGTAGTTCTGGGCCGGATCGACCGCGATTCCGGAATAGGCGTCGTAGCCCGGATACATCACTCCGTAATCGTGGAAGCCGCCGACGGGCGTTCCGAAGTAGTTGTTGGACCCGTTGTCGGTCAGGCGATATCCGATTAAGTGCGCACCAGTCCAACCGGCAATGCCGCCCGGCCGGTCATCCGCGGCGAAGTGCGTGGTGAAAAAGAGCCAGCCATGCATCTCCTGAATATCGGAGTGGATTTTGCCTTGGGGATTCGTCTGGGGATCCTCGCCGCAAATAGTGGTGATATCCTCGGCGAGCATCGTGACCTGTTGGGTCGCCGGGCTGTACTTAAAGAAGGACGCCCCGTGATGGGCGGATTGCGACGAGCTGCCGAAGTAGACATTGCCGTCCGAGGCGTATTTGATCCCCTCCCACTGGCCGTCCAGGTAGCGGACCTGGCCGCTCAGAGGATAGGACTGAACAGTCTGATTCTGGGCTGATACCGAGCCCAAAGCGGCCAGAGAAATGGCGACTATCGCTAACGGAACGTGACGGAACGAGCCCTGCCTGGTCTTCTGACTTATCACCATACCCGATTCTGAGGAAGGCGACTCTTCCGGCGATAACACGACCGGAAGGGACTGCCAGAATCGCTGGCCCGCCATCTGCCACCCACCTCGGCTCAGCGAGTATGGCAGGCTCTTTTAATCGGAACAAGAGGATGGTGGGCTGTGAAGGCTGGTGGTCCTGGTACGTCTACTACCTACGCGCGTAGCGCGTTTCCGGGCCTGGATACAGTACGGAGAGAACTTAGTTGCTCTTCGGAGCAACCTCGTCAATCCTGACGCCGATGTAGTATTCGGCGCCTTCGCAGGTGCAATACCTGACTTCGCCATAGGCTATGGATTCGGTCATGTGGATGCGGATCAGCGCGCCGGGAGACACATGGAACAGAACGCTGAGTTTTAGGCTGGCTTCGCCCACGTCAAGAATGCGGGCCTGTATGGAGCTTTTGGGTTGTGGACTCAGAACGTCGAGGACCGTATCGCCTTCGCAAGCGATGCGGCCTTCGCTTCGGCGGTCCGTCCGACCGAAGTGGGCCTTACGTGATGACATCTCTATCGCCATACACCCCTCCGGCATCCAGACTAACAGCGCTCCGACCCGAATACCCTCGGGTAAACACCTGGGTTCCAGCGAAGTTCCCACTGACTTTCGCCGGCTAGTTCACTCGAACTCCGCCTAGGAAGGAAAACAGGCTGGAGGACGCGAAAGCTGTGTTAGGATACTGGAAGTTTTGTCACCGAATCGTTGGGTCGGAGGGAGCTGCAAATGAAGTCAGGATGGAGATTATCGGCTGTCGTGTCTGCGAGCGCGTTTTGTTTATTGACGCTGCCCATGCTTGCGCCAGCGGACAATGAACACGAGAACAGGGACACCAAGCCAGATGGAAAAGGGTCGCTGTTTAACCCGGGCAAGGGCGATAACGCCGGACGGGATGCCAGGACCTCTAAAACCGGAGGCGGCACCAATGGAATCAGCTACCACAACGGCCCCGTAATGCTGGGTACCGTGAGTGTGTACTACATCTGGTACGGCGACTGGAGCGGAAATTCGGCCACAACTA
Organism: Terriglobia bacterium; assembly: GCA_020073445.1. Classification (GTDB taxonomy): domain Bacteria; phylum Acidobacteriota; class Terriglobia; order Bryobacterales; family Bryobacteraceae; genus Palsa-187. The sequence goes on from JAIQFE010000024.1 coordinate 21,531, forward strand.
TTCTGACGGACTTCGCCAGCAATATCGGTGGATCGCCGTACTTCAATATCAACACGACCTATTACAACGGGTCGAACACGCACGTGAGCAACTCCGTATCGTATGGCGGATTTACCACCGACAATTACTCACACGGGACTGCGCTCAGCGATGCGGATGTCCAGAGTATCGTTACGTCCGCGATTACCAGTGGCAAGCTGCCGGGAAACCCAAATGGGGTTTACTTCGTGCTGACATCTAAGGACGTCGCGGAGAACAGCGGTTTCTGTACGAAGTACTGCGCCTGGCACAGCTACGGAACGATCACGGGAACGAACATCAAGTACGCGTTCGTCGGGAATGCCGACCGCTGCCCGTCCGCCTGTGAAGCTCAGACGACCAGTCCGAATGGAAACGCCGGCGCTGATGCGATGGCCAGCGTGATCGCGCACGAATTAGAAGAGGCCGTCACCGATCCGAATTTAAACGCCTGGTACGACAACCGGGGCGCCGAGAACGCCGACAAGTGTGCGTGGACGTTCGGGACCGTCTCCAGCGCCTCGAATGGCTCGTTTTACAACATGATTCTGGGCGCCCGCCAGTACTTGATCCAGCGAAACTGGGTGAACGCGAGCGGCGGCTACTGCGCACTCAGCTTCTAGCAGCTATAGCAGCACGCGGATAGATCGAGGGGCCCTGTTAAACTGTGGGGAATGCCGCGCGGGGCCCTGTTCGCTCTCTGCCTGATTTCTGTACGCACAACCGCGCTGGCAGCCGCAATCCAGCCTTTACCGATCATTCCCCGCCCCGCCCTGGTACGGCAGCTGAACGGAACTTTTCTGCTGGGTCCGACGGCCGTGGTCTATGCCGATGGCGGCGCACAGCCCGTTGCTCAATGGTTCGCGGATCAGCTCTATTCCGAATTCGGAATTACCGCCACCGTCGCGCGAGGGATGCCAAGGGGTCGTGCATTCCGGTTGGTTCTCGATGAAAGCCTGCCGGAGGAAGGCTACCGGCTGCGGATCGAGCCGCGCGAAGTCACCATCTCGGGACGACCCGCTGGGTTGTTCTATGGGGCGCAATCGGTGCTGCAGCTGGCTGCGGCGCGCAGCAAGTCCGTCTTCGTTCTGCCTGCGCTCGAAATCCAGGATCAGCCTCGCTTCCCGTATCGCGGACTGCACCTGGACACAGTGCGCCACATGTTCCCGGTGGAGTTTCTAAAGCGCTATCTGGATTGGATGGCGCGCTACAAGCTGAACACATTTCACTGGCATCTCACGGACGACCAAGGCTGGCGCATCGAGATCAAGAAATACCCGCGGCTGGAGGAGATCGCGTCGCGGCGGAAAGAGACGCTGGTCGGGCATGCGCCGCAATCGGCCCAGTACGACGGCAAGCCGTATGGCGGATTCTACACGCAGGAACAGATCCGCGAGGTGGTCGCCTACGCTCGTGAACGGTTCATCACGGTGATTCCGGAGATCGAGATGCCGGGACACTCGCTGGCCGCGCTGGCCGCGTATCCGGAGCTCGCATGCACCGCGGGTCCGTTCGAGACCGCGACTACATGGGGCGTGTTCAAAGAGATCTACTGTCCCAAGGAGACGACCTTTCAGTTCCTCGAGAACGTTCTGACCGAGGTGATGGAGCTGTTCCCATCGCGCTACATCCACATCGGCGGCGACGAAGTGGAGAAGGATCGCTGGAAGGAAAGCCCGGATGCGCAGGTCGTCATCCGTCACGAAGGCTTGGAGGACGAAAGCGAGCTGCAAAGCTACTTCATTCGCCGTGTGGAACGGTTTATCAACTCCAAAGGCAGGCGGATCATCGGTTGGGACGAAATCCTGGAAGGCGGACTGGCGCCCGACGCCACCGTGATGAGCTGGCGCGGCGAGGATGGCGGCATCGCGGCGGCCCGCCAGGGTCACGACGTCATCATGACGCCGGGCACGTATCTCTACTTCGACCACTACCAGGCCGATCGCAACAGGGAGCCTCTGGCCATCGGCGGAATGTTGCCGCTCGAAAAAGTGTATAGCTACAATCCCGAGCCTGCGGCCCTGAATACGGAAGAGAAGAAGCACATCCTGGGTGCGCAGGCCAATATGTGGACCGAGTACCTTGCGGACACGCACAAAGTGGAGTACATGCTCTTCCCGAGATTGTTCGCGCTGGCCGAAGTGGTGTGGTCACCGCAAGCAGCTAGAAGGTATCAGGACTTTCTACAGCGCGTTCCACCGCAGCTCGCACGTCTCAAGCGCCAGGGCGTGAACTATCGGGCTTTGGACCTACGGCGCCTCAAATAATTCCACATCGACATCGAGGAACGGACCCAGTTGACGACTGCGCCAGCCCGCGAATTCGGGCCGTGCGGCAAACCATTCGCGCCACCGGGCGACATCGGCGGCGGGACCGTGAATCAAGAATTTTCCGGCTGCGGGAAGCGTGCCCTGCGTGAGAGTCTCAGCGTACAGCTTCCCCGCGGGCGAATCGCCATAGGGAAGCAGGTAGGGCTTCGCGTTGATTGGATACACGTCGAGCTGGCTGTACAGGTATCCGGGCAGCGGGTAATCCGGACTCCAGACCGGCGGTTTGGCTTCGACGAACGGGCTGACGACCAATACCGGCGTGGATGGTACGAGCGCCAGGGCGTTCGCTGCTAGGGCAGCTCCGCGCCAGTCCGAATTGTGGTGCGGCGGCCAGAGTTCGCGCCACTGCCCGCCGAAGACAAGCGCTGCGATTCCCATGACCATCGCCGCCGGTTTCCAGAGTGACTTGGGAACGAAAAACGCCACTGCGGCCGTGGCCGACAGCGCTGCGCCGGGCAGTGCAATCGACACGTAGCGGGTCGTGAATACGCTAACTCCGCTGAGGTGCGAGTACGCGAACAGGCCGACCGGCTGGACCAGCCACCATCCGGCGATCAGGGCGATCGCGGAGAACGCCGGCACCGAATCGATGCGAGGTGCGCGGCGCAAGCGCGCGTAAAGGAATGCCGCGAGCCCGCACCCAGCCACTAACCGGATCTTGAACGTTTCCCCGAACTCGGACCAGGACGGCAGCGGCGCGAATACGTGCTGCGCGGCGTCCCGGCTCATCGCCAACGCGGATGACGCAACCGGGAGTAACGCCAACACCAAGCCCGCCGAGATCGCGATAGCTTGCATCCATGACGCCTTCCGGTCCGATCGCGCTAAGAAATAAATCGCGTACACGAAGTAGAACGGCCAGTAGACCAGGTGCACACGCCACAGCAGGGCGCCCGCCGCGAGGAACAATATGCCGTCGAGCCATTTCCCGGAATCGAGCCAGCGGATAAGCAGCCAGAGACTCGCCGCGGCAACGCAGGTTCCCAGAGCGTAGGCGCGCGCGTCGGCAGCTTCGTAATTGAAGACTCGAAGAGTCAGGCACGCGAACACGGCAAACCACCCGGCTTCGGGATGAATCAGCCTGTTGGCGATCCTTCCAATGAAGAACAGAGCGATCGCCAGTGCGATGAGCGATGGAAGACGCTCGGCTGCTTCAGAAAAACCGAATACAGCCTCCGACGCTCGCGGAAGCCAGTAGTAGACCGACTGGATCGCCGGCGCGATGACAGCCAGCGAAGGATGATTGACTCCGTGGTGAACGATAAAAGCAGTCTCGGCTTCATCCACCCAGAAGCTCGATCCAAGCGGCATTACCCACATGCGCGCGACACACAGCAACAACAATGCCGGCAGCGCGATGCGTACGATCACTTCCCGAAGCTCACCCGCACGCCGGTGCTGTATATGGCGTCATTCTTCTTGCGGCCTGGAACCGGATTACTCAGGAAACGATCGCTGATCGTGACCTGCCAGGAAAACCACTTGCGTATCGCGGTCACGGCCGAAATGTCGAGATTGACCCGGTACGCGCCTGTATCGGAGAGGTTCGTAAAAAAATCCAATTTCTGCTCGACATGCGTCGAAGCACTGAACTTGTGGGAGAAGTCGTCGCCCAGCAGAAGTTCGGCGGAGGTACGATTGAGCCCCGTGGAGAAGAACTCACGATTGGCGGCAGCGCCCATTCGCAGATCGAGTTGCGTCGGCATGGTCGCGATGGCGTGATAGCCGCCGCCGCCGGCCGGAGCGAAGCGCAAATCCAGATCCTGGAACTGGTCGGATTCCAGATCCACCGACCCAAAGACGAACGCCTTCTTGTTCAGGTTTAGGTTGTAAGAGACGCCGCCGCGCTTGGAATTTGCGGTGGTCTGGCTGGTCCCGCCCGAAAAGTCGCTGGAGGAAAAGATCGAGGTGTAATAGACGGAGATCTTGTCGCGAGAGGTAGCGCGCTGGGCATTCGTGGCGAGCGTCAGGGTCCGGGTATTGGCGTTACCTTGGCTGGCGGCGAATCCCAAGTCGAGATTGCCCACCCACAGGTCCACCAAACGCGGATTGCGAAAGTGATCGATCTCGGCTTGCGCCTTGGCTTGCTCGTCGGCGTTGCGGATGAACTGAATGGACTCCTTGGATACGGCGACCACGCCCGCGTTCTTCGTCGTGACGCTGAATCTTCCATTCACGGTTTCGACCGGGCCGGCGATCATCTGCCCGTCACCCAGACCGATGTACAACGGCCCCGGTGCGGAGATGGCCGCGACCGAGTCCCACTTCAAGGTGACGTCGCCCGCGGTGTCGGTCTTCACAACCAGCGTCTTGGAGTCACTCCGAAGAACGGATCCCGTAATTCGATCCCCATTGGCCAGAGTCACCTGATCCGCCCAAAGAGAACCCGTACAAAGCAGCAACGAGGCTGCGATAAGGAACTTCATTCCCTCAGCTTAGCGAATTGACACGGGCAGATTATCGATCAGGCGGACGTCGCCCAGCCACACCGCCGCTACGATCCGAACGTCTCCGATATTCTGGTCATCCTGCGCAATTGGCTGAAACGTGGCTGGATCGACGACTTCAAGATACTCGACACGGATTTCGGGCATCGCAGCCAGCGCGCGTAGCCCGGCGCGAGTCGCGGATGCGGTGTCGTCACCGCCTCGAATCGATTTTGCAGCTTCGCACAAGGCTTTGTAGAGTGCTGGCGCGATCCGGCGCTGGTCGGGTGTCAGGCGCTGGTTGCGCGAGCTCATGGCCAGGCCATCGGGTTCGCGTACAGTGGGGACCGGCACGATGGTGACCGGGAAATTCAGGTCCGTCACCATCTTCTGGATCACCGCCAATTGCTGCGCGTCTTTTTCCCCAAAATACGCGCGATCCGCCGGCACTATGTTGAACAGCTTGGCGACCACGGTCGCTACGCCTCTGAAGTGGCCCGGACGGAATTCCCCTTCCAGGCGCGACGAAACGCCGGCGACTTCGACCGACGCCACCGGCGTTTCTTGATGCAAACCTGCCGGATACATCTCTTTCGCGTCTGGCGAGAACACCGCGTCCACGCCCAGGCGTTCGCAAAACGCGAGGTCGGTCGCCAGATCGCGCGGATACTTTTCAAAATCGTCGGGGCGATTAAACTGTGTCGGATTGACGAAGATGGTCACCACCACATAGCCGGTCTCTTCGCGTGCGCGGCGCATCAGCGCACCGTGCCCTTCGTGGAGCGCACCCATGGTGGGGACCAGGCCGATCGTCAACCGGTGCCCACGAGCCAACGCGATGTGCTCGCGCATTTCCGCGATGGTGCGAAAAAGAATCACTTGGGGAAGCGGCCGGAGCGCACGTCGTCGATGTATTCGCGGGCCGAGCGGACCACTTCCTTGCCCATCTCGGCGTAGCGTTTCACAAAGGGAGGAGTGAATTCGTCGAATAGTCCGAGCGCGTCATAGCTCACCAGAACCTGCCCGTCGCAATGCGGGCCCGCGCCGATGCCGATAGTCGGAATCGTCAGGACCTGGGTAATCTCCGCCGCGACTTCAGAGGGAATCGATTCCAGGACGATCCCGAAGGCCCCAGCCTGCTGGACGGTGCGGGCTTCCTCCAACAGCTTCTCCGCCGCCGCGCCCGCGATCTTCTTGAAGCCTCCCAACTGATGGACCGATTGCGGCGTGAGACCGATGTGCCCCATAACCGGGATCCCGATCTCGACCAGCCGCGCGATTACCTCGGCGGAGGCGCGTCCCCCTTCGAGCTTCACGGCCGCAGCGCCGCCTTCCTGGATCAGACGGCCCGCGTTTCGTACGGCGTCGTCGAGCCCGGTCTGAAAGGTCAGGAATGGCATGTCGGCGATCACCAGCGCGTGCTTCGTTCCGCGGCGGACAGCGCGCGTGTGGTGGACCATCATGTCGAGCGTCACCTCGAGCGTGGTCTCCTGCCCCATGATCACCATGCCCAGCGAATCGCCCACCAGGATGGCGTCGATTCCGGCGCAATCCAAGAGACGCGCCATGGTGGCATCGTAGGCGGTCAGAACGGTGATCTTCTCACCGCGCCGCTTCATCTCGAGGAGGTCCGGGATCCGGACGGGCTTGGGGGCCTGCTTCATCTATGATCTTCTCTTCTGGCAACTCTAATCTATAGTAGCTCAGTCACTTAGGCTTCCTTGACAGACTCTTGACCGGACTGTTACTCTAATATTGGACTGAAACAGTCTTACATGCTGAAGCTAACCAAGAAGGCCGACTACGGGTTGATCGCCATGCGTCACTTGGCATGCCAGGCTAAGACTGCGTCGGCAAAGGAGATCGCCGACCGGTACAGGATCCCGCTGCCTCTGCTGTCGAAAGTACTGCAAACCCTGGTACGCACCGGCCTGCTGGTGTCCGAGCAGGGGGCGACCGGCGGCTATAAGCTGTCGCGCGATGCGCACGAGATCAACGCGCTGGAAGTGATCCGGAGCATCGACGGCCCGATCATCCTGACACAATGCTTCACCGAGCACGACGAGCCGACCGAGTGCGACCAAAGCGAGATGTGCCCGGTCCGCGAGCCGCTCCGAAAAGTTCACGAAGGGATTCTGCGGTTGCTGTCTGGGATCACGATTGCGGATCTGGCGTCGGACGACATGTCCATCCCGGCAATCCCAAGCATGGTTTCGAGCATCCAACCTTTGACAAGGCCAATATCAAGATGAAACTACCCATTTACATGGATAACCACGCCACCACGCCGGTAGATCCGCGCGTGTTCCAGGCGATGACCCCGTACTTCACCGATACGTTCGGGAACGCCGCCAGCCGCAACCACAGCTTCGGCTGGGTCGCGGAGGATGCGGTCGAAAAAGGCCGCAAACAGGTGGCCGACCTGATTGGCGCCAACAGCAAGGAGATCGTTTTCACCAGTGGCGCCACCGAATCGAACAACCTGGCGCTGAAGGGCGTCGCGGAGATGTACGCCGAAAAAGGCAACCACATCATCACCGCGGCCACCGAACACAAGGCCATCCTCGATACCTGCAAGCGCCTGGAAAAGAGCGGCATCAAGGTCACCTATCTGCCGGTGGAAACCAACGGCCTGGTGGATCTGGACAAGCTGCGCGCGGCGATGACCGACAAGACCATCCTGGTCAGCATCATGTACGCCAATAACGAAATTGGCGTGCTGCAGCCGGTGGCCGAGATCAGCAAGATTGCGAAAGAGCGCGGAGCTCTGTTCCACACCGACGCCACGCAGGCAGTCGGCAAAGTGCCCGTGGATGTGATCAAGGACGGCATCGATCTGGCGTCCATCAGCGCGCACAAAATGTACGGTCCCAAGGGCGTGGGTGCGCTGTACGTTCGCCGGCGGAATCCTCGTGTTCAGCTGACCGCCCAGATGGATGGCGGGGGGCATGAGCGCGGCATGCGATCCGGCACGCTGAACGTCCCGGGGATCGTAGGATTGGGCGAGGCTTGCGCGATCGCCAAGGCGGAGATGGCCGAGGAAATCAAACGCATGGCGTACCTTCGCGACAAGCTGAAGGACCGGCTGCTGGCATCGCTCGACGAGACGTACATCAACGGCACCATGGAACATCGCCTGCCGAACAACCTGAACATCAGCTTTGCCTACGTCGAGGGCGAATCGCTCCTGATGGGGATTAACGAGATCGCGGTATCGAGCGGATCGGCGTGTACGTCGGCGACGCTCGAGCCCAGTTATGTACTGAAGGCATTGGGCGCCGGGGATGACCTGGCGCATTCTTCCATCCGCTTCGGCCTGGGCCGGTTCAACACGGAAGAAGAAGTGGATTACGTGGCGGCGAAGGTAATCGATGTGGTCCAGAAGCTGCGCGAGCTTTCACCGTTGTATGAGATGCACAAAGAAGGCATCGATCTTACAAAAGTTCAGTGGACTGCTCACTAATTTTGATCGCGCACAACGGAACGCGTCGAAGACGCCGCGTCCTGTGCGCTTCGGTAAGAAGGGGAAACAACTATGGCGTATTCAGACAAAGTACTCGATCACTACAACAACCCACGCAACGTTGGCTCTTTCGATAAGAAGGATCCCAACGTTGGCACGGGCATGGTGGGCGCGCCGGAATGCGGCGACGTGATGAAGCTGCAGGTGAAGGTGAACCCGGCCACGGGCATTATCGAAGACGCGAAGTTCAAGACGTTCGGCTGCGGCAGCGCGATTGCCAGCTCGTCGCTCGCGACAGAGTGGCTGCGCGGGAAGACCGTGGACGAAGCCTTGGCGATCAAGAACACCGACATCGTCAATGAGCTGAGCCTGCCGCCGGTGAAGATTCACTGCTCGGTGCTGGCCGAGGACGCGATCAAGGCGGCCATCGACGATTACAAGAAGAAATCGGAGAACGTGGAATCTCAGACCAAGGCGCACGCCTAGGCTGGAGCCGGTCGTATGGTCACGGTTACTCCCAAAGCGGTAGATAAGATTCGCGAGGCGTTCAAGCGCGAAAATGTTTCAGGCGGGTTGCGCCTGGGCGTGCGCGGCGGCGGCTGCTCGGGTCTGAGCTATCTGTTTAAGTTCGATCCGAAGCCACGCCCGACGGACAGCGTGCTCCAGTTCGACGACGTCAGCGTCTACATCGATCCCAAGAGCATGGTGTTCCTGGACGGGATGACGCTCGACTGGCAGGATTCGCTGATGCAATCGGGCTTCGTGTTCGAGAATCCACATGCCAAGAAGAGCTGTGGCTGCGGGACCTCCTTTACGGCCTGATGAAGTTCTATGAGGCTCTCGGCCTGGAGCCGAAGCTGGCGCTCGATTCCGAAGATCTCAAGAAGCGCTTCTACGATCGTAGCCGCCAATGGCATCCCGACCGTTTCAGCCGGGGCACTTCCGAAGAAAAACAGCGGTCCGAGGAAATGACCTCAACGCTCAACGACGCCTTTCGAACCCTACGGGATCCGGTATCCAGGGCGGAATACTTCTTGAGCCAAAGCGGCCTGGAACTGCCGAAGGACGCTCCGCCGGAGTTGCTGGAGGAGATTTTCGAACTGAATATGGCGCTGGAAGAGCTGCGCGGCGGTGATGAGTCGGCGCGCGAGCAGCTGGTATCGGCGCAGGAGCGGTTCACGAACATGTTGGGCGAAGCGGATACCAACCTGGCGGACTTGTTCGGGCGCTATGACGAGACCTTCGACACGGCCGTGCTGGATCAGGTTCGCGCGGTGCTGAATCGCCGCAAGTACGTGTCGAACCTGCTGCGCGACGTCGAAAAGGAACTGAATGTCCACTCTGCAAATTGATTTCGGCCACGCCAAGCCGCGCATTGTCGGCATCGATCTAGGGACCACCAACAGCCTGGTGGCGGTGATGGATCTGACGGGTCCGCGCATCCTTTCCGGGATCGTGCCCAGCGTGGTGTCGGTCACCGAATCGGGAGAAGTGATCGCAGGTGCGGAAGCTCGGGAGATGTTGATCACGCATCCCGAGCGCACTGTGTATTCCGTCAAGCGGCTGATGGGTCGCGGCGTAAGCGATGTGCAGGATGAGTTAAAGCTGTTTCCCTTCCCCATTGTGGCGGGAAGCGAATCGGTGCTTAAGCTCAGGTTGGGCGATAAGGTGATGACCCCGCCCGAAGTATCGGCGCACATCCTCCGCAAGCTGAAAGAGGACGCTGAAGACGTTCTGGGTGCGGATGTCACGCAGGCGGTGATCACGGTTCCGGCGTACTTCAACGACGCGCAGAGGCAAGCTACCAAGGATGCCGGCCGGATTGCGGGCCTCGAAGTTCTGAGACTCGTTAACGAGCCGACCGCGGCGGCGCTGGCCTACGGGCTCGACAAGCGCAAGGAAGGCCTGGTCGCAGTCTACGATTTCGGCGGCGGAACGTTCGATATATCGATTCTCAGATTGCATGACGGCATCTTCGAGGTGCTCGCGACCAACGGCGACACACACTTGGGCGGCGACGATATCGATAACCTGCTGCTGAACATCGCGCTTGAGGATCTTCAGAGCGAGTGGGGCGAGGATTTGTCCGGAAACGCGGCATTAGTCCAGCTTCTGCGCCGGGCCGTGATCCAAGCCAAGGAAGCACTCTCCTTCGCGCCGTCGGCGACCATCGATCTCGAGTACGGCCCACGAAAGTACCAACGGGAGATCGATGTCCAGCTGTTCAATCGACTGATCGAGCCGATTGTGGAGCGCACGCTCGGTCCCTGCAGGAACTGCATCAAGGACGCCGGGATTACGGTCGAGCAGATCAACGAAACGGTGATGGTCGGCGGGTCCACGCGGATACCCCTGGTTCGTTCTGCCGTGGAACGCCTGTTCCGCAAACGGCCGCACACGGAGCTCAATCCCGACGAGGTCGTCGCGCTGGGAGCGGCCGTACAAGCGGGCATTCTGGGTGGCGAGGTGGAAGACAAGCTTCTACTCGATGTCACGCCGCTGTCGCTGGGCATCGAGACCATGGGCGGCCTGATGTCAAAGCTGATCCATCGCAACTCGACCATCCCGGCTTCGGAGACCGAACTGTTCACCACCGCGGTCGACGGGCAGACCAACGTACTGATTCACGTCCTGCAAGGCGAACGCGAACTGGTGAAAGATTGCCGGAGCCTCGCCCGCTTCGATCTGAAGGACATAGATCCGATGATCGCGGGCATGGCGCGCATCCAGGTGCGGTTCCTCATCGACGCCAACGGGATTCTTAACGTCACGGCGAAAGATCTGCGGACCGGCAAGGAACAGAGCATGGATGTGAAGCCGTCCTACGGCCTCACGGACGACCAGGTCGAGGCGATGATCCTCGAGTCCTACGACAAGGCTGAAGAGGACTTCAAGGAACGCCAGGTGCGCGAAGCTCGCGTGGAAGCCGACGCGATTCTGGGCGCTGTCGATAAGGCGAAAGAAGACGCGGCGTATCAGGCATTAGCGGAAGACGAACGAACGGCCATCGAACGATCCATCAACGAGCTGAAGCTCGCGTATCATAGCGACGATCACCTGCTGATCCGCGATCAGATCGAGAAGTTGAATCAGGCTACCATGGCATTGGCGGAAGCCATCATGAACGAGGCGGTAGGCAAGGCGCTCAAGGGAACGAACATTAATGCCTAAGCTGACCTGGCAGAACCTGGATGACATCGCGCTGTCACTGTACGAAAAGTTTCCCGATACCGACCCCACGAATATTCGCTACACCGACCTGCACAAGTGGATCACCGAGCTCGAGGACTTCGACGACGATCCGCTAAAATCGAACGAGGCCAAGCTCGAACGGATCCAGATGGCATGGCTCGAAGAATACCAAGACAATCAATAGCGGCTCTCGCGGCAGCCCTACTGCTCGCGCTGCTGGCTACGGGTGCGGATCAGCCTCTCGCGCCCGAGCAGCGAACGGTAATCAACCACATCTCGGCGGATTCCCTGCGCGGGAATCTTTCCTTCCTGGCGTCGGATCTGCTCGAAGGACGTGCGACTCCTTCGCGCGGCTTGGATCTGGCCGCTGAGTACGTAGCGGCTCAGTTTCGACGCGCAGGACTCGAACCTGCGGGCTCTGAAACATCGGGCAACGACGGATACTTTCAAACCGCGACGGTAATCGTGCGTGAACCGAATCGCGACGGTTTCGCGATGAGTGTTATGGCCGGCGGCCGCGCGATGACCATCGCCGCGGACGAAACCTACATCCTTCCCAGCTCGCCTTTGCGGTTGGACGACGCCGGACTCGTAATCGCCGACGGATCGCAGCCCTTGACTGCCGAGGCCGTGAATGGAAAACCTGTGCTGGTAATCGCTGGACAAGGCGGCCAGCGCGTGCGATTTCCGCAAGGCGCGCGGCCTGCTCTAGTGCTTACGGTGACTACTGCCCTTCCCGCCGGACCGCAAGTGACGAATCCGGATGCACAGCCCCAAGCCATCACAACAGGCGCGATCGCCAAGCCGGCGCTGGCCGACTTTGTGCGTGGCGCGGCGGATGCGCGAATCACTATACGAGCCAACGCGGCATCCGAGAAGCCTGCGAAAGTCCGCAATGTCGCGGCCATCCTGCGTGGATCCGATCCCCAGTTGCGCGACACCTACGTGATCCTCAGCTCGCATTACGATCATCTCGGCATGGCGGCCCCTGGAAACACGACGGGCGATGACCGCATCTACAACGGCGCCAATGACGACGGCAGCGGCAGCTCCAGCGTGATGGAAGTGGCCGGCGCCCTCGCGGCGCTTCCGGTGCATCCCAAGCGGAGTGTCCTGTTCATCCTGTTCTTCGGCGAAGAGCGCGGTTTATGGGGCTCGCACTTTTACGCCGCTCATCCTCTGGTGCCGCCCGCGCAGACCATCGCCCAATTGAACCTGGAACAGGTGGGCCGCACCGACGCTTCCGACGGTCCGCAAATCAGGACTGCGTCGATCACCGGTTACGATTTCTCGGATGTGCCCGGCATTCTTGCCGATGCCGCGCAAGCCGCCGGCGTCATGGTCTATAAGAATCCTCAGAACAGCGACGCGTATTTCGGCCGCAGCGACAACCAGTCGCTGGCGGATCTCGGTATTCCAGCACACACGCTGTGCGTCGCCTACGACTTCCCCGACTATCACAAGGTCAGCGATACCTGGGACAAGATCGACTACGACAACATGGCGGCGGTCGATCGCGCGGTTGCGTTGGGGATGCTGCGGCTCGCTTCCGATGAAGCTCCGCCCAAGTGGAACGAGCAGTACGCACCCGCACGCCGCTACGCCGAAGCAGCCCGCCGGCTGCACCCGTAGGCTTTGGCGCGTAACCTTTCCTTACTACAATCTGAATAAAATAGCGTCACGCGTCTCGATCCTTATCCTCTCCGCCGTCGGGCTTGTCGGGCAGATCCCCGATCGGTGGCCCTTCGTCGCTCACAGGAGCCACCACGGAATTGGCAGGCAGCGGCGCTGAACAATTTGGGCAGCGTCATGTCCGCCCAGGGCCGCTGGAAAGAAGCGGAGGAGCGGATCCGGGAGGCGATTTCGATCTGGGAGCGCCTCGCAGGGCCCGACGACCCTAGCGTGGCAGCGGGACTCCTGAATCTGGGTGTTCTATTAGAAGCAAGCAGTATGACGAAGCGACTCCTGTTATCGCCAGCGCCCGAAGGATCGACGAGAAAGCGCTTCCCGCGAATCATCCCCGTATCGCCATGGACCTGAACGCAGCCGGAGTTCTCGCGACCGCTCGGAAGAACTACCGGGAAGCCGAGGAACTACTAGTCCGATCAGCGGCAATTTTGGAAGGGTCGCAATCGCCGCAACATGCGGAATCGGGCAAGTGCTGCTGAATCTGGCGGAAGCGTATCGGTTGCAGAAGAAGATGGATCTGGCTCGCGATACGTACCGGCGCGGGCTAGCCGCGGTTACGTCCGCCTGGAGTCCGAACGACGTGCGGCTTCCCCAATGGATGGAGAAGCTCGCACCCGTACTCCGCGCGCAGGAAGATTACGCCCGGCGCGGAGGACCTCGAAATACGAGCGACTCGCATCCGCGTCCTCCAGGGCATCCGTTAGAAACTCCTAAGCGGTCCGCATCGACTCGGTCTTATCGCCTGAGATCGCGGCCTGCGCCGCCGCCAGGCGGGCAATCGGAATTCGGTACGGCGAGCAAGACACGTAGTTCATGCCCACGCGATAACAGAATTCGACCGAGGCAGGATCGCCGCCGTGCTCGCCGCAGATGCCGATTTCGAGATCCGGACGCGTTTTGCGGCCGAGTTCGATACCCATCTTGATCATCTTCCCGACGCCTTCCTGGTCGATAGAAGCGAACGGATCAGCCTTGAAGACCTTCACGGTTTCATACTCGCCGGAGAACTTCGTATAGTCGTCGCGCGAAAGACCCATGGTGGTCTGCGTTAGATCATTGGTACCGAAGCTGAAGAATTCCGCCTCTTTCGCGATTTCATCGGCCACCAGAACCGCGCGCGGAATCTCGATCATAGTTCCGACCAGGTAGTGAAGCTTCTCCTGACCGGCCTTTGCCAGAACTTCCTTCGCCACGCGGACGATGATTTCCTTCTGGTGCTCCACTTCGCGCACGCTGCCGGCCAGCGGAATCATGACTTCCGGAATCACCTTGATGCCTTTCTTAGCGACGTGTGCGGCCGCTTCGAAGATCGCACGCGCCTGCATTTCGGTTATCTCGGGATAGGTGATCCCAAGGCGGCATCCGCGATGCCCCAGCATCGGATTGAACTCGTGCAGCTCCTCGACGCGCTTGAGCAATTCGGGCAACTGCTTCTTCAAGTCGCCAGGCTTGATGCGGTACTTCTCCGACATCTCTTTCTTCATCGGCTTGCCCGCGTGCGGCAGCCGGGCGAGATCCACCATCAGGTCCTCGCGCTTGGGCAGGAACTCATGCAGTGGAGGATCGAGTGTCCGGATCACCACGGGCAATCCGTCCATCGCCTGGAAAAGACCGATGAAATCCTTGCGCTGCATGGGAAGCAGCTTCTGCAGCGCCTTGGTGCGCGATTTGACGTCGCGCGCCAGGATCATGGCCTGCATGAACGGGATACGATCCTCGGCAAAGAACATGTGCTCGGTGCGGCACAGGCCGATGCCCTCAGCGCCAAAGAGCCTGGCCACTTTAGCGTCACGCGGAATGTCCGCGTTGGCGCGCACGCCGAAGCTGCCTCGGAATTCATCCGACCACGTCATCAGCTTGCCGAAGTAGGAGGACGTTGGATCGGGGTCCCTGGTGACAGCCTTGCCCAGGTAGACCTTCGCCGTGGTGCCGTCCATCGAAATCCAGTCGCCTTCCTTGACGACCACCGTTTTCTTATTGACGGTAACGGTGAACTTCTTGCCGCGTTCGTCGATCGCGATGGCGCCTGCGCCGACGATGCAAGGCCGGCCCATGCCGCGCGCGACCACTGCCGCGTGGCTCGACTTGCCGCCGACCGCGGTGAGGATGCCCTTGGCCACGTCCATACCGTGAATATCGTCGGGCGTTGTTTCCTTGCGGACCAGGATCACCGGACCGCTGCTGCTCATCTCCACCGCGTCTTCCGCCGTGAAGGCGGCGCGCCCGACGGCAGCGCCCGGGCTGGCATCGATTCCCGTCGCGATGTTCACCAGTTTCTTAAGCGATGGCTCGTCGAAAACCGGGTGCAGAAGCTGATCCAGCTGCTGGGGCGCGACGCGCAGCACGGCCTCTTCCTTGCTGATGAGGCCTTCCTCTTTCATCTCCACCGCGACGCGTACTGCCGCTTGGCCCGTGCGTTTTCCGTTGCGGGTCTGGAGCATGTACAGCTTGCCTTCTTCGATGGTGAACTCGAAGTCCTGCATGTCGCGATAATGCTTTTCGAGGCTCGCGGTGATTTCGCGAAGCTGAGCGTAGGCTGCCGGCATGATCTTCTCAAGCTCGGAGATCGCTTGCGGCGTGCGGATGCCGGCGACCACGTCCTCGCCCTGAGCGTTCACCAGGAATTCACCGTAGAACAGTTTTTCGCCGGTCGCGGGATCGCGCGTGAACCCGACTCCGGTTGCCGAAGTATCGCCGGTGTTGCCGAACACCATCGCCTGGACGCTGGCAGCCGTGCCGATGTCGTCCGGAATCTTTTCCATCTTGCGGTAGTACGCGGCCTTGGGGTTCCACCACGAGCGAAACACCGCGTCACGCGACATGGTCAGCTGCTCGCGCGCATCCTGCGGAAAGGGCTTTTTGGTCTCTTTCTGGACGAGCTTCTTGTAATCGTCGATGATCGCCTTGAGGTCCGCGGCGGTCAGGTCCGTATCAAGCTTGGTCTTCGCCTTGTGCTTGCGCGTGTCGAAAATGTGATCGAACTTCTCCATGTCGATATTCAGAGCGACTTCGCCGAACATCTGAATGAAGCGCCGGTAGCTGTCGTAAGCGAAGCGCGGATTGCCGCTGCGCTTGGCCAGGCCTTCCACGGTCTTGTCGTTCAAGCCCAGGTTGAGGATGGTGTTCATCATCCCGGGCATGGAGAACTTCGCGCCGCTGCGAACGCTGACCAGCAGCGGATTCTCCGCATCGCCCAGCTTCTTGCCGATCTGCCCTTCGAGTTTCGCCAGCGCGGCGAACATCTGCTGGTCGATCTCGGGAGTCACCTTGTTGCCGTTCTGGAAGAAGATGTTGCAGACTTCCGTTGAGATCGTGAAACCGGGAGGCACAGGGACCCCGGCCTTGCTCATCTCGGCGAGCCCGGAGCCCTTTCCGCCGAGGACGGCTTTCATCGTCCCGTCGCCATCGGCAGTGCCGCCGCCAAAGCTATAAACGTAGGTTTTCATATTATTTCTGGTCTCCTAGATTTGCGCGGCACAACGGAACGCGGGGGCAGCAATTGCTCATACTCATTTGGATGCCCCCGCGTCCTGTGCCGCGCCTGAGGTTACGATCTCCGAGAAGTCGGCGATCGTGGAAAAGTGCATATTAATTCGGTACAGAAGCTCCAAACGGCGCGCCCGGACAATGGGTGACTCGTCCATCACCATGACCTTGTCGAAGAAGCGGTCCACACTTGGACGGGTGCTCGCGGTAGCGGCCAGCGTTGTCCGGTACTCACGTGAGTCCGTTGCGACCTTCACCACTCGCTCCAACTCCCTGTAGAGTTCTTTCTCGGCGTCCTGCTCGAAATCCTCTTCGAGGATGCGTTCGCCGCCCGTATATCCCGACTGTTTGAGGATGTTGCGGATGCGCTTGAAGCTCGCGGCCAGGGGCTCGAAGTTCTCGGTCGGGCGAACCTCAGCAAGCGCGGTCAATCGCGCCTCGACATCGGCGAGCGTCCAGCAGCCAGCCGCTAACACGGCATTCACCTCGTCATACTTGAAGCCGCGGACCTCACGGAAGTAATACTTCACGCGATCCATCATGAACTCAACCAATTCGCCTTGAGCGAGCTGGCTGAGCTGGTAATCGAGCTTTGCTTCCACCAGGATCTTGACGACTCCTTGTGCCGCACGCCGCAGTGCGAAAGGATCTTTGGAACCGCTCGGAATCAGACCGACGGCGAAGCAGCCGCGCAGCGTGTCGAGCTTATCCGCCAGCGCAAGGATTTGCCCCTCACGCGTCGAAGGAATCGAATCGTCCATGCTGAGCGGCTCGTAATGTTCGTAGATCGCACGAGAAACCGCCTCCGGCTCGCCCTGCGCTGTCGCGTACAGCCCGCCGACGACACCTTGCAGATCGGTGAACTCCTTCACCATCTCCGTCGTCAGGTCGCATTTGCAGAGGAGTGCCGCGCGCTGAGCATTTGCATCGCCGCCGAGTTCCTTGACCAGCGCGACCACGCGATCGGTCTTCTCTTTATACGATCCGAGCTTGGCCTGGAAGGTGACCTTCGCCAGATCGTCCACTCGATCCGCGAGTTTCCTCGCTTGATCCACGTTCCAGAAAAACCGCGCGTCGTTGAAGCGAGCCTTGAGGACGCGTTCGTTGCCGTGCTTGACCAGACCCTCGGGATCGCCCGCAGTGTTCATCACCGCGACAAAGTTCGGCTCCAGCATGCCGGGCGGGTTTTCGACCGAGAAGTACTTCTGGTGATGCCGCATCACGGTAGTGAGCACTTCGGCGGGAAGCGCCAGATAAGCCGGATCGAAATCGCCCCTGATCGCCGTGGGGAATTCGGTGATGTAGGTCAGCGTCTCGACCAGATCGCCGTCGAGTTTCGCGCCCAGGTCCGCGCATTCTTTCTCGATCTTGTGACGCCGCTCGTGCGCGGCCAGAATTACGAAATTCTTCCGCAGCTCGCTTTCGTATGTGGCGATGGTCACCGGAATCGAGCTTGCACCCAGGATCCGATGCCCGCGCGTCACATTGCCGGATCGCACGCCGCCGATTTCGATCGGAATCACTTGATCGCCCAGCAACGCCACCAGCCATCGGATCGGCCGGATGAAACGCGGTCCGCTGCGATCAGTCCAATACATCGTCTTGGGCCATTGGATACCCAGGATTGCTGCGTGGAGCGATTCGGCAAGAATATCGATAGCGGCGCGGCCGGAGACCTTCTTGACCAGTTCGTAGTAGTTGCCTGCCTTGCGCAGCGCCGACGCGTCCGCGCCCTGCTTCTTCGCGAAACCCTCGGCAGCTTTATCGCCAGCCGTGATCGGCGGACCTTTGACCACCTGCTCTGAATCCGGCGTCCGATCCGGCAACCCTTGCGCGCGCACCACCAGCCTGCGAGGCGTCGCATCCACACTCGGCGTCACGCCCAAGAGATCCATCTTGGCTAACTGCGCCGAAGCCCCAGGGATCATCCAATGCGGGATCTCTTCGGTGCCAATCTCCAAAAGGAAATCGAGGCTCACGCGGCGGCCCCCTCACTCTGTTGAGCGGCCCAGATCTTGGCCGTCCCGACCGCCAGATCACGCACGCGCTTGATCACGCCGACACGCTCCGTCACTGAAATCGCCCCACGCGCGTCGAGCAAGTTAAACAGGTGCGAGCATTTCAGCACTTGGTCGTAGGCCGCGAGCACCGGATACCTATGCTTCTCGGGGTATTTCTCGTATCCCGCCAGGAGTTCTTTGCATTCAGCCTCGTGTTCGGCAAGAAGGCGCCAGAGGCGCTCCACGTTGGCGGTCTCGAAATTGTAGACCGAGAATTGGATCTCGTCCGCCATGCGAACTTCCGAATACTTGACCCCGGGCGCCCATTCGATGTCAAAGACGCTCTCGACGTTCTGCAGGAATGCACACAGGCGCTCCAGGCCATAGGTCAGCTCCGCTGGCGCAAGATCCAGGTCGATACCGCCGCATTGCTGGAAATAAGTGAACTGCGTGATCTCCAGGCCGTCGAGCATCACCTGCCAGCCGATGCCCCACGCCCCCAGCGTCGGCGATTCCCAGTTGTCTTCCTCGAACTTGATGTCGTGCTTGGAAAGATCGATTCCGATGGCTTTGAGGCTGCCCAGGTACTGATCGATCACGTCATCGGGCGTCGGCTTCAGGATCACCTGAAGCTGCTGGTGCTTGTACAGCCGATTGGGATTCTCGCCATATCGCCCGTCGGCGGGACGGCGGCTGGGCTGCACGTATGCTACCCGATACGGCTTCGGCCCGAGCACACGTAAGAACGTTTCGGGGCACATGGTGCCCGCGCCAACCTCGACGTCGTATGGCTCCTGAAGAATAGCGCCGCGCTCGGCCCAGTAGTGCTTCAGTTTAAGAACGGTGTCCTGAAAAGTATCCATGACTTATAGAGCTTCAAGCAGCGGGACCGTGAGAAACTTGCGCTCGACATGCTGTTCCATGGAGCGAATCAGCGTGCGGCGAAGTCCCTGCAGCGTGGATTTGGTCCAATCCCGCGGTGTAAGATCGGCCAGCTTCTTGACGAACATTTCTTCGACGATCTCGACGGTCTCCTCCTTGCTCACGCGCAACTCGGGCAACACGCCGGTCAGGCGAACTGCCCACAGCGTGAAGTAATCCACCGCCGGCCACATGCTTCCGCCGGACCGCAGAACCTCCAGCGTGCTGTTGAGCAGCCGGAAGAACTTCTCGTTGGGCTCGTGCGGCGGCATCAGTTGGTCGGTCACCTCCGTAAAATAGTCCAGCGCCAAGGAACACCCGTAATCCGACTGCAACGCGAACTGCGAATCGATCAACTCACAGCCCGATAGGTTCGCCAGCTCGGAATTTTCGCGCAGGAAGTAGGCCATCCGGACGTGGGAAAGCCGTTCCAGACCCGATCCAAAGGCGCTTTTCGGACGCTTGGCTCGCCGCGCGATACCCCGCAGCTTGCCCTGATCGCGGGTAAAAAAACTCACGATGAGATCCGCTTCCCGGTAGGGGTAAGTGCGCAGGACGAACGTCTCGCTGACCTGCGCGGGCATAGTCTGGGCGCAATACTTAAGGGTATCACGGCCAGTCGTTTATTTTGACGCCGGAGCTGGAGATTGCGCAGGCGCTGTGTCCTCCTGAATCCCGCCGACCCAGTAGCTATTGCCTTGCACATAGACCGTCGCGCTGATCTTTTCTCCGGCGCGAAGCTTGTCGAACTCGGCCTTGTCCTTGACCGGATACTCCATGGTCATGGCTTCCATCCAGTCGCCGATCTTCCCGGCCTTGATGGCAGCGATCTTGCCGTCAGCATCCAGGCGAAGCACCTCGCCGTGCATCGCGTATTGCTTTACGGGCTCGTCCTTGGCTTCTTCTTTGACCGCGCTGGGATTTGTTTGCCGGCAACCGGCCAGAAGGAGAAGAAACGTGATCGCGACGCAGGTACGCATACCCTGAGCTTACAAAAAAAGGGGTGGAGCGGGCGTTAGAGATTACGAGGGGACAGGCAGCTCTGTCCACTCCCAGGTTCGTGCTCGAAGTCACAAGTTTAACGCGAGGGGACAGAGTAGCCTGTCCCCCTCACGGAAGCCGGCTCAACTTAGAAACTAAATTTCGCGGCCAACTGGATGACTCGGGAGTTGCTGGGGAACACCTGATCCCATTTCCCGAACAGCGGATTTCCTGGAGTGAGATAGCTGGTTTGACCCACGTGGCTGACGGCGAGGACGCTATCGAGCAGCCCAGGCGTGTACTGCGGATGATTCAAGCCATTGTAGAAGTCCGCACGAATCTGGACGTGGTAACGCTCGCCCGCCGTGAAGGACTTAGCGACGCTCATATCGATATTGTCGATGGGATTCGTCGCCAGAATGTTCCGCCCGGAGGTAGCCAGCGCTCCCGAGGACGCGCGGATGAACTGGGCGTTCGGATTCGCCGCCAGATACGCAACTGTCTGCCCGGCGCTGTTCTTTAAAGCCGTGACATCGCTACCGGTCCCCGGCACACCGTTGGGATTGACGATCACGCGATCGCCGGCATTGTCCAGATTCAAGTTCGAATCGACGGCGCTTTGCGGAGTCACCCACTCAGGCGATTCCACGATGTACACGCCGGACAGCTGGTAGTTGCCCAGAACGTTGCGCAGGAACCAGTTGCCGTCTTTCTCGAACCAGGGCGTCTGATACAACGTAGTCAGCGTCAGCCGATGACGATGATCGAGCGCGGAAGAGGCCCACTCCGGCGCCAGATGCTGGAAGTCTTGAGGACGGCGCGGTGTCAAAGATGTGAAATTCAACTCCATCGTACTGTCGTCTAACAAATGGCTCCAGGTGTACCCGCCTTTAAACGTCAGGTGACCCGAAAGCCGCTTGGTCACATCGATCGCCAGGCCGTTGTACTCCGAATTCCCCCGCGGAACGTACGAGGTGATCCCCGAAGAATTGGTGAAACCATAAGGCGCCAGCGAATTGGCCTGGGCGTTTCTCTGAGCCGTAAGCTGCGTGAGCGTGAGCGGCAGGCTGTTCAACTGGTCCGCAGTAGGAGCCTGCAGATAGGTCGGAAGATAGTTCGTATCGGTCACCACTGCGGTGCGGCCCAGCTGGGTCTGCATCAGCAGGTGGACACCCTTGGTGCCCAAGTAGCGAACGTCCAACAGCCAGTCTTTTGCAAAGGTGTGCTGTACGCCGAAATTCCAGTTAATCGCGTAGCCCAGTTTCTGGTTATCGAGCCAGCCCGTTGTGGCTGCACGAGCCTGTGCAGGGCTCAGGGTGGCAGGAGTCGCACTCGCCAGGATCCCGCCGTTCGCCAGAAATCCCGGCGCATTGGCTCCTGTAACCGTGACCACGGAGTTGACCTCTGGCGGGCGAACATTCAGGCCGATGTTGTCGAAGATCTGGTCGTAAGCGATTCCGAACCCGCCGCGGATCGACGTCGTCGCGGACTTGCCGGGTGAGTAGGCAAATCCGATGCGCGGCGCGAAATTCTTGGTCTGCGGCTGGGGCGCAAAAAAGGTCAGAACGCCCGGCACATCCGCCTGGCTGTTCAGCGTGTACTCCTGCATCGATCTCGGCACCGCCGTGAATTCGTAACGCAGGCCCAGACTCAGGGAGAAGTTTCGCGTGACTTTCCAATCGTCATTGGCGAACGCGTAGAGCGCGTAGTTGTTTCCGGAATACGGACTGCTGCCGCCGACGGCGCGCGTCGCCAGACTATCGGGAGTCAGATCCAGGAGGTACTGCTGCAGATTGCTGTATTGATAGTTGCCGCGGACATTGGAAATGAAGTTGATAAGGGAAGTATTGTCCCGCCCGTCAAAGCCAAACTTCATGCTGTGACGGCCCTTGATCCAGGTCACGTTGTCGACAAACTGATACGTGTTCTGAGCCACCTGCTGCGGAGCATTTGGATCCGGGCCGATCTGAGCTCCCAAATTGCTCCCCGTGCCCACCACCAGGTTCGGGAACGAATCCAGACCGGGAAACTGCGTGGAGGGAACCGAGTTGTTGTCGTTCAGGCGGTTGTACGCCAGGCGCACCTCATTGGCCAGATCGGCGCGGAACGCGTGGAACTCGGACAGGGAAAACAGCTTGGCCGTAGTGGGACGCAGATGATAGAACGCCGACTGGGCGGCCGCTGTATCGATCCTCGAAGTGTTGTTCGCGATGTAGCGCACGCGCAACTGGTCGCTCTCCGAGAAGTTATAGTCGCCCGAAACGAGACCGCGATAAATGTTCTGGTAACTGGGTGCAAGAGTCGGCACGATACCCAGAGGAATGGAGGTGCCGTTCACGGTGGTGGCAAAGTTGCTAGTCTGCTGCGGCGCGGCGCCGACATACTGCTTCATCACGTTGAGATTGGTTTGGGAGACGTTCGTCATCCCCGCCAAGGTCGCGTACCCGGCCGCGGTGGGAGCGTAAACCGTGGAACCGGAGGTGCTGCCCCACCCAGTTGGATTGTAATCGAAGTTGCCGTAGTAGAAGATCTTGTCTTTCTTGATCGGACCGCCGACGGCGCCGCCCAGCACGTTGTTGTCGTAACGCGGCTGCGTGACGGTTCCCTGCCTCCTGAACGCCTGATCCATGGCGTCCAGGTTGCGGTTCTGCAGATATTCGTAAAGCGTTGCGTGGAGATCGTTGCCGCCGCGCCGGATCACCGCGCTGAACTGGCCACCCGAGGAGTGTCCGAACTCGGCGGAGAACTGATTCTGGAGTACGCTAAATTCGGCCACCGAATCGTTAGGCAGGGCGATCACGGGACCCGTAGTATCCTTACGGTTGTTGTCGGTTCCGTCGACCATGTAGTTGTTGTTACGCGGCCGCTGGCCGCCCACCGAAGGACCGGTTCCCGCGCCGATTCCGCCCGAGCTCGCAACGCCCGCTCCCAGCAAAGAAAGATTCAGATATCCGCCCGCAGGATCCGCCGCGACAGCCAGGTCCGATGACAGCCGGCTGGTGAAAATGTTCGCGATCTGCGCGGTGGTGGCGTCGATCAGCGTCGCGGAGTCCACGACCTCGATCGATTCCGTAGCCGTACCGATCGAAAGCGTGACGTTGGCCGTGGCGGTCTTGTTCAACTCAACGCCGAGATCATTGAGTTGAGCGCGCTTGAATCCGGCCGATGAGACGGTGACGCTGTAGGCTCCCACCGGAAGGTTGTTGAAGCGGTACGCGCCGCTCTCATCCGACTTGGTCTCCGCAACCACTCCGGTCGCCGTGTTCTTGGCACTGACACTGGCGTCGGTAACTACTTTTCCGCTGACGTCGTAGATTGTTCCGACCAGATTCCCGTCGGTGACCTGACCGAAGCTGCTGATCGTCAAAAACGAGGTGGTGAACGCCATCAGTAGCAACAGCGAGGTGTGGCGAGACGAAGACATGAGGATCCCTTTCCTATGCCGGAGTTTCCCGGCCTTATAACTCTGAATCGGTAGGAAGTACGGAGAGGATTAGGTGTGGCTAGGTGGAAGGACTCAACCAGTGCTAGGGCCTGCTAAGGTCCCGATCTAGCGATGGTGCTCCGGAACCGGTCACGATCCCCAACAACGCAAAGAAGAAAGCCGCCAGAGCCGGCCTCTGCTGCATTGGGTAGTCGACGAGGCAGTGCACGAACACGGCCAGCAATCCCAGCCCCCACAGGGATCGAAAAGCCGGACGGACGGCGCCGGCAACGGCTCCCATCATTAATAGGAGGAACGGGATGCCACCCTCGGCGGCCCATTGGGCCCAGTCGTTGTGAGCCTGGTTGGCGAACAGGCCGTCGTCGAACCGCGCGAAGCCAGGGTAGACCTCCGGCCAGGTTCCCAGCCCCCATCCGGTCAGCGGGCGATTGCGGACCATCTCCAGGCTGGATAGCAGAAGATCCTTCCGAAGGGCATACGCGTTCGGTTCCTGCAGCCGCTTCCAGATGACATCCCAGCCGGCGACCGCGCCCAGAACCACCAAAGTGCTCACGCTCGCGAGCAGCACGCGTCCCGCGGCTCTCCGGGAAATGAGGCCCTGCCCCAGAGCGATCATCGGAATCACCACAACTTCGACCAGGCACAGAATGGTCCCGGCCCGCGAGCCGCCCGCGACGACCGAAGCCAACAACAGCGCGCCGATGACGCTATAGAGCATGCGCCGCCGCTGATCCAGGATCGCCCGGACCAGTGCGAGAGGAAGCACCGCTTCGATAAACGCGGCGTACTGGTTGTAGTAGACGAAAGGCCCCAGCGTTCGCCGGTCCGACCCGGCATGGAACAGCCAGAAGACAACTCCCTCCGGCGACGAGAACACGGTGAGCATCGAAACTGCGGCGAGCGCCGTACCGAACCACAGCAAGGCACTGAGAAACCGCTCGCGGCGCTGCCGGGCGCGAGCCAATTCGAGCCCCAACGAGAAGACCGCCAGATAGGTGGTCCAGTTGAGAACTTCGTTGAGGGTTTTGAGTCGATCCACCGACCATCCGGCGAAAGCCTGGATCAGCCCCCACACGACCGCCGCGCCGAGCAGCACCATAGTCGGGTGCAAGGCAATGCGCTTGCTCCTCACAATATGCACCGCCGCCGAGGCGAAAATCGCGAGTTGAAATGTGGTCAGCGCCCAGCGAGCCGGAACCCACAAGGTGAGGATGCCCAGAAACAGAATCGCCGCAAGCAGCATCACGGACCACTTTACGCGATCCACGTGTCATACTTTCTCTTAAGTGAAGCTGCGACGCACAGCTTGGCTGTTAACCCTGCTCCTGAGCATGGCCGGGTGCTTTGGCACCCCAGCCGCAAGTGTCGCCATATCTCAATCGTCGTATTCGGTTGTCTGGCCGCACACATCCGCCCGTAAACCGAATGTTCCGCGGCAAGAGATCGCGGAATTCAGGCAACTTGTTTCGCCGCGTGCTGCAGACTCGCTCCAGGTCGTCGGGACCGCCAACGCTTCGGCTCCAACCGCGCTTCTCGACCCCTCGCTGTTTCAACGTCCTCCTCCGCCGATTTCCTCGCGGCCCTAACCAAACAACAATTCGGTAAAGGAAAAAAGGAGGGAGTCGTGCGCCGATTCCTGGATTCTCTATTTGCACCCTCGCGTCGCGATGCGGCCGATATTCAAAAAATCAACGCCATGCGTGCTGGATTCGCGGGCTTGACCGATAATCAACTTCGCGCAGCCGGTACCCGGGCGAAAGATCTACTGACAGTAATAGCCGTTACGGCCGCGGTCGCTTCACGCGTGCTGGGACTGGATATGTTCGACGTCCAGCTTCGCGGGACCCTGGCATTGGCGCGCGGCAGCATCGCCGAAATGCAGACGGGCGAGGGCAAGACGCTGGCGGCCGTTCCGGCCATCGCCTGGTTCGCTCGTCAAGGCAAAGGCGTCCACGTGATGACCGTGAATGACTACCTCGCCCGCCGCGACGCAGCCTGGATGGGCGAGATCTACCGGTTCCTCGGCTTGACCGTCGCCCACGTCCAGCAGGGGATGACCGCCGCGGAACGGCGTGCGGCGTATGACTGCGATATCACCTACGCGACCGCCAATGAAATCGGCTTCGATTTCCTGCGCGACCGGCTGGCACTTCGCTTAGATCAGGTCCATCGGCCTTTCGCCGCCGCAGTTATTGACGAGGCCGATTCCATCCTGATCGACGAGGCTCGCATTCCACTCGTGATCGCCGGCGGGGACAGCGCCGACAGCCCTTGGGCCTATGCGGCCGATCCGGTCATCCGCAATTTCCGCATTCCGGTGCACTGCACGATCGATGTAGGGAGCCGCAATGTCGCCCTCACCGATATCGGAATCGCGGCCATCGAAAACGCTTTCGGCTGCGGCAATCTCTACGATGAGCGCAATATCGGGCTGTTGTCCGCTGTGCAGGATTCTCTGCACGCTCATGTCCTGCTGCGCCGCGACGTCGACTACGTCGTGAAGAACGGCGCCATCGAAATGGTCGATGAGTTCAAGGGCCGTATCGCCCAGGACCGCCGCTGGCCCGCTGGACTCCACACCGCCGTGGAGGTCAAGGAAGGAGTGGCCGCGAAACGCCAGGGAATGATTCTGGGCTCGATGACTCTGGCGCACCTGGTCCGGCTCTACCCACGAATCTGCGGCATGACCGGCACTGCCGCCACGCAGGCGCTCGAATTCCAACAGGTCTACGAAATGCCGGTAGAAGTGATCCCGTCCAACCGCCCGATGATCCGCGTGGATCATCCCGACGCGGTGTTCGCCACGAAAGTGGAGAAGGAGGCCGCCGTGCTTGCAGAGATCCGCCGGCTTCACCAGAAGGGCCAGCCTGTGCTGGTCGGGACCGGCAGCGTCGAGGAATCGGAACGGCTGAGCCAGTGGCTGGGCGACATACCTCATAACGTCTTAAACGCCCGTAACGACGAGCACGAGGCGGCCATCATCGCCCACGCCGGCGAACGCGGCGCCGTGACGATTTCGACCAACATGGCGGGCCGCGGCACCGACATCCGTCTTGGCCAGGGAGCCGCCGAGTTGGGCGGGCTGTTCGTGATCGGCACCCAGAAGCATGAGAGCCGCAGGATCGACAACCAGCTTCGCGGACGCTCCGGGCGGCAAGGCGATCCCGGCGGCTCGCGCTTCTACGTCTCGCTGGAAGACGACTTACTCGTCAAATACGGCGATCTCAATCCCGAGCTGGGCCGCGATCCCGAAACCGTGCAGCGCCTGGTGGAAGGCCACCATCTGGACGCGCGGCTTTTTCTTCAGAAGTACGAGCTGCCCATCGAAGGCCAGCGCTATCGGATTCACGCGCACCGGCAGTCGGTTCTCTCCGGCGAAACGCGCTGTGAATCAGACCTGGCCCGGTTGGTCACCCTGCGTGCGATCGACGATTTGTGGGCCGATTACCTCGCGCGTGTCGCCGAGTTGCGGTCGAGTATCCCGTGGCTCGATTTCGCCCTGGCGGGCGTGCCCTGGCTAACGTTGGATCGCCGGGATCCGCTCTACGAATACGCCCAGAAGATCCACCAGTGGTTCCCGGAGATGGAAGCGGCGTTACCTGGTGAGATCGAAAAACGCTTGGCGGAAGCCCAGGCCGGTGCTTCGGATCCGGGCGAGCGCGGCGCCGTCTGGACCTACCTCACGACGGATCAACCGTTCGGGTCGTTCAGCCAGAGATTGGCTCGCGGTGTCGCGCGACGATTCAAAAAGCGGTCCTAAAATCAAGCTTGGGCCCTGATGTTTCCCTGAAATTCCGGTAAAACATATCGGAACGGTAAAGCTTACTCCCGTTTTGGTCCGTCTACTTAGGGAGAACGCCGCATTCGCGACTTGCGCCAAACCTATGCCAAATAAGGTAAATACGCTAGTCCCAGCGAAGGCTGCCTCAGGTTGGCAGCGCGTGTGCATCTTCCGATTCTCGACAGGACACGCAGTGAAAAGTGAGCCTGCTCTGAGGAGACGAACATTATGGCTTCGCATGAATTTGACGAAACGGCGGATCACGGGCACAGCACGCGATCGAGCAACGGGAGCAAGGGAGCCGTGATCGGCCTGACGATTGGATTGGTGGTGGCTCTGGCAGGAGATGGATACCTGCTGAAGCGTACCAGCGACACCAATGAGCAGATGGCGCAGATGCAGACAGACACCCAGGGGCAAATCACCAAACTGGGCGATGCCACCACGGAACTCCTGCAGCAACGCCTGAAAGCGCTGGATGACGAGATGACCGCCGCCATGAAAGGCGCGAGCACCACGACCACCGCCGCCCTCAAGCGTACGCAGGCCGATGCGCTGAAGCAATCGCAGGAACTGAGCAAACAGATTCAGGAGCAGCAACAACAGGTCGCCAGCCAGATCGGCGATTTGAAGGAAGCCACGAATTCTGTCGACTCCAAGGTCAGCGCTGTTTCGTCAGATGTGGGTAATGTGAAGACGGACGTCACCACAGTGAAGACGGATCTTGCTTCAACCCAGTCGAACCTTGACAAGGCCACCGCGGACCTCAAGAGAATGAACGGCGACATGGGCGTGATGAGCGGCCTGATCGCAACCAATGGCAAAGACCTCGCCGCCCTGCGCGAGCTCGGAGAGCGCAACTACTTCGAGTTCGACATCAACAAGAAGCAGGCTGACCAACGCATCGGTAACGTGACGCTGCGACTCAAGAATGCAGACCCCAAGCGGAATCGCTTCACGGTCGAAGTCCTGGCGGACGACAAGCGTGTCGAGAAGAAAGACCGGACGATCAATGAACCGGTGCAGGTGTACGTCGGTGGCAACCGCCAGCCGTACGAAATCGTGGTGAACCAGGTGAAGAAGGATGACATCGTTGGATATCTATCGACACCCAAGGTGACGCTGGCCCGGCAGTAATCGAAAATACAGTCCGGGTTTGTCGCGGGGCGGCCAGAAATGGTCGCCCCGCAGTGTTTTAGTTGCCAGTTACGGGGTCGGAACTTTAATGCGCCCTTCCCACAGACTCTTGTTGTTTTCCTCGCAGGAGTACTCCATAATCTCCCACTCCGGATGAAGCGTCCACCTGCGAACGCTGTCCCAAGGCTTGGTGTAGGTTTTGGGATCGTCGATGGTGATCACGTAATCGATGTGATCCTTGTCCGTACGGCGGAAGCGTTCGATGGTGTGGAGCTGATCGCTATGCGGGTGCCCAATCGTATCGATCCTGGTGCGCCCGTTGAAGCCGATAGTGTCGATCACCAGCGTGTCGCCTTCCCACTTGCCAACCGAGTTTCCGAACCAGGTCGGATCGTAATCCTTGGGATGCGGCCGTCCGTCGATGGGCGTGACGTGGAACCAGCTGTTCTGCTCCCACAGCATCGCGATGTACTTGTCGTCCTGGATAATCTGGACCGGATGCGGCCCACCCACGGAGCGCAACAGTCCGAACGGTAGACAGGCTCCCGCGTAGTCTCCGTTATCGGTCGCATCGTAGGATTCCCACTGCTGCTTTCCCCAGGCCGTGAACGGCAGGTCCTTGACACCCTTGCAGCACGCTTCGTCCTTGGTGACGTCCGACATGCGCGGGGTCTGCCACACTCCGCCGAAATCCGGATGGCCATCCGCCCTGCGGGGCGCCGGCGCAGATACCTTTCCGGAGGCGGCTTTACCTTTGGCGTTGGCCTTCTGCTGCGCTGGCAAGGTCAGCGGGAGCACAGCCAGCAGGGCTAGAACATAGCAGCTAGTCTTCATAAGAGGTCATGATCCGCCTTGGACGGATCGGAGTCAAGCGCTCGGTCTATTTGGTGTGGGGCTACTTGGAAGCACCGAAGGTGAACCCCGCGGAATCGGCCGGAGGGTCACCCGGTTCCTTCCGCGCATAGATGTTGTACGTTCCCGACCCTGTCGCGACACGGTCCGCGCAATCCAGCCGGAAGATGTTTCCGCCCACGGAAAACACCAGTGAGTTCTCCGACACTTCCCCTGCCCTCTCGAATCCTTGATCCGCGCGCGGTCGGAACGACAAGTCGTAGCGTCCCTGCCCCGGAATGTCGACCCAGATCACTGGAGCGCTCACCTTGGCGGAAGGATTCGCCGCACGCTGTTCCACGCCGTTGCTCCGCAGACGAGGCTGCGCGATGGTCAACTCCGCATCCTCCGCGTACACATCCCGAGGGACTGATGCGCGCGAGCGCGTGACGCCCGTACCGACGCGAATGTAATCCACCAGTCTTCGTCCGGTCCGCGCGTCCGCGGCAAGAGTGAGCGCGATCGTCTCTCCATCGCGAAGAATCTGCGGGACCGGATAGGGAACCGCCGAGTCGGCAAAGGTAACTCGAAAGGTGTCTGTCCGGGCTATGGGTTCAAACGTCATTGTGTAGGTAACGTAGAGGTTCCGGAAATTGTCGCGCACGAAGCGATGAACGGTTGCCTTCTCAGGCGATCGTTCGATGTCCGTGGAACCCGCCAGAACGCTTTCTGCGTAGTCCTTGGATCTTTGCTCCACCCAAGTCTCGAATTCCGCTTTGGGGACAACCGCGGGAGTTCCACCCGCCTCCCGGGCCGGCAGTTCGCCGATGCGCGCGGGGCCCGCGAATGGCACCGTCGGGCCAGGCGCAACTGGAATGTCTCGAAGGTACACGGTCTGAATCTGGCCGATGCGGGTTCCGTACTGCGCGGATTGCGCCAAGGCGGAAATCGCAAATATCACGGAAAAGAATCCGGCCAGTTTCAAAGTGCCTCCTCTGCCTTTATTATCACTGTATGAGTCAACGCTTATGCCTGGGCCTGTGTTTGGCGTTCTTTGCGGTTTCCTCGGTGGCGCAGACCACAGTGGAAATCGACAACGCGTGGGTTCGCGTTCTGCGCGTCAAGCAAGCTCCCCATGAAAAAGCGCCCGCGCAGCAGCATCCCGACACGGTCGCCGTGTATCTTACCGATGTCGGCAGCCACAAGGCCGGCGACGTCGCCTGGCTTCCGGCGGCCAAAGACGCCCGGGAGAATCCTTCTGATCACCCGGTGGAATATGTGCTGGTGGAATTGAAACCTGGAGCGCCCAAAGCCAAGGGTTGGCCGGTCGAGCTCGACCCGGTCAAGCTCGAGCCCGAACATGAGCAGGTGCCCTTCGAGAATGCCCGCGTCCGCGTGCTGCGGACCATTCTCGAGCCGCATCTCAAGGGTCCCACGCACGATCATCCGTCCTACGTGGTCGTCTACCTGACCGAATTGCACACCACCATGACCTTGGCCGACGGCAAACAGGTCGATAACCCGCGCCATCCAGGTGAACTGGCCTGGCGCGATCCCTACCGGCATACCACTGAAAACGTGGGGGATCGGACCGCGGTCGAGATCCAGATCGAGCTCAAGTAAATCACTTGCCTCCTCCGGAAGCCCCGCGAGCGTATTAATAAACGAGCGCATGCTAAGGCCAATGCTGACCGGGGGAATCGCCGCCACCATTCCGAGAGTGAGATCGGGAGAGATATCGGGAGCAATGACAGACGACCCCGAACGCTTCGAGGAACTGGTGCGGGAGCATCAGGCCATGGTGTTCAGCATGGCGTGCCGGTACCTGCGGAATCGGGCTTTGGCGGAAGAGATCGCGCAGGATGTATTCCTGCAGCTGTACCGGAAGTTGCCGTCGCTTGAATCGCAGGATCACGTGGTTCACTGGCTGCGCTGGGTCACGGCGCACCGCCTGATCGATCATTCGCGGCACGAGAAACGCCGGCCCCAGTCGCCGCTCGAAGATGCCCCGGAACCGGCGTCCGCGGATTCCATGAGCGACGCCGATCCGATGCTCTCCAATATGCTGCGCGAGTTGGTCGCCGGCTTGCCGGAAAATGCTCGTGTAGTGATGATTCTCCGGTATCAGGAAGATCTGGATCCGATGGACATCGCGCGGGCTTTGGACATGCCGATCTCCACCGTTAAGAGCCATCTGCAGCGTTCGCTGGCGCTGCTACGGGATAAGTTGTCCCGCCAAAAGGGAGTTGGGTTATGAATTTAGAAGACGAGTTAAGAGCTGCGCTGCGCCGCGACAATCCGTCACCGGGTTTTGCCGAACGCGTAGTCGCGCGCGCGCAATCCAGCGCCAGGCCGGCGAGAGCGATTCCCCGCATGATGTGGGCCGCGGCGATCGCAGCGCTGCTGGTGATCGGATTCTCCACCGCGTACGAGTATCGGGAAATGAAAGCCGAGCGCGCCAGCCGCGACGCTGTAGTGGCTCTGCGGATCGCGGCCGACAAGTTGAATATCGCCAGGGAGAGGGTGCTCAGGCGGGAGACGCCTGCAGACACCAGGGAGAACTGACATGCGAAGACTGTTCTTGATTGCGGTGATTGCCGGCTGCGCCGCGGCACAATTGCCCGCGCAGTTGTTGCAATTGCGGATCACCGGACTCGACGGTCTGGCCGCGAAAGCCAAGGAATCCACGGACATCACCCTGGATTCGAACCTCTTGAAAATGGCCGGCGGGTTCCTCGCAGGCGCCGGTAAAGACGGCAAAGACGGAGACACCATCAAGCAACTCCTCTCCGGACTCAAGGCAATCACGGTGAGGAGCTTCGAATTCAAAGAGCCCGGACAGTACCGGCTGGAAGACCTGGAACCGATTCGAGTCCAGCTTCGTACTCCTGGATGGAGCAAGATCATCTCCTCGCAAAGCAAGGATGAAATCAGCGAAATCTACACTCGCATGGAGCAAGGCAAAGTCGCCGGATTCGCGATCATCAATGCGGAACCGAAGGAGCTGACCGTGGTGGCAATCGAGGGAAGCATCGATCTCAAAGATCTGTCGAAGCTGGGGGGCCTGGGAATTCCTTCGATTTCGGTTCCGGGCCAATCTAAAGATTCGGGCAAAAAGGGGAAACAAGAATGAAAACGCTCTTCACCGCGACATTAGGTTTAGCGTTCGCTTCGGCTTTCGCAAGTGCCCAGGCGCTCGACTTCAATCTCGACGCGCTGTCCGCCAAGGCTAAAGAGAAAGCGGAGGTAACCCTGGAAGGTTCCCTGCTCACGCAGGCGCTCCAGAACGCTCCGGAAAAGGTCAAAGGCGCGGTCGGAAACGTGAGCCGCGTGGTTGTGCGGCATTACGAATTTGACAGGACGGACCAATACTCGGATGCGGACCTAGACCCCATACGCAAACAGCTTTCGAGCTGGTCCCGCATCATAAACGTAAAAGAAGATCACGAATCCACCGAGATCTACATGCTGAATCAAAACGGCAAGCCGGCTGGATTCCTCCTGATCTCGGCCGAGGCGAAGGAACTGACCGTGGTGCACATCGTTGGCGCCATCGATCTGGCGAGCCTACAAGCAGTGGTCAAGTCGACTATCAGTTACGATCTGAAGTCCGCCGCAGGGCAGTAGACCGCTCCGGGGATCACGGCACCGCTACCGTAACCATTCGCGAGGTGGAACGGTCGCCCATGGTCACAGATATCGGCGCCGGCCCGCTGGCGATGGAAGCCGGAATCCGCACGTCGATCTCAAATACTCCCAGAGGAAAATAGGGAGCCGCGCCCGCGTAGCGCACTACGGCCGGCTGTCCGGCGATGGTCACCGCAGGTGTGGTCGTCATGGTCGGAAACGGCGTGGAAATGGCCAGCGCTCCCGGGGGCAACTGCGGAGATAGGACGCCCTCCCCGGTCCCATAGAGCGCGACCACGGATCCGCGCGAAGCGGGGTGTGCGCTGCTGTTGGGCGAGCCGTCCTCGTTGAGGATGATGCCCGGTCCGGACCCGCTCTCGTCCATCGTGTACAGATCGGGGATCGTCGCGACCACGGGCATTGCCATGGGCGTGGACACAGTATCGTCCACTTGTACCCTCACTTGCACTGTGCTTCCGGGCGTCAAATAGTATGGCGCAAGGACGTTTATGAGATTCGGCGTCATGGCGATGATTTCCCCAGGCTGATCGTCGAATAGCACCTTCGTTCGCCCGAGCTGCGAAGGAACCGTGTTGTTTTCGTAGGGGGCGATATCCAGTCCGGATGTGCCGAAGTTCGACCCGAAAATGGAGATCAGTTCTCCCGGCGAAATCGCGCCTCCGTTATAGCTGGCGGAGTTCACGATGCCGCCCGGCGATATCACCGGCGGGGTCTGCGGCTGGATGCCGCTGAGTTTGCGGATCCTTTCCCCGTCCACAAAATACAGGTCGCCATTCGGCGCGAAAGTGCTTGAAGAGACGGAATAGAAACGCGCCGACTGCGCCGGTCCCCCGTCGCCCGAGTAGCCTTGATCGGGTCTGCCCAGCGAAAATGAGCCGGAAACATTGGCGACAAAGATTTCGTTGTAAAACGGTCCGCCCCATACGGTGCCGGCCGCGTCGATCGCGAATCCAGCAAGGGGAGGCACTTCATGGACTGCCGTATAACTGCCATCGTCGTTGACCCGATAAACGAGCCCGTCGGCTCTGGATGCAAAATATACATTCTTTGCGGGATCGACTCCCAATCCACTCAGACTCGCGAGAGGGACGAATATTCCACTATGCAAGCTGATGATGTTCTGCATCGAGCCGTCCGGCGAAACTCGATCTAAGGAATACGTGTTCATCAGGTAAAGCCGGTCTTTCGCGTCAAAAGCGATCACCGAGGCGCCCAAGGCGTTTACGGTGCTCGAGCCATCCGGGGCAAAGACGTACAGCGTGGCGCCGTTAGACACCCAAAGACGACCCTGACTGTCGAACGCCATGCTTCGGATCGTCATCAGGTCCGGTAACGGCGGTGTTGTTGTCGAGACAGTTTGCGCGGCGCACCTTGCCGACGCGGCGAACGTTGTCAGGATGCCGTTCCCATCCACCTTGCGGATGACGCAGGTTTTCTGTTCGGCAAAATACAACTCTCCGGCGCGGTTGAACGCGATGGGTCCGGGATTGAGCAGCCAGGCATCGCGAGCAGGTGTACCGTCCGGCGCCGGCTTAGGATTTCCTCCCGCAATCGGACTTAACGTTCCATCTCCGGCCACCAGGAAGAGTCCAGAGTTATTCGCGAGTGCTAATTTCCCGGAGCTGTCCGCGGCCAGGAGCCCGTCCTGTCCGGCTACTACGGTGCTGATAACGCCGTTCGAATCGATGCGGCGGACACGCGGTACGAGAGGCTGGCGCTCGTGAGCGACATAGATATTGCCGTTGCCATCGGCGGCGAGCCCGACAATCGATCCGAAGAATTCGCCCAGCACTGGTCCGCCGTCCCGCGGAAGCAAGTTGGCCGGAAACGTGCCATATCCGGCAAACTTCGTGATGATGCCGTCGGGTGAGATGCGGCGAATGACATTGTCATGTGAAAGCTCGACTACGTACAGGTTTCCCGAAGTATCCAAGGTAAGAAAACGCGGATGATTGAGGTGCGCAGCTTTGGCCGGCCCGCCATCGCCATCCGAACAGTTCGCACATGCAGCATCATTCACACCCGCGAAGATCTCCAATTGCCCGGTTTTGGTGACGCGGCGTATCACACCGCTGTTCGAATCGGAAAAGTAAACGATACCCGTGGGATCGACGGCCATATCCGATACGCTGATCGAACGCAGCAGCGCCGGACCCTCAAGATCCATACCCGCGCTGTACGGGATTCCGTCGCCGGCTATCGTTGTGATCACTCCCTGCGTGTCCACCCGCCGGATCCGGGAGTTCATGGAATCGTCGATGTAGAGATTCCCCGCGGCATCGTACTGCAGCTTCCCGGGTCCGTGCAGCAGCGCACTGGTAACGGGCCCACCGTCTCCCGCGTATCCGGTGACTCCCGTGCCCGCTATCGTCTCGATGATTCCATCCGGCTGCACGCGACGGACTAGATCGTGCGGGGATTCAGTGAAGATCAGGTTGCTTCCCGCGCCCCAGGTCATGGCGGTCACGAATCCGAGCGCGACATCTTGCGCGGGGACGCCCGTGCGGATTTTCCCACCGACGACCGTATCGACTACGATTTGAGCTTGAAGTGTGCTGAGAGCGAGTACGGACAGAAATAAGCGGTTCATGAGCTCCTCTGTGGACGCGGGAGCAAAGGACGCGGGATCTGGCGCTACAAACTACGTGCTGCTGAAAGTATACAGCGACTCCGCACCAAAACCAAATCAATCCCCCATTCTCCACTAGACAAAGTCCATCACGGTCTCCTACAATCGCTATACCCGATGAATATCTCGGTCAAAACGGAGTACGCGCTGCACGCGATCTTCGATCTTGCGGTTCAGCCACAGGGTGAACCGGTGAAGATCGCCGAGATCGCCCGTCGTCAGAAAATTCCGCAAAAATTTCTCGAGCTGATTCTTTCGAGCCTCAAGCAAGGTGGCTTCGTCGAATCGCGCCGCGGCGCTGAAGGAGGCTACCGCCTGGCCCGGCCAGCCGACCAGATCACCGTCGGTCAGGTTCTGAAGTATGTAGAGCAGTCCAAGAAGACCCGGCGCGGTGCACCGGATGCCTTCACCGATCTGTGGAAACGAGTCGATGCCGCCATCGGCGCGCTGGTTGACACCACCACCTTCGCCGAGCTCGCGCGTCGCTGGAAAGAAGCGCAGACACGCTTCGTTCCCAACTGGGATATCTGATGTTTTTCTCCGACAATTCGCTGAGCATCGGCAACACGCCCCTGGTGAAGCTGAACCGCGTCATCGACGGCGCGCCGGTCACCATGCTGGCCAAAATCGAAGCGCGCAATCCGGCGTTCTCGGTGAAATGCAGAATCGGCGCGTCTATGATCTGGGATGCCGAGCGGCGCGGCATCCTCAAGCCCGGCAAAGAGCTGATCGAGCCGACCAGCGGCAACACCGGTATCGCGCTGGCGTTCGTCGGCGCGGCCCGCGGCTACGAAGTGACGCTTCTGATGCCCGAGACCATGTCGATCGAGCGGAGAAAGGTCCTGAAGGCGCTGGGCGCGAAACTCATCCTCACCGATGGCTCGGCGGGGATGGCCGCCTCGATCGCGAGGGCGGAAGAAATCGTCGCGTCGGCGCCGGATCACTATGTGTTGCTACAGCAGTTCAAGAACCCGGCGAATCCGGAGATTCACTTCAAGACCACCGGACCCGAGATCTGGAACGACACCAAAGGCAATGTGGATGTTCTGGTCGCCGGGATCGGCACCGGCGGCACCATTACCGGAATCTCGCGCTACTTCAAGCTCGAAAAAAAGAAGAAGATTCTTTCCGTGGGTGTGGAACCCGAAAGCAGTCCGGTGATCACGCAGACGCGAGCCGGCGATCCGGTGCGCCCCGGACC
This sequence comes from Terriglobia bacterium, assembly GCA_020073445.1. Lineage (GTDB taxonomy): Bacteria > Acidobacteriota > Terriglobia > Bryobacterales > Bryobacteraceae > Palsa-187. Next base: position 58,709 of record JAIQFE010000024.1, read on the forward strand.
CACTGGAATTCAGGGCATCGGCGCGGGATTCATCCCCGATACGCTGGATCTCAAGATGGTAGATCGCGTGGAACTGGCGAGCGACGAAGAATCGATCGCGATGGCGCGAAGGCTAGCGCGGGAGGAAGGGATTCTTTCCGGCATCTCCTGCGGAGCAGCGGTGGCAGCCGCGGTGCGGATCGCCCGCGAACCGGAGATGAAGGGCAAGACGTTCGTGGTGATTCTTCCGGACTCCGGAGAGAGGTATCTTAGTTCTGTGCTGTTCGACGGTTTGGGTGAATAGAGCAGGCTTCCGCGGGGATCTGGAAATAGAAAAGCGGGCGCTTCTTTGGGTGAAAAGGGGTTAGTAGCGCCCGCTGTCGTAACGGGGATTTAAGTTATCTGTAAAAACGCTCAAGACCGGCCTGTGGTTACTGGGCGCTCAAAAAAAAATTGCGTGTAGACTGGCAATGTGGTTAGGTCGTGGTCCAACGGCACATTACTCCAAGCAGTTGAGTCCCTTGCCGCCCGATTTCCCGAAATTGTAATAATTGGCCCCCGCCATTTGGCAGGGGAAGGAATAGTACCGGGTCAGCAGGGATCCGCCGGCGTCCACCGGGTCACCTTAGTACAAGCTGCCAGCGAATTGGCCCGATCGACTATGGCCGATAGGGGTCTGGCTCCCTTGAGCGCGCTGGGCCGCGAAGCCGTAGCCGCCAGGATCGCGCAGAAGGCGCTCGCGCAGGGCGAACTGGCATATTTTCATCCCGTAGCCGCGCTCCCCGGGTTCGCCCGGGCCTTAGCCCGAACCATTGCGGAACTACGGTTGGCCAGAGTCTCGGCGGACCAACTGGCATCCGCTGGAACGCCCACCGGCGATCTGGCAACGCTGCTTGACCTGTACCAAGCGGAACTCGAAGAGCGCTCTCTGGTGGATCTTCCGGGCCTGCTGGCATTAGCAACGGAGGCCATTGCGACAGGCCAGCACTCCTGGATCGGTCTCCCGTTGGCAAGGCTCGATGCCCACCTGGAATCACGCGCGCACCAGGAGTTCTTCCAGAGTCTGGCGGCTCGGGCGCCCGAAGTCCTGGAGGCAGAAGTAGGGCCGGGCTCCAGTCCTGCGGCTACCAATTCCCTGGAACATCTGCGGCAGTTTCTGTTTTCACCAGCTCCCGAACGGTTAGCTGAAAATGACGGCCGATTCGAGTTCTTCTCCGCCCCCGGCGAAGGCCTGGAGGCGGTCGAGATCGCCCGGCGGATCATTCGCTTAGCGCGAAAAGGTATAGCGTTCGATCAAGTCGCGATCCTGCTGCGGAACCCGGATCGCTACCAGCCCATGATCGAGGACGCGCTTCGCCGCGCGCAGATTCCGGCGTGGTTCAGCCGGGGCACGGCTCGTCCCCATCCATCGGGCCGGGCGTTCCTGGCGTTGCTGTTGTGCGCCGGCGAACGGCTTTCGGCTTCCCGCTTCGCGGAATACCTGTCGCTCGGTCAGGTGCCGGAAATTCCGGGCGCCGCGAAGTGGGTCGCGCCCGAGGACGAACTCCTCGGCACCTTGGAAAATGAGGTAGCAGAGCCGCCTGCGGAAGCCGATCGGCCGACGCCTCGCCGCTGGGAACGGTTGCTGGTGGACGCCGCTGTGATCGGCGGCAAAGACCGCTGGGAACGCCGATTGAATGGCCTGGAAGCCGAGTTCCTCCTCCAAGACAAACCGCTTAACGAATTGCAGAACCTGAAGCACTTCGCTCTGCCCTTGATCGGGAAGCTGGACGCTTTGCCTGCCACCGCCATCTGGAGTGTCTGGCTGGAGCAACTGTCCGAACTGGCTCGCTTGTCGCTGCGCGATCCCGACCCGGTGCTGGCCGTGCTGGCGGAACTGGCTCCCATGGGCGACGTCGGCCCCGTGGCTCTGGAAGAAGTCGCCGAGGTTTTGAGCGAACGTTTGCGCTTCCTGCGCCGGGAGCCTCCGGCACACCGGTGGGGACGCGTATTCGTCGGATCCATCGAAGAAGCGCGCGGGCGCGAATTCTGCATAGTGTTCCTGCCGGGACTCGCGGAAGGTTTATTCCCGCAGAGGATGCTGGAGGATCCGCTTCTTCTCGACGAGTTGCGGGAAGCGGTCTCCGCGCATCTGCCGCTGCGAAAGCAACGCGTGAGTGACGAGAGAATGCTCTTGCACCTCGCCGTCGCCGCCGCGCGCGACCGGCTGATCGTTTCGTATCCGCGCATGGAGGTCGCCGAAGCGCGTCCGCGCGTGCCCAGCTTTTACGCATTAGAGCTGCCTCGCGCAGTCGAGGGATCGCTCCCGGAACTGAAGGCGTTCGAGGACCGTGCCAGAGACGCCGCCCCCGCCCGGCTGAACTGGCCCGCTCCGAAAGAACCTTCCGATGCCATCGATGACGCCGAGTACGATCTAGTGGCTATCGCCGGTGCCCGCAACCAGGAGCAACCTGGAGGCGCTCATTATCTGGTGGAAGCGAATCCGCACGTGGCGCGATCGCTGCGCGCGCGTTGGTCGCGATGGAATCATAAGTGGCGTCCGGCCGATGGCCTGGTCACGGACGATGCAGCCGCACTGACGGCTCTCCGGGAACACCAGCTTGGGGCCAGGGCGTGGTCGCCGTCCGCGCTCGAGAATTTCGCGATGTGCCCGTATAAATTTGCGCTGCATGGCATCTACGGGCTCCGGCCGCGTGAAGAAAGCGCTCCGCTTGAGCAGCTAGATCCACGTACTCGGGGAACACTTTTTCATAAGGTGCAGCAAGAGCTATTGGAGGAGTTGAATAGCACAGAACTGCTGCCAGTGAACGATGAACGGTTGCCAGAAGCAATAATTCGGGCAAACGCTGTACTCGATCGCGTCGCGGCAAGATATCAGGAGCGATTGGCTCCGGCGATTACAAGGGTCTGGGATTCAGAGATCGAGGATCTGCGGACCGATTTGCGGGGGTGGCTCCAGCACGTTGCGCGTAATGACAACGATTGGGTACCGACTGCACCATTCGAACGAGAATTCGGAAAGGACAAGCCCGTCACGCTGGCCGAGGGCGTGAATCTGACAGGCCGCATCGACCTGATTGAGAAGCACCTTTCGCGTGACGCCTTTCGCGTGACCGATCACAAGACCGGTAAGCGTCCCGACACGATCCCGCGCTGGGTCGGCGGCGGCCGAAGCTTGCAGCCTCTTCTGTATGGGCTCGCCGCGGAGCAGCTGCTGGGATCGCCCGTCGAAGCGGGCCGACTTTTGTACGCTACCCAGCGCGGCGGCTACACGCCCGTCGAGATCAAGCTCGACGATCACGCCCGGCAATTCCTGCAAAAACTTCTTGGTGATATCGACGCGTCGATCGCCCGTGGCTTCCTGCCTCCCGCCCCCGCCATAGACGCCTGTAAGATCTGCGACTACCGAATCGTGTGCGGGCCCTACGAAGAACGTCGGCTCGGCAAGAAAGACCGCCACGATGTGCGCCTCGATCCTCTGACCGAAATTCGGGGAATGGCATGAGTACGTCCGCGCGCACCGTGTCCGACGCCGAGGCGCGGCGTAGGATTCGCGAATCCCTCGACGAAAGCCTGATCGTCGAGGCATCCGCCGGCACCGGCAAGACCACCGAACTGGTCCACCGGATCGTGGAAGTTCTCGCGTCCGGGCGTACGACCATCGACAGAATCGCCGCAGTGACCTTCACGCATAAGGCCGCGGGCGAGCTGAAACTTCGCCTGCGCGAAGAGCTCGACCGGAGGCGCCAGGAGGCCGCTGGCAACCGCACACTAGAGGACGCTCTGGAACATCTCGAGGAAGCTTCCATCGGGACGATTCATTCCTTCTGCGCCCAGCTTCTCCGCGAGCGGCCTGTGGAGGCGCGCGTCGATCCGGCTTTTCAGGAACTCAGCGAGCAGGAAAGCTCGCGTCTGTATCAACGGTCTTTTCGAGCATGGCTGGAAAGAAGGCTCTCCGAGCCCTCGCCTGGACTGCGCCGAGCTTTCGCACGCCTGGCCTGGCGCGATTCCTGGGACGATTCCCCTCCCCTCGAACAGTTGCAGTACGCCGGCAGAAAACTAGTGGAATGGCGCGACTACCCCGGCCCCTGGCGTCGCGAACCTTTTTCCCGTGATGAGGAGATTGCGACCGTGCTCCGTCTCGCGCACGAGTTGGCGGAGCTGTCGTCGCGCCCACGCCGGGTTACCGACAATCTCTACATCGGCCTCCAGCCCGTGCGCTTGATGGTGCAGGGCCTGATGGCGCACGACCCAGATTCGATCGAGGCAGCGGTACTGAAGCTCGGGCGCGACCTGCGCCGCGACACCAAGAAAGGTTCGGGCGACTACGGCGGCGGCGTAAGCCGGGAAGACCTGCTCAACCGGCGTGATGAACTCCTCCGCTGGATCGAGGATTTCCGGCGCCGGGCCGATGCCGACCTGGCGGCCGAGCTCCGCGAGGAGATGTCCGGCCTGGTGGACGAGTACAACGAGCGCAAGCGCCGACAAGGCAAACTGGACTTCGTGGATCTTCTGGTTTGCGCACGCGATCTTGTTAAGAATCAGCAGCCTGTAAGGGAATATCTCCAGAATCGCTTCAGCCACCTTTTCATCGACGAATTCCAGGATACCGACCCGCTCCAGGCTGAAATCCTGCTGCTGCTCGCCGCCGACGACCCCGCCGAATCGGACTGGCTCAAGATCCGTCCCGCCGCGGGCAAGTTGTTCGTCGTGGGCGATCCGAAGCAGTCGATTTACAAGTTCCGGAGGGCGGACATCCTGCTCTACCGGGATGTACGCGACAAGATGGTCGAGCGCGGCTGCGGCCTGGTCGCGCTGCGGAAGAGCTTCCGGTCCGTTCCCAACCTGCAACATTTCGTTAATACCTCGTTTGAAACAGAGATGGACGGCGATGGTCACGCCGAATGGATCCCCCTGGAGCGGTATCGGGAGGAAATCGGCGGCCGGCCCAGTCTGATCGCTCTGCCGGTGCCCCGCCCGTATAAGACGCGCCTGTCGAAAGACGCCGTGAACCGCTCGCTGCCCGACGCGATCGCTGCGTTCGTCGCCTGGCTGGTCCAGGACAGCGGATGGGGATTCAAAGCTAGAGACATTGCGATCCTGTTCCGCCGCCGCACTCAAGGCGGCCAGGACCTTACTCGCGAGTACGCGAGGGCACTCGAAGCGCGCAACGTCGATCACCTGCTGGCAGGCTCGAAATCGTTCCACCATCGCGAAGAAGTCGAAACACTGCGGGCCGCCTTGACCGCGATTGAGTGGCCCGACGACGAGCTGAGTGTCTTCGCCGCTCTAAAGGGATCGCTATTCGCAATCCCCGATGAGATGCTGCTCGTGCACAAGCACCAGCGCGGCCGTCTTCATCCGTATCATCGCGACGGCGCCGAGCAGCCCATCGCCGAAGCGCTAAACCTTCTTGCCGAACTGCACAAGACTCGCAACTATCAACCCTTCGCCGCGACGGTCCATGCCCTGCTCGAAGCCACCCGCGCGCACGCAGGTTTCCTGCTGCGCCCCGGCGGCAACCAGATTCTGGCGAACGTGGCTCGGGTCGCCGACCTTGCCCGAACCTACGAAATGACCGGCGGCGTCTCGTTCCGCGGATTCGTCGAGGAGCTCGCCGCACAGGCTGAGAAGGAAGAAGCCTCCGAAGCTCCCGTGCTCGAAGAGGATTCCGATGGAGTCCGCTTGATGACCGTGCACGGTGCGAAAGGCCTGGAGTTTCCAGTAGTGATCCTGGCGGATCTCACCGCGAATCTGTGCGCGCGCGAGCCCGACCAATACGTCGACGGAGCCAAGCGGGTCAGCGCTACCCGGCTGCTGCGCTGCGCGCCTTGGGAACTGCTGGATCACGAGGCCGACGAAGCCGCTCGCGAGCGGGCGGAAGGCGTGCGCGTAGCCTACGTCGCGGCGACCCGAGCGCGCGACCTGTTGGTAGTCCCGGCGTGCGGCGATGAGCCGTTTCCGCAGGACAATTGGCTGAGTCCGCTGAACAAGGCTCTGTATCCGTCGCGCGAAGCTTGGCGGAAATCGCGCCCGGCGCCAGGCTGCCCCGAGTTCGGCGACTCGAGCGTCGTCTCGCGTCCCATGGATTACGATCGCGAACCGGAGTTTTCCGTTCGCCCAGGACTGATAACGGCCGCGCAGGGATCGCACGAGGTCGTCTGGTGGGATCCGTCCAAGCTGAAGCTGGGCGAGGAAAGCGACCATGGTCTGCGTCAGGAAGGACTATTGAAAGACGACGGAGGCGCGAGCTCCGCTGCGTATCATTCATGGCAGGAGCAACGCGCGCAAACGATTGACACCGCCTCGCGTCCCGAGTTCGCCGTGTTCCTCGCGAGCCAGGCTACCGATGCTCCACCCGATCCGGTTGTCGTCGAAACGATAACGACCGGCCTCCCCGTGGGACCGGCCTCCAGGCCCGTCGCTACCGGCAAACGTTTCGGCACCCTGGTCCACGCCGTGCTGCGCGACATCCCGCTCGACGCGAACCGCGCCACCATCCGCCAATGGGCGCAGCTCAACGCCCGCATCGTGGGTGCGCCTCCCGAAGAAGTCGAATCCGCTTGCTCCCGCGTCGAAGCCGCGCTAGCTCATCCGCTGCTCGATCGCGCACGCGCAGCCGACCGTAAGCATCGCGAATATCCGGTCATGTTATCCGTAAACGGCGGACGCCTCATGGAAGGCATCATCGATCTTGCTTTCGTCGAGGACAACGCCTGGGTGATCGTCGACTTCAAGACCGACACCGATATAACGAGCCGCGGCGACCAATACCAGCGGCAGCTTCAGTGGTATGCGAGCGCTCTCAATCGCCTGACTGGCTTGCCAGCACGGGCGTATCTGCTCGGGGTGTAGACTTCCGCTCGACCAGCGTATAAAGCGCGGGCAGCACCAGGAGCGTAAGCGCCGTCGCCGACACCAGGCCGCCGATGATCACCACCGCCAGCGGCTTCTGCACCTCCGATCCGATGCCGTGCGAGAGCGCCATTGGCAGAAGCCCCAGCATCGCGAGCAATGCCGTCATCAGCACCGTGCGAAAGCGTACCAGCGACCCTTCGATCGCGGCCTGACGCGCGTCGAGCCCTTCATCTCGCAGAGCGTTGAAGTAGCTGACGATGACTACGCCGTTCAGAACCGCCTGGCCGAACAAAGCGATGAACCCGATCGCGGCGGAAACGCTCAACGGAATCCTGGTGATCAGCAGAGCCAAGATCCCGCCGACCAGAGCGAAAGGGATATTGGAAAGGATCAACAAAGCGCTCTTGACCGAGCCAAAGGCATTGAACAAGAGCAGGAAGATCAGGAATATGCTGATGGGGACGATGATTTTCAGCCGCCCCATGGCGCGTTGCTGATTCTCAAATTCGCCGCCCCATTGCAGGTAGTAACCGGGCGGAAGCGTCACGTTCTGCTTCACGCGCTGCTGCATTTCCTCGACTGCGCTGCCCATATCGCGGCCGCGCAGGAACACGCCGATCGCGTTCAGGCGCTTTCCGGATTCATGCGCGATGTTCATGCTTCCGGAACCGACGCTGAGCGTGGCCACGTCCTCCAGCGGCACGCGAAGTCCGCGGGGCGTCTCCACCAGGATCTTGCCGATGGTCGAAATATCGCGGCGCTGGTCTTCTTGCAGGCGGACCACCACGGGATACTTGCGCTCGCCCTCCCAGATCTGGGTAGCCTCCTTGCCGCCGACCGCCGTCTCGATCACGTTCTGCACATCGACCACGTTCAATCCATAGCGCGCGGCCCGCGCCCGGTCGATTTCGATCTGCAGCTGGGGCACGCTTCCTGCCCGGTCGATGAACGCGCGCGCCACCCCGCGTACGGACGTAACCTGATCCAGCACCTGCTGCGACGTCTTCTTGATCAGATCCAGATCGTCGCCGAACACTTTAATCACGATCTGACCATCGATCTGCGAAATGCTTTCAAGAATGTTGTCGCGGATCGGCTGGGAAAAGCTTGGCTGGAAACCCGGAACCTGGGACAGCGCGTCGTCGAACTTCTTGAGCAGCTCGTCTTTGCTGAGCGTGCTCTTCCATTCCTCCTGCGGATACGTGTCCACCAGGAATTCAGCCATGTTGATCTGCTTGGGATCGGTGCCGTCCTCGGGACGGCCGGCCTTCGAGATCACGGACCGGACTTCCGGAAATCGCCTGAGAATAGACCGCATCCGGGCGCATTCCTTCACCGCTTCGCTCACGGAAATTCCGGGAGGCAGCGTCAGGTTCACCCATATGGACCCTTCGTTGAGCTCGGGAAGGAATTCGCTTCCGAGTTGACTCGCGAGCAGCAGGCTTCCTGCCAGCGCCATAACCGCACCTGCCAAGACCAGAACCGGCCATCGAACCGCCCGAGTTAACAGCGGACGATAGAGTTTTTTGCACAATCTGACCAGTCGATTCTCGCCGTGTGGCACGCCGCGGCGAAGCAGAAAATACGCCATGACGGGGACCAGCGTCAGCGAGAACAAGAGCGACCCGAGCAACGCCGACACGATGGTATACGCCATGGGCGCGAAAATGCGCCCCTCTTGCCGCTGCAAGGTGAAGATCGGGATGTGCGCAATGATGATGATCAGCATCGAGAACATGGTCGGGCGCCCCACGTGCGCCGCAGCCTCGATAATCACGTCACGAACGTTCCCCCGGACTCTACCGATCGCCGAACTCGCATGCTGATGCTCGGATAGCTCGCGGAAGATGTTCTCCAGGACGATCACCGCCCCGTCCACGATAATGCCGAAGTCCATCGCGCCCAACGAAAGCAGATTCGCGGGGAGTCCCCGCAAGCGCAGGCCCATGAAGGTTGCGAGCAGCGCCAGCGGGATGATCGACGCGACGATCGCCGCAGCCCGCAAGTTCCCTAGAAAAAGGTACAGCACGATCATCACCAGGACCGCGCCTTCCAGCAGATTCTTGAACACCGTATGAAGTGTCGTGTCGATCAGGAATGTACGGTCGTAGTACGGAACGATCGACACGCCCTTGGGAAGGATGGAATCGTTCAGGTCTTTGACGCGCGCCTTTACCGCCTTCAGCACTTCCGACGGATTTTCGCCCTTGCGCATGAGGATGATTCCGGTGACGATTTCGTTGTCGTCGTTCATCCCCACCGTGCCCTGCCGCGGAACCGAGCTCACGTCCACGGTCGCGATATCGCGCACCAGCAAAGGCGTGCCGCCATGCTCGGCCAGGATAATATTGCCAATGTCGTCGGCCGAGCGCAGCAGACCGATGCCGCGGATCAGATACTGCTGGTCGCCCTGCTCCAGATAGCTGCCGCCGGCGTTCGCATTGCCCTGCCCCAGCGCCGTGAGCACCTGCTGCATCGGAATATTGTTGGCTTTGAGTTTCGCCAGATCCAGGCTGACCTGATACTGCTTCAGGAATCCGCCCAGGCTGACCACGTCTGCCACGCCGGGCGCGAGCTTCAGGTAGCGCGTGATGGTCCAATCCTGGATCGAGCGCAGCTCCTTCAAATCCTGGCCAGGGCCATTCACGCGGTAACGAAACAACTCGCCGATGGGTGTGGATAACGGTGCGAGCTGCACCTCGGCTTTGTCCGGAAGATCCACGCCGCGCAGGCGCTCGAGCACTAACTGGCGCGCTTGATAATCGTCGGCTCGGTCGTCGAAGGTCACGATCAGGAACGACAATCCGAACTGCGTGTGCGAGAACATGCGCACCGCGTTCGGCAGGCCGCTCAGTCCGATCTCGAGCGGCGTGGTGACCTGCTTCTCGACTTCTTCGGCCGCATATCCCGGATAGAGCGTGATCACCGTCACTTGAATGTCAGTGACATCGGGAAACGCTTCAATGGGCAGGTTCTCGAACGCCACGACGCCGCCCAACAGAAATAGACCGGTCAGCAGGAACACGAACAGGGGCTGATGCAGGGCGAAGGAGACTAAACGCTTGATCATGGCGACAGCTAGTCCTGTCTCTGCTTGCGGCGATAATCCAGAAGCATGGCCCCGTCGGTCACGATTCGGTCACCAACGCGGAGGCCGCTTGTCACCCTCAAGCGGCCCTCGGCGTCGGGCGCGGCGACGATCGGGCGCCGCTCGAAGCGCCGGTCGTTTATCGCCGCGAACACGTAGCTCTTGCCGTCCTCTGTAAACACCGCGCCCGCGGGAACCGATATCGCGGCGCCTCCCCCGCCCAATTCGAGCGAGGAGGTGATGAACATTTCCGGCTTGAGCAAAAGGTTGGAATTCGAGACCAGCAAGCGCACTTTCAGCGTCCGGCTGTCCGGATCGACTCTGTCACTGATACGCTCCACGCTGGCGGCAAAGCGGCGGTCAGGATAGGCCGCTGCCACTACTTGGACCTTCTGGCCCACGTGGACCAGGTGAATGTCGCGCTCGAAAACGTCCACCAGCACCCAGACCGTGCTGAGGTCGGCGATGGTGAGCAACGCGGTGCTATCAGCCGGGACGAACTGGCCCGGCGTTAGATTACGTTCGATGAGCGTCCCGCCCATCGGGGAGCGCACCGGGACCAGGGAGCGCAGTCCTCCGTCCTTGACCGCTTCCTTCGGATCGATGCCCAGCACGCGTAGCGCTTCTTCGCCCCGAGCGACCTGCGTATTGGCCTTGGCCAGATCATTCTCCGCCTGCTGGTAGGAAATGCGGGAGGCGGCCTGGTGCTCGAACAAATCCTTGTTCATGTTGTACGTCTTCTGGGCCAGATCCAGGTCGCGCTGGCTTTGCAGGTAATCCGAGACCAGCGACGCGACCTCGCGGCTCTTGATCGAGAACAGCAGTTGGTCTTTCTGGATGGGATCGCCCACGCGAGCCTGGAAGTCGACTACCTGCCCGGGCAGCGGCGCCAGGATCCGAACCGTGCGGTCTTCATTGAATTGCACCTTGCCGGTGCCACCCAGATTGCTGCGTCCTGATTCGGCGCGAACTGTTTCCACCTTAATGTTCGCCAGCATGGCCGGATCCAATTCCACGTCGTTGGGAATTTCCTTCTTGGCAGCGGCGCTCGCGGCATCGGTGGTTGCCGCCGCGGCTTCGCTTAAGCCGCTCTTCTGGCATCCCGATAGCGCCAGTGAAAGCAGCCCGGCGAGCAGTATCAGCGTCAATCTCATGGAATCACCTCTTCGCCGACCACCGACGTCAGGCGGCTCACGGCCCGGCGGTAATCGGCTTGTGCGTCGTAGTACGTCGACATGGTTTCGTTGAAAGCGCGCTGCGCATCCAGCACGTCCAGCAGCGAGCCGGCGCCCGCCTGATAAACGTAAGTGGTCGTGTTACGCGCTTCCTGGGACAGGCCCAGCAGATCGCTCTCGATATCGCCGATCAACTGGCGCGCGGTTTCGTATTCGCGGTAGGCCCCGGTTACTTCGCCCGACACCTGGGACTGCAGCGCCTCAATCTGCTTCTGCAGCTGAACCTCTTCCGAGGTCACGCGGGCGATTTCCCCTTGGTTCCGGTTGAACACCGGCAGCGGCACGCTGACGAAGAATCCCACGGAATTTCCGGTGCCGTTGATGCCTTGCTGGCGGCGATACTCCGCGCCCGCGGTGTAATCTACCTTGCCGTTCGCCAGCTGAAGCCGCAGTTCGGATTGCGACCGCGCTTGGTCCAGCCGCGCCGCCTGGATGTCAGGCCGCACGGCAAGCGCACGAGTTTGAATCTGGTCGAGAGCCGGCGCCGAAGGTGGAATCGGAATCTTGAGCGGATCGCTCACGTCAATGCTCCCGATAGGCGTCTGGCTGGGACCGCGTCCCAACAAGGTCTGGAGCCGCACGCGGGCCGTCGTCAGCGCCAGTTCCGCCGTCTTGACGTTGCTGCGGAACTGCAGCATGGCCACGCGGGAGCGCGTCAGCTCGATCGGCGGAATCGCTCCGCCTTGCAACCGCGTCTCATTGAGCTGCACCACTCCCTGCAACGATTTCAAGTTGTCCTGGGCCAACTCCAGGCGAGCCTTGGCTTCCATGACATCGATGCACGCGAGTGTGACGTCCAACCTCAGACGCCGAATCGAATCGGCGACACGCGCCTGGGCGATCTTTTGCGCATAGCCGGCCGTATCCACGCGGTACTCGCGCTTGTGCCCGCGCTCCCAGGGGACATCGATACGCAAGGCCGATTCCGTAGGTCCGGCGCCATTCACCGCGCTATAGCCCGTGCCCAGCCAATCCAGATGATCGGAGGAAACGCTCACCACCGGATTCGGACGAAGACGAGCGGTGATGGCCGCTGTTTCCGCTACGGGAATGCCGAGCTTTTCCGCCAGCAGTCCAGGGTTGTTCTGAAGGGCTTCCTGAACGGCTTGTTCGATCGTGATGCTTTGGGGAGCCTGGGCGAACACCCGGCAGGCCGCCACAGCCGCCATCGAACAGAACACCAATGACTTCACGGGAATCACATACCTCCTGACAGTTCTCACCGCTGCTCAGCCATATGAGGCTGAGCAGCCGACAATCAACTTTTGCTAAGGATCAGGAGTTGCGGGGAGGACCACGCGGACGGTAATCAGCACGGCATGCGTCCGTTAGAGACGGCTCGTTCTGCCAGGTACAGCCGGTGGCGACAGGTTCCGGAGCGGCGATCGCCGCCGAGGGCGTCAAGACCTGTGGCCGCTCTTCGGTGATAGCGAATAACGGGAGCTGCTGAAGGTGTGCCCGCCAGACCGATCCCGGGCGCTCGCTCCAGAGCTTCCGGAAGTCCGCCAGACGGCCTTCGTGAAAGGACCCTCTGCCGTCATTGAGCCACACGCCAATCGGCTGGCTCGATAGCGGCTCGAACACGACCAGGTCCCCGTCGTCATCGCCATCCACGTCCTGGCTGCTCAGCTCGACGATCGCACCCGGGCTCAAGAAACGGAACGATGTCTGCTGGAAGGCGCCCAGTGTGACGCTGACTTCCTGGGCATAGCCATTGACGTCATGGCGACCGGATCGCGCCGTCGCCAGATCGACGTTTTGGTCTCCATTGAGGTCGGCGAGCACCCATCCGGACGGGGAAGGAGAGTTTGGCGGAACGGGAAGTCCATCGGCGCCCACACCCGCTGCGCCTAGCTGGAATGCACTCCCGGCGCTCGCCAGCGCGATGACCAAAAGGCCAAGGCGCCGTGTCGAAGAAACCCCGTCTCGCCTGTGAGTCGCCGTTTGCATGAGTAGGCTGAATGAACGGCCCTAACCAGCGATTATACCTCCCGGCCCGTTACGAGACTACCTCGACATCCAGCAGCAAAATGAGCCCCTCTGCCACCATCGGCCGGATTGCGGGAATCACTTTATCTCGCAGCAAGCTTTCCTCGGCCACTACGGTAATGGAAATTGGCCGGTCGTCGGACACCCCAAACAGGCGTTTGCGATGAATTTTATGATGGCTGCCGAAGCCCATGATCCCAACCTGGACGGTAGCGCCCGGCGCTTCCAGGTGTTCCAGTTTCCTCGTGATGCCCTCATACAATGCGTGCTCTCCCCAGGTGTCGGACTCATCCACCAGGATAATCAGCATCTTTTGAAGATTCGTCATTCGGCCACCTGTCTTTCTTCCGCCGGTCCTTCTTCCGGACTATGCCGGACCGTCAAAGCGTACAGCGCCGGCAGAGCAAGCAACGTCAGCAGCATGGTGGATAAAAGCCCCCCGACCACTACGGTCGCCAACGGGCGTTGTACGTCGCTCCCGACTCCCGCGGCTCGCGCTGCCGGGACCATTCCCAGCAACGCCACCACGATCATCATCAGAACCGGGCGCATCTGAGCGAGAGAGCCCTCGATGATGGCCTGTTTGATAGGAAGATCGGGCTGCACGCGCCGCCGCCGGTTAATCTCGGAAATCACCAGCACACCGCTCATCACGGCCACGCCGAATAGCGATATGAATCCCACCGCCGCCGATACGCTCAGATTGATGCCGCGCAAGTACAGGAACACGATCCCGCCCACCAGCGAAAACGGGACGTTCATCATCACCAGTCCGGCGTATTTCGCGGAGCCGAACGTGAAGAACAGCAGCGTAAAAATGATGGCGATAGTGATCGGCAGGATCACGCTCAGCCGTTTCCGCGCGCGCGCCAGGTTCTCGAACTGCCCGCCCCACTCTACGTGATATCCGGGAGGCAGTTTGACCTGGGCATCGAACCGCTTCTGGGCGTCTTCGACGAAGCTTCCCTGATCGCGCCCGCGAATATTCGTCCGCACCGAAACCTGCCGCCGGTTTTCACGCCGCGCGATGATGCTGGCGCCGGTGACCACGCGGATATCGGCCAACTGGCTCAGCGGCACGTGACCGCCGTCATGCGTCGGAATCAGGATGTTGCCAATCGAATGCATGTCTGACCGCGCCTCAGGCGTATAGCGAACGGTTACGTCAAAGCGCCGCTCGCCTTCAAACATCGTGCTGACCGCGCGACCGCCGATCGCCATCTCGATCACATCCTGAACGTCTTTCACGTTGATCCCATAGCGGGCCACCTCGGAGCGGTTCACCGCCAGGCGAAGCTGGGCTTGATCGGCTTCCTGCTCCACGGCCGTGTCCGCCGCTCCGGGAACCTGCCGGACAACTTCCAGGCCCTGCGCCGCCAGGCTCCGCAGGACATTCAGGTCCGGGCCGCTCAAAATCACCGCCAGATCTGCCGGCGACCCGGTAACTGCCTCGGTCACGTTGTCGATAATCGGCTGCGTGAAGCTGAAAAACGTTCCCGGAATTTCGGCTTGCAGCTTTTTCGCGAAAGCTTCCACCAGCTCGGATTTGGTCCGCCCGGATGGCCAAGTATCGTAAGGCTTGAGCGCCACGAACAGCTCGTTGCGGTTGGGGCCGTAAGGATCGGTGCCCGAATCGTTGCGCCCGGTTTGCGAGCTCACCAGTTGCACTTCGCCGAAGGAGCGGAGCAGAGTGCGGATCTTGCTGGCCACAGCGGCCGATTCCTGCACTGAAACGCCCGGCGCCAGATTTGCACGAACCCAGATGACACCCTCGTCCAGCTGCGGAAGAAACTCCGAGCCGAGCTGCGTGGCCAGGCTAAGCGCTGCGATCACCACCGTCACTGATACAGTCACCACCGCCCAAGGCCTCCGCACCACCACCGCCAGGACCCGGCTGTACCCGTTCTGAAGCCAGCGTAATACCGGGTTATCCCACGTTTTAGCGCCCTTGCTGAACAGGTACGTCGCCAGTACCGGAATCAGCGTGAGCGCCAGCAGCATCGAGCCGAGCAGCGCGTAGCAGACCGTGAAAGCCATGGGCGTGAATAACCGCCGCTCCACGCGCTCCAGCGTGAACAGGGGTATGTACGCGGAGATGATGATCAACAGCGAAAAGAAGATGGGCCGTTCCACCTGAAGGGCCGCGTCCAAGATCGTTCTCACGACCCCGCTGGAGCGCTGTTTGTCCGTCTCGTCGCCCCCGCTCAAATGGGTCGGGTGCTCGCGCCGCTGCGCCAAACTCGAAACGATGTGCTCCACCATGATCAGCGTGCCGTCGACGATGATGCCGAAATCGAGCGCTCCCAGGCTCAGCAGATTGGCCGGGATCCCCGTGAAGTGCATACATACGAAAGCGAATAACAAGGACAGGGGTATCGTAATGGCCGTGAGCAGCGCCGCGCGCACGCTACCCAGGAATAGGAACAGCACCGCCACTACGATCACCAGCCCTTCGAGCAGCGTATGGCTCACGGTGTGAAGCGTGTTGTGAACCAGGTCCGTGCGGTCGTAAATGGGAACGATGCGAACGCCGTCGGGCAAGCGCGTGGAGTTCAGCTCCTCCACGGCTTCCTTGATGCCATCCAGAACCTGACTGGGATTTTCCCCGCGGCGCATCAGGACGATGCCCTCCACGCCTCCCGAGTTGTCGTCCACGCCGAAAATTCCCGTAGGCGGCGCCGCGCCGATCTTCACGCATCCCAGATCGCGCACATACACCGGCACACCCTTGGTCTCATTCACCACGATGTTCTCGATGTCTTGCACCGACTGAACCAAACCGACGCCGCGCACGACCATCGACTGCTGGCCGTTATCGAGCAGAGCGCCGCCCGCATTCGCGCTATTTGCACCCACGGCTTGGGCCACCTGCGCGATCGACAGGTTGTATTTGCTGAGCGCCCGCGGATCGATTTGCACCTGGTATTCCTTCACCAGGCCGCCGAACGGAGTTACGTCCGCCACGCCGGGCACTTGAAGAAAGCGCGGCGTCACGATCCAGTCCTGGATTTCCCGCAACTTCAGCGTGTCGATATTAGGACCGGTGAGCGAATAACGATACAGTTCTCCGATCGGCGTCGAAAGCGGCCCGAGCGTCGGTGTGACATTATCCGGCAAATCCGCATCGCGCAAATGTTCCAGCGCTACTTGCCGCGCAAAATAGTCATTGGTGCCGTAGTCGAACGTCAGCTCCACAACCGACAAGCCGAAAATCGTCCGCGAACGGCGTGCGATCACGTTCGGCACGCTGTTGAGCGCACGTTCGATGGGAATCGTGACTTGTTGCTCCACCTCTTCGGCCGCGCGCCCCGGAAACAGCGTGATGACCACCACCTGCGTATCGGAAATGTCCGGATATGCCTCGATCTGGAGCTGTTCAAAGGCCCAGATTCCCAGGCCGATCAACGCCAGACCGCACACCACCGTAATGAAGCGCTGCCGCAGCGCAAACCTCAAAAGCTGAGCGATCATTCTGGAAGCCTCACCCCGGAATCCTTACGACGCCCGCAACAGCAGGACGCCTTCGGTCACGATCCGGTCTCCCGCAGAAATCCCCGAACGCACCACGATGCGGTCGCCCACGCGATCGCCGACCGTGATCGTCACCGGCTCGAATACGCCGGCCGAGATCTCGCGATACACCATGCTCGATCCTTCGTTCTGGATCACCGCGCCGGCCGGGATCACGGGCAGCTTCGCCATCGCTCCCACGTGCTGAATCTGTCCATACATCTCGGGCCGAAGCCGGCCCTGGGGATTGCGCAGTTCGGCGCTGACCTTCACCGTGCGAGTCTGCGGATCCACCGTATCGGCGATGCGCGTGACCTTGGCGCGAAAGGTCTCGCCCGGATAAGCGGAGAGTTGCACATCCAGCGGCTCACCCATTCGTATAAAACGGATATCCGTCTCGGGCACCTCCGAAACAGCCCACACCGAGTTCAGATCCGCAATGGTCATCAGACTAGCGCTCAAGTCATTCCGGTATTCGCCCGGCACCACCGTCACCTCCAGAACCTTTCCCGACACGGGAGCCGTTACCGTCAGCTGCTGGCCGTACTCCCCAGGCTTGAGTCCCAGAAGCTGCAGCCGCCGCAGTGCCTGGCGCTCCGCAGCCTCGGCTTGATCCAGGCTCGACTGGCTCTGCGCCAGGATGCTCTCGTCATTGAGCACCTCTTTTTTCGCGATGGCGTTGTGGTCGAAGAGATCCCGCGCGCGATCGAGATCCGCGCTGGCTTTGAGCAGCGCAGTCTTCGCTTGAGCGACTCCGGCCTGCGCCTGCGCATACGCCCCAACGGCCGCATCCGAGTCGGAGCTCTCGATTCTCAAAACCGCGGCGCCTTGATCCACGGAATCACCCAGCTTCGCCAGGACCGACACCACGCGCCCCGCCACCGGCAGGACCACATGCGACACGCGATTGGGATTCACTTCGAGCTTTCCGGGAGCAACCACGCTGCTCGCGGGCACCTCGGTGGCGACCACTGTCTCGACTTTCAGCTGTTTCAGCTGGAGTGAGTTCTCGCCCAGGGTGATTTTACCCGGCACCGCGGTCGACGCCGAAGCGGCCAGCGGATTGGCCGCCTGTTTCTGGCCGCAAGCGGTCAACAAAATCAAGCCCGCAAACGCAATCATGACACCCAAATGTTTCGCACTCATCACGGATTCACTCCCTGGCCGGAAACGGCCTCCAAAAGGTAAAGGTTTCGCGCGTAATCAGCGCGCGCGTCGTTGTAACTCTGTACGGTGTCGTTGAGGGCGCGCTCGGCGTCCAAAAACTCAACGAAGCTCGCCTCGCCCCGGAGATACGAGTACTCGGTCGTATCGCGCACCTGAAGCGCCTGGGCCAGCATGTTCTGCTCGATGCGGTCCACCAGAACCCGCGAAGTCGAGTACTGCTCGTAAGCGGTCTGCGCTTCGCTTCCGATCTGCGCCTGCATAGCCCGCACCCTGGTCTCGAGTTGTTCCTGCTCGCGCTTGGCCCGTTCGATCTCGCCCTGATTGCGATTCCACAGCGGAATCGGTGCGCTCAAGAAAAAGCCCATGGTGTGGCCGCTCGCGTAGCCGTACTGGTTGTGGTACATGGTTCCGAAATCGAAGTCCGATTTCCCTTGTGCGATTTGCAGCCGGATATCCGCCTGCGAGCGGGCCTGATCGCGCACCAGCGCCAGCAAATCCGGACGATGAGCGAATGCCGCGTCACGAACTGTATCCAGCGCCACGGCCGGCCGATCCTCGCGCACCGAGCCAGCCACCTCCAGCCCGTCCGGAGCAGCAGGACGGCCCATCAGAAGCAGGAGCCGCGATAAGGAGGTTCGAACGCGCAGCTCCGCCTGGCGCACCGAGTTGTCGAATTGCTGCGCGGCCAACCGCGTCCGCATCAATTCGACTTGGGCCAGGTCGCCCGACTTGACGCGAGCCTCGTTCACCGTGACCACGTCCTGCAGCTTTTGCAGGTTGTCCCTCGCCAGCGCCAGACTGTCGCGAGCCGCCTGCGCGTCCACAAACGCGCTCTGCACATCCAGCGTCAGTTGCCGGATGGTGTTCAGCAGCTGATACTCGGCCACCGACTTCTGGGCCTGGGCCACTTCCACCCGGCGTTCCCGTTTGCCACCGCGCTCGAGCACGAAATCCACGCGGGTATTCCATTCCGGAGGACCCGCATTGTTCTCGTTGGTGACGCCGGTGCCGAATACGTTTTGATAATCCTGTCCGTACGTGAACACCGGATTCGGGCGAAGCCTGGCCTGCAGAATCCGCGCATCGGCGATGGAGATGTTGTATTTCTCCGCCAGCAAATTCAGGTTCTTGTCGATCGCCTCTTTCACGGCTTGGTCGAGCGTAATCGACTCGGCGCGCAAACCGGCCGCAAACAACAGCACTGCGAACGTCCGCTTCATGATCCTCCTGCCGCCGCGCATCAACGCAGCGAAAATACTGCAACTGCTTGTGGTCAAAGGGAATGGATCCGGAGCAGAAACGCACGCGCGAGCGCGTGAAAACGCCAAAGAAAATGCGATGTTTCTGCTTGGATCAGGAGCGGGCGGGAGGGGCGCGAGGCCGGAAGTCGGATTGGAAAAGTTCCTGGAGCGGGAGTTCGCTCCGGGACGCCAATAATTCTAAAAGCCGGTCTGCGGCGCGGAAGGAAACTACGGGGACAGCCAGTTGGATGCGCTCTTCGGAAATGGCCAGCAGTGCGAGTCGCTGATGCGGTGCCAGCAGGCTTCGAGACGATCTTCCGTGTCCGAGTAGAGCCTCAAAATCAGCCAGATTCCCTTCGTGGAAGAGGCCCGCGCCGTCGTTAATCCAGACCCCGATGGGCTCTCTGGATAAAGGCTCCAGAATCACCAGATCGCGATCCTGATCGCCGTCCACATCGCGGCTGCTCAGTTCGATAGTTGCGCCAGGGCTCAGGAAACGGAACGATGTCTGCTGGAAGGCGCCCAGTGTGACGCTGACTTCCTGGGCATAACCATTGGCATCATGACGACTAGACCGCGCCGTCGCCAGATCGACGTTTTGGTCCCCATTGAGATCGGAGAGCACCCATCCGGATACTTTGAGGGAATCAAGCGTGCCGGGAAGATCGTGGGCCGAAACGGCAAGTCCGGTGCCGGCCAAAGCCAGTAGCAGTAGCCGCGGTGCCCAGGATTTGGCGGAAGTATGCACGCTTAGCTCGATTATATAGCTATCTCAGTGTCCGCTCGAAAAAATCCACCATGGCCGCGTTCAACTGACGAGCCTCGGCACCCGTCACCGCATGAGTCTTCTGCGTGTAGACCTGCATCTCGAACGCTTGGCCCGCGCGCTCCAGGGCATCGATCATCTGCACCGTGTTCTGGAAGAGCACGTTATCGTCCTCGACGTTGTGCGCGATCATCAGGTTCCCTTTAAGGTTCTTCGCTTTTTGCGGCAATGCCGTGCTCTGATAGCCATCCGGATTGTCCTTGGGCAAACCCATGTAGCGCTCAGTATAGATGGTGTCGTAATTATGCCAGTCGGTTACAGGGGCGCCAGCGATTCCGGCCCGGAAAACATCCGAGGCGTTGAGCATTGCATTAAGAGTCATAAATCCGCCGTAACTCCAGCCGCGGATGCCGATCCGCGTCCGGTCGACGAATCCCAGCGATACCAGGTACTCAACGCCGGCCACTTGATCGGCCAGTTCGACCGAGCCAAGCTTCCGGAATACCGGCGTCTCAAACGCATGCCCGCGGCCCGACGATCCGCGATTGTCTACCTGCCAGACCACGAAGCCCTTGCTCGCCAGCACCTGGTCGAGGTCCGCCCCCATCCAGGTATTGCGTACGCCCTGCGAATCCGGTCCACCGTAGACCAGCACCACGGCCGGATATTGTTTACCCGCGTCGAATCCCGCGGGCCGTATCAATCGGGCGAATAACGACGTTCCATCCGGAGTCTTGAAGTTGACCAATTCCGTCGGCAGAATCTGATACTCGTCGGTGAGTTTTTGGTTCTGTTCGCGGTACACGCCCAGTTCGCGCCCATCCCCGGCGTGAACCGTGGTGCGCGGCGGCGACGATACGCTCGAAAACGTGTCGAGATAGAATCGTCCGCCCGGTCCCATCGCGATGCTGTGCGTCCCCGCACCGGCGCTCAGTTGTCGCTTTCCTTCTCCCGTCATTCCGGCACTGAAGAATTGCCGTTCCAGCGGACTAGTCTCGCTCGAAGTGAAATAAACGCGCCCGACCGATTCGTCCACACCCACGACCCCGGTCACCTCCCAGGAACCTTTGGTTAATTGCCGCGATTGTTTGCCGTTGATGGAATAGGAATAAATGTGACGGAACCCGTCGCGCTCGCTCAGCCACAGGAATTGTTGGCCTCCGCTCACGAACACCGGATCCTCTTGCACGTTGACCCAGTATTTGTCGGTCTCTTCCAGAATCCGGGACGCCTTCCCTGATCCAGCCTCGGCCAGGAACAAGTCGAGCTTGTTCTGCACGCGATTGGTTCGCTCCACATACACGTTCCTCGAATCCGGCGTCCACCCCACGCGCGCGATCAAAGACTCCTGCCGCTTGCCGCCGTCCACATCCATCCAGCGGGTATTTCCGCCGCGGGCGCTCACCACGCCCACGCGCACGTCCGGATTATTCTCCCCCGCCTGCGGATAGCGCTGCGGCTCATAGATCGCACGCGGACCGCGCAAGTCTTCGTGAGGATACAGCGGTTCGCGGCTAAGATCGAACTGCATATACGCGATGGATCGGGAGTCGGGCGACCACCAGTACGCCGTACCCAGCTCGAGCTCTTCCGGATAGACCCAGTCCAATCCCGCGTTGCGCAGCGTGTCCGAACCGCCCGTCGTCAGACGCGTTTCACGTTTCGAGGCGATATCGAGTGTGTACAGATCCCAGTCGCGGCGAAACGCCACCGACTTCCCATCCGGCGAAAGTTTCGGATCGCGCTCCGCAGCAGAAGTCTTGGTGAGCTGGGTCCACTTGCCGGTGTCGACCTGGATGACGAATACATCTCCGCCGCTCGAATAAAGCACCTCGGAAGCGGCCCATTGCACAGGGGATTCGCGCACGCGCCGGTTCTCCCAATCGAACGGTTGCGATTCCACCTTCGCCGGCCTCACGGCAGCCGAATCCATCGCCGCTGTGTCCATAAGAGACGTATCGATCAGGTCTTTCGACGATGCCGTGGCCGCGTCGTAAATCACCAGCCTGCGGCCCTGGCGGTAGAGGAACTGCTTGCCGTCAGGCGACCATGCCACCGGGTTTCCAGGACCCTGAGGAGCCAGCCGGGCGGCCTCCTCCATCGTCTCGAGCGTGATCAGCTTTTTTTGTGCTACCAGACACGCTGGAACGCACGCGAGGAACAAAATCGCCGCTCTCATCGTATCCTGATTGTAAGTTTAATGAGAGTCACATTTTGGGGTGCCGCCCAGACGGTCACAGGATCCATGCACCACGTCGAGGCGGCCGGAAAGCGGTTCCTTCTCGACTGTGGCTTATATCAGGGACGCCGCCGCGATGCGTTTGAACGCAACAGTCACTTTCCATTTCCGGTGTCCAGCATCGACGGCGTGATTCTTTCCCACGCCCACATCGATCACAGCGGAAATCTCCCCACTCTGGTGCACAACGGCTACTCCGGCCCGATCTACACAACGCCGGCGACCATCGACCTCTGCCGCCCCATGCTGGCCGATTCGGCGTTTCTCCAGCAGAAGGACGTCGAGTTCTGCAACCGCCGCCGAGAACATCGCCGCTCCAAAGGCCTCGACGATCGCGAATGCGATCCGCTCTATCTTCTGGAAGACGCTGAAAAGGTGAATCCGCTGTTCTGTCCTGTGGAGCTGGGCCAGTACAAGGAAGTGGCTCCCGGATTCCGCTATCGGACCTACGAAGCCGGACACATGCTCGGTGCGACCTCAATGGTCATCGAAGCCGACGGCGTGCGACTGGCCTTCTCCGGCGACGTCGGCCGCAAGCACCTGCCGATTCTCCGCGACCCAGTCACGCCCGATCCGGTCGACTATCTCATCATGGAAAGCACTTACGGCGACCGGTTCCACAAGCCGGTTGCCGACGTCGCCGACACTCTCGCGGACGTGGTCAATCGCACCGCCGGGCGCGGAGGAAAAATCATCGTTCCCTGCTTCGCCGTGGGGCGCACTCAGCAATTGGTGATGATCCTGCACCAGTTGATTCACGCCCAACGGATCCCCTCCATCCCCATCTTTGTGGACAGTCCGCTAGCCGTGAACGCCACGGAGGTTTTCCGCAAACACCCGGAGTGCTACGACGAAGAAACCGCGAAGTTTCTATCCGAGGGCGACGATCCGTTCGGCTTTTCCCGCCTGCGCTACATCCGGGACGTTAACGAGTCGAAGGCGCTCAACGATCTGCATGGTCCGTTCCTGGTCCTGTCCGCCTCCGGGATGTGCGAAGGAGGACGTATCCTGCATCATTTGCGAAACACCATCGAAGACTCGCGCAATACGATCCTCATCACCGGATTCCAGGCCGAATACACGCTGGGCCGCAAGATCGTGAACCGCGACCGCGAAGTTCCCATTTTTGGCGAACCCATGCAGCTCCGCGCCGAAGTGGTTTCGCTCGACGCGCTAAGCGGCCACGCGGACCAGGGCGAGCTCATCGAATGGATGCGCCCGATGGCGTCGCATCTCAAAAAAGTATTCCTGGTGCATGGCGAGCTCGCGCAGGGCGCGGCGTTGGCGGAAGTGATCCGCAAGGAATTCCACATCGACGTGCAGCAACCTTCGAGAGGTCACAGCTTCTTACTCACTTAAGGACACAACCATCATGGCTTTCTGTGTAAACTGCGGCACTCAGCTTCCCGATACCGGACGATTCTGCACCAATTGCGGGTCGTCCATTTCCGGAGGAACCCCGGCAGGTGCGCCTCCTGCGATACATCAACCTCTGGACTACACCATCCAGGGCGACAATCTTCAGGTGATCCGCATCCGCCTGCAACCCGGCCAGGAGTTGTACGCCGAAGCCGGCAAGATGGTGTACAAGCAGCCGCAGGTGGCCTGGGAGACTCGCATGAGTGGCGAAACCCTCGGCGAAAAACTGCTGGGAGCCCTGAAGCGCAAGCTCATGGGCGAATCGCTCTTTCTCACCTACTTCCGCGCTTCGATACCCGGGGAAGTCGGTTTCGCGGGCAGCTATCCGGGGCGGGTCCAGGCCTTCGAACTGAAACCCGGCCAGACCATCTTTGTGCAGCGCGATGCGTTCGTGGTCGCGCAATCCAGCATCCAGTTAAACATCGCGCTGGTGAAACGGCTCGGCGCCGGATTCTTCGGTGGCGAGGGATTCATCCTGGAGCAGCTGACCGGACCGGGAACGGTGTTCATCCACGCCGGTGGAGATTTCGTCGAGTTCACGCTTGCTGCGGGCGAATCCCTGCAGATCGATACCGGCTGCATTGTGGCTTTCGAGGAAACCGTGGATTACGACATCCAGCTTGCCGGCGGCATCCGGACCGCGCTGTTCGGCGGCGAAGGACTGTTCCTCGCCACCCTCACGGGTCCCGGCCGCGTGATCGTGCAGAGTCTGACGCTCCAAAAGATGCGCCGCGAGCTCGCCCCCTACCGCACGGGCGGCGACGAGCACAAGGGCTTGGACCTCATCTCGGGTATCTTCAACAGCGACGATTAACCGGTAAAGCCGGGGTTTTGCCGGCGCGCGCTACTTCACCGAGATCGTGGTGATGCGTCCATTCGGAAGAGTGAGCTGCGTATCGGCGAATCCGTTGTTTGGGTCGTAGCCCCAGTTGCTTGGAACGTCTCGCATGGTCACGAGAATCGAGCGGCTGCCCGGCTGCGGCCCCGGATTGTCGGGAATTCGGATATTAACCGTCCACGATCCCGGATAGGTGGGATCCAGGTCGGAAGAAACGACGTTTGCAGACCCGATGTCGATGCCGTCAATAAAGACGTGAAGGTCCAGCGGATTGGTCGGTGTAAGGGCGGAGGGCGGGAAGCCGTCTGCGGGAGGGTTCGCTACCGGTCCTTGTCCAGTAAGCGCCAGTTGCAGCATTTCCCCACGGGCAACCGGGTTCTGAGGGCCGTTCAAGCCGTTCGTAGTGCCATCTGTTTTGAGATTGATGGCCATCACTTGGCCCCAACCCTGGAAATTTGTGGTTCTGAAGGCTGGATCGGCCAACGTCATGAGGACACTGCCCGCAGCCACAATCTCTTTAGTTGTGGGATTGAATAGCAGGAATTCCGCGACCCCGGAAGTCGGCGCTTCCCAAGGGATCACGAAGTTGATATAGGCGTTCTGCTCTACCGAGTAAATCCCCGAGGTCACCCCGTTCACCAGCATTTGCAGACCTGCCGCGGTCAGCGGATACGGAGGAGTCTCGTGAACCTCGTCGCTGGCGCTGAAGGTCTTGCCGAGCGGCGCGGCTTGCGCCCACATGCCCGGTGTCATCGGCCTGCTCGATGTGAAGCTGAAGGCATTCCTCACGATCAGCTTGGCGAAGTAGAATGTGACGCGGTTAATCGCTTCCGCCACAATCGGGTTTTCGGACGAGTCCAAGGCGATCGCCAGGGGCCCGTTCGATGCGATCTGCTGCAGAATCTTGCTCGTGTTATTGAATGCGTTGACTTCCGGCAGGTGGTAAATCGCGTTGCCCGAAGTAACCCACATTTCTCCGCTGATCGTGCTCACCGTAATTCCCTGGGGCGACCCGAAGTTGGGGAAATTGAAAGACGCGGCTGGACCCGTTTGAGCGATGTTCGAAGTGTCGCGGAAGACCACAACCCGGTTATTCGAGGAATCGGCCACGTAAAGACGGCCGGACGTATCCGTGGCAATATGCCGCGGGCTGTTCAGGCCGGCCAAGCTACTAGAAGCCGAGCTCGATGCAAAACTCTGCTGCCCCACCACCGTGAACGCCGCTTCTCCGTTAACGAAAGGCTTCTTGAATACCATGACCCGGTTCAGCACAGGATCGGAAACCGCCAGCTGCCCGTCGGGATACAGCGCTAGCCCGTACGGCGTACCTAAAGTCTGCGGCGAGGCGCTCTGGTCTTTTTGCGTGAAACCGCTTTGGCCCAGCACCAGATCGGCGGCCTGGAGGTTTCCCGCCGCAACGCTGAACGGCGCGGGGAAGCGCAAAACTCGCCCATTGCCGGAATCGGCCACGAATAGATTGCCGCTTTCGTCGACTGCCAGGCCGATTGGCCGGTAGAGGCCAGTTCCGGTCGGCAGATCCGGGTCGCCGTTGGGATAATTCGCCATGGAGCGGAAGAAATCGCCGGCGGGTTGTCCGATCACCAGATCGGGCTTCTGGGTGAGAATCGATCGCGCGTCGACTCCCACGGCCCGCGCATCGCGGAATCCCAAAATGCGATTGTTGAACGTGTCGGCAATGTACAGGTGAGTAGGATTCGAAGTCTTGTCCACCACAATCCCGCCGCCAGCTGAACCGTTGGCCAGGAACCACACCTCCCGGCCCTCGATCAGATTGGGAGCGTTGAATGGGAAATTCGTCTGACCGACGACAACCGTTGCCGCAGTGAAGCTTGAAGTCCCGCTCGCGGGGTAGGAAAGCACACGATTGTTGCCGGTGTCTGACACCCAGAGATTGCCTAGCGAATCGAATGCTCCGCCAAGGGCCGCAGAAAGCGAAGTGGCAGCGGGCTCGGTCAACGCGTGGTTGGCTTTTCCGCTGAACAGATCCGGCTGCCCGATCACGCTCTCGATCTTAGGTGACGGTATTGTGTCTGACCGAACGAAACTGGCCGGGGTTGTATAACGCACGATGCGGTTGGCCGGCGCGTCCGCCACGAATATGGAGTTTCCGTTGGCGAACACCGCCAAGGAGGCGTTCAGAATGCTGTTCCCCAGGCTGTAATCGTTCGGAAAGGACACAGACTGCCCCAGGGCCGGGGTCGGAGATATACCCAGGACTTGGGATGCTGCGGTCTGAACAGCGGCATTCGGATAGTACAAGACGCGGGCAAAGCCGTCGGCGACGTAGAGAGCTCCGGTGCCATCGAAAGCTAGGTTCTGCGGCTGGAGCAACACAGCCAGATTGGTCTGGCAGGTGTTGCCGCAGACCGGCGCATCGTTCGTAACGAAGCTTCCGTTTTGTCCGAGGACCCGGTCGGCAGCCGGCTCAATGGTGCCGGCCGCTAGTTGACTGGCAGGAAATCGCAAGACCCGGTTATTTCCCGAATCGGCGACCCACAGGTTTCCCAGCTGGTCGAGGGCGATCCCAGCTCGCAGAAACGTGCCGTTCGGAGCGAACGACAGGCTATGATTGGTGGGCTTGGGATTGTTCTCATTGGCAATGTTCCCGCTGCTTTGCGTCTTTTGCCCGATGACCAGGTCAATCGAAAGCGGACTGGTCGTTTGGCTGAAAGGATTGGGATATCGTACGATCCGATTATTCCCACCATCCAGAACATAGAGGTTTCCGGCCGCGTCCACGGCCACGCCGGCAGGTAGCGTCAGACCGGAGGTCAAGTCCCGGCCCGGTCCCTGAGGCGGGTTAGAAACGAAGTCGCGCTGCCCGATGACCAGGTCGGCCTGGTTGCCCTTAGTCAGGCTGGCCGGGGTGCGCCACGCAAGAACGCGGTGGTTGCTGGTGTCCGCCACGTACATAGGACCGCCGGAGGGAGCAAATGCTACTCCCAGCGGTGTATTGAGTTCGCGGCCCTCGATCAGGTTGGGTGCACCGGATGTCGGCGGATTCAGAAGCTGCGCTTGCCCGAACTCCCGCGATGGAAGTTCATTAATGGTGGGCGAGACCTGCGCCCAAACAGGAACACTCGCGAGCACGGCAAAACACCATAAGAGCTTCATTTTCAAGATTCTCCGACTAGGGCGGGAACGCGGGGGACGCCCTTCTCCCCGAAGATACCATAGCGACAAAACCCGTAGCATGTACCATCGGTACTGGAACAATCCGGCATGTTTGGGGGTCGCGGTCATGAAGCAATACCCAGTGATAAAATAAGCTCTTGGATCCCGCTGCCTTTCCTTCCCACAAGCCCCGCGTGTGCGCCGTCAGCTACCTGAACACGGTGCCCCTGGTCTGGGGCCTCCAGCATTCGCCCGATCCCGCCCTTCGCGACACCTTCGATCTCCGCTTCGCCCTGCCCTCCGCGTGTGCCGATCAGCTGGCCTCCGGCCAAGCCGACATCGGGATCGTTCCGGTGATCGAGATGGCCCGCCAGGGTCTCGACTATTTCCCTGGGACCGGCATCGCCTGTCACGGTCCCGTGCGCAGCATCCTGCTGATCTCGAAAGTTCCCTTTAAGGAGATCCGCACGCTGGCGACCGACTCCGGCTCCCGAACCTCGGCCATGTTGAGTCAGGTGATCCTGGCGGAAAAGTTTGGCGTGAGGCCGCAGGTTCTCTCTCTTCCGGCCAATCTGCCCGACATGCTGGGCCAGACCGACGCCGCGCTGCTCATCGGCGATGCCGCTCTCCGCGTCGATCCGGCCACACTGCCGTTTGAAACCTTGGATCTGGGCGCCGAATGGGTCACGATGACTGGTCTCCCCATGGTTTTTGCGGTGTGGGCCGGACGCAAGGAAATCGTTCGCGAACCGTTCGGCCAGGTGTTTCTTGAATCGTTGCGCTACGGCCTGTCGCACATGGACGACATCGTCGCCGCCGAAGCGCCCGGGCGCCAGTTCAGCCCGGATGTTGTCCGCCGTTATCTCACCCATCACATCGTGTTCGAACTCGGCGAAAAAGATTACGAAGGGATGCGCCTCTACATCCAGCACGCTCTCCGTATCGAACGTGACCGCGACCGCGTTATGATACCCGGAGGTATCCCCGCATGATGACCCGCGCTGAAGCGATCGAGATGTTCCGGAGCGATGACCTGATCGGCATCGGCATGGCCGCCGATGCCGTCCGGCGCAAGCTGCATCCCGAAAACGTGGTCAGCTACATCATCGACCGCAATATCAACTACACCAATTTCTGCACCGAGTATTGCAGCTTCTGCGCGTTCTACCGGCCCATGGGTCATGCCGAAGGCTACATTCTGCCGCACGAAACCATCTTCAGCAAGATTCAGGAAACCATCGACCTGGGCGGCACCGGCATCCTGATGCAGGGCGGCCTGCATCCCGATCTCAAGATCGAGTGGTATGAAGACCTGCTGCGTTCGATCAAGAAACGTTTCGACATCTGGTGCCACTGCTTCTCCGCGCCCGAGATCATGAACATCGCGGAAGTCAGCGGCCTGAACTTGTATGACACGCTGTCCCGGCTGCGCGACGCCGGTCTCGATTCCCTGCCCGGCGGCGGCGCCGAGATCCTCGACGAACAAGTCCGCCACCGCATCAGCCGCCTGAAGTGCGGCACGCAGGACTGGATCGACGTGCACCGGACTTGTCACGCAGTGGGGCTTCGCTCGACGGCCACCATGATGTTCGGCACCGGCGAAACCATCGAGCAGCGCATGAACCACTTCGATATCGTGCGCCAGATCCAGGAAGACACCGGCGGATTCACCGCCTTCATCCCCTGGAGCTTCCAGCGCGAGCTGACTTCGCTCGGCCGCTTCGTCAAGGAAGAAGCCACCGCGGTCGAATATCTGAAGATGCTGGCGTTGTCGCGAGTCTACTTGGAGAACATCCTCAATATTCAGTCGTCGTGGGTGACTCCCGGGCTCAAGACCTGCCAGATCGGTCTGCGTTTCGGCGGCAATGACGTCGGCAGCATCATGATCGAGGAAAACGTCGTGAGCGCCGCCGGTACTCATCATCAGGCCACCGAAGAGGAACTTCGCCGCCTGATCCGCGATGCGGGCTTCATCCCGAAACAGCGCGATACGCTGTATCGGACGTACTTCCTGAATTAGAGTCGTGGAGCAGGTGCTGAGAGAGGGACAGGCTACTCTGTCCCTTCGCCTAAACTTGTGACTTCGCCTACGAGCCCGGAAGTGGACAGAGCTGCCTGTCCCCTCTTTCTGGCCCCCGCCCATACCCAAAATCCAAGCCCGATCAACGCAACCAAACTAATCCCGGCCCCCAAGCCCAGCAGCCGGGACCGATATCGAAACTCAACGGTATGCTCCCCGGCCGGCACTACGACTGCTTGGAACGCGCCCGCCCAAGGCTCGACGTCCGCAGGTTTCCCGTCGACTGTCGCCGTCCAGCCGGGAAAAAACTGTTCGTGCAAAGCGAGCTTCCCTCCAGACGCCGCCCGCACCCGGAACGTCCGATTCTCGGGCTGCCACTCATGCCGCTCCACCTCGGTTACGGCGCCTCCCTCCCAACTGTACGGAGGCTGCGCATCCAGATATTCGTACACGCGATTGAATGTCGGCATCGATCCCAGCAACCGGTAGTGCGGATCGTCCTTCAGCTTGGAATCCATCTTGCTGAACTCGGAGCTGATCACATACCGCACACCGAACAGCCGCAGAGCGTCATAGTTCTCTGGATCGATTTCGAAAATCCGATCCGTCAGAAAGTGTCCATACGTCTCGGCCATCTTGCGGAACGGAGTCGTGAGCAGCGGATCGAATCCCTGAGGCGACGTCAAACCCATGTGCCGGAAATCATTGGGCTCGGGCCCGGTTTCGGCGTCGACTACGATCCGGTAGTCATCATGCGCGCGAAGCTGCTCGTACACCTCCGGCAACATTCCGGGATACGACGTCGACGAGAACCGTTGAGCGTCGCCATATCCCGCGTCGAAACGCTTGCTGGTTCCGAACGCCTTGTAGTCAACGCCGACAAACACAATCAGTGCGGCAGCCATCGACATCTTCCTGCGACCGCTCTCGGACCGAAATGCCCACATAGCGGCATAGAAGATCGCCGGCGTAACCAGCAAATAAATGCCACTGCGCCATCCCGCCGCGAAGCTTTGGCGTTTCCAGCAAAGCAACTCGTAGGTCGCCCAGACCAACATCAGTGCCGCGCTGACCGGTGTCAGACACGAGGGCGCGCTTCGTTTTCTCGCGAGAAAATCATCCAGAGCATACGCCGTGAGCGGCGCGAACGCCAGCGTCACACCCGCCAGAAAGTACCACGCGCGCACGACGTCCGGCAACAGGCTCGAATGCCGGATCACGTCCCAGACGATGTCGTACGGGTTTACCGCGATCATCAGGGTCGCGACCAGAATTGCCAGAGACGGAAGCAGATCTTGAAATCGGCGGCGCAGGAACAGAAACGGCAGCCCTAGCAAGGCCGGAACTCCCAGATAGAAATAATCCTTGCCGCGATTCGTCAGTACCGGCATGTTCAAACCAAAGTTGAAGAAGTTCGGCAGGACATAAGAGAGAATCATGTCCCAGTCTTTGATGCCCAGGCCATAGCGATTCTCTGGGTCGCGGAGCGTGGTCGTCTCCCACGTCGGCAACAATTGCACCGCGCACAGCACCATAGAAAACGCCAGGGCCATGGTGGTTCCCAGTGCCGCTTTCCCGCGCCAGGATCCCGCGAGCGAATAAACACCCACAGCGACCGCGAACATCATCCATGTCGGTGGATATCCGGCCAGGAACGCCAGCGCCGAGGCTGTCGCGACCTTCCACAGCGGCCGCCACGACTTTTGCTCCGCGGCTTGATCGACTCCCCACAACGCCAGCGGCGCCCATATATACGCCGCCACCAGGCCGAAGTGCTGCAACTGCGTGCAGAGGTACCCGCTGAACGCAAACACCCCCGCCCCGAGAATGCACGCTAGTTCCGCCAGGCGTTTGCCGCGCAGCCATAGGTAACACAGCAGGAATCCGATCCAAACGTGCATGAGCAGAACGTCTTCCATCGCCTGGTACGAGAGCCGTTCGCGTCCCGCGCTAAAGAGAAACATCATCCAGGTCGGCGGGTAGAATAACGCCGCCTGGAGGTTGCCGACAAAACTCATTCCCGCGTAGATGGTCGGGTCCCACAGCGGGAAATGACCTTGCCGCAAACGCTGAAAGGCGTAATCCGCCAGCGGATAATGAAACCCGATCAGGTCGTACGGAAGGTGGACCCATCGAAACGGAGGGATGTACTCGAAGAAGAACGCATACGTGAAAAGCAGGGACACCAGCGCGATGGTCTTTCGGGAGCGCAAGAATACATCCTACTTAACTCGGGCGCTTGCACTTGAACGCATCCAAAATCCAAGCCCGATCAGCGCAACCACGCTGATCGCCGCGCCCAAGCCCAGCAGCCGCGACCGATAACGAAATTCCACGGTATGCTCTCCGGCCGGCACCGCGACTGCCTGAAACGCACCCGCCCATGGCTCGACCGCCACACTCTTCCCATCGATCGTAGCCGTCCACCCAGGGAAAAACTGCTCATGCAAAGCGAGCTTCCCGCCGGACGCCGCCCGCACCCGGAACGTCCGATTCTCGGGTTCCCATTCACGCCGCTCCAACTCGGTTACGGCGCCTCCCTCCCAACTGTACGGAGGCTGCGCGTCCAGATACTCGTACACTCGGTAAAACGCCGGCATCGATCCCAATAACCGGTAGTGCGGATTGTCCTTGAGTTTGGGAAGCTGCTTGCTGGTGTCCGAACTGATCACATACTTCACTCCGAGCAGCCGTAGAGCGGTCTCATTCTCCACATCGATATCGAAGAGCCGGTCAGTCCGGAAGGCGCCGTATGTCTCTACGAGTTTTCGCAGCTGAATCGTGAGCAGCGGATCGAATCCTTGCGGCGTGACCAATCCAATGTGCCGGAGATTGTCCGGATCCGGGCCGGTATCGTTGTCCACAATGACGCGATAGCCCGAATCGGCGCGGAGCTGCTGATAGACATCGTCTTCCATACCTCGCAGGGAAGTCGACGAGTATCGATAAACTTCGCTCGCGTTGGTGTTGAATCGCTTGCTAGTCCCGAACGCCTTGTAATCGGCGCCGACAAACAGCACCAGCGCGGCGAACAGCCACGCACGCCTGCCCCCCTGCGCTGCGCGGAACGCGTACATTCCCATCCCGAAGATCGCCAGCGTCACCAGCAAATACGCGCCGCTTCGCCATCCAAACGCCAGGCTTTGCCTGTTCCAACGGGACAGTTCGTACGCGCCCCAACCCGTCATCAGCGCCTCACTGGCCGGCATCAGCCAGGACGGCACTTTGGACTTCCTGGCCAGAAAACCGTCGAGCGCATAGGCCGTGAGCGGAGCGAAGGCCAGCGTCACACCCGCCAGAAAGTACCACGCGCGCACGACGTCCGGCAGCAGAGTCGAATGCTGGATCACGCTCCAAACCAGACCGTACGGGTTTCCCGCGATGACCAGCGTTACGGCCAATATCGCCAGCGATGGAGCCAGATCGCGGAAGCGCCTGCGGAAAATCAGAAACGGCAGTCCGAGTATGGCGGGAACGCCCAGATAGAAATAATCTTTCCCGTAATTCGTCTCCACCGGCATGTTCAAGCCGAAGTTGAAATAGTTCGGCAGGAAGTACGAGAGAAGCATGTCCCAATCCTGGATGCCGATGCCGTACCGCACGTCCGGTTGGCGGAGCGCAGTTGTCTCCCAGGTCGGCAACAACTGAATCGCGCACAACGCCATCGAAAAGGCGATGGCCGCGATGGTTCCGCCGATCGTTCCAAGGGAAGCCTTGCCGCGCGATGCCCCCGCCAGCGCATACACGCCCACCGCTGTCGCGAACACCACCCATGTCGGCGGATATCCCGCCAGGAACGCCAAGGCCGAAGCCGCCGCGACCTTCCATAGAGGCCGCCACGATCCACGCTCCACCGCTTCGTCGACTCCCCACAGTGCCAGCGGGATCCAGCTATAAGCCGCGACTAGACCGAAGTGCTGCAGCTGATAGCACATGTATCCGCTGAAGGCGAACACGAGCGCTCCCATCACACACGCCAGCTCTGCCAGCCGCTTCCCTCGCAGCCACATGTAGCACAGAAAGAACCCGAGCCAGACATGCGCCAGCTGCAGGTCTTCCATCGCCTGATAGGAAAGCCTCTCGCGCCCCCGGTCGCCGAGAAACATGAGCCACGTCGGCGGGTAGAACAGCGCCGCCTGGATGTTCGCCACAAAGCTCATCCCGCAGTAGATGGTCGGATCCCACAGCGGAAAATGTCCCTGACGCAGGCGCTGGAAAGCGTAATCCGCCAGCGCGAAGTGAAAACCTTGCAAATCGAACGGAATATGGACCCATCGGGCCGGAGGCAGATATTCGAAAAAGAATAACCAGGTGAAGGCGAAGGACGCTAGGGCGATAGCTTTGCGGGAGTGCAAGAATCCATGCTACTGCAAACCCCCGATTATGCCCAATTGCCGTATGAAAACCCAGTAGAATAGTCCAAGACAGCCAAATGGAGATAAATTCTCCAAAGGAGATCCCGGTGACGAGAATTCCCAAAATACTCTGGATAATCGCCCTGGCAGCTTTGTCAGGTGGCGCGTCGTTCTCCCAACTTTCCGCCCAAAACATCACTGGCACCTGGCAGGGCGAAATCCAACCTCCTCAGGGGAAAGGCCTGCGCATCGTAATCAAGGTCTCGACCACCGACGCGGACAAGCTGGCGGCCGTCATGTACAGCATCGACCAGCAATCGCCGGCGATACCGGCCACTACGTTCACGCGAAACGGTTCGGCTATAAAGATGACCGTTACCCCTCTGAACGGCACCTATGAGGGAAAGTTGAACGCGGAAGGAAACGTGATCGACGGAACCTGGAGCCAGGGAGCGGCCCTGCCCCTCAAGCTGACGAAAGCCACCCCCGAGACGGCATGGACCATTCCGGAACCTCCGCCACCGCCGAAGCCCATGGCTGCCGACGCGAAGCCGGCCTTTGAAGTAGCCACGATTAAACCGAGCGATCCTGCCAGACCGGGCAAATTGTTCACCGTGAGAGGCCAGGAGGTGATCACCATCAACACGACTCTGAGCGACCTCATCACCATGGCCTATGACCTCCATCGCCAGCAAATTTCAGGCGGACCGGCGTGGTTCGAATCGGATAAGTACGACATCACAGGAAAGCCCGAGGTGCCTGGTCAGCCCAACGTTGCCCAGCTAAAAATGATGCTTCAGAAGCTGCTGGTGGATCGTTTCCAACTCAAATTCCATACCGAAAAGAAAGAGCTGAGCGCGTACGCGATTACGATCGGAAAAACCGGATCAAAGCTTACCAAGAGCCAATCCGATCCGAACGGCCTTCCCGGACTCTTTTTTGGAAGAGGGACGCCCGGGATGACGTTTAACGTCAGGAACGCGACCATCGCCGAAGTCGCCAGTGTCTTGCAGGGGTCCATCCTGGACAAGCCTGTGGTGGATCAGACCGGTCTTTCCGAAAAGTATGACTTCCTCCTGAAGTTTACGCCCGATCCAGGTCAGGGGGCCGGTTTTGGGGGCCCGCCACAACCTCCCGCGGCCGACAATCTCGACGCGCCCCCGGACATCATCACGGCATTCCAGCAGCAGCTGGGATTGAAGCTGGAAAACACCAAAACTCAAGTCGGCGTGATGGTCATCGACCGCGTAGCAAAGCCTTCCGAGAATTAGGGAACTTTTTAGCGGTTGTCGGTGTATTGAATAGAGTATCTTCCGAAAGGAGATCCCCGTGAAAACCTTAACTCTGCGGACAATCGCCCTCGCGATGTTGGCGGCCGGCGCGTCGTTCTCCCAACTTTCCGCCCAAAACATCAC
>JAIQFE010000056.1 GCA_020073445.1 Terriglobia bacterium
TCAACGAGGGTTTGGCATCGCCGCCACCCGTCCAGGCTTCCCTTTCGGCTCGCTACACCTCGGCCTGGACTGGCCCCGGCCGCGATGCCGGAGTTGGTCCTTATAGGAGGAAATGGCAGGTATTGAAATGAGCTCTTGACACCGACCGGCTTTCTCATGGAAGGACCTAACGCCTTTCTGATCGGGTAAACTTAACTGACTCACTCACATGCCGCTTTCTGCGGGTGACAAACTCGGCCCTTACGAGATCATTGCGCCCATCGGTGCGGGCGGAATGGGGGAAGTTTACAAGGCGCGGGACATGCGGCTCCACCGCGACGTAGCCGTAAAGGTGCTGCCGCAAACCTTTGCGACCGAGGCTACGCGGGAACGCTTCCAGCGTGAGGCGCGCGCCGCTTCGGCGCTCAATCATCCCAATATCTGCGTGGTCCACGATGTGGGTGAAGCGGCTGGTCATCCCTTCCTGGTGATGGAGTTACTCGATGGCAAAACGCTGCGCGAGCATATCGGCAGCAAGCCCCTGGATATCTCGATCGCGCTGGCGCTAAGCATTCAAGTAGCCGACGCACTGGACGCAGCCCATGCGAAAGGTATCATCCATCGCGACATCAAGCCCGCCAACATTTTTGTAACCGATCGCGGCAACGCCAAGGTGCTCGATTTCGGCCTTGCGAAGTATAGTGACAAGCACAACCAGCCGGCGGACACCGATGCTCTGACTGTGAATATGCTCACGGAGCCGGGCACCGCGATGGGCACGGTCGCCTACATGTCGCCGGAACAAGCCCGAGGTGAACTAGTCGATGCGCGCAGCGATCTGTGGTCGTTTGGGGTAGTTCTGTACGAAATGGTGACGGGGTCGCGACCGTTTGATGGCCCGACGTCCCCGATCATCTTCGAGGCGTTGCTGAATAAGACGCCCCAGCCGGTTCGCGAGCGGAATCCGAAAGTTCCAGGCGAGCTGGAACGCATCATCAATGAGCTTTTGGAAAAGGATCGCGGGTTGCGTTACGCATCGGCCGCGGAGGCGCGCGAGGATTTGCAACGCTTGCAAAGCGGACTGAGTCCGGCCGCTGCTAGCCGAAGAAGCCAGCCTCTCCTGAAGTACGGAATGGTCGCCGCTGCCACGCTGATTCTGGCCGCGGGCGGTTTCTTACTGTGGCAGCAGCGCGTTCGTGCAACCCATCTCACCGATAAGGACACGATCGTCCTCGCCGATTTCAAGAATACGACGGGTGACCCGGTCTTTGACGAGACGCTGCGCCAGGGGATGGCGGCGCAGTTGGAACAGTCCCCATTTCTGAGCCTGATTTCCGACCAGCGTATCCGCAAGATGTTGGCGCTGATGAAGCAATCGCCCGATGCAAAACTGACACCGGAAATCGCGCAGGAGGTTTGCGCACGGAGCGGCAGTGCGGCGGTGCTGGAGGGTTCTCTTGCGGCCGTCGGCAGTCAGTATGTATTGGGCTTCCGCGCGAAGAACTGCCGGAACGGGAACATTCTCGATGAAGAACAGGTGCAGGTGGCCAAGAAGGAAGAGGTTCTGAACGCGCTCAGCCAGATCGCCGGCAGATTCCGAACGCGCGTCGGCGAGTCGCTGGCGATGGTGAAGGAACATGAAATCCCCCTGATCGAGGCGACCACGGCTTCGCTCGAAGCGCTGCAAGCGTTCAGCGCGGCTCAGGCGGTGAATGTTTCAAAGGGGAGCGCCCCGGCGATTCCGCTGTTTAAGCGCGCCGCCGAGCTGGACCCAAGTTTCGCGCTGGCCTCCGCCCATTTGGGTGGTGCGTACGGCGTCATCGGCGAATCGGTCCTGGCCGCGGACAGCATTAAAAAAGCTTACGCGATGCGGAATCACGCCAGCGATCCGGAGAAGTTTTTCATCTCTCTCCACTATGAGCAGGAGGTGACCGGCAATCTCGAAAAGGCGGCTCAGATTGGCGAGTTGTGGGCACAAACCTATCCACGCGATGTACGAGCCTACTCGCTGGGGTCAATTGTCTCGCGGGCTGTCGGACGTCATGACAAGTCGCTGGATGAAGCATCGAAGGCTATCGCCATCGATCCGGATTTTGCCTTCGGCTACATTAGTCAGGCGAGGGCCTACCTCATTCTGGATCGCCTGGAAGAGGCCGAGAAAACATTTCTTGCGGCCTCCGAACGCAAACTCGAGCCGGCGAACCTCTTTCTCCTGCGCTACTACGTCGCGTTCGTGAAAGGAGACGCGGCCGCCATGGAACGCCAGATTACGCTGGCTCGGAATCGGCCCGACAGCGAAGACTGGATGACGCACTCGCAGGCCCTGGTGGCGGCCTACTCGGGGCGCTTGCAACTCGCACGAAGCCTGTCGCGGCATGCCGTTGACTTGGCCGAGCTGGCCGGCAATCATGAGAGAGCGGCCACATTCGAGGCCGCAGCCGCACTCTACGAAAGCGTGCTCGGGAGTGCGGCGGACGCCAAAGCGCGAGCAAATGCTGCTCTGAATTTGTCCCAAGGTCGCGACGTGGAATTTGCCGTGGCCTTTGCGCAGGCGAAGCTTGGGAATACTGAGCAGTCGCAGAAACTGGCAAGCGATCTGAATCGGCGGTTTCCCGAAGACACCTCGGTTCAATTCCAATACCTGCCGGCGCTTCGCGCGCTTGCGGCTCTCAAGGAGGGTCTCCCGGCCAAAGCCATACAGGAACTCCAATCTGCCGAGCCTTATGGACTCGCCATCAACGGACTGAGCCTCAACGCATTCTACGGCTCAATGTATCCGGCGTCCGTGCGCGGCGAAGCGTTTCTCGCGGAGCACAAGGGCGTGGAGGCCGCGGCCGAATTCCAGAAGTTGATCGATCACCGCGGGATTATGCTAGCTGATCCCACAGCGGCGATGGCGCGCCTTGAGATCGGCAGGGCTTGGCATCTAGCGGGAGACGACGCCAAAGCGAAGGCCGCGTACCGGGAGTTCCTAACCTTGTGGAAAAACGCCGATGAACTCCCGATCCTCAAACAAGCCAAGGCGGAATACGCCGAGCTACAGTGAGCGACCGCACTTCTCGATCCGGTCGGGCGAGGTGTATCGCGTTCGCGACTCGCGCGCCCGTACTCGCGTAAGCAGAGACACCCTTTCCACTCAATTGCCCATAGTCGCCCATGCGGCAAGTGAGAATCGTTGGCCCGGCAGCACCCAATTCTCCAGAGAATGTCCACTTAAAACTCTCATTGGAAACAAGTGGTTTGGATAGTGGATGTATTGTCGGCAATCCGGTAGCTACTTCTTGCCGATCGCCTCAGGGGATAGCGACATTCGTCCTGCTGCAACCATGATTTCTGCCGGTCTGTCGGATCCACGGATGAAGGCCGAAATCGGAGTGACGGCCCGCCTGCGCGGCGATCTGCGATAAGCGTAGAGCGCTGAACTTGCAACACAGCGCCTACAATCCGAACTGACGGAAGTGGTGATCGGCGTGTAGATAACCCCAGCGCATCCATTCCCACCTGGTGAGTTTGCCGAAGATCGGATGACGAGAAGACTGCACCGTCGCGGGCTGCCGCGCGAACCGTTCGATGGCTGCGGCCAGTGCGGCCTTGTCGCGCGAGAATTCGACGGGCGGCGTACCTCCCCGCAATTGATCCATTTCTGGTCGTGTTGGTACCCCCTCTGGCCAGGGGAATGGCGCGTAGAGTGCAACCCATTTGATCAGCGTTCGATTGAAGAAATTGATGTCCTCGCTTGCCGTCTTATCGCCCATTGCGAGGCCGAACGAATCCCTCAGGTGGCACACCATTTGATGGGCGTTCATCCTGCCCCAGATGGCGCGAGTTTCCGGACGAATGCGCTGGAGCCGATCCAGCAGATCCTTGATAGTGGAGGAATCGAGTGTCTGCATCTGCATTCGCTGATCATTCCAATTGCGGAAGCTCCTGCAAATCACTTACGGCTTAACTCCAAGTGAGCGTGGCGCCCGAGGCGTGCCACCAGTGGCGGTACGTCCTCGATGTCCGCGGTTGAAGTTCGGAAGTTGACAATGCAGAACCGCAATGCGCATTTCTCCTCGATCAAAGCATTGGAACAGAATGCCTCGCCGCTATTCTCAAAGTCCGTCAGCAGGAGTTGATTCAGGCGATTCAAGTACGCCTCTGTCTGCTCGGAGCCCACGCTGGCGCGCAGTTCTAACGGAACGTAGCGCAGTGTCGTGATACTTAGATTGTGCGAGAACGCCTCTAGTTCCGGGTGTTCTGCTGCGAGTTCGTAGAGGTGCCGGGCCAATGCGACGTCGTCCCCGATCATCTGACGGTAGGCTGCTGCACCCGCCTGCTGAAGGGCAAGCCAAATTTTGAGTGCGCGAAAACCGCGCGAGTTCTGAGGTCCGAGATCATAGTAATTCGTGGCCTCGACGTCAAAGCTGTAGTAGGGCGGGTGGTAGGAAAACGCATTGCGCAAAGCAGCAGGATCGCGGACTAGCGCGCATCCTGCTTCGAGCGGGGCATACAGCCATTTGTGAGGATCCACAGCCACCGAGTCCGCCGCGGTCAGTCCCATGAGATCGGCAGGCGCTTCCTTGATCCCAGCGGCGAAGGCCCCGTATGCGCCATCCACATGGAACCACAATTTGCGCTCCTGGCAGAAGGCCGCTAGATCCGGCAGCGGATCCACGGCTCCCGTGCTGACGGTTCCGGCGGACCCGACCACCAGAAATGGGCGGTGACCCTCTTCAAGATCCCGCTTGTACTGAATCTTTAAAGCTGCAAGATCCATGCGCTGCCCCTTGTCGACGCCGATCCAGCGAATTGCTTCCGTGCCGAGTCCCGTGAGGTCGGCGGCTTTCTGTATCCACGTATGTGTTTCCGTGGAGGCATAAGCCAACAGGGACGGCCCGCCGGCGACTCCTTGTTTGCGAACATCCCGTCCTGCCTTTGCGGCCCGGGCGGCCAGGAAACACGTGAGATTGGCCATGTTGCCTCCGCTCAGCAGCAAGCCGCCGCAATCCGTCGGATAGCCGATGAATTGTGCGAGCCATCGAATCGTCTGGGCTTCTATTTCGGTCGCCATGGGCGACAGTTTCCAGGCGCCGACATTGGCATTTACGGCGGCCGCCAACAATTCCGCGAGCATCCCGATGGGAGCGGCCGAAGATGTGATGTAGCCGTAAAAGCCTGGATGTCCGTTGAGCAGAGAATGGTCAAACAGTAGATTGGCGGTGTTCTGAAGCAGAGCACCGGCCTCCGCGCTTTGTTCGGGCAGCGGCCGCGCGGCGTTTAAGGCTGCTCGGACTTCATCTGCGGACTCCGCTGGCGTGACTGCACGTCCGCGCAGAGATCCCAGGAAGCCCGCGATCCGGTCGACCAGGTCGTGGCCGAGCGAACGAAATTGCTCTTCCGTCATCTCTAGGTGAGCGGTGCGGGATTTGAGCCGATCGACGTCGGAGGAAGTAGACATACTCATTTACCGTAACCCCTCAAACAGATCGGTCTCCAGCTTGCGGCCTCCGTTGACGGCGCTGTGAACGCGGTAGAACTCCTGGGAGCCCCAAAGCTCACGCTGCTGTGCTTCCGCAAGCTGCTCCAGCTGTTCGTACATAGACATTTGTGTCTGGTGGCAGCATACCGCTTTCCAAACGACGGGCCAGTAGGCGGACGTCTCGATCTCAGTGGTTACAGCCCAGTCAGGCCACGGATTCGCCTGGCGCGCAGTTCCATCGACCATCGAAGTCAGCTTGCGAAAGGCGGCTTGGTAGGCTTCCCATTTAGTATTTCGCCACGCCAAATTGTAGAGCTTGCCAACTCGATGAGCAGAAGACCGGTCGCCTGTGGAGCCGTCCCCGGCATCGTAATCTGCATCCGCGGCACACACAACAGCGGCCGTCGTGAACTGAGAGATCGCG
This sequence comes from Terriglobia bacterium, assembly GCA_020073445.1. GTDB lineage: Bacteria > Acidobacteriota > Terriglobia > Bryobacterales > Bryobacteraceae > Palsa-187. The sequence goes on from JAIQFE010000056.1 coordinate 5,868, forward strand.
ATGTGGTCAGGGTGGCCGTAGGCGCCATCCGGACCAAACGTTACGACCACATGGGGCCGAACACGCCGAATGTGCTGGACAATTGCCGCAATGGCAGTCGCGGCATCGATTTGATCGACGGCTCCATCCGGATAGTCCAGGATGGAGACTTCACGAATGCCAAGCACAGCGGCGGCGGCCCGAAGTTCTGCTTCACGAACTCGACCGACTTCAGCCGGTTCGGTCTTTCTGTCCGGCGAAAAAAAACGGCCCTGTTCGCCACGGGTCGCGGTGACCAGGTAAGTCTCGACTCCTTCAGCGGAATACCTGGCCAGCGTCCCGCCGAAGCCGAGCGATTCGTCGTCCGGATGGGCCAAAACGGCCAGCAGTTTGAATTGTCGAGTCATCGACGCCTCCCGGCGTTTGGCTAGTCAGAGTCCCTATGGACGGCCTCCGGCGAGAAGGCTGGCACACAGATCGCGATATACGTCGCGCCATTTTCGTCCGGGGTCGAGTAGCGTACCCATTCGCCAGCGGCGGTGAAAAATGCCTGGCCCGCCGTCACCTGAGTTACCCCGGTTCGGGTTTCCGCTCGAATCGAGCCGCGCAGAACCAGCGTGTACTCATCAAAGTCGGGAGTTTGCCCAGGCTCTTGCCAGCCGCCGGGGCTCTCCATTCGCGCGATGCTCAGCGCGGCATCCGCTGAATTCAAGTGCCCCACATACTCGGCGATCTGCTTGGGCGGATTACCCGCCGCAGCGATCATCGTGGCAGTCTTTATCAAACCCATGGCCTTCTCCTCGTAATTCTGCGGGTCAATATGAGCACCTCTCAGCGGCCGAGGGCTGTTCGGACGCCAGCGAGGTGGTGGTAACTGTGGCGTACCGCATGGTCCTCAAGGAAGTACTGGCAGGTGAGTGGGGCATCGCTATTGAGAGAAACGGGCGCGGCCCGATCCAACTCAATATCACTAAGCGCCCGTATGGCGGCGGCCGCCGCGGCGCTGTTGGTTGCCAATAGGGCGAGAGCGGCTTCCTTAGTCACACCATCGTTTTCTTCAGCATGGCCGTGGTTAATCGTGTGGACCACATCCCATGTCACACCGGCGATCGGCTGACCGGCGGCGAGGGATTGCGCCAATTGGATCTCAATCGGATACATGCTGGCGACGTGATGCACAATCACGCCGACTCTGCGTCCGTCATGCGGAAGGCGTTTCTGCCACTCTCGCTCGGAAAGTGCCGCTCCAAGTGCGGCGAGGGATGCGGCGCCTTTTTCGAGGCGTGCCGCAAGGGCTTCAGATCGGCTATTCATATTTGCTCCTTATTCAAAAGAAAGACTCCTGATTTAGTTGAGTGTTGCCAATGCCGCGCCAATCCGATCGGATTGAGTCGGGGTAATCATCCTCGAGAGGACCTTGCCAAAGTGGGGCACCAGCGCGCCGGACAGGAGGTATTGCCACCGGAAGGCCTTGAGGAGCCGGTCCTTGATTGCCTTCGATTCCTGGCTGTGGAAGGGACGATTACAGTTAGCAATGAAGTACTCGGCGTCTTGCGCGGACTGCACTTGCAGAATCCCATCCACCGCCACGACGAGTTCGATCAATTCATTGACCGCCGTGTCACGGTCTTCCGGTGTGAGATGCTCGTCTTCCCGCACCAATTCCAGTTCGTCCAGGATGGCGTGCTGCGATTCTTCCTTCCAATGGAAAAGAAAGACATCCTTCCACAACGCTGACAGCTCGGGGTCCTTTGCGATGCTCTCGAGGTAATGCACCTGCGTGAATAGCTCGATGTGCAGCGTCAGCGCGAGCACTGCCCAGGTAGACTTGCCCAGCACCACACGGGCCACATCGTTCGGCTGCGGTAGAAAGCGATAACCGGCGGGCAGTTGCCTGGCGGCCAGGCTTTCCAGGCGACGGAACAGTTCCTGATGCTTCAACTCTTCATCGCTGAAACGGATCAGTGCCTCCAGCGCTATCTGATCGCCCAAGGCATGATCGCGGCTTACCTCCAGCACCTTGACGCTGATGAAACGTTCTACCAGGCCAAAGATGTTGGCGTACGTACGGCCCTGCACCTGGCTCAGAAAACGTTTTTCGTGCTCCGTGAGAAACGATAACTCATTGACCATGGACAGGCCGTCGGGCAGGAATTTCTTGTTGAGGTCGTACTCACGGCCGCGGATGACATCATTGTCGATGTCCCAGCAGACTCGTTTGGATGCCTCGATGCACTTGGCGTATCTGGCCGTGTTGATCTCAAGTGTTGTGTCTAGTGTCACTTCTAATTCTCCGTTCGTAGCGGTCCGCGAGTCTTGTCGTGGCGCGATTTGTCTACGAGATGATTGTGCAGCGCGCCCGCCCGATAAGCCATGCTCGTGCGTCGCGATAACTTGCTCAAACGGATTGGCGGGACAAATCGATTAGCCGGGAGACCAGGAAAGTTTGCCGGTAGTCTACTTCGAAAGTGTCCGACGACCCAATGCATGGGCTCGTCGTGCCGGCCGCGTCCTTACGACTGCTGGGCCGGCAGCGCTCTTTGATCGCTGCGGTATCGGCCTGGAGGTTGCCCAAACTGCCGTTTGAATGCGCGATTGAAGGCAGCCTCCGATTCATATCCGACCTCGGCGGCGATCTCCGCCACGCCACGAGCAGTTCTCTCGAGTGATCGGGCGGCCAGTTGAAGCCGCCAGCGGGTTAGGTACGTCATGGGTGGCTCGGAGAGATAACGCGTGAAACGCTGGACAAGGGCGGACCGCGAAATGCCCACTTCATCCGCAAGATCCGCAATTGTCCAGGGATGCGCGATGCGGCTATGAAGCAAGCCGAGACTCTTCCCCACGATGGGATCACGCACTCCTGTGAGCCATCCCGTCTGTTGTTCGGGCAGGCTCGCCACGTAGCGACGCAAGGTGTCCACGAACAATGCTTCCGAAAGTTTGGCGAGCATCGCTTCGCTGCCCATTCGCCCTGAAGCGGCTTCTTCGACCAGGTGCAGAATGGAATTTTCCAACCAGAGTCCGGAGGGATCCGTTCGAATGTTGACTTTGAAGACGGGGGGCAATCCGCCTAGGATCGGGCGGCTGAGATGGGGATCGCAACTCATGTACCCACACACAAATCGTGAAATGTCACCGCCTCCGCCGGCGTGTAACGGACTCAAGTCGCGCGCCTTGATCTTCGCGCTGATGCCATAGTCCGGGAACGGCCGTTCTCCGGCACCGCTGCCCATGTGGTGAGGATCCCCATTCGGAAAAACGACGATGTCGCCGGGGCTCAGTTCGGTTCGCTGCCCATCGATCAACTCGATGAAAGCCCTGCCCTCGATGACCAAGTGGTAGAGCACAAGGTGCTCCGCCCCCACGCCCGCAGTGGCCGCCATCGCTTTCGCCCCGGACGTCGAGACTCCCCACGGTGCCGAGAATTCCGCACGGAAGAACACAGCGCCGTTCAACTGGACTCCACTCAGAATTTGCGAGAACGCGTCCATTCGATTCGTTAGCCTATCTGCAAACTTTCCAGGCCTCTTAGTAAAGCGATTTGCCCCTGCAAGCCGTTTGAGCAAGTTATTGCGACGTTCGGGCATAGTCGCGGGACCTAAGGTAAAGCACCATTGTAGCTGTGAAGTGGACGCGTCGCAGCTTACTGAAGGCGAGTCCGAGAAAAGGAGCTTTTATGAATCCGAATAAGGCATTGTGGGAAGAAGGTGACTTTACTGAGATTGCCGCTTTCATGCGTCAGTCTGGTGAGGCACTCATTCAAGCCATCGGGATAACCCCGCCGCTGCGGGTTCTGGACCTCGGCTGTGGAGACGGCACCACGGCGATTCCGTTGGCCCGCTTGGGCGCTGAAGTGGTTGGAATCGACATCGCCAGGAATCTAGTGGAGGCCGGGAACAGGCGCGCGGCGGAGGCGGGTCTCACCCGACTGAGGTTTCAAGAAGGAGACGCGTGTAATTTGGCGGGCGTCGCCGACCGTTCGTTCGATTTGGTCGTTTCCATATTTGGCGCCATGTTTGCCCCCAAGCCCTTTGATGTCGCCAAGGAGATGGTGCGCGTTACGAAACCCGGCGGTCGCATCGTAATGGGCAACTGGATTCCGAACGATCCGACATTCGTATCGCAGGTGCTGAAAATCAGCTCTGCGTTTACGCCTCCACCGCCGGAAGGCTTTGTCAGTCCCATGACGTGGGGTGTGGAGAGCAACATCATGGAGCGGTTTTGCCATGCGGGAGTGCCTAGGGAGAACATCTCCATGGTCCAGGACACGTACTACTTTGCCTCGCCTGAAAAAACCCCTACGCAGTTCGTCGATCTATTTGAGAAATTCTATGGGCCGACCATGAACGCCGTTGAAGCGGCCCAGAAGAACGGCCAGGCCGAGGAACTGCACAAACAACTTCTGGAACTGGCGAACGCACAGAACAAGAGTAAGAACGCCGGTACGTTCATACCCGCCACGTTCAGGCGGATCACTGTTTCGGTCTAACGAGCCGATGAAAACGTTAACACTCATATTCGCTTTGGCTAGTTTTGCGCGTGGACAGGACGCCATTTCACTAAAGGAAGCCGTTCGCCAGTCGATAGCGCGGAACAAGGTCATTGAGGCGTCCGGTGCGTCAATAGATGCAGCGAGTGCACGTGTCACCGAGGCTAAAAGTGGCCTATTGCCCAAAGTGAACTACGCGGAATCGTGGGCTCGCAGTGACAATCCGGTATTCGTCTTTTCATCACTGCTGACGCAGCGGCAATTTAGCGAGTCGAACTTCGACGTCGGGAGCTTGAACCGGCCGGACTTCCTCAATAACTTTCAATCGCTGGTTACCGGAGACCAGCCTCTTTATGACGCTGGAAAGACCAAGCGGGCCGTGCGCACGGCGAAGCTTGGCGAGGATTTATCCCGCGAAGACCGCCACCGTAGTCAGTTGGAGGTGATCGCACAAGTGGTGCGGTTCTACTGGGACGCGCAACTTGCGGCTGAAGAGGTTAACGTCACAGCGCAAGCGATGCGGTCAGCCGAAGCGGACCTGGAACGCTCGGAGGCGCGCCGTACGAGCGGAGTGGCCACCGATGCTGATGTGCTATCCATTCGCGTGCATCTCGCCGGCGTCCGCGAAGAGCAGGTTCGGCGGTTGGCAGATTTAGAAGTGGCTCGCGCAGCCATGAACGACGCAATTGGATTGCCCCTGGACTCCATTCATTCCCTAACCACTCCTCTGGTACCCTTGCCAGTCGCACAACCTGAACTGAGCGGCTACGAGAAGAATGCAGTCGTCGGCAGACCGGAGGCTCGCCAAACCAGGCTGACTGCGGAGATCGCGGCGGTTCAGGCGGCCGATGCGCGCAGCAACTATCTGCCGCAAGTAACTCTACACGGAGCTCTCGAAGCCGACCGCCAGCGATTTGCGGATCGCGGCGGCGAGAACTGGCTGGTTTCAATTGATCTCCGCTGGAACGTCTTCAACGGAGGAGCGGACAAGGCAAAGATAGCCGAGCGCGAAGCCGCAACCCGCCGTACCGCTGCGGAGCAGGCTCGGGTGGAATCGGGAATCCGCCTGCAGGTTCGCCAAGCGTGGGCGAATTTGAAAGCCGCGCAGCAAAGGATTGAGTCTGCACAAGCGTCCGTGGCCGAAGCCCGGGAAAGCCTTCGCATCTCTCAAAACCGCTTTGCCGTGGGACTGAGTACCGTAACCGATCTGCTCCGGACCGAAACCGCATTGCTCGAAACACAGGCGCGCTATTTGGCGGCTGTACATGATCAGCGAATCGCTGCCGCGATGTTAGAGTTCGCGACAGGCACGCTTAATCCCGACTCGGAGGTTCTCCGCTAATGCGTCCCTACTATGCGCTTGTACTATTGCCCTTCCTAACAGGATGCGGAAGCGAACCGGCGCTCAAGGCGGTGAGTACGCCGGTGACTCGGATGCGGGTTGAAACCGTTGCCGTCACTGAAACCGACTGGCCATCTACCTACGAGGCGACGGGCACCGTCCGCGCCAAGACCACGGCAACTATCTCATCCAAACTCATGGGGTATGCGCGTGAAGTGCGAGCGCAAATTGGAGACCGAGTGCGCGAAGGACAGCCGCTGGTCGTGCTGGACGCTCGCGACCTGGCAACGTCGGTGGCGCGGGCGGAAGCCGGACGCGAGGAAATGAAAAGCGTCATTCCTGAGGCGGAGAGCGCCATCGCCCTGGCCAGATCTCAACTGGATTTGGCGCTAGTAACCTTCCATCGCATGCAGGATCTGCTGAACAAGAGGTCGATCACCAATCAGGAATACGATGAGGCCTCGGCGCGTTTGAAAGCGGCGCAAGCCGCGGTCGACATGGCGCGCGCCAAGCGCACCCAATTAGACGCGAAGATGGCGCAACTTGAGCAGGAGGTCCGAGCTGCCGGGATTCAGCGTGACTACTCGGAAATCATCGCGCCCTTTTCCGGGACAATCATTACCAAGTCCATCGACCCCGGCACTTTGGCGGTACCCGGCGCACCGTTGTTCACCATCGAGCGCGCCGACACGTACCAGCTCGAGGCCTCCGTGGAAGAGTCCCGACTTTCCATCGCGCGGGTAGGGAAAACGGTCTCGGTCACGATAGACGGGATTGATCGAACCTTTCCGGCGCGCGTTGCCGAGGTCGTTCCGTTGGTGGATGCGGCGGCAAGAACCGGAACGGTGAAGATCGACTTACCCTTGCTTCCCGGGTTGCGCTCCGGGTTGTTTGGCAGAGCGCTCTTCGACACCGGCGGGCGCAAGATTCTGACTGTCCCCAGCGCGGGCGTCACTGAAAGAGGACAGCTGCAGTCCGTCTACGTCGCGGAGAACAACATCGCGCACACGCGCATGGTAACCGTCGGCACGAGGGTGAAAGACCGAGTTGAAGTGCTCTCCGGCCTGAACCAGGGCGACCGCGTGATCGTTCCGATCCCCACCGGCCTGGCCGATGGCGCGCCGATAGAGGCTGGCCAATGAACCGGATCGGAAGGCTCGGCCCGGCTGGAACTTTTGCGCGCACCTGGATCGATTCGAAGCTCACACCCCTCGCGATCGCCGGCTCTTTGCTGCTGGGTGCATTTGCCTTTTGGAAATTGCCGCGCGAAGAAGAGCCCCAGATTATCGTTCCGATGGTGGACGTCTTTGTCCAAATGCCGGGCGCTTCAGCGCGCGAAGTGGAAGAACGTGTCACCAAGCCATTGGAAAAGCTGCTGTGGGAGATTCCCGGAGTGGAGTACATCTACTCAACCGCAAGCCCCGGTACATCAACAGCTATCGTTCGTTTCCTGGTCGGGCAGGACGAGGAGAAGGCCATCGTCCGGTTGAACCAGAAGCTGGCCGCCAACCTGGATCTGATCCCGCCGGGCGCGTCGCAGCCGCTGGTCAAACCCCGCTCGATCGATGACGTTCCGATACTTGCGCTGACGTTCTGGAGTAGACGCTACAGCGATTTCGAGCTCCGCCGCATCGCGGCGCAAGTGGATGACACCATTAAACAGACCCCGGACGTCTCGGCCGTGGCGTTGATCGGAGGCCAGCGCCGCGAGCTTCGCATTACTCTGAATCAGGCGCGCCTTGCAGCCTATAATTTATCGCCAGTGCAGGTCGTGGGAGCGCTAGGCCTTTCCAATCGCCGTCTGCCCGCGGGCCAATTCGCGAGCGGCAACCAGCAGTTTCTCCTGGAAGCCGGGCAGTTTCTGCGCACGGCGGACGATATCCGCAATGTTGTTGCTGGCGTTGCCAGCGACAAGACGATCTTTGTGCGCGATGTCGCCGAGGTGAGCGACGGTGGTGAGGAGCCGTCGCAATATGTGCGCTATTCGGATGGCAAGGGCTCCTTTCCCGCCGTGACCATCGCCGTGTCTAAACGCAAGGGCACCAACGCCGTCACAGTGGCCCAAGACGTTCTCAGTCGCGTGGAACGGCTGCGTGGCAGTGTCATCCCCTCGGACGTCGAGATGAACGTCACACGAAACTACGGCGACACGGCCAAGGAAAAGTCCAACGAACTCCTACGGCACATGCTGATAGCCGTACTCTCCGTGAGTGTCCTAATCGCATTCGCATTAGGCGTGCCCGAATCGTTGATCGTATTCACGGCGATTCCCGTGACCCTGGCGCTGACGCTCACGGTCTTCTATCTCTTCGGCTACACGCTGAACCGCATCACGCTCTTCGCACTGATCTTCTCCATCGGCATTCTGGCGGACGACGCGATCGTGGTGGTGGAGAACATCGCTCGTCACTGGAGAATGCCGGACAATCAGGCAAGGCCACCCTTCGAGGTGGCGGTCCAGGCTGTGGACGAGGTTGGCAATCCGACCATCCTCGCCACGCTCGCGGTTGTAGCAGCCATCCTGCCCATGGCTTTCGTCGGTGGTCTGGCTGGGCCATACATGCGGCCCATTCCGATCGGCGCCAGCGCTGCGATGCTCTTTTCCCTGCTAGTCGCGTTCATCGTGACACCTTGGGCCGCCGTGCGACTTCTCAAGTCTGGCGGCGTGCACCACGCTGGCGAGCGCGAAGCCTTCGCGACGCGGCTTTACCGGCGGGTCATGGGGACTCTGCTGCACCGGCCGCTTGTCCGCTGGGGCTTCGTCGGTGGTGTTGTGGTCCTGTTACTGGCCTCCTGTGCGCTATTCTACACCGGTTTCGTCAAGGTCAAGATGCTGCCGTTCGATAACAAGAGCGAGTTTCAGGTAATTGTCGACATGCCGAACGGCACCACGTTGGAACAAACAGCTCGGGTAGTGAACGTGCTAGGCGCGGAAACGCAGAAGCAACCGGAAGTGGTGAACATCCAGACGTATGCAGGAACTGCCTCTCCTTACAACTTCAATGGCCTGGTGCGTCACTACTATATGCGCCGTGGACCCAATGTGGCCGACATCCAAGTGAATCTGTTGCCGAAAGGCAGCCGCGAGCTGCAAAGCCATGAGATCGCCAAGCAGGTGCGTCTGCGCCTGGCACCCATCGCCAAGCGCTATGGCGCGCGAATCAAGGTGGCCGAAGTGCCACCCGGACCGCCGGTGCTCGAGACACTGGTCGCCGAAGTGTACGGGCCAGCGATGGACCGGCGGATCGAGCTGGCACGCCAGATCCGCGATCTGTTCAAGCAGACCAAAGGCGTCGTGGACGTTGATTGGTACGTGGAAGACGATCAAACGAAATACCGATTGCTGGCGGATAAGGAGAAGGCCGCCCTCAACGGCATTTCAGAAGACGACATCGCACGCGCGATGCAGGTGGCCTCCACCGGTTATCAAGCCGGGCTTTTGCATCAGGACGCGGAGAAGGAAGACGTTTCGCTGACTGTGAGGCTGGACCGCGCGACTCGATCCGATTTGGAGCGCATCCAGGGCCTGAAGATCGCCGGCCGCAATGGACGGACCGTGTCTTTAGGCGAATTGGTGCGCTCCGAAAACGTGGTCGAGGACAAGAGCATTTATCACAAGAACCTGATGCCGGTGACGTACGTAACTGCCGACATTGCGGGAGAGATCGAAAGCCCGGTCTATGCAATGCTCAAACTCGCGCCGGAAATCGACAAGATCAAGATCCCGGAAGGATATGTCATCGAGCAACACATGGCTGCTCTTCCCTCCGATCCGAACCGCTACTCGATGAAGTGGGACGGCGAATGGCACATCACGTATGAGATGTTTCGTGATCTGGGTTTTGCCTTTGCCGTCGTCCTGATCCTGATCTACGGACTCGTGGTGGGCTGGTTCCAGTCGTTCTTGACTCCCTTGATCATCATGGCGGCGATCCCGTTTTCGCTGGTGGGCATCCTGCCAGCGCACGGCTTGCTGCATGCGTTTTTTACGGCGACCTCGATGATCGGCTTCGTCGCGGGCGCGGGCATCGTGGTGCGCAACTCGATCATCCTGGTGGACTTCATCGAGCTGCGGTTGCGCGAAGGGATGCCTCTAGACCAGGCGGTGATCGATGCCGGAGCCGTGCGCTTCCGTCCGATGACGCTGACGACCGCGGCCGTAGTGGTCGGCACGTCCGTCATTCTGTTCGATCCCATTTTTCAAGGCCTCGCGATCGCGCTCATGGCCGGGGAGATTGCTTCTCTTCTGCTTTCGCGCATGACCGTTCCGGTCCTGTATTATCTGTTCAACAAACATGCACACAGCGTCAATAGCCGAGCAGTATCATGCGCGGTTACGTCGGATGAGGATTTATGCTCTGCGCTTTTGGTCGGATCCCAGAAGGAAGAGAATCGATAAAACTCTGTGTGTTTTTGTGGCGAGTTCTCTGGCGTTCGCTGCCGATTGGAGCGCCGTCAAACGGATTCCTGCAGCGAAGAAGATTGAGATAGCTCAACGGAGCGGTGAAGCCGGTTGAGGGCGACGCTGGTGTCAGGTCCGTGCCAAAACCTTGAACGAGTACGGGAAGGCTCCACACGCGGAACAAGCCACTTTTGGCATTTGATGGAGCCCTGCCAGAAGCATCAGGTTTTGGCAAAGCCACTCTCTTCAACGGAGCGGACGGAATGCGCAACGGGATTGGAACGTCCCGCCTGACCGTGCGACTCGCCGATTCTCAACAGCAGCCAGCTTCCCCCGCTGGTCACTGATCAGATCAACATCGCGGGCACGTAGAGCGAGGGCATATAGATCTTCGGCCTCCAGGCGGGACGGTCGGGCGAGGTGCGCGCGGGCTGGTCATGCCAGGCTTATCTACCTCAGCTCGGTGGACGCTCTCAAATGATCTTACTGCCACTAGTCGGAAAGCGGGCCTGGATTTCATGCATAAGTACATTCAGACAAATATCATGAGCAAAGGATGCCAGCGGCTCATAGCGCCGGTGAGTGAACGGGGAGCCAGTCAATTTCTTCGGGTTGTTAACGAAGTGGTGAAGATCACCTCGCGTCCAAACCAGCATGTGAATAATGCCTTCTACGTCGCGGTCTTTGCTGACCAGTTTTAGAAGGTGATCTATCGACAGCACGTCCTTAAATTTTGCGGGTCCCCGGAATCCCGGAAGTGTAAGTACATGTTCAATCGCATCAGTGAGTACGACTGACTTGCCAAACTCAGCGCGGACTTCCTTCCCGCCAAACTGGCCGTTGCCATACAAGCCCTCCAGAACGAAATAGAACGAGAAGAAAGCCGAAATATAACGATGCGTTCGAAGATCCATATCGCCTTCACGGAAGAAAGACATCGTGGTCGCCAAATCACGAGCGTGATAGCCCATATGAAGAATTACTGACAAGTCTTCAAGCGTCGGAGCCCGTGCCGGATCGTCTGGTTCACGCGTCACCGACAGATTGTTCCACTGGATTTGGCTCTCTTCGCTTGGCGTTTCAGGAATAGCGATAGACATAGCTTCTTCCCAGCGGATGCGACCTATGCGGAAGAACACGCCTAATGTTGATTCGATTAGTTTAAGCTCGGTTTCGAGTTCCTCGCGGATCTTGTTACCGCCAGCAGAATGGAAGTGCAGAGGCTTTCCCGGCTCCTGGATCACCAGCTTGGCGATCATGTCATCTGCAGCTACAGCCCCCTCAATTCGGATCTTCGAGGCAAATCCTTCGTTGTCACATTGGATGGTCAAACGCTTTCCGTTGAACCAAGCCATGTCAACATTTCCCGGTAGCCGAAGCTTTCCCTCAATGGAACACTCAAGCGCACAACGCATGTGCTTCAGTATATCCGTCGTTGTAAGACGTTCCCGCTTGTTTCGAGGCGAATGCGCGCTCGTCTCCACCCCACTTGGAACTGGGTCTATTTGATGACCCGAAATTCACTTGGGCAGATCGCTCTCACCAGTAATCTTCCCTCGTCTGTGAACGGTGTGTACCACCCCAATTGCACGGTGGGAATCCGTGCAAAGCGCGCCGCTTCATGCAACAGCTTGCGAGCGATACCATGGCGACGCACCCGTGAATGAACCCATATGAATCCAATCGTCCATTCCGCGATGCGTTCCGATATTTCGGGAGGATAAAGTCCAGCCTCTATATCAGGCCAGCGAGCCAACCAAATGGTTGATCGCTTCTCTAAAAGCAAGAAGGCGACTGCGCGTTCGTGGCTCGCTCCAATGAACGCGTGAATTTGAAACTCCCGATTGCAGTCGTCCATCGCCGCATAGACACCAAAGTCGAACTTCGTGTCTCGATTTGCCCTGCTGCCGACCTCCTGGGCCCGCTTTCGCTGCGCATTTGGTGAAGTTGGACGAACGACTGTGATCTTCAGGACATCAGTTTCGTAGACTATCTCGTCATCACGCCTTGGGCGTACCTTCACGCCGTTCAAGTATTCATCGTGTTCCTTCGATGCCTGCGAACATCTGGAGGATATGAAGGGTCATACAACAATCCGCATTGGCACCGACCGGCACGTTGACCCACGCTTTGGATTTTACCTCGTACTTTGCCCGACGCTGCTCGAAGAAGCGAAGGCTCAGAAACCTAGTTCGTCTGCCCGCTAATCGGCCATCAGTCTCGGCGGCTTTTCCTTGTTCGGTTCAGATTCATAATGCGAGAATAGCAGCAGCCCGTCGCCGCGTCCCGTGCGTGATGGGCTTGGCGGACGGCATGACCCCAGCCCCAAGAATTGAACAAAGGTGGACCTGCATCGCGGCAGCCGACCAGACGGCTCTTTCCGCGCAACTTTCCAGCTATTTCAGTGAAGCCGGAACCTACTTCGCTGTTTTTGAGTTTCCGGATATAGACCGACCCTACGAAGAAGTCGCGACCAGGGATGGCTACTTCGCTCAACTCATGGGGAAGCGCGCTGCCACGCACATCAACAACTGCCTTGCTCATATACAGCCCGAAAAGATAATTCTCTTGGGACTATCCGGGATCGCGGAGACCTACGTGCGAGCGATCCTTCCGGCGCAGAAGCTGGTTGCGGTCAATAACGAAGCCGAGCTGCTTGCCCTTCCGTTTGTGACTGGCGTATCCGAACCCTTGAGGTGCAAGGCTTCGCAAGCAATTCAGGGATTGATCGCAGCCAAGAACGCAAAGAGACCGCTCACATTTTCGGAAGATGCCCCCGACCTGCCGTCGCAACAGTTGAACGGCAAAAAAGGACTGGTTCTGATTGAGAACTCGGCGGACGTCGGCGAGGTGTCGATTGCCAATTACGCGGCTTCGATTGACGCGGATGTCGTCTTGGTCGAACCGGTCGAGCGGGAGCAACTTCAGTCCCTCGCCCAGCGACTACAGGCTTGGGCGACTGATCGCTCCAGCCCCGCACTGGGGGAAGTTAAAAAGAAAGTCACTAGCCGGATCAAGGGTCTGGACTTCAGCGGATACGGGTTTGCCACCTTCTTCACTGCTGGGCTTCCCTACGGTTTGATTCTCAAGAACGTGGTTCCGTTCACTCACGTGCTGAATGGGCCCTACTGCGGGGTTTTCATTACCAACGCAATTGTCGAAGAAGCCGCTCCCACGCCGGTCGGTAGTGCGATTGTGTTTTCGCCGAAGCATTTCGCATCGGATGAGGTTAAGGATGTTGGGCGACAACTCGACCAGAACAATTTCATCGTTACAGAACTCGTTGGACCCGAAGCGACCAACGACAACCTGCATGATTACGGCTCACACTTTCCTTACGATCTTCTCCACATCTGTTCGCACGGGGGAGAGACAGACGGGTATTTCGTGAAGCAGGAATTTAAGGACCGTAACGGCGACGCGCACACCATCGAATACTTTGAAATCGTCTCGTGGTCTCTAGAGCACACGACCAGCCCCGATAAGGTGTTGGTCACTCGCAAAATGATTTACACCACTTTCGATGGGATACCGTGGATCGAGCGTCCCCTCAAGCTTCACCCGAGGTACGTCGGTGACGATATGCTCCAGGCACTTCGGGAAGAGGATGAAACATTGAAGCGTACGCCCGTGAACGTGCCGATAGCCCTGTCGTGCCACATCGCGTGCCACGAGAGCTTTCACCAGGGCAACTTTGAGCATCTCGCTGCCTACTCTCACCCGATCATTTTCAACAATTCGTGTTCGTCCTCTCATGAGCTTGCGGCTGGATTCCTTTCTGCTGGTGCGCGCTGCTACCTAGCCACGCTTTGGAACGTTGGAAATGAGACCGCGACGAAAGCGGCGTTGGCGTTCTACGGCTCCGCTCTGTCCGATGGCAAGGTCCTGCCCGCTTTTTCGGAAATGCTCCGGTCGATTACCACGGATCCATATCGAAACATCTACATCCTTTGGGGACTTCACTTCACGTCGCTAGTACGCCCTCCGGCGAAGTCGGATGACAATATCATCGCTGGCCTGGCCGCGAACTATTCCATTTGGATTAAGAAGTTGACGACCGCCAGGGACGATGAGGTCAAGCGAAATACTATCCCCATCGTTCGATTCCTTATATCGGAAATCCGGCGTCGTCTTTCGCCTGAACGATTGGCACAAATATTCGCGTCCAATGGCGTTGAGGAGCCCGCTGAGGTGGAGAGATCCGGCGCGGTTGGGGAAGAGCCCGAACCGAGGGAGTTAATCGTAACGAAGGAAGTCGATCCTCACAAGCAAGAATCGGGCGCGTCGTAGCAGTGTTTACCGCAGCGTAGAATTATTACGAAATGACAAAACCGAAGGGATACAAGGATGCTGTTCCCGTTGGAACACTCGATGTTCATGTGAAGGGCCCAAGCTTCGACGGCACCGTTCCGGCGCGTTTCTTGATCAACTATCAACAGAACATGGCAGTGTGGGCTGAGTTCACGCCCACGGGTACCGTCTCGATGTCGATCCTGCCGGAGGAAGTTCAGATTACCGCACCAGGAAGACTAGAGGGTTTTCCGGCGGTGATGAATGGCGTCGTCAATTTGCAGGAAAGATCCCGGCCTTTTTTTGTCAGGCTGATACCGTTGCGCGAGCCGTTGGAAGCATCTCCGGCGAAAGGACTAACGGAGGTGTCTTTCGCCCTTCTCGACTCACCGATCGCTGGGGTCTCCGACCTAGGACCTGAACCTCTGATCCTGCAATGCGGACAGTTCGATATCAAAGTGACTACACCCACTGCTGCCCACGTGAAAATATCGAGGGCGTTAGGTCCTTCTCCCCACAGGCTCACCAATAGCGTCCTCATCACGGAGCGCTTCGGAAAGCCGTTCAGTTCCGCCGACGTGCGAATCGCGCTGGACACGTTTCATACTGCCGCATCCTTTGCGGCGGGTCACTGGATCGGCATGATTCTCATTGAGGGGAAGGGACCGCCACAGAATCCGGCGTGGTTTCGATGGGGTCGAATGCTGATGAGTCCGACAGCGCAGGGTTTTAGCTGGTACGATCCTAGACACACCGTTTGGCTAAAGCCGCTGTGCAATGCGTTTCGCCAACTCCAGTCAAACGACGAGGTATGGGAGCCGATTAAGACCGCTCTTTATTGGTACCAGCGGAGCAACAATCGGGGAGCTGGAATTGATAGCTCTCTTATTCTGTCGCAGTGTGCACTGGAACTATTGTCCTGGTTCGTTATCGTCAAGAAAACTGGCGCGCTGAGCGAAGAAGGATACGGGCAGTTAGGAGCTTGCTGAAATAGCGTCCGGGAACACCACTGGCACTTCGTAGGGAGCACTGTTACCGGCAGAAGGAGGCGTCGCGAGGCGCCCCCGCAGTCGGCAACCGGGCCTCTCAGTGGGCCCCGGAAGCGCCGCTCAACACTGCCGCGAGGTGCGTTCATCAATGGCGCTCCCCTTCTTCTTACGCGCCACGTGCGGCGCCACATTCATCTCCCGCAGACGCTCTACAAAATCCGCTACATCGTAACCCTTGTCGGCGCCCAGCGTGAAGCGTTTCGCGCTGCGCTTGCGTTTCTCGTACATCATCAGCAAGGCCGCGTCGCGCTCGGCGTAGCCATCGGCCCGCGTCACAT
>JAIQFE010000057.1 GCA_020073445.1 Terriglobia bacterium
GGCACCGTCTCGATCCGCTACGGACCTCACGTGGTGGGCCGTGGAAAAGACGCTGCCGTGGAAAACCACGCACCGGTTTCCCACCGCAGCTTGGATCCGAAGCGGACCCACTTTTCCACCGCCTCGACGACGATGAATCCTCTCTCTCCCAAGTCAAAGGCGAAGAGGGTAGCATGATTACCAGACCGGACAACTAACGTGTCAATAAA
Source organism: Terriglobia bacterium (assembly GCA_020073445.1). Classification (GTDB taxonomy): domain Bacteria; phylum Acidobacteriota; class Terriglobia; order Bryobacterales; family Bryobacteraceae; genus Palsa-187. Next base: position 210 of record JAIQFE010000057.1, read on the forward strand.
ACCCGACATGTTATACTTGACAAACCCATAGCAACTAGTAGATAATGGGGTTGTTATGGAAGCCGATCTATTCTCCCCCGAGTTTCAAGATGCCGATAAAGCCCGCGAAGTGCTGGAATCCGAGCGCTGGCCGGACGGTCCCGTTTGTCCGCATTGCGGAGTGATCGGCGAAGCCTATAAGATCCAACCCAAAGAAGGTAGCAAGACCCGGAAGGGCGTATACAAATGCGCTGGATGCCGGAAGCAGTTCACCGTCACCGTGGGTACGATCTTCGCTGACAGCCATATTCCGCTCAACAAGTGGCTTGCAGCGATCCATCTGATTTGCGCCAGCAAGAAGGGTATTAGCGCCAATCAGCTTCATCGGATGTTGGGAATCACGCTCAAGAGCGCATGGTTCTTGGCGCATCGTATCCGGTACGGAATGAAGCAGGAGCCCTTATCATCAAAGCTCCAAGGCACGTTTGAGATCGACGAAACCTATATCGGTGGCAAGAAGCGCGTGGGCCGTCAGCGGCATCGCGGAGGCGATGCGACCATTGACCGCAACCCGCGCAGCAACAAGGCTCCCGTTGTGTCTCTGCTTCAGCGCGGGGGTAAGGTGCAATCCTTCCACGTCGAGCGTGTCACGTCTGAGAATCTTCGGCCCATCGTCAAGAGCATCGTGGAGCATGGCTCCCACGTCATGACCGATAGCTCCACCGCGCTGAAGTTTACGAGCGAAGAATACAAGCACGACACAGTGAACCACCATCAAGGCGAGTACGTGCGACGTGAAGGCGAGACGGTCATTACGACGAACGCAATCGAAGGTTACTTCGGAATCCTCAAGCGCGGAATCAATGGCGTTTATCACCATGTGGGCAAGCACCATTTGCATCGCTATCTGAGCGAGTTCGACTTTCGGTACAATGCTCGTGAAGTCACGGATGCGGAACGCGCGAAGCTGGCCCTTAAGGGAGTCGGCGGAAAGCGACTGATGTACCGGGACTCACAGGTCAAGACTGCGTAGAAAAGAAAAAGCCGGGGATTCAACCCCGGCCTCAAAAGTCGCAGGATTCTCTAGTTTGTTCGACGCTCGCGACGCCAAACAAACCCACTCCGCTTGGAGTGTATCCTCGGAAACGAGGATATCACATGGCTGAGACTCGCAAACCTCAGAGGATCACCATAACGCTCAAAGGCTCCGAGCCTGATTCCGGGGACGTTCGTTTTTCTGAATTTCTGGAGCAATTGGACGCGATCAAGGAAGCTCTCAGGCAGACGGAACGGGTTGTGTCTGGTAATCAAGAGCAGAGCATCTACTACAGAGTTGTCGATCTGAGTCACTCTAGTCCAAGTAGAGTTGTCTTAGAGCCGGTGTATCCGGAGAACGCGGCAATCCGAAGAAGGCTGGCAGTTGTCCCGGATACTTTTACCTCTGCCATTAAGACCCTCCAATCCAGACGAAAACCACCAGCTCGCGCCGACTTGGCAATGCTGGAATCCTACCGGCCACTTGGCGTATCGAAAAATATAACCCAAGTCAAGATCGCTAGTTCCCCCAAGAAGATCGTCATCATCGACCAAGCATTCACTGAAGATGTCGAGAAGGCCATTGGGCCTGACATTTTTTCCGCCGGTTCGGTCTCCGGTAGGCTTGAGCGCGTTAATCTTCACAATGCTTTATCGTTTGATATTTTTCCTCCGGTCGGACCATCCAGAGTTCGCTGCCACTTCTCCGAAGCAGATCGTCAGACAGTAAAGCTTGCACTGGACAACTTCGTGACCGTGAAAGGACGATTGAGATATAAGACCTGGGACAAACATCCGCACGCAATTGACGTTAAAGTAATTGATATTCATGAACCCGATTCGGAGCTACCAAGCATCGACGATATGCGCGGACTGGCTCCAGATTCTACCGGGGGGCTGAGTTCTGAAGATTTCATTAGAGCCATCCGCGAAAACAACTGGAACTAAAAAGCCAGCGCGGCGCGACCCGCCAGCTAGGTTGCGTTCCGTTTATTGGGACACGTGCGTAATGATTGCATGGCTCAGCAACGAAGTACGTGCGACGGGAGAGATGGAAGGCGTTCAGGAAGTTGCAAGAGAAGTCCTCAAAAACAAAACTGTTCTTGTTACATCGACGCTCACGCGCGCCGAAATTCTGGAATGCAAAATGCCCAAAGGGGCCATCGAAAAGTACAGGAAGTTCTTTCGGAGAAGCAACGTTGTGGCAATACCGTTCGACAATGAGATTGCGGAATTGACTAGCGAGATCCGCAATTTTTATTCGCCCGGTGATTTTGAACTGCTAACGCCGGATGCGATCCATCTTGCTACGGCGATCCACATGGGCGTTACTGAGTTCCATACGTTCGATGGGTCCGATCCGAGTAAAAAGCCGCGTAACAACAAGACTAAGACCAAATGCGGCCTCTTGCTCCTAGGCAGTCAGGTGGCGGGGAAAACGCTGCTCATCAAGAAGCCAATAGGAATTCAGGGAGACCTGTTAAAGAATGTCGCGTCGAGACAGGTGAAGTAGAGCCTATGGAAAATCGAAAGATCAACTCAGACCCGCAGAACCGCCCGGTGTCGTTGCATCCCATCCCGTACCGGGAAGCGCTTCGGGATCTACTCCAAGTGAAGCCGGAACCGAAGCCCGCAAAGGCCCCAAGTAAGGCGAAGCGAAAGCTTAGCGTGCTGGCGAAGGACAAGAAGTAGGAACTCAGTCTGGCTTCGAGCTAGGATAGTTCGGGGCCGCTTGAGGGCTGGGCCCTCCCGTGCACAGACCGGATAGTGCCGACGAGTCGGGCAAGGCGTTTGATTCCGGTGTAGCAACCCGGCAACGGGGATCAGCCCTCTTCAAATCTCCCTATCTCCCAAACTATGGTATGGATTGGCCCGAGTCTTTGGTTTCAACCGTGGGTTTGTGAAGTACAACATGTCGATAAAACCGGACAACTACAAAAGCTAACGACACCCTGAATTGTTACAACGCACGAAGCTCTGCTCCCAGGTACGCTATCGGACTAAGTGCTCCGTATAATCACGGCTGGCGTGAAAGATCAAAACACGATCAGCACCTCGACCCGCCGCGTAAATCCCTATCGTATGAAGTGCCTGACGGCGGCAAAGGTCCTATGAGGATCTCTTCGTTCCAATTAATCGTCGAGTGATCTTCTGGGATTCCCAACCTGGATGTCGCCACAGCAACTGTCATGCAACGGGACGGTTCCATGACACACTGAGCTCCGATTTTAGACTCGACCCGCATTGCATGGCCCTCGTACTGTGACAGGACTAACTGCCCCAGGTTGTTCGGTTAAAGAATACGGACCCGTTCAGATTCTGCGACAGGGTACCGGATGTTTCATCCACCGACCGCGCAAAGGCTGCCGGAGCTGGCTTGTAGACGTGGGACGTGTCGAAACGGAAATGGCGTTAGAACTGGAATACCGCTATCACGCCAGCGTGGTCGGAGCCGAAGTAAGGCCATTGATTTGCGACGGGCCCAGGCGCAAAGACGTGTTCGACGCTGGGTAACGCTTAGGCCTTGCGAGAAGATCAGATCGATGCGCTCGAAGGGGGAAGATGGCGCGAAGAAGGGTGGCGGATACAGGTCTTCCAGATACAAAGGCCAGGTTGGTCCTGGTCCGCTTCCTGCGACGGTCCAGGTGTCCGCGTAGCCGGCTGCCTCAATCAGGATTGCGGCGGGGGTGTTGTCTGGACCGGTGCCACCGATGCCAAGGATGGCATCTGAGTTAAAGTCCCCAGCGATCACCACCGGCACCGCACTGTGCGCAATTCGTGGATCAACTGGTTAGCCTGCGCCATCTGGACGAAGGTTGAAGTCGGGTCGCCCGGGACGGGGCTCTGCAGGTGGGTGGTGACCAGGCGGCGTGCGCGGGATGACGCACCTGTCGCGGCTTACAACGCGATCGACCGCTAATCAGGCCAATCCAGACAACTGTTATAGCCAGTTAACCGTGGAAATCAAACTGCTTAGTGCTCGGTGTAAGGTTTTTCACTTATTGCAGCAGGGGCCGGTACTAAGGGACTCTAACGGCGGCAGCTTGCTCAATTTTCAGGAGATTGTTCGTATGTTTGGCTGGTACGCACTTCAAGTCCGGGCTGGGATGGAGAAGATCGCCTCGGCCGCGTTGGGCGGCAAGGGATACGAGGATTTTCTGCCCTTGTATGCTGTGCAGCGGCGCTGGTCGGACCGGGTCAAGGAAGTCGAAGTCCCGATCTTTCCCGGATATCTGTTCTGCCGGTTTGATCCACTCGATCGTCTAGTGCCCGTTTTGACCACACCGGGCGTGAGCCGGATTGTCAGCGCCGGCCGAACGCCCATTCCGGTCGTCGAGGAAGAGATTGAAGCTTTACATAGGATCGTTCACTCGGGGCTTGTAGCAGAGCCCTGGCCTTTCCTGAGTGCGGGCTGCCACATCGCAATCGACCGGGGTCCTTTGGCGGGCCTCGACGGCGTATTGACGAGGCTCGACGGAGGGCATCGGCTGGTGGTTTCCGTCAGTCTGCTGCAGCGCTCGGTTGCCGTGCAGGTGGATCGCGCGTGGGTACGGGAGATTAGCAACACTGCCCGTCCCGACCTGCTCAGCAAAGCACCTGCCTTCGCGATCTGATTTCAAAAGAGGTTGTTATGCCTTCACCTACTGAGAACAACACACTTTCCTTGCAGGATATCGCCGGAATATTACGGCGCCGGCGGCGGCTAATCGTTCTGACATTCTCGATCACCATGGCTGCGGTCGTGGCGGTGAGTCTGCTCATGCCAAAAGAGTATGAATCGCGCATGAAAGTTCTGGTAATGAACAAACGCGCCGACACGATCGTTTCTCCAGATCGCGCCGACCCATCCGGCTACCGTGCGGAAGTGAGTGAATCGCAGATCAACTCCGAGATTGAGCTTCTCACCAGCAACAGCCTGCTGGGCCAGGTGGTCGCCAGATCCGGATTGGAGCGCCGCGAGCGTGAAAAGGAAGGACCGGTCGCGGTCGAAAAGGCGGTACGGCGGCTCCAGAGAGGCGACCTAAAAATTTCGCCGGTCCGCAAGGCCGATATAATTCAGGTCTCATATACCGACTCTGACCCGCAAAGGGCGGTGGTGGTGCTTAAGACGCTCGCCGATCTGTATTTCGAGGATCACCTCAAGGTTCACAGTACGCCCGGAACTTATTCGTTCTTCCACGATCAAGCCGAGCGGTACCAGGGCGAGTTGAAAGATGCCGACCACAGTCTGGCGGAGTTTCGGCACAGCCAGAACATCGTACAACTCGACCAACAAAAGGCGGTCGTGGTGCAGAAGGCGGCGGAATCCGAGGCCGCGCTGATGCAAGCCGAAGCGGCCATCAGCGACTATACCCAGAAGATCGCCGCGTCGCGCCGGCAGTTCCGGGCGGCACCTGCCCGTGTCGTCACGCAAACGCGGACCTCGAGCAATCAGTACTCCATCGAGCGTCTATACACAATGCTGGCGGAACTGCAGAATCGCCGCACCCAGCTTCTGGCAAAGTTCCGCCCCGATGACCGGTCTGTGCAGGAAGTCGAAAAAGAAATCGCCGACACAGACGCGGCGCTGCAGAAGGCCACGAAACTCACGGGCCTGGAGCAGTCCACGGACATCAACGCCGCTCGCCAGTCGCTCGAAATCGACGTCAACCGGCAAGAGGCCGAACTCGCTGGCCTGAAATCCCGGCGCAATATGCTTGCGCTTCAGACCGGCACCTACCGGCAACAGATGATGAAGCTTGCCAACGCTACCGGCCAGATTGATGAACTGCTTCGAGCTCAGAAAGAGGCTGAGGAAAATTATCTCCTTTATGCCCGAAAGGCCGAGGAAGCGCGCATTGCCGAGTCGCTCGATCGCGAAAAAATCACCAATGTAGCCATTGCAGAACCTCCCGTGGAGCCGCACCTGCCTTCCAAGCCCAACCTGATGCTGAACTTTAGCCTTGGCGGCCTCCTTTCGCTCTTTGTAAGCCTGGGCCTTGCGTTCACGGCCGAGAATCTCCACGAGACCGTCGACGAACCCGGCGAGCTCGAAGAACTGACCGGTCTGCCCGTTCTGGCGACCTATGGAGGCCGCTGATGTACTACTCACACTTTGGTTTCCGGGAAGAGCCCTTCGGCGTTACGCCTGATCCGCGCTTCTTCCTTTCCAGCCGGCAGCACCAGGAAGCCGTAGCCACAATGTTCATTGCAACCAGCCAGCGCCGCGGACTTGCATTGCTGGTTGGTCCGGCGGGACTTGGTAAAACCAGCATCCTGTTTGCACTCACTCGGATGTTGAAAGGCTCCGCGCAGGTAGCCTACCTGACGAATCCGCTGTATGACCGGACGACCGTCCTCGAAGCTCTCCTTGCTTGCTACGGCATAGAACCCGCCGCATCTCCAATTGCAAACCAACGTCTTCTGTTTCAATACCTGGTGAAGACCAACGCTCAAGGAAAAACCTGTGTTGCGATTTTCGACGAAGCGCAGGATCTCGACCGCGACAGACTCGAAGAAATCCGCCTCCTGTCGAACTTCGAAACCGAGACCGGGAAGCTGCTGCAGATCGTCCTGGCCGGGCAGCCTAGAATCGCGGAAACTCTCAACCGTCCGGACTGCGAGCAGATTCGCCAGCGGTGCGGCGCGGTCTTCGCGCTGAAGCCGCTCAGCCCCGATGAGTCCCGCGATTATCTGGTCCATCGTCTGAAAACGGCCGGGGCGTCGCTTGATGTGTTCGAGCCGGCAGCCGTGGATGCCGTGATCTCCGCTGCGGGCGGCGTGCCTCGCAACATGAACATGATCTGCTGGAACGCTTTGAACGCCGCGTATGCCCTGGGACGCGGTCAGGTCGCCGCGGAGCACGTAGCCGAAACGTGCCGTGACCTGGATTCGCCAAGAGAGTGCCCGAAGACCTGCCCGACGATCCGGCGGAGCTGGCGCTCTCGACTGATCCCGTTTCGCGTCCGCATCCGCGTTCGATTTCCTCTGGCGTGGGCCTCCGGGGGGCTCGCCATTGGTGCCGCGGGGGCTTTCTTGCTGACGCGATCCTCGCTGTGGCCCTGGCCCTAATAGAAAGGACTCCTTATGAGCAGAAACGCCATGATCCTCGAAAAAGAAACACCGGACAAGCTGCCTCAAGGATCGCGCCGCCGTGCTGAATTCCGTGGACTGATTCATCGTCTATTCCACGACCACTCTGCGGCAGCTCTCATCGGTCCAGGCGCGGGATCCCGCACGCGAGAGGCCTGCTGGGGGCTGGCAAAGGAACTTGCCGCCGACCGCCGCGTTGTCATCGTCGATGTGGACCGCATGCTGCGCGTGAACCCTCTTCCGCCCACGACCACGTGCCTGGCTGATCGGGTGTCCAATATCTGGCATTGGCCGCCGGTCGCCGACGGCTCGGCCGAATCCCCACATGAGGTTCCTGCTTCGGTCGAGGAATCCGATTGGTACAGCAATCTGCGGCGCGCCTTCGACGCAGTCTTGCTGAATTGTCCCGCGCTGGAGACTGAACCCGCGGCCGCTGAAATCGCCGCTCGTGCGGACTCGGCCGTGCTCGTTGTGGAGGCGGGCAAGACAAAGAAGAAGCAGATCCGTCAAGACGAACGCACTCTCGCGCGGAGAGGCGTCAAGCTCGCCGGCTGCATTCTGATGAAAAAGAGGTAATTCCAATGCGTGTCCATTACATTTGCATTCTGTTCGCAGCGATCGCAGCAGGCGCGGCTTCCGGCCAGCCGGCGGGATTTGCTGAGCGCGATGCCCGTTATCGGCTTCAGCCAGCTGACTCCGTCGAGCTTCATTACCGCTATACGCCTGAGTTCGATCAGACGGTGACGGTGCAGCCCGATGGTTTCGTTACCTTACAGATCGTTGGAGATCTCAAGCTGCAGGGCCTGACTCTCGAGGAAGCCAAAGCGGCGATTCTCGACCGCGCCAGCCTCCGCCTGCAAAATCCTGAAATCACGCTGACCCTGAAGGAGTTCGAAAAACCGTTTTATGTGGTTGGCGGAGAGGTAAAGAATCCGGGTAAATTTGAGCTGCGCGGCCAGACCACGCCGATGGAGGCCGTGGCCATAGCGGGCGGGTTCACCAGCGCGAGCGCATTGCACTCCCAGGTCGTCTTGTTCCGCCGGGTCGGAGGGGACCTCGCGAGGACCGAGATCCTCAACGTGAAAGCCTTCCAAAGCCAGTCCTCGACCGAAGTGGGCCCCACGTTGCATTCGGGCGATGTCCTGATCGTTCCGCAGAACCGCATCAGCAAGATCGAACGCTTTGTGAAGTGGGGTACCTGGGGCGTTTTCGTCAACCCGGTGTACTGACTGTATTGAAACAACGAACGTACACTTCCATGTTCCCGGCGATTCAACCAATCCGGCAGCGCATTTTTGCGCTCGTGAACGCGGCCGTCGCGCTCTCGGTACTGCTGGGCGTGGTTTTGTTTGTAAACCGGAACCAAATGCCGGAGGGATTCGCCGGGTTTCTTGCCCTGCGCATCACGGTAAAGAATCTGATTCTGTCGAGTTTGTTTGTATTCGTGTGGCTGGTGGTGTTCCGGCAGTTCAGCCTGTCCAGACCCTGGCCCGCGAAGCCGTTCCTGAGCGAACTAACCCTGGTCTCCAAAGCCTGCACCGTGGCATCGGCCTTCGCGCTGATATTTCCGCTGACCAGCCATGGCGGGACATTTACCATGCGGATCCTGATCTGGTTTCTTCCGATTTCGATCATGGCGTGCATGTGTGGCCGGCTCGCCGCTCGCGGAGTGGCCCCTCGCGTCGCTCGCTTTTTTAACGGCCGTCACGATCTGATTATCGTCGGCACTGGCCCGCGCGCGGCGGCACTCTATGATCATCTGCGCGAACCGCAATACGGCTCGAGCAGAGTCTTGGGCTTCGTGGATTCCCCGAACGGCCATGTTGTGCCAAACGCGATTCAGAAGCAGATGCTCGGCACCCTCGAAGACTTGGAAGGCATCCTGATGAAGCAGCCGGTAGACGAAGTGCTGATCACGCTGCCGGTGAAATCCTGCTACGACCAGATCCAGACTGCGATTCAGACCTGCGAACAGGCGGGCGTCGAAGCCAAGTATTTCTCCGACGTGTTCGCGCTTTCTCTGGCGCATGCGGAACTGGAGACCGACGATGAACACTTTGTGGCGCTCAAGATGGTTCCGGATGACTATCGTGTTTTGGTCAAGCGCGCTATCGACATAGCCGGCAGCTTGTGCGGTCTCCTTCTCGCGGCGCCTCTGATGCTGGTCGTCGCGGCAGCCATCAAGCTGGCCAGCCCTGGTCCGGTCTTCTTTGCCCAGGAAAGATACGGGTTCAACAAACACAAGTTCCGGATGTACAAGTTCCGGACGATGACCGAAAATGCCGAGAGACTCCAGGCCAGCCTCGAATCCCTCAACGAAGCGCAGGGGCCGGTCTTTAAAATTCGCAATGATCCTAGGATTACGCCGATCGGGCGGGTGCTGCGCAAGACTTCACTGGACGAACTGCCTCAGCTTTTAAACGTGCTCAAAGGGGAGATGTCCCTGGTTGGTCCGCGTCCTCTGCCGCTGCGGGATGTTGCGCGATTTGACAAAGGATCGCTTATGCGGCGCTTCAGTGTGAGGCCCGGTCTGACTTGCCTGTGGCAGATCAACGGCCGGAGCCAAACGCAATTCGACCGGTGGATTCAACTGGACCTGGAGTATATCGACACGTGGTCGCTGGCTTTGGATCTCAAGATCCTCAGCAAGACTCTACCTGCGGTAATTGCGGGTTCTGGAGCTCAATGAGCATGAGCAGACAACCTCTTCGTATTGCCGCGATCGGCATGCGCGGGATTCCGAGCAACTACAGCGGGATCGAACGCGGCTCCGAGAATCTGTACAGCATTCTCGCTGAGCGGGGTCATCAGGTCACCATCTATTGCCGGCCGGAATGCCTGAGTACTCCGGTGGATGTCTACCGCGGCATGCGGCTCGTGCGAACGCCCGCGCTCGATTCCCGGTCGGCAGGCACCGTGTCGCACGTTTGCAGCAGCTTTCTGCACGCGATCGCGACACGGGGTTACGACATCATCCAGTTGCACGCTCTGGCAGCGGGACTGTTCGCGCCGTTGAAATATCTGACCAGCGCGTCGGTGGTCGCGAAAATTCACGGTCTGGACTGGCAGAGAGCCAAATGGAAAGGAATCGGATCGAAGGTACTGCTTCAGGGAGAGCGATCCATCGCGCGGCACCTGGACGACATCATCGTCGTCTCACGGCAGTTGGAGAGCTATTTCCGCGATCGCTATAGCCGCGCCACTTCCTACATTCCAAACGGTGTCAAAGACATGGATGCCGCCCCCTTGGGCAAGAGCACGGTTCTCGCAGATTTTGGACTCACCTCCGGCGAGTACATCGCATACATAGGACGCCTGGACCCTGGAAAGCGCGTCGAAGATCTGATCCACGCTTTCCGGCACCTTCCGAAGAAGTGGAAACTGGCGATCGTCGGCGAGGGGCGTTACGCTGACGACTACGTATCAAAGCTCCAGCAGTTGGCGGCGGGAGACCCGCGTATCGTCTTCACGGGCCTTCAAGGCGGCTCGGATCTTTGGACCCTGTTCCGCCAGGCGGCTGTTTTCGTTTCGCCTTCCGAAAGCGAGGGGCTGCCGAATTCTCTCCTCGAGTGCATGGCGCATGGCACGCCGGCGATCGTATCCGACATTCCGCCGCATCGCGAAATTCTTGGGCCCGTCGACGGTTACGGTCTCTTCGTGAGACCGGGCGATGTCCTCCAGTTGCAGGCGCGTCTCGGTCAGGTGCTCCAGGATAAGGAGCATCACCTGCAGATCGCACGGCGTGCGCAGTCCTACGTACGGGCCTCTTACTCTTGGCAGCGCAGTGCTGAGGCTACCGAGTCGCTCTACTATGCCGCAGCCAGCCGGTCCAGGCTGCGCGCCCTCGGTCGCGTGGAGCGAAAGCTGGCCGCGCCGGAGGCAAGGTAATCCCATGTGCGGATTTGCAGGATTTTGGATGACGGGCGAATGCGAGCCTGATCCGGCGCGTGCCGTGCAGAAGATGACGGAGACTCTTCGGAATCGAGGCCCAGACAGCGCGGGCGAATGGGCGGACCGTAGCGCCGGCATCGCGCTGGGACATCGCCGGCTATCCATCCTGGATCTCAGTGTGGAGGGAGCGCAGCCGATGCGTTCCGCCAGCGGACGTTTCGTGATCACCTTTAACGGGGAAATCTACAATTTCGCCGACCTTCGCCGCGAATTGATACGAAACGGCGCTTCCTTCCGCGGCCGGTCAGACACCGAGGTCATGCTGGCAGCGTTCGAACATTGGGGCATTACAGGCGCCCTTCAGCGATTCGCAGGAATGTTTGCGTTCGCGCTGTGGGATTCCGTCGAGAGACGACTGTACTTGGCACGAGACCGCTTCGGCGAAAAGCCTCTGTACTACGGCTCGATAGGCAAAGCTTTCCTGTTTGGCTCCGAGATCAGGGCCCTTAGGCAGCATCCGTCGTGGAAAGGTGAAATTGATCGCGACGCTCTGGAGGGGTTCGTCCGGTACGGTTACGTTCCCGCGCCCCGCTCCATTTATCGCGGCATTCGCAAGGTAATGCCCGGCTCGGTTCTTACAATATCTGAGCGCGGCTCAAGCTTCTCCGTCGAACAAGAGCGTTACTGGTCACTCGCAACTGTCGCCTCCCGTGGTCTTCTGAATCCGGTGCAAGGCGACGATTCCTACGTCATAGACGTCTTCGAGGCGCGGCTGCGCGAGACGATTCGCCAGGAAATGGTCGCGGATGTCCCGGTCGGGGCCTTCCTTTCCGGCGGCGTGGATTCATCCGCCGTGGTCGCGCTTATGCAGGCGGAGAGCTCGCGTCCCCTCCGTACCTTTACTATTGGTTTTCGCGAGACCGCGTACGATGAGGCCAAGTACGCACGAGCGGTGGCGCAGCATGTGGGCACCGACCACACTGAGCTCTATCTGACCCCATGCGAGCTGGCAGACACGATTCCCAAGCTGACGCAATTGTACGATGAACCGTTTGCCGATGCCTCCCAGATTCCGACTTATCTGGTAGCTCAGCTTGCCCGCCGGTCGGTCACGGTGAGCCTCTCGGGCGACGGCGCTGACGAACTGCTGGGCGGCTATAACCGGTATGTCTGGGGAGAGCGGATTGAATGGGCTACACGGAAAATACCTCTCGCTTGGCGGCGACTGGCCGCCCGGCTGACGGACGCGCTTATGCCGGCGGCGCGGGATAGAGTGTTCCAGATCGTCTCTGCTCTTACCTCTCGCAAAGGCCCTACGACCTTGTCCGGCGATAAGCTCGAAAAGCTCCTGGCACTGCTCGCCGCCGACTCGCCGGCTAATCTCTACAATGAGCTACGTTCCGGTGTCACCGGGCGCCCGCCGATGGTGCTCGGTGCGTTGAGTATCGCCGGCGACGTGCCCGATTCGTTTTTGGCGATCGAGAAAGACTTCGCGTTACGCGCCATGTACATCGATCAACTAACTTCGCTTCCGGACGACATCCTGGTGAAGATCGACCGGGCGACTATGGGCGTGTCTCTGGAATTGCGTGCTCCGTTTTTGGATCATCGGCTGGCCGAACTCGCCTGGCGTCTTCCCAAGCGATTCAAACTTCGCGGCGCCCAGCGAAAATGGATTTTAAGGAAGGTCGCAGAGAAGTACATTCCGCGGTCTCTGTTGGATCGTCCCAAAATGGGCTTCTGTGTCCCGCTGGCCGGCTGGCTTCGCGGCCCGCTAAAAGACTGGGCCTCCGATCTACTAGACCCTGGTGTCATTAGATCGCAGGGATTCCTAGATGCCGGCTGCATCTCCAGGATATGGGCGGAGCATCAATCAGGTCACCAAAACAAGCACGAGATCCTTTGGCGGACTCTGATGTTTCAAAGTTGGCTGGCAGACGTTTAGATCCGCGCGATGACTCTCGCGGCTCGGAATCGGCGGTCTGCGTTTAATGCAACTTACCGAGCCGCGACAGTGATGGAGCGGTGTAACCATCTTAGATTCCCAAAGAAAGTGCGATATGCCCACACTCTCAGTGATTGTGCCCGCTTACAACGTGGCGCCGTTTATACGCACAGCTCTCAACTCGGTACTCGAGCAACGTTTTCGCGACCTCGAGGTAATTGTCATTAATGACGGCTCCAGCGACGAAACCGGAGAGATCGTCAGTAACATCAAGGACGATCGCGTCCGGCTGGTATGCCAGGTTAATGGCGGTCTCGCTCACGCACGGAATGTGGGTATCGGGCTGGCCAAAGGTCGATACATCGCTTTTCTCGATGGAGACGACATGTGGCTTCCAGGCTACGCCGATTGTCACGTCGCTCACCTCGCGGCCGACCGACGGGTAGGCATCAGCTTCAATTATCAGGCGTATATGGACGAGAACTCTGTCTTAACAGGGCAGTACCTCACGACGGCGATTGCCCGTCCTTCGCTTCGCCAGTTGATGACGCACAGCCGCATCGTGACAGGAAACATTATTATGCCGCGCGAGTGCCTGGATCAAGTTGGCGGATTCGACGAACGTCTCAGAGCGTGCGAGGACCTGGAGATGTGGATCCGAGTCCTGGCTAAGACGCAGTTCCAGGCTGAGCTGGTTCCTCGCGTGCTGTGCGCTTACCGCGAACGATCCAACAGCCTCACGATGCAATTCGAGCATCACATCATTAACGCGCGAGTGGCTGCGGACGTGATCGAGAGCTATGCCCCAACCTTTCGGGGCGGGATGCGAAGACGGATGCTCGGCGAGGTCTATCGCATCCTCGCCCGAAAAGCACTTTCCAACAATGATCTGAAAGCGGCCCGGCACTTGGCTCTCGAAGCCCTCAAGGCCTGGCCCCGTCTGCCCCTCCAGGATGCGCGTGCCGCGGGAACCCTCGGCCTCATCGCTATCGAGAGCTTAATGCCATTCCGGGGCTCCCGCATCTGGTATGGATTGTGCCGATCCGCGATGAAATTTGGGTACCGGATGCTGCTCGCCCCGCGCCCACGCGCTAGAAAGGGGCACGGTCAAATGGTAGAAAACACATTGTCCCCGACCAATTTCGCCGAAACAGGGCCCATGTCTAAGACAGGCGAACCACAGGAACTGTCCTCACATCCACTGGGGAACGAGCATGCCGCGGCGGTCCTGAGCTCCTACTTGCGATATACACCGATACTGTGGGCGCTTGGATTTCTTCTGCCGGTCGGCGCGTTAACCATGCTCCGGCTGTTTCTAAAGAAAGCAGCAATACTGCGCCCCGGCCCTATCACAGCGCTATGGTGGAGCGTCGGCGCCGCGCAGGCGCTGTCCATCGTGATGAACGGCATCGCCGGCGGACCGCATCTGGGCGAAATGCTGCGTCACCTTCTCGCGACACCGGTAACCGGCTGGCTGCTGCTGGGCATTGCGATCAATGTGGGGCAGCGCTATCGGCTAAACTCGCCGGCTGTTATACGCGCCGTTTGCCTGTTGGGTGCATACCTGATCGTCCTTAGCGCAGGCACACTCGCTTTTGCAGCGCTCTCGAACTGGGATGAGCTGGCTATAAAATCGCCGATAGCCCTGATGCTTCCGGCAGACCTTCCTAGTGTCGAGTCGGCATTCACCATGCGGTTTTTCTTGAACGAGGAGACGATGGGAAGCACCATACCGCGACTCATCCTTTTCTACCCATGGCCGACCTGCCTGGGATTTGCAGGCATTGCCCTGTTCTTCATTGCACTTCAGGAACAGAATCGATTCTGGAAATGGATCGGCATCGCGGGTGGACTGGTAGCTCTGATCGCGAGTATGAGCCGGGCAGCCGTAGCCGGGTTCGCGATCGGCGGCGCCTTCTATCTTTTCCGGAAAACTGCCTTCCGCTTTCAGCTTCCGTTAATCTTGTTCATTTGCGCGATCGCCGCAGGCTCATCGCTGTTCAATATTCAGCCGGCACAAACGCTATCCGACCTGAACCGATTCGTGGACGAGGTGCGTCAAGGCTCCTCGGATGCCCGGCAAATGGGGTATGACGAAAGCTGGCACTTCTTTCTGCAAGCGCCGATTGTCGGTTACGGCTGGCAGGGCGATACCGTTGCCGAAACCATTCCCATGCACCTCGGAACACACTCGAGCGTTTACGGAACTCTCTACACCGGGGGGCTGCTGACCTTTGTTCCTTTCTGCCTGGCAACAGGCTTGACCATCGTTACAGTCTTCCGCAGGTCAAACCGTAGATCCGGGCTGCAACGCTCTGCGCTAGCTATCGCCTTAGCTCTC
Source organism: Terriglobia bacterium (assembly GCA_020073445.1). Taxonomy (GTDB): domain Bacteria; phylum Acidobacteriota; class Terriglobia; order Bryobacterales; family Bryobacteraceae; genus Palsa-187. Next base: position 15,473 of record JAIQFE010000057.1, read on the forward strand.
GCGACAATGTCCTACAGCGAGGGGATTTACAGCTTCGCCCCATTCACTCTGTTCGCGTTCTGCTGGATAGGAGCGAGCCTCAATCGTCCGGGCCCGGCACACCCATGAGCATCCCTTTCCTGCGGTTTGTTCCTTCTATGTTCCCGACACCGGCCGGATCTGCGACGCGGTGGAGCAGCCCAATCGACTCTGTTATGGGTCGCGACGGCGCGTCTTTGTTGCTGTCGCGCGTGCTTCAGATGGCGAATGGTTTCGCTCTGTCGTTAGTGCTCATCAAGAAGTTCGGCCTTGCGGGAGTCGGCACCTACACCGTCGCTGCTGTGGCGACTTCAGCATTATCCATGCTCTGCAGCGTAGGCTTGCCTTACTCCCTCCCGCGCGAATCCATAAGGGACCCTGAGCGGAACTCTGTCGCGGGGCTGTGGGCCGTCTTGCTCCTGCCCCTGGTAGGAGTCGTGGCGATTGCCTTTGGATGCTTGATGGCCAGGCGCCCGGGCGAATGGATCGAGATAGCACTGTTCGCTTGCGGTGGTTACTTCTTAGGCCAGATCAATGTGCTGAATACGCTTCTGCTTTTGCAACGGTGCATCGATCGTATGCTTATCGTCCCGCTCTTCACGTTTGCCGGAATTGTCATGGGGCTTTTTCATAACGGGAGCATGGCGCAGTTTGCAGTGATCCTTCTGATCGCTCGTGCTATGGGAAACATCGCTGTCTTCGCAGGAATGAAGTACGGTCGGGTGAGCGTCTCCAGCGCCGTGCGCTACGGCGTCAGCGGGTTGAAGTACTCACCGATGGACGTGCTGGCGATGGTTTCCGAGCAGGCAGCTGGCCTCATAGCGGCCGGGTCTCTGCCGCGCACTGACCTCGGCCAATACGGCCTTTGCCAGCAGCTCTTGGGGGCAGCGGACACACCTGGATGGGCGATGGTTCAGTCTCGCTACCCGGAGTTAGTGCGGACGCCGCTCGCTCTTTCGAGACATCTTAGGCAGAGCCTTTTCCGGATCTCGTTCCTCGTGGCAGCCCTTCTGTTAGGAGTCGGTGCCGTGTTGGGGCGGTATGTCTACAACGTTCCGGGATTCTTTGCCATGATGGCCTTCCTTGCCCTGTCCATTCCGTCGCGTTATCTGACCAACTTCTACGATCAGCTCCTTCGAGCGGCAGGATGTATTCGAGCCGGGACTCAACTGGCGACCGCGAAGCTAGTGGGCGGGGTTTTTGTTTTTTGGATGCTTGTATCAGCCCTGGGCCTGTGGGGCTGCATCCTCGCATCCGTTTTAATATCTGTTGCACTTACATTTCTATATCGGCAAAGAGCGCTGCCGATCGTAAATGGCCGATCACTGCGCCTGGGTGGCGGCCAGGACGGTGTGCGTGCCGGAGTTGAGTAAGGCAGAACCGACGTCCGTGTATACGTTCATGCCGATGGCATTATTGGTTGCATCGCGGCCGATCACGCTCACGGCCGTTCCGGTGAGCTGACGAAATACATTATTGGCGACTAAGCTTTCAGAGGCACCATGATCCATGCGAACGCCGTCCTGGGTGGTGTACCATCCAGTCACTCTATTGCCCGAGACCAGCATGCCCGCGCACTGATCGAGTTCGATCGCAGCATAGGCGCCCTGGCTCCAGGTCCCTGTGCCGTAAAAGTTGTTGTCGACAATCTGGCTTTCATTCGCGTTGAAGTATATTGCGGAGCCGCCCACAGTTTCGATCACGTTATGCGAGATCAGCACACCGGACTTCCCGACGGCATCGAACTCCAAGCCCTCGTTGTGATCCGTACCCCATACATGATTGTTAGTGAATTGGAGCCCGTTAGCGGCCGTAATGTAAACCCAAGGAGAAGCGTGATCTCCGAAGTCGGAGCCCCCTATTGTGTTGCGGTCCACAATGTTGTCGGTGGTTACCCCCAATATCTCAAGGCACGCACTGCCGCACTCATAGATCGAGTTGCCCACGAGATGATTCTGGACGGCAACGCCCGGAATGGTGGCCTCGAGTACGATACCGAACTGTTTCGCAAAGCGAATGAAGTTGTTTTCGATCAGCGCGTTGGACGTGTCACGTACGTGAAGGATCGTGCCCGAGGTTTGCGATCCCATCGCTCCGGCGAATCCACAATCCCGGACCACCATGCCTTGGCGCTGTGCTCCCGCCCAGCCGATCTTGAACATTATCGAGTTCAAACCCGGGGCTGCGGCGAAGACCGCCGCCGCCGGATTCGCGCAGATGAGCGAGGTGCCGGCAGTGCTGATCGTGATAGAGGTGCCCACAGTGTAATTTCCGGCGTGAACGAAGATCGTCCCGCCATGGGTGAGCTGCTTCGCGGCCCACGCTGTTGTTCCCGCGTTCGAGGCGTCTCCTTCGTCGGGCTTGTAGGTCGAGTTTGGAAATATCTCGACATATACAGGCGTGTGTGCCGAATCGTAGCGCACGGCGGCCAGGACCTGATTGTTCACGGATATTGGCACCGGCGAAGTCTGGCCGGCTAATGGAAGAACGATAAGGAGCCCGGGAAGGGCGAGGTACTTCATATGCGTACTATCGGCAGGAAGCCCGAATCGTGTATATCTCTTAAATCGCCAGGAGAGACGGCCAGCGTCCATTTGCAGACCGCTCCGAGCGCGGGAAGCATCGGCGCCGTTATGACGAGCGGTTCCCCATCCGCAGTCGAGGCGATCTTTACAGTGCTCATGCTGTTTTACATGACGAACGCGGTGAGCCCTCGGGCCGCAACCACGGTCGTCATAGTCAAGACGGCTCTATACGGGCTGGCATCCGTTTTTGTCCTGGCTCGGTGGCGTGTTGTGTTTCGGGGCCTGTTGGACAGCAAGTGGATCCTGGTTCTCGTACTCCTCGCAGCCGCTTCGGCGCTGTGGTCAAACGACCCCTACAAGACTCTGCGTGGAAGTTCAGTCCTGCTCGCTTCTACGGCCTTTGGAATTTACCTGGGAACGCGGTACACGGTTTCCGAACAGCTCCGCCTGCTGGCCTGGACCTGTTTCCTGTTCATCGTACCGAGCTACTTCACCGCGTTGTTTCTGCCCGCCTACGGCATCCAGCACGAGTTCGCGTATGACGCCTGGAAAGGGATTTTCATGCATAAGAACGGACTGGCGGAAGCAGCGGTATTCGCTGTGCCGGTATTCGCTTTCGTCCGCCCGATGGCACGGTGGCTGCGTTATCTTGGCTTGACCGCAGCGTTCGGCCTCATTTTGCTTTCGCGCTCCGCAACCGGCCTGATTGTTTTCTGTGTTGTCCTCGCCTTGCTACTTTCGTATATCGTGATTCGAGTCCGGCTAATCTCTGTGATCCTTGCCGGTCTGAGCGTAGGCGCCGTGCTGACCGGAGTCTTGTTGCTCTTCAGCCCGCGTACGGAACAGGTGCTTGAATTCCTTCACCGAACTCCGGATTTGACCGGCCGTACCGAACTTTGGGCGGCTGTCCTCCAGGCCATTTCGAAGAGGCCCTGGCTGGGTTATGGGTTTAGTGCGTTCTGGCAAACCAGCAGCAGGGAAGTAGTTTCGATACATGCGCAACTAGGGTGGATACCCGGCTATGCACATAACGGTTTCCTTGATCTTGCCCTGTATCTGGGACTTCTGGGACTGGGGACGTTTGTTCTAGGTTATCTCGTCCTCTGCAGCCGCGCCTTCGTACACCTGTGGCAAAAGGCTGACCTTTGCGCGATGTGGATGTGTACATATCTGTTGTTCATGCTGCTGTACAACCTCACGGAGGGCTCGATCCTGAGGCAAAATGACATTTACTGGGTTCTCTATGTTTCCACGGCAGTCTGCCTCTCTCGGAGATTTTCTCGCCCCGAGAGCCCCGTCCTGGGATCAGAAATACGTGTCGGCACCAACTGACCGCGCCACTTCTGCGGGTGCTGCAGCCACTCGATCCGGCCCGCCGCCAAGGTTTCCTCGAGAGAGACGTCGTGCCCGTAGATATCATCGAAGAAACGCACCTCACTGCTCTCTTCCACATCCACGGTTTGGCAAAACAACTAAAACCCGTATGGGCGCACGCAAATCTACCCGACGAGCCTGCTCGCCATTCATGGCCTGACGGATGCGTTCGGGAGGAATCATGCCTTCAACTAAAATACGCTCTGTTGATCGCCGTTCTCTTATTGCTCGTGTCGATTCCGCCGAAAAACCGGAAGAGCTGGCGCGATGGGTGTTGAGAAGCAACCCTGGGCGGAATCTCAACGACCTGCTTGGGCATAGAGCGGCGCGCGCGTCCAGGACGCAGTTTGGCGTTTCGACCCTGCAAATGTAATTTGAAAGAGCTGAAGTGTGCCGGTCCGGAAACCAGCGATGGAGCCAGCAAGATAAAGCCGCCAGGCTCGCTGGAACCAGGGCCCATACATCTCGACGACTTTCGCGCTCGACGCATCATAACGATCCAGCCAGTGCTCCAGTGTTCTGGCGTAATGAGGGCGGAGATTCTCAACATCGAGAACAGCGTAATGCCGCGGTTGAAGGATATTCATTGCTTCCGCAAGGCTGGGTGCGTGCGCGCCCGGGAAGATTCGTTTCCGGATCCACCGGCTGAAATCCCCGGTGTGGCTTCGGCCGACGAAGTGAAGCAGCCCGCGGCCCGTGTCGCCGACGGCGCGATGAATGATCTCGCCGAAATCGGCGAAGCGCCGAGGATCGACATGCTCCAGCATGCCGATCGATACAAACGTATCAAAACCTTCGGGAATGTTCCGGTAATCGTCCTCGATGAATTCTACTCGATCCGATAAACCCCTCTCCGTCGCGGCCCGCCGGGCGAAAAGAATCTGCTCGTGGGAAATATTGAACGCCTTGACTTTAACGCCGTAATGCTGCGCCATATATAGCGCCAACGCGCCCCAGCCGCAGCCTGCTTCCACCACGGTCTCGCCCGACCGAAGCTCTAGCTTCCGGCAGATGTAGTCAAGCTTCGCTTCCTGGGCTTCTTCGAGAGTGGCCTGGGGCGAGGCAAAGTAGGCACACGTGTAGACCATTTGCGGGTCCAGCCACAACTTGTAGAAGTCGTTCCCCAAATCGTAGTGACGGTGGACATTGCTACGCGAACCACGGAGTGTGTTGGCTTGCCACCAGTTCATCCACTTCGATGTCAGCCGCGCATAGCGTCTTTCGGGCGCGGCGCCCATCGACTGATAGACCGCTTCCAACATCCGAACCAAGTCCCCATTCACATGAACTCGGCCATCCGCATAGGCTTCGCCGAATGCCATCTCCGGGTCGGCCATCATTTTCACAAGCGTTTGGTTATCGTGGATAAAAACAGTGCCGATTGGCGAGCTGGCGGTGGGCGAAATCTCCGTTTCACCCCTCAGTACGAAGCGTATTGGCGCCGGCCCAATCGCTTTGAACAGTTGCTCACCCAGCCACTTCTCGATTCGCGGGGATCCCACACTACTTGCGGTTTGGCCCTTCGCGGGGATTATCATATCGGTCGGTTTGGTCGCAAGGTGAAGCGCGGGGTCAATCATCGGAAACAAAAAATGCGGTGGGTATTTTCAATCCGTCAGCCGCCAGATATAGGGGGACCATCATCCAGTTTCGCGGTGAAGCAGAGTAGTCCGAATGGAGCAATTTGTCAGCATTTACACTGATGATGTTTTCGTCGTCAGGGATGGACTC
>JAIQFE010000025.1 GCA_020073445.1 Terriglobia bacterium
GTGTTCAGCGGCATCGGCAACGCGTATTCGGACGAGATCCTGCACCGGGCCCGTCTGTCTCCAATCACTTTGACTTCGCGGCTGACAGACGAAGAGGTTGCGCGGTTTCACCTCGCGGCACGCGAGGTCTTACAAGACTGGGTCGAGCGCCTTCGCGCCGAAGCCGCCAGAGGATTCCCCGAAAAGGTCACGGCATTCCGCCCTGAGATGGCCGTCCACGGGCGTTACGGGCTGCCCTGCCCGCGCTGCGGCGCCAAGATCCAGCGCATCCGCTACGCTTCGAACGAGACCAACTACTGCCCTGCCTGCCAGACGGGCGGACGCCTACTTGCCGATCGCGCGTTGAGCCGACTGCTGGGGAAAGACTGGCCGCGCACGCTCGAAGAACTCGAAGAACTTCATCTGCGCGCGCGATAGACGCTGACGGTAGAGCGGGCTGTTCCAGTAACGGAAAGCACGGTCCCTCGCGGAAGCCGCACCGGTTCCTTGAGGATGTAAGGGGTTGGCCAATCGACTGGTATGTCCTTGGCGAACAGCAGCACTTCAGTTCCACCGTCGGGCTTGCGCGCCGATACCTCGATCGATTTGACGCCGGGTTGAATGTCCGGCCTCAGCGCTACGACATACGTGTCCGCGTCGAGACGCGTCTTATTTTCGAGAACCACATCCGAAATTAAGTCCGCAGCCGTCTGATCGGCGAAGAACAAGCCTAATGTTCCTTGCTCGACGACGCGCTCCTTGCCGCCGCGATAGTGGATCTCGGCCACGACATGCGAGCCCGGCGGTAATCGATAAGCGGTCTCCTTAGGCAAGCTCATGAATCCATACCAGGGCGTCCAGCTGCCGATCCACTGGCCGGTTTCCTGAACCGTAAAGAACGCCGCGCGGATCACCCGGCGATCGCTCGGCATAAATTCCAGCGCGCGAATCCGGCGTTCCGAGGTCAACCCAAGATCGATCAGGCTCCGCCTGACTTCGTTAACTTCGGGATCGATCGTATTGGCAGGTAGCTGACGCTTCAGCTGCGGCTCGCCGAGATGCCACGTTCCGAAATCGGTGTGCGCCTGCACCTCCTTGGGTCGAGCGGCTCCCGGAGTCGCCGTATTCGTGAAAACCGTCCCGGCGTTCCGTGGACCTAGGCCCTCCACCCAAGAAATGATGAACTGCGTCTCGCGCAAAGTCAGGTTGTTTTCGTTGACGAACTGGCCGTAGCCCGAAACCGCGGCCCATGGCGGCATATGGCGAGCAATCGCATCGGCGCGAATCGGCCGCTTCTGGAGCCAGGTCTGCTCATACGTCATTAGCGGAAACGACGGACCATCCTCCGTGTGGCACATGACGCAATGCTTGTCGAGAACGCGCACGATTTCACGATCGAATAGCACCGTGGTCGTGAGCGTCTCATGAGACAATCCCACCGCCGCGAAAGCAATCAAGATCGCGACCAATCTTTTCACGGCTGCACCGCCTTGAATGTGAACGCAAACGTATGAACCTTGCCGTTACGCCGGAACTGCGTCCAGGCGCGATAGTTGCCGGGCTTCGGCATCAGGCCTTCGAACGTCACGTCGGGACCGCCGCGCAGCTTCTCCAGATCCGCGCCCGGGGGAATCAGGAATACCGGCGGACCACCGTCGTCATCCGGCATCGCCAGGATATCCAGCGGGTGCGAGTGGACGTAATCCACCATGTCTTCGCTCATGATCAGCGTGTGGCCGAACGCCCCGAGATACGTCTGAAGATCGGTGATCGGACGTCCGGTGGCCGTGTCGGTCAGATGATAGTTGAGATGACAGTAAAGCCCGACGATGCACGTCTGCGGATCGTAGGCAATGGTCGCGGTGATGTCGTCCACCGCTTTGGTCAGGTTCGTGTCCGGGATCAGGTGAGCGCTGGCGGATTCCAGATCGCCGTTGTAACCCGCTGTCACCAGCGGCCGGGCGATAAACTGCGGCGCACCGCCGCTCGGCATGAAGTCGGATAGGACCTTGTAGTATCCAGCCTTCGGCAGCGTTATGTCGATGGTCCAGGTGCCATCGGCTTGCTCTTCCGGATGGATGTGCTGAAAGTACTCCATATCCTGGCTGATCACGAACAGGTGATATTGCTTTTCGTGCACTACCTCGAACTTCTTCACCTGCTCGCCCGTTCCGGGATGAAAAATCTTGAACCGCATAGTGGTTCTCTGGCCAGGCTTCACCACTGCGGGCTCAGTACGAAAATCGAAGTTGTAATCGCGAACGTCGAAGGGCGCGGCGCGAACCAGATCCATCCCACAGCGAGGACACTTGCCGGTCACGTCCATCGTGTAGTCGGGATGCATGGGGCAGACCCAGGCGGTTTCCTCGTCGGGAGCGGAACCGCGCTCCAGCGAACTCTGGAAGTAAGCGATCGCGGCGGACGAGGCGAGCAGCAGAGCAAGGGTGGCGATGATCACGATCGCCGGCAATTTCCGCCTTGGCATGGTGGCTCCTTCCTCTTACTCTAGCCCGATCGTGCAAATATTTTTCGAATCCTGGAAACTTTGACACCGGGCCGCAGTATTCCTACCATGGGCACCCTCTGGGCCGACATCAAGTACGCCTTTCGTTCGCTGTACAAAGCTCCTATGTTCACCACCGTCGCGGTGCTGTCTCTCGCGCTCGGTATCGGTGCGAACACCGCTATTTTCAGCCTGCTGGACCAAGTCCTGCTGCGCCTGCTGCCGGTTAAGAATCCAAAGGAACTGGTCCTGTTCACCATGCGCGGCCAGCATTACGGAAGCAACTGGGGCGCGAACGCCATTTCCTATCCCATGTATCGCGACTTCCAGGACCACAACGAAGTGTTCTCGGAGATGTTCGCGCGGTATCCGTTTACTCCGAGTCTCACCGTGGATGGCGGAACGGACCCCGTCCAGGCGGAGATGGTCTCAGGCACTTATTTCCCCTCTATGGGCATCGGGGCGGCGATCGGCCGGACCTTTACGCCCGATGACGACAAGACACCCGATGGCCACCCGATCGTGGTCCTGAGCTACAGCTTCTGGGACACGCATTTCGCGAAGGACCCGAAGGTTCTCGGCAAAAAGGTTCTGGTCAACAACACGGCGATGACCATTATCGGCGTCGCGCAACCGGGATTCGACGGCGTGGACGTCGGCAATGCGGCGCAGATCTTCGTGCCCCTCATGATGCAGTCCGAGATGATGCCCGGCAACAAAGGCTTCCTCAAGAATCGACGGACCCGGTTTGTCAACGCCTTTGGGCGGCTGAAACCAGGAATTACGCAAATGCAGGCCCAAGCCTCGCTCCAGCCCTTCATGCATTCGATGCTCGAGATGGAAGTAAAGGAGCCCGCGTTCCGAAACGCGTCGGATATCGTGCGCGAACAATTCTTGAAGTGCTATATGGACCTGCTTCCCGGCTCCCAGGGGCGATCGTTTATGCGGCAGCGTCTGGAAGCGCCCCTGTGGGTGCTCATGGCGATCACGGGAACCGTATTGCTGATCGCATGCGCCAATCTGGCGAACTTACTCCTGGCCAGAGCCGCTGGACGAGAGAAGGAAGTCGCAGTGCGACTGGCTGTGGGCGCCAGCCGATGGCGCATTATCAAGCAACTTCTCACCGAAAGCCTGATGCTGGCCGCTCTAGGCGGCCTGGCCGGTACCGCAATCGCGTTTGCGGCTGACAAAGCGCTTCTGGCCGCCTTCGTTCCATCGGACGCGAGGGGTTTCAAGATATCCACCACACCTGATTTCCGCATCCTGCTCTTCACATTCGGATTGACCGTAGGAACAGGATTGCTATTCGGGCTCTTCCCGGCCCTGCGGACGACGAAGCCGAACATCGCGCCCACGTTGAAGGATCAGGCGGGCGCGGTTGTGGGCGGCGGCAACGTCAAGCTTCGCAAGATACTGGTGGCGTCCCAGGTCATGTTGTCTCTCCTGCTTTTGGTGGGCGCTGGGCTGTTCGTCAAGAGCCTGAGCAATCTCAAAAATCTGGGGCCTGGGTTCCCCGTGGAGCGGCTCATCGCATTCAACATCAATCCCCCTCTGATCGGTTACGACAAGCCGCGCACGGTGCAGTTCTACCAGAGCCTCACGGAAAACCTGCGCGTGATCCCCGGAGTACAGTCCGTAGGCCTCGCCGCGATGCGCATTTTGCGAAACAACGAGTCAGATAGCTGGATGACCATCGAAGGCTATACGCCCAAGCCGGGTGACCGTCCCGATGCTTATATGAACTGGATCGGCCCGGGTTACTTCGCGGCGCTCGGCGTGCCGATCGTCGCCGGGCGCGATTTTACGGGTCAGGATACGCAAGAAGTACTTCACCGGGAGCCTGACAACTGGGTGCCGGCGAAGATCATGGTCAATGAGTCTTTCGTGAAGAAATATTTCAAAGACCGGAATCCGCTAGGCCGGCATCTGGGCTACGGCATCGACCCCGGCACCAAAACGGATATGGAGATTATTGGGGTCGTGAAGGACATCAAATACACCAACCTTCGTGACGAAATCCCCGACCAGGCGTTCCTTCCATACATGGCGGTCCACGGCCCCATGGGCCAGACTGTGTATGTACGTACGTCCGCGGATCCCGATTCTCTATTCCAGTCAGTGCGGGCCAAAGTCCGTGAATTGGACGCAAACCTGCCCATCGCCTCCATGCGAACGGTCCAAGAGGATCTGAGCGACACCCTCGTTACCGAGCGCATGACGGCGAACCTGTCGGTGGTCTTCGGATCCCTGGCAACGCTTCTCGCGATGATCGGTCTCTACGGCGTAATGGCGTACTCTGTTGCTCGCCGGACCCGTGAGATCGGCATCCGCATGGCCCTCGGAGCGCTGGAAGGCAGGGTCATTTGGATGGTGATGAAGGAAGTCCTGCTACTCGTCGTCCTAGGCGTGGCGGCGGCATTGCCCGCGGCTTTCGCGCTGACGCGCCTGGTGCGCGCTCAGCTTTACGGCGTGACTCCCAACGATCCCTGGACCATGCTGTTGGCTACGATCGGCCTGGTTCTGGTCGCGTCCGCGGCGGGATTCGTCCCCGCCTTTCGCGCCAGCCGCGTCGACCCCATTCGGGCGCTGCGGTACGAATAACTGTTAGTGGGCGCCCGCAGCAGCCCTGTCGATCGCGTCCAGGATCAGCCGCTTGGACTCCTCAACACCCACCCACTTGCCGATGTGGGTCCATTTGCCGGGTTCCAGGTCCTTATAGTGGTTGAAGAAGTGCGCGATCTGCTCGCGCATGATCTCAGGCAGGTCCAGATACGATCCAATGCCCGTATAGAACGGATGCAGATCGTCCACCGGAACGGCAATGATCTTCTCGTCGAGCCCGGCTTGGTCCTCCATCAGCAAAGCTCCCACCGGACGGCAGCGAACGATAGCGCCGGACACGACCGCGACGGGCGCGATGACCAGCACGTCAATCGGATCGCCATCCTGCGACAACGTTTGCGGAATGAAACCGTAATTGCCGGGGTAGAACATGGCGGTGTGCAGGAATCGATCGACGAACATCGCGCCCGAGGACTTGTCCAGCTCGTACTTGACGGGCGTACCTCCAACGGGTATCTCGATAATCGCATGCACGTCCGATGGAGGATTTCTGCCGGAGCTGATCTTTGTAACGTCCATTTCTTGATCCTATCCTTGTCCGAGTCCGTGCGTTTCGCCTAATGTAAAAGGATGCCGGACACCCCGCCCAGCACCAAGGGCCGCGGCCGCAGGGTCAGGAAGAACCTGAGGCAGGGGATGGGTCTCGCCTGGACCGCCTCGCCGAGCTCGCTGGTCCGCTATTCCGTGCTGGGAATGCTCAGCGCCGCGATGCCTCCCATCGCCGTCTACCTGGGCGCGTCCCTGGTCAATCGCATCGCCGAAGCGCGCCTGCATTCGCTTCGGTTCACGGACCTGGTTCCCATCCTGGTCGGATTGTGGCTCGCCACCGCCGTGCAGCGAGCCGTGGGCGCCTACATGGGCTACGGCCGGAACCTGTTCGTCCGCCGCGTGCAGCTCGAAGCCGAACGCCGATTGCTCGCGCAGGCGTCCAAGGTCGATATCGGCCACTTCGATAATTCCGACTGGCACGATCGTCTGGCGCGCGCCAAACGCGATGTCTCCTGGCGGCCCGGCGACCTCACGTGGTCCGTGCTGGGACTCTCGGGCAACATCGTGACCGTAGTGCTGATGGCGGGATTGCTTGCCAGCCTGCACTGGGTGCTGGTGGTTCTCGCGCTGGCGGCGGCTGGGCTTTCGCTGCTGCTCGAGCGCCGCGTGACCTCTCGTCTCTACGAATACTTCTACAAAGAAACGCCGGAGGAACGCGAACGCGAGTATCTCGGCGACCTGCTTGTCCAACCGCGCTCGACCAAGGAAATCCGGGCGTACGTTCTCGCCGATTATCTGCTCGGCAGGCACGGCAAGCTGTCCGAGGATCTGTTCAAGCAACGCGAGCTGATGTATCGCTCGGCCACCCGCATCTCGATGCTCACTGGCCTGGTCGGAGGCACCACGCTCGCGCTCGCCTACGTGTTCCTTGCGATTCGAGGAGTAGCAGGTACCATCGACCCTGGGGGCGTCGTACTCGTTATTGGCGCATTCACGGCGGTCTCGGGGACTCTCGGACAGATTTCGAGCACGTTCGTCGCGGTCGATCAGCACACCACGTTCCTGGATGACTACTTCTCATTCTTATCGATCGGTTCACTGGTGCCCGTGCCGGCCGAACCGCATCCCGAGACGGCGTGGCATAACGCGATTTGCACCGCCGGAATCGAATTCGACAACGTCACATTCACTTATCCCGGCGGGACGGAGCCGGCCGTGGCGGGATTGAATCTGCACATGCGCCCCGGCGAACTGATCGCCTTGGTCGGCGAAAACGGGGCCGGAAAGAGTACGCTCATTCGCCTGCTGCTTCGTTTTTACGATCCGGATCAAGGCTCGGTGCGCGTAGGCGGCGTCGATCTGAGGGATCTGGATCCCGCGGTTCTCCGCAGCCGCATCGGCGTGCTGTTTCAGGATTACGTGAGTTACGAGCTGTCCGTCCGCGAGAACGTCGTGATGGGCCGGCCCGACGGCGAGGTACACAGCAAAGCCAACGACGAGCGCGTCATGGAAGCCCTGCGCAACGCCCGCAGCGATTGGCTGCTGACGAAAATGCCTCGCGGCCTCGATTCCAAAGTCGGGAGGCTTTTCGAAGGCGGGCACGATCTCTCCGGCGGCGAATGGCAGAGGCTCGCTCTGGCCCGCATCATGTACCGCGACGCCGATATCTGGATTCTGGACGAACCCACGTCTTCGCTCGACCCCGAGGCCGAAGCGGCGATCTTCGCCGAGCTGAAGGAAAATCTCAAGGGCCGGATCGGCATCGTGATCTCGCATCGGTTCTCGACGGTGCGCATCGCCGACCGGATCGCCGTGATCGCCGATGGCCATGTAACGGAACTAGGCTCGCACGAGGAATTGCTCCGTGCGGGCGGCCGTTATGCGCAACTCTTCGAATTGCAGGCGGCAGGATACCGCTGACGCTCCTGCAATCGTCCGCTCGATGACGCTCGAGGCTCGGAATCCAAGTTACCGAGCCGCGACAGTGATGGAGCGGTGTTCTGCCCCGTTTTTCAACAAGCACCTAGTGACTTAAGGTGGCCTGCTGCCCTCGAACCAGACGTCCGAACAAGCCCCCGAACGCTCCCGCCGCGCTGCAGAATAGCGCGCCGACCAATAACAGGTGGCTTACTCCCGTCGCGAGATAATCTCCGATGTTGTACGCCGCTGAGTCGCCTGCTGCGGGGGAAATGTCCTGGCCTTGAAGGAACTCGGGGAAACCTACGATCAGGTAGCCCACCCCCGCGACGCCCGCGAACGCGATCAGCCCGCTGACCACGCCGCTCCAAAACCCGATGCGGGCCCCCGTCCAGGCTTGCCCGGTGACCGCGGCCCCAGTGGCACCGGCCACTGCCGGCAAAACAGCCGCGACAATCGTCGCCAGGAGCCCGATCGGCGAATGCGGCATCAGCACGTTCCCGGCGAACGTCTCCACGATCCACGCCAGGCCGATCACCACACCCCAGCGCACGCCGTAATGCAGGACCACAAAATCCTCGCTGTTCGTGACCTGCGTCCAGCGCACGGCCGCGAATCCATACCAGAGAACCGCGATCAGAAACAGCGGGAGAAATTTCGGAGCGGCAGGGGATCCGAGAATACCCGGGTACCGCAAAATGCTGTACGCCACGGTGACCACGCAGATGCCGGCGCCCGCAAGGATGCCCTTCCGGAGCGCCTTATCGATCGGAGGAAAGGATGGAGTTGGCACGTTCGGCTCGCCCAGTGTCGTGCATCATATCAGGACGGGGCACCGGCGTGCCAAGGGGTCGTGCCGCGGCCGGTTAGCGATGCGGACTCGTCGCGTTGCCCTCGTACGTCCCCGTACCAGGGCCCGGCAATTCGTTGGCTCGGGGACCCGTGTACCGAGCCACATGCAGCCCGGTCTTATTGTCGACCCAGTAAATCAATCCGTCCTTGAACACCGGATACGTCCGGACGATGCCGTGCGGAAGCGTTAGCGCGTACCCCACCTCTCGCGGGGTCTGCGGAATGGAGATATCGATCACGCGCAGTCCGTGGCCGTACCAGGTGTTGAACACCAGATTCTTGAACACGGTCGGATTGTGATTCTGCTGGGCCACCTGTTGCCGGCGCGTTTGGCCATCCGGCTCCGTGATCGCCTGAGTGAGGCACTCGTCGAGCTGATTATCGGGAATCGAAAACGCCCCGACCATAATCGGCGTGATCTCCGATTCCACCGACATCATTCTGGCGTAATTTAGCGGGCAGCCGCCGTTCTCGTCGGTCACCCACACATAAGCCGGACGACCCTTGGTGTTTCCCTTCACCTGCGCGGGCCGATTCGGAACGAAAACAGCGCTGTGCGTTCCCGTCGGCACCGCGTTCACCGGCGGATAAACGTCGAAGCGCGAACGCGTCAGCAGAACCAAATAGCGTTCGGCTTTCGATTGCGCCGGAGCGTTGGACGCGAGGTATGCCTTGAGTCCTGGATCGTTGTTCACCACCATGTGGATGCAATCGTTGGCCAGCGCAGGCAGCTTCGTCACGTCGATCGCGCCACCAGCCGTGACGATGGTCGACCGTTGGTTGCACCCGGCCGTCCCCGCCGCGAGCTCCGCATTGCGATGATGCGCCACCGCGTCCGAATCGAGCACATAGAATCCCGCCGTGGTCCCGGCCACGTAGACTCGTTCGCCGTCGTCCGTAACCGACGACGAATGAAAGCGGTTCTGCTCGTTGTTCTGGAAGTTTCCGGCGCGGCCAGCGAGGTTTTTGGAATCGCTGAAGTCCAGGAACCGGCCGTCGGAGAACAATCCGGTGGCATCCGGCTTCTCATTCACCGGCGGCCCACCGACCTCTTGCAAGGTGAAACTCGCCAGCACCTTGGCTTTGGGCAGCATCTCCCCGGTGTCTTCATCCGTCACCGCCAGCGCCGTGAAGTCGGGAGTCTTCGAGCCCGGATGATCGGGATCCGGCAGCCCCGATGTCCAATTGGTCATGTAGACCAGCACTCGATTCGAATTAGCCGGATCGTGCCACAGGAAGAACTCGTGCGACTGGCCGCCGAAGTCGGTGATCTCGCTCTTTCCGACCGGCAGGCAGGTATTCATGTCGATGCGGTACGTCTCCATGCGGCCGATGGTATTGGTCCCGGCGTTGCGAACCAGAATGTAGCGATCCTCGCCGCTGGAAGTTTTGTACACCAGCGAACGAACCTCGCGGTCGTCGAAACCCTGGTTGCCCTCGAACATGGCGGGGATCTCGCCCACCTGTACCGGAGGCTGCTTCACCGGATCAGGCTGGATTTTGAAGATGTTGATCGCGTGCTTCTTGCCCGCCCCGTTCTGATGGCCGGTGAAGATGCAATTGCCGGCGATGCCGAGACCACGCCCGTCTCCCGCCGCGTCGAGATCGCCGCCCTTCCACGCGCCGGTGGCGGAATCCTTGACGGAAGGCACCGTGAGCACCCAATGCAGCGGCTCGATATTCCTGAACAAGTGAAGCTCTTTTTCGAGCTTGGCGACGCCCGCCCGAGCCTCCTCCTCAGACGAAGTCGGGTCCACCTTGCCGTCGCGATTAACGCGCACCGAAGGCATCTGGCCGATGGGCGTATCGAAAGTCGAGGGCTGGCAGCCCGCGGGGTCTTTCGAATAATCGACGCACTGCGCCGCTGCAGTCCCGGCGGCGAGAATCAGCACCACCCCGCACACATAATTTGCCATGGCATGATTTTACTCCCCTCCGAACCAAATAAAGAAACAGCAGTATGATTGATCGCATGAACTCCAAGGAAGAGCGCGACAGTAACGTCTCGCGCCGCGAGCTGATTCAAAGCGCCGCGTTCGTGCCATTAGCCGCTCTCACGCTATCGGCGCAGCAACCTGCCGCCAAGGGTGCTCTAACGCCCGGGCAGATGAAGACACTGGTCGCTTTCATCGATCGCTTGATCCCCCGCGATGAGCTCGGTCCCGGCGCCGTCGAATCCGGCGCGCAAATCTATATCGACCGCGTCCTGGCCGGCCCGAACGCGAACGAGAAGGCTACCTTTATCCAAGGCCTGGAAGCGATCGACGCGTACGCCAAACGTGTTCACGGCGCCGCGCTCGCGGAGCTTTCCGCGGAAAATCGCGATCAGGTGCTTAACGAAATGATCGATAGTCCGTTCTTTAGTCGCGCGCGCCGGTTAACACTCGAAGGCATGTTCAGCGATCCCTACTACGGCGGCAATAAGAATTTCGCCGGTTGGGACCTGATTCGGTACCCCGGTCCGCGCCCCGCGGTGGCCGCGGAAGATCAGGCTTTGAAGGCCGACGTCAAACCGTATCGCGTCTCCGCATACGGTACGAAGTTTGGTCAATAAAAGCCATGGCCATTAATCTCAAGCCCGTCGACGTCGTGGTAATCGGCCTGGGCGCCGCAGGCGGCGTTGCAGTGCTTCCGCTGGCACGCGCGGGATTGAAGGTCGCGGGCCTCGAAGCGGGCACCTGGATGGATCCGCATCGGGACTTCCACGCCGACGAGGTGTACAACAACGTACGGCGTTTAGTCAGCAGCTCGCCCAAAGCGCAACGCGAATGCCCCACCGTGCGCGCGACGCCCTCGCAGCAAGCTCGATCCGCCGGAGTTCATCCGATGATGAACGCGATCGGCGGCACGTCCATCCATTACTGGGCGCAGAGCTGGCGCCTGAAGCCCTGGGATTTTCGCACACGCTCCGAGTCCATCCGGCGCTACGGGCCCAATTCGATTCCCGCCGGAACGACGCTCGAAGATTGGCCGGTCACCTACGACGATCTGGAGCCGTACTACGACATCATCGAGCAGGAGGTCGGCGTCAGCGGCAAGGCCGGCAACATTCAAGGCCGCATCGATCCCGCGGGCAACGTGTTCGAAGGTCCTCGCCAGCGCGAATATCCCATGCCTCCTCTGCGCGGCGCGGGATTCACCGACCACATGATGGACGCGGCCCGCCAGCTCGGATGGAAGCCCTTCCGTCCCCCGGCCGCCATCAATTCACAGGCGTATCGCGGTCGCGCCTCGTGCGTGTTCCACGGCTATTGCAGCGCCGGAGGATGTCACGTGGGCGCGAAAAACTCCACCGCGACCACTACCATCCCGGACGCCGTCCGCACCAAAAACCTGACCATCTTCGACAAAGCCCAGGTGACGAGAATCGTCACCGATTCGAACGGCCGCGTCACCGGCGTCACCTACATCCGCGATCGCAAGGAATATTTTCAGCCGGCCAAGATCGTGCTCCTCGCCGGTTACACCTACGAAAACTCGCGCCTCCTGCTGCTCTCGAAATCGAAAGCGTATCCCAATGGGCTCTCGAACAATCACGGCCAGGTGGGCCACCATTATTTCGGTCATTGGACCAGCAACGTCAGCGCATTATTCCCCTACGACATCAACGTCTGGTATGGACTCCCTGCTCAGGGCGCTACCGTCGACGAGTGGGCCGACGACTCGTTCGATCATGCCGGACTCGGCTTCATCGGCGGCGCGAGCCTGCACGTCTACACGGAGCGGCATCCCATCGATGCGGCGGCCATGAACACCTACGGCCGTGCCCCGCTGTTCGGATCAGCGTGGAAGAAATTCGTTCACGAAAACGCCGGACGCGTCGCGTCGACTTATCTGCAAACCAACACGCTCCCCTACGAAACAACCTTCCTGGACTTGGATCCGGAGGTTCGCGATCCCTTGGGCGATCCCGTATGCCGCATCACATCCGGCGGTGTTCGCGAAAATGAGCAGCGCGCACTGCAGCACGCGCAAGACAAGATGGAGCAGTGGTTCCGCGCAGCCGGCGCGATCGAGGTCACTAAACCTCCGGCCAACGGACCGGGAATCAGTACGCACGCCTACGGCGGCACGCGCATGGGCGACAATCCCGAGACCAACGTGGTCGACCGGTGGGGATTCTCGCACGAAGCCCCGAATCTGGGCATTCTAGGAGCGTCCGTAATGGGCTCGAGCGGCGCCCGCAACCCGACCCTCACGCTGCAGGCTCTCGCCTGGCGGACTGCCGAGCACCTGGTCCAAAACTGGAAATCCCTCGCGGGGTGACGGGTGCGCACTGGAACGCGCTAAAATGTTTGCACGTGGCGGGCTGGCGGAACTGGCAGACGCAGACGGCTCAAAATCGTCCGACCGCAAGGTCATGGGGGTTCAAGTCCCTCGCCCGCTACCACTTGTCCCTGTGATGCGTTTCTTCCGCTCTGCCTGCATCACCGCCTCATGACGCAAAAGTTAAGCCCGATGACCGAGCATCCGATTTTTGAGAAGTTCTCGGCTTACTCGGGCCCCGTTCCCGAAGGCTGCCAGATCGACTACCTGGGCACGCGCATGCGCTGCGAGTTTGTGGCGCGCGCCGCCCCGTCCCCATCCCAGGTCCAAATGCCCTGTCCGCCGGTCGATGAAGAGTACTTCGAATGGATCGACATTCTGGAATCGGTTTCACAGGCTCGCGATAGCTACACGATGATGGAGCTGGGCGCCGGATACGGGCGGTGGGCCGCGCGGGCCGCGGCAGCCGCGAGGCAGCGTGGAATTCAGAAATGTCATTTGATCGCCGTGGAAGGGGAGCCACTGCATTTCAAGTGGTTGCAGCAACACTTCCGCACAAACGATCTGGACCCGGCGGAACACACGCTGGTGGAGGCCGTGGTCAGCGATCAGCCCGGTACTGCGCTTTTCTGTGTCGGACGGCCGGAGGGCGGCGAAGATCGCGCCGACCAGTTTTATGGCCAGTGGATCCGGGAGTCTCGTGACAAGCCTCGGAACAAAGGTCACGAGCTCTATGAGGGCATCCCCATCGTCGAGCTCAAGAGCGGTTGGAAATCCATCGAGGTACCGGCTGTGACCCTCACGCATCTGCTGCGCGATCTCGATCGCGTCGACCTGATCGATATGGACGTTCAGGGCGAAGAGCTGAAAATCGTTCGCTCCGCCATCGATGATCTGGACCGCACGGTGTGCCGCTTGCACATCGGGACGCACGCCCCCCATCTCGAAAAAGGCCTCAGACTAGCCCTTGGAAGCCACGGTTGGATCTGTCACTTTGACTATCCTAGTCAGTCTGCGACGGAAACTGAGTATGGACCGGTCAGGTTCGGGGATGGCGTTCAAAGCTGGACCAATCCCCGATTCAAGTAACCGCCGGTACGCGTTTTCACGAGGACGTTCCGAGATAGAAGCCGAAGCACGCCCTATTTCTTCTTACCTGCCGGCGGAGCCTTCTGGCCCGCACCCTGAGGTGCCGTCGCCGGCTGCTCCTTGAGCTGATCGTCGGGGATGGGCTCGATGTCTCCGAAGGTGATGCTGGCCTCGGCGCCGAACTTCTGGTAGAGCTTGTAATCGGCCCGGTTCGTGGTCTCCGCCCTGACCTCCTTGGAAGTCAACTCGAAGTGATAGGGGAGCACGTATTCCTGATCGGAGATCTTGGTCGGGGCGTAGTCCAGCGTGATGTTCACTTCATGGATCGGGAAGTCGGCCGGAATCCCGGTCGTTTCCATCTTAATCCGCATCACTGTCTTGGTTTGAACGTCGGCGTAAACCAAGCCCTGGTATGCGGACGTGTACTCGCGCTTCGATTCGCCGTGATACATGCTATAGCCGTTCGATTTAGGCACCGAGTAACCGAACACGTACATGGGTTTTCCGCGTAGTGTCGCCCAATGATCCCAGTGGAATTCGGATCCCGAGTCCGGATCGAAGATGCTGAACAACAGCCGGCCGAACTCACCGGAGGTGACCACGCCACCGAGTTGCTCGTGCTTCAGATTGGGCTGGGACTTGCCGTTGACCATCTCGACCTTATAGGTTTCCTTGCCGTCGACAAAACTCAGCAACTCCTGAACTTCGTCGCCTTGGGGAAGATAGCCCCGTTCGGTGGGTTCTATGCGCCGCCGCGTGGTTTGTACACACACATAGTTGGGCAGGTTCTTGGTGTAGCTGAGGGCGTATTCTCTCATGGCCGCCAGGATGGCCGCCTGCTCTTGCGCGCTGGGAGCCGGCTTGGGCGGCGGAGCCTGCACGACCTGTGGTGCAGGCGCGGCGGGCAGGCTGGCCGAATCCTCGCTTAACTTGCGCAGTGCCTGGAGCGTCCGCGCACCCGCGCCCCGTCCTTGCAGATCCTCGACGTCGCGAATCTCGAGCTTCTGTGTGAGCTTGATGTGTTGCAGGAAATCGGCCGTTGCCTTATCGTCGCCCTTCAGCTTAATCTGCGAATCCACGAATGCGATCACGTCGGCGACCGTCATGGCCCGCTGGGCCAACGCAGCTACGGCAAACAAGAAAAGCGCGCAGAGGAGCCGGTGTCTTGCCTTCATTCAGTACGTCCTCGCTTCTCTCCAATTATCGTACAGCCTTGAATCGATGTCGGATATTCAGTATCATCGTAACGACTTCTGATGCCATCTGAACCCCTCGATAACACTCCTACTGAGGCGGAACGGCATACGGAATCGATCGACTTCCGCCATCTGTTCGAATCCGGGCAGAGCCTGCAGTTGATCCTGACCCCGACTTTCGAAATTATTGCGGCGAGCGACGCCCACCTCCGCGCGACCATGACCGAACGGAGTCAGGTAATCGGGCGCAACGTGTTTGACGTGTTCCCGGACAATCCCGACGATCCGGGAGCTACGGGAGCTCGTCTGCTCCGTGAGTCTTTGGAGACCGTGCTTCGGACCCGGCAGCCGCATACCATGGCTGTCCAGAAATATGACATCCGCCGGCCTGAATCGGAGGGCGGCGAATTCGAAGAAAGATACTGGACTCCCGTCAATTCTCCGATAATGAACTCAAAAGGCGAGCTTATTTATATCCTTAACCGCGTCGAGGATGTGACCGAGTTCGTTCGCCTCAAGCAGGATGGCGAAAAAGCCAACCTTGCTTTGCTCACCCGTTCCGAGCAGATGGAGGCGGAAATCTTTCAGAGAGCCCAGGAATTGGCTCAGGCCAATCGCCAGCTGAGCGCTGCCAATCGCGAGCTGGAAAAACTCTATGAGCAGATCTCCTTGCTCATGACCCAGGCGGACGACGAATTCCGCACAGAGAAAGCAGAGCCCACGGACACGTCGATCTCCCCATCCCCGATCAGCGTCGAAGATATGCTGCAGCGCGTGGGCGAGCTGATCACTGGGCACAAACGCCTGGAAGAAGAGTTGCGCCAGTCCCAGAAGATGGAGGCGGTGGGGCTGATGGCCGGCGGGATCGCGCACGATTTCAACAACGTGCTCAATGTGATCATTGGCTACTCCAAACTGTTGCTGAAAAAACTGCCGGAAGGCGATAAAGCCCATCGTCAGGTCGCCGAGATCTTCAAAGCGGGAGAGCGCGCCGCGGGCTTGACGCAGCAACTCCTGGCTTTCAGCCGGAAGCAGGTCCTGCAGCCGCGCATCGTGAATTTCGCCGATACTCTGCGCGAAATGGACGAATTGGTCCGCCGCGTGATTGGGGAAGATATCGAAGTCGCCACCAAGATTCACGACGATCTGGCCCGCGTCAAGATCGATCCCAGCCAGGTACAGCAGGTTATTTTGAATCTGGTGGTGAACGCCCGCGATGCCATGCCCCAGGGCGGCAAACTTACTCTGGAACTCAGCAACGCGAGTCTCGATGCCTCCTACGCCCGGGTCCACAACATATCGCCCGGGAGTTACGTGATGCTGGCCGTGAGCGACAACGGCTCCGGCATGACTCCTGAAGTGCGGCAGCGCGCCTTCGAACCGTTCTTTACGACCAAAGAGGTGGGCAGCGGCACGGGTCTGGGACTCGCCACCGTGTACGGGATCGTCCGTCAGAGCGGCGGCCACATCTGGCTGTATAGCGAGCCGGGCGTCGGGACAACGTTCAAAATGTTCTTTCCCAGCGTGGATGGGTGGGAGGAGGATTCGCCTGAAGTTGCCCACGAGGTCGCGCCGCGAGGAACGGAGACCATCCTGGTCGTGGAGGATGATCCCGCGGTCCGGCTCCTGGTGGAGGACATCCTCGGCTCCGCCGGCTACCGCGTGCTGATCGCCGAAGACGGACCCGGCGCGCTCCAGGTCGCCCAGCAGCACACCGGAGAGATCGACTTGCTCCTCACCGACGTTGTATTGCCGAAAATGGGCGGCCGGGACGTCGCCGCCAACTTGACTCGATTGCGCCCGGGAATCAAAGTGCTGTTCATGTCGGGTTACACCGGACACTCAGCGGCCCAGCACGGAACTCTGGATTCGGATGTTAATTTTATCCCCAAACCCTTTAGTCCCGACGCGCTATGCGAAAAGGTCCGTGCGGTGCTCACGGCGCGGATGCCGGTCCGGAAAGTCCTGATCGTGGACGACGAGCCCGCCATTCGAAGCCTGCTCGCCGAGATTCTCAACGATTCCGGCTTTCAAACCGTCACAGCGCGGGACGGCCGCGAGGCCAGAGAGTTGATTCGCCAGAATCCGGTAGACCTGATCATCACCGATCTCGCCATGGAAGGCGAGGAAGGAATCGAACTGATCCGGGCGCTCCGAAAAGAGACCCCAAAGGTCAAAATCATCGCCATGTCCGGGACCTTTGGCGTGGATGTCCTGGCCGCCGCCCGCGCTCTGGGAGCGGACGCGACCCTGACCAAGCCTGTGTCGCAGGCCACCCTCCTCCGCAGCATCGAAGGCCTTTAGACGGCGCCAATTAAGGTTCTTTCCAGAGGAAGCCGATCATAACCCGGGGGAATTGGTTACCGGCCTATGCGAAAGGACATCCTTAAGCGCAGCAAAATCCTGATCGTGGACGATCAGAAAGCGAATGTCGACCTCCTTGAGAACATCCTGCGTGAGCATGGATTCCTGGGCATTCAGAAGCTAACGGACGCCCGCCTAGTTCTGCCCCTATTCGCGGATTTCCAGCCCGACCTGGTAATGCTGGACCTGCGAATGCCTCACATCGACGGCCTGTCCCTGCTGAAACAACTGCGCAGCCAGATCCCTGAGGGAACCTATCTGCCGTTCGTGGTCATTACGGCCGACCTGGCACAACGCGTGCGCCAGGAGGCGCTTTCCCTGGGGGCCAAGGACTTTCTGACTAAGCCGGTCAATCACGGGGAAGTCGTCCTGCGCGTCTACAATCTGCTCGAGACCCGGTTCCTCTATCTCAAGCTTGACGAACAGAATCGGGAACTCGATGAGCGCGTTCGGGAACGCACTCGCGAGCTGGAAATGGCCCAGGAAGAGATGCTCCACCATCTGGCGCTCGCAGCGGACTATCGGGATGACCTCACGGGGCTGCACGCACAGCGAGTGGGCTTGCTCGCCGCACTGCTGGCCGAAAAGATCGGAATTGCGCGGGAGGAAATTCGGTTGATCCGCGGAGCCGCCCCGCTTCACGATCTGGGGAAGATCGGGATTCCGGACCACATCCTGCTCAAGGCGGACAAACTCACGCCCCAGGAATTCGACGTGGTCAAGACGCACACAGCCATCGGAGGCAAGATTCTCGCGGGCAGTAGTTTTTCGTTGCTCAAAGTGGCCGAACAGATCGCCAGGTATCATCACGAGCATTGGGATGGTTCCGGCTACCTGTCGATCAAGGGCGATAACATTCCCCTGCCCGCCCGGCTTACTTCCATCGCCGACACATTCGATATTCTGACCCACTCCCGGCCGTACAAGCCCGCGAGCACTCTCGAAGAAGCTCTCGCCGAGATCCAGAAGGAACGCGGCCGGCAGTTCGACCCCGCACTGGTCGACGCTCTGCTGCAACTCGCCTCCGCGCGCGATCTTCTCCAGCTGGACCAAGCCCTGGAGAACGAAGGTCTGCCGGAAGCACCAATTCTGCAGGAACCCGATCAAGCCGCAACCAACGTTTCCGTAGCATAGACGGTATACGATGAAAGGTCGCGAAGGTGTGGCTTGGGGAGGACACTTTAGTGCCGATCGGCTTCTTTCTCATGACCGAAAAAGGACTCCATGTCCTTCAAGCTGTGGTCAGCACCTTCGGTCCCGATCAAATCGAATATGTAGTGGGCGCCGCCGATAAGAACCTAGCCAAAGACTATCGTGATGAAATCGCGGTAGTATGCCGGCAGAATGGCATCGCATATTTCGATCGCCACGATAGCGACGATAGCCAAAATCAGTTTCGCGCAACAGCGGAATATCATTTCGCGGTTTCCTGGCGCTGGCTGATCCATGACGCGAAACGATTGATCGTCCTACACGATTCGCTGCCCAAATATCGTGGATTCACCCCATTACCAACTGCATTGATCAATGGGGAGCCGTTCGTAGGCGTTACCGCCCTGTTCGCCGGCCGAGAGTATGACCGCGGCGACATCCTGGGACAACGGAAGCTGCCCATCTCGTATCCCGTGAAGATCCAATCGGTCATATCCAGCCTCAGTGGAATACGCAACCCTCGTCGTGGACCTTTGCCAGCGCATTCGCGGCGGCGCCACCCTGACCGGCACTCCACAAAAAGAAGAGGGAGCCACCTATTCCCTGTGGCGCGACGAAGAAGACTATCGCATACATTGGTCCGCTGATGCCGATCGGATCAAGCGATTCATCGATAGCGTCGGCAGCCCGTATAAAGGAGCGTCGGCGTTCATTGAGGAACGCAAAGTCCGCCTGCTGGACGCGGCCGTTGAACCCGACATTCACGTCGAGGACCGTCAGCCCGGAAAGGTGATCTTTCTGCGGCAGGGGTTCCCGACCGTGGTTTGTGGCCGAGGTCTTTTGCGGATTACCGACCTGCGGGATGACGCCACGGGTGGGACACTCCTACCCTTGCAGAAACTCCGTACACGGTTCACTTGACCCACGCAGGCTTATTGGCACGATAGAATGAAGTTCCAAGAATGACTTCAGTTTCCGTCGTCGTTCCCGTCTACAACAGCGAAGAGAGCCTGCCGACGCTCGTGAAGCGGATTCAGCCCGCTCTCGGCGCACTGCAAACTCCCTTCGAGTTGATCCTGGTCAACGACAGCAGCTCCGACGGCAGTTGGTCGCTCATTCGTGAACTTGCGCTCCAGCATCGCTGGATTCGGGGACTAAATCTGAGCCGCAATTATGGACAGCACAACGCGCTCCTCTGTGGAATTCGTCATGCCCGGTTCGACACGATCGTAACCATGGATGATGACCTTCAGAATCCGCCGGAAGAAATTGTGCGGCTGGTCGCGAAGCTCGAAGAAGGTTTCGACGTCGTGTATGGGACACCGGACAAGGAACAGCACGGTGTCTTGCGGAACTTGGCATCGCGCGTCACCAAAATGACCCTGGCGAGTGCGATGGGCGCCGAAAGCGCCCGCAACGTCAGTGCATTCCGGGCATTTCGTGCCTCTCTTCGCGAGGGCTTCGAGCACTATCGGGGCCCATTCGTGTCGATCGACGTGCTCCTCACGTGGGGGACCACCCGCTTTCCCGCAGTTCAGGTCCGGCATAATACCCGTTCGGTGGGCGTCTCCAATTACACGCTGCGAAAGCTTTTGATTCATGCCGCCAACGTGATGACCGGATTTACAGCTTTGCCCTTGCAAATCGCCAGCTTGATCGGATTCGCTTTCACTTTGTTCGGACTTGGGCTGCTGGCGTTCGTGCTGGTTCGATACTGGATCGACGGATCTTCCGCGCCAGGTTTCCCGTTCCTCGCATCCGTTATCAGCATCTTCTCCGGCGCGCAATTGTTCGCCCTGGGCGTCATCGGCGAGTATCTCGCCCGGATGCATTTCAGAATGATGGAGCGACCGCCTTTCATGGTTCGCGAATCGACCGAGGCTCTGATCGAAGAAGACGCCGCGATCAGGAAGACCGGCAAACACGCTGCCGGCGTTCAGAGCTCCTGATGGCCGCGTTCCCCAGCCATTCTCCGTCGCCGATCCCCTTCAACCGGTCGCACATTCCCGCCAAGGCCTTGGAGTACATGCAGCAGGCCATGGAGAACGGCCACATCTCCGGAAATGGGCCGTTTACCCGCAAGTGTGAAGAAATGTTCAGCGCCATTCTGGGGACCAAAGCTCTGCTGACCACATCCTGTACCGATGCCCTCGAAATGACCGGCCTCCTGCTGGATGTTGGCCCCGGCGATGAGGTGATCGTACCCTCGTTTACGTTCGTCTCGACTGTCAACGCTTTTGTATTGCGGGGGGCCGGCGTCGTATTCAGCGATATCCGGCCGGATACGCTCAACATGGACCACTCCGCACTCGACCGTTTGATTACGCCGCGTACGAAAGCTATCGTTCCGGTGCATTACGCCGGAGTCGGGTGCGAGATGAACGCCGTTCAGGACGTCGCCCGGCGGCATGGCGTGGCTCTCGTCGAGGACAATGCGCATGGACTGTTTGGCAAGTATAACGGGCAGCTTCTCGGCACCTTCGGCCGTTTCGCCACGCTGAGTTTTCACGAAACCAAGAACATCAGCTGTGGGGAAGGCGGCGCGTTGCTGATGACGCAGCCGGACGATTTCCGCCGGGCGGAAATCCTTCGTGAAAAGGGTACGGATCGCGCCCGTTTCTTCCGCGGCGAGGTAGATAAATACTCATGGGTGGATGTCGGCTCCAGTTTTCTGCCGTCGGACCTGCTGGCGGCGCTGCTATACTCCCAGCTGGAAGAACGCGAGACGATTCAGCGCGCGCGCAAGCGAATCTGGGATTGCTACGCTTCGGAACTGGCCGGATGGGCTGGCGAACACAAGGTCAGATTGCCGTTCGTTCCAGGCCACTGCGAACAACCATTCCACATGTTCTATCTGCTCATGCCATCAGTGGAGCAGCGCGACGCCTTGATTTCATTTCTTAAAACACGGCAGATCCTGAGCGTCTTCCATTACCTTCCTCTGCACCTCTCCGCTATGGCCCAGCGCTGCGCCGCCGCTGAACCCCACTGTCCGGTGACCGAAGATGTCAGCGGACGCCTGGTGCGGCTGCCCTTCTACACAGGGCTGAGCGAGAGTGACCAGATGAGAGTGGTAGATGCGGTGCACGAGTTCCAGGGATAAACAAGGAACGACGCATGCCAGGCATCCTGCTAAACACCCTACACAGAGCTGCGTCCGTGGGCTGGATCTATGACTCGATCCAGACTTTAGCGGGAGTCCGATTGCTGCAGGCGCGCTTGCGACGCTGTCTTTCCGTTAGCAAGGGTCGGGTCCTCGATATCGGAGGCGGCACCGGTGCGCTGTCTGGGTTGTTGCCGCCGGCATGCATCTACTTTTGCCTCGATAACGAAATGCCGAAGCTGCAGAGATGCGCCCAACGGGTCCCGGGTGGAGCGCTCTTGGGCGATGCCACTCGAATGCCCGTCCAGTCCGGACTATCGACGTGCTGACCGTCGTCAACGTGACCCACCATTTGACGGACCATCAGTTTGAGCAAATGTTGCGGGAGTGCGCCCGCGTAATCAAACCGGAGGGATCATTCCTCCTGATGGATGCCGCTTGGAAGCCGAGCCGGCTTCCGGGACGAATCCTGTGGGCCCTCGACCGTGGCTCATTCCCTAAAACTGCAGGGCAACTCCGCGCGGCACTCGAACGTCACTTCGCTATCCAACAGCGGAGCCAGATAGCCATCTATCACGAGTACGTCATCAGCATGAGCCGGAAGAAAGCGGCCACAGCCCAACATTCCGCTCCCGGCCCAGCGCTCACGGCTTTCGAGCAATCGCGATGAGGGACGTCCCTATCGGCAAGTGTCTTCGTTTTGCCAGCCAGCGCTGTGCGAACCGCCTGTCGAGCCACATCAGCGGATACAGAGCCATCATGTATTGGCTCAAGTAGTCGATGCGATAACCGCTCTCTGTCAGCTTCGTCCTCAGATCGGGGAGTGCGTATCGCCGGCAGTGCTGGGAAGCTTCGTCGAAGTAGCTCCAGAGTTCCTGGTGTGCGGGCACAGTAAGAATGAGTGTACCCCCAGGGTCCAGGAGATCGAATGCTTCACGCAGGATCGCCCGTCATCCGGAATATGCTCCAGCACGTCAAACATTCCGATGACCTGGAACTTCTTTTGAAATGGCGCCCGGTTTACATCGGCTTGAACCAGCTGTGTAACGCCGCGTCGCCGCGCATTCCGCAGGCCCTCACCGAATAAATCCATTCCGATGACGAGCCCTTCGGAACAGGTGGCCTGTAGGAGACGCGTTACGTTGCCGTTGCCGCATCCTAATTCGAGCACCCGATATCCAGGCGCAAGACCTGCGACGGCTTGCGACACCATGGCGGCGATGACGGCGTTTCGTGAACGGAACCAGAAGTGCTGGTCTTCAGCCGCGTATAGTAACTCGTAAAAGCTGGGATCGTACCCGCCCGCGGGAACCGTCATGCAACCACAGGGGCCAGAGTCATATCCTTATATCTTAGCGATGCACTTCCTCCTGCTCTATGATGTGGTGGACGATTACGTAGACCGTCGCGGCCCGTTCCGCGCCGAGCATCTTTCGCTCATCCAAAAAGCCCATGATCGCGGCGAGTTGGTGATGGCCGGCGCCTTGGCGGATCCTCCCGACGGAGCCGTGCTTGTTTTCCGCGGCCCCGATCCACAACATGCCGAATCGTTCGCGAAATCCGACCCGTACGTTCGCAACGGTCTGGTGAAGGAATGGCGCGTGCGCAAGTGGACCACGGTCATCGGCGATGGAGCCTCGTTTCCCACATGACCCGTTCTCCACAAGCTTTATTCACGCCGTTTTCGATAAAAGGACTCACCCTTCCCAACCGCATCGTCATGGCGCCCATGACACGATCCTTCTCCCCCGGCGGCGTACCCGGCGAGGGTGTAGCTGCTTACTACCGCCGCCGCGCCGAAGGAGGCGTCGGCCTGATCATTACGGAAGGAACCTATCCGCCGCATCCCGCCGCTGGATTCGACCCCAAGGTGCCGCATCTTTACGGCGAAGCCGCGCTGAAAGGCTGGCGCAACGTAGTCGATCAAGTGCATGCGGCGGGCGGATACATTTTTTCGCAGATCTGGCACGTCGGCCTCCAAGTCTCGAGCGGGCCTCCGCCGCTGGAAGGCCAGCACCCCGTGGGGCCGTCGGGCGAGTTCGCCATGACTCAGGACGACATCGATGCCGCCATCCACGCCTACGCGCAGGCGGCTCGATCGGCGCAGGACGTGGGCTTCGACGGCGTTGAATTGCACGGAGCGCACGGATACTTGATCGACCAGTTCTTCTGGGAGAAGACCAACCAGCGCACCGACGCTTACGGCGGAGATCTGGTCGCGCGCACGCGTTTCGCCACGGAAGCGATCCGCGAAGTCCGGCGGCGAGTGGGCGCGGAATACCCTGTCGCGTTACGCATCTCGCAGTGGAAAGTCGGCGACTTCGCAGCGAAGCTGGCGAAGAGTCCCGCCGAGCTCGAGCAGTTCCTGCGCCCGCTGGTCGATGCCGGCGTGGATGTCTTTCATTGCTCCAGCCGCCGGTTTTGGGAACCGGAATTCGAGGGCAGCAATCTCAACCTGGCCGGATGGACCAAGAAACTGACCGGCAAGCCCACCATTACGGTCGGCTCTATAACCCTCGGCGCGGATCTGATGACGTCGTTCGGCTCCGCCGACAGCATCCCCGTCACTGGTATCGATGAGTTGTTAGACCGGCTGGAACGCGGCGAGTTCGACCTGGTGGCGGTGGGCCGCGCCCTGATCGCGAATCCCGAGTGGGCGGCGAAGGTGAAGACGGGTGCGCTGGAAACGCTGCGCCCGTTCGATCGCGGCATTCTTGCGTCGTTATACTAAGTCACTCATCGCGCAGGACCTGCATCGGCTCGAGCAGCGCCGCTCGGATCGCCGGGATCAAGGGCATCACTCCGAGCAGTCTTCTGTCGAGAGCGCCCCGTACCCGGAGGGTGGTCGGCAGGTTACGTTTAGTGGGGCAGGCTTTCAGTCGGCGCGCCGGTTTCCAAACCGGCGTCCACCGCGGTCCCGGTTCCCACCACGAATTTCCACGCGATCATTGCGGCCGCCGCGATCAAAGGAGGCACTGCCGCCGCCAAAAACAAATCGCGTGCCGACCATCCATGCCCCAGCAGCAGGCTGGCCAGAGTCGGTCCGATGATCGCGCCCATCCGGCCCACGCCCAGTCCCGCGCCGATACCGGTCGATCGCAGCTCGGTCGGATAGTACGTCGCCGCAAGAGCGTTGATCGCCGCCTGCCCGCCCGTAACGCACACGCCCGCGATGAACACCACCGACGTCAGCACCGCCAGCGGAATCCAGGACTGTCCGATCATCGCGATGTTGATGCTCGCCAGCACGCCGCACGTCGCGAGAACCGGCACGAAGCCCCACTTGTGAACGAACCAGCCGAGTGTGAACGCCCCGATGGTTCCTCCCACCTGCACCATGGAGGCGACCACGGCCGCCGTAGTCTGCGGATATCCCGCGTCGGTGACCACCGTCGTCAGCCAGCCCTGCAGGAAATACAGGTTCAGCAGGTTCATGAAGTTGACGGTCCATAGCAGCAGCGTGCCCGCCGCACGCCCGTCATGCAGCAGCCGGATAAACGTGACGCCGCCTTTTTTGGGTTCGTCCGGCACCACGTACTGCGCCCCTCGCACGTCTAAAGAAGGGTTGATCCTCAGCAGCCATCGCCCTAACTGTTCTGCTCGCCTCCCCTGCAAAGCCAAAAATTGCAGCGACTCCGGCAGCAGCACGATCATCGCCACCGCGATCACCATCGGCACCGCCGAACCGAAGTAGAATACCGATCGCCATCCGAATCTCGGCAACAGCCACGCCGCCACGAACCCGCCCAGCGCCGCGCCCGCCGTGAATCCGTTTGAGACAATCATCATGATGGTGACGCGCGACCGCCGCGGACTGTATTCGCCCACTAGCGCCATCGCGTTCGGCATGATCGCGCCCATGCCGATCCCGCCGATCACCCGCACGATCCGCAGCTCTTCCAGCGAGTACGCCCGCGCCGTAAGCCACGTCAGCAGCGCATAGAACAGCGTGGTTCCGATCAGCACTGGACGACGGCCGATCTTATCGGCCAGCATGCTGCATAAGATGGACCCGATCAACACTCCAAGCGGCGCCGCGCTCAACACCGGCCCCAGCTGCCCGCGCGAGATGTGCAGTTCCGCGCTGAGCGCCGGCGCGACATACCCCAGCGACTGCACGTCGAAGCCGTCCATCAGCAGACACGCGAAACACAGAAGGTAAGTGCTGATCTGGAACGCGCCGATCCGGCTCTCGTCGATGACGCTTGTGACGTTAATCTTAGTCACGTTGATCTTCATCTGGACACTTCTTCCCGCCAGAGCCCCAGCGCCTTCTGCACAGGCCGATCCGAAAAGCTGAACAGCACCGCCTCACCGTTAACCTTGTGCGACACAGGACACCACGACGGAACCACGAACACGTCATTCTTCTGCCAGGCGAACTCCGTGCCGCCGATAGTGCTCGCGCCCGATCCTTCGGCAACGCAATACACCGCCGCATCGGTCGAGCGATACCGCGCGCCTTGAAACCCCGCCGGCAGTAATTGCAAGAACGCGCCGATCGTCGGCATCGGATATCCGCCCGCCGCCGGGTTCGCATACTGCATCTTGATCCCGTGGCATTCATCCAGCGGCCCGTTGCGATAGAGCCGATCCAGCGCTTCCCGGCTGCGCGCATAAGAGAAATTGAAAAGCACCTCCGCGCCCGCTTCCGGTCTCTTGACCGGCTGGAACTCACCCGGGTAAGACTCGGCGAAACTCGTGCCCAGCATGTTTACGATCGGAACATCCAGGCCGTCCAGCCAAATAACCGGCGAGTCTCCCGGATTCCCATGATCGTGATACGTCCACGACGGCGTCAGCACCAGATCGCCGGGATGCATCGTGGTCCGAATGCCATCCACCGCCGTGTAACCCTTCTCGCTCTCGATCACGAACCGGATCGCGGAAGTCGCGTGGCGATGCGTTGGCGTCGTTTCCCCTGGATCCACCAATTGCAGGCCCGAATACATGCTCTGGGTGATCAGCGACGTTCCCTGCATGGACGGATTCTCGAGAATCAGCACGCGCCGTTCGGCTTCCTGCGGCGTGATCAGCTTGCCCGCTTCGAGCAGCAGCGCTCGCATCTCCTGATAGCGCCACAACGCGGGCCTTGCCGTCGGCCGCGGCTGCTCCGGAATCAGATCGCCCAGCACCTCCCACAAAGGAGCCGCATGCTTCTGCTCCAACCGCTGATAATACTCATGCCGTTCAGCGGACGGTGCCGGCTTGGAAAAAAGGGACAGACTACTCTGTCCCTTCCCGCATGCTCCTGGCCGCGTGTTCAAGTGTGGGAGTGGACAGAGCTGTCTGTCCCCTTTTTCCGAACTCCTCCGCCGCGCGAACTTTCACTTCCATGCTGCCGATCTTCTCGATCGTCGCGACGATCACGTCGCCCGGCACAATCGGGCTCACGCCCTCCGGTGTCCCAGTGCTGATGATATCGCCAGGATGCAGAGTATAGAAGGACGACGCCATCTCGATCAGTTCCGCCACGCCCAGCGTCATGTACTTCGTGTTCGAGTTTTGCTTGGTTTCGCCGTTCAATGTGATGGAGAGATCGAGCTGGCCCGGATCCGGGATCTCATCCGCAGTCACCAGCCATGGCCCCAACACCGTATAGCTGTCGGGCGATTTGCGGAAGCTGCGATCCTCCTGGCCACGGATCGATATGTCCAGGCCGATGCTGTAGCCCGCCACGTATTGGAGCGCATCCTTGCGGCTCACGTTATTGGCGCGCTTGCCGATCACCACGGCGAGTTCCACCTCGTGATCGTTGCGTCGCTCCAGGTGCCATAGCGCGATCCCCTCGCCGGGACCCACCAGAGAACTGTTCGCTTTGAGAAACAGCCCGACTTGATGGATGGTCATGCTGTGCGAGGCGTTACCCGCGCTCAGTTGGGAATCGCTCGCCACCTCGCTCAGGTGCGCAGCGTAATTGACCGGCGCGGCGACAATCTTACTTGGATTCGCCACCGGGCTAAGGAGCCTCAGGCTCTCTAGTGGTAAAAGAGCAGCGTTCGACGACACTTCGCCGATCCGAGCGATCACCTTGCCCAGGTTCGCGATCAGCGGATCATAACCCGGCAAAGGATATCGATAGGCGGGCAACACGTCGAGCGCCGCCGTCACATCTCTTACCGTCCGGCCTTCGACAAGTCCTAAACGCGAGTCCCCGAACCGGCACAAACGCATTCAGACATCATACAACCGAACTTATTGCTTCTTGTCGCCCGCCGGCATCATTCCGCCCATCATCATTCCGTGCATGTGCTCCATCATTTGCGACTGTCCCTGCAGTTTGGTTTGCAGTTCTTTCAGGAGCTTTCCATGTTCGGCAAGTTTTTCCTTGAGCGCCGCCGGATCTTTTTCGCTTTCGATCGCTGCGAGCCCGGTCACCAGCTGATCCACCAGCTTCGCAACTTCCGCGTGCATAGCCATCATCGGCATCATCTGGCCCATCATGCCGTTCATTGGCATCCCCGCAGATTTGTCGGCCGCCGGCGGTGCAGTGTGCCCTTCGTGCTGCGCCACGGCCCCCGTGACCAGCAATGTCCCAACGGCGAGTAAAGAGAGAGCAAGTGTGTTTCTCATACTTCGTTAAAATGCAGGCCGATTGCCACCACTAAGCCAGTAGAATCAGTCTCTTCCTTCTGTACCTGCGCCAAATCGCGCTACCGGGCCTCGTCTTTTTACACTTTCTTGATACTGCGGACCCGGATATTAATGCCACCTTAAGACCCGTTTCCCTAGCCTGGAATTGGTGTACTACGAACCCGTCCGCCTCAAACACGGCTCCCAACCTGCGCCGCCCGATGTCTCCGAGAACAGCCGCAAGCTCGATCTTCAGGTCATCTTCACCGACCTCCCGAAAACCGCCGCCGCCCTAGCGAAGGCCCGATCCATGGCCCGAGGCCTGGGCGCCCGCATCACCTTGATGGTGGCCCGCGTTGTTCCGTACCCTCTTCCGCTGGCCGAGCCCGATGTCCCCGTGGAATTCACCGAGCACCTGCTCGAGCCCCTGGCTCGTGAACAGGACAACGCCCGGGATGACGCCGACATCGCCATCGAAATCTATCTCTGCCGCGACCGCAGCGAAACCATCCGCCGTGCCGTGCCGCCCGATTCGCTTGTGATCGTCGGAGCGCCGAAACGGCGCTGGTGGCCTTCCGGCTGGTTTCCCTGGGAGCGCTCGCTCGCCAGAATGTTGCGCCGCGACGGACGTCGCGTCCTGGTGGTGACCGTATGAATCCGGCCCAGACCTCCCCGCAAACCGATGGCGGCGCGCCCAACGGGATAACAGGCTCCGGCACCACCACAAAAGTAGTCGTTGCCACCACCGTCGCGCTCACCTTCATCTCGGTCTGGCAAGCCGGCGCCGTGGTGCTGAACGACATGGCCTCCACCATGTTCTACATCGGAGGCATCGCCGAGCAGGCCATCGGCAAGTCCGCCCCTTGGATGGTGCTGGCCGTGATGCTGTTCAGCTACCTGGTCCGTTCCGTGTACATGGAAAGCTCCAGCATGTTCGTGCGCGGCGGCGTGTACGTCGTGGTGCGCGACAGCATGGGACCCACCGTGGCTAAGCTTTCCGTCTCCGCCCTGGTGGTCGATTACATTCTCACCGGTCCCATCAGCGTGGTCAGCGCGGGGCTGTATCTGGGGAGCCTGCTGAATGAGCTGAGTGCAGCTTTCCACCAAGCCTGGCACACGAATCCTAATTATTTTGCGGTCTTCTTCAGTGTCATCGTGACCTGTTATTTCTGGTGGTCGAACATCAAGGGCGTCCCCGAATCCAGCGACAAAGCCCTGCGCATCATGCAGATCACCACGGTCATGGTGGTCATCCTCCTGATCTGGTGCCCGCTCACTCTCGTAATGAATGGTTTCTTTCAGGGCAAGGTGCCGCTGCCGCCTCTGCCCACGCCTTCCAACATCCACCTGACCAACGAATCGCTGGGATGGCTCAGCGGAACCTTCTGGGCGCAGATTTCCTTCGTCGTGCTGATCGTAGCCTTCGGCCACTCCATCCTCGCCATGAGTGGATTCGAGACCCTCGCCCAGGTGTACCGCGAACTCGCCTATCCCAAGCTCAAGAACCTGCGCCTCACCGCCAACATCGTATGCACCTACTGCCTGATCTGCACCGGAGTGATCTCCATTTTCGCCGTGATGATCATTCCCGATGCGGTCCGCAGTAAGTATTACGACAACCTGATCGGCGGCGTAGTGGACAACCTCGTCGGACCCACCGTCGTCAAGCTCGGGTTCCACATCTTCATCGTCATCGTGGGCGTGCTGATTCTGGCCGGCGCCGTGAATACGTCCCTCATCGGCGTGAACGGCGTCATGAACCGCGTGGCCGAAGACGGCGTATTGCTCGACTGGTTCCGCCGTCCGCACAGCAAGTTCGGCACCACCTACCGCATCCTGAACCTGATGGCCGTGCTCCAGATCCTGACCATCATCGCCAGCCGCGGCGACGTTCTGCTGCTCGGCGAGGCCTACGCCTTCGGCGTGGTCTGGAGCTTCGCGCTCAAAGCCCTCGGCGTCCTGGTGCTCCGCTACCAGCGCCATGACCAGGAGTATAAATTCCCCGGGAACATCACGATCGGTAAGGTGGAAATCCCCCTCGGCCTGGCCGCGACCACTTCGATTCTCTTCCTGGTCGCCATCGCCAATCTATTCTCGAAAAAGATCGCCACCATTTACGGCGTCACGTTCACCGTCATCCTCTACACCCTGTTCCTGGTCTCCGAACACATCAACGCCCGCAAGAAGAAAGAACATCGCGCAGATCTGGAAAAGTTCAATCTGGATCACCAGGCCGAAATCGGCACCGATACTCTGCACGCGCGCCCCGGCAGCATCCTCGTGGCCGTTCGCGATTCCCGCCGCCTGTGGCACCTGAACAAGGCTCTCGAGAGGACCAATATGCGCCGTCACGACATCGTGGTGATGACGGTACGCCAGCTTTC
Organism: Terriglobia bacterium; assembly: GCA_020073445.1. GTDB lineage: Bacteria > Acidobacteriota > Terriglobia > Bryobacterales > Bryobacteraceae > Palsa-187. Next base: position 30,490 of record JAIQFE010000025.1, read on the forward strand.
TACCGGCGCCGGCGAATACGATCTTCGCGACGAGCAACTGTTCGCGCACGACGAGCAGGAGCTGTTCTCGCACGTCGTCTCCGTCGCGGAAAAGGAAGGCAAGAGCGTCGAGTTGCTGGTCGTCCCGGCCATCGATCCCTTCGATGCCATGGTGCAGACGGCAGCGCGGCTCCAGGTGTCGAAGCTCGTGGTCGGCGTGTCCGCCCGCATGGCTTCCGAAGAACTGGCCAGCCGCATCGGCCTCGCCTGGGAAAACCTGCCCGAGCCCCGCCACGCATTTTCGCTCGAAATCACCAATCCGGATCGCCCGTCGATCTACGTGAATCTCGGGCCTCATCCACCGCGCCTATGGCCGGAGGACGTCGACCGCTTGCATCGCATCTGGCTGCGGCTCTGCGCGCAGTCGGGCGTAGGTTCCCGGCTCCACCACCGCGACGTCGTCGGCGTGGCGCTCCAGCGGCTGGAAGACGATCTCGAAGGCGGCCGTTATGAAGACGTCCTGGATTCGCTCGAGCAGGAAATCCATAAGCCCCATACCGACAAATGAGCCGACCTGATACTGTTGACCCTTGAGGTCCTTACGGGAACCACTCATGGCGATCGCCATTGTCGCAATCGCCACCATTGCCTCGGTGGCTTTGCGCGACACTCTGGCTCCCACCAATCTCGCCATGATTTACCTGGGCGGCGTGGTGGCAGTCGCCATGCGCTGCAGCCGCTGGGTCTCCGTCACATCGTCCTTTCTTAGCGTCGCGGCCTTCGACTTTTTTTGCGTGCCGCCTTATCTGACCTTCGCCGTCTCCGACTATCAGTACGTCTTTACCTTCGCCGGGATGCTGGTGGTCGCCCTGGTCATCAGCACCCAGACCGCCCGCCTGAAGGAACATGCCAGCCACGCCGCAGTGCGCGAGGCCCGAACCGAAGCCTTGTACCGCTTGTCGAGCAAACTCGCCGGCGAAACCCGGGTTTTTGAGGCCGCCCGATCCGCCGCCACGCTTGCCGAGGACGTGTTTGGCGCCCGCGTCGTGATCTTTCTTCCCGAGGACGGAAAACTCTCCTTCCGCCGCCGGACCTCCGATCTGCTGCCCGTGCCACCCTCCGAGGAATCCGTCGCCCAGTGGGTCTTCGATCATGGCCACAAGGCCGGACTCCGCACCGATGCGCACTCCGATGCCACCGCACTCTATATTCCCCTTCGCGGCGCACGCGAAACCTTCGGCGTTCTCGCCGTGCTGCCCGATGTCGTGTCCAATGTGGGGAATCGCATCTTCGCACCCGAACAGCAGCAGCTGCTCGAAGTCTTCGCCAGCCAGACCGCGCTCGCCATCGAGCGAACCTTAAGCCAGCGATCCGCCGAAGAAACCCGCGTCCACATGCAGACCGAACAGATGCGCAGTTCTCTGCTGAGTGCCATGTCTCACGACCTCCGTACTCCGCTCGCCTCCATCACCGGCGCCGCCTCCACGCTCCGCACTCAGAACGACCGTCTCCCGCTCGAAACCAAGCAGGAACTGCTCGAGAGCATCTCCGATGAAGCCGAGCGCCTGGGACGCCTGGTCGGCAACCTGCTCGACATGACAAAGTTCGAGTCGGGCGGCGTGGAGTTGCGCCGCGACCTCTATCCGCTGGAGGAAATCGTCGGCACCGTGCTCCAGCGCATGGAGCCGCAGCTCGAAGGCCGCGCGGTTTCCACCGACCTGGCCGAGAATCTGCCCCCCGAAGATCTACCAATAATGGTGTTCGTGGACGACGTGCTCTTGGGGCAGGTACTGTGGAATTTGCTCGAGAACGCCACCAAATACACGCCGCCCGGCACGCCTCTCGAACTCGCCGCTTTCAAAGAGGAGGGCGCGGTCATCATCGAAGTTCGCGACCGTGGCCCCGGCATTCCTCCTGGTGAAGAAGAGCTGATTTTCGAAAAATTTTACCGGGGCAAATCGAAGAACATCCGCGGCGCCGGCCTCGGCCTGCCCATCTGCCGCGCCATCATTCAGGCGCATCGCGGAACCATCCAAGCCTTGCCGCGCGAGGGCGGTGGGACCACGTTTCGGATCTCTCTTCCTATCCAGTCCACATGAAGCCCCTCATCCTCCTGATCGAAGACGACGCCCAGATCCGCCGCTTCCTGCGCGCCGCGCTCGACGCCGAGGGTTATCGGCTTCAGGAATCGATCACCGCTGAGGAGGGCTTGGCGCAAGCCGCATCGCGCCAGCCCGATCTGATTCTGCTCGACCTCGGCCTGCCTGATCGCGACGGACTGGAAGTGATTCAGAAAATCCGCGAATGGGGCAAGATCCCGATCCTGGTGCTCTCCGCCCGCGGCCAGGAAAAGGACAAAATCGCCGCACTCGACCTCGGCGCCGACGATTACGTCGCCAAGCCCTTCGCGGTGGGCGAGCTGCTGGCGCGGATTCGCGCGGCCCTTCGCCGGTCCATCACCCGAGTGGACGGCGCAGGCTCGCTCGTGCATTTCGGTCCGGTCGAGGTCGATCTCGAAAAACGCGTCGTCCGCGTCGACGCCAAGGAGGTCCACCTGACGCCTAACGAATACAAGCTGCTTCAAGTTCTGATCCAGCACGCCGGGAAAGTGCTTACCCAGCGCCAATTGTTAAACGAAGTCTGGGGCCCTCAGCACACCGAACAAGCCCAGTACCTGCGCGTCTACATCGCCCAGCTGCGCCGCAAATTGGAGCGTAACCCCGCCCGGCCCAAGTACTTACAGACCGAGCCCGGCGTCGGCTATCGGCTTGTGCCGGAGGAGTGACACCGCGGGAAATTCTTCCGCCCTAAGTTACAATAGGCTTAAGCGCCGAATGATGTCTGTCCCTAGCCTTCCCAGTTCGCAGGCCTCCCTAGAAGTGGAGTTTCCCTCGCTATGCCTTCCCGAGCGCAATTGTGAAGCTTGGACCCGCGCCGCAGACGCGCTAACGTTCCCCAACTACCACGATCTGAACGCCTGGAATGCGTTTCGGCGAGCCTCCGTAAATCTAGCCCTGCGGCATTTACCCGAACACTTCGCCGAGGCCCTGGAAGAGTTTTTCACCCCCACCGGCATTCCAGCTCTCATGTTCGAAAACCTGCCGGTCGATCCCGAGCTGCCTCCCGTCCCGACCGATGGAACGCGGCCTCGCAACAAGCAAGCCGTCTCCGAAGCAGTCATCTGCGGCTTGGTCGGCACACACGGGGAGATTCTGTCCTATCTGAATGAGAAATCCGGCGCACCCATCCAGGAAGTCGCACCGATCCAGGGCATGGAGCGGATTCAATCCAACGCCGGACGCGTGCAGTTCGGCTTTCATAGCGACAACGCTTTCCTGCCGAGGCGCTTTCGCCAGAACGGGATCTTGCTCTACGGTCTCAGCAACCGGGACGCGGCGACGCTGGTTCTTACCGCTGGCCAGATTATCGAAGCGGCTCCGGCCGATCTTGCGGCGTCTCTTGCCAAGCCCATCTACCGGCACGCTTGTCCCGCAAGTTTTTCCTTGCCCGGAAGCGCGGCGCTTTCCGCTCCCTGTCCCATCCTGTGGCGCGATGAACTGGGCTTGGCGCGTGTGTCCGCCGCCAGTTCTTCCATCGAACCGCTGACACCGGAAGCCACCGAGGCGCTCAACCGCTTCCGAGAGCTGCTCATGTCCTTGGAACCCGCGCGCGTCGTGGTCCGCCCCGGAACAGCCCTCTTGTTCAAGGACGATCGCGTGCTTCACGGGCGCGACTCCTTCGCCGGATCGCGCTGGCTGCAGCGAGCTTACTTCACCGACTCCCTCGATCCCCTCCGGAGAGCCACCCGGTCGGACCCGAATGCCTTCGCCTTCGACGCCGGCGCCCTACTCTGCGCCTGAGCCTTCTGCGCTTCCCCCTGTGCGCTCCGACATACAGACAAACCAGTAGTTGATCATGGGATGAGAGTAGAATGAGGCTCAGCGGATTTGACGGCATGGAGGGTGCATGCGGCGTGTGGACATAATCGCTTCGATCATCATCGCGGTATTGGGCGCACCGGCTGCCGGCTTCGGACAGTGGGTGCACTATCCGACCGCCGATGTGCCGAGAAAGGCCGATGGGACTCCGGATTTGACCGCCCCAACACCACGGCTTTCCGATGGAAAGCCAGATTTCTCTGGCATCTGGCACACTGCGGTCATCAATCGGTGCGATCCGAAGACAGGCCAATTCTGCAGCGCGGAAATTGGGGGCTCCCCGCTCGCCCTCAACATCGGTCAAGACCTTCGCGGCGGTCTCCCGTATCAACCCTGGGCGGCCGAGCTCGTGAAGCAAAGGTTCAGCAAAGACGATCCGCACGTGCGATGTCTGCCGGACAATCCTCCCCGGACATGGGGAATGCCGCACTTGACGAAGGCCCTGCACACGCCGCGACTGCTGGTGCTGCTCTACGAAGTGAACGCAATGTACCGGCAAATCTTCATTGACGGACGCCCTCAGCCCGACGATCCCAATCCCTCGTGGAACGGGTACTCGACGGCCGCCTGGGACCGCGACACACTCGTGATCCGAACCACCGGCTTCCGAGACGATCTGTGGATCGACATGAGCGGCGCTCCTATCACCAGCGCCGCCACCATGACCGAACGGCTACGCCGCCCTAATTACGGGACGCTTCAGGTAGAAATCACTGTGGACGATCCCAAGGTCTACACGCGGCCGTGGACTATATCGATGAATCAGGAACTCATGCTTGATACGGAACTGATTGACGAGATCTGCCTCGAGAACGAGAAGTCGTGGCAGCATATGCAGACGCCCCAACCGGCCAAGTAGGCTGGCACCCTAGAATACGAATCCGATCGCCGTCTGGTACGCCCGCGGCTGTATGAAGTGCGTGCCGCTGAAGGTCGAGAGGAAATTGTACAGCGCGTCCTTGTTTGTGAAGTTGGTGACGGCTAAACGCAGTGTCGTGCGGAAGCGCTCCTTCTTGAACAAGTTGTCGGTCCCCACACCGATATCGAACACGTGACGCGGCGCGATGCGCGGCGGATTGTGGTCGTCGTTCTCCGTGCCCGGAGCAGGAATCACCAATCGAGTCGCACCGTAGTTCGAAGGTGTACATTGGGCGCCGGTGAGAGGTGTGGAGATCGTCGGGCGCGCGCTCCCGCAGAAGAATCCGATCGCCGCCTGCTGAGCCCCGGTGAGCGCCAGGGCGTCGTCCAGGCTGCCCACCGACCCGGCCACCAGGCCGCTGTCATACCGCCAGGTCCACGAAACCCAGGGTCCCGTCTTTCCGAGCTGATACCGCAGCTCGGTGGTTTGCTGGAATGCCTGGTCGTGATCGATGCGGAAGACAGAACCTCCTTGACCAGTGTCTCCGTTGAACACCAGGCCGCCGGTCTCCGTCGGAAAGTATCGCGCCCGGGTGTGGCCCATGGTCGTGGTCCATTGAAAGCCGTGTAGATTGATGCTTCCGATGCGCACGGCCACGCCATCCAACTTCGATTTGTCCCAGGCTATCGGGAATGCGATCGGCGTATTGAACAGCACCCCGAAGTCGTAGGCGTTGTTGGTGTACTTCCAGAAGTAGTCGGCGCTCGCCACCAGCCACCTTCCGAAGGACTGTTCCAGCCCGGCATTGTACTGATTGCGAGTTCCCGGCTGCAGCGGCTCGCTCACCGCTCCGAAAACATTCGAAGCAAGACCACCCACGCCCGTGGCGCTCGATAGGATCAGGTTCTCGTTATACGGGGTCTCAAACGTGCGCGAGTACGAGGCGCGCAGCACTGTGCCGGTCGGTTTGATCAGGTAGGAGAATCCGATGCGCGGCTGGGCGCTCGAATCCGAGACAATTCCGTGATACACGTCCACCCGCAAACCCGCCTGCACCTGAAGCTTGCCGAACTGGATGTTGTCCTGCGCGAAGAAGGCGTACTGATTGATATTCGCGCTCTGATCGAACCGGAATAGCGTCCCTCCGGGCCGGGTCAAGTCATAGGGAATCAGTCCCGGCAGGAAGTTTCCGTTCACATCCTGGAATGCGGGATCGGTTGGATCGGTGATCCCAAATCCAAACTGCTCGTGGAGGCGCGTCTGCATCAATTGGGTGCCGGCCTTGAAATTGTGCCGGCCTTTGACGATCGACAGGTCGCCTTTCACGCCCCAGTTAGTCAGAGTCCGATGCTGGCTGATAGTCGCCGGCGTGTCGAGCGTGATGTCCGGACTCGGATAGTAGTTGACGTGGTCTTGCCGAAAGAAGGGATTGATCGTCAGCAGTGTGCTCGCGCTAAAGATGTGCTGATATCCCGGAGCGATATTGAAGGTCGCGATCTTCTGACGTTGGTCTTGCCCTAGCTGGTCGTAGGTGTTGGGGATCTGAAACCAGTTCCGTGCTCCCAGGATGTTCAGGTGGAAGATATCCTTGCCGTTCGGATTGTAGTCGAAGTGGTCGAAAATAGTGCCGCTGGTGCCAATGTCGTGGATCGGCTGAAGCTCGGGGGTATCGAGGAATCGTCCTGAACGAAGCGTGTTGACCGCAAGAAAGTTTCCCAACTTCGCCCCGCCGAAACCCAGCGTAGCCTCCTCCGAATATGTCGCGAACGAACTGCGCTGAGCTGTGAAACTCCCGTTAGGCTTTTGACCCAGGCCGGACCGCGTGACCGCGTTCACGATCAGGCTGGTCTTATCGCCGAACTCGGCCGGCGGAGTCCCCGTGATCAATTCCATCGATTGAATCGCGTCCAACGGGATCTGGGTCGAGAAAGCCTTGCTCTGCTGATCGCCGATCGGCTGCCCATCCACCGAAAAGCTGGTTTGCGCGTGATCTCCGAGCGGGTGGAAGAATCCATTGGAATCGGCCGCCACGGCCCCGCTGCTCAGCACGACTGCGTCGCTCACGCCGGCGCCCGGCGAAGAGACCGAAAGCTTGGAGAGGCTCGAAATATCCACGTCGTTGTGGGCATAGGGAACGTTCTCCAGAAGGTCCGCACCGTTCGCCTCCACGGTCACCGTCTGCGCCGCTCCAGCCACCATGAGTGCGATCTTCAAACTCACCGGCACAGTGCTCCGAACGTCGACGTCCTGCGCCGAGATCGCAAAATTAGGCGCGCTCACCTCCACGTGATACGGATTCGGAGGAATGTTGGTCAGGCGAAACGCGCCTTTGCTGTCCGTGGTTGCCGTCTGCTGATAGTTGGTGACGCGATTGACGATCGTAACTTTCGCGTTCGGCAGGATCGCGCCCGACGGATCTGTCACCGTGCCTTCGATAGTCCCGGCATTTCCGAGCGCTTGAGCGAACACCGAGGCCGCGCAGCAGAGCAAGACGAGCAGTCGCTTCATTGCGCCAGTATTAGCGAGATCGGCGCCCGGACCTACAGTATTCTTGCAACCGGCTAAGTGTCGCCAATGAGCGGACTAGGATAGAGGGCGAGCGGGCCGCCTACCAGCGCAGGACATTTCGGATATTGTGGGCCTGCCGCTTGCTGACCACCACTTGCAGGGCATTACTGAGCGTCACCAACCAGCGCTGGCTGCTCAGCGCGCTCATCTTCCGGACGTGGTTCACGTTGACGATTGCGTTGCGGTGCACTCTGCGGAACTGTTGTTCCTTCAGGTGATTCTCGATCACCCGCAGGGATTGCGTCGCCAGGAAACGTTGTTTCGCGGTGACGATCCACACCAGTTCTCCCTCCGCCTGAAACGCCAGGATTTCGTCCGGGTCCAGCAGCACGTATTCCTCACCGTTCCGGCCTACAATCTTGCGGGTCTCAACCGAAGCGATCCTCGCAACCTCATCGGCCACCGCGGAAGGGCTCTCACTTAGCTTGCGAGCCCGTTCCACAGCCCTTCTGAGCTGCTTTTCGCCGACCGGTTTCAGCAGATAGTCCACCGCTCCGGCTTCGAAAGCCTCGATCGCATGCTGATCGAAGGCGGTTACGATGACGACCACCGGCAAGTGTCCCCCGCCCAGCTTCCGCACCACTTCGAAACCGCCCATGACTGGCATCTGCAGGTCCAGCAACACCAGGTCCGGCCGGAGCGCGGCGATCTGCTGCAAGGCTTGTTTGCCGTTCTCGGCTTCCCCCACAATGATCACGGCTGGAACCGTTTCCAGCTCCTCTCGTAACACGCGCCGCGCGATCGGCTCATCGTCCACGATAAGGGTCTTCATCACGCGATGATCCATGCTCAGTCAGATTTACACCAACTCTCCTGAATATTGGAGAAAACAATCGCAAGCGGACTGATAGCGGCTGCGAGCGGGATCGATTAGGAAGTGACCGGAACTTGGCCGCGCGGTCTCAAACTGGGTTTGCTATTTGATGGCGACCGCGTTGGGTGGCGTGGCGATTCCGCCTTCCAAGACCATGGGTGCCGAAACCACCATGAATTCGTAACGCCGGTCGCGCGCGCAATCGTCGGCCAACGGCGCCAGGACAAACAATTCACCCAAGGGCAGCCCCAGCAAGGGCAGCGCCCGGTAATGCAGAATCCCCGGATCGGAGAAATCGGCGGGCAGCGGCTCCACCCCCGGGCTATCGGTTCCGATCGCGGCGACGCGCTGGTTCCACAACCAGGCGGCCATTTCCCGCGTCGCCTCAATCCCCACGGCTTTCACGTTTTCAAACGACGTCAGAGGACGTTTCTGTTCCGGGGTGCATTGTTCATAGCTCTCCATCCACCCCGTGCGGACTAGTAGAATCGTGCCCGGCTGGAGCGTCGTGCCTTGAGATTCAAGCGCGCCCTTCAGATCGGCGAGCGTGATGACGTCCCGCTCCAGGGGACGGACGTCGCGGCCCTGGGCCTTGCGGAACCCGAACGCGTCTATCAGGACACCCCGTCCCACGAATCGCGCGGCCCATTGATGGATGCTGAGTTTCCCGCCCGGACCGATTTCGCTGGATTGGACGCCGTTGTAATAGCGCTCCACCCACCGATGGCCCACGTGCGCCAATCCATCCCACTGGCTCCCTTCCTGCGTGTTGAAGTTGTCCACCACATCGTCATTGGCGAACGGGCCCAACGGAACCACCTTGTGGGCGACGGTTGCGCGGCCGAAGAGCGTCGGCTTGGCGAAACCGATTTTGGCGTCCAAGCGGAACACCTTGCCATTCTGCACCAGGCGTGCGGCTTCGACCACGCCCTGAGGCGTCAGGAAGTTCAGACAACCGAGCTGATCGTCATCGCCAAACACTCCCCAGGAGGATTCCGGCGGAGCGCCCTCTCTGACCGGCAGTTGATCGAAGTTGGGGATCTTGTCCCAATCGAGATTTTTCATTTTTCAACGATAGCTCATCGGCGTTGCGTTCAGGACTAGAATGATTTCATGCGCACAACGGTTCTAGCTGTGCCCGTAATGCTCGTGGGTTTGGTCCGGAATCTGCCAGCGCAAACACCTTCGAAAGGCGTGGATCCGCCCAAACCGGCAGCCGTGACGATGCAGGTTCAGACCGATCTGAACCGGTTGATGCGGGGCGTCCTCTATCCGGCATCCAATGTGGTCTTCTCCGCGCAGACCGACAATCCAGGGGACGTGAAATTTGTCCCCGGCAAGGATCCCTCGCTGGCCACGGATCCCTTGGAAAGCACCTTCGGAGGTTGGCAGGCGGTAGAGAACGCGGCACTGGCTCTAACAGAATCCGCCAATCTACTCTTGATCCCGGGACGAAAGTGCGCGAATGGCTTGCCCGTTCCGATCGATAATCCCGACTGGTCGAGATTCGTTCAAGAACTTCGGGATGCGGGAATCAAAGCTTACCAGTTAGCTCAGTCCAAGGACCAAGACAAGATGGTCGAGGCCGCCGATATACTCTCCGCAGCATGTGCCGGTTGCCACCGGAAGTGGCGCGAAAAGCCGAGGCTCGCGGACCGCTGCAAATAGCGGCACCCCCGCACGGGCCTACTCGTAAAACTCCGGCGCGATCTTACGTTTGATACCCGCGGTGTAATCGTGCTGGATCCACAACTGGGCCTTGTTCTTCTTGACGAACTCTTCGATCATGGCCCGGCTCTTGGCCGTCTGTTCCTTGTCGGAATCGAAGGATGGGATGCGCTTGTAGGTGATCTCTTCGGGATAGTGATACAGATCGCCCGACAGCAGCACCGGCCCCGTCTTGGCCAGCTTCAGGAATAGCGACTGGTGGCCGGGCGTGTGCCCGGGCGTGAACTTGATCACCACGGTGCCGTCGCCGAACACATCGTGATCCTCGCCCTTGAGCAGCATGGTTTTGCTCTTGGCCAGATCGGTGAAGTAGGCCGGATCGCCGACGCCCCCCAGTTTCCCCTTCGTGTCGGCGCGCGGAGCGAAGATCGCATCGCGGTCGCCCTGCTGCACGATCCAGGTGGATCCGGCGAATGCGTTGGCGTTGGCCACGTGGTCGCCGTGATAGTGCGATAGCGCCAGATACGTGATGTCCGCCGGCGTGTAGCCGATGGCGGCGAGCTGGGGCAGCAGCGGGCGATCCACCGTGAACGCGCCCGCCGTCTGCGGCGTGACGCCGCTCTTGAACGCGCTATCGGGTATCTCGCCGGTGTCCCATATCATGCTGCCGCGCGGGTGCACGATCAGGAAGCACGGCGTGACCATGTTGGACGTGGCCAGCTCGCCCGGCTTGAACCCCATCGAGTCTCCGTTGGCTACCGTGATCCTCCCGCAATCGAGGACATACAGCCGCAGCGACTTCGGCGGCGTGGGCTTGCGCGTTTGCGCGTTGGCGGAGGGCCAGGCTGCGAGGCCGATCAACGTGGCGGTGGCGAGGACAAGATTCATGGTCCGTTGGATCATGCTGGACAGCATACCACCGCCGCTTGAATGCTGAAAAAGGGGACAGACTACTCTGTCCCCAGACGCAAAGCCTTGATCCGGTGAAGCGCGGTCGCAGTGGACAGAGCTGTCTGTCCCCCTTTTTTCAGCAACCTCCTTCAGTCCGTATAGGAGCCTCGCCCGCCGGGCGCCCTCCGCGGTCACCCTTTCGCCGAAACCAAAGCAGTCTTATCCCAGGCCAGTCCGTCTCCCTCGTTCCCCGCGACCGAGTACAGAGCCCCGGGAGCATTGCGAGTCTTCTGAAACTCCTCCAGTGTTTGACCGCGCATGGCGGCATAAATGTGCAGATTCGAAACGCCCACCACCGCACCCAGTTTTTCCAGCATGAAGAAGATGACGCCGTAGTGAATCATCGCGCGCCAGTCCCGCCGCCGGACGATATCGCGTTCCTCCGGAGTTAGCTTGGCGTCCTCGAACGCCGCTTCCGGATCCGCCAGGAAGTGGTGCCGGTGATCCGGGTCCGTTAACGCGTGAAGGAATTTGTTAAGCCGGTACGCTTTCACGCTGGTTTTCAGAGTAAAAGGATAGGTGCCTTGCAGCTGTTCGATGCCCTCCAGCTGGTGCTGCATGTGCCTTCGGTAATCGCTGGTCGTATCCGCCATCGGCTCGCCGGCGATCGATTGGATCGATTCATTTTCATAGATCGCCGTAGCCAGGCCGGTCATCGTCGGCAGGTAGTAAGTCTGATGGACTTTCTTGACGTTTGCGGACAGCGCGCCCCGCATGATCAGCCACATGATGACCTCGGCGCCTTCCAGCCCGCCGAGCCGTGCGTAGTCGGCATGCGTCAGCTCGGTGAGCTTCTCCGGATCTTTTTCGATCAGCTCCAGAAACTGCATGTCCCACGCGGTGTTGTTGAATCCGGCTCGCTCTCCATGCACCTGGTGCGACAAGCCTCCCGTGGCGACAATGACCACCGAGAGATCCTCCGGATAGCTTTCGATCGCACGCCGCAGCGACTGGCCCAACCGGTAGCAGCGCCGCGCCGTCGGTATCGGAAAGAGCAGGACACCGACCTGCAAAGGAACAATCGCGCCGGGCCAATCCGGTTCATGGGGCCACAGCATGGACAGCGGCGAGAAGCAGCCATGGTCAAGAGGTTTGTCCTGGAAGAAAGACATGTCGAATTCGTCGGCCGCCAGCGCGGATCCGATATGCTGCGCCAGGTCCGCGTGCCCCCGGACGGGAGGCAATGCGCGGGGCCCGCCCCCTTCGTCCGCAACCGAATACGAATCGCCGATGCCCAGAGCGAAATGCGAGTAGTGATCAAAAAAGAACGACGTAACGTGGTCGTTGAAAATCAGGAACAGGACATCCGGTTTCTTTTCGGCGAGCCACTTGCGCACCGGCTGGTAGGCCTCGAAAATCGGCGCCCACGCCGGATCGTCCTGCTTTTGCCGGTCCAGCGCGAAGCCTATTGTCGGTGAATGGGACGTGGCGATGCCGCCCAGAATTCTGGCCATGAATAAGGACTCCTGATCGAATTAGGGTTTGGTAAACTTCGCCGCTTGAACCGGGACGTTTACTTTGATGTCGCTGATCGTGGCTGTGAACCGGCCGTCCAGCCACAGGAACGAGTATTTGAACGGGAACTTGATTCCATTCACGTCCCGATAGTCGTCGAAGTCTTGCTGGATCGAAATGCGGCCTACCGGCGACGGGGTTTGCCGGACGTAGCGCAGCATCAAGTGGCTTTGCTTGTCGAAGTAGAACGTGCCCAATAAACCGCCGGGGCCGCTGCCCTGGACGACGTACACCGCGCGATCGTGGAGAGTATCCTCCTGGCCCACGCGCCAGTTCGGAAAGGCAGTCTTGATTTGGCCCGGAAAGGCGAGCACGGAGTCGAGTTTCGCGCCGGCCAAGTCGCTTCCGGTCAACTCCCACACTCCGAGAAGGGATCGAGGCTGACTGATCCAGCCGGCTTTTCCGTCGTAGGTCCAGGAGCCGATCCCGCGGTCCGGGTGATCCGGAAAGTTGATCCACATGCCGCGGCTATCGGGAGCCTGGGCGAAAATCTGGAACGCGGCGTTGCCGCCCAAACCGGCATAGCCTTCGCTGTGTCCCGTGGCGATGAAACTCTTGAGGGTGCTTAATTTCTGGGCTCCGCCCATGGCCTGGATGTACTGGTCGAGAATTTGCGCGGCCGGCGGCACTCCCTGGCCCGTCGCGACAATGTCCCGCTTCTCGTCGTTGGGTTCACCGTACAGCTTGTCGAGAGCGACCGAAGTAGTGGGCAGATCCAGTCCGTGATGGCAGGTCCAACAGGTCACCTGCTGGGCGCCGCTGAAGTTCTGTTTGTTGATGGCGGCCACCATCTCCACCATCCTGCGGGCGGTCTTCTTTTGCGGAATCCTGTCGGTCACCCAATCGAATTTGTCGGTGCCCGCGCCAGGGTGGCAGTTGGAGCAGTCATAACCCACGGCGGCGGTCATCACGCCCATGGCTCCCAGGAAATCGCTCGGGGTGAGTCCCTTGAGCGTGCTGCTGGTCACATTCTTGAAAAACTCCCCGGCCGTGAGGCCTTTAGCCGTGGCTGCCTTGGCCGCTGCGACTTCGGCCTGCGGCGCTGACTGGCTCTGCGCGCCCGCCGGAACCAACAAGGCGATACCGGTCAGGCATATCACGAGTCTTCTGAGACGAAAGTTCATGTCGTGCGATATAAGCACGATGCACGCCATTCCGTGACCGTGCGAGCGCAGAGCATAAGTGGAGGCCTATTCACAACTTATCGATGTTTTGCCGTTTACGAAAGGATCGACGCCATGCGTGGCATCTGTGTGTTTTCACGCAGCCGCTGAGTGGCTGGACTCAACAGGTGAAAGCGAAGGCGGGGACTGGCTACACTGCCCCGAGCGCACTCGACTGCTTCCTTCGCCAGATCGGCGCTAGCGCGAGCGGGCAGTGCTGCCTGTCCCCTCTCTTTCAAGCCCGTGCAGGAACCTAAAACTTGTCCCGGCACTCGGCCGAGCAGAAGTAGTACGTCTCTCCGCCCTTGGTCTTTTGTATGGCCGTGGCAGTCGATACGAAAGTCCCGCACACCGGATCCTTCTTCAGTGATTGCGGAGCCTGACCGCGCGGAGCTCCCGCCGCCGGCGGGGATCCAGAGGACGACGCGCCCGAGAACGCCTTGCCGACCGCCTCCAGCACCGATCGCAACAGGGTCAAAATAACGACCCCGACGATCACGTAGAGGATCAGCCGCATGACGGCGCGCTACTTCGATTTCTTTTGATTGCTCTTCGCGGGTTGCTTCGCGCCGGGACGCTCAAAGCTGGTCTGAACCGTGGTGCCCAGCTGCTCCAGAATCGCCTTCGCGCCTTCCGCGTTTGCGCCATCCGGCTTCAACGACAGGTATTTCTGCAGCGCTTCGATGGTGCCCGCAGGAGCCTGCATCTTCCCGTCTTTGTCCAGAGTGACCTTGTTCATCAGAACCAGGGCCTTTTGGTAATACGCGTCGGCATACGTCGGATCCAGCTCGATGGCTTTATTGAAGGCCGTTTCGGCGGCGTCATTCTGCTGCGTATTCACGTACACGGCGCCCAGATTGTAGTAATACTTGCCCGCCTGCAGCGGATCCAGTTGCGCGGCTTTGGTCAGCTCGGCCTGCGCCTGTTCCATCTTCTTGCCCTTGGCCAGCGCCAGCGCATAGTTATTGTGATAGTTGGGATCGTCGACCTTGATTTCGACGGCCTTAGCGTATGCGCCAATGCCCTTCTCGACGGCGGCCTGCTGATCGGCGCCCGTTTTGGTATCGCTCAGACTGATATAAGTTTCCGCCAGTTGCGCCCACACCACGTGCTGGGTCGGGGCCATCGTGCTGGCCTTCTCGAAATTCTCGACCGCCACGGCATAGTTCTTGGCGTTCTTGGCTTCCATGCCGGCGTTGAAGGCGTCCTGAAGCGCCTTGTCCTTCGCCATGGCCTCTTCCTGTTCCTTCAGCTTTTTCTCGTACTCAGCGCGCTGCTCCTTGGTCATCCCGGCGTCCGACTTGGGTGGCGCCTGGCCTGGCGCACCTGGACCTGCTGCAGCAGCGGCAGCCGCCGCCTCGGCCATCTTCGCAAGATCGAACTGGAGGGGCGGGTTATCGCCCTGACGGGGCCGCACGTTGTTCATCGTCCCCATTTCCTTGCCGCCCACCACGAGGGTGACGTTATACACCCCGGTTGGCAGGTTGGCGTAAAGGAAATGTCCTTTTTTGTCGGTCTTGACACTAAAGCTCTGTTTGATGTCGGTCCGGTCGAGCTTGATCTGTGCGCCCTGCAGCGGCTTGCCGTCTGTGCCCATCACATCGCCCTGGATGTTCGAGGTTTGCGCGAAGCCAACGGCGGCAAACAAAAATACAGGAGCGGCGGCGAAAAGTTTACGAAACGAGGTGAACATTTGTTGAAAGGGCCTCCAGCAATCTGGTTGGGGATTCCATGTTCAGCATACTACAAGGCGCCGACATGATCAAAAAGCCGAACACGGTCCTATCGCGAGCTCATTGGCCAGGATCTCGATCCTCCAGCCGCCGACCGATCTCCCGGTCGCTACGGGCGCCGGAGACGTCGCCGACCGCCTCTCGGGATTTCGCCCGAGCCAGGTACCCCATCGGACTGCTGGGAAAAAGGGAGACTACCTGGTCCAGATCGGCGATGGCTTTGCGGTGGTCCTCCATCGACTGATACGTCGTCGCACGCTGGAAGTAGGAGTCCAGACCGGGTGCGAGTTCCACGGCACGGTTGAAATCCTCCAGCGACTTTGGAAGGTTACCCAGTTCTCGGAATGCCCTTCCGCGCAAAGTGTACGCATAGGTGAGTTTCGGGTCCAGGCGGATGGCCTCCCCGCAATCCGCGATAACCGCTTGGTAATTACTGACTGCTAAATAGATTGCGGCGCGCTCCACAAAAGGTCCCGGGGTGGCAGACTGGAGCTGGATGACCTTGCCGAAATCCTGGATGGCGGCTTCGGTGTGGCCCAGGGCCGCGTGTGCACGCGCTCGGAATAGATACGCATCCGCCTGACGGCTGTCGGCCGCCACCGCACGATCCAAGGATTGAACCGCCTCCGCATAACGCCCCGCTTTCAACATCTGTGCGCCGTCGTTGAGCGCTTTCCGGCTATCTTGCGAAGTCGTGGATCTTTCGTAAATACCAATCCCCACCACAATCGCCAGGAGTGCCGCGCCCAGCCATTTGAACACGATCCGGCGCTTCGCCCGCGCGAAATCCTCCGCCGATACAGGTACCAGGGGTGCCCGCTTGAGGCTCGAATCGGTTTCGTTACGCAGAGTTTCCTGAGACACACCCATATCATAGCGGGGAAGCTGTGGAAAAACTATGGGCCGGGCCACTGCGGCAAACGACTCTTCCGGCATCTGTCTGCCCTATGGCTTGATGAGGGCAATTCGCTCAAAAGGCGTTATTTTTCCACATAGTACCAGTACCGTATACCCGTCTGGAGGGGTCACGAAATGATTGCTTTCACCTACATGAACCGGGTAGACTGATTGCAGTAGAGACAGACACGAAAACATGATTAGATCGACGGAGGATACGAAAGTGAGAGCTTTAAGCACGACGCTGTTGTTAGGGCTGTGCATTGGATTGGCGCCGTCCCTGCACGCCTCTGTGTCTTTTGCCACGGGCAACGGCACGGTTAATGGAAGCTCTATCGTTTTCAACGGTGGTACGTTTACCGCCACGGCGACCGCGTTCTCGACGACCGGTAATTCGAATACCACCTTAGCAACGGCAACGTTGGGGCAGTATACGTATGGATTGGGCGTTTGCAACTCCAACGAAAATGCTGGCGGCTGCACCACCAGCGGCCCGCCGGAACATGCGGTTAGCAACCAAACGGACACGGGTGTATTCCCGAATGTTCAGAACTTTGATTTTGTGCTGTTGCAGTTTAGCGTGCCTCTCAGTAGCATTCAGTTGACGCTGAGTCCGTTTGGCACGACAGAGGACATGGACGCGACCTACTTCACTGGAAACTGCACGGGCACTTGCACTGCGACTAACTTCCGGACAAACATCATCGGCAAGACAGACACCACTTCGGTTAGCACCGGCTTGGCCGCAATCACCGGAGTCAGCGGAGTTTCCACCGGCAGCTTTACATCGCCCACGACCAATATTAGCCAAAGCTTTACTCTGAATAATGCGGGCCCGGTGAATTGGGTCTTGATCGGAGCCAGCACTGCCGCCAACTACGGCGGTAACGGTGTCGCGGACTATTTCAAGCTTTACAGCATGGACGGCAGCACGGGCGTTCCTGAGCCTGCGACCTTCGGTATGGCGGGCGCCGCCCTGGCGGCCCTGGGACTGCTCCGGCGCAGAAAGCGGCTCTCGGCCAACAGCTAACTACTAGCTTTTCGTTTGATCTACCAAGAATCCCGTCCGGACCTCCGGGCGGGATTTTTCTGTTTGTACCGGTATAACTTGCATCCTGCTGGGGCTCCGCCGCGTCCAAATTGATATAGAATACGTACTACAGGGTGTGATGCGGGGATTTCTTGTATTTTTATTGGCGCTAGCGGTGTGGGCTGGATCCATTTCGGCCAAGACACCCGAATGGGACCGCGCCCACGAGCTTTATCAGCGCACCGAGTACGCTCAAGCGCTCGCGGTACTGAACCAGGTCCCGAATAAGGACGTGGATACGCTCCAGCTCATTGGCCAGTGCCGCTTCATGCAAGGCGATTACAAACAAGCAGGCGATGCGTTTGAGAAGGCCCTCGCGCTAGCGCCCCGCAGCTCCGAGTTGCATCGTCTTCTCGGCAACGTCTATGGACGCCGCGCCGAAACCGGCAGCATGCTGACAGCGCCAGGAAATGCGAAAAAGGCGCGCCAGTATTTCGAGCAAGCCGTCGAACTCGACCCCAACAATCGCGAGGCGGCCGCCAATCTCTTCGAATATTATCTGGAAGCTCCCGGCTTCCTGGGCGGCGGTCTCGATAAAGCCGAGAGTCTGGCCAAGCGCATCGCGACTCTCGACACGCCGGCCGGACACCACGCCTTGGCGCAATTGGAGCGCAAGCAGAAACGCTACGATGCCGCCGAGCAGCAGTTGAGAAGCGCGGTTGCCCTGGCTCCGCGCCAGATCGGACGTTTGGTCGACTTGGCGAGATTCCTCGCCGACCGCGGAAGGGTCAAAGAGAGCGATGAGCAATTCGCGGAAGCCGCCCGCATCGCGCCCAAAAGCCCGGAACTGCTGTTCGCCCGCGCCGAGACCTACATTCAGCAGAAGCGCAATCTTAAGGACGCCCACGAGTTGCTGGAGCGCTACCTGGCCAGCCCGCTGACGCCCGACGATCCGCCGCGCCAGGAAGCCCGCACACTGCTCAGCCAAACGGGGAACTGATGTCGTCCGCTGAGGTGCTCCGATCCAGTATCGAGGCGCTAAAGGCGAACAAATTTCGCGCCTTCCTGACTGCCCTCGGGCTCGTGATCGGCAATGCGTCGGTCATCCTGGTCGTCACCATTTCCCTCACCAGCCGCGATTACGTGCTGGATCAGATCCAGGCCATCGGATCCAACATGATCTATGCGCAATTCGACGGCGGGAATAATCCCGCCATGGCGGTAGCCGATGCCGATTACCTTAAGATCGCCGATGTCCAGGCCGTGCGCGATCAGCTTGGTTCGCGCATTGTGGCCGCCACCGGTGTCATGAATAATTTCGACCGGATGCAGATCGAGGGGCGCGAGGAAGACGTCTCCATCATCGGCGCCGACCAGTACTATCCCCAGGTGCGCAATCTGGCCTTGCTGGCCGGACGATTTGTAGATGCCGGCGACATCGAGAGCCGCAATCACGTCGCCATGCTCACCGAGCGTCTGGCGAAGCGCCTGTTTCTTGGCCAGTCTCAGGCCATCGGACAAACCGTAAAGCTCCACGGCCTGCAGTTCGACGTGATCGGCACTTTTAAGGAACGCACCACCAGCTTCGGGCAGTCGGAAATCACCGGCGAAAACGTGATGATTCCGATCACGGTTCTGAAATACTTCGCGCCGCTCGAACGCATCGATCCCCTATATGTGCAGGCACACTCTACCGCCGATGTGGACACCATAACGCAGCTTGTCCGGACCGTGATCGAGGGCCGCCACCGCGCCGGCGCCCGCTACAAAGTCGAGAATCTCTCGGAAATCCTGAACGCCGCGAAGAATATCGCCAAGATCATGACTGTGGTGCTCATCCTGGTCAGCGCGATTGCTCTGATCATCTCGGGCATTGGCATCATGAACATCATGCTGGTGACGGTGACCGAGCGGACGCGCGAAATCGGCCTGCGCATGGCCGTAGGCGCCGCGCGTCGCGATGTGCTGGAGCAGTTTCTTTCCGAAGCCGTAATAATCAGCCTGGCTGGCGGCTTGGCGGGAGTGGCGCTGGGCGTCGCGGTGCCGCTGGCCGTGAACCACTACGTCGACGACGTCTCAATCCCCATTTCATGGGTTTCGATCGTGGTGGCCCTGGTCGTATCGATGCTGGTCGGGCTGGTGTTCGGCCTGCTGCCCGCCAATCGGGCAGCGAGGTTGAATCCGACCGAAGCCTTACGTTACGAGTAACAGAGCCCCGTCCTTACAGACGAGGCTGGATCGTAACGACGCCCCACCAGCCCCGCCGGTCACGGCGGGGGAAGATAATAGGGGCATCAGTGAAGCTGTCAATTCCAACGCTCTTGGTGTTCTTGGCCGCATACGCGGGCGCGCAAGCAGTCCCGCGCAAAGACCTGCCCAAGTTCATGGGCCGCGAAGTCACCATCACTGAACCGGAGAAGGCTGATGCCGATGGGTTTTTCCCGAAAGGTCCCGCGTCAGTCTGCATTGAAGCGCCGCCGAAACGCCAGTGTTATACCGCTCCTGAAATGTTTGGGAACAGTCCCACAGTAGAGCTGGTCCAGCTGACGAAAGACATGCCCGCACTCCTCTTCTCAGCGGAGAGCCCTGGAGTCAGTGGCTGGGGGATTCATTTTGCTCTCCTTCGCCCTGGAACCGGAGAGAACTTGCAGGACCTATTAATAGCCGACGGATCAGTCTCAAATCAAAGCCAGCACGTAATGTGGAATGATTCCGCGATCTCCGATGCACCGATTTTTCTGACGGCCGATTTCATCTGGGGCTCCGACGAGGGCCACTACGGCGAGCACCGATACGTAATCTCTGCGTATGTCATGAAGCGCGCTTCGATTGCGGATGACCCGACCTACTATCTGGAAGACCGATTCATGACCCTCCACAGGTACGACTACGAAAAGGTGGATATCCTAACGTCCGAGAAGCAGGAGATCCTCGCACGTCTCGCGCGAGTTAAGGCCGAAACCGAACGCCAGAAGCGAACGCGCCTCGTTAGTATTGCGTTCATTCGCGTTCATTTGCGGCTAGGATTGTTAGCGGCTACGTTCTAGCCGGATCTTTCCGCTCTGGATCGAAACCCAATTCAGCAACCGCCGCAGCGGCCTTCTGCGCGTCGATCTTACCCTCGCGAGCCAGCGCCGACAACGTAGCCTGGACGATCGCCTCGGCCGAGATCTCGAAGAACGCCCGCAGATGCTCGCGATTCTCGCTGCGCCCGAACCCGTCCGTCCCGAGCGAATGCAGCCGGCCCGGCAACCACTGAGCGAGCTGATCCGGGATGATCTTCATGTAATCCGACGATGCGATGACCGGACCGTTCGACCCTTCGAGCGCCGTTACGATGTACGGCGTCTTGCGAGACTCCGCCGGATGCAACCGATTCCAGCGCTCGGTCTCGAGAGCGTCGCGGCGCAGTTCGTTGTAGCTGGTCACCGACCAGACATCCGTCGCCACCTGATAGCGCTCGGCCAGAATCTGCTGGGCTTTCAGCGCCTCATTCAACATGGGACCGCTGCCGAACAACTGAGCGACAGCCGGACCGTTCGCCGCAGGCTTGTACTTGTACAGCCCCTTCAGAATGCCTTCGCGAATGCCTTCGCGCTCCGGCATCGGAGGCTGGACGTAGTTCTCGTTATAGACGGTCAGGTAGTAGAAGTGATCTTCCATTTCCTGATACATGCGGCGGATGCCGTCCTGCACGATCACCGCCAGCTCATACGCATACGCCGGATCGTACGTGATGCACGTGGGCACGGTGCTGGCATGCACTGGACTGTGGCCGTCCTGGTGCTGCAGTCCCTCGCCCAGCAGCGTCGTGCGCCCGGCCGTGCCGCCCATCAGGAATCCCTTGCCGCGCGAATCGGCGAACGCCCAGATCAGGTCGCCCACGCGCTGGAATCCGAACATCGAATAGTAGATGAAGAACGGGATCATCGGCACGCCATAATTCGCGTACGCGGTGCCCGCGGCGATACACGAAGCCATTGACCCGGCTTCGGTGATGCCTTCTTCCAGAATCTGCCCGTCCTGGGCTTCCTTGTAATACAGCAGGACGTTCGAGTCGACCGGTTTATACTTCTGGCCCTGGCTCGCATAAATGCCGCGCTCCCGGAACAGCGACTCCATTCCGAAAGTCCGGGCTTCATCGGGAACAATCGGCACCACCAGCTTGCCGATCTCGGTCTTGAATAGCGCTTTCAGGATGCTGACGAAGGCAGCGGTAGTAGAGGCCTCGCGGTCGCGCGAGCCGCCCAAGGCATCGCTGAAAATCTCGAGCGGCGGAGCCTTGATCTCGATCGGCTTGACCTTGCGCTCGGGCAGGTATCCGCCCTGGGCTTCGATTCGTCCCCGCAGATACTTCATCTCCGGAGAGTCCTCCGCCGGACGGTGAAAATCAATGTGCTCGCAGTTCTCGTCGGTGAGAGGCAGATCGAAGCGGTCCCGAATCTTCATCAAGTCGGCGCCGCTGAGCTTTTTCTGCTGGTGCGCCGTCATCCTGCCTTCGGCGACTTCGCCGAGCCCATAGCCCTTGACCGTCTTGGACAGGATCACCGTGGGCTGGCCCTGGGTCATCATGGCGCGCCGGTAGGCGTTGAATACTTTTATCGGGTCGAGACCTCCGCGGCGAAGACCCCAGACTTCGTCATCGCTCATGTGCTCCACCAACTTGAGCAGCTCCGGATACTTGCCGAAAAATTCCTTTCTAACGTACGCGCCGTCATGCGCGCGGAAGCTCTGATATTCGCCGTCGACGCACTCATGCATGCGCTTGATCAGCAGTCCGCTCGAATCGCGGGCCAGCAGCTCATCCCAGCCCGAGCCCCAGACCACCTTGATGACGTTCCAACCGGCGCCCAGGAACGCGGCTTCCAGCTCCTGAATGATATGCCCGTTGCCGCGCACCGGACCATCCAGGCGCTGCAAGTTGCAGTTCACCACGAAGATCAGATTGTCGAGCCTCTCGCGCGCACCCAACGTGATGGCTCCCAGCGATTCAGGCTCGTCGGTTTCACCGTCGCCCAGGAACGCCCAAACTTTGCGGCCGGTTTGAGGGATGACGCCACGATTCTCCAGATACCGCATGAAGCGAGCCTGATAGATGGCCGCGATCGGGCCGAGTCCCATCGACACGGTCGGAAACTGCCAGAAGTTCGGCATCAGCCAGGGGTGCGGATACGAGGACAGCCCGGGATGATCCCGCAGCTCATGGCGGAAGTTTTCGAGGTGCTTCTCGCTCAATCGGCCTTCGAGATACGCGCGCCCGTAGACTCCCGGGGAAGCGTGCCCCTGGAAGTACACGAAATCGCCCGGCAATTTGGTCCCGTCAGGACCCGGATACGAGCCCCGGAAGAAGTGGTTGTACCCGACCTCGAGCATGGTCGCCAAAGACGCATAGGTCGCCAGGTGCCCGCCGATGTTGGCGTCGTATTTATTGGCGCGAACCACCATGGCGGTGGCGTTCCAGCGGATCAGGCTCTTGATGCGGCGCTCGATGGCGCGGTCGCCCGGATAGGCGACTTCTTCCTCGGGCGGAATGGTGTTGATATACGGAGTATTCCAACGCAGGGGAACTTGGACGCCGAGGTTTGCGGCGCGTTCCATCAACCGCTCAAGCAGGTAGCTGGCCCGGTCAGGCCCTGCCTCGTCGATCATCTCGTCGAGGGCTTCCACCCACTCGGAAGTCTCCTGGGGATTGAGGTCGTCAGGAGCGTCTACTTTGGCTTTCAACATGGGGTAATTCCAAGGTACCATCCCTACCGGCCAGCCCGCGATACGCCTTCCGGCGGCCCCAAACCCGCCATCACCTTAGAGTGGTGGCATACACTGACTTGTGCATAAACTGTATAGATGCGCGCCCTGCAGATTATTCTCGGTGTAGTTCTGGTCGGGGGCTTGATCGCTACCGTCTGGTTCATGCTCACCGCGCCAACCACGCCGCCGGCTCCGGCCCCGAAGGCGGTGCCCGTCGAAACCGCACCACTCCGGACCGACATCCCGCCGCCGGAAACCATCGTTTTCGACAACAAGTACGGCAAGTCCACGTTCACCCATAAGCTGCACTATGAGCGGGTGAATGGCGATTGCACCGTCTGCCACACCAAAATCTTTCCGCAGTCCCGGGCTCCCATCAACTACGGAAAAGCCCTGCACCGGGCGGCCGAGGCCGAAGGAACCGCCTGCGCAAGCTGCCATCGGGTGGGGGGAACTTCCTTCGCCGCTGACAGCCACTGCGTTAAGTGCCACGAACCAAAGCAGTAAAGTCCAAGGGGTGTAGAGTGGAGGTGTAGCGTGGCCTCCCATGCCTCCCAACGAAAAACAAGGGAAGAAACCTCCGGCCTCCGGCGTCATACCAAGTGATTTAGGCATGGTCCTGGACTTGGGTCACCGCGACGTGAATCACCTTGATGTGATACAGGCCTGTCAACGTGGTGACGAGGATGCCTTTCGTGTGCTCTTTGAAACTCATAAGGATCGGGTCTACTCCATCGCGCTTCGTTATGCGGGGGATTCGGCGGCCGCGATGGATATCGCCCAGGATACGTTCCTGAAGCTTCTATCGAGCATCCAGCAGTTCCGGGGGGATGCGAGCTTCGAATCCTGGCTGTACCGGCTGGTGGTGAACGCTTGCCTGGATTATCACCGCAAGCGGCGGCGGTTTTTGCCCTTGTTGGACGACGCGCTCGACGTGTTCCGTGCGCCCCGGGAAAGCACTTTGCATGACCTGCTCCGGGAAGAGCAGGAGGAACGTGTCCAGCAGGTAGTGGCCCAGTTGCCCGAAGAACAGCGGATCGTAGTGGTGATGCGTTATACCGAAGGCCTCTCGTATGAAGAAATCGCGGACGCGTTGGGTTGCCGCAGAGGCACCGTAGCGTCGCGTCTGAACCGCGCCCACAAGGCGCTGGAGCGGCGGCTATCGAATCTTCGAAAGGTAAGACAGGGACAGGGAACGGTAGAGCAGGAAAGGTAAGACGGCAATGAAGAACGACTGGAACGAGCCCGAACTGAGCCGGCATCTTGGCCCGGTCAAGGCGCCCGACGAGCTCTGGGACCGCGTGCACGGCGCCCAGACAGTTCATCAGTTGCGGCCTAGCCGTGGAATGACGTGGCAGTGGGCCGCAGCCGCGCTGGCAACCGTAGCGGTCGTCGCGGGAATCACGGTCTGGCAGAATCGCGACCTCAGCGGTGAGGAACGCGCTGTCCGAGCGTTGAGCCGCACGCCGGAGCAATTGGAATTTCGCTCGGAAAACCTGACCGAGGTCCGAACCTGGGTTAAATCCGGAACCGGTCTCGATGTTCCCATGCCGGGTCACACTTCCCCGGCGGTCCGCATGATCGGAGCCCATGTAAATCGTGCCGGCGTCCCGACGGCGGAGATCGCCTATCGGGTGGGCGATGCGGACGTGTCGCTGGTGGTATCCAAGATCCCCATGGACGGCGATGGGCGGCATCAGTTCGTAAAGAGCGGTTCCTACCACGGGTCCAGCTTCCAGTCCTGGACCATGCGTGGCCAGATGTACACTATTGCTTCGGCCGATGCCAAGGTGGGATGCCTCCTGTGCCATAGCGCGGGAGCTCCCCGGACGAGCGTGAACTGATGACGTTAAGCGGTATACTGGTATCGATCGAAGTACGTACTGGGCGAGGGATTTCCGATGCATAAGAACATCAAGTTTGGCCTGATTATCGTCGTGATTCTGGGCACCCTGGGATGGCTCGCGGCCGGAGGCATCAGCCAGACCGCCAGCTACTACAAGGAAATCGCCGAGCTGAATAAACTCGCGCCCAGCGAAAAGGTCGACAAGCGCCTGCGCGTGGGCGGGGACGTCGAGCTCAACTCGATCAGCCGCGAGGGGCGTGACGTGCATTTCGTCCTGGTCCAGGAAAAAGACGGCGTGAAGAACCGCCTGAACGTTGTCTACAGCGGAATCGATCCGCTGCCCGATACGTTCAAGGACAACGCACCGTGCCAGGCTCTGGTCGATGGCAAGCTCGGCTCCGATAACGTGTTTCACGCCACCAAGCTCCAGGCGAAGTGCGCTTCGAAGTATGAAGCCAAGCCGGTGGCTCCGCTCACTCGCGGTTAAACTTTTCTTCGGAATCTAAACTATGGAAAATATCGGCGCGTTGGCGATTCTCCTCGCGTTCTGTTTCGCCGTGTACGCGATCATCGGATCGCTGGTGGGGAAATGGGCGAAGCGTCCGTTCCTGGCTCTGAGCGCGCAGCGCGCGGTCTACTCGGTGTGGGCCCTGCTGACCTCGGCGGTCGGGATTCTCCTCTACTCGCTGATCAAGGGCGATTACCGGATGGCCTATGTGTGGGCCACCAGCAATCACACCATGGAGCTGCAGTACAAGGTGGCGGCCTGGTGGGGCGGCCAGGAAGGCTCGCTGCTGTTGTGGTCCTGGCTGCTGGCGACCTACAGCGCGATCATCGTCTTCCAAAACCGCCGCAAGTTCCGCGACATGATGCCGTACGTGGTCGGGGTGCTGATGTTCACCCAGACCTTCTTCCTGATCCTGAACGGATTCGTGGCGAGTCCCTTCAAGATGATCGCCGCCGGCCGCGGCATCGTCGATATCGGCGACGGCCAGGGATTGAATCCGCTGCTCCAATACTGGACCATGGTGATCCATCCGCCCATGCTGTATCTGGGCTACGTCGGATTCATCGCGCCGTTTGCGTTTGCGATCGCGTCACTGGCCACCAAGCAGCCCGGAGATGAGTGGATCAAGACCACCCGCCGATGGACGCTGGTCACCTGGATGTTCCAGACCACCGGCGTTCTGCTCGGTATGGGCTGGGCATACGCGGTACTCGGATGGGGCGGCTACTGGGGATGGGATCCAGTGGAGAACGCTTCGCTACTACCTTGGATTACAGCGACTGCCTTCTTACATTCAGTCATGATGCAGGAAAAGAAGGGCATGATGAAGGTCTGGAACATGGTGCTGGTTTCCTCCACCTTCTTCCTGTGCATCTTCGGAACATTCCTTACCCGTAGTGGCGTGGTCCAGTCGGTACACGCATTCTCGGAAGGCCCCATCGGGAAGTATTTCGTCGGCTTCCTGGCAATCGGCATCACTTTGACGGTGTACCTGATCCTCAGCCGCCTGGAATACCTCAAGAGCGAATCGCAGATGGAGAGCGTTCTCTCCCGCGAATCGAGCTTCATGTTCAATAACCTGATTCTGCTCGCGGGTTGCTTCGCGGTGCTCTGGGGCACTCTGTTCCCGGTGATCACCGAAGCCATCATGGGCGAGAAGATCAGCGTCGATAAGCCGTTCTTCAATCGCGTGAACATTCCCATCGGCATGTTCCTGCTGCTGCTCACCGGAGTCGGTCCGCTGATCGCCTGGCGCCGCAGCTCGTTCGAAAGCCTGAAGCGGGCGTTTATGTGGCCGGCCCTCTCGGGCTTGTTCGTGTCCGCGGCCTTGTTCGCGGCCGGGATCCGCAGCTTCTACGCGCTGATGTCCTTCGGGCTGTGCGCGTTCGTGCTGATTACCGTCGCGATCGAGTTCTTCAAGGGCGCGAGAGCGATCAGCGGCAAGAGCGGAAAGAACCTGCTGGTCTCGATGTTCGAGCTGACGCATCGCAACACACGCCGGTACGGCGGGTATCTGGTGCACGTCGGCATCGTGATCCTGTTCGTGGGATTCACGGGGGCGGCTTTCAATCAGGACACCACCGTGGAACTGCCGCAGGGCGGATCGATGACCCTGGGCGCATATACGCTTAAGGTCGTCGGATTCGAAGAGGGCGAGAACGAGAACTACAGCTGGGGCCGGCCTAAGATCGCGGTGACCAAGTACGGCGAAGAGCTCCCCATGATGATGCCGGAGCAGCGCTTCTACTTCGCATCCCAGACGCCGACGCATGAAATCGCTCTGCGCCGCCGCCTGAACGAAGACCTCTATATCAACTACGCCGGGCCCGGAACCAACAACAGCAACGTCATCCTGCAGGTGTACGTGAATCCGCTGGTGAGCTGGGTGTGGATCGGCTACTGGGTGGTGCTGTTCGGCACCATCATCTGCCTGATCCCGAGCAAGACCAAGCTGGTGTTCCCGAGAACGGAAGTCGTGGGCATGACCAGCAAGCACGCAGGCAAGCCCGCGCAAGTCGGAACGAATGAAAACGAAAGCTAGTCTACTGGTGCTCCTGGCCACGGCCCTGTGCCTGGCCCAGAGCGCCACCGAATACGAAAGTCCGGCGGTGAATCACATCGCCGGCATGCTCAACTGCAATTGCGGATGCCATCTGCGCATGGACTGCGTAATGCCGCCCACGGGAATCTGCCCGGTGTGTAAGGCCGCCAAGATTCGCATCGCGAACATGAAGAAGGAAGGCAAATCGGACCAGCAGGTCCTGGACCAGTTTGTCGCCGAAAACGGCGCCAGCGTTCTGGCGGTTTCGCCTGGCCCGTTCGGAAACGCGGCCCCCTATCTCGCGCTCGCCCTAGGGCTGGGCGTAGTGTTATTGGCGATCCGGTATTACCGCCACGTTCGCCCCGCACCGGCAGTTCCCGCCGGAGACGATGCCGCGCTCTCGCGTTATCATGATCAAATCGAAAAAGATCTGTCCAAGCTTGATTAGGATCGGGCTGGAATAAAGGGCAAGCTGGACTAGTATGCCGTTCCGCAGCGAGTTCATTTCCGGAGTGTGCGCAGCCACATGGTTGGCCGCTCTGGGAGCCGCTCCAAGTGTGGCGCAAGGTGTGGCGCAACCGGCGCGTAAGGATCCCGTCAGCCGACTGGAGACGCGGCTCGAACGCGGGGAAGCGGCTTTGCATTTTCATCCCGGGAGTGGAGGATATCTGCCCAACCTCCTCCGAGAATTGGATATCAACGTCGACTCGCAAGTGCTGGTTTTTTCCAAGACCAGTCTCCAGCAGGACCACATTTCGCCGCGAAATCCGCGTGCGATTTACTTCAACGACACCGTCTCCGTAGGATCGGTCCCCGGCGGCAAACTCCTGGAACTGGCGTCTCTAGACCCCGTCCGCGGAGTTGTGTTTCACACCCTCGACGTGCAGGAATCCGCCGAGCCGCGATTCAAGAGCAAAGTTGAGGAATGCACTATGTGCCACAACTCCGTCAGCACTTTTGCTCCCGGGTTGATGGTTGCGACAGTGTATCCCGGGCCGGATGGAGCCCCCATTTATCTGGGAGCGAAATCCCTTTTCAACACCACGGATGATCGATCCCCTTTTGAAAGCCGCTGGGGCGGATGGTACGTGACGGGGACTCATGGGTCACAACACCATATGGGCAACACGGTGGCGATTGATTCGAGCCATCCGCTCGAAATGGACGAGGCGGGCACGCAGAATCGCCGCACGCTAACGGACAAGATCGATGTGAGCCAGTATTTAACTTCGACCAGTGACATCGTGGCGCTGATGACACTGGAGCATCAGACTCAGATGACCAATCTGATCACCAGTATTGCCGCGAGAACTCGCGCGCAAAGTGTTAAGCCCAACGTCAAGTCCGATGCGGGGATGACCGCAGCCATCGAAGAACTGGTGAATTATATGCTCTTCATCGACGAAGCTCCCCTGCGCGAACCTGTAGCGGGCGTATCGACATTCACAAAAACCTTCCCCCAGCGAGGACCGCGCGACCGCCAGGGCCGATCCCTGCGCGATTTCGATCTTCAGCGGCGCCTGTTCCGGTATCCTGTCAGCTACATGATTTACTCCGAGTCTTTCGACGCGCTTCCCGATCCCATACGGGAGCAGATACTCAAGCGGGTTTTCGATGTCCTGGCCGCGGACGAAAGCGGTGACCGGCGCGCCGCTTTGGAAATTCTGGTGGATACCAAGCCGAATTTGCCCGAGTATTGGAAGAGCGCCAGCCTGAGGCATCCGACAAGATAATGCTGCTCGCCGCTGCCATCCTACTCATCGCGGTCACCGTGCTGTTCACATTTTCCATTCGCGATAAGGACATGCCGGCTCCCGAGCCGCTCTCCCCTACCCGTCACCTGGATGAGCGCCGCGCCGCGATCTATGAGAACCTGCGCGATCTGCAATTCGAATATCGCGTCGGCAAACTCTCCGACGCGGATTATCAGCAGACCAAGGTCGGGTTGCAGAAGGAACTGGCGGGAGTGCTGGCGGAGATCGAAAAGGTGAGTTCCGGTGCTCCGCCGACACCAGTGAAGGTGGAGACTCCTAAAGTTACGCCTGGAACCGTCTGCCCGCATTGCAGTGCGACTTTTCCCCAACCTTTGAAGTTCTGCGGCGAGTGCGGCAAGGAGATGTCATGAGGTTCCGCATAGCAGCATTCTGTCTCCTGACTCCTGTCTCCTGTCTGTTCGGAGCCATCGAAGGCACCGTAATCAACGGAACCACCGGCAAGCCGGAGCCTTCCGTCAAAGTCTCGCTGGTCCAGCCTGGCGCAGGCGGGATGCAGGCCATCGCCACGAGCATTTCGGATGCGAACGGCAAGTTCAGCATCGACCACGATCTTCCGCCGCCGCCCGCGCTGCTGCAGGCTGACTACAAGGGCGTCCAATACACCCAGGTTCAGCCGCCCGGACGTCCGACTACGGGAATCCAGTTCCAGATATTCGAAGCCGCCGCGAAGCAGCCGCAAGGGTATCAGATGGCGCATCTGATCATGATTGAGCCGAGTCCGACCTCGCTCGAAATCAGCGAAACGTTTCTGATCCGCAACGAATCCACCGTCACGTTTCAGGATTCCTCCAACGGCACGGCCCTGTTCTATCCGCCCAAGGGCGCCGGCGACACGGTGCAGGTGAGCGTGACGCCGCCCACGCAGATGACGATCCAGCGGCAAGCTGTGAAAGCCGCCAAGCCCGGCTCGTTCAAGATCGACTATCCGGCGCGGCCCGGCGAGACACGTTTCGACATGCACTACACGCTGCCGGCATCGGACAGCTTCTCGACCAAGGTCGTCCAGGGCGATCGCCCCACCATGGTGGTCACTCCGGTCTCCGTTCACCTTACGGGCGAAGGCATTAAGGAAGCCGGCGTCGCACAGGACGTGCAAGCCCGGCTGTATGAAGTGATGGGGACTTCCTTCGACGTCAAGATCGACGGCACCGGGTCGATCCGCGACCGGCAGCAGAGCAACGCGCCCGAAGAAGACACGGGCCAGCCCAAGACCACGGAAATCCTGGCGAGGATCTACGATCAGGAGCTCTTAGGTGTGCGGACGATGTACTGGGTACTGGGCCTCACGTTCGGAATTCTGGCGCTGGGCGGCACACTTCTCTTCCGCAAGGGCGCGGCGTGAACGCGTTAGAGATCACTGACGTCTGGAAATATTACGGCGACTTCCCTGCCCTCCGCTCGGTGGGTTTGAACATCGCGCCCGGGTCCACCATGGCGCTGCTTGGCCGCAATGGGGCCGGCAAGACCACTCTCTTGCGGATCATTGCCGGACTTTCCCGGCCTTCGCGCGGGTCGGTCAAGATTCAAGGCGCTGATGCCCGCGATCAGGCGACACGGCAGCGTATCGGAGTGCTCGGGCATGGAATCGCTCTGTATGAAGAGCTTTCGGCAATCGAGAATTTGACGCTGTTCGGGCGGCTGTACGGATTACCCGACACCCGCAAGCGCGCGGACGAAATGCTGGAGCGAGTGGGTCTCGCGCGCGTCCGCGATGGCCTGGCCCGCGAGTTTTCCCGCGGCATGCGCCAGCGCCTGGCCGTCGGCCGGGCTTTCTTGCACGATCCCGAAGTCCTCTTGCTGGATGAACCGTTCACGGCGCTGGATGACCGGGCGATCGCGGTACTCCAGTCGATGATCCAAAGCATGCGCGATCGCGGGCGGACGATCGTCATGTCCACGCACCAGCTGCGCGAGGCCCTGGAGCTGGCGTCGCACGTCGCGCTGCTGCAGCGCGGCCAGATCGTGCATACAGGCGAGCGCACGCCGCAGATGCTCGAGGATACGGGATGGTTGTACAGGACCTATGGCGACAACTGACGGTGGTGGCGCACGCACTCGTGCGTGCCGCGTCGAGACTCTTCTCGACGCCTGTTGCGCCGCACGGAGAGGTATCGACACGAGTGTCGATACGGCACGCACCAGTGCGTGCGCCGCGGGGGACGAATAGTGTTCCTCCGTCAGGTGTGGACCATCGCCGCCAAGGACCTGCACTCCGAACTGCGCACCAAGGATGCCTGGAACGCGTCCATCGCCTTCTCCGTGGTGATCCTGCTATTGTTCAGCTTCTCCTTCGACCCGTCCTCCGAACAGGTGCGCGAATTCTCGGGCGGCCTGCTGTGGATGACCTACGCCTTCGCCGGCGCGCTGGTGCTGAACCGAAGTTTCGCCCGCGAAATGCAAAACGATTGCCTGGACGCGTTGATCGCCTCGCCCGTTTCCTCCGCCGCATTGTTCGTGGGCAAGTCGCTGGCGAACTTCGCGCTGCTGTTCGCGGTGGAGCTGGTCAGCCTGCCGGTGTTTGTGCTGTTTTACAACTTGCAGTGGGGCGCGGCACAGGTGGGACCCATGCTCCTGGTGCTGGTGATGGGTACCTGGGCGCTCACCATCATCGGAACGCTGTTCAGCGCGCTCACCGTGAACCTTCGTTTGCGGGAACTAATGCTGCCGACGCTCGTCTATCCAATGATGATTCCGGCGCTGATCGCGGCGATCACCGTCACCACCAACGTGCTGGCGGGAAGTCCTCCCGGCCTGGGAATACGCCTGCTGGCAGCCTTCGATATCATCTTTACGTTGCTGGCCGTAGTTTTTGTGGATACCGTTCTAGTAGGATGAACAAACATGCGGGAAAAGATCATTGTCGGATTGGCGCTTTTCGCCGGAGCACTTCTGGCGTGGAACATGAATACGATTTTCACCGCGCTCCCCGATGAACTGAATCAGGGCGCTATCTACCGGATCATCTATTTCCATGTCCCGGCGAATATCCTGGGCATGCTGGGCTTCGGCCTGGGGATGTTCCTCAGTATCGGCTACCTGGTTACCAAGGACCTGCGCTATGACGCGCTGGCGGCCAGCGTCACCGAAGTCGCGCTGGTGTTCGCTTCCATCGGCTTGGCCACCGGCAGCATCTGGGCGCGGATCATTTGGGGAGTCTGGTGGGCCTGGGACGTGCGCCTCACCTCCTGGCTGGTCTGCTGGCTCATCTTCGGCGGCTATCTGATGCTGCGCCGCGCCGTGGACGAACCCAACCAGCGCGCGCGCTTTGCGGCGGTGGTCAGTGTCCTCGGCAGCGTCAACGCCTACATTTCCTACAAATCCATCGAGTGGTGGAATACACAGCATCCTCAGCCCGTGCTTTCCATTCGCAACGGTGGTGGCATGGCTCAGGGCATGGAAGCTCCTATCTGGTGGAACCTGCTGGCGCTGGCGTGCTTTTCCACCATCCTGGTGATGGTGCGGATGCGCCAGGAATCGTTCGCCCGTGAAATTGATACTCTTCGCAGGATGGCACACGCTCAGTGATCTGGAGAAAAGAGTGAATCGCAACGTCCAATACATGCTCCTGGGCCTCGGCGCCGCGTGGTTGATTATGTTCATCTACGTGATCCTCATCACGCTGCGCGAGCGCAAGCTGCGCAAGGAGCTCGACCGCGTCCGCCGCATGGTGGAACAACCGAACAAGTAGTCGTTAGTCCCGCTACACTGGGCGGTATGAAAGCCCTTGCCGTCTTCTTTCTGTCCGCTCTGTGTGCAGCCGCCGAAATCCGCACGCTAACTTTGCGCGACGCCCTGGATATCGCGCTGAAGCAGAATCCCGACGTGGTTCTCGCGCGCCTCGATCAGCAGCGTGCCCGCGCGCAAGTCACCATCGAGAAGGATGCGTTCGTTCCCAAGGTGTTCGCCGGCAGCGGCGCCGCTTACACCAACGGATTTCCGATGAGCATCGACGGCAACGCGCCGGCCCTGGTCCAGGCCAAAACGCAGATGGCGATCTTCGACCGTCCGCAGAGCTTACGGGCGGCCCAGGCCAACGAAACGGTTCGCGGCACGGAATTCGATCTTGGCTTACGCCAGGATGAGGTCGCTTATCGAGTGGCGTCGCTGTTTTTCGACGCCGACCGGGCCTCTCGCAGCCTGACTGCGGTGGAGCAGCAATTGCAAAGTCTCACGCGTGTCCGCGAATTGACCGCCGTTCGCGTGAATGAGGGCCGCGAGCTTTCCATCGAATCCAGCCGAGCCGATCTCAGGGTGCTGCAGGCCCAGCAGCGCCAGGCGGAGCTCGCCGACAGCATCGCCGACACCGAAACTTCCCTCGCTCAAGTGCTGGGCTTCAATCCCGGAGACCGGGTGCAACCGGCGCAGGAGGATCGCCGCGTGACTAGCCAGATCGATTCGGAAGAGGCCGCCATCCAGCAGGCTCTCGATAGTAGCCGCGAGATCAAACGGCTGGAATCCAACCTGCAAGGCAAGAATCTGGAGATCAAGAGCTACAAAGCAGAGCGCCTTCCCAAGGCCAATTTGATCACTCAGTACTCGCTGCTTTCACGGTTCAACAACTACGACAAGTTCTTCCCGCGATTCCAGCGCAACAATTTCGAGCTGGGTGTCTCTTTCGAGATTCCGATTCTCACCGGACGCAGCGGCGCGGCCTACATCGTCCAGGCGCAAGTGGACATCGACAAGATCCGGGCTCAGATCGGGCAGACACGCAGCCGCATCACCGCCGATCTGCAGCGCGCGTATCGCGACATGCGGCGCACGGAAACGGCGCAAAAACTCGCGCGGGCCGACCTGGATCTGGCGCGCGAGCAGCTTTCGCTCGACCTCACGCGGTATGACGAAGGGCAGGTGACCATGGCGCAAGTGGAGGCTTCGCGCGCCGCCGAGCAGGAAAAGTGGATCGCCTATTACGACACCCAGCACGCGCTAGAGGTCGCGCGGCTTACGGTGCTACGCCAGTCCGGGAGTCTGGTAGCGGCACTTCAGAAGTAGGGCCGGCCTGAGGCCGGCTGCCACCTGACACGCCGGCGCTTTCGAAAGTCGCCATTTCTCGATATAGGCGGACTGCGGATTCCACCAGGCTGATGCCGATCGCCGCGCCGGATCCTTCGCCGAGCCGCATGTCGAGGTTCATCAGTGGCCGCGCGCCCAGCGCCTCGAGCATCCCGCGATGCCCGCGCTCGGCCGAGCAGTGCGAGTAGACGACACAATCGAGCGCCGAGGGTTCCATCGCGCGGACTACCAGCGCCGCGGAGCAGGAGATAAATCCGTCCAACACTACGATGCGGCGTTTTTGAGCAGCACCCAGAATCAGACCGACGATGGCCGCGATCTCGAAGCCGCCGAACGCTGCCAGCACGCCTATCCCGTCCGCGGGATCGGGGCGATGAAGCGCCAGCGCCCTCGCGATGACGTCCGCCTTGCGAGCAACGCCTGCCTGATCAAGTCCCGTACCTCGCCCAGCCGCATCCCGAGGGTCCGCGCCTGTAAACGCGCACATCAACGCTGCGGCGGCCGTGGAATTTCCGATACCCATTTCGCCCGCGCCAAGGAGATCGCCGTCTTCCGCATGCGCGACGCCCGTTTCCATGGCCCTTTGGGCCTCCGCTCGCGACATTGCCGGCTCGCGCGCGAAGTTGCGCGTCGGTTTGCCGACTCCCATGTCGACGATGACTGGTTCGATCCCATATTGCCGGCACAACACGGTGATGGCGGCTCCGCCGGCTCGAAAATTCGCCACCATCTGCCCGGTCACTTCCTGCGGGAACGGACTCACGCCCTCCTCCACTACACCGTGATCCGCGCAGAACAGCAGCATCGCCTTGCGGCCGACTACAGGCATGTCGGTCCCCTGAATCAAGCTGATCTGCAACGCCAGTTCTTCCAGCCGGCCTAAACTCCCCGGCGGCTTCGTCAAGGAATCCAGCCGCCTGCGGATGCGCGTTTCGAGTTCTGTCACCACGCACAACTCCTGCACGCGAACATCGTAAGCACGAAGATTTCGATGAGCTGTTCCGTGAACCCGAGGCAGTCACCGTTCACGCCTCCCAGACGCACGT
Organism: Terriglobia bacterium; assembly: GCA_020073445.1. GTDB lineage: Bacteria > Acidobacteriota > Terriglobia > Bryobacterales > Bryobacteraceae > Palsa-187. The sequence goes on from JAIQFE010000025.1 coordinate 65,585, forward strand.
AAAACCATGCTCGCGCCGCCTGCACAATCAGCACCGATCCAGCGATCATCGCGAGCCCAGGCCGCCATCCGCATAGCAGCGCGGCCGCCGCTCCCAGCGCCATCGCCACGAAAGCCGCGGGAGTGCTCAGCGTCGATGCCAGCGCGTGTCCCAATCCCGAACCTGCGGGCCGCGAACACCAAGCCATCGCGACGATCGCTGCCCGTGGAACCGCTTGTGCCGCGATCATGGTCTCCAGCACGCGCGGTGTCGCGAGATATTCCAGCGCCTGCCAGCGCGCGAGCACACTCAGCAGGACGGCAATCGCACCATACGTTCCGATGCGGCTGTCCTTGAGGATCGACAAGACGCGGTCCCGTGTCCGCCCGGCTCGAACGGCATCGGCCACATCCGCCAGTCCATCCTCGTGCAGGACACCCGAGATCAGGATCCAGAATGCGACCGTCGCGAGCGCGGCGATGGAAACCGGGAATGCCTTCGTCGTAAGAAGATACACGCCCGCGCCCGCGGCGCCCAGGATCGCGCCGACCAGCGGAAAGAACGCCGCGGCTCTGCCTGGCGGCGCGTCGCCTCCGCGCACCGGCAGAATTGTCAGGAATCGTATCGCCGCGCGGAATCCCATCATTTGACCGTCACTTTACCCGAAGGGGCTGCCCGAATACCATCCAGTAGACCTCGTCAGCGGCCTCCGCGAATTGCTGATTCATCCTGCCAGCGCGGTCGCGAAACTCGCGTGCCAGCGCGTTCTCGGGAACGATCCCGGATCCCACTTCATTCGTCACGATGATGACCTCGGCCGTGCTCTCCCGTGCCGCGGCGATGGTCTCGTCTGTCTTGTCAGGCATGCTCATCGTGTTCGACAGCCACAGAGTCAGGCAGTCGACCACCACGGCGTCGCACGCGAGGGATCGAATCGCGCCGGCCAAATCCAGCGGCGCTTCGACAGTTACGAACTCGTCGCCTCGTTCCGACCGGTGGCGAGCGATGCGAATCGACATTTCCTCATCCAGCGCTTCCGCCGTCGCGATATAAACCAGCCTAGTGCCGCGCTTCCGGGCACGATCCAAGGCCCAGCGGCTTTTTCCGCTGCGCGCGCCGCCGCCAACAAGAACTAGAGCCATAGGCTCCTTCGTCTCGATTTCAGCAGCCAAAGAAAAAACGGCCCGCCGCACAGAGCCGTCAGCACACCCACCGGAATTTCAGTCGGCGCGATCACTGTGCGCGAAAGCGTATCGCACACCACCAGGAACGCGCCGCCTAAGAGAAAAGCACACGGCAGTAGCACGCGATGATCCGCGCCCAGCTTCAGCCGCAGTGCGTGCGGCACGATCAGTCCGACAAATCCGATCGGCCCGGTGAGCGACGTCACCAGCCCGGTGAGAACCGAGCCCGCGATGTATCCCATGGCTGTCAGCTTCACCGTCGATACGCCGCGCGATGCCGCCCAATCGTCGCCCACGGCCAGCAAATTCCAATGTGGGGCATATACGGTTACCAGCACGCTCACGCCGACCACCACTACCGCCAGCCACGCCAGCGTCGAATACTCCACGGCTTCGAGTCCTCCCATGAGCCAGCGTGAAATCGCGAAGGATTGCGAGAAACTCGCCAAGTTGTGGAGGAAAAGAATCACCGCGAACGCCATGCTATTCATCGTCACGCCGGTTAGGAGGAGCGTGAAGGACGAAAGCCGCCGCCCCTCGACGGCCATGCCAAGCACCATGAGCAACACCAGAGCCGCGCCCGCGAGCGATGCGACTCCCGTGGCTCGCCAGCCCAAGCAGATCGCAATTACCGCACCCACGGATGCTCCGCTCGATACGCCCAGCGTGTACGGCTCCGCCAACGGATCGCGCAACATGCATTGAAACAGCACGCCCGTCACCGATAACGCCGCGCCACCCAGCATCGCGAGAATCACCCGAGGCAGCCGCGCATAGAAGAAGATTTCGTGATCCGGAGAGACGCCCGCGAACGCTCGGCCCAGTTCGATATGCGAGCTTCCGGCCAGCGGCGCGCCGATCAGCACCGCAACGAGCACCGCTGCCGATAACAGGACGCTACGCGACATATGTGTCACGCCTCATATGTCATCCAGGTGCCGTGTACTGTCGCCTGCACTCCGAACACGCGCGCGATCAACTCCGGATTCAGCACATCCGCGGGCGCACCATCGCCGGCGATGCGTCCATCCTCGAGCACCATCACACGATGCGAGAATTGCAGAGCCAGATTCAGATCGTGCGTCACCGCGACGACCAGCAGCGACTTCGCCAGCTCGCCCAGCAATCGATATAGCGATAGCTGATGCCGCAGATCGAGATGCGTTGCCGGCTCGTCCAGGAGCAGCGCCTCGGGACGCTGCGTCAGCGCTGACGCCAGGATCACTCTTTGGGCTTCGCCCCCCGACAGAGTCCGAAAATCGCGACCGCGAAACCCCAGCGTGTCGGTGGTCGTCATGGCTTCTTCGGCAGCCGACCGGTCTTCATCTGTCTGGAACCAGCCGCGCGCGTGGGGAGTGCGCCCCATCAGGACCACTTCCTCGGCCGTAAACGGAAACTGCAATTGGACGCTTTGCGGGAGAAACGCCACGCGGCGTGCGAACTCGCGCTTGGGCCACTGCCGGACTTCCTTAGCGGCGAACAGGCACGATCCGCGATAGGGCGATCGCAGCCCAGCCAGTATCCCCAACAGCGTCGACTTCCCCGCCCCATTCGGCCCAGCGATCGTGATCAATCCGTGCTTGGGGAATTCGAAACTTGCGTCATGCAGGCCGTAGGCGAACCCGAGTTGTCTGGCGATGAAACTCAACGTGCCTTCCACAGTTCAATCCCAGCCCCGCCCATGAGGGTGGGGGCACTACGGCTGAACGCGCGGATCCCCCGCCCTAACAGGCGGGGCTCTCTATTGGCTGTACCGGTTCTCATTTGCCTTTGGCTTCGGGATGCAGCATCTCCAAGAAAGCCTTCGCCGCGTCCACCACTCGGGGTCCCGGTTGTACGTAGATATCCGACGCGACCGCGTACACTCGATGCTGTTTCACCGCCGCCACCGAGCTCAACCGCTCCCACAGGCTGGTGACTTCGCGCTTGTGCGCATCGGTCACGCCGACGGTATCCGCCATATCGCCCATGTCGACGATCACGTCCGGATTCCGCGCCAGCACTTCTTCAAGCGACACTCCCGGATACGACGCCACCGCGTCGCGGAAAACATTTTCGCCGCCCGCGAGCGCGATGATCTCGTTCAAGTACGAGGCCTGCCCCACCACGATCAACCCATCCAGGCGATTGGGCGTGCGCCCCACCACGAACATCATGCGCGTTTTCTTCAGCGGCGCCGCCCGCATGCGTACCGTTTCCAGCTGCGTCCGAACGGTTGAAGCGAGCTTGTCCGCTTGCGCCGCCGCGCCCGTCGCCTGCCCGATCACGCGGAACGACTCATACAGCTTCGTGAGGCTGTCCTGATCGATCTCCAAAACCTTCAGCCGCAGCACCGCGAGCCGCTCTGCGAGCTTCACGGGATTCACAGGGATGATCACCAGATCCGGACGCAGCGCGGCAATCGCCTCCAGATTGGGGTTCACATAGTCCCCGATCCTCGGCTTTTGTAGCGCTTCAGGCGGATAACGGCTAAAGCGATCGACGCCCACCAGTCGATCTCCAAGCCCCAGAGCGTACAGCAGTTCGGTGATGCTCGGAGCAGTCGATACGATCCTCTTCGGAGCTTGTCCATACAGCGGCCCGCAAGCCAGCGTCGCCGCCGCGAGCCAGAGGATGAAGATTCGCCGCATCACCACGTGAGCTTCAAGCCTCCGGCCGCATTCCGGCTCAACGCCGAATAGCCCAGCACTTCCTGATAACGATCATTGAGTGCATTGTCGATGCGCACATGCAGCTCCACGTGCCGCGTCGCCTGGAACGATCCGTCCGCGAACACCGTGTTATACGCGGGATTTCGATTCACGCCGAACACGAAATCGTTATCCTGCCGTTCGCCCATGAACCGGCCACCCGCGACCAGAGTCCAGCGCCGCGGCGATATTTCCAGCGAGATCGAACCCGAATTCCGCGGGCGCCGCAGCAGTTCGAGGCCAATCTGATCGAGCGATGGGTCGCTGGTGATCCGCGTATATAACTTCGTGTAGCCCGCATTCAAGTTCACGAAGCGCATCAGCCGCGCGGTACCCGAAAGCTCCACGCCCCTCGCCCAGCTCTGGTCGATGTTCTGCCACGTGCCGGGAAACGCGGAAAAGTCGAACTCGATTTTGTCTGTGAACCGATCGCGAAAATACGACAGCTCCGTCCGCAGACGTTTGCCCAGCCATTCCCGAGATACGCCCGCCTCGAAACTATCCGTCTTCTCGGGCCTCAGTTTAGGATTGCCGACAAAGAACGATTCGTTCGCGAAGTTTTCGATCAACGCCGGTTCCTTGATCCCGCGCCCCGCGCTCACCCGCAGAAACGTCTCGGTCGGCAGGCGGAATGTCACTGCGGCGCGTGGTGCGAATTTGTTGCCAAAGGTGTTGCTGTGCTCCAGCCGTGCTCCGCCCGTCAAAAAGATCCGCGACGTCAGGGCGTATTGCTCATGCACGTAACCGCCGTTATTGAATCGCTCGACACCGGTGAGAGAAATGATTCCGGCTTGCCGCTCGAAATCGTATCCGAACACCAGCGCCCCGCCGGAATGCGTCACGGTTCCCTGATAGCTCGAATTGGTGCGGTCCGTTACCGTCAGTCCGGGAAATGCGGTGAGCGGAAAATTGTAGGTCGCGATGGTCGTACCCGGATCCGGAACAGTGGTGGAGACCGGAATTTGGCGCACGAAGTAGACGAAGGGATGCATGCCCGGCTCAGTGCGGACCAGCGCCGCGAGGTCGTAGTTCTCGGTAAGGTTGTCCGAGAAGCGGTCGCGATAGCGGTGGTATCCGAACAGCGCGTGTTGGGAGAAGCGCGATCCTCGCCGGTCGTCCAGACGCACGCTCACAGCTCCGTCCCGAGCGGTTTCGTTGGCGTCGAAGTTCGTCAGTCCATATGCTACCTGCCCAGGCGCGCCGGTATAGGAATCGAATGTCCGATACACCGCGCGCAATTGCGTCGCGTCGCTGAAACGGAATCCCACGTTGGCCGTGCCGCTGGTCATCCGGAACGCGTCGTTCGGGAATTCGCTCGTGGTGCGAAACTGATCCGAGGTGAACGCGTAATCCAGCCGGTTCGCGAACCCGCCGTTCAAGCCCGCAGTCCAATGGTCGGTCGAAAAAGAACCGCGCTCATAGGCAAGAGATCCATGCGGCCGCCGAGCCTCGGGATCGCCACGCTCGGTGAACATCTGGATTACGGCGCTGGACGCTTCCGCTCCGAACAGCACGCTCTCCGGGCCTCGGATCACTTCCATGCGCTGCAATCCGGGAGACGTCAGGTGCGCGAAGTCGAGCCCTCCGCCCGGTTCTGTTACGGGTACGCCGTCCAGCAGCACCAGCGCCGAGTCCGATTCTCCTCCGCGCGCGAACACCGATGTGATCCCGCCGCTGCGTCCCGTCTGCACCACGCTGAGCCCCGGCACGTCGCGCAGCAGGTTCTGGACGAATGCGCCGCGAGCGGGTTCGAAATCTTTCGCGGTGAAAACGTTCGTCGCGACGCCGGATTCCTCTACGGAAAGAGGTGCGCGCGTCGCCGTGACGACAACCCGCTGGCTGGTTTTGCAGACGCTCGGGAAATCGGGGACCTCGTGTGGGTCGCTGGTTTTGGTTTCCGAGCCGCACGCGACTGGCGCGTCTTCGGCCGGTTGTCCACTGGGTTGAGACACCGCTCCCGGGACCTGGAAAAACAACAAGTAGAGAAATAGAGTCGCAGTCATGAGACGTCCCCCCTCGGAACGTACGCAATCGATTTGGACGCCGAAGAACCGGTCTCCTGACTCACGGCTGGCCGTACGATCTGGCTGATCTTCCCGCTTGCGCAGTGATCAAACCTGGCCTACTACATGCCGTTCACAGTTGCGGGGCAGTGGCGGATTCTAACCGCCTTCCCGAGCATTCCTCGAACGTGTATAGCTCGTATCGAACTAACGCTGACAGATTAACCCGGGTGCGCCCTGAAGTCAAATTCGCGCGAGGTATACTAAGCGTATCGTGATCCGTGCAGTTGTTGTCGCCGTTTTGGGTGCCGCCGCGGCGCTCGCGCAGGGTTCCGACGGTCTGCCGAATTTCAAAGTAGTCAACGATCACATACTTCGCGGCGGGCAGCCCACCGATGAAGCTTTCCAGAAGCTGGCCGAACGCGGGGTCAAGACTGTGGTCGATCTGCGCTGGACCGGCGAACACGATATTTCCCACGAAAAGCAGATCGTCGAGACCGATGGGATGCGCTTTGTCAGCGTTCCCATGCATGGCTTGAGCGCGCCCACGCAGGAGCAGGTTTCCAAGGTCCTGAGCGTTCTGGAAGACAGCAATAGCTGGCCGGTGTTCATACATTGCCGGCGCGGCTCGGATCGCACTGGGACCGTCCTGGCATGCTACAGGATCGCCCACGACCACTGGCAGAATCAGAAGGCGCTGGAGGAAGCCAAGACCTACGGCCTCAGCTCATTTGAGCGGGCCATGCGGAGCTTCATCCAGCACTTTCAACCCGGCCCAGAAGCTTTGTTTTCTGTCAGATAACCGCTCTCCCCGCATTCTCTCCCCCTGCCATTTGGCGTATGCTATTGAAAATAAATGAGTTATATCCAGATCCATTCAGCACTCCCAGCGCCCCGTCCAATGCAGGACAAAGCATTTCAGTTCTTTCATGTAGGCCTTACGCCCAGGCGCAACCTATACTGTAACTTCTATCAACGGAACGTCTTATAAGTCTTTAAATTTAGGGAGCGTCCACATTGACCAAGCCGATCAAGCACGTGGAAAAAGTAATTGCGGTGGCGGCCAACGCCGCGTGGCATGTCTATGACAAGCTGAACGCCATCAACCGGAACCCGGGGTTCATTCCCAAGTGGTCCGACAAACCTCTTCTCAAGAGCTGGGAAAAGCAGAAGCCGAAACTGGGCTGGCCGCGCGAGACCGATTCGCTGTGTCCGAAGTGTATCCCGGAGATCCGCCAGCAGATTCTGGACGGCAAGATCCCGGTCGAGATCCTGCGGAACGAGAAGGTCGGCGAGATCAAGGCCAACATCATCGAGAAAGACGGCAAGATCGTGATGGTCAAGGAGTGCCCAATCCACGGACACTTCGAAGATCTGATGTCGATCGACCCGGCGTTCTCCAAGCACCTGGAAGACGTTTTTCCGGGCCGCGACATTCGCGCGCACAACGACGAGAAGCTGCACGACCACGGCACCAGCACCATCACCCACGGCCGCGGCAGCGTGCTCACCATCGATCTGACGAACCGCTGCAACATGATGTGCGATCCGTGCTTCATGGACGCCAACCAGGTCGGCTATGTTCACGAGCTGAGCTGGGAAGAGATCAAGACCCTGCTCGATAATGCTATTTCGATCAAGCCGCGCCGCCAGCTTTCGGTGCAGTTCTCCGGCGGCGAGCCGACTCTTTCCCCGCACTTCCTGGATGCCGTGCGGTACTGCCGCAAGATCGGCTACCAGAGCGTGCAGGCCGCGACCAACGGTATCGAGTTCGCCAAGCGCCCCGATTTTGCCAAGCAAGCCGCGGAAGCCGGGCTGCGTTACGCCTATCTCCAGTTCGACGGTATCGGCAACGAAGCCAATTCGCACCGCGCGGTGGGCAACCTGTTCGACGTGAAGCTGCGGGCGATCGAGAATCTGTACAGCGCGGGCGTGGACATCGTCCCCGTCATCACGCTGATCAACGGCGTCAACAATGAGCAGGTGGGCGCGGTGGTTCGTTTCGCGCTCGACAATCCCAAGAAGATTCCGTTCCTGAGCTTCCAGCCGGTGTCGTTCACCGGCCGCGATGAAGCCGTGACCCCGGAACGCCGTGAAGCGCAGCGCTACACGCTGTCTCATCTGGCGCACGACGTGAAGGCGCAGACAGGTCTCGGCGAACCGACACGCGACTGGTTCCCGATCTCCTTCATGAGCACGTTCTCCGATTTCGCCGATCTGGTCCACGGGCCGAACGCGGATTGGGGCCAGCTCTCCTGCGGATGCCATCCGAATTGCGGCATCGGCATGGCCGTGATGTGCGACAAGGAAACCAAGGAATACCGCCCGGTGACTGCGTTCCTGAACGCGGACCGGCTGGCGAAGGACGTGGCGCGCATCAATGACGCCGCGCGCAGCAAGAGGATGTCGGTGATCGGCGTATCGCTGGCGCTGCTCCGCAACTACAATCCCTACGAAGCTCCCACGCACTTCCGCTTGAGCGATCTGATCGCCAAGTTCGACAAGTGCTTCGGGATGAGCAACAAGAAGTACGGCAAAGTCACCGGCGACCGCACGATGGAAGACATCAACAAGCGCCGCGCGGACCGCTGGAACTTCCTGTTCGTGGCCGGCATGTGGTTCCAGGATCTGTTCAACTACGATTTCCGCCGCACCGAGCAGTGCATCATTCCTTACGCGACGCAGGAAGGCGAGATCAGCTTCTGCGCGTATAACACGGGCGTGGGCTGGCGCAACATCGTCGAGAAAATGCACATGACCGCGACGCTCACCAAGTGGTACGAAGAGCACGGGCGGCATGAAATCATCGCGGGCGGCAAGGCTGTCAATCTGCCGAGCAAGGACCACACACTGGTTTTGCGCGCTGATGACGTGAATCACGGGTTGCAGCACGATCTGGATAAGCTCGGCATCGCGAAGACGGCGCGTGAAGAGAAGAAGCGCGCTCGGGATAAGCAGCTGAAGGACGCCGAGATGATGAAGATGTATCGCGAGCACGTGCTCGGCGAGAAGCCGCAGCCGAATATCGTTCCGCTGACTGCGATTGCTCCGGTTGCCAAGCCGGCCACGCAGGAAGAAGTCGGGAGTTTTGGCGATTAAGTTTTAAGACGGCAGTCAATTTGGTGGAAGGGCCGGGCATCTCGCCCGGCCTTTTTTCATTTCTAGGGGCCCCATCCGTGCGTTTTACTCCCCACGGCGGGAGTCCAGTGCAATGTACCGGACACATCCACCGTACCCAGGCCCTTCATAGCAGGATCTAGAATGCTATTTCCTGGCCGATTCGGCTCTCCGGTGGAAGAGCGCGCGAACTCCTTGGCTTGAGGTTAGGGGTAATTGCTCTCCCACGCGATGATGCGGATCGCGAAGTTGTTGGGGCGTTGGGGAATGTTGGTGGTCACGGGTCGTGAGCGGTACTAATGTCACAATGAAACCGATGAGGCAAAAACTGTTGGTCGCAGCAGGTTGTCTCGTATGTGCAGCCGTGTGCTGGAAAAGCTTTCTCGTGTTCGAAGGAACCGAGTTCGGAAGTGGTTCCGCTCGCCGGCAACCAGATTCTCGCGACCCTTTTGTATCTATTGGCCCTGATCCTTACCTTCAAATACCCCCGATTGGCATCGATAAGTGCGCTGATCGCCTGCTTCTTTTCACTGCCGATCTATCTTTATCTTGTGTTCCCTCGCCCTTTCCGCCAGGCGTGGCCAGGACAATGGTCGGTGCCTTATATACCCCCCGAGAAATTCGAATGGGACGGATGGTGGATTACGGGAATTCTCGTCACGACACTTGTAGCGTTGGTTTGTGTCACGCAGCTGACACGCAGCCTTTTGGCTCGTAAGGCAGCGGGGGTTGGAGCCTAGATATCGGGGGCGCAAAGGGGACAGACGACATTCCCTGAGACTCATCGCTCGTTCTATCCACTATCCTGTATGCCGCGACGACCTCGCTTCGTGGTCCCCGGCGTGCCGCATCATGTTACGCAGCCGGGCAATAACCTGCAAGACGTTTTCTCCTCCGAGCAAGACTGAATCCGCTGCATCCAGTGCTGGGGCGGCCGATTATGTCCCTCGTTCCTCTTCAGCGGTAGGCGTCTTTGCGATCGAGAACGCGGTGGACGGTGATGGTGTCCTCGGTTTCGTCAAACAGTACACGGTAGTTCCCGACACGGAGACGCAGGAGTCCTTCGAACTCGCCGCTTAGTGGCTTGACGCTGCCTACGCCGGTCTCGGCGTAGCGGTGCAGGGCGGTCAGAATCTGCAATGCGGTCTGTTGCCCGATGGAACGGACCTCGGCGGGAACATTCGGATCGAAGCGGATTTGCTTCACGCGGGTTTAATCGCTCTTGTTGTTGCGAACCTGCTCCATGGTCAGGCCAAGATCGGCGACCAGTTGCTCGAAGGGGACGCCCGCGCCGCCCTTGCGGAAATACTCGCGTGAGGCAGCCACGGCGCGGCGATCTTCGTCGGTCAGGTTGTCGTCATCGTCGTGAACGATGACTTCGAGGAGTTTAGCCACAGCGGAGAGCTGGTCGGGACCTAAGCGGTCGAGCAACTCCACCACGTGCTGTTTGTCGGTCATCGTCCATCCTCCTGAAGCTTCTATAAGTTTACGCCTTCAGCTGCTAGGGGCCGGCTGGAAAGCCGGCCGCGGCCTCGAAAGGCCGAACCCACATCATCTTGGGAACAAACGGACCCGGCGCGGTGTCACTCTACAATGCTTGAAATTCGCGGGGTTTCCAAGCTTTTCTCCGGCATCCCGGCCGTGGATGACGTGACCTTTTCAGCACGAGCCGGGGAAGTGACCGGCTACCTGGGGCCGAATGGCTCGGGCAAGTCGACCACGATGAAGATGATCACCGGCCTGATGGAGATGACCTCGGGCGAGATCCTGTTCGAGGGGCAACCAATTCAACGCGATTTGATCGCGTACAAGCAGCGCATGGGTTACGTTCCCGAAGAGCCGCATCTGTACTCGCATCTGACGGGGCTGGAGTATCTCTCGATGGTGGCGCTGTTGCGCGATCTGCCTGTGAAGCCGGCGGCGGAGAAAATCGACGGATTGTTGCGGCTGTTTTCGCTCCACGGCGACCGGCACGCGCCGATTTCCGCCTACTCGAAGGGCATGCGCCAGAAGATTCTGCTGGCGGCTGCGCTGCTGCATAATCCCGATCTCCTTTTGCTAGACGAGCCTTTTTCCGGGCTCGATGTGGGCTCGGCGCTGGTGCTGCGCAGCTTGATTCGCGAACTGGCGGCACGCGGCAAAGTTATTCTGTTCAGTTCGCATGAACTGGAAACCGTCGAGCGAATTTCCTCGCGCATCGTGATTCTTCATCGCGGCAAGATTGTAGCGGACGATTCCATCGAACGCCTGCGAGCGCTGATGGAACTGCCGACTCTCGAAGGAATCTTCTCGCTGCTGGCAGTGGAGCAAAATACTGAAGCTGTTTCGCGCGAAATCGCGGATCTCATTCGGGCATGAAGAAGCAATTTCGCGTGCTGTACCGGGAGTTTCTGTTTCGAGTGGTCGACCTGGAACTGCTCGCGCCACAGGGCGATATCGCCAAATTGCTAGGGCAGTTCGCCGCGGTACTGCTATTCCAAAGCTTCGCTCTATCGCTGCGGGCCATGTTCGTGAGTGCCAGCAGCCTGCCGGCGCAAACGCTTCGAGCCATCCTCTGGGAGCGGGAGCACACGCTGATCTCGACCACGATGCTAGTGGTCGGCTTGTTTGCCGTGCTGAGCTGGGATTCCGCATTTCTGAACCGGCGTGATGTGATGGTGCTGGCTCCCCTGCCCGTCCGCTCGCGCACTCTGTTTTTCGCGAAGATCGCGGCGTTGGCAACTGCGTTGAGCCTTACGATCCTGGCGCTCAACGCTCTGACCGGTTTGGCGTGGCCGATCGTATTCGCGGGCGCGAACTCCAGATTCGGGGACGTAGTTCGATCGCTGGCCGCTTATTGGACCACTATGGCCGCGGCGGGAGTATTCATACTCTGCGGCGTGCTGAGCCTGCACGGATTGGCGGCACAACTGCCCCGGCGGCGATATCTACGTATCTCCGCGCTGCTGCAAATGGCTGCATTCTGCCTGTTCCTGAGCGTCTATCTTCTTCAACCGGCTCCCGTGTCGGTGAAGGCTCTGGGCGCCCTGGAGTCCCGGCACCTGTTGGAGTGGCTGCCGTCGTATTGGTTCTTCGGTCTGTTCCAGGTGTTGAACGGGTCGGTTCCGATCGAGGCCCAGACTACCATCGTGTCTCTCGCGGGGCGGGCGGTGTTGGGCCTGGCGATCGCGGGTCTGACGGCCTGCGTGGCGTTCCTGCTGTCGTATTTCCGCACGCTGCGGAAGATCGTGGAGGAGCCCGATATTATGCCGGGCGCGGGCGGTATCCATTGGCTGCCGCGTTTTGGAAATTCGGTCACTACCGCGATCGTCCATTTCAGTATCCGGACGCTGATGCGGAGCCGCCAGCATCGCGTGATTCTCGCGTTTTACCTGGGAGTGGGGTTCGCCATTGTGATCCTGTTCATGCAAGCGCCCCCTTCCAGGCAGCAAGCGCTGAGTGCATCCGTGACTGGCCCGGGGCTGCTGGCGAGCGTGCTGATGCTGGCCTGCGCGGTGGCGGGCGCGCGAGTGGTGTTCGCGATGCCGCTCGAGCTCAAGGCCAACTGGATCTTTCGGGTCACACCGCTTCAGGGACCGAGGGGGTTGTTGAACGCGATCCGGCGGAGTCTGCTGGGGCTATCCGTGGTTCCGGTCTGGGCGGTATCGGCAGGAGCGCTGGCGTGGCTTTGGCCCTGGCGGATCGCCGCCGGTCACTTGATTGCGCTGGCACTATTTGGGTCGATCCTAGCCGATGTCAGCCTGAGAGGATTCCAGAAGATCCCATTCACGTGTTCTTACTTGCCCGGCGCGGGCTACAGAGGCCTTCTGACTGTATGGAGCACCCTGTTTATCACGGTGACGGCGGTCGGATTCGAACGCCGGGCCCTTGATAGTCGTGCCGGCTATACGCTGATGATCGCGATTCTTTGCGTGACGGCGGCGTGTGCAAGGTGGTGGTCGGTGACGCGTGCGAATTCACCGGACGCCTCATTGCTATTTGAGGAGGCAGAGACGCCGGCTATTTTCGCCTTGGACCTGCATCGGGATGGCCGGATGTCGGCCTGAACACCTGACAGGCGACGAGATCGCCTGTCCCACTCTTATTTGCGGGCGCCGCGACGGGGATGCTTCAGGGCCGACTGGCGGCGCTTGGCTGCCTTGCGTTTCGGCTTGGTGATGAGAAACGTGCCGCTTCCCATCGATATGGATTTATAGAGCTTGTCGTCTGCCATGTGAGTCTTTATTGTACCTTGGCAGGCGACAAGATCGCCTGCCCCACATGCTACGCTGGTCACGTCAGATGTTCCGCCCCCTCCTCCTTCTGCTGATCCTCGCCATTGGGGCGCTCGCGCAGCCCCGTTCACAAGCTCCTGCGCTAACTCAGGCACCGGCATCTCTCGCGATCTTCTCGGAAGTCGACGACATGCTCCGGACGCTGTCGGATATCACGGGCTGGAAGGTCCAGCGAACCGTGCCGGCCGAAGTCCTCTCCAAGGACAACTTCCGAAAAATGGTGGAGGAAGGGGTCAAGGACGCGGAGACGAGCAAGGAAACACGCGCGGCTGAAATCGCGCTTAAGATGTTCGGACTGGTTCCGCAGGATTTTAACCTGGCCAGGGAATCCGGCGACCTGCTGGCCGAGCAGGCAGCGGCTTTCTACGATTACCGGAAGAAACGCCTGTTTGTGCTCGATTCGACGAAGGCCGACAATGAGCAGCTTGTCGCCCTGGCTCACGAACTGGCTCATGCTCTGGCGGACCAGCAGCATCCGCTCCGAAAGTTCATCAGCGATGCCGACGGCGACGAGCAGAGCACGGCTCGCCAAGCCGTCATCGAAGGCCAAGCCAGTTGGCTGAGCTGGGCCTATCTTTCGAAGAAATCCGGCGGGCGGGGCGAGGTCCCTAAAGCTCTAGTGGACCGTCTGGCGGAGGGCGCAGGAGCCACCGGTGACGACTTCCCCGTGTTCACCCAGGCGCCCCTGTATATTCGCGAGTCGCTCACGTTCCCGTACACGGAGGGGATGCGCTTTCAGGATGCGGTATACCGCGAGCTGGGACCGGCGGCGTTCGACCGCGTATTTCGCGATCCGCCGCGGAGCACGCAACATATTATGCATCCGCAGACGTACCTGATGGGGCGCATGCCAACGAAGCCGATGCTGCCGCGCCTGGAAGAGACCGCGGGGAGCGAAGCCCGGCGTTTTCGGATCCTGACCGATGGGGACGTCGGCGAGTTCGACTATGGGGTTCTGCTGCGGCAGTACATCGGCGAAACCGAGGGACGCGAGGCTGCGGCGCATTGGCGGGGCGGAGTTTATCGCCTGTACGAGCATAAGCAGGCGAAGTATCCGGTGCTGGCGCACTCCTCCGAGTGGGATTCGCCCGAAGCGGCGAGGACTTTCTTCGAGCTGTATCAGCGGGTTCTGCGGGCAAAGTGGAAAAAACTGGAAATCGCCACTTCTTCCCCCGCTCAAGTGACCGGGACCGGCGATAACGGCCGGTTTTCGTTACGTTTGGACGGGGCGACCGTCCACAGTATCGAGGGGATTCAATCCCCGGAAAGGGTGCGGTAGACTGTCTCTTATGCGCACACGCACTTTTATGCGAACTCCGTTGTTGGCTCTGTTGATCACGTTGGGGACTGCCTTCCTGGGACTGCCGGCAGAAGCCGCGGCTCCGGTACCCCGTCCGGCCAAGGAATTCACTGTCGCGACGCCCCAGGGCCAGCAGATTCTGATTTCCAGCCTGAAGGGAAAGGTCGCCGTAGTTCAGTTTCTATTTACCTGGTGCCCGCACTGCCAGGCTTTCTCCAAAGTGCTGACGCAGCTGAATACCGAGTACGGTCCGCGCGGATTCCAGGCGCTGGGAGTGGCTTTCGACGACGTGGATCCCAAGGATCCGATACCGTTGAAGGACAAGGTGGTGGCTTACACCAAGGAACACGCGGGATTCCCAGTGGGTGTCTCGAACCGGTCCACCGTGCTTAGCTACCTGGGAATTTCGGAGCTGGAGCGCATTGGCGTTCCGCAGATCATGGTGATCGACCGCAAGGGCGTGATTCGCGAGCAGAGCACATCGCAGGGCGGCGGACCGCTGGGCGATCCGGCTCATCTGAAGCCGCTGATCGAGAGCCTGCTGGCGGAAGGCGCGCCGGCGAAGGGCCCTGCCAAGACGGGGACCTCTACGAAACCGGGCGAGAAGAAAACCGCTGAGAAGAAGACGAGCGAATAAGGAAAACTCACATGCGCATCGCACCTGCTACCGCACTACTTGCGACATTGTTCACGTCGGGGCTCGCGCTCCAGGCGGCCGCGCCGGTTCCCAGACCGACGAAGGAATTTACGATCGTTCTGCCGAACGGCAAGCAGCAGCTGCTATCCAGCTATCGCGGGAAGGTGGTGATGGCGGCGTTCATGTTCACTACGTGCCCGCATTGCCAGGCGCTATCCAAGGTCATCACCAAGCTGCAGGGCGAGCTGGGGCCGCGCGGTTTCCAAGCCTTCGGTGCGGTGTTCAATGACGAAGTCAACACGCCCAATCCAGCATCCAACGCCCAGGTTACGGGCGCTTTCGTGAGCCAGTTCCAGGTAGGCTTCCCGGTTGGATACGCTCCGCGCGAGAGCGTGCTGAGCTATCTCGGCGTGTCCGAGATCGAGAGCTGGGTGGTGCCGCAGATCGCGATCATCGACCGCAAGGGACAGATTCGCGCCCAGAGCGCGTCCAGGGGTACGACGGAACTGCAAACCGAGACGTACCTGCGGAAGTACTTAGGGGAACTGTTGGATGAGGGCGGGGCGAAGTCGGCTACGCCGTCGAAGGCTGCTCCTAAGAAGGCCGCCGATAAGAAGACCAGCTAGACGGCGCTAACTACGCAGGTCATTTGCGTAGATCAGCGGCGATGGCTTCGGCGATCTTGCCGCCGTGGAAGCGGCCGTTCTCGATAAAAATCTCGTTGGTGTGCATCCCCGCCACCAGCACGCCCGCCAGATACATCCCTTTGCGATCGCTTTCGAGAGTTTCGGGATGCGTGTACGGGCGACCACTTTCCGTGTCGAAGCGAATGCCGTGGGCTTCCAGGAATTGCGTGTCGGGGCGATAGCCGGTCATCGCGAACACGAAATCGTTCTGGATCCGCTTCTCACCATCGGGAGTCTGGATGCGCACGAAGGTCTCGCCGATCTCGAGCACGGTGGAGCGAAAGTAGGCGGGGATCTCGCCGTTCTTGATGCGATTTTCGATATTGGGCTTGATCCAGTATTTGACGTTGTTGTGGATGCCCTCGCCACGATGCACCAGCGTCACGCGCGCGCCGGTCCACCAGAGCTCGAGCGCGGCGATGGCAGCTGAATTTTTCGCGCCCACGACGAGAACGTCGTGATTGTAATAGGGGTGCGCCTCTTTGTAATAGTGGATGACTTTGGGCAGATCCTCGCCGGGCACGTTCAGGCGGTTGGGCACGTCGTAATAGCCCATGGAGAGGATCACCTTCTTCGATGCATATTGACGCGCACACCCGTGGGCGTCGATCGCATGAGTGATGAAGGCGCCGTTCTCGCCGGCGATCTTTTCGACGCGCACATACTGGCGGATGTCGAGCTTATAGTGGTCGGCAACGCGACGGTAATATTTGAGGGCTTCGGCGCGCACGGGCTTGTCGTTCAGCGAGGTCATGGGGATATCGCCGATTTCGAGCAGCTCGGGCGTGGTGAAGAATACCATGTTGTTGGGGTAGTGGTAGATGGAGTTGACGACGCAGCCCTTGTCTATCAAGACCGCCCGCACGCCGCGCTTCTTCAGTTCGATGCCGCAGGCCAAGCCGGTCGGGCCGGCGCCTACAATGACGACATCGACACTTTCCACTAGAGCATCCCTTCGACACTGGCGTAGACGTCGGCGAGAGCTTTCGGGAGCCCTGACGGATCCTTGCCGCCGGCCTCGGCCATATCGGGACGCCCGCCGCCTTTGCCTCCGATTGCCTGGGCGATGACGCCCACGATCTTGCCGGCATGCACCTTCGCCGTGAGGTCCTTGGTCACGCCGCTGATGATGGAGACGTTCGAATCCTCGGTAGATGCGAGGACCACGACAGCGGTCTTCCATTTGTTGCGCAGCGAATCGACCAGGGTGCGAAGCTGCGCGCGGTCGAACCCGTTGACCTGCACCGAGAGGACTTTTACTCCCTTGATGTCGCGAGCCTGCGATTCGAGATCGCCAGCGCCGGCCTGCGCCATTTTCGTTTTGAGCTGCTGCAGCTCGTGCTCGAGCGCCTTTTCGCGCGCCTGGAGCTTTTCTATGTCGACGCCCGTGTACTTTGCCTGTTGCTGTAGAGCTTCCTGGAAGCGCTTCAGCGCACCCTCGCCGGTGATGGCTTCGATGCGGCGAACACCTGCGGAGATCGAGCCTTCGTAGACGATTTTGCAGATACCGATATCGCCGGTGCGCTGGACGTGCGTGCCTCCGCACAGTTCCTTGCTGAACACGTTGCCATCGGACCCGATTTTGACGACGCGCACACGGTCGCCGTATTTCTCGCCGAACAGCGCCATCGCGCCGGTTTGCAGAGCCTGGTCGAGCTCCATCACATCGGTGTGAACCTCCACGTTGGCCAGGATTTCCTGATTCATGAGCCGCTCGACTTCGGCCAGCTCGTCGGCGTCCATCGCGGTGTAGTGGGTGAAGTCGAAGCGCAGCCGCGAGGGCTCGACAACGCTGCCGGCTTGCTTCACATGCGAGCCTAGGACGGTGCGGAGCGCCGCATGCAAGAGATGCGTGCCGGTGTGGTTACGCATGGTCGCGTGGCGGGATTCGGGGTCCACGCGGGCGATCACGATGTCGCCCTCCTTAATCTCATTCAGCAGCTTCACCTTGTGCACGGTCTTACCGGGAGCCGGTGCGTAGGCGGACTCGACAATCGCCAGTGTCTGGCCGTTTTCGGAAACGAGCACGCCCTTATCGCCCACCTGGCCGCCAGCCTCGGCGTAGAACGGAGTCCGATCCAGTGCAATTTCGTTATGCAGGACTGCCGTAACTTTCCCGGGAGATTCCAGGGTCTCGCGGCCGACAAATTCGGTCTTGGGCAGCGCCTGATAGACGGGGTTGATCTGGGCTTTCTCAGCGCCTTTCCAACTGGCACGAGCGCGGGCGCGCTGCTTTTCCATTTCCGCGGCGAAGCCCTCAGCGTCGATCGAAATGCCGAGCTCGCGCGCCATGTCCTCCTGCTCTTCGAGAGCCAGGCCGTAGGTGTCGTAGAGCTTGAAGCTGGCGGCACCCGTGATCGCGCCGCCTTTGGCCTCGTCCTGGAAGAATTTCTCGGCCACCTGGAATGTGGTCGCGTAGCGATGCTCTTCGTCTTTCACGACGCGGGCGACACGCTGGATGCTTTCCATCATCTCCGGATAGGCGTCGCGCATGTGCTCGGCGACGAAGCCGGTGAGTTGATAGAGGTAGGGATCGGAGACGCCGACCATGCGGGCGTTGCGCATCGCGCGGCGCATGATTTTGCGGAGCACGTAGCCACGGCCTTCGTTCGACGGAAGCACACCATCGTTGATCAGAAACGCAGTGGATCGGGCGTGATCCGCGTTGATGCGCAGGGCGACGTTGGTTCGTTCGTCTTCGCCGTAAGGTTTCTTAAACAGCTCGCCTGCGCGGTCGATGATGGGCCTGATCAGGTCTGTTTCGTAGTTCGAAAGCTTGCCTTGCAGCACGGCGGCCATGCGCTCGAGCCCCATTCCCGTATCCACGGAGGGCTTTGGCAATGGCGTCAGCTTCCCGGATGCATCGCGATCGAACTGCATGAACACGAGGTTCCAGATTTCGACGAAGCGCTCCCCGAAGTCGCCGGGGAAGGCGCCGGGGCCCGCTTCAGGGCCGAAATCGTAATGAATTTCTGAGTTCGGTCCACAGGGTCCGGTTTCGCCCATCGCCCAGAAGTTGTCTTCTTCGTTCAGGCGGATGATCCGTTCCTTGGGGATGCCTGCGACCTGCTGCCAGAGCTGCTCGGCAGCATCGTCTTCGCGAAAGACGGTTATGTAGAGGCGGTCCTTGGGCAAGCCGTAGCCCTTGATCATCAGTTCCCAGGCGTAGGCAATGGCGTCCTTCTGGAAGTAATCGCCAAACGAGAAATTCCCGAGCATTTCGAAGAACGTGTGATGGCGGCGAGTGTAGCCGACGTTGTCCAGATCGTTGTGCTTGCCGCCGGCGCGAACGCACTTCTGGGAGGATACGGCACGGGTGTAATCGCGCTTTTCCTGCCCCAGGAAGACGTCCTTGAACTGGTTCATCCCGGCATTGGCGAACAGCAGCGTGGGATCGTCAGCGGGGACCAGCGACGAGCTGCGGACTACGCGGTGGCCACGTTCAGCGAAATAATCGAGATACTTCTGGCGGATCTGGGACCCTGTCATGGATGATTTTATTGTGACACGAGGACGGAACTGCCCTCTTGTTCGGTCAGTACGGCAACGCGATCCACTCGTCAACACGGCAAACCTGGGACAGCCAGCGAATTTCCGCGATCAGGATCGTCATCTTCCTCGATGTTAGAGTGCGCGAAAATTCGTAGGCAGTCCCTAGGTTGCCTCCAGTTTCCTACCAGCCGACGGGTTTGCCCTTGTTCTGCTCGTCGAGCCACTTCTGGAGAGGGGCGAAGTAATCGCGTATGGCGGTGGCATCCATCTCGCGCTTGCCGGTGATCTCCTGGAGGGCATCCTGCCAAGGCTTGCTGAGGCCCATGGCGAGCATGGTGTTCAGCTTCTTGCCGGCTTCCTTGCTCTCGTAAATCGAGCAGCGATGCAGGGGGGTTCCGCTATTCCCGGGGCAGCCGGCCGCTTCGGCCAGCGCGCGATGGAACTGGAACTGGAGGATATCGGCCAGGAAATAACGCGTGTAGGGAACGTTCGCGGGCACGTGATACTTTGCGCCAGGATCGAAGAACTCGTCCGAGCGAGGCTCGGGCGGCGCGATCCCCTGATACTTCAGACGCAGCTGCCACCAGGCTTCGTTGTACTTATCGGGCGGGATCTCGCCGGAGAAGACGCGCCAACGCCACTGGTCAATCATCAGACCGAAGGGCAGAAACGCGATCTTTTCGAGCGACTTCTTCAGCAGCAGACCGATGTCCTTGGAGGCGTCGGGGGCCTTGGGGAGCAAGCCGAGCTTGACGAGATATTCGGGCGTGACGGAGAGTGCAATGGTATCGCCGATGGCTTCGTGGAAGCCGTCATTGGCGCTGTCGCGGAACAAGATAGGCTGGGTATTATAGGCGCGCTGGTAGAAATTGTGGCCCAGCTCGTGGTGAATGGTGGTGAAGTCTTCCTCGGTGATATCGATGCACATCTTGATGCGCAGATCGTTGACGTTGTCGACATCCCAGGCGCTAGCGTGGCAGACCACTTCGCGATCTTTCGGTTTCACGAACAGGCTGCGCTTCCAGAAGGTATCGGGCAGCGGATCGAATCCCAGCGATTTGAAGAATCCCTCGCCGTACCGGACCATCTGGAGCGGCTCGGTCTTGCGCGCCTTGAGGATCTGGGTCAGGTCGTAGCCGGGATCGGCGTCCTTGGGGGCGACCAGCTTATAGATGTTCGACCAGTCTTGCGCCCAGATGTTGCCCATCAAATCCGCCGGAAGCGGACCGTTTTCGGGAACCAGATTGCCGTACTTTTCGTGCAGCCTGGAGCGCACGTACGCGTGAAGCGAAAGATAGAGCGGACGAACCTGGTCCCACAGGCGGTCCAGCTCCTTGCTGAAATCGTCGGCGGGCATGTCGTACTTCGACCGCCACATGGCGCCGGTGTCCTTGAAGCCCAGCTCGACGGCGCCTTTGTTCGAGAGTTCGACGAAGCGCGTGAAATCCTTGCGCATGGGCAAAGAGATGGTATGCCAGCCCTTCCAGACGTCGAGCAATTCGGCCGGATTGGTGCTGGTGGCCATGATCTTGGTGATGTCGTTGATGTCCAGGCAGGTCGCGGGAGCGCTCCCCTGGCCGCCCTTACAATATTTGCCTTTGCCATAAGTGGCGTCCATCGAAGCCGCGATCTTGCTTACTTCCGCGCTTTCTTTGGGGTCGGAAGGGGGCGCCAGGGTAAAGCTGGTCTTCAGTAGCTTCATCATGCGAGCCGCATCGGCGGGAAGTTGGAGGTCGTCGAACTTCTTGGCCGCTTTGGCTAAGCGAACGGATTCATCGCCGGCGCGCTGGCCGGAGGCAGCGGACAGAGCCTCGGTGTCATCGGTAATGAAGTTTTCCTGAACCCACGCGGCGCGGCCGGCTTCGATGCCCAGATCGTTGAGTTTCACTTGGGCGTCGTTGAGAAATTTCTTGGCGTCGTCGGCGGTGGGCTTGGGTTGGCTGCAGCCGGTTAGGAGGGCTAGAACGGCCGGAACAGTGAGACGCAGGACAAGCGTTCGCATAGAGGCATGATACCCCGCGCGGCCGTATTATTTTGGAGGAGCGGCGTTCCAGTTGACGCGCACGATCAGCGGGGCAATGGAGGGCCCGGTTGACGAGCTAGCCGAGGGGTCCCCGGAGACGAGAAAACGTTTCCCGTCGGCCGTCACGTCGTAATTGAAAAAGGCTTGGGTCTGGATGGGGAAATGCGCGTCAAACAACGCCAGCGGGACGCCGGCTTTGAGTGACGGCGTGGGTCCCGAGGACAGGGTCATAGTGACCGCCATCAGTTTCCCGTCCGGAGCTTGAAAGAACAACTCCTTGCCGTCGCCGCGCCATCGCGGCTGCACGCCGCCCGCGGTCGAAATCCTCAATTCGTTATCGGCGGACGGGAAGGGCTGCACGTACACCTCGCGCTGTCCCGACACATCCGAGACGTACGCCATCCAATGGCTGTCCGGTGAGAGCTGGCCGTCGAATTCGTTGAACTCCGAATGCACAAATCGCATCGGTTCCCCGGAAGGCTTTGAGTCCGGGCCCATGGGAAGAAGCCAGACGTCGTTCTTGGTCTTTGGATCCTGCTCCGCGTAGATGATGAATCGCCCATCGCGAGACCATTGATCGACCATCTTCCCGTTGGGGTCGGACAAAAGCAGTTCGTCCTGGCCCGATCCATTGGATGCTCTTTGGTAAAGGTCGCCGAGATGGCCGCCCCTATTCGAGCGGAATACGATGCGGGCACCATCGGGAGAGAAGAACGGAGTGACGTTCGCCGAAGCATCGGTGGTCAGACGGCGATCGTTTTGCCGGCTTAGATCCCGGAGGATTATATCGCGACGATCGCTTCCTGGGTCTCCGCGGGAGAACACGATGGTCTTCTCATCCGGGGAAATCGCCGGCATCAGCACGCCGCTGGGCGGGACCGCCATCTCCAGCAGCTTCCCGGCGCGGTCATACCAGCTGATCTGATTCGTTCCTCCACCTCTTCTGCCGCCGGTCCAATACAGCAGCACACCGTTGCCAGAAACCGCCACGGGCGCAAAGTTATTGACACCGGTAAACGACAGGCCCTCGCCCACGGGAAAGACATCTCCCCAGACTTGAGCCTTTCCGGCGTCGAACGGTTGGGCCATCAACGTATCTTCGCGGACGAAGATCAGATGACCGAGCCGGCTGCCGGCGGCGGACACCGCGAATTGGGCGCTGGATCTATCGGCGAGCACACGGCGGTTCTCCGTTCCATCCAGCGAGCTTACATAGGTGCCGTCCTTGTCCGCAGTCGACCCGCTCACCAGGTAAAGAAAATGGCGGCCGTCCGGCAGGAACTGGGGGAAACGATAGACGCCCTTGGTCTTGGTCGCGTCCACCGGAACGCCGCCGCCCGCCGGGACGCGCTGGACGGCAGTATCCTGCGACACGGGCGAGAACACGATCACGTCGTCGCGGTTCCAGGAACCGCCACGGCCATCAGGGGCATCGCACACGGGCTGAGAAGGGCCTCCACTCGCCGCGATTCTCCGCAATTTGCCCCCGGCGAAGAAAGCGATGTTGCGGTTGTCGGGCGACCAGAAGGGATACGCTGCCCCGTCAGTGGAGGACATGGGCTGCCATTGAAGGGCGTCGAGCGGCCGCTGCCAAAGCTGCTGCTTGCCGGCGATCGCGGCTGCCATGACGATCGTGCGCCCGTCGGGGGAAACTGCGAAGCTTTGTATATTCTGTACGCCCTCGGGCGGAGCGAGCGTGTAGCTCAGAATGCGTTCGGGAGGCGGAGTCTCGCGGAAGTGGAGGAATGCCAGGACAGCGAGAGCTCCGAGTGCGATCACGGCTGCGGCGATCCAGAAGAGTGAGCCCCCACCCTGACGGACGAGGCTGGGTGCCGCGGGAGCCTCCGCCGCCACCGGGGGGGCTTCCAGAAGTTCCCAGGCATCGCCGATGTCGCGCAGGCGCTTCTTGGGATCTTTCTCCAGACATTTCTTGAGCAGCCTGCGGACTTCGAACGGCACGCCATCCCATTGCGGATCTTTGAGGACCACCGCAGCCATGGTTTCCGTGACGTCTTCGCCTTCAAACATCCGGCGGCCGGTCAGCAGCTCATGCACGACGACTCCGAATGCCCAGATATCGGCGCGGCGGTCGACGGGCTTGCCCTTGGCCTGTTCCGAAGTCACGGTGCCCATTGAAAACACGCAACTTGCTGATTTCAGGATCGTCCAAAGGATCCAAAAAGCCTAGAAGATCGGCCTACGCACACGTAAACACACACGCGAGCGGCCATTTATGCGCGCGGTCGGCCCACTTGGAGCGGTGCCGTGAAATGAACGTGCACGGCACCGGTGTGTTCAAACATCGGGAGGTGCAGAGCCCTCGGTCTGCGGAAAAAACTAACCGAGCCCTTCTCATCGCCTTCTTCCAGAGTTGTCGTCATGATGCTTTGCGGCGATCAACTGGACAGTCGTCATGAACGGGGAGATCCTAACCCCGCGCGCCGCGGCGCTTGAGCGGATCAAAGCCCTGGTCCTCGACACGCTCCCCTCCCCAGAAAGTAAACGGGCGTATGGCCAGGCCCTCGATGATTTCTTCCGCTGGTGTGGTGCGGAAGTGGCCGCTGGATTCACCAAGGCCACTGTCAACGCCTATCGAGCAGACCTGGAAGCACGGCGTCTCTCGCCCTCCACCATCAACCAGCGACTCTCTGCCATCCGCAAGCTCGCTGTGGAGGCTGCCGACAACGGCTTCATGCCACCCGAGCAAGCCTCGGCGATTTCGCGCGTGAAGGGAGCCAAACAAGCCGGCATCCGGACGGGCCAGTGGCTGACTCGCGAACAGGCCGAACATCTCATCTCTGTTCCCAATCCGGCAACGCTGAAGGGCGCGCGGGACCGGGCGTTACTGGCCGCTTTGATCGGCTGCGGCCTGCGACGCCGGGAAGTGACGACCCTTTCCGTCGAGCATATTCAGTTGCGTGATGCTCGTTGGACGATCGTAGACCTGATTGGCAAGGGCGGGCGAGTCCGTACTGTGCCGATGCCAAGTTGGACCAAACACGCCATCGACGCGTGGATCGCAGGATCAGGGATTGATGGTGGCTTGGTCTTCCGCAGCATGGACAAAGCCGGGCGCGTCATCGGAAAGAGCATGACGGCGCGCAGCGTCTTCGAAATCGTCCACTGCGCTGGCGCCACGATCGGCGTGCCCAATCTTGCTCCTCATGATCTTCGGCGCACGTTTGCCAAGCTGGCGCACAAGGGTAAGGCCGCTTTAGAGCAGATCCAACTGAGTCTGGGACACGCATCCGTCACGACCACGGAACGATATCTGGGCGTCAGGCAGGATCTCTCGGACGCACCGTGCGACCACCTGGGGTTGACGATTGAGGTGCCTCGGTGATGCCGCCCGAGACCGCCACGAAAAATCCAGTAGGCCGTCCTCGCGTTACCGTCACACCGCAGCAGGTGCAGCAACTGCGGAGTCAAGGTGCTTCCTGGCGTCAAACCGCAAGGGCGCTGAGGATCGGGACCGCGACTGCTATGCGACTGAGCCTATCAAGGAGAGCATGCCCGTTAGTTCGTAGAAAGTAAGCGACTCTCAAACCTGGAGGAGTGAACGCCTCTGGGTAGTTTTTCTGCCAAGAAAAAGGAGAGAGTCGCTATGAAGAGAAGATACCAGATCGACCAGCAACGGGCCGTGCAGCAGTTCCGCCGGCTCGCCACCGAACAGAACCCCAACATCCAGATGATCCTGCCGATGGCCGACATCGTCGGCTTGTTG
>JAIQFE010000058.1 GCA_020073445.1 Terriglobia bacterium
GCTCGAAGTCGAGCTGATCACTCCGGTCGCCATGGACAAAGGGTTGCGCTTCGCGATTCGCGAGGGCGGCCGCACGGTAGGCGCGGGAACGGTCTCTGAGATCGTGGAGTAAGCGGTTCAACATGGCTTCTTTAAAAGAACGCATTCGCATTCGCCTCAAGGCGTACGATCACCGGGTCCTGGACCAGTCGACGACCGAAATCGTCGATACGGCCAAGCGCACCGGCGCGACGGTGGCGGGTCCCATTCCGCTGCCCACGGTCCGGAATCTGTACACCGTGCTGCGTTCGCCGCACGTGGATAAAAAGAGCCGGGAGCAGTTTGAGATCCGGACCCACAAGCGCCTGCTCGATATTCTCGAGCCGACGCAGGACACAGTCGACGCGCTCATGAAGCTGGATCTGCCGGCGGGCGTGGATGTGGAGATCAAGGCATTCGGCAGAGGCAAATAGGTAGGGGCGGGACATATCCCGCCTGGAGTTGGAAATGAGTCCAGGAATCTTAGGCAAAAAAATCGGGATGACGCAGGTGTTCCGGGCCGATGGCCAGGTGGTGCCGGTGACGGTGCTCAAGGCCGGTCCATGCGTCGTGGTGCAGCGCAAGACGCCGGCCGTCGACGGATATGACGCCGTGCAGCTGGGCCTGATGGAATACGTCAAGAAGTCGCGCATCAACAAGCCGGAAACGGGACACTTGAAAAAGTCGTCCGCCGAGGGCGTGAAGTTCCTGCGCGAGTTTCGCCTGGGCGACGGATCGAACGGCGATTTGAAGCCGGGCGACCGCGTGCTCGCCGACGAATTCAAGCCCAACGAAAAAGTGGACGTCATCGGCATCAGCAAAGGCCGCGGGTTCGCGGGCGTGGTCAAGCGCCATCATTTCCGCGGCAGCGATGCTACGCACGGTTCCATGTTTCACCGGGCACCTGGATCGATTGGCGCGTCCAGCTTTCCCTCGCGCGTTTTCCCCGGGATGCGGATGGGCGGGCGTATGGGGACGGACCGAGTCACGGTGCGGAACCTCGAAATCGTGCAAGTGGACGTGGAGGACAACGTGATCCTGGTGAAGGGCGCGGTTCCGGGACCGAATGGCGGTTACGTCATCTTGCGGAGGTCGAAACAATAGTCATGCCGAGCGTAGACGTCATCGATCTCAGCAATAAGAAAGTCGGCACCCTGGATCTGGCCGACGCAGTGTTCGCGGCCCCGGTCAACGAAGCGCTGCTGTATGAAGCCGTGCGGCATCATCTGGCCGGCACCCGGCGCGGAACGGCTAAGACCAAGACCCGGCACGAAGTGGCCGGATCGGGCAAGAAGCTGTGGAAGCAGAAGGGCACTGGACGGGCTCGTATGGGCTCGATTCGCAGTCCTCTCTGGCGTCATGGCGGCACCACTCACGGTCCGCAACCCCGCGACTACTCTTACAAGCTGCCCAGGAAAATGCAATTAGGCGCGCTGCGCAGCGCGTTGTCGGCCAAGCTGCGCGACGGCGAGCTCCGCGTGGTCCGCGAGTTTGCGCTCGGCGAGGCCAAGACCAAGCTGATGCGCAAGACTCTGGATGCTCTCGAAATCGCGCGGACGGTTCTGCTGGTGGATAACACCGAAAATCGCAACCTGGAGCTTTCCAGCCGCAATCTCGAAGGCGTGAAGCTGGTGGCCAGCCGCGACGTGAATGTGTACGATCTGCTGGGGCACCAGCAAGTGCTGCTCACCGAAGCCGCGGCGATGAAACTTTCGGAGGGCTTGCAATGAATTCGATCATGGATGTGATCAAGCGGCCCATCGTGACCGAAAAAGGCGTGACCAAGAAGGATTCCGAGCGGACGCTCTGTTTCGAAGTCGATGCGAACGCCAATAAGACTCAGATCCGGCAGGCGGTCCAGACGCTGTTCAAGGTGAAGGTCGCCGAAGTGCGTACCACCACCACCGCGGGCAAGCTGCGGCGGCGCGGGCGGTTCGCAGGGTATCGCTCCGACTGGAAAAAAGCCTACGTGAAGCTGAAGCCCGGCGAGAAGACGCCGGAGTACGCGGAGATCTAAGATGCCGGTTAAGACATATAGGCCGACCACGCCGACGCGCCGTTTCCAAACGGTGGTCTCGCGCGAGGAAATCACCAAACAGAAGCCTGAAAAAAGCCTGGTAAAAGGCAAGCAGGGTACCGGCGGACGCAGCAGCACGGGCCGCATTTCGTCCCGGTTCCGTGGCGGCGGCCACAAGAAGGCGTATCGCGAAATCGATTTCAAGCGCGACAAGAACGGAATCGCCGCCACCGTGGCGTCAATCGAGTACGATCCGAACCGCAGCGCACGCATCGCGCTACTGCACTACGTCGACGGCGAGAAGCGCTATATCCTGGCGCCGGCCGGTCTCGAAGTCGGCCGCAAGATTCTGTCGGGACCCGACGCCGATATTCTGATCGGCAATTCGCTGCCGCTCAAGAATATTCCCGCCGGTACCGTGGTCCACAATATCGAGCTGAAGCCGGGCAAGGGCGGGCAGATGGCGCGCTCCGCCGGCGCTCAGGCGCAGCTGGTTTCTAAAGAAGGCGAGTACGCGCTTTTGAAATTGCCTTCGGGCGAAATCCGCAGAGTGCTGGTGGATTGCGCCGCGACCATCGGGCAAGTCGGCAACGTCGAGCACGAAAATGTCAGCCTGGGTAAAGCCGGCCGCAAGCGCTGGATGGGCAAGATGCCGCACAATCGCGGCGTTTCGATGAATCCCGTCGATCACCCGCACGGCGGCGGCGAGGGCAAAACCAGCGGCGGCCGTCATCCGGTGACCCCCTGGGGCCAGCCCACGCGCGGTTTCAAGACGCGCAATAACAAGCGCACCAACAAGTTCATCGTGACGCGGAAGGCCAAGAAGAGATAAGGATGACGAGATAAAGTCATGGGACGCTCACTCCATAAAGGTCCGTTCGTGGACGACCACCTGGCCGTTAAGGTGGCTGCCATGAACGAGAAGAACGAGAAGAAAGTAGTGCGGACGTGGTCGCGCCGCTCGACCATCGTGCCCGAGTTCATCGGCCACACGCTGGCCGTCCACAACGGGAAGAAGTTCATCCCCGTGTACATCACCGAAAACATGGTGGGCCACAAGCTGGGCGAATTTTCGCCGACCCGGATATTCAAGGGCCACGGCGCCAAGGCAACTGCGTCCGGTCCGGGTGGAGCGCCTGCGGGTTCGGCAGAGAAGACGGCGAAGCCGTCGTAGGAGATAGACGATGCAAGCAAGAGCCGAAGCCCGATACCTCAGAACCTCGCCGCAGAAAGCGCGCCTGGTGATCGACCTGATCCGCGGCCAGAAAGCCGGCGAGGCGATCCACATTCTGCGCGGCGTCAACAAGCGCATCGCGCCCTCCATAGAAAAAGTGCTGCGTTCGGCGATTGCCAACGCGGAGAACCGCAACAACGACGTCGACGTGGACACGCTGATCGTCACCGAGGCGTACGTCAACGAAGGACCGCGCATGAAGCGCATTCGTGCGGCTCCGATGGGCCGGGCCTACCGCTATCAGAGAAGAATGGCGCACATCGTGGTGCAGGTCGGGGACAAGAAACTCGACGCCAGCATGAAGGAGATCGCGTAACATGGGCCAGAAGGTACATCCATACGGATTCCGGCTGGGGTTCACCAAGACCTGGCGGTCGCGGTGGTTCGCCAAGCAGGATTACGCCAAGCTCCTGCTCGAGGATCTGGAGCTCAAGAACTCCCTGCGCGACCGGCTGAAGGCGGCCGGCGTGAGCTCGATCGAAGTCGATCGTCCCGGCAACAAGCTGCGTATCACGATTCATACCTCGCGTCCCGGAATCATCATCGGGCGTAAGGGCGCGGAAATCGAAAAGCTGAAGCAGGATCTGGCCAAGAAAACCAAGCGCGAAGTTTTCATCGATATTCAGGAAGTTCACAAGCCGGAACTCGACGCGCAACTCGTTTCTGAGTCCATTGCCTTGCAGCTTGAGAAACGCGTGGCATTCCGCCGCGCGATGCGCAAGGCCGTCGACTCCGCGCTGCGCTTCGGATGCAAGGGAATTAAAGTCCGGGTCTCCGGGCGGCTGAACGGTGCGGAAATCGCCCGTACGGAGTGGTATCTGCAAGGCCAGCTTCCGCTGCATACGCTGCGCGCGGATATCGACTACGGTTTCAGCCAGGCTTATACGACGTATGGCGTGATCGGAATCAAGTGCTGGGTGTATAAAGGCGAAATTCTGCCGGGAGCTCAAGGGCGCGGGTTGCGTAACGAGCCGGAGCCGCGCCGGGCGCCTCGTCCGGACCGGGACCGTGACCGGGATAGAAGAGATCGTCCGCCGCGGCAATCGTTCGCGCCGGAATCCGCCGGCGGGCCCGGTGGAGTGGTCCAGCAGGTCCCCGGAGAGATGGCGCGGCCGGCTATTCTTCCGCCCATGGCGGCTCCGGTGCAACCCACCTGGAAACAGGAAAGCAAGCCCGAGTCTGCGGAGCCCGCGGCTCCTCCGGCTACGCCCGAAGGCGAGAAGAGCGAATAGGAACGGAACGCGTTTTAGGATCGAACCTCTATGTTGATGCCGAAGAAGGTGAAGTTTCGCAAGCAGCAGCGCGGGCGCATGGCCGGTAAGGCCTGGCGCGGCTCGTCGCTGGCGTTTGGCGATTTCGGATTGAAGGCGCTCGAATGCGGTTGGATTACGGCTCGGCAAATCGAAGCGGCGCGCGTGGCGATGACGCGTTCGATCAAGCGCGGCGGCAAAGTTTGGATCCGGTTGTTCCCGGACAAGCCCATTACCAAGAAGCCGGCGGAAACCCGCATGGGTAAAGGTAAAGGCGCGCCGGAAGAATGGGTGTGCGTCATTCGCCCCGGCAAGATTTTGTTCGAGATGGAAGGTGTCGACCTGGCGATCGCCAAAGAAGCGATGCGTCTGGCTGCCGCAAAAATCGGGATACCGACCAAACTCGTGACGCGCGAAGGCATGGACTAGGGTTGAGGAATTAGCGAGGAGCACATGAAGGAGAACGCCGAAAAATTCCGGGCATTGGATCCGGCCGAGCTCGATAAGCAGTTGCGCGAAGGCGCCGAGCAGATGTTCCGGCTGCGGTTCCAGTTGTCGATGGGGCAGATGGACGGGGTCAAGAAGCTCCGCTCGCTGCGCAAGGAGCGGGCGCGCATTCTGACGGTGCTGCAGCAGAAGGGCGTGGCGCCTTCTGCGGCCGCCGCTGCGCCGGTTCCTCTGGTGACCAAAACCACTCCGAAGACCGCGGTGAAGAAGGCGGTTCCCAAGAAAACCGCTCCCAAAACGGTCGCTCCCAAGAAAGTAGTCGCGAAAAGTAAGAAAGGCGCGTAACAGCCGATGGCGGAAACTACCCCAAGTTATAAGAACGAAAAGATCGGCTCGGTCGTGTCGTCCAAGATGGCCAAGACCATCGTGGTCGAAGTCATCCGTCGCGTGCCGCATCCGCTGTACAAGCGCATCATCAGCAAGCGGCGGAAGTTTTACGCGCATGACGAGCAGGGCGAGGCCAAGGTGGGCGATGTGGTGCGCATCATCGAGTGCCGCCCGCTCAGCAAGCTGAAGCGCTGGCAGTTGAAGGAAATCGTGCGCAAGGCCGTGCAGGTTACCACGGATCTGAGCGCCATCGGCATCCAGGCGACGCCTGAGAAGCGGCCGTCCAAAAAGAAACGCTAGTGAGTACAGGTAGGAGTCAGGAGACAAGATCATGATCGGGATGCGGACCATTCTGGAGGTTGCCGATAACAGCGGCGCCCGCAGGCTTGCCTGCATTTTGCCGCGCGGCGGCGACCTGGGATTGCGAGCCGGATTGGGCGACGTCGTCACGGCCAGCGTGAAGGAAGCAGCGCCCGATTCGCAGGTCAAGAAGGGCAAAGTGGTTCGCTGCGTGATCGTCCGGATGCGCAAGGAAACCCGGCGCAAGGATGGAACTTACATCCGCTTCGATTCGAATGCAGCCGTTTTGATCAATGAGCTCGGTGAGCCCGTAGGTACTCGCGTGTTCGGGCCGGTGGCGCGCGAATTGCGCGAGAAGCGCTTCATGAAAATTGTGTCGCTGGCACCGGAGGTGATCTAGTCATGGCTCGCAAGATTGCACAGCGCCATCAGAATGAGCCCCAGGCTCCGGTGAAGCTCAAGATCCGCCGGGAAGATACCGTCAAGGTGATCGCCGGCCGCGACAAAGGCAAGACCGGCCGCGTACTGGACGTCGATCGCGTCCGCGGCAAGGTGTTAATTGAAGGCGTGGGGATGGTGAAGCGGCATACCAGGCCGAACCCCCAGCGCCAGATCAAGGGTGGCATCGCGGAGCGGGAAAGCATGATCGCGATCTCCAACGTGATGTTGCTGACTTCGGGCGGCGTGCCGACGCGGGTCGGCTATCGCGTCGAAGGCACGGGAGCTTCGTCCCGGCGCGTGCGCTACGCACGCAAGGGCGGAGAGATCCTCGATAAAAAGGCGTAATATATGGCAGCCAGACTGAAAGAACGATACCAGAAAACAGTGATTCCGGCCCTGGCCAAGGAATTCGGCTATGCGAATCTCATGGCGGTGCCGAAGCTGCAAAAAATCTCCCTGAACATCGGGCTCGGCGAAGCCACGCAGAACGGCAAGCTGATGGACGGCGCGGTGAACGAGCTGAGCCAGATCGCCGGGCAGAAGCCGGTGATTACCAAGGCGCGCAAGTCGATCGCCGCATTCAAGCTGCGCGAGGGCAATCCCATCGGCTGCATGGTCACGCTGCGCGGCGACCGCATGTACGAATTTCTCGACCGGCTGGTGAACGTGTCCCTGCCGCGCGTGCGCGATTTCCGCGGCGTATCGGCCAAGTCGTTCGACGGCCGCGGCAATTACACGCTGGGCATTCACGACCAGCTCATTTTCCCGGAGATCGACTACAACAAGGTCGACAAAGCCAAGGGAATGAATATTTGCATCACCACCAGCGCCAAGACCGATGCGGAAGGTTTGGCGTTGCTCAAGCATCTCGGGATGCCGTTCCGCACGCAGTAGGAGACACCATGGCTACAACCGCCAAAATTGCAAGAGACGAAATGCTCGCCATAGCGAAGGCCGCGCACAAGCCGAAGCTGAGCTGCCGGCATCGCAACCGCTGTTTCCGGTGCGGGCGCCCGCGCGGGTTCCTGCGGAAATTCAAGCTGTGCCGCATCTGTTTCCGCCAACTGGCGCTAGCCGGGGAAGTCCCCGGGGTGATCAAAGCCTCTTGGTGATGAGCTTCATAGAGATGCGAGGGAGTGTGAACGAATGACGACAACCGATCCGATCGCCGACATGCTGACGCGCATTCGCAACGGCCTTGAGGCGCGCCACCCGAAAGTGGACGTGCCGGCGTCGCGGCTGAAGGGCGATATCGCGAAGATCCTCAAGGATGAGGGCTATATCGCGAATTACAAGCTCACCGAGGATGGGACCAAGAAATCCATCCGCATTTATCTCAAGTACACGCCCGGCAACATGCCGGTGATTTCGCGGATCGAGCGCGTTTCGCGGCCCGGATGCCGGGTTTATGTGGGCTCGAAGGCCGTGCCCCGCGTGCTCGGCGGCCTTGGTATCAATATTTTGACCACGCCCCGGGGCGTGATGACCGGCAGCACCGCCCGCAAGGAAGGCGTCGGCGGCGAAGTGCTGTGTCACGTTTGGTAAGAGCAGGTTTGGAAGACGGGTTTTAACGGAGTTTCTATATGTCACGAGTCGGAAAAAAGCCAATCCCGTTGCCTAAGGGCGTGAAGCTCACCATTGGCAACGAGCTGACGGTGGAAGGGCCCAAGGGCAAACAGACGGTTCCGATTCCGGCTGGGATCGCGCTCAAGCAGACCGATGGGATTCTCGAAATCCTCCGCGACAACGACAAGAAGGCGGCGCTGCATGGGTTGACGCGCGCTCTGGCCTCCAACGCTATCGTCGGTGTGTCCACGGGTTTCACCCGCGAGCTGCAACTGTTCGGAGTCGGATATAAGGCCGACGTCAAGGGTCGCATTGCGACGTTCACTCTGGGCTACTCGCATCCCATTGAGTTCTATCTTCCCGACGGCATCGATATGAAGGTCGATAAACCGGTGAACAATCTCACGCCGCTTATCCTCAC
This sequence comes from Terriglobia bacterium, assembly GCA_020073445.1. GTDB lineage: Bacteria > Acidobacteriota > Terriglobia > Bryobacterales > Bryobacteraceae > Palsa-187. The sequence continues at coordinate 8,082 of JAIQFE010000058.1, forward strand.
CGGCGGCGACCGGCAACTGCTCGGCCAGGTGGCGGCCAACATGCGCGCCCTGCGTCCACCTGACCCATATAAGAACAAGGGAATCCGTTACGCCAACGAACCCCTGCGCAAGAAGGCCGGCAAGACCGGTGCGACAGGAGCGAAGTAAACCATGGCTCACGAATCAAAAGCGATCATCCGTAAGCGCGTGCATAAGCGCATTCGCCGGAAAGTGGCGGGAAGCACCGAACGGCCGCGCCTGGCCGTCTTCCGCAGCGTCAAACACATCTACGCGCAAGTCATCGACGACGCGGTCGGCCATACCCTGGCGGCGGCTTCGTCCAACGAAAAAAATGGAATCAAGAGCGGCGGCAACGTGGCCGGCGCCAAGGCGGTCGGAAAGCTGCTGGCGGAACGCGCCAAGGAAAAAGGCGTGAAGTCGGTAGTGTTCGACCGGGGCGGGTATCAGTATCATGGCCGGGTGAAAGCCCTGGCCGACGCGGCTCGTGAAGGCGGCCTGGAGTTCTAAGGCCAAGAGGATTGTAAAAAGTAATGTCAACAACGCCAACAAAGCGAATCGAATCCGCGAACCTGAACCTCAAGGAACAGGTGGTCTCGATCAACCGCGTCACCAAGGTGGTCAAGGGCGGCAAGAATATGAGCTTCTCGGCCCTGGTCGTGGTGGGCGATCCCGGCGCGCGAGTCGTCGGATTCGGAACGGGCAAAGCCAAGGAAGTCCCCGCGGCAATCAAAAAGGGGATCGAGGCAGCCAAGAAGAATCTGCGCAAGGTCAATGTGCTCGCGACCACGATCCAGCACACGGTATTGGGCAAGTTTGGCAGCGGGCTGGTCCTGCTGAAGCCGGCACCCGAAGGAACCGGCGTCATCGCCGGCGGTCCGGTTCGCGCCGTCATCACAGCCGTGGGGATTCCCAACGTGCTGACCAAGTCTATCGGCTCGCACAACCCGCATAACGTGGTGAAAGCGACCATCGACGCCCTGGAGCAATTACGCGACAAGAAGGACGTCGCCGAGCTCCGCGGCCTCGAAGCCGGGAAGGTGGGATAATCTTATGCCGGGGATGATCAAGATCAAACTGATCCGCAGCGTTATCTGTACGCCGGAAAAGCACAAAGTTATTGTTCGCGCGCTGGGTCTCAAGAAGATGAACCGCATTGTGGAACGTCCCGATACGCCGGCCTTTCGTGGCATGGTGAAGAAGATCCCGCACTTGCTGGCGATTGTCGAATAGGGGTCGTCGATTGAAAGATCGAATAACGATATGAATTTAAGTCAACTGAAACCGCCCAAGGGCCAAAAGCATAAGAACCAGCGTATCGGCCAAGGTATGGGCTCCGGCCGCGGAAAATTTTCCGGTCGCGGCGCCAAGGGCGCCAAGTCCATCTCGGGCTATTCGCGGATGCGCGGGTTTGAAGGCGGCCAGATGCCGCTGCACCGGCGTCTGCCCAAGCGCGGATTCACCAACATCTTTCGCAAAGAATTTGCCATCGTCAATCTGGGCAGTCTCGACCAGATCCAGGGTGATTCCTTCGATCCCGGCAAGCTGCTCGAGCTGGGCCTGATCACGAAGATCAAGGACGGCCTGAAGATTTTGGGATCGGGCGAGTTGAAGCGCGCCATCCACATTAAGGCGCACCTGTTCTCCCAGTCGGCTCTCGAAAAGATCAAAGCCGCCGGCGGTACGGCGGAAGTGATCCCCGGAGTGAAGCGCGCCGAGACGAAAGCGCCGCCTCCGGTCAGAGTCAGGACTCCCAAGCCCGCGGCCGCCCCGGACGCCGAGGCGCCCCAGGCTGCTGCTCCCGAAGCCGGAACCCCTGAAAGCAAAAAGGACAAGTCGCCTAAGAAGAGCACTGCAGAGAAGGCGGAGAAAACCAGCAAGCCCAAGCAGGCTAAGCCAAGCAATAAAGAAGAGAAGTAGCCATGAAATTCCTCGAAGCCATAGCGAACGTCTTTCGGATCCCGGATCTTCGGAAGCGCGTCATGTTCACGCTTGCGATGCTGGCGGTGTACCGCCTGGGCGGCCACTTGCCGATTCCCGGCGTTGACGCAAAACGCTTCGAGGAGTTTATCCAGGCGAACCAGGGTACCGTATTTGGCTTCTTCGATCTGTTCAGCGGCGGAACGTTTAGAAGGTTAACGATCTTTGCCCTGGGCATCATGCCCTACATCACCTCGTCCATCATTCTGCAGCTCTTAACCGTCGTGGTTCCCACGCTCGAAAAGCTCCAGAAGGAAGGCGAGCTCGGCCGCCGCAAGATCACCCAGTGGACCCGCTATCTCACGGTGCTCCTGGCCATCGTTCAGTCCTTTGGTATCGCCAGCCTGCTGCAAGGCTCCCAGCAGGGCTTTGTGACGAATCCTGGAATCGGATTCGTTCTGATGACCATCCTGACGCTCACCACCGGGACCGCGTTCATCATGTGGCTGGGTGAACAGATTACCGAGCGCGGCATCGGCAACGGCATGAGCCTGATCATCTTCACCGGAATCGTGGTGAACCTGCCGGCCGCGATTGTCGAAATCGTCCAGAAAGTGCAGAACGGAGACTGGCCGCTGATCCAGGTAGCGATTATCGTGATCATGATGGTCGCGGTGGTGGGCTTTATCGTGCTGGTGGAACGCGGCGAGCGCCGCATCCCGGTACAGTACGCCAAGCGCGTGATCGGGCGGAAAATGCTGGGCGGGCAGTCCACTCACATGCCGCTCAAGGTCAACGCGGGCGGAGTGATCCCTGTGATCTTTGCCAGTTCTTTGCTGGCGTTCCCGCTCACTGCTTTGCAGGTCGATTTCGTCAAAAACAGCCCGGTACTGTCTGGCATGCTCACCGCGATCAGCGGAGCGTCGCCGCTCTACTACCTGCTCTACACGCTGCTCATCATCTTCTTCTGTTTCTTCTACGTGTCGATCATCTTCAACCCCAATGAGGCCGCGGACAACATGCGGAAGTACGGCGGGTTCATTCCGGGCATCCGGCCGGGCAAGAACACGGCCGATTACATGAACAAGATCCTGACCCGGATCACCGTGGTCGGCGGCCTGTACCTGTCGATCCTGTCGCTTCTGCCCCAGATCATGATTCAGGGCATCAAGCTGCAGCGCCTGCCGGGGATCGGGAACTGGATCGATGCAACCTTTCCGCGCTGGCTGCTGGACGGCCTGGGCGTGACCTTTTTCTTCGGCGGTACTTCGCTGCTGATTGTGGTGGGCGTGGCCATGGATACCGTCAACCAGATCGAAGCTCAACTGATCATGCGGCATTATGAAGGGTTTACGCCGCGAGCCGGGCGGATTCGGGGCCGCCGCAGCAGCGTCTGACGCTTCTCTATTGAATGCCTAGGCTCTGCCTCATTTTGTTTGGTTCCCCGGGTTCGGGAAAAGGCACCCAGGCTAAGCTCCTCAAGGAGTCCCTCGGGATCGCGCATATTTCCACCGGCGATATGCTCCGGGAACGGGTAACTTCGGGAGACGAAATCGGCCGTTCGGTGGCTTCGCTGATGCAGGCGGGCGAGCTGGTTCCCGATGAGACCGTCAATCGATTGGTGGAGGAACGGATCGATCAGCCCGATTGCATCAACGGCTTTATTCTCGACGGGTATCCTCGGACCGTTCAGCAGGCCCAGCTTCTGGCGGAGCTATTGGTGCTCCGGCCGATCCGGACCATCGTGGTCCATTTGGTAGTGGATTATAATGTTATTATTGCGCGTATCTCCGGCCGCCGGCAGTGTCCTGTCTGCGGGTCAGTGTATGGGATTAACTCCATTGCGCCCAACACTGTGGGGGTTTGCGACAAGGACGGGGCAAAACTATTGGTTCGCGATGACGATCGCGAAGAAGTGGTCAGAGAGCGATTGCGATCCTACGAACAACAAACTTCCCCGGTGCTTGCCTATTTTAAGAAATCCGGAATCCCCTGCTGGGATGTGCCGGCTGCGGGCGTCGCTCCGCAAGTGATCGCGAAAGGAATTGAGGCTCTGGTCCGGAAAGAGCGCGGCGAAGCAGCATGATCGTGCGCAAGAACATGGCCGAGCTGGAGAAGATGCGCTGCTCGGGGCTGCTGGTCTGGAAGATTCTGGATGAGCTCCGCAAGATGGTCGGCGAGGGAGTATCGACCCTGGATTTGGAAGTCACGGCGGAAAAGATGATGCTGGATGCCGGTGCTAAGCCGGCCTTCAAGGGTTATGCCAGCGCCGCCGCCGGGACCAAGTTCCCGTTTGTGCTGTGCACTTCCGTGAACGACGAAATCGTGCACGGGATGCCGTCGCAGAAGAAAGTTCTGAAGAGCGGGGATATTATCTCCATCGATACGGGCGTGCAGTTGAACGGGTATTACGGCGATTCGGCCATCACGGTTCCGGTGGGCGAGGTTTCTGCGGAGGCCCGCCGCCTGATGGAAGTGACCCGCGAGGCGCTCGAAATGGCCATCGAAAAAGCCCGGCCGGGAAACCGGCTGTTCGATATTTGCGGGACCGTGGAGCGGCACGTGACGGCCAGCGGTTTTTCGATCGTGCGGGAGTTTGTGGGGCACGGGATCGGCACGCAGATGCACGAGGAGCCGCAGATCCCGAATTACGTGGATCGGCGTAGCGAGAATCCGCGCCTCAAAGAAGGCATGGTCCTGGCGATCGAGCCCATGGTGAATGCCGGAAAGCCCGGCAGCCGGGTTAAGGCGGATAAGTGGACGGCGGTGACCGAGGATGGAAAATACTCGGCGCACTTCGAGCATACGGTGGCCATCACCGCGGAGGGCCCTTGGGTACTGACCAGGCCGTGAGCGCCGAGGTGATCGAGCTGCTGCCGAGTGCGGGCTTCAGGGTGAAGCTGGAGAATGAGGATCTGGTGATCGCTCATGCGGCTGGAGCCGCGGTGAAGAATTTTGTGAGATTGCGTCCCGGCGACCGGGTGCGCGTCGAGCTTTCGGCTCGGGACAAAACCCGCGGCCGGATCGTGGAGTTACTGGCGAAGCTTTAGGAAGCGGAGAAGCTATGAAAGTTCGGGCCTCAGTCAAGAAGATGTGCGATAAGTGCAAACTCGTGCACCGCAACGGTGTGGTGCGCGTGATTTGCTCGAATCCCAAGCACAAACAGCGGCAAGGTTAGGAAGAGGAAACGGAATATGGCGCGTTTAGCAGGTGTCGATTTACCCGTCAAGAAGCGTACTGAAATCGGGCTGACGTACATTTACGGAATTGGGCGCACTCGCGCCAAGTCGCTGTGCCATCGCGCCGGCATCAATCCCGATAAGAAGGTCGCGGAACTGACCGAGGACGAGGTTAACAAGATCCGCACTATCCTCGAAGCTGAAGGCGGCGTGGAAGGAGATCTCCGCAAGGAGCTCTCCATGAACATTAAGCGCCTGATCGAAATGGGTTCGTACCGCGGGTTGCGCCATCGTCGCGGACTGCCGGTGCGCGGCCAGCGGACGCACACCAACGCCCGCACCCGCAAGGGTCCCCGGCGCGCTACTGTGGCCGGCAAGAAGAAGGCGACGGCGAAGACCTAGTCAGGATCGAAACACATGGCAAAAGCACCGGCAAAAGCAGGAAAAAAGAAGTCCTTCAAGAAGAAGGAAAAGAAGAACGTACCCGCGGGCATCGTGCACGTGCAGGCGTCCTTCAACAACACCATCATCACCATCACCGATACGGTGGGGAACGTCCTGTCGTGGTCCAGCTCGGGATCGCTGGGATTCCGGGGATCGCGCAAAGGGACTCCGTTTGCCGCGCAGCAGGCGTCGCTCACTGCCGCCAACAAGGCCAAGGAATCGGGAGTACGCAGCGTGAACGTGAACGTCAGCGGACCGGGCGCGGGCCGCGAATCGGCGGTGCGCGCGCTGTCGACCGCCGGACTCGAAGTTCGTTCCATCCGGGATCGTACGCCGATCCCCCACAACGGCTGCCGGCCGCCGAAAAAGCGCCGGGTTTGATTTTTTGTTTGTAGGGGTCGCCCATGGGCGACCCGCATTAAGCAGGACGAAGGCGAGCGTCGCCGTAAACTGCACCTACTTTGACCGAACGCGCACAACGCAATATGCTGTGCGCTTGAAGAAGTACCAGGGAGGTTTGATTTGGCACGATATATTGGTCCCGTCTGCCGGCAATGCCGTCGCGAAGGGATGAAGCTTTTTCTAAAGGGCGAGCGCTGCCACACCGAAAAGTGCGCGATCGAGAAGCGTAACTTCGCGCCCGGCCAGCACGGCCAGGCTCGCAAACCCAAGATCGTCGGCTATGGCCTTCAGCTCCGGGAAAAGCAGAAAGCCCGGCGTTATTATCAGTTGCTCGAAGGCCAGTTCCGGAACATCTATGAGAAGGCCCTGATCAAGAAGGGCGTTACCGGCGAGCTCATGCTCAGCATGCTGGAACGGCGTCTCGACAATGTGATCTACCGGATGGGTTTCGGCACCTCGCGCGCCCAGTCGCGCCAGCTGGTCCGTCACGGGCACATCAACGTGAACGGCCGGCGCGTGGACATTCCGTCGTTCACGGTGAAAGCCAACGATGTGATCGAAGTGCGCGAAAACAGCAAGAACAACCCCACCATTCTGCACGCGCGCGACGCCACGGCCCACGCGCCCAGCCCCAATTGGCTGGAAGTGGACCGGGAAAATCTGAAGGCGAGAGTCAGCGGATCGCCCAAGCGCGAGGATCTCGTCCAGATCCAGTTGAATGAGCAGCTGATCGTCGAACTGTATTCGAAGTAAGAGGCCATCATCTATGTTTAAAGGATTCCAGAAACCAAAGCGGTTGGTCGCCAACACGGAAACGCTCACGGACCGGTACGGTATGTTCACCGCCCAGCCCTTCGAGCGCGGATTTGGGTCTACCATCGGAACGGGCTTGCGGCGCGTGCTGCTGAGCTCGATTGAAGGCGCCGCCATCACCGCGGTGCGGATTGAAGGCGTGGCCCACGAATTCAGTCCCATCCCGGGCGTCGTCGAGGACGCCACCGACATCATCCTGAACCTGAAGCAGATTCCGTTCAAGATGATGACCGAAGGGATGCGTACCGTCCGTATTAAAGTGGACTCGGCCGGCGAGGTCCTCAGCGGGCAGATCGAAACCGATCCCGAAATCGAAGTGCTGGACCGCAACATGCACGTCGCCACCATCGGCGAAGGCGGCAAGCTGTCCATCGAGATGCGGATCCGATCGGGCCGCGGCTACGTGGGTGCCGACCGCAACAACGATGAGGATCTTCCGATCGGCTATATCCCCATCGATTCGGTTCACTCGCCCGTTCGTAAAGTGAACTACTCGGTTGAATCCGCCCGCTTGGGCCAGATGACCGACTACGACAAGCTGACCATCGAAGTCTGGACCAATGGCGCGATTTCCCCGGCCGACGCGATCGGCCAGGCCTCGAAGCTATTGAAGGACCACATGGCCATCTTCATCAACTTCGAGGAGCTCCCGGAGACCGCCGAAGAGCCCGCCGAACGCGCCATGAGCCAGATGAACGAAGTGCTCAGCCGCTCGGTCGAAGAACTCGAATTGAGCGTGCGTTCTTACAACTGCCTCAAGAACGCCAATATCCAGACCATCGGCGACCTGGTGCAGAAGACCGAAGCGGAAATGCTGCGCACCAAGAATTTCGGGCGCAAGTCGCTGAATGAGATCAAGGAGATTCTGTCCAGCCTGGGTCTGGGCTTCGGCATGAAGTTCGATTCCACCGGCCGCCTGATTGCTCCGTCTGGAACACCCGCTATGCTGGGCGTGGCCGATACGGACATCGATGCCGAGGACGAGGACGACGCCGAAGAGCAGGAAAACGAGGCTCCGCTCGCGGAGTAATTCCGCAGGAAGAAAGCCATGCGACACAAAAGATCAGGATTCAAACTCAAGCGCGACATCGGCGCGCGCAACTCGCTTTTAAAAAACCTGGTGACCAGCGTCATCGAACACGAGCGCATCGTCACCACGGTTCCCAAGGCCAAGGCGGCTCGCCCGCTGGTGGAAAAGATGATCACGCTCGCCAAGCGGGATACGCTTCACACCCGTCGTCAAGCCGCGGCGTTTTTGGAAACGCCCGCAGCGGTCAAGAAACTATTCGATAAGCTCGGGACGCGGTTCGGTCAGCGTAACGGCGGCTACACCCGCGTGGTCCGCCTGGGCTGGCGCAAGGGCGACGGTGCCGAGCAGGCCATGCTCGAGCTGGTCGGTTCCGAACTGGTGAAACGCGCCGCGGAACGCGCCAAACGCCGCGAAGAACGCCTCAAGGCGATGCAGTCGGGTCAGCACGAAGGCGACGAGCCGGCCGAGTAGTTCTCAGGTGAAGTCAGGAGCTTACGAGAGGGGACAGAGTAGTCTGTCCCCTTTTTCTACTGGGGGATCCTGAAGCCGTTCGCAGCCGGACCACTTCGCCGATCACGAACACCGCCGGCGGCTCGACCGCCACCTCGCCTCTGGCGACCTGTTCCAGTGTGGATTCAACCACGCACTCCCGATCCGTCGAAGCATATTGCAGGAACGCGACCGGATCGCGAGCCTGTCGCCCGCCGTTGATCAGGAATCTCGCGATCTCCGCACGATGGTCCACTCCCATCAGGACCACCAGCGTCCCGCCATGCCGGTAGGCTGGCCAATCCACTTCTGTCACCGCTTGCCGATGCCCGGGCAGCACCGTTACCGCTGCCGAGACGCCACCGAGCGGAATGCCCGCCAACGTCGGCGCCGCTGTTAACGCCGATACGCCCGGTACCACCTCAACATTGAAGCCGTGCTGGCTCAGAAACTCCAACTCCTCGCCTCCACGTCCGAATACCAGCGGGTCGCCGCTTTTGAGCCGCACCACCGGGCCCACGGCATCGCGCAGCCGCAAATACCAGGCGTGAATCTCGGCCTCAAACGCCTCCTGCTGCCCGCGCTCCTTGCGCGCAGGAATGAACGTCGCCTGGGGATTTGCCAGCGCCAGAATTTCGGGACTCACGATTTTGTCATAAATCACGGCCTGGGCTTCTCCCAGAATCCGCGCTGCTTTTATCGTGAGCAGGTCGGGATCGCCTGGACCAGCCCCGACCAGATACACTTTGGCCTTCTCCGCCGCCATGGCTGCTCTCCTTCGAGAAATACTGACAAGCAGGGTCCTCCGAAGGAGCGACCAGGTGGGTTGCCAGACAAGTCCCGCGAAAATCGGGGGAAACTCCGCTCGGTTCGCAGGTTAACTACAGGAAGTATAAACAGGACTCAATGTAATTGGAAGTAGTTCGTACGAAGAAGTTTCTTATGGACTCAATAACGAAAATCACCATTTCAGGCCTGTAAACATGACGATATCCGTGTCAGCGAACTTTTGCGTGAACAGACCTCTGCGGCTCACCACCAGGGCTCCTAAGGTGCGGCTGACGTCCGGATACTCATAGGACAGCTCGCCAAAGGTCAGTTGTGATGGCGACCGGCCCTCTACTCGCGGAAGGAACCATAGGTTGTAAATCAGCGGGCCGGCGGTTCCTTGGGCCGAACTGTAAATCAGACCGGAGTTGTCGGGAGCCCACGTGAAGCCTGCAACCGGCGCCTCGCCGACCGCTGCCGGCACAGGGTCTCCGCCCGATACCTCAGCCACCAGCAAGTTCCTGCCCTGCTGGTAGGCGAGTTTCTTGTCACTGGGATCCCATCTCAGGTTCGAATAAATTCCTATCCCCGGCGCTTTCGTAAGAGTACGCACGCTAGATCCGTCACGACCGGCGACAATCAACTCCACCTGGCTGTCCCGCAGGCGGAAGAATGCCAGTCTCTTACCGTCATGGCTCAGATCGCCGGGAGCGACCGCATCGACCAAAACGCGAGCCATGCCACCCGCCGTCGGCGTCTCCCAGATCGCGCCTGCCGCGAAGTAGATCAGGCTGCTCGAATCCCCGGACCACCTTGGCCCGTAGTGATCGGCGTCATCTTTGGTAACGGCCCGTGGCGCACCGCCGGAGAGTTGCAGCACCCAGATTTGGCGCTTGCCACCCATCGCCGCCACGAACGCAACAGCCTGGCCGTCGGGGGAGATCGCGGGCGTCTCCTCGCTGCCCATCATGTCTGTCAATCGCTCCACGCGAACCACCTGCTTGGTAGTCCGGTTGATCCGCGCAGCGTGAATCACATAACCGGCCAGCCCCGAGCACACCCCGACCACGGCGGCCAGCGCCCACGGAACTCGCGAACGATGCTGGCGCGTAGCGGCGTGGCTCATCTGAACTCCAATTATCGCCGGATTCTGATACACTGCCCTCACGATGCGTCCATGCAAACTAGTTCTTTGCGCTATATTCGCCCTCGTTGCAGCGTCCCAGACATCGGCCCAGACCAAGCAGGCCAAGCAGGGAAAGACCGATTGGAACGCGCCTTTCCCGGCCCACAAGGTCATCGGCAACGTCTACTTCGTCGGCTCAGCCGAGCTCGCGAGCTTCCTCATCACCACGCCCCAGGGCCACATCCTCATCAACAGCGATTTCGAGGCCACGGTTCCCGTGATCCGCGCCTCGGTCGAAAAGCTGGGATTCAAGTTCACCGATATCAAGATCCTGCTGGGCAGCCACGCCCACGGCGATCACATGGAAGGCGACGCTCTGGTCAAGGAACTCAGCGGCGCCCGCGTCATGGCCATGGAACAGGATGTTCCCTGGCTGCGCAAGATGACGCCCGGCAACAAGCCCCATCCCATCGATAAAGTCTTGAAAGATGGCGAGCAAGTCACACTCGGCGGCACTACGCTGACAGCCCATCTCACCGCCGGTCACACGCCCGGCTGCACCACCTGGACCACGAAAGTCGACGAGAACGGCAAGTCCTACAACGTCCTGATCGTGTGCAGCGTCGGCGTCAACCCCGGAACCGTGCTGGTCAACAATAAAGACTATCCGTCCATCGCCGACGATTACGCCCGCAGCTTCAAGGTCTTGCGCACGCTCCCTGTGGACGTCTTCCTGGGCGCCCACGGCTCTTTTTACAATTTGAGTACAAAATACGCGAGTCTTCAGAAGGGTGGAGCGAATCCATTTATTGACCCTGCGGGTTTCAAAGCTTACCTCGACGACAAGGAAAGAGCCTTCAACACCGAACTCGCAGCGCAAAAGGCAAACAGTAAAAAATGATCACCCAAGAAGATATCGCCCAGTTTCGCGCGCAGCTTCGCGGAGAATTGATCGAGCCCGGCAGCGCGGCGTACGACAACGCCCGAAAAGTCTACAACGGGATGATCGATAAGAAGCCGCGCCTGATCGCCAAGTGCGTCGACGTCGCCGACGTGATCGCGGCCGTTACATTCGGACGAACCAGCGGGCTAAAGGTCTCCGTCCGCGGTGGCGGCCACAACGCCGGCGGACTCGGCATCGCCGACGATGCCCTGACCATCGACCTTTCCGGCATCAAGTACGTGCACGTCGATCCTACGGCGAACACCGTTCGCGTTGGCGGCGGCTGCGTATGGGGCGATGTCGACCATGCCACGCACGCTTTCGGCCTGGCCGTTCCGACCGGGATTATTTCCAGCACCGGTGTCGGCGGGCTGACGCTCGGCGGCGGCCTCGGCCACCTGACGCGCAAGCTCGGCTTGACCATCGACAATCTATTGAGCGCCGACGTAGTCTTGGCCGACGGGCGCTTCGTCGTTGCCGACGCCAAAGAGAATAGCGATCTGTTCTGGGCCCTGCGCGGCGGCGGTGGAAATTTCGGCGTAGTCACGTCTTTCCTGTTCAAGGCGCACCCAGTCGATACGGTGATCGCCGGGCCGATGTTCTATGACCTCGCCGACGCCGCCGACGTCTTAAAGTTCTACCGCGAATTCATCGTCAAGGCGCCGGATTCCGTGGGCGGGTGGTTCGCGTTTCTCGCGGTTCCTCCGGCGCCGTTCTTCCCCGCGGAACTGCACGGCAAGAAAGTCGCCGCCATCATCTGGTGTCTGCCCGTGCCGCTGGATGAGGCCAACAAGCTTCTGGAACCGGTTCGGCAATTCCGCAAGCCCTTGCTCGACGGTGTGGGTCCGGTGCCCTTGCCCGCATTGAACAGCTTGTTCGATCCGCTCTTCCCTTCCGGCATGCAATGGTATTGGAAAGCCGACTTCTTCAAGGAACTTTCCGATGCGGCCGTCGCCGAGCACGTCAAGTGGGGCAGCCAGCTTCCGACCGGTGCCTCCACCATGCATCTTTACCCGGTGAACGGCGCAGCTCACCGCGTGGGCCCCAACGAAACCGCCTGGAGCTACCGCGACGCGGTCTGGAGCCAGGTGATCGTCGGCGTCGATCCCGACCCCGCCAACAAAGAAAAAATCACCAACTGGGCCCGCGGCTATTACGACGCCCTGCATCCCTACGGCGCCGGCGGCGCTTACGTGAACTTCATGATGGAGGAAGGCGAGGACCGCGTCCGCGCCAGCTATCGCGACAACTACGATCGGCTGGCGAAGGTAAAAGCCAAATACGATCCGGAAAACTTCTTCCGCGTGAACCAGAACATCAAACCCGCGGCCTCTGCTTAAGTGCGGGGTGGATCTCCAGACGGGCCGGGGCCGTCAATCCTCAATCCCGCAACTGGAATGCCGCCCCACAGCTCCCTCAATGCGTTTTTGGAATTGTTAGCGAAGACCTGACCGATTTGACCCAAGTGAGATTCCAACAAACGTGAGGCATCCTGGATGCCCAAAATGTCTGAGCGTTGCGAACTGTCATTGCCTCGCACGAGATCGGCCAACACACTTAGCGCGTACCAATCTGTCAGCACCTTCTGAGACGCGAGTACCACGCCGAGCTCGCCGCGTCCTCGGATGAATCGGATAAGGAGATCGTCGACTGCAATAGTGACAAGGGCATAGCTGAGCGCCGATCAAGACGCCCGAACAAGAGGTTATAGACTGCGGAAAGGATACTCCTGAGCAGCCTAAATGGGAAGGCATTGCGATGGTCGAAAACCCAACGACTGACAGTCATACAGTGAGCGCACCAGCAACATCAAGCATACTCGACCTCTTTCGGACGAACTTTCCTCGGTCACCACGCCGTGGCAAACCCGTTCTCGCGCCTCATCTGCCACTTGGCGTTTCCCTCGCCCTCGCCCTTCGCAACTCGCCGTATTGTCTAGTCAAGGAGTTCAAGGGCTCTGTCGTTGGAGGCCTGGACCCACCGGGAAACAGCATCCTAGGAAAGGCTGTGGAGGGTGTGCGCGCAACGAATCCCCTTCTTATCGGGGTTAGCGATAGGATCGAGGCGCCTCTAAAACTTCCGAGCCGCGACAGTAATGGAGCGGTGTTAAAAGGAACTTGTTACATTTGATTCGATGAGCACCCCCTCGGTTTATCCCCCCAGTGAAGACTTCGTCCGCAAAGCCCACGTTCAGGGCATGAAAGGCTACCTCGATCTTTACCGCCACGCGGAGCAGGATCCGGAAGAATTCTGGGGCGAAATCGCCGAGCGCGAGATTCACTGGTTCGAGAAATGGTCCAAGGTGCTCGAATGGAACCCGCCTTTCGCGCGCTGGTTCGCCGGAGCGAAACTCAATGTCTCCTATAACTGCCTCGATCGTCACCTGACCACACCCCGCAAAAACAAAGTCGCGATTCTGTGGGAAGGCGAGCCCGGTGAGCAGCGAGCCCTTACCTACCAGGAACTGCATCGCCTCGTAGTCCGCTTCGCCAGCGTGCTGCAATCGCGCGGTTACAAAGCCGGCGACCGCGCCATCATTTACATGCCGATGATTCCCGAGCTGCCCATCGCAATGCTCGCCTGTACTCGTCTCGGCATCATCCACAGCGTTGTCTTCGGTGGATTCTCTGCCGAAGCGCTCAAGGCCCGCATCCAGGACCTCGGTGCAACCCTTGTCATCACCGCCGATGGAGGCTTTCGACGCGGCAAAGAGATCAAGCTCAAGCCCGCCGTCGATGAGGCGCTCGAAGAATGCCCGGGCGTGCGCGACTCGATCGTTTATCGCCGCACCGGCTCAGAAACACTGATGAAGAAAGGCCGCGACCTCTGGTGGCATGAGCTCGACGAACACGCCACCGAAGACTGTCCCGCCGTGCCGCTCGATAGCGAGCATCCCCTGTTCGTACTTTATACGTCTGGCACGACAGGCAAGCCTAAAGGGATTCTGCACACCACCGGCGGCTATCTCACGCACGTCACCGCGACCATGAAGTGGGTCTTCGATCTCAAGGAAGAAGACACCTACTGGTGCTCGGCCGATATCGGTTGGGTCACCGGCCACAGTTACATCGTCTACGGCCCGCTCGCGGCCGGCGCGACCAGCGTGATCTACGAAGGCGCTCCCGATTATCCGCAGTTCGACCGCTGGTGGCGCATCGTCGAGAAATATCGCATCAGCATTCTCTACACTTCGCCCACCGCCATCCGCGCATTGATCCGCCAGGGCGACCATTGGCCCAACGCTCATGATCTTTCGAGCCTCCGGCTCCTCGGTTCGGTCGGAGAGCCGATCAATCCCGCCGCCTGGGAATGGTACAACCGCGTCATCGGCAAAGGCCGCTGCCCCATCGTCGATACCTGGTGGCAAACCGAAACCGGCGGCATCCTCATCGCGCCCATGCCTGGTGCTGTTCCCGCCAAGCCCGGATCGGGCACGCTGCCGATGCCTGGGATCATTCCCGACATCGTCGATCTCAAGGGCTTCGAAGTCGGCACCGATCAGGAAGGATTCCTGATTCTCCGCCGCCCGTGGCCCGGCATGATTCGCGGCATCTGGGGCGATCCGGAGCGTTATAAAGACCAATACTGGAGCCGTGTTCCCGGCGCCTATTTCACCGGCGATGCCGCCCGCCGCGACGCCGACGGTTACTACTGGGTGCTCGGCCGCGTCGATGACGTGATGAACGTCAGCGGCCATCGTCTCAGCACTATGGAAGTTGAGTCCGCGCTGGTTCGCCATCCCGCCGTGGCCGAGGCCGCGGTGGTCGGCAAGCCGCACGAGATCACCGGCCAGGCTGTGTGCTGTTTCGTCACGCTGAAAAAGGGCGAACACGATCATGAGAAGCTCGGGAAGGAGCTGCGCCAATGGGTGGCGCACGAAATCGGAGCCTTCGCACGGCCCGAAGAGATCCGCTTCACCGATGCGCTCCCCAAAACCCGCAGCGGCAAGATCATGCGCCGCTTGCTGCGCGAAATTGTTACCAACAATACCGTGGCTGGCGACGTCACGACTCTCGAAGACATGAACGTGATTACCAAGCTCGCCGCGCAACAAGACGAGGACTAGATTTATGCGGGTCATCGCGCCCGTACTGATATTTGCTTCGCTCTGCGCTGCCCAGACCACCGGTAGCGTCGAAGGTGCCGTCGTGGATCGCGTCACGGGCGCGGGAATCCCGGATGCCAGCGTCACGTTTTACATCCGTACCCAGCAGGGCGCTATTTACGAAACGACTACCGATGCTTCCGGCGAGTTCCGCATTTTCGGGATGAAGCCCAGCAGCTACGAAGTGCGTTTCGAGAAAGATGGTTACCGTTTCGGTAACAAGATTCCGGCGCAGCCCTATATCGTGGGTGAGACCCCCAGGCCGGTGCGGATACGTCTGGAGATGACCCGCATGGTCACGCTCAGCGGCCGCGTCGTCGATCCCGACGGCAATCCCATATCTCAAGGCGAAGTGAAGGTCGTCAACCGCAATACCGTGCCAGTTACACCCGATGGCACCTTCACGATCAGAGACCTCGAGCCCGGATCGTATACGCTGGGCGCGATACCGAAAGCAACCCGAGTCCCTGAAGGTGCGCGTGTTCCAGTCGTCACGTATTCTCCGGAGCCCACCGTCATCCGCGGCGACGTGGATATATCCGGTTACGAAATCCGGCTGGAGACTGCTGAGGTTTATCGGATCAGTGGAATAGTCCTGGATGAGACCGGCAATCCTAAGCCGAAAGTCTCGGTTCAGCTCCTGCCGAGGATTCAATCCGGAGGTCGCGCGCTTGGCGGCGGCGATTTCATTACGTTTGTTGGACCCGGACCCTCGGTCGGCCCGGAAGAGGCGCGAGTCGTGTCCGCTGAAGATGGTTCGTTCGAGTTTCCGGCGGTTCGGTCCGGAGAGTGGCAGTTGGCTGGCGTATCCTCAGGGCCGATCGATTCGGTCGACGCTATCAAAAACTTCCACAACGGCGTTTTGAGCCTTGTCGTCGCCAACCACAGCGTCGAGAATCTTCAACTCCGGCAAGCGCCGAGCTTCAAGATGTCGGCAACAGTCGACTGGGGCGATGCTGTGTCCAACAGACGCGCGGGTATCATGCTTGCAGCAGTGGACGGCCGCAACGTTCCTACATTTCCGCCCTCTGCTGACCCGAACGGCACGTTGAACTTCCCTGCGGTCACCCCAGGACAGTATCTGATCCTGCCGCAGGCTGGTCCGGGATTTTATCCAGTGTCTGTTTTGATGAGCGGCGAGGTGCTCGGCAAACCGGTGGATCTGCTTCCGGGATCTTCGTTCCGTGTTACATACAAAGCCGCCAACGGCAGCGTTCACGGAACCGTCGATGACTGTAACGGAGCCATCGTAGTTTTGATCCCCAAAGATGTCCAGACGGTCGGATTCGGACGAGTGACGGCCTGCAGAGCCGATGGGACGTTTGATCTGCCCGGTGTTGCGCCGGGGGATTATTCCGCCGCGGCGTTTCGTGCTTCGACTTTGGATCCGAGAGACTCGCAATTATTGGCCAGAATCGTTTCGGCCGGGACCAGCGTATCTGTCGCCCAGAGCGCCGTTTCGGTGAAGTTGAGCGTGAATCCCTCGTTGGAGTGAGCGCATCACAAATATAGATGCACCGGACCGTCATCATCGGTGGTGGTTTCGGCGGGCTCTACGCCGCGAGAGCTCTTAAGCACGAAAATCTCTCTGTAACTCTGGTCGACCGCCGGAACTTCCATCTCTTCCAACCTCTGCTGTATCAGGTAGCTACCGGCGCGTTGTCCCCCGGTGAGATCGCGTCGCCTCTGCGCGTCTTGTTGCGCAAACAGAAGAACGCCCAGGTCCTGCTCGCCGATGCGGTCGATCTCGACGTCACAGGTCGTCGCGTGATTCTGGACAAAGGCGATGTTCCTTACGATTCGCTGGTGGTCGCCGCCGGGGCGCGCCATTTCTACTTCGGCCACGAAGACTCATGGGAACCCGTCGCGCCCGGTCTCAAGTCCCTCGAAGACGCCACTCGCATCCGTCATAAGATTCTTTACGCGTTCGAAGCCGCCGAACGTGAGCCCGACCCCGAGGCTCGGCGCCGCTGGCTGACTTTCGTGATCGTCGGTGCTGGACCCACGGGTGTGGAACTGGCCGGAGCGCTCGCCGAGATTGCCACCGACTCCCTGCGCCACGACTTCCGCTCCATCCATCCCGAGGAGTCGCGAATCCTGTTGCTTGATGCGTTGCCGCGCGTGCTGACGGCTTTCCCGGAGAGTCTTTCCGCCGCCGCCGAACGGCAGCTGGTCCATCTGGGTGTTCGGGTCATACCTTCTGTCCGCGTGACGGCGATCGATGCGGATGGCGTGACGTATTCCACGGCGACCAGCACGGAACGAATCGAAGCACACACCGTTCTATGGGCCGCCGGCGTTAAACCGTCGCCATGGGGCGAAATTCTGTCGCGCCGCGTTGGTGCTGAATTGGATCGGGTCGGACGCGTGAAAGTGAATCCCGATCTCACCATCCCTGGGCACCCCGAGATTCTCGTCGTCGGCGACTTGGCGTACCTCGAGCAAAACGGCGTGGCATTGCCTGGAATCGCACCGGTAGCCATGCAGGAAGGACGCTACGCGGCTTCGGTGATTCTCAACCGCCTTAGAAGCCGGCCTGTAAAGCCGTTCAGCTATTTCGATAAAGGCTACCTGGCCGTCGTCGGCCGAAATTCCGGCGTTGGGATCATTGGCGGCGTCAAGGTGCACGGCTTTATCGCCTGGTTCGTCTGGCTCTTCGTCCACCTGATGTACCTGGCCGAGGCGCTCAACCGCGCGCTGGTCTTCCTACGGTGGGGTTACCAATACGTGACGTTTTATCGCGGTGCGCGCCTGATCACGGGCGATGACGATCCCCCCACAACGCTAAAATAGGAGCTTGTCAGGTTACTTCGTAAAAACGTTCGGATGCCGAGCCTCGCAAGCCGATGGAGCCGCGCTCGAAGCCGGTCTCGCCGCGAGCGGTCTTAACGCAGCTCACGAAATAACCGACGCCGACCTCGTCGTTCTCAACACCTGCACTGTCACCTCCACCGCGGACGACGAGCTTCGCCAAACTGTCCGCCGTATTCATCGCGCTCAACCTGACGCTCGCATCGTGGTCACCGGCTGCTACGCGCAGCGCGCGCCCGAGGAAATCGCGGCGATTCCCGGCGTGACCTGGGTCGTCGGCAACTCGCACAAGAACTCGATCCCCGATCTGGTCGCCGACGGCGCGCACTATCATGGCGAAATTCGCATCGGCGATATTTTCGAACAGCGCGATTTTCTTTCTGCTCCGGTGGAAGACGCTCTGGGCGATCGCACTCGCCCGAATCTCAAGATTCAGGACGGCTGCAGCAATCGCTGCTCGTTCTGCATTATTCCCCACGTGCGAGGCCGCAGCCGCAGCGCGCAGCCGGATTCCGTGGTCGACCAGGTGCGCCATCTCGCATCGAAGTATCGCGAAGTGGTTTTGAGCGGGATCAACCTTGGCCGCTGGGGCCGCGATCTTGAAGGTGGCACCCGCCTTGTCGATCTGGTTCGCCGACTTCTTGATGAGACGACCGTGGAGCGATTGCGACTCAGCTCGGTCGAGCCCATGGATTGGTCAGACGCGCTACTGGAGCTTGTCGCGACGTCGCCGCGAATCGCCAAGCATGTGCATGCTCCGCTGCAATCGGGTTCCGACAAGGTGCTGCGCCGCATGCATCGCAAATATCGCCCGCGTCACTATGCGGATCGAATTCTGAAAGCCCGCGCGCTGATGCCGGATTGCGCTGTCGGCGCAGATGTGATGACCGGTTTTCCCGGCGAAACCGATCAGGAGTTCGAAGAATCGCGTGCGTTCGTCGAGAGCCTGCCGTTTACGTATCTGCACGTGTTCACGTACTCGGCTCGCCCCGGCACACCCGCCGTCGATGTCGCGGATCAGGTACCGATGGAGATCCGCAAGCGCCGCACGCACGTGCTTCGCGATCTCGCGCAACGCAAGAACCTGGAATTCCGCCAAAGCATGATCGGCCGCACGATTTCAGCCGTCACCATTGAGGATGGCGCCTTGAGCGAAAACTATCTGAAGATTGCGCTCGCGCGTCCCCGCGAGGCCAACCGCATCGTGGATATTCCCATCGGCGGTCTCACCGCCGACGGCTTGCACGAAGCCGGCATGATGCCGATTCTCGCGTCGTGAAGATTGTCCTGCTGATTGCCGGTGCCAAGTTGCTGTTTCACTTGGCCACGGCCGGCCGCTACGGAATCTTTCGCGATGAGCTGTACTACCTTGCGTGCGCCGATCACCTCGCTTGGGGCTATGTCGATCAGCCTCCGCTGATCGCCTTGATCGTGTGGATTGCCCGGCACGTTTTCGGCGATTCGCTGCTGGGCTTGCGTTTGCTGCCCGCTATCGCGGGCGCGGCCTTGGTGTGGCTGGCCGGTGTATTGGCACGCGAGATGGGCGGCGGACGTTTTGCTCAGGCGCTGGCGGCGCTGTCGGTGGCATGTGTTCCCATCTACCTGGTATTCAACCACTGGATCACGATGAATGCGTTCGAGCCTCTCATCTGGATGCTGTGCATATGGTGCATACTGCGGGCGATTCGCACCGGCGACGGTCGTTACTGGCTAGGAGCTTGCTGAAAAACTCTGCAGGGGCGTAGCCTCTAAGCAGAAGCAAACGTCTTGTAGTAATGCGCGGACAAGATGAACATCAGGACGGAGTTTTCAGTTACATCGCACCGGAAGAACGGATTCCACAAGACCATCCGCTGCGAGCGATCCGTGGGCTAGTGGATCCGATCCTGAAGGAGATGTCGCCGCAGTTTGCCAGGATCTACGCCAACAACGGACGTCCTTCGATCCCACCCGAACGGC
>JAIQFE010000026.1 GCA_020073445.1 Terriglobia bacterium
ATCTCTGGTGGTTGTTCACCTTCACTGCCGCGGCCTTCAACTTGTGGCGCATTCCAAAGCTCCGGGCCGCGGTGTGTTGAGCGGCGCTTCCGGGGCCCACTGAGAGGCCCGGTTGCCGACTGCGGGGGCGCCTCGCGACGCCTCCTTCTGCCGGTAACAGTGCTCCCTACGAAGTGCCAGTGGTGTTCCCGGACGCTATTTCAGCAAGCTCCTAGTGCCCAGGAAGACAGTGAGGCCCAGGTAGCCGATTCGTAGAAATTGAAGGCGTCTCACACTTTACGCTTCGACCAAAGATGGCTCAGTGTGAATTGAGGGCGCGGATCGCTACGGAGGGGGCGAACTGGCGACGGCGATTCTCACAGTGTTGCTGTTCATGGCGGTTCCGTCGTTAAGCGTAACTCTCAAATAAAGCGAAATTGACGTACCCGTCTGAACGTCGCTAGTCCATTGCACGTTCACCACAAGCAGGCTGACCACACCTGGGGTTACATCTACCTTACACGCCTGCCACAGAGCGAAGTACTCAGTTCAATAATCTCTCGCAGCCTTGGGTTGAGAACTTTTGAAGCTTCCTCGCACGTATTAGAAGTGCGCAATATTGACCGATTCTCTCAATGGTGACGGACCGTCACGAACCGCTGCCGGAACGCGCAGAGATTTAAGATGAGGAGATTTTATGCCCAAGTTTGTTCTGTATTTTCTTGCGTTGAGCGTCTTGTGCGCTGGAGGCGCGTCCGGGCAATCGCAAGGCGCTTTCGGCCAAGTTGCATTCGGTGGCAGTTGGCGGACCACGTTCACTCTGCTCAACCTGAGCTCGACAGATGTGGCCATCGTCACACTCTCTTTCTTCGGAGACAATGGCTCGCCACTAGATGTTCCGGTTGAGGGCTTCGGAGTCACTTCTGTCTACGCACTCACCCTGCCGGCAGGCGGAGCCCAGAACGTTTCGCTATCCAACGCGGATTCCGCCACAACCCAGGGTTGGGCCAGCATGAGCTCAACGGGCCGTGTACGGGGGCAAGGCGCATTTGCTTTCCTAGTACCGAATAAGGCCGGGGTGATCTCCAATGCAGTAGTGCCACTTGCCCTAGCCGGGCTGGCGGGGTGCGTTGTGCCGTTTCCCCAAAGTGATCCCGTAATCCTGATGCCGTTCGATAACACAAACGGCGAATTCGTTACCTCCGTGGCGTTCGCCAATATGAACGCAAAGATTCCCGCTCAGAGCTTTGTTCTCGAGTTCAACGATCAGTCCAATAATCAGTTGGCAACGGAAACTCTCAATATGGCGACGATGACACACCTTGCGTTTGTTACCCCAGCACGTTATCCGGCGCTGAAGGGGAAAAAGGGGATTATTCGCATCCATGCGAGCGCGTCGGAGCTTGCTGCACTGGGACTGCTGTCCAACGCCGCGGGTGTGATTACAACGATCTTTCCAGTTTCGGAGTAACGAACTGGAAACTGTCCATCTACGTCCAGCCGGAGAAGGGCGAAAGGACCATCCCACATGACTGCCTCGGCCCCACCGGAGGATGTCAGGGTGATTGGAATAACGACCATCCCGCACGCTATTTCCGA
The DNA here is from genome assembly GCA_020073445.1 of Terriglobia bacterium. Classification (GTDB taxonomy): domain Bacteria; phylum Acidobacteriota; class Terriglobia; order Bryobacterales; family Bryobacteraceae; genus Palsa-187. The sequence goes on from JAIQFE010000026.1 coordinate 1,579, forward strand.
ACCGGAACCCACGGAGAATATAACGCTCTGCTCTGCCCTGCCCCGATTTGGCTAGCGCCCAGGAAAAGAGTGAGACCCAGGTAGCCGATTCGTAGAGGTGGAAGGCGTCTCACACCACGCATCGACCAAAGACGGCTCAGTATGAATGGAGATCGCCGATGGCTTACGGAACGAGCGAGTTAGTCACGGCGATCCTCACGGTGTTGCTCTTGACGACGGTTCCGTCGTTGAGCGTCACCCCCAAATACAGCGGCACTGACGCGCCCGTCTGGACGTCGTTGGTCAACTGCACGTTCACCACGAATAGGCTTACGATCCCTGGCGTTAAACCAACGAAAGAGGGGGATAGTGGTAATTCGGAGTCACCGATGAAGACGGTGACAGGGGCGGTAGCCCGGATGAGTCGGTCGAGCGGCGCGGGCTGGCCGGGCAGGAGGGTTTCAGTAAGGGCGCCAAGGCCATCTGCGTAGATGGATATGTACTCGCCTTTAGTGGCTGGGCGACCGGGCCCGGCAATCGAATTTGCGCTAGCAACGAGATCTGTTCCAGCGATCAGAACGGCCCCCTGGTGAGCTTCGTCCAATGTGTACACGCCGGGCGTAGCCTTTTGCATGATCGTTGAGATTGCGGGGGGCGGCTGGGCGGAGTCCGACCTGACGACGATCCTCAACTCTGTTCCTGGCGCCAATGCAGGGCACTGGAAGTGAATGAGAGTGTCGGAAGCGTAGACTAGCGCGGCTGGCTGATCATTGACGTCCAGCCGAACACCGGCCAACTGCAAGGGCCAAGATGGTTCCGTTGATGCCTGAGGTGACTGGTTCGTGAAGCCTGAACCAATCACCGTCGCGATCGCACCAGGGCTACATGCTTGACCTGCCTGATAAGTCGCTGGGTTGTACAGCCCCACTGCCGGAACAACGCCGATAGAGGTTGAAACGGTGCTGTTGAAAAGGCTGGCTGTCAGGATTACTGTTTGCGGAGAGACTACAACGTTGGCGCCGATTTGAAAGTTCGCACTCGTCTGGCCGGCGGCGACCACCACGGAGGCTGGTACCGTGACAGAGGAGTTATTAGCCGTGATTGCAAGGGTCCCAGGGCTGACACTGGCCGACGTCAAGTTTACCGTGCACACGGCTGTACCGAGGGATGGAACGCTCGAAGGCGAACAGCTCATTGTGCTCAGCGAGACTCCGGTGCTGAGCTGGACCTGAGCGGTAAGGGTTTGCCCGTTGAGCGTGACTACTACATTCGCCACCGTGGCGGTGGTAATTGTGCCGGCAGTGGCGCTGAATGATGCGCTGGTTTGACCGGGTGTAATGGTGACAGAGGAAGGTACTGTTAGCGTATTGAGGTTGCTCGACACGGCGACTACTGTCCCATTCACCGCGGGTTGGGTCAGGACTACTGTACAGACGGTGCTCCCGTTGCTCGTCAGCGATATCGGTGCGCATGTCAGCGAACTTAACTGGGAGGAGGCGGCCAGACTAAGATTCGTCGTGCGAGCTTGCCCGTTGAGCGTGGCTGTTACGGTTGCCTGATCGTTAGAAGTTATATTCGCCGTTATTGCCGAGAATATCGCTGTGCTCGACCCCGCCGGCACAGTCACGCTTGTGGGTAACTGGAGGGCCGTCTTGCTGCTGGCTAGCGTGACCAGGGTGGGTATTGCCACGTTTGCATCGAGGAATACCGTGCACGTCGCGGCCTGATTGCTGCCCAGCGTCGAAGGGCTGCAGACCAGTGCCGAAAGCGACGGAACCACCAGGGAAATCACGGCCGTTCGCGAGATTCCGTTGAGGCTTACCGTGAGGGTCGCAGTTTGATTCGCACCTGGTGCGGCAATCGTCGCCGTAAAGGTAGCGCTGCTCTGACCTGCGCTAAGCGTAACGGTTCCAGGCACCACCACACTGGCGATGTTGCTGCTCACGGAGACGCTGGTAAGGGAGGATACTGTGCCAGTGAGGCTAATCGTACACGTAGACGTACCGGATGCACTGAAAGTTGTGAGGGAACAGCTCACCGAGCTCAATTGGACGGGCGCCGTCAGATTCAGCGTGAATGCTTGAGTGACTCCGTTCAAACTCCCCGTGATGGTCGCACTTTGGTTCTGCGTGACACTGCCGGAAGTTGCCGAAAATGTGGCGCTATTCTGCCCGGCGGCGACCATTACACTCGCGGGCACGGACAGGTTAGCATTGTTGCTTGAAAGCGACACCAGGAAGCCCCCGACCGGGGCCGCCGCGCTTAGGCTAACGGTACAGAGCGTACTTCCCGGGGTAGCCACCGAAGACGCGGCGCAGCCAACTGTAGTCAAGGAGGCAGGTGGCGGTGAAACCGATACAGCGATACTTCCAGACCCTCCGGTGGCTGGTATCAAGGAGGCGGCTGCCGAGGCTGCGGCGAGGCTCGTCAGGCTGATCGGAATCGTGCCCGAAGCACTTGGAGAGAGCTGGAACGTTGCGGTGGCTACCAACCCATTACTTATTCCAGCTAGAGTCAGCCCGTAAACCACACAAGTGCTACCCGCACACGATATAAGCTTTTGCGCATTTGTAGCAGCCGTTCCTGCGACGACAGTTACGCCTGTGATTGCAGGCGGATAGCTGAACGACCAGCGAAGACCCGTGGGTTGTGCCCCGTTCAAATCGGTCAACGTGATCGGAACCGAGACTGCGCTGCCAGCGGGGCCTGAGCCGGATCCGAGTGACAGAGTTATGCTTTGAGCGAAAAGCGCCGGCGTAGCGAAGAAAACTAGAAGAGCGTAATTTCGCACAAATTCCCCAATTTTCTTTCGACCAATAGACAGCCCAACCGTAGTTGGGACATTACCCTAATAGGACGCTAAGGGTAAGGGCTTTGCAAGCATAGTACCAGAAAAGTCCAGGGTCTATTTATAGGTGGAAGAATGACATGGCTGCGCTATTTGAAGTTTAGAGGAACGTACGCATTGTTCGGACCGCCTATGGGTATCCAACTCGACCCATCCGAGTACACTGCACTGGTAACCGCTGCAATGCTGATCGTCGAAATTGAGCCCCAATCGTACCACTGATCCCCGCCGAATGATTCCTGACTGACGATGAAGTAGCGTCCGCCCACGGGCAGCGTGACCGGGCTCGATAGGTTCGCATATTGGAACTGGCCAGGGGAACACCCGGACATGTTCAACGCCAACGATCCCCCGGCAACATCGGCGCCGCTGTCGGCAGACACGAGCTTGACCGTGTGGGCGGCGGAATTCCCCGCCACGCAAATGCGCCCGAGTGAAGTGACGGTCAAGGGCGTGCCAGCTACGGTAAACGCCATCCCCACCCAGCCGCTGAAGTTGTTGCGTAAAGGCTGGCTGCTCAGGTTATAGCCCGTCACAAACGGCGCAGCCGGCACCGACGGGTCTGACGATCCCGCGGCATATTGGAAGTTTGGCGGACCATAGGACATGTTCGGTACGGCGAGCCCATTCCACGCCGATCCGTCATAGGAATAGATGGGATTGTTCACCGCGGCCACAGACGTCGTCGATACTGTTCCGGAATCGTACCATTGATCTCCTCCCGCTGACTCTTGACTGGCAAGGTAGTAACTCGCCCCGGCCTGAAGCGTGGGGGGATTGGACAGCCCGGCATACTGGAACTGGCCGGGTGTACACCCCGACATATTCACTACGGCCGACCCGCTTGGAAGATTCATCCCTGTTCCGGCGTTCACAAGTTTTACGGTGTGACTCGAAGAATTGCCCGTAACGCAGACACGGCCCAGAGCGGTCACACTGAGGGAACCGCCACCGACGGTGAACTTGGTTCCGACCCAACCGCTGAAGTCGTTGCGTAAAGACGGTCCACCCTGCGCATAGCTCGTAATAAACGCGGGGTTTGAAGTTGGGGGTGCGGTTGAGCTCTGGCTGGAGTACTGGAAACTCGGCGGCACATAGGAAGTATTCGCTCCGCTAGTGGCTACCCAGGACACGCCATCTTGCGAATAGGTCGCATTGTTGACCCCTGCGACTGATGTGGTGGACACGTCGCCGTGGTCGTACCACTGATCCCCTCCAACAAACTCCTGCGTTACGAGATAGTAGCTCGCGCCGGCCTGCAGTGTAACCGGGGTTGCCAGGAAGCTGTAGACAAACTGGCCGCTATTGCATCCGGATAGATTTAACAAGACTGATCCGCCAGGTACATCTGCCGAGTTGCTGACGGCCACCAGCTTAGCCGTGTGGGTTTGATAGTTTCCAGCCACGCACGCCCGGCCAAGAGAAGACACAGTCAGCGCGTTTGAACCCACCGTTATTTTCATGCCCACCCAGCCGCCAAAGTCGCTGCGCAAAATAGGGCTGCTCGAGGCATATCCCGTAACAAAAGTGCTGAGGTTCCCAGCGGGCGGCGTGAAGTTTGCGGCGACGGTGCGCGGCGCCGACATCTGCACGGTTTGTGGATTCGCGCTGCCACCCAAGTCTCCGCTCCAGTTTGCGAGATTCGAACCGCCGGCCGGGACCGCCGTCAGCTGTACAGCAGTTCCACTGTCGTAATAGCCCGTTGCCGAGGGCGGATTTGCGGTAACGCTGCCACTGCCTGCCGGAGCGGCGTTGGTTGTCAGCAGGTATTGGGTGGTGAAGTTGGCAGTGATCGTAGTCGCAGTCGTGGGATTGACTGTGTGGGAAAGCGCTCCGCCATCCGTCCAACTGCTCCAGACATACCGCACCCCTGTTTGTCCGGCCTGCGGACTGCTTGTGGTTATAGTATGGCTAGAACCGGAGGCCCAGCTGAACGCTTGCAGGCTCGTGTATGCGGTCCCATCCACGTTGAAGGGCACACCCGGAGGATTGGTCGTCACGGTCACCGGAATCATGCTTCGCGAGGCTACGGTGTATCGAATATTCGACGGTCCGTAGGAGTTGTTCGGTGCGGCGACGTTATACCAGTACGAGCCGTCATAGGAATACGTGCGGCTATTCCCCGTGGCTGCAGTGGTTGTGAATATGGAGCCGAAATCGTACCATCGATCGCCACCGGACGACTCCTGACTAGCGAGGTCGTAACTAACGCCAGCCTGTAGTGTGAGGGGATTAGGCAAGACGGCATACTGGAACTGACCGGGCATGCAGCCTGACATGTTGACCATCACCGACCCGCCTGGAACATCCGACCCGGTTCCAGCATTCACCAGTTTCACTGCGTGAACTAAAGAATTGCCTGTGAGGCAAAGACGACCTATCGACGCCACATTGAGGGAACTACTGCCTACCGTGAACTGCATTCCCACCCAACCACCAAAGTCGTTGCGCAACTGGTTGGCGGTCTGGCTGTAGCCGGTCACGAACGCGACATGTTGGGAGTCGAGGAGAGTGATAAACGTCGCACCAGTGCTGCCGCTGACCGAAGCCACAATATTCGCGGATTGGTCGCTCAGGATCGCGCCGGCGGTGACTGTGAATTGGACGGAGGTTGCTCCCGAAGAGACGGGCAGAGTGGAGGGAATCGTCAAGGCACTTGCATTGCTGCTGAGAGTCATTGTCGTTCCCGCAGGCGTCGCCTTGTTTAAGGTGGCGGTGCACGTGGACGAAGCCCCGGAAGCCAGACTGGTAGGCGTGCAGGCAACCGTGGACACCTGCGCCGGAGAGACGATGGACAGCGTCTGAGTACTCGTCAACAACCCGGCTGTGACAGTCACGTTTGCCGTCTGGTCTGCAGAAGCCGAAGGCACGGTAACAGCAAAACCAGCGCTTGTCTGACCCGCTGGGACGGTCAGGCTCGAGGGAACCACGGCCGCTCCGCTGCTGCTGGAAAGCGACACCACCAGTCCCGGCATCAATGCCGGGGCTGTGAGGCTGACTACACATCCGGCGGATCCTGGAGCCAAGATGCTAGAAGGAGTGCAGACCAGACCGCTGAGGCTGGGAATAACCGCATGGATGATGCTTATTTGACTAACGCTGCCTACGGAACGGATCAGATCGCCGACTCCCGAGGCGGCCCAGACTTCGGAAATCTGCGTCGAGATCGAGGTTGCCACAGTCGTAGGAGCGATCAGGACTGAGGCGACGGCGACGACTCCATCGGGGATCATGTTCGCATTCAGACCATACAGAACACAGCTGTTTCCCGAACACGAGATCGATTTTGCGGCGGCCGCGCCAGCTGCTCCAATCGTCCAGGTGATGCCCGCGACATCCGCTGCGGAGTAGTCAAGAGTCCACCGGAGTGCGCTGGGCTGTGCCCCTGACGTGCTCGCGAGCGAAATGGCGACGTTTACGATCGACCCTGGCGAACCGGTGACCGCGCCCAAAGCTAGGGTGACCCCTTGACCCTTGGCCTGACCAAAGACCAGCCAGGTGAATACTGTAAGTACTAGGAATCTACGCCCACACATCGCGCACTTTCACGCCTCGATGACTGCTATCAACCTAACGGAGCTGTCGGATTATAACGTGTAAAACGCAAGAAAGCGATAGTCCTTTTCTTAGGTCAAATCGCGCAGAATTGCGAAACGCTGGGCTTAGAATCGGAAGGAAGCAACTGAAGCGGGCAACTATAGTGCCGAGGCGCGCACCGTCTTGTTCCCAATCCCACACTTCTTCATCTTGTACAACAGTGCTTTATAGTCCACGTTCAACAGTGTCGCTGCCTGCTTGCGGTTCCACAGGGTTGCGTTGAGCGCGCCTAGAATGGCATCTGTCTCCGCTTGCTTGCGAGCTTCGTCGACCTTGCGAAGAATCGAGGGATCGAGTGCGCTATCGACACATTCCTCTCCATTGGTCGCCGAAACCTGGGCAGAAGCGTGTTCAGGTGAGTGCCATTTCTCGGTTGAAAAGCGCCGCGCCCCATCTTCAAAGTTGAGCAACGGCGCGTCCAAGCGAGATTCCAGTCTGAGATTGGGCCCTTGCCGGGAGGAAGAACCTGCTGCAATGGCTCTTCGGCGGGAAGCGGCCTGTTTGAGCTCTTCAACGACGAGGTCCGACCGACGCAGCGCGATGAGTTTTCGGATCACGTTCTCCAGTTCACGGATATTTCCGGGCCAGTCATAAGCCGTAAGCGTCTGTCTCAAACTGGATGACATCTCGACCGGAGCTTCGCCCGGTGGGGTGTGCTTTTTGAGAAAGAATTGCGCAAGCGACAGGACCTCGTCATGACGTTCGCGGAGAGGTGGAACCTCGATGCGGATGACATTCAGCCGATAATATAGATCTTCCCGAAACCGGCCGTCGCTGATCGCCTGGTCCAAGTCACAATGCGTCGCGGCGATGACGCGAACGTCGACGCGACAGATCTCGTTGCTGCCCAGGCGCAGGAATTCGCCATCCTGAAGCACCTGAAGCAGCTTCGACTGCAGCTTGAAATCCATGTCTCCGATTTCGTCCAGCAGGAGCGTTCCGCCATCAGCCAATTCAAATTTTCCAGGATTGCTTCGAAACGCACCGGTGAAAGCCCCACGCTCATAGCCGAACAGTTCACTTTCGACCAATTCGGAGGGAAGCGCAGCGCAGTTCAGTTTAAGAAACGGCTTCTTCGCACGCCGCGAACAGGCGTGAATCTGCCGAGCCAGTACTTCTTTGCCCACCCCTGTCTCGCCTTGCAGCAAAACCGGGACTTCCGACGAGCCGACCGGCGCCAGAAAAAGATCCAACTTCTTGGTCCAGGAACTGGAGACGACGGGAGAAGTATCGGAGAGCGAAGGGTGTCCGGCAGAGCCTGACTCTGGTTCCACATGACGGAGGCGGAGTGCCTTTTGAATCGCCTTGCTTAAATCTTCGTGACTGACAGGCTGGACCAGAAAATCGCTGGAGCCGCTCTTCATAGCATCTGCCGCGGTCACCGGTGACGATCGGCTCGACAGCATGATGACGGGCAGCCCGGTATCGAATGTCCGGATTTCGCGCAAGGTTTCCAGCCCGTCCTTGCGCGGCATGATCACATCCAGGAGCAGCAGACTATAGTCGGCGCCTTGTTCCCGTAGACGAGCAAGGGCTTCCTCGCCATCGCCGGTAAAATCAGCAGAGTAACCCAGCCATCGCAGAGCCACGTCAAGGTAGCTTCTAATCTCCGGCTCTTCTTCCGCGACCAGAATCCGAATCGCGCTGGGGATCTTGGAGACCGCTCCGTTACCGGGATCTTGAGTCACGCTGACTGGCTCCTGAATCGGGGGCCTGGGGTAGCCTGTCTGGTTGCCGGGCGATCCCGCCGGGAGGCATTCGGATACGGAAGAACAAAGGAGAATTGGGTTCCCTCGCCATTGGATTCAGCCCAGATCCGCCCCCGATGTGCGTTGATCGCCATCCTGCAAATCGCGAGACCCAGCCCTCCTCCGGACCGGTCCCGGCCACCCGCATAAGTTGTGAATTCCTCAAAAATGGACTCCGCGTCGTCGCTCGAAACACCGCATCCGGAGTCGCGCACATCAATTCGATACGCGTTGGCGATAAGAACGCCATCGTCGGCGACCTTACTCACATTTGTGGATTTATGGGTCGAACCGTCCCAAAACACTGAATACCCCGACAATTGGATCGTCCCTTGCCGCGGCGTGAACTTGCAGGAGTTCTCCAGGAGGTTGATCAGGACGCGCTCTATCTTGCCCGTGTCGAACGATAGTGGCTCACTGGGCCGCTCCACGGAAGTCTCAATTCGTATCTGTTTCTCCTGCGCATGAAGAGCAACTTCGTGAACTGCCTGGGCAATCGACCCCTCTACATCCGATCCTTCGATGATCAACTCGCTTGGGGTGAGCTGTCCCATGCTCAGCTCAAGCATGGCTTCGGCGAGTCGAGTCAGGCGCTTGACGCTGTGTTGCATCCGGCGGACAAGATCCATCTGGGCTGGACTCATAAGCCCCATGCCCTGCCCTAGGAGAAGGCCGCAATACCCGCTTACAGCAGTGACCGGCACGCGAAAATCGTGCATGGCCCTCGCCAGGGAATTCGTGCGCGCCTGTTCGTACTCTTGAAGTCTCAGATTTGCATGCAGCAATCGCTCGAGCAGTTCGTCGGCCTCACTTGCCTGAACCGCCAAGCCTGAATTGTTTTCGGATTCGTGAAAACGGCTACTTTTAGACCCGAGAATATGCTCTAGAAACGGAAGCAGAGCTGCTGACCGCACCGGTTTCAGGACAATGCTCGCATGTGACTCCCCCAGCATTCTTTGGAAAGAATCAAGCATACTGGGCTCAACCAGAAACAGGCTGCGAGCCACAACGTCCGGCTGAATACCGTCAGAGAAGTGCTCGGGCCGGAAATCCCAGATATAGAAATCCGCTCCCTGGGGCCGGGTTCCGTGCGCAGACGGGGTGAATTCATACCCGCCTGGCGCCATCTCTTCCAATAACGCGCGACATTGCCCTTCAAGTTCGCGCTCGACCCCGATCGTGGATAGTCTCACCGACATCCTCTCTAGGACGATTAGTTACTACTTTGTTACGGGAATGCCTAAATCTCGGTGCGTTGAAGAAAGTTCAAAGCATTGAGACATGTTCCAAAATACCGGTGTTCGTTCCAAGCTCCAAGAGGGGACTTTGTCCCCCCCGGGGCCCCCCCCTATTTCCCGGGAGATGGCATTTTGAGCATTTTCGGGGAAGAAATAGCCTTCTGAGCTGGCTTGGCGGGTGTAAAATCCTTCGCTGCGCGTGCGATGACGATGGCGTGATCTCTGTCGCGAACGCCCAGTTTCTTGTACATGGTACGAACGTGCCAACGAACAGTTTCGTGACTAATGAACAGCAAGTCCGCAATTTGACGGTTATGATGCCCGTTGGCGATTAACTCGAGGATTTGCTTCTCGCGCACGGTCAATCGCCTGGGTTGGTCGACTAGGAGCAGCTCCCGCACCAACGCGGCCATCGTTCCGCGGCTGGCCCATAATTCCCCACCGGCCAGTGCACATAGAGCGCGGCGGTACACCGTGGGCGGAGCGGTGCGATGGATAGCACCGGAAAAGCCCATCCTCAGCAGTTTTTTGCTTTGCTCGGGATCGTCTTGGTCCACAACCGCCAGGAGCTTGATCGAACCCTCAAATGTATCTGTACCGGTCAAGACTGGGAAGTTCAAAGTGTTGATAAGAGCAATCTCCGCGATCAGTACGCATGGGTTTAATTGCTTGCATATCGCAGCCAACTCGCCATTGGCGGAGCAGGAAACAAGGGGGATAGAGGTATCCGTCTGTAGGAGACTAGCGAGCCCGGGCGTGCTCTGAATCGTCTCGGCGATGGCAACCACGGTCAGCCGCACTGGTGGCGGGTCTGCGCGATTCTCCGGGTTTTGAGACGAAACGGTAGACAAGCAGTCCTCCGCCATTTTTCCAGTTTTTCGGATCTCTCCCGACTACTATCGTCGCAATTGCCAAAAATCCGTACTCATGGGAGTATACGCTAAACTACGTCCGGCAAACAAGGACAGCCGCCCCTCCGGTACAATTTCGCGGCCTCTTCCAAAGCCGAAACGTGTGCCATACGCCACTAACGATTCCTAATCATGCCCCGAGTTAGGGCTGAAGAACCATCTGGGCGCTACTCCCTGGGCGCTGCTTCAGGCACATTCGTGGGCCGTACCAATAGTTACGGTACGAAGCCAATGCTTCCGGCTTTCGCGGTCCTCAAAGTGCATAGCCAAAAGGTTGTCTGGGAATGAATAGGCATCCGTTTCGGCCCAAAAATGTTCGATCCCGTGAATACGTGGCATTGATGAGTACCGACCGTAGACGGCGAGCTCGCGTTGAGCTGCACTATTCTGTCCGACTCAGCAGGCCGGATCAATGGACTTCTGTGAGAACTGAGACCGACAACCTCAGCAGCATGGGGTTTCTTTGTACGTGCGATCAGCCTTTCTGGCCAGGCGAACGACTTAACTGCGAGGTCGTGATCCCTTCGAAAGAGATCGGTTACCATTCCGGCGACCTTGTCCTGCACCGCCGTGTCACAGTGGTTCGCGTAGAAATCAGGGGACTTGAGCCGGGGTTTGGGGTTGCATGCGAATTCGAAGACCGCATACCGGTGGATTGACCCTTGGCTGACACCTCGAAGACGTTTTGCGGACGTGTCTGTTTGTAGTCTAGGCCCGGGTCGCGTTCCCCCGGCATAGACGGCCTTAGCCCCTTTCCGGGTTCTGATATCAGCACGCATAACCAAGCCGCGAGCCATTGTTTGGGATTTTTTCCTAATGTCTCGGCACGTTTCCCCCGCTGGCGGATGGGCCCCAATCAACAGATCTGCAGGAGCGAGCTTTTGCTCTGATTCTGGGCTAGGGGTTCCGTGGTCCCATTCTTGCATATGCAGACTGTTCAAGAAGTGAGGGGCTCGGGTTCAGTTAGTACTGGCCATGCCCCTATTCCGAAGCAGCACATCCGCCAATCACTGATTTGTTGTCTCGGAATTATCTGCGAATTAGTTATTAACTTTTAAGAATTACCCGGGAGGCAGTTCCATTGACAAGTCTAAAAGGATCGGTCATGCTTGACGATCCAAATCTCAATGGGACACGGGAGTTAGTGAAGCAATGATCTCTCCAGACGGCCAGGATTCGGGGAACGAGGCGTATCCGTGGTTTGCGCTTCGTGTCCGTTCAAACTATGAAAAAGTCGCGTCGCTGCACATAAGAGAACGAGGGTACGAGGAGTTCTCGCCCTCCTACATGGCCGAACGTCAGTGGTCAGATCGGAAGAAAACAATGGAGCGGCCTCTGTTCCCAGGCTATGTTTTCTGCCGCTTGGATGCATATAATCGTCTTCCCATTCTGACAATCCCTGGAGTCGTCGGCCTAGTCGGTTTTGGAAGCCGGCCGACGCCGGTACCGGACCAAGAAATTGAGGACGTCCGGACGATGATTGGCTCCGGGCTATTGGTCACGCCCTGGCCCTTCCTCGATCCCGGGCAAACGGTATTGATTGAGCGCGGGCCGTTGAAGGGGATAGAAGGTGTTCTCCAATCCGTGAAGGGGCGGTTGCGCCTGGTTGTCTCGATCAATGTACTGCGAAGGTCTGTGGCCACGGAAATCGATCGATCCTGGGTCCGTCCCTTGAAAAAGTCGCCGGCCAGTGTCCGCCCGGTTCAGAGCGGCGACGCTTTCTTGAGTCAAATGTGATAGTTGTGATACCTTGGCAGCTATGATTCACCGCGGTTTCATCGGCTGCCTGATCCTCGCAGCTATGGGCGTTGCGGGGTTCGGCCAAGCGCCTCAAGCCGGGCAGCAGAACCCTCAAGGCGCAGTTCTCGCTGGCCAGCAGGCGCCGCAGACCGCCAATCCCGGACAATTTTCCAATTCGGTACGGCCAGACTATACCCTGGGGTCCAACGATCAGATTTTAATCCGTGTTCCGCAATCGGATGAGATTAATGAGCGGCCATTCCGTGTAGATTCGGACGGTTTTATCAACGTGCCAGTCGTAGGCCGGATTCGGGCCAGCGGCCTTACGGTTCAAGAGCTCGAAGCCGACCTTGCCATGCGTCTCCGCGAGTTCATCCGCGAGCCGCTGGTGAGCATCACCGTCACCCAGTTTCGAAGCGAACCTGTCTTCGTGACTGGGGCCTTCCGGGTTCCCGGAATTTATACACTCCAGGGTCGCCGCACGCTGGTCGAAATTTTGACAGCGGCCGGAGGGTTGGGGCCCAACGCCAGCCACAGGATAAGAGTCTCCCGTCGCGCGGAGTACGGATCCATTGAGCTACCCAACGCCGTGGAGGATCCGGAAAAGAAGATGAGTACGGTCGAGATCAGCCTCGAAAGTTTGACGCAGAATATCAACCCCGAGGAAGATATCGTTCTGCAGCCATTCGATGTGGTGAACGTGGACCGTGCCGAGCGAGTGTACGTGGTCGGTGAGGTTGCAAAGGTCGCACCGATCGAACTCGCCGAGAGGGCTTCCATTTCCGTGGCGCAAGCGTTGACCGAGGCGGGCGGATTCACTCAGTACGCGACGCGCGATAGGGTGCGAGTCTTGAGGCCGATTCTGGGAACGAATCGGCGGGCCGAGATCGAGGTTGACCTAAAACGCGTATTTGAAGGAAAGGATATTGATTTTCCGCTGTTAGCTAACGATGTCCTGTTTGTGCCGCGGTCGTCTGGACGGGCAGTACTGGTACCGCTGGGGACTACCTTCCTTGGGTCCATACCATATATCATCGTTACGGCGCTTCTCCGCTGAACTCTGCCCGGTTAATAGCACATGAGATCGTTCTTAAGTAAGAGCCGGCAAAGCCGGTGGCTGGCCCCGGTCATGGCTGCGCTTCTGGTGATTTCACCGCAAGCCATTGCGCAGCAACCTGTGGCGACCCCGCAGCCGGCCCCCCCGGACACGGTACAAAGCCTCAGGGTTATTCCCCTCGCCGGAAATGGCGAAATGAATGACCTGGAGCGCCATCTCATGGCCCCGCTTGTCGTCCAGGTTCTGGATCAGAATTCCCGGCCGGTGGAAGGCGCGGCCGTCGTATTCCGTTTTCCTGTAGCAGGGCCCACTGGCGCCTTTCCGAACCAGAAAAACTCCCAGACCACCCGCACGAACGCTGACGGCCAGGCAGCGGCGGTAGGCTGGAATGCGACCGGGGGGGTGGGGACGTTTCGGGTACAGGTCACGGCATCGCGAGGGAACGAGCAGGGTCAAGCCTCGCTGACTTTGACGAACGTCACCCGGATTACGAACGCAGGCAAGACGAAGAACAAGCACTGGTGGTCCTCGAAGTGGGGCAAGATTGGCATTATCGCCGGCGCGGCTGCGGTGGTCGCGGTGGTCATTCTGACTACCCGAGATAGCGGCAATAGCACGAGCACGAACACGACCACGATTACCGCGATACCGGGCGTCCCCACGATAGGGGGAACCCAATAATCCATGTTTCGGGCATCGATCTGCCTTTCGGTTTGTTGTTCGATCGGCTTGCTTTCCGCTCAACACGCCCCCTTTGAAGGACCCACCGAGGGTGTGACGTTCGATCTGCCGACACGGAGCTTTCGGCCAATCACGGGATCTCTGGGTTCTGCTTTCCTTGGACCTGCCGTACTGGGCGATTTCGACCAGGGATCCGTAGCGCCGCACAAGAATTATGGGGTGGCGTTCCGCGATGGACGGTGTTTCCTGGTCTCGGTGTTGGATTCCCAGCAGGCTTCGACGACCATGCTGCCGGGCTGCCTTAACCTGCCAGAAGACGTAGCCTGGTCGGCTGATGGATCCACAGCCATCTTGTATTCCCGAACCGACGGCTGGGTGCAGGTCCTGACTGGTCTCCCTGACTCCCCAACTTCGGGCGCCGTGGTGAGCATTTCGCCTGGAAGCCGTATGTCAGCCGTGGCAGCCGATGATGACGGCAGCCACATTCTTATCGGGAAGACAGGCGACATGCCGGGTGTGTACCTGCTCGGAAAAGATCAGGCGCTAGCGCTAATTTTATCGCTCGCGAATCCGACTGCGCTCGCGGTGGCAGGCACAACGGCGTATGCCGTAGATGCTGGCACCAGCCAGGTATTCGAACTAAGCCTGGCCGACTGGAGTTCCCAAAGCTGGCGCTTCGACGGGCTCACCGATCCCGTTGCCATCCAACCATCCCGGGACGCTGCCATGCGAAACGTGATCTATATCGCTGGTGGCAGCGATCGCACACTCTGGGTTTATGACGCCGGCAGTCACAATCCGATCGCTCCTCTACCGGTCGATTTTGTTCCCACCATGATGGTTCCACTCGGGAATCATAGCTTCCTCCTGCGGCCCCGTTTGAGCCAGGACGAACCGCTGTGGTCCTTTGCGAGTGACTCACCGCCAATGGCCTATTTCATCCCTGCGGCGCCCTTGACTGTCTCTGGAGGACTCCAGTAGATGAGGTCTCGCCGGTTCGGTTGGTGCGCTTTCCTATTGATATTAGTCGCTGTTTCTGCTGCTGGCCAGCAGGCTCGATTCGCTCTGAGTTATGTTCTTCAATCCAACTCCACCGCAGTTCCCTTGAGCGACAACAATGGAGTTATCTCGTTCGGATTTACAACTGTCAACACCGCATCTCAGGCGGCCTTGAGTTTGACAAACGTGGGTACAGGACCGGGCATCATTAGCAGTATCACTGTAAACAACGGTTCGCACTTCCGATTGACTGCGGTTCCATTGTTGCCCGTGACCGTTCAGGCGGGCGGCAATGTTCAGGTACTCGTGATCTATCAGCCCACTGAAATTCAGTTCGATACCGGTCAAATAACCATCACCTTGGCAACAGGCTCCGCGATTACAATCGACCTCCAAGGTGTCGGAACCGGATCCAATCTGATTTATCAGCTTCCTGCCTCAAATCCGCCGCCGATTGTCCCCCCAGGAGGCACGATCCAACTACCCGACACGAACGTAGGGGAGACTGGCAGCGTCGTTGTCCGGATCGTGAATGCGGGGAACTCGAGCGGTAGCGTGAACTCCGTCACCGTGGTTGGGCAAGGATTTCAACTAGGTACCGTCGTGGTGGTTCCGCAGGCGCTGGCGCCCAACAGCAGCTTAACGTTTACGATCAACTTCACGCCTTCGCAGCCGGGGACTCTCAATGGGATGTTAGTCATCAATTCGGACGTGATCAACCTCAGCGGAGTTGGTTTGGGACCGCGACTTCAGTTTTCCTACACGACAGCTGGTACGACAATCGCTCTGGGTTCTAGTAACACATCCGTGGTATTCAGCCCCGTGGTCGTTACTCAGTCCGCGCAACTGAGCTTTGACGTAAAGAACACTGGAACGACCTCGGCATTCATTTCGAACATTGGGATTGGGCAGACGAACAGCCCCTATTCGCTTTCGGGCGTTCCGTCGTTGCCAGTTAGTCTTGCTCCGGGCACCGATTTTCGATTTACGATCACGTTTAAACCGACAACTTTGGGATTTTCGAACGGTACGATACAAATCGATACCACGACATTTTCCCTTACTGGTTCCGGAACGCAGCCGCCCGCCTTGCCGGCGTACACCATTGGAGGCGCCAGTGGGGCAATTGCTCCGAGGTCTCAACCGAAACTGACCCTAGCACTTGCGGCTCCCTATCCGGTCGCGATTTCAGGCACGCTTACTTTGACCGTGTCCGGGGACCTTCCCGCCGACCCCGCGGTTCAGTTCGCTTCGGGGGGGCGGACCGTCCCGTTTGTGATCCCGGCCAACAGTACCGGAGCGGTATTCGGCTCGTCCGGTGGGCAGATCGGATTCCAGTCGGGTACGGTGGCAGAGACCATTGTTCTAACGCCGTCCTTTGCTACTCAGGCTGGAGGAATTGATTTGACTCCCGCCACACCGAGTGTTTTGCAAGTCGCGGTTCAGCCCGCGGCCCCGACATTGGTAGCGGTTTCCGTTAGTGGGCAGACGGCAACCGGATTTTCGATCGTCGTGACCGGCTACACCACCAGCCGCACTCTCACCAACTGGACCGTCAAGTTTACGACCGCTACTGGCTTTACGATGCCCACCACTCAGTTCACAGTCAACGTTCAACCGGTGGCGAATCAATGGTTCTCGGGAAGTGCTTCGCAGGCGTTTGGAGGGCAGTTCACGATAACTGTGCCGTTCGCCTTCCAAGGGACGCCACCGAGCGGTCAGTCGTTGCTGAGCGGTATCGCCGCGGTTTCGGTTACCGTGAGTAACGAACTGGGCACGTCGAATTCGGTTCAGGCAACGTTACAATAGGGGTTTAGTTTAGAGAACACTCCCAGTTTTCGGATGATTGTAGTCGGTATTCTCGAAACTGGCGTGCTCGATTCCAACACGGGGACTGCCGCCAATGACCATCAAGATTCGGGTCGGAGCGAGTTCCATTCACCAGGTCCAAAGTAAGGCCCCCAGCTATCCACTTCGGCCAACTTCGTTGCTTGCCTCCCTGGGTGTCCACGGAACCCTGATCGGAGTGCTTTGGCTGCTGCCGAGTAGTGGATCGAAAACGCCAATCTATGACGATTTGATTCGGCCGCAAGAACACAAAATCATTTATTACGATTTTCGCAAACGGCTGCCGAGCGTGACTCCGCCAAAACAAATCGGACGCTCGCCACAGCCGCGCGGGGCTGAGGTTTCGACGCAGACCATCATTGCAAAATCTCCCCAGGCGAAGTCGGAAAAGCAGCTCATCTGGATGCCTGCCCCCCAACTCGAACTTCCCCAGGATCTGCCAACACCAAACCTTGTCATCAGGGCTGCCCCTGCGGTCCTTGCTTTGCCCGCTCCGCCCAAAGAACCACCGAAGCAGCCAAAGTCGTTTCAGCCTCCACCCAGAGCCGTTCCGGAATCCATGTTGCCACCTCAGACAATGCTGCGCGAGCCGCCTCCGAGCATCGGTTCCACGGTAGGTCCGCGATTGGCGACGCGGAATGGGATAGCTATTCTGCCGCCGCCCCCGCCTGCAGAACCTCCGTCGTTGGATTTGGGCGACGTCAACGTCGCCATTGCAAATCTCAATGTAGTCGAGAAATCACTGCCGGAGTTGCCCGCTGGCGCCCGTCCAGGGCAGTTTTCAAAAGCTCCCATAAAAGGTCCGGACGCGTCCGGAGACATAAGCGATTCATCGCTAAAGGTGCCAGATCTAGTGATTCGGCGGGACAAGGGCGCCTCCGCCAAGGGTCCCGAAGAGACACACACCATGCGGACAATCCTGTATTTGGACCGGGTGCGAGGCATTCCGATGACGGGCTTGTCGGTTCCCTTGCGGCCTGCGAATCGAACGATTCCTGCAGCGATTGATGCGCGCTTTCGCGGTCGCAACGTCTACACGATTGTTATTCCCATTGAGAACTTACCCCCTTATACAGGTGACTGGATCGTCTGGTTTGCCGAATTGGAGGCCAAGCCGGGCGAGACTCCGCTGGTGCGTGCCCCCATTCCATTCAGAAAAGTAGAACCTGTAAGGGATCCGGCGCCTAAGAATCAGCCGACACGCCGCGTACAAGTCGCGGCAAAGCTGGATAAGAACGGCAAACTCAACGCCGTTTCGGTAGTTACGGCCGCCATCCCTGGACTCGCCGAAGCTGTGACCGAGGACGTAAGGTCATGGGAATTCAAGCCCGCGACCCGCAACGGCGTGCCGGTCGAGATAGAAGCCGTGATCGAAATCCCCTTCAACGGCCCTCCAGTACTTGCAAACGCTTCTCAGCCTTAGAGTTTCGCCTGGGCGTCAGAAGCAACTCGTTCGTTTCGAACTCTGCCTTTCGAGTTATGACCTCATATTACCCGCAGTAGTACGTCATAGGAACAAGCTCTAAAACCAAATAAGCCGAAGTCCCAGCGCACAGTTCAGCGGATGTGGACGATTAGAGTGTCATGGGTGGCACTGTTCCATATCGCAACTTTCGCCTAAGAACTGCACATTTGTTGGCTGTGCTCTTGTGTTCGGCGGCGATAAGTCCTGCCATTGCACAACAAGTTACCCTGTCGGTCGGCTCCGGCAGCGGGACGCCTGGCTCGCAGGTGGGTTTGGCCATGTCGATCGCGTCCAGTGGTGGCGCTGCCGCGACTGGTCTCCAGTGGAAGCTGAGTTATCCGGCGGATGTGACTAGCGTTACTGTGGTTCCGAGCGCAGCGGCGACGGCTGCGGGAAAGCTCGTCACCTGCACAGGCAACAGTGGATCCACGACGTGCGTTCTGTTTGGCGCTACGGCTGTGATTCCGAACGGGACAGTCGCCACGGCAACATTCACGATCTCCCCAGCGAGTGTAAGCCCGAGTATATCCGTTGCACTCAGCGGGATGATAGCGACTGGAGCGACAGGCAGCGCAATTCCCATGTCGGGCACGGGTGGGACGATTGCGGTGACCCAGGTTCCGCCGGTGCTCAGCGGGCTTTCCTGTTCCCCGACGAGCGTCAACGCACCGGGCTCCTCCGCATGCACCGTAACAATCAGCAAAGCAGCACCGACGGGAGGCTTTGCGGTAGCGCTGTCAAGCAATAACGCAAACGCGACTGTGCCCGCGAGTGTCACTGTTTCTGCGGGAGCCACAACCGCCAGTTTCACGACTACGGTGGCATCTATTACGACGAATCAGACGGCTGTTGTAACAGCAAGCGCGAATGGCGTATCGCAGACTGCTTCTTTAACACTGTCAGCTTCAGCGCAATTATCGAGTCTGACCTGTACACCGAGTACGCTCGGGACGGGGCAAGCTACCGTTTGTACGGTCACATTGACCAAGGCGGCAACCAACTCGGCGACGATCAGCCTGGCTAACAGCTCAGCCGTGCTTCCGGCGCCAACCAGCATGACGATCAATGCCGGGGCCAGCAACGGGACGTTCACTGCAACCGCCGGAACCGTGAGCGCAGATTCTTCTGCAACCCTGACCGCTACTTACGGAGGACAAAGCAAGACCGCCACGGTTGCGTTGAGCGCTGCTGTACTCTTGAGCGGATTGAGTTGCACGCCCGAGAGCGTGAACGCTCCCGGCACTGCCTCCTGCACTGTGACGCTTAGCAAAACAGCAGCATCGGGAGGCTTTGCGGTAGCGCTGTCAAGCAACAATGCAAACGCGACTGTGCCCGCCAGCATCACGGTTTCTTCGGGAGCCACAACCGCCAGTTTCACGACTACGGTGGCATCCGTTACGACGAATCAGACGGCCGTTGTAACAGCCAGCGCAAATGGCGTTTCGCAGACTGCTTCCTTAACATTGACAGCCTCAGCGCAACTGTCGAGTCTGACCTGTACACCGAATACGTTGGGGAAGGGGCAAGCTACCGTTTGCACGGTCACGTTGAGCAAGGCAGTAACCGCTTCGGCAACGATCGGTCTGTCGAGCAGCTCCACCTTGCTTCCGGCGCCGGCCACCATGACCATCAGTGCCGGATCCACTAGCGGGACGTTTACCGCGACGGCTGGAACCATAAGCGCGAATTCTTCGGCGACCCTGACTGCCACTTTCGGAGGACAGAGCAGCACCGCCATCGTGGCGCTGAGCGCACCAAGCAGCACGCAACCAGTGACTATGTCGGTCAGCTCCGGCAGCGCGGCACCTGGCTCCGCTGTGGCTTTGAATGTCTCGATGACAGCCAGCGGCGCATCCCCGACGGGTCTCCAGTGGAAGCTGAATTATCCGGCGGACGTAACCAGTGTCGCCGTCGTTCCAAGCTCGGCAGCAACCGCTGCGGGAAAGAGCGTGACCTGCATGGGAAGTGGTGGCTCGACAACCTGCCTTTTGTATGGCCTTACCGCGAGCGTGATCGCCAACGGGCCGATCGCCACCGCGACCTTCATGGTCTCCCCTACCACCGTGAGCACATCCATACCCATTGGCTTTGGCAGCTCGGTAGCAGCCGATGCGACGGGCATCTCGATTCCCATATCCGGATCAGGAGGAACGATTGCCGTCACCCAGCCGAATGGCTGGAAGATTTCAGGAACCATCAGTCCGGCATCGCAAGGCAGCGGAATAACCGTATCCATGAGCGGCGGCGCCACCTCGACGGCGACAACGGATAGTTCCGGAAACTTCACGTTCAGCGGAGTCTCAAACGGAACCTATCAGCTGACTCCGACTAAAACCGGATCTTCCTTCAGCCCCCTCAGCAGATCCATAACAGTGAATGGCGCTGACGTGACCGGAATCACTTTCACGGCAAACCAGAATCAAACGTTCGCTACGCCCATTGTCGACGCGCAGATATCGAAAGATCAGGCCACTGTAAGTACTACGGTGATCTCCCCCACCTTTTCCACGATCACAGGGAACGAACTTCTCCTGGCATTTATCGCGACGGATGGGTCGGCGAGGGGCGGCAACACATTCGTAAACGGCGTAACAGGCGGAGGACTCAGCTGGGTTTTAGCCGCAAGAACACGAGTTCAGAACGGAACGGCGGAGATCTGGCGAGCCTTCGCATCGACCCCGCTTACAAACACATCTGTAACAGCCACGCTTTCCCGGAGCGTAACATCCTCCATGACGGTGATGAGCTTTTCTGGTGTGGACACATCGGGCACCAATGGATCGGGAGCGATCGGCGCCACTGGGACGGGAAACGCTCTTTCGGGCGCACCTACGGCCACTTTAGTCACAACCCGGAACAATTCACTGGTGATCGGCGTGGGCGATGACCCCAACAGAGCCACCGCGCGGACGCCGGGAACAGGCCAAAGCCTGGTGCACGAATACCTGGCCCCGAACGGCAACGCCTACTGGGTTCAAAGCTTGACCGCTGCCACGGCGCAGAGCGGAAGCAGAGCCAGGGTTAACGATTCAGCTCCGGTCAAGGACGCCTACAACCTGACGGTCGTGGAAGTCCTGGGAGCTCCCATCGCACAAGCGTCTCCGGTGCAGACGACCGGGGTGTCCAAACTTAAGAGCGTCGCCCTAGTGAGCGGTGCGGCCGGGAGCGCATCCAGCGCGCCAACGCTTTCGAGCTTGCCCAGTGATGTGGCAGGCGAGGTGTGCAGCCCCGGTGGTCTGGTCACGTTGAAGGGATCGGGCTTCACGGATCAGGACGCGCAGCAAGCGACTTCCTACCCAGTACCGACGCAATTAGCGGGGATCCGTGTAACCGTGAATGGCGACGCGATGCCTCTGCTGTTGGCCTCGAGCTCGCAAATCAATTTCCAGTGCCCTGCCCTGCCTGAGGGTTCGGCACTGCAAATCGCGATCGACGGCACGGCTGGATCCTTGGCGCCAATCAGCACGACCATGCAGGCGGCAGCGCCCGACTTGTTCAGCTTGGTTGGGACGAACCGAGGAATCGTTCAGATAGACGGAACCAATGAGCTGGCCATGCCTACGACGGAAGGGATTCCGAGCAGGCCGGTCCATCCGGGAGAATCCCTTACGGTGTTCGCTAGTGGGCTTGGTGAAACCCAGGATCCCCCGCCCGTTGGATTTCCTGCTCCCTCGGATCATCCAGTCCTGTCACGAAACAAAGTCAATGTAGTGTTTGGGGATAACGAGGTGTTGCCTGGAGTTGCCAGTCTGGTGCCTGGAACCGTTGGAGTGTTCCAGATCGACGTGCAGACTCCGTTGGACGCTCCGGTCGGATCAGCTATTCCGCTGTCGGTTCGAGTGACCCTACCTGATGGGAGAGTGTTGGACAGCAACGTGGTGACGATAGCGATTGCTCCGGCGGCATCTCGTTGATGCTGGGAACTGCGGGACGAGTTATGTATGTCCGAGAACTTGCTGGGTTGATGGCTCCGGTTGCTTTGGTCCCTGCCTTGCAGCCGATTTGCAGGAGTACTGAGATCCCGCTATCAAGTTCGAGGGCACAAAGGTCGATAAGTAGTTTAGGCAGAGTGTGTCTCGGCTTGGCGAGAAGCAGGCTGAGGGCGTGCTTTTAGGCTGGGTGGAGCGATTGAAGGAGGGAATCTCGGTGTCATTTATTTCTAAATTTTGGGCGAGAGTCCTCAGGGGTGGAGTCGCCCGCGTGGCTACCAGCGGCCTGTTCTTCCTCTCGGCTCCGGCCTGGGGCGCGCAACTCAATCCTTGCGACCTCAATAGCGATGGAGTCGTCGATGTTCTCGACGTCAACCTCGGCGTCAGTATGGTGTTGGGCACACAAAACTGCACCTCGAATATTAACGGCGCCGGAGTCTGTACGATCGTCACCGTTCAGCGGATAGTTAACGCGGCGCTCGGACAATCCTGTGTCGTCGACTCCACCGTGCCGGCGGGGCTCGTTGCAGCGTATTCCTTCAGCGAAGGTAGCGGGACCACAGTGGCGGACCTTTCAGGGAACGGCAATACTGGAACGATCGTAAATGCGGCGTGGACCAGCGGCGGCAAGTACGGCAACGCGCTTCAATTCAACGGATCGACGAGCTACGTGGATGTTGGCAATGGGGCGTCCCTTCAACTGACAGGAAGCATGACGATTGAAGCTTGGATTAACGCGGCAGCAAACCCAGCAGACGATGGCCAAATCGTCGCCAAATCGGACGGTTCTGCGGGATGGCAATTCAAGACGAGCCCGGATACTGGGCCCCACACGTTCGGCGTGGCTGTGTCCGCCGATGGAAGTTCGCGAACGCAACGCTATAGCTCCACGACACGGTCGCTGAACACCTGGTACCACGTTGCGGGTGTCTACGACGCTACCGCAGGTATTCTAAATATCTACGTTAATGGTGTCTTGAACAACGGTTCATTGGTCGGGACGATCCCCACTTCGCAGTTCAACCAAACGGTCAATGTCAATATTGGACGGCGTACAGGTGGGTTCTATTTCAACGGAACCCTTGATGAGATCCGCGTATACAATCGAGCTTTGTCCGTATCTGAGATACAAGCGGACATGAACACTCCCGTCGGACCCGTGACGCCGGACACGCAACCTCCGACAACTCCCGGGAGTTTGACCGGGTCAGCGATTAGCGGGACTCAAGTCAACCTGAGCTGGACAGCATCGACCGACAACATTGCTGTGACCGGATACGTACTAGAGCGGTGCCAAGGTGCAGGGTGCAGCAATTTCGCGCAGATCGCCACGCCCTCCGGGACTGCCTACAACGATTCGAATCTGCTTCCGAGCACAACATACAGCTATCGAATAAGAGCTACGGATGCCGCCGGGAATTTGAGTTCCTATTCCAACGTGGCGACCAACACCACGACCGCGTTGATCTCTCACTTCGTGACACTGACCTGGATTGCAAGCGTTTCTCCAGGTGTGAGCTATAACGTGTATCGGGGCACGACTTCAGGTGGACCGTATACAAAGCTCAACACTTCTCTCATTGGTGCGCTTCTGTACGTGGACAATACCGTCCAGGCCGGTCAGACCTATTACTATGTGGTAACGGCAGCAGATGGAAGTGGCAATGAGAGCGGGTTTTCCGCGCAGGCCACAGCGGCTATACCGACACCGTAAAGGTTGAGTTCTTGCTGTCCCAAAATACGGAGGCAGCGTAAGAATCGCCGTGGCTCCTAGATCTGGGTCCGAGATGGCTCTTCAGCGAGAACTTATCGCTTGGCGCCGTTCACAAGCGTTCGGGGCAACCCGGAAGCAACAGAGTGTGGAAAACGCCAGAAAACGCTCAGAGTCCAGACTTCCGCAGAAGGAGCGCCCAGTCATCACCTACCGGAGCTGGGGGCGAAATCCACAATGCGGTCGCCTTGATTGAAGGTAGGGGAGTCTTCTTGCCAGTAACCGCGTTCATCCATGTACCAGCATACCGGCCTGGCTGAAGCTTCAGCTCGACTTTGCCTCCATGTGGGAGATAAACCGCGTAGAGCTCCCCGGGTTTGGCCATGCAGTAGTTGCCGTTATTCACTAATTCATCATGAGGCTCAGTCTTCCACCAATCGAAGCTCGTGAAGAAGTCGACCATGTGCGCGTACCCTTCGAACATAGTCATAGTCTCATCCCCTCTACCGTTCATCCATCCGCCACCTGTGTCCGGCCAGATGTTGGTTCCGCGCCGCGCCGTCTCGCCCGCGGTCTGGTAACCCCCGGCCATCACGATCTCCCAAGCGGTCCGGCGAAGCGTATCGGCTGAGTCGGACCCTGGTCCTTTGGCCCACATGGGGTAGTGGTCCTCATAGCCGTATTCTTCGTTGGTCTGCGGTATGATTCTGCCGAGACGCTCTTGCTCCTTTCGCTGGGACAGCATGAAGCTGTGCTGATCTCGCGACCATTCCTGAAAGGAGGTGAAGTCAAACCAGTCCGACCGACGGTCTTGGTGCACGTTATCAACCGGATGACTGGTAGCCAGGTGATGGTATGGATCCCACGCTTTGATGAGAGTTCCTGTGGTGTGCGTCCATTCGTCGTCCCTGTAGCTATCGAGATCATCGCCGAGATCCCAAGTGATGTTTGAGAAAGCGCCGAGCCGCGCAACGGCGTAACGGATAAAGCGCCGCTCATCAGCACTGCCGGGCGCAGGATGGACACGGCTGTCATTCATGTCCAGGACTAGCGAGAAAATCACGTCCCGATCTCGGGCGAACTTAAGTGCTCGCTCGAGTTTCTGCCAATAGGAGACGCGGAAGCGACTATAGTCGAATCCGGGATGATAGATATCCTCAACTTGGCCAAGCTCGCCAAGCGAGTCGAAGAAATCTCGGCCAATCCCAATGCCGAAGCGCTGTCCGGCTCGCCCCAGATAATGGAGAAGGCGTGCGTCCCTGCGGGACGGCCACGGAGTTGAGATTGGCGTCCAGCTATCCCCCGCCATGACCGGCTCACCAAAGTATCGGTTCGTCCTTCCGGCAATCGTGACCCGGATTCGGTTGACCTTAAGACGATGGAGGCGCTCGATGCTCGATCGGATAACATCTTCATCCCGCCAGCCCATCAGCCAATACGCCGTCGTACCGTTGAAGAAGTAGTGCTCACCAGTGCCTTTCCATACGAAGTGCCAGCGGTTTTCAGGATCGATGCGAATGGGACCGCGGCGGTGGCCTTCTGTTACACGGAACTTGCCAGTAGACGTTGCTGTCGACCATCCTTGGTGATACTCAACAGAGTAGGTGTACTCGCCAGCGGCCGGTGGCATGAACCGAACGTGGTATACGCTCCCGTCCTCCGAATCAGAGAACCCTTCCACCTGCCAGCGCCTTTCTGCTCCTTCAAACTTGCCGCGAATGGCCGCGTCGGTGAAAGGATTGGATGCATGGGGGCTCGAGACCTGGGCTGTAACCTCCAAAAAATCATAGGCTTCCAAATCCATGGCGGACTGCTGAAAAACGACCGCTCGGGGAGGGGAAGCGCGAGAAATGAAGAGTATTGCCGCACCCGCTACGAGCAGCAGAAAAAGGCGAGTCGGCGAAAGAATCCGGCCGCGCCGATTCTCATTGCCTTGAGTAACAGGAACGCGGCGCACCAGAGCTTTTAGTACCGTCCAGGCAGGGTCAGCGAGCAGAAATAAGTGCCCGCTTTCAACCGATGATGCCCTAGATGATCCCGCAGGCGGTACAACCCTTCGACGCTTTTTCGGATGTCCGCCACGTGAGGCCGACTCAGACTTTGGTCCAGGCCCAACCCGAACATCTCTACCTCATCACCTAACCATAAACCGGGTTTGCAAGTTGGATGCAATCGCTTAGTCCCAGGAAACTATTCCCCCAAATCGATCCATCCTAATGACGGAAAGAACCACTGGACTTTGCTCCGATCAAGCATTACAATTTAATAATACTTGGACTTGACGCTTTGACTCTGGGGTGAGCCGGACCGTCAATCTTGCAAGACGGGGCGAAACGCCTGGGTACTTCCAGATAGAGAGAACGCTCGAACTCTCTTCTACTTGTGCGCCGGGGTTGACTCAGTTCTGGAACTCTTTACCCGCGAGAATTCGCGGGGCTTATGAAGACGGGGAGTCTCGTCGATTCGCGTACATGAATAACGCTTAATGAAAAAGAGAAAAGCCAGCCTTCTCGACAGGTTCCTTGTTGGCATGGATACATCTCCATGGGACGCCGTTTGTCGCATGGCGATTGGCTTCGTCACCCCCTCTTTAACTTCAGTGGTGTGGGGCGAGGATCCTTCGGATTGGGCTCTGCCTGGGTCACTCGTCGGCACCCTTCTGATGCTTCGGGTAGTCCCGGCTGTTGTCCGGAAGGTTGTGCCGTTTTCCGCGCACGTCCGAGCGGTGTGGGCGGGCCGCCGTCAAATCGCCAAGCGTTACGATTCTTACCAATGGAGGAAGCTGTTTTGGATCGGTTTTGGCCTAGTACTATACACTGCTTTTTCAGGGCAGGTCTCGACTTCCAGGGCCGCGACCTCCTCCCTGTGCCTCCTGGCTGGAGGACTCGGACTAGCGCGGTGGCGTGTCGTAGCCTCGCAATGGACGCTTCGGCAATTCCTCCGAATCGGCAATGCGATACCAGAGTGACAATCGATTGAGTGAGCTGATTGAACTCAGGAAACAGTCGGCTAGCATCGGCAAGGTTCCAATACAGACGCCAGATCTTCCATCTGCGCGTTGACCTCTAGAGATTTGTGAGGAGGTCTCTTGCCGCGGGTTCTGGCAGGACAAGAACGTGTTCAGGGAGATGGACGATTCGACGACTTCCTGAGCCGGAGGGGATTTGAGGGTCGAGAAAATTTGACATCATTTTCTATGAAAGCCAGTTCAGTATTTCGTGCAGGCGAATGGGTTGAAGTTCGCAGCAAAGAGGATATTTTAAGGACCCTGGACAACAGAGGTCAGCTGGAAGAGCTGCCCTTCATGCCGGAGATGTTTGAATTTTGCGGCCAACGGTTCCGCGTTTTCAAACGGGCACACAAGACGTGCGATCCGCCCAACGGCTTTGGTGGCCGGCGAATGCTCCACGCAGTTCATCTGGAAGGGGTTCGCTGCGATGGGAAAGCTCACGGTGGATGCGAAGCCCGTTGTTTGGTCTTTTGGAAAGAGGCATGGCTCAAGAAGGTAGATGACGAGACTGAGTCCGGAGCGAAGCCGCAGCAAGCCTCCATACCTGACGCTCGATTTGAGGGCCGCCGCGGGTGTACGGAGTCGGATGTTGTCGCGGGAACGCGCAGCCGCGATGATCGCGAGAATTCAGGCGAACAAATCTTCATTTGCCAATCCAGTCAGTTGTCTCAAGCGACGCAACCCATACAGAAGTGGGATCTGTACCAGTACGCGGAAGATTATCTATCTGGGAACGTACCGCTGTTGTCTTTGCTGACCACGTTTCTGCTTTTCGTGTACCGTGAGATCGAGTCTGCCGGCCTTGGTCTGGGATCAGCCCTAAGGTGGGTCTATGACATCATCCAGAGACTGTATGGAGGTACCCCATACCCTTGGCGTATTGGGAAGATTGCCGCAGGAGCCACAACTCCATCTGCGAAACTTGATCTCCAACCGGGAGAGCTGGTCAGGATCCGGAATTACAACGAGATTCTGCCAACAGTCAATGAGAATGGTTACAATCGAGGCATGTCATTTGACCCAGAAATGGTCCCCTATTGCGGCCGAACATATCGCGTATTAGCTCGCATAAACCAGATAATCAACGAAAAGACAGGTAAGATGCAGCGCTTTAAGAACGAATGTATTGTGCTCGATGGAGTAGTCTGCATGGCCTGTTATGCGAGATACCGTCGATTTTGTCCGAGAAGCATTTATCCCTACTGGAGAGAGATTTGGCTCGAGCGTGTTGGCCCGAATACCTCGAGTTCCAATGGGGCGGACTTAGCCGCCGCTCGTCGCTGAGAAGCTGGCGTTCCCTATTTCGTGTGGATCGAGGGTTAACCGTACTTCTTGCCTGGATTCGATAATTTAAGCCAGGCAAAAAAGTGAAGGTTATCAGATCGGCAGGGGAGAAGAAGCGACGAGGCGGGGCGGCTTGACGGGTAGGAGAGACTTTTTAGGGGGTCACGCGGGAGATCCGATCGAGGGCAGCCTTAGCATCCGCGGCATAGGCGAAGCTTGGCTCCCGCTGCATTGCCTGTTGCAGTGATCGTTGGGCGGACCGAGGCTGACCTGCGGCGATGTAAGCCATTCCGAGGTGGTAATGATACACGGCATAGTTCGGAGCTTTTTGCACACTCTGCTCTAAGTGCGTGACGGCGGCCCGGGCCAACCCTAACTTGTAATAGGACCATCCGAGTATGTCAATGGCTGCGGGATCATTGGGAAGTTTCTGCTTGGCTGTTTGGGCCAGGGACAGGGCAACATTGACGTCACCGCCGTGCTCGAGGTAGAGAAAGGCGAGCTCCATCGCCACCTGTGGCGAGGCCGGATCGATTTGGTGAGCCTTCTCGAACAGTTTCTTAGCTTCGTCCCAGTTACCTTCCTTCTTGTACCATGCCTCGAGCACAAGGTAATTCGCTAACATGTGTGGATTCATTTCAATCGCAGTGCGCAGATCCGTCTTCGCCTTGTCGATCGAGCCTCTGGCATAGTCGATGTTGGCGAGCAGAGTGTACCCATCCGGTGTTTTCGGATCGAGCGTCATGGCTTGCTTGAGACTCGCGTCTGCTTTATCCAAATCCTTCAGATCGTAGTAGCTCGCCGCCAAAAGGAAGTGCAATCCGGCGTTCTGAGGATGTTGTGACAGCAACTGTGAAATTCGCTGTGCGACGTCCTTGGTTTTGCCCTGTTGGGAGTAAAGTCTCACGAGCAGCGCCAGGGCGGGTAGAGACGTCGGATCACGTTCTAACGCTGCCTGCAGCATCGCCTCTCCCGGGCGTAGTTCGCCTTTTGCAAGCAAGGCCTGCGCGCTCGCATAGTATCCGAGCGGCGATTTCTGATTCTTCGTTGCCAGGTCCGCCAGACGGAGAGACTCGTCATAATTCCCACGCTTGGCTTGGAGGTCGGACAAAGCCGCCGCGGCTTCCGTCATTCCGGGATTCAACTCAAGCGCACGGGAGAAAGATAGTTTCGCGGAGTCGGAAAGCCCCATCGACCTCTGCGCAACACCGAGAAAATAATAGGTGCGGCCGGATCTCGGGTCCACTTTGGCTGCTCCTTCCAGGGCGGCTGCGGCCTGCTGGTACCTGCCCTGTGCAATGTTGATCCTGCCGCTAACCACCAACGCCCGCGCATCCTCAGAATTGACCTTCAAGACCTCTTGATTGACAGCCTCCGCTTCCTGCACACGGTGCAGGTCGATGAGGGTCTCGGCGAGATACAACTTGGCCGAGCCGTCTTTTGGTTTTGAAGTGGCGAGCGACTGGAATTCTTTGGCGGCTTTCTCCTTCTGGCCGGTGGATGCATAGAAGAGACCTAGAGCTTGGTAGGCCTGTGGATCCTCGGGTGCAATCGCCTTCACATGCTCATAGAGTCCTTCCGCTTCTGACAATCTGTCCGTGGTTACGAGCACGCTTCCCAGCAGAAGTTGCGGCAGGACAGAATTAGGCTCGAGTGATGAGGCGCCCCTGAGTGCGGCTTCTGCCTCCGCCGTTTTACGCTGCGAGAGATAGAAGAGACCTAGCGTCACACGAGCTTGGGCAGATTTCGGGTTGACTTCGACCGCTCTCTTGTAGCTTGCCTCGGCGGCGTCAGGCCTGGCCGAAGCGAGGTTCACGGCTCCAAGACTGGCGTAGTACTCAACCTTCTGAGGATCCAAATCGATGGCCTTCTGAAAATCCAGTGCGGCCTTCGAGTAGTCATTCGCTAGGGCATGTCTTTGCCCAAAGATTACGTGGGCCTGGGCATTCTTGGGGTCCTTGTCGAGGACTTGCTCGGCCATCGTTTGCGCGCGGTCGTATTCCTTACGATCGATAAGCAGCGCCGCCAATTGAAGCTGCGCA
Source organism: Terriglobia bacterium (assembly GCA_020073445.1). Classification (GTDB taxonomy): domain Bacteria; phylum Acidobacteriota; class Terriglobia; order Bryobacterales; family Bryobacteraceae; genus Palsa-187. Next base: position 31,666 of record JAIQFE010000026.1, read on the forward strand.
TCCACATTGCCGGCATCGAGCGAAACCGACTCCTCGAAGTCACGATACGCTGCCGCGCGGTTTCCGAGGCTCATGTAAGCCCGAGCAAGTTGATAGTGGGCTGTAGCAGACTTCGGATCGATCTGCACCGCGTTACGAAACTCGATTACGGCCTCCTGGTACTTGCCTGCTTTGATGTAGGTCTCTCCGCTCGCCAGGAAAGTGAGCATCCGTGCGTGGGGGGCCGTCGAACAGGAGGCCAAGAGCAGAATGCCTAGCGTAACGTTGCACTTCCCAATCGTGAGCCGTTTCATAAAAGTGCTGTTGAAAAATTGAGGCCTAGCTTATCAGTTGTAGTATCATCAGTCCAATGGGCTGCGGTACCAGGAGCCTATATTTTGGCGCTACAACCCAATGCAGAACTTTCGAGTGCGACTTCCCCGCCACGGACAGGATCTACGCTTACCACAGGCTAACCGTTCGTGCCCCTATCGTTTTCCAACGTCACCGAGGCTTGTTCATCGGGAATCGCTTCCGATCTGCGTAACACCCAGAGCGTCAATCCCATCATTCCGATTGCCGGTAGTGTAAATGCCAGTCCACCGCGATGGTGAAGGGAACCGTACAAGAAACCGGGGTCCACATGTATTGCAAGCCATGAAAGAGTAACAATCCTTATCGCGTTCTTTAATATCGAAACGGGGACGATAATAAGCACAAAGCACGCCCTACGCCAGCTCGTACGAACGAACAAGTATCCCACTAGTAGACTACACACAAGTAGTGAGGCACTCGACCGTATGCCACTGCATTCCTGGGCGATTTCGATATCGACACCTGGCAGGGAGAATTGAAATCCCGTTCTCAAAAACGGGACGCCGATTATGCGAAACAGGCGAGCGGTTGCATCCGCAGATGCCTGCTGCAAGAAGAAGACGATGTCATGCATCGCTCTTCCGGGAAGCGGAATCATCAGAAGAAGAAATGCTGCGGGAAAGGCCGCTGCCTTGAGGGATTCCGCGCCGTAACACGAAGCGAACACCGCAACCCACGACAATAACAAGGCCAACAGGTCCAGGGAAAGGCCAGCGCTCCGGCCGAGGAGAGACGCCGCCCCAATTAAGGACGCAAGAGATGCTGCGATTGTCAACAGCGACAATTCGAAGGTGCCAAAATATCTGGTTTTTTGTGAAAATATGCTTTCCTTCTTCAACCACACAAGGAAGAAGCTAATAAGGGGTACTGCGAGGGTGTAAGAGTATTGTTCATCGCTAACTGCAAGGCTTACAAAACTCCTCAAGGGAACAAAAAAGATGGCAAGCGAGACAAACCACCAGAGCAAGAAACGCAGGTGCTGGCTGCTGGGATGAGCTGGCGCGCGTCCCAGAACTCTGCGGCTAAAGTAGTTTGCCATCGGGACAATCTGCCGGAGAGAGCGTTTCGTCCCTATCGCTTGACCGACCGGGTAATGCATAGAGTAGAATCATCGCGAGAACGGCGCCCGAAACATCGATCGCACAGTCGATCAACGAAGGTCCACGACCTGGCACGAAGGATTGGTGAAACTCGTCTGTAAACGAGTAGACGGCAGCCGCCGCGATACACAACGCAGCTATGTACACCTGCGATCGTGAACGACTGGGACTTCCGAGAGAACGAGAAAGCAAGAACCCGAATATCGCGTACTCGGTCACGTGAGCCAGTTTACGCAAGACAGCGTTCAGAATCCAGAGGGTGTGGCTGGATACACTAACGTGGAGCAAGCTTAGCACGGTACTAAGCGCAAATCTCGTGTGGTCGATTCCGAAGGATTCGGTCGACAACCAGAACATATGCACAGCCCACAAAACCGTCGACAGGCGCCAGGCTATAATCCGCGGGGGCATGGGCAGAGCTAATAGGACTTACCAGTTATTTCTTGTCGTAATGTCCGTATCCGTAATATTTCGAATAGACCTTATTGAGTCGATCCGAGGCATTCAACACGATCCCCAAAACGTGTTTTGGGCCTAGAAGCGAAACGGCTTGATCGATCGCATCCCGCGGTGTGCGGTCCGCTCGCACTACCAACAAGCTGCCGTCCACTCGTCGCGAAAGTGAGACAGCGTCAGTGAGGGGAATCACAGGCGGCGTGTCGATCAGAATCCAGTCGAAGTGGGGAGATAGGCTCCGCATGACACTCGAAAACGATTCCGATTCCAACAACTCGGTGGGATTGCTTACGGGCTTTCCAGCTGGCAGTAAGTAGCACCCGAGCGGCTCGAGGCATCGAAGCAGCGACATCGGATCGTGCTGATTTTCAAGGCATTCCGCGAGTCCCCCTCGCTCCTCAAGCCCTAAACCTTCGGCTAGACTTGGATGATAAAGATCGGCTTCGATTAGCAGAACGCTACGTTTTCCCCGCTCGGCCAAAGCCGTAGCAAGATTGAGAGCGATTGTTGACTTCCCATCACCAGGCATCGGGCTCGTGATAAGAAGGCTCTGGAGTTTTGTTAGGTCCTTGAGTTCTCGAAGGCGCATCCGCAGGAGCCTAAGCCTGTCGGCGCCGGACCCCTTGGGATCGGTCAAAAGAACGAGCCGGCTGCGAGGCTTCACGTGCACGTGCTCGACAGATATCTGTCGGAGCGAGGGGGCGTTGTCGGTGCTAGAGGCCGCTTCGGTGGATGGCAACCGAGGTCGTTCACGGGTCATATGCCTCGGTTTCAATAGAAGCTGAGCGAAGTTAATCATTTGGATCTTCTCATCGAATGAGAGAGCACTCTTCCATTCAATCGGCATCTCGACATACTGATATTCGCGCCAGCGATGGCCGATAGTTCAGGTAACCCCTTATCGGTGTCGTCGCGCGTACAGCTAGTTCTGATCGTGGCCCGCTCCGCCGCACAATAGGGGTTAGCGAGCTTCGCTCCACCGGATTCGCAAGCAACGCGTGGACCGCCGGGCCGTGCTTCTGGTGGCAGCTAGCTAGATGGAATCTTAGTTCACTAGCCGTGGCGATAGACATACAACTCAGAGGCAAGTACCACGAGGGTCACCAGAGCACCGGCTAAACACTCGAATGCCCTTTTCCATTTGCGTGCGCGCCCCTCGGCTGGAGTAAGCAGCAAAGGAATACTCAATACAAGCGGCACAGCAAAGGCTTGCCTCAAGGCTTTCTCAGCATGAAACGACTGATCCCTGCTGTCAATCACAAACGCGAAAACGAGCCCCATCAAAATTCCGGCCGCAGTGCCGCCCAGGCTCATTTTCAGACGCTGAGGGCTGGCGGGCTTAACCGGAAGCGTAGGTGGATCCAAAAGGCGGAACTGCTGGCCCTCCTGGTTCTCCTCCAATTTGGTTGACAAATCCGACTGGAGCTGTTTATTCAACAAATCCGTATAATTCTGTTTGTAGAGATCGTAGTCGCGTTGGATAGCGGCTAGCTGGTCTTGGACGATCGGAGTTTGATTCAAACGCGCCTGGACTTGCGAGATCTCGGTTCGCAGTCGCGCTTCCTCTTTGGAAAGATTCTCGATCTCGTCTACGTTGGCCTCTACCTGTCTCTTAAGCTGGCCAACAGCCAGTTCATCGGGAGTACCAAAGTCTTGCCATTTGAGTGTCCCTAAGGTTCCCGCTCTCAGACCGTCCAGTAATGCCTGGGTTTTGGCAAGTTCTTGATCCTTCTTGACTACCTCCGGATACTTGGGTGTAAACCGCTTGAGCAAAGCCGTTCGCTCGGACTGTATGCGAGCCAAACGGTCGCCGATCGACGCTTCCAGGGACGTGCGGTCATGCTGTGCGCGTCTTGTGCTCGACAGCGTAGTTTGGAGCTGCATCCTTAATTCAGCAAGTGACGTCAAGTTCATTCCCTGCTGCTCCGGAAGATCACCTCCGTTACGCGTCTTAACGTCTCGCAGGCGCTTCTCTTGCTCCGCCAGATTCTGCTTCGCTGCTTCAAGCCGTTCGATCAAAAAACTGGATGTGCTCGTCGCTTGCTCTCCCCGCCTTTTAACGTTTTCTTGGATGAAAAGAGAGGTCAGCCGGCTAGCTACCTCCCGTGCCAGATAGGGGTCATTCGCCGTGAAGCTGATCTTAAAAGCGCTGAAGTCACTGCGTCCCGGGATAGGATCCAGAAACTCAATATCGATGTCCTTACGCATCAATTCGACTAGCGCATCCGGAGTTAGATGTTGCTTTTCTTTCGTATAAAGACTGAACTCGTCGATAATTGCGCTCAACCGGGCTCTCGACAGGACGTTCCGAGTCATTGCCTGGATCGCCTCCGCGAGAGTCGTTGCACTATCCGGAACATAGCGCTGCGAGACCTGTTGTTGCACGACGACAAGTAGAGCTTCCGATATATACCGACTGGGCAGCGACAATACTGCACCAATGGTTGCCAGCGTAATGCCACAAGCAATTGCGAACGCCCACCATCGTCGCCTGGCAATTACATCTAAAAAGTCCTCAACGGTTTCCCGCAGACTCAGCTCGGCTTCAGACACAACATTACCTCCGCCTATTCGCACCGACAGAACTGGTGGTCAGCAAGCAAGCACCTCGCAACCCTGTGCTACCACGTACTCGACCCGGCCGTCCTTAACGGAAGCGAACGCTATGCGTGCGTGTTCTCGGCCTTGCCCGGAGATGCGCCACGTACCCCTTTCCAATGTCAGCTTCATTGCACTGCGTTCTCGCCACCAACGGTTAACTTCCCCTGGCCGCGCGAACCAGATGTTTTTCTCGCATCTCAGTCGTGACAGGTGTGCCAATAGGGCCCGGTATACGGTCATCGCTCGCTCCTCCAATAGGTAGTCAGGATGAACGATGAAGCTGATAAGGCCGTGCTTCGCGGTGATCAGCTGGATTTGCCTCTTCCAAAGCGTTATCGAATAGTCTCTAAGGATGTGAAGCAAAGAATAGTCCTGAACGGTTGTTAGCGGCAGCTCCAGTATCCGGCCTACAAAGTACGGAAAGACGGTGCAACAACCCCCACGCTGAGGCTCCAGATGTGCAATATTAGGCACAGACATATCGTAGGAAATGTCAAGCTCCTCGAACCAACTGACATTTCGATACATGCAGGCCGACCTAAAACCTTCTGCTCCAAAAGTGCGAACATATTGATTTATCAACCTGGCCTGTTTTAAAAAGGTTCTCCGGTCTCTGAAGAGGTTTCCGTCGTGGTTAAGCCCGTGGACATTCACCTCACATCTACGCCGACGAATGTCGTCGAGCAAGTCTCTCGGCACCGCGTATCGCCGCTCCGGTACGATTTGAAAAGACGTCTGAATGCCAAATTCATCGTCCACGTCGATGAGGCGAGGAATGAATTTAGCACCTGCGCCAGTCTCCACATCATGCGTAATAATAGCAGCAGCAGAAGCTCCTCCCGGCCAGAACCAGATGAAGGGAAAGCGGTCTAGCTTCCCGATCTTCATCGAGTGAAGAAGACGTTTCTCTAATATTTGCTCGACGCTCGTGTCCACCGGCCATTGGGGGAAAGGCAACTTATCCCAGTTTCGGAGAGAAAAGCGTTGCAGAGTCTTCCGGAGCGAATCAGGCAGCACTGGTCTTGCACAATAATACGCGCGTCGGAGTGTTTCGCTCGACAACAAGGAGCGTCCGGCGTCCTCTTTGGAGAGGTAGCGCTCGAACCGGAGGTCATCGACAGCTCTTAGGTCATTCACTGACGATGGCAATACGTCTCGGTCGGAATCCGTAAGGTCTATGCTTTCAAGTGTATGTAGCGGACTGAATGCGGACTGCTCGTTATGACTGGCATCGAAACCGAAGGCGAAATTACCGGGTTGCTTATGCAACGAAGGCCCGGCAGTCATTCGTTCTGGACATCGGTAGAAATCGACCAGAGCACTCATTCGGAGTATCAAGCGCCGATAAGGATTTCAGAATAGCCCAGGAAGTATATCGGAGTCGTCGCTCTGCCGAACGCGCACAAGCAGTTGGTGGGCCCTACGGCAGCAACCCGAAGGTCGTGAGGAATCCATTGGATGCAACGAAGACCTTACCGTTGGCAACGAGCGGAATGTTGAACTTGGACGCGATATCTAGAGCGTCCCGCGCGCCAGCCTGGCTACTATTGTACAATTCGCTGGCCAGATTGCTGGCATCATAGGCGTGAAGAACTCCCCCCGACGGACTATTATCCTGGAGGGCCCATAGTATCCCGTTGTTGCTACCGTTAGCCGAAATTGCGAATGATCCTCCACGATTCGGGTAGGTCACGGTGGACTGTGAGGTGGGTGCACCTGACAAAAGACCACTGGTTAGTCGGAAAGCTTTGAGGTTATCGTTCACGGCAGCGAAGTAGACGTAATTGTTGAAAAATACCGGGGCGCTGTAGTTACCCTCTTCCCCTCCCCCGTGGGGAAGAACGCCAACCAGAGCTTGAACAATCTGGTTGTCGCTACTCGAATTGAAGTGACCCATATTATCCCTGTTCAGAACATAGATCGTTCCAGTCTTGGCTGCGGTGATCATCAGGTGCGGGGTAGGACCAGGTTGATCTACCAACAAGACCGGGCCGGCGGACGAAAGATCAAAGTTCTGGGCCTCCATATTCGCCTGATCGTGCGGCGTGAAGTAATCCACCACGCTTCCCGTGGGCGCAATCTTCACGACACTATCTCCATAGTCTCTGCCCCCAGTGTTCACGGTGAAATCACCATTTCCGGTCGTAAAGTAAATATTAGCGCTGGCGTCGGCGCCTAGTCCTCCACCACTTTGCCACACGCCTCCACCGTAGCCGTCGGGACTAACGCAATATATCATCACCTGCTGAAGAGTAGTCGCAGAGTATCCTAATACCCAGCCGTGCCACGGGTTGTTATCACCGTGAGATGCAAATCCGATGTACACGACCCCGTTGTTAAGAAGAAGCCCTGGCCGCTGGTTTTCTCTAAGAGAAATGAAGGGTAGGCTTCCCCCTATCGCCCCGTCACCCGTCCCTCCTAGAATGCTGCCCTGAAGCACAACCGGACCGCCAAACTTCTCTGCGCCTGTAGTGATGTCGAGAGCATGCAGACGATAGAAGTAGCTTCCACTCTCCTTCGTCTTGGCCACTACATATATCGTTCCAGTCGACTGATCAATGGCGGGCGTGCCCGTGATTCCTATTTCGACGGGAATGTCGCCACACTCGCCCACATCAGCACACGGAACCGTGGTGACTCCGGATTTGAGAAAGCTCGTCTGCCAAAGGGGAGTAGTGCTCAATCCATCGGCGTCGAAGGCGTAGACACTGTCATGTTCAGTTGCGACATACACAACGTTGTGAAGGCCTTTGCTGGGAATGTTCACATTGGCCACATACAGGGGCGACGCGAACGCCATGCCGTCTAACCCGTACGAGAAAAGCTTTCCGAATTGGCTTTGGTTGACGTTGGAAGGGGTCAAGACCGACTCGCCAAGGTTCTGCCCAGTCCGGAGGTTGTCATTATGATAAGTGAAAGTACCCGGATAGTTGCTGATATAAACAGTTGCGCTTCCAGACTGTGACTGGTCGGATGTAGTTGCCGTTACAGTGTGAGTGCCGGTGCTATTCGGCGGTGTGTATAGACCGGTGCTGGTGATTGTACCAGCAGACGGAGAACCGCCCACGGAGCCGTCGACCGACCAAGTCACGCCTCCCGTACTCGCATTGAACTGCTGTGTGCCGGTGAACGTCAGAACCGTGACTCGTGGGGTAACTGTGACTCCGGCCCCGGTACCAGTGCCGGAAAGGGTAATTGTGTGGGGGCTGCCCGAAGCATTATCGTTGATCACCACCGACGAGTTGCGCGAGCCAGTTGTGGTCGGTGCAAACGTGACATTAATGGTGCAGAAGTTGGTCGCTGCCAGGGTCGCTGGGCAATTGTTGGTTTGGGAGAAATCAGCCGTATTGCCACCTGAAAGGCCGATGGAGTTAATCGCTAGGTTCGCGCCTCCCACATTCGTTAAAGTTACTGGTTGGGCGCCACTGGAAGTCCCCACGCCCTGATTGCCAAAACTGAGACTTGAAGTACTCAAATTCACGATCGGCAACGACCCAGTTCCACCCAGAGCTGTATTCATGTCCGACAGGATTTGGGCCTGAGTCAGCGCCACACGGTAGAGGCGGACCTCGTCAATCACTCCCGAAAAGAACTGCCCAAGGTTTGTATCTCCGCCGATTTGCAGCGGGTTCGTGGACGTCGCGATGGTACCGCTCTGCGCTAACGTTGCAACCTGAAGACCGTTCACATACAGGGACAGGGCGGCTCCGTCGTAGGTGATTGCCAAATGCGTCCAGGAATTCACCGCTAAAGGCGCGGTTCCATATGCCGCCACATCAGTGGCGCCGAAGGTTCCGCCACCACCTGGCAGGCCGGTGTGGTTGGTGGTAGCCTCCAAGTAGTAATTGTCATTGCTCTTGTAAATCACATCACGCATCGCACTACTTACGGTAGATGGATTTACCCACGCCTCCAGCGTCATTCCAGTCGTGAGATGCAAGCTCGCAGAGTCGTTAATTGTCACAAGCGAATTGGTCCCATTGAAAACCAGCCCGTTGCCGTACTTGCCTGAAGCAGTCCATGCCGTATTAGTAAGGGTTCCGGTATTTCCATTGCCGGACAAGTCCGTGACCGTGGTGCCTGCACCTTCATTGAACGAGTACGCGGCGAGGAGCCCTGAAATTGTGGTCAGCGTCGTCGTGGTTACCTGATTTGAATAACTGCTGAAGTTCCCCGCAGCGTCTTGGGCTTTTACCTGGTAGGTATAACTTGTGTTAGGCACCAAAGTTGTGTCGCTATAGGTGGTACCCGCCACGGTTAGGAGACGACCAAAGTTCGTGCATCCGACGCCTTGACAGCGTTCGATCAAGTAGCCTGTAACACCGACATTATCTGTAGACGCAGTCCAGCTCAGATTGATCTGGCTTCCGCTGACCGCGGTCGCGGACAGATTGGTCGGTGTTGTAGGCGGAATGCTGTCCGTCGAAGGAGTACGGAAGGCCACCATCTGAATGACCCACCCTCCGGAAGAACCGAGAGGCGCGCTGGCAGTATAGCTGCCGATGGCGGCCACCATCTGGTCCTCGGCGATGTCGCCGTTCGGGTTTGTGTTCATCCGGATGGTGTATCCAGCGCCAGCATTACTGGTATAGCTCGACACAACATTGGCGCCGAATAACAGATCCGTCGGGTTGGTCGTTGTGACGGCCCCGGTGGTGCTGGTGGCGCTATTGCCGGAGCCCGCTGCTGTTACATCGACTGGATTGTTCGGATCCGCTCCTCGATACTCAAGGATTCGGACGTCGGGGTACACTGCAGCGACCGAGAAGGTGACTGTGACGATATTTGCTCCGGCGGCCGCCGATACGATGTTCTTGGCATAGTAGATCGAGTGTGAGAGCGAACCGCTCAGAACGGTCGGTCCGACCGCGCGCGTGTATACGTTGCCGCGGCTGTCTGTGACCGTGTTGATAACGGCCGTCGTGTCGTTCCACCCGACCGCCACCACGTTGAGGTTACCGGCCGTCTGCGCGGCTGTGAAGGTGACGTTCACCGTGACCGTGGGTGATTGCGGCGTGGCGTAATTGCTCTGTACATAGGTGATCGTTGAGTTCGGGGCAGGAGTGGTTGCAGTGGCAACGGTCGAATATTGGCTTAGATTCCCGACCGCGTCCGTCGCGCGCACGCGATAGTTGTAACTGGTGGAGGCAGCAAGACCGGTGTCGCTATAGGTCGTGCCAGCAGGTGTCGCGACCTGTGTGAAGGTCCCGCATCCGACTCCCTGGCAGCGTTCCACCAGATACCCAGTCACCCCGGTGTTGTCTGTCGATGCTGTCCACGTCAGACTGATCTGGCTGGACGAGGTCGGCGTAGCAACCGGATTGCTCGGTGCCGTCGGGGGTTGCGTGTCGCCAATCGCCCCGTTGGCCAGATTGGAATAGGGGCTCAAGTTCCCAGCGTTGTCCCTGGCCCGAACCCTATAGTTGTAACTACCCGAGCCCACACTCGTATCGCTGTACGTCGTAGATGTTGGCGTCGCGATTTGTGCAAAATTAGAACAGGTTGCCCCTTGGCAGCGCTCCACTAGATAAGTGCTGATCGCCCCACCCGTTTCCAAGGATGCCGTCCATGAGAGATTGATCTGTGTGCCGGATATCGGTGTCGCCGTTAGATTTCCTGGCGCCGAGGGGATCGTCGGAGGCGTTACGAACGTAATGGCGCTTGAGTAGGGTCCAACCGTGCCGACTGCATCCTGTGCTCGGACCCGATAGCTGTAACTAGTCGATGCAGTCAGGCCCGCGTCGGTGAAGCTAGCGCCTGTCGGGGTGCCGATCTGGGCGAAGCTGTTGCAACCCGCACCCTGGCAGCGTTCTACCAGGTACTTGCTGATCGTTCCGCCACTCTCCGTCGATGCTGTCCACGATAGACTGACTTGGTTGGTATTGTTGGCTGCAGCCACTACTGCGGACTGCCAATTGACGAAGTTACTCAGAGTGAATGTGGCGCTGTAGGTCCCTGGGGCGGCTGCCAGGCCAGTCTCAGCGTCGAGGAAGTCTGAAGACGCCCCTGGTTGCTGCGTAAAGCCGGCACCGGACGTGTAAGCAACACCACCAGAAACCTTCACCCATCCGATGAGAAGATCGTTCGCCCCAGTGATGGTGATGTTCGGGCTCACTACGTTCTCTGTGTCCGTTCCATTGTCGCTGCCGAGAAGGGATACAGTTTCAATCGGCGAGGAAGAATTTGAGCCTTTCACAACAATGACGGATATGACTAGAGCCTCCGGGGCGGAAAGACTGATGGTGACGGTATGACCAGGACCGACGTTGGGAGTCCGTGCATACCAAATTTGCGTTCGCAGATCGTTTCCAAGAGTAGTACTGGTCGGCCCGGCTATCGAGATCCAGGTGTTGCCAAGGCTATCGCTCGGAGAAAGGGTGACGCCGCTATGGGAAGACGCGCACATCACTATCAGGTCTCCGCCAGTGCTGTCGAACGGTAGAGTGGTGTGGGACGCTAAGGAGTTTGAATTGATGTAGCCTTGGACGGCTGCCACGATCGGGCCAGGTCCCGCGGAAGTGGACAGATTCGTCGGAGCCGTGGGTGTCGACACGCTAGTGGTCGAGGCCGTCACAATGATGGAATACGGACTGAGATTGTTCGCCGCGTCTGCCGCCCGAACGCGATAGCTGTAACTGGTGGCGGCCGTTAGACCGGTGTCGTTGTACGTCGTGCCGGACGGAGTCGCGATCTGGGCAAAGGTCGCGCAACCCGCGCCCAGGCAGCGTTCCACCAGGTAGCCGGTCACCGCAACGTTGTCCGTTGAGGCGGTCCAACTCAGATTGATCTGGCTTCCGCTCGCCGTGGCTGTCAAATTGGTCGGGGTGGTTGGTGCCTGCGTATCAGGAATCACTCCGTTGGCTACGTTCGAATACGAACTCAGATTCCCCGCCGCATCCGTTGCCCGGACCCGGTAATTGTAATTGCCGGCGCCCAGTCCTGGGTCGCTGTACGATGTCGTGGTCGGCGTTGCGATCTGGGTGTAGGTTGTACAACCTGCACCCAGGCAGCGTTCCACCAAGTAGCCGGTCACCGCAACGTTGTCCGTCGATGCAGTCCAATTCAGATTGATCTGCGTTCCGCTCACCGTGGCTGTCAGGTTGGTGGGTGCAGTCGGCGGAGTGGTGTCGGTGATCGCGCTGCTGGCCACATTGGAATACGGGCTCAGGTTCGCAGCTGCGTCCGTTGCTCTCACGCGATAACTGTAATTACCTACCGCCAAGCCGGGATCGCTGTAGGATGTCGTGGCCGGTGTCCCGATCTGGGCGAAGGTGGTGCACCCGGCGCCCAGGCAGCGTTCCACCAAGTAGCCGGCTACCGCAACGTTGTCCGTTGAGGCAGTCCAACTCAGATTGATCTGGCTTCCACTCGCCGTGGCCGTCAAATTGGTCGGGGTGGTTGGTGCCTGCGTATCAGGAATCACTCCGTTGGCTACGTTCGAATACGGACTCAGATTCCCCGCCGCATCCGTTGCCCGGACCCGGTAATTGTAATTGCCGGCGCCCAGACTCGGGTCGCTGTACGATGTCGTAGTCGGCGTTGCGATCTGCACAACAGTTGTGCAGCCGGCTCCCAGGCAGCGTTCCACGCGATACCCGGTAACCCCGACGTTGTCGGTCGACGCTGTCCAACTCAGATTGATCTGCGTTCCGCTTACCGTGGCTGTCAGGTTGGTGGGTGCAGTCGGCGGAGTGGTGTCGGTGATCGTGCCACTGGCCACGTTGGAATAACCGCTCAGGTTTCCAGGTGCGTCCGTTGCTCTCACGCGATAACTGTAACTGCCGATCGCCAAGCCGGGATCGCTGTAGGACGTCGTGGCCGATGTCCCGATCTGAGCGAAGGTGGTGCAACCTGCGCCCAGGCAGCGTTCCACCAAGTAGCCGGTCACCGCAACGTTGTCCGTTGAGGCGGTCCAACTCAGATTGATCTGGCTTCCGCTCGCCGTGGCTGTCAAATTGGTCGGCGTGGTCGGTGGCTGCGTATCCGGAATCACTCCGTTGGCTACGTTCGAATACGGACTCAGGTTCCCCGCCGCATCCTTCGCCCGAACCCGATAATTATAAATACCGGCACCCAGTCCTGGGTCACTGTAGGATGTCGTGGCCGGCGTTGCGATCTGCGCAAACGTCGTGCAGCCGGCACCCAGGCAGCGTTCCACCAAATAGCCGGTCACGGCAACGTTATCCGTTGACGCGGTCCAGCTCAAATTGATCTGCGTTCCGACGGGCGTAGCCGTCAAATTGGTCGGCGTGGTGGGAGGGGTTGTGTCCCCAGAAGCTGTCCGGAAAGCGACCAACTGAATGACCCACGCCCCGGATGAACCAAGAGGCGCATTCGCGGTATAGCTCCCAGTGGCGGCAACCATCTCGTCCTCAGTGATGTCTCCATCCGGTACTGTGTTCATCCGAATGGTGAAGCCAGTGCCGGCCTTGCTGGTATAGGTCGACACCATATTGGCGCCGAAAAGCAGATCCGTTGCGTTGGTTGTGGTCACGGCCGCGGTGGCGCTGGTAGCACTATTGCCGCTGCCCGCGGCTGTCACATCCACCGGGTTGTTCGGATCCGCTCCGCTGTACTCGTGAATGCGGACATCGGGGTATACCGCGGCAACTGAGAACGTAACTGTGACGATATTTGATCCAGCGGTGGCCGCCACGATGTTCTTGGCATAGTAAATCGATTGTGAGAGCGAACCGCTCAGGACGGTCGGTCCGACCGCGCGAGTGTAGATGTTGCCGTGATTGTCGGTGACCGTGTTGACGACAGCCGTACTGTCGTTCCACCCAACCGCGACGACATTGAGGTCGCCAGCGACCTGCGCAGCTGTGTAGGTGACACTCACCGTGGCCGTAGGCGATTGCGGCACTGCGTAATTGCTTTGTACGTACGTGATCGTGCCCGCAGCCAACAAGTGAGCCGGATTCACACCGCAAGCGAACACGACAAGGGCGGCCGATGCGATGCGGGCGGCCTTGCCAGCTGACAGACGCTTATGGCAGAACGGCAATCTCACGATATGTTTCCCTTTAGGACAACGCTCATTAGCAGTATTTGTGGATCGCGGTGGGAGCTGATTTTGTCGACTTGAGCATGGCCTGAGGCCGATAGTCTGTCACAAATCCAACACCAATGACAAGTATCGAGTTTTTTACGGTTCGGCTGAAATCACAGAACCAGCTTGCGACAGTAGAAAGCTTCGGCATAACCACTGGGGGCATTACATTCCATCCCTCTCAGCCGCATAAGAGAAAGAAAGGTCTCCTCCTCAAACCAGCGCTTGCCATGCTGGGACTGGAACGCCTCCATGAGGTAGCGAGCCTTCTTCTGGCACACCTCCGTCGAGAGCGGCACGAACAAGCTCGGTCGTCCCAGGTCACCGTCATACTTGGGAATTTCGTATTCCAGAATCAAATGATCACGAAACGTATTCCAGGTCAATTCCGCCAACTGGCGGTGATCCTGATGGGCGTCCTTGCGATTATGAGTGAAGACAAGGTCTGGGGAGATCGTTTGCTTCAATTCCTCGAAAACTCTCTTCAAATCAGCTCCTACAAACGGCAGGAAGCCGTCCGGAAAGTTCTTCAACAATGGACCTCTCAGGTGATCGGCCGCGAAGAGCGTTGCCGCGCGCTGTGCCTCGGCCTCACGTACCCCGTTCGCACTGAACACTACCCAGTGCAACACGCAGCCCGGATACTCTTCGGCCAGGCGCAGGATGGTACCGCCACAACCAATCTCTATATCGTCGGAGTGCGCGCCGAGGCAGAGAATCTGCGGCGCATGAGCCCCTCCGTCCATGTGCAAGTGCATCATGTGCCGGTGGAAATCCTTTCCGATTCGTTTGAGACTGCGGCTGGGCCTTTACGCCAGACTTTCCACGGCGCCGTGCCTTGATTGAGTTCCTCGAGACTTTGCTTGTCCTTAAAGGTATCCATACACTGCCAAAAGCCGGTGCACTTGTGAGCCACCAGTCTTCCACTCTCAATCAGGCGCTGAAACGGCTGTCGTACAAGTTCTTCACCTGGACGGATGTAGCGGAAAATCTCGTTGCGAAGCACAAAGAAGCCGCCGTTGATCCAGATGTCAGACTGAGTCAGAGCGGAGATTCCGCCGACGGTGCCCCCCCGGGCCACCCGCACGATGTCGAAGCTCGCTGTCGGCTGCACCAGCAGCAGGGAAGCAAAGGCGCTACTTTGGCGGAATTCATCGATCATTACCGGGAGCTCGAGGTCGCTCAGTCCATCACCGTAGTTCGCCAGGAAGGTCTCTTCGCCCTTCAGGTGGGGCTCGACCGCTTTAAGTCGCTCGCCGATCGTGGCGTTTGCTCCGGTTTCGGCGAAAGTAATCGTCCAGTCGTCAATATCGCGGTTCAGAAAGTGGATCTTCTTACCGCCTTGCGACCAAATAAAGTCGTTGGAGACGGATTCATCGTAATTCAGAAAATAGTCTTTGATCACGCTACCTTTGTATCCCAGACAGAGGATGAAATCCTTGTGCCCGAAATGGGCATAGTACTTCATGAGGTGCCATAGAATCGGCCTGGTCCCGATCTGCACCATCGGTTTGGGGACGTCGTCAGCATATCCTCTGAGCCGCATGCCGGCTCCCCCGCAGAAAAGAACTACTTTCATAACTTCCTCCCGTTCAATAACCCATCACTTGCGATGGTTCAGGCCCGAACGCTCACCAATTCCTCAAGCCATGTTGCGCTGCGGAAAACACGGTATTGCTCTGCGCGAAGTTGATCACCGAGACGATCCGGCGGAAGGGTCACATCATCGTAGGTAACGACGGAATCCTTGGGGATATCCCGCAAAAGGATACAGCCTTCGACGAGCCCTTCCGGCAGGTAACGGCGGTCGCACATCTCTTCAGCATTGACAGCCTCGCCGTAGGTCATGTACATGCCGTAGTCATCGAGAATCTCACCTGCCTTTAGATTGCGCTTGGCCACAGCGCAGACTTCGACGACGGGACCCGCCAGGGGCTTGGCAACAGAGTCTCGAAATAGAACCACACGGGCGATCGAATTGGGTACCTCAAAGTGCACCAAATGGTATGGAGTAAAGAACGAATACAGGGGCCCCTCGCCCATTTTGTAGAGGTTCAGATAATGCTGCTGTTTGGGGTCAGGATGTTCAGCCAGGCAATACACTTTGGTGAGCGGCGTACCTACGACGTAATCGATGATGCCACCACCGCTACGCAATTCGTCGATATTGTAAAGCGACCCGATTTTCATCACGTCATCGCGATACTCGAGGCCTCTCGACATCCCTCGCGACTTCACCTTGAATCCAGTCGCGTTGGCCACAACGGTTTGCTCGAAACTGATCTTCGAGCCATCGGCAAAACTGGTCACCATGGCGGCATTCTGCCCCCAGCGCTCCGCAAATCCTTGCTGTGTGGTTGGGTTACGGTAGGGGTCTTGGAGCCCCTTGATGTTACCCATAACGCGCGGGGTGAGACCGAGGCCTTTCACCCAACGGTACAGATCCATCTGCAGGCCAGGTTCGTCACCGTTGCATGCGGACAGGATCACTCCGTGTTTGTCAGCGTAGACCTGCAGGATCGGACCGATGGTCGCGTCGACTTCGGCATTCATCAAAACAACGTCTTTTCCATGCCGGAACGCGTCAAGGATGAGACGGGCCCCGAATTCGACGGAGCCCGTGCAATCAACCAGCACGTCTACGCTTTCTGAGCGCGATAACAGGAAAGCATCTTCGGTAACCACTGGCTTCCCCGCCCGGATGGCATCTTCCACCTGGTCTTGGGTGGTTGCCATAACCGCGTCGTTGCGGCCCGCATAGGCGAACATGTCCAATGCTCTTTGGCCTCGGCGATTATACGCCGCTACCATGCGCATCCCCGGGACGCTATTCATAATCTGGTTGGTGAGCCCCTGCCCCATGAATCCGGCGCCAATACATGCAACTTGAATCGGCCGGCCCTCCGCTTCCCTAGCTTTCAGCGCATTGTCAACGATGATCATGGCACCCTCCGAATTACACCAATTGCAGGCTCATGCGATTTTTCAAGTCGCCTTCCTGCGCGTCTAGTATGGGCCACACAGCGTCTTTTTCCGAGATGACGGTGACCGGAAGCGGCCAGGAGAGCTTCAGGCGAGGGTCATTGTATAACAGGCCGCCTTCCGAGCCAGGTGTGTAAAACTCGCCCACCTGATAGCTGGTTTCGGTCCTGTCTCGGAGCACCTGATATCCGTGCGCAAAGCGCTCGGGAACGTACAACGCACGATGGTTGTCCTCAGTCAACTCGACTGCAATGTGCTGGAGGTAAGTGGGACTTTCCGGGCGAAGATCGACGATGATATCAAGAATCGCACCACGGGAGCATCGTACGACTTTCGTCTCGGCCGCCGGAGGGAATTGAAAGTGCATTCCACGTAGCGTGCCTTTTTGGTGATTGAACGCCACGTTGGCTTGGGCAATTGTGGGTTTCAGTCCATGTGCCTCGAACTCCTTCTGGCAGAAGGCGCGAGCGAAAAAGCCGCGAGGATCAGTCCGGAGTTCCAGATCGATAATGTACGCACCTGGGAGTGTTGTCTCTGTAAAAATCATAACTTTAATTGTCTCCTTTATCGCACTTAAACGACGGTTTCCGCAAACTCAAGCTTATGTTTCCAGCGCAACGAATCATCTAGCCGGCCCGCTTTCAAGAGCCTTTGTATGTTGCTGATCCGGATATAACGGCCACTCTCGAGATCGCCAATGTTCAGCCCCGCTGCCCGATACGCTGCATACAACTCCTGCGCTCCTTCGCGGGCGTTCCACTGTGGACGGAAGCTCGGCAGTACGCCCCGGATCTTGTTGCAGGTAACGCGGTAGCAACGTTTGTCAGGCCCACCGCCAGCGGCGTATTCGACCCGGCAGCCGGGAACGGTTTCAGCCACGATGTCAGCGAGTTGGCTAATTCGATAGTTCTCCTCAGTTTGGCCAACGTTAAACGTCTCGTTATGGATGACGTCCTCCGGAGCTTCCAGCACGCTCAGCATCGCCGCGGTTATATCCCGGATGTGAACGATCGGACGCCAGGGCGTGCCGTCGCTCTTGATATAAACTCTTCCCGTGACGCAAGCCGCTGCGACCAGGTCGTTCAAAACCACATCCAGCCGCAGCCGAGAAGACGCACCGTATGCGGTCGCATTTCTCATGAAGGTTGGGCTGAAATTCTCGTCCGCCAGTTGCGCCACATCGCGCTCGACCAATACCTTGGACTCCGCGTAGGCCGTCACCGGGCTGAGCTGAGCGGTCTCATCCAGGAACTCGTCCCCGGCCGCACCGTACGTGCTACAGGATGATGAGAAAACAAAGCGGCGCACTCCCGCGTCCTTAGCCAACTCCGCAAGACGAACCGATGCTCTATGGTTGATGCCGTACGTCAGGTCAGCATTGAGATTGCCAAGCGGGTCGTTCGACAGTGCGGCCAGATGCACCACGCCATCGAAGCCATTGAGATCCTCCCGGGTCAAATCCCGAACATCTTTGCGGATCTCGGGGATCTCTGAGGTCATCTCGCCAAAGTCGCAACCCGCGAACAGATCTGTGTCCAGACCGACGACTTCATGACCCGCCGACAATAACATGGGCCCCGCGACAGCGCCGATGTAGCCCTTATGACCGGTTAATAGTATTCTCATGCAAACCCTCCTCTATCGGAATTGGACACTCCACCCTAATCTAATTTCGTAACTTCGACAAAACTCTCGCATTAAGCAGCGTGAAACGCGACATCACTTTGTGGGGCCGGGCGACATCGAAAGTGACGCAAAGTTAACTTTCTCGATTCATCAGCCGATGTGCTTGTAGATCAATTCGCCGGCTGAGCGGAGAATGCGATCCGGCATATGGCCAAGCACCGTTCTTGCGGCCCGTGCTTTCCAGTCGGTGCCAGGAGACATCCTACCCCTCTTGGAAAGCGAAGATGAGAATCTCATGTAGGTAAGCGTCGAGCGTTGGGCGCCCCAGCGATCCTTGAATGTTATAAGTCCCTCATCGTCCCAATCCGAGCGGCCGAGGTCAAACGTGCACAACCGATCCTGTTTCGCTTCCTGGATGGATCTCCAGAACAAGAAATGCGTTCCTCCGAGGTGATGGAACGTTGCGTCGGAACAACCGTACTTGTAAACCAAAGTGTCTTTGTACCGCAGCGTTAGCATCCCCGCGATAGGCATTTTGTCCTTCACGGCGACTCGGATCTTAAGCGCTTCTCCGAAGCAATCAATCAGATTCTGGAACCATCTCCTGGGTTGAGGAGGGATCCGGTGTCGGCGCCGGGTGAGAAGCATCAGACCATAGAAGCTATCGAGAAGGCTTTCCGATCGACCCTCCTCGCAGATCAGGCCTTCCCGCGCCGCTCGGCGGATCTTTCTCTGCGTCGAGTCTTTGTGACAGTCGTTGAAAAGCGTATCGAGATCAGGCCGAAGATCAAGCTGATGTAGACAATAGCTAAACGTCGAGTGCGAACCGACGCTAGCACCCTCAAGTGAATGTCTCGGACGAATCTCGACGTAGCGCACGGTCTGCTGCCGCGGCTCCAAGGCCCGTACGATAGCGGCCAAGTCGGCCGGCGCGTCGACTAAGAGGTCGCAGTGATCCGAGAATGGCACTGAAACGAGCCGCCGCCCCGTCATCCAACTCTCAACGCGACAAAACAATGCGGCGTTCTGAAGATCGGCTCCAGGCAGACAGGTAGTAATCGCAATCGGCTCGTATCCGTAGGTTCGACGAAGCGCTTCGAGCCACTCGACCGTATGAAACACGGACGAGCGCGCATGACGCTTCAAAAAGTCGTCCCATCGAGCATCCTTCAGCGGTTCCAGTTGATGGAGAAGTTTTGATTGCAACAAGGTATTGTTCTTGTCCTGGCCGGAGAAGAGTACGCTGGCATCCACCCAAGTACCTCCGAGTCATCCCGCGCAGGCTGGAACCGCGGCCTTCGCGATACCGCCACCAAAGATACGATCGTACTGCTCATCTAACGCCTTGCGATACTCCTCTATCCTTTGGTCAATCTCCGACCTAATATTCTCACTGTGTTCTTCGAGCCTCGTTATCTGTCCGACCAATCCTTCGATATCAATGTGCTCGATATCCTGGCAGAATTCTCCCAAGCCGATCTCCGTAATCAGCGCTTCAACCTTCTCATGATACGAGACCGCCACCACTAACTTAGTGACCATCAAGCCCAATAAGACGTTGTGAAACCGACTCGCAACCACGATATCGGTTGTGGATAACTGGGACAACACATCCTCGAACGAAGAGGCCGGCTCATCGATGATCTTGCCCGGATACTGGACTCCGCGGCCCTCCAGTAAACGCCTCAGGTCCTCTCTCACACGCCTGTCATACGTAACGTCCCCGATCAGCAACCGGATCGTGTATTTTCGATCAAGCAACCGACTCATAAAGCTGGCGACTTTCTCGACATAAACGTTGTAAAGGCGTTCATCGTCCTCCAATGTGCCGCGCTTGCTGTAATACGTCATCACACCTAGTCCGATCACGCCTCCTTGGCCACCACGGCAGCGGCGGACTGGTATCATCGCTCTTGGCAGGCTGAAGGCCAAATCGGGATAGACGTTGTCTCCCGTTGTATCGAAACCAATGCTTTCCAGGTACTTCCTGGAGAATGTATCACGGTAGGAGCGGTAATCTGCCAACGCCAAGGCAGCCTTCACGAAACGCCTGCTCAGCGGGTGACGTATCGGGCCCGCCCCCACACTTAGAAACAGGACCTTGCACCCACACAATTTCGCCGCAACGGACCATCTAAGTATGTCATAGTGCAGGTCAAATGGGCTTATGCCGAAATCTCCCAGCATTCCAGTCCCTGTCATGACGAGCATATCTACGCCCCTTAGCCTGCCGACCGTCTTAACCCATCGAGATATCTCGATCGGAATTCCAATAGCGATCCGTCTTACTATTCTCATTGCCCGGCTGCTCAGGGGCGGCAGGGAGCTTTCTCGGATCGCAACTGCAGAGACGTGATATCTTGACGCCGTTTCTTCAGGGCCCGTGCAAATACCGACAACCTCGGCGGTTGGCATGAACTTTCGGAGGTTATATAACAGTGCCTCAAGTGTGCACTCATTGCCTAGGTTACCGGCACCAAAGACGCCGAAAAAGCCTATCTTTGGTCGTCTCGGATTTTTACTCACGTGCAATCACGCTCCGCTAACATAAGATTACTGGTCCCTATCGATTCTTCGAGGAACAAATGAAGAAGTATTCGATAGCAAACCGGCGACTGAACAACGGAATGGTTAGATTAATTCGCATTTGGAGGTTCTTGGTACGTTCCGTGAATGGCTCCTCGTGATGCCAATGGTGGGAAGTTGGCAGAACTCTATCAACACGGAAGAAACGCCGCAAGCTTTTATGAAACTCGTCGAATGATTGAACGTTGTTGTAGAGCTCGTAAATCTTCCTGCGGATATGATTAAAGTTTACGTACGAGAGAATGAAGGTCCCATCGTTTTTCAATAACCGTGCTATCTCTGAGAATTTCTGGTCCTGAACAGTGCCAATATATTCGAACACCCCTTGGGCTATAATGATGTCGAATCGTTTATCTCTAAAGGATATTGGAGTTTCAACAAAGTCGGTCTGAATTACATTTGGCCCCGGATCGTGTATGGCAATATCAATGCCATGATAGTCTATGTTCCCGGCAAGCAGGCGTTTCAGGGTTGCGGGCCCGCAACCCACGTCCAGAAGGTCGCATTGCTTGCCTCGTGCGATCTCATTAATGAGTCGAGCCGCTTTCTCGAGGCGAAAATGGGGCTGAGCATAGTTCAAGTTCTCTTTTGCCCATAGATCTCGTTTGTGGTATGTTTCGCTCACTTGCCGCATAAGATGCGCTCCTCTGTGCCAAAACTTTCAAGTAGTTGGCGCTGTAGCTCGGTCGTAGTCACGGTAGACGCGGGATCGGAAGAACAGATTTACAAGAAAGTTGCCTTGCGAGGGGCCCAAGGGCTAATCCCGCAAACTCTCGCTTTTTTGCGTTTGAGACCGTCGTCTGCCAAGGGGCCAATTGATGCCGGTGTCCCTAAACAGGCCCACGTACACGGCCTTCTGTTTCATGAGGAAAAGAAGAGACAGGAGATAGACGCCGAACAAGATCGCACATTCCGCAACCAGTTGCACTAACGGCGGTTCCACGAGATTAATCTGCGTGTAGACAGCCAGCGTTGCACCGGCAGCGATGGTAACGGAGATGACGGAAGGGGCCACCGCTCTGTAGATGTCTCGCGCAGTAATGAGAGTGCCCTGCTTCGCCCATAGCTGAAAGGGAACGATGCAAACAACTATGCCGATGGAAAATCCCAGCGCCACTCCCTGGGGGCCATGTGTCAGTCCAAGCGCATAGCTCAGAATCAGCACGGGCGTCATCGACATTGCGATTCTGAGAAACCGACCGGCTCGGCCTCCAGCCAACATCAACCAGGCAAATGGGTTGATCAAGGCAAAGCCCAGAACCGTTGGTGTCAAAAGACGAAAGATCAGTACCGCCTCATGCCATTTTGGTCCAAGAAAAATCGCAATGATATCGTCGGCGAACAGCGCACACGCCATCGTAATTGGCATGACTAGGGACAGAAAGACACTGTAACTCTTCAAGAAAGCCGTTCTGAGGCGCGAGGGATCGTTCTGGAGGCGCGACAAAACCGGAAATGCCACCCACCCAATCGTTGAATATAGATTGTCGGTTGGCAAGTTGATCAGTTGGTAAGCGCGGCCATAGATCCCTAATGCGGCGGCGCCCCACCATCGACCGATCAGCACTTTGTCGACATTATAGCCAATGTAGATAATGAGATTGTTCAACGTAACCGCGCCGCCAAACATCAGCATCGATCGGACGCCTGACTGGCGTTGTGGCATACCGGGAATCCATCGAGTGGTCATCCAGACTCCTGGAAGACTTAACGCTGGTTGGGCGATCGTCATCACGACCAGTGCCCAATATCCATAGCCCGACAGGGCCATTCCAATAGCCAGCGCGATGCTCAATGCCATGGAAACAATATCGACAAGCGCTAGCGCCGAAAAGCGCATGCTCCGCTGCAACATCGCGCGATGCTGTGCGGCCGCGCCAATGAAAAGAAAGCTTGTCCCCAAAGCCACAGTCACCCAGAACAGTCGAGGCTCTTGATAAAAAACGGCGATAACCGGCGCCGCCGCCACCGCCAGCAACGCGAGCAACCCGCCTACCAAGAGATTGGCCCAAAAGAGTGTAGAGACTTGCGCCGTTGTCAGCGAACCATGCTGAATCGTGGCCATCGACAGACCAGCATCGCGGAACAACGCGAGGAAGCCCGTGAATGCCGTCACCATGTTCACCAGCCCGAAGTCTTCCTTAAGTAAAAGTCTGGCCAGCACCATCAACGACCCAGTGCGCAAGACTAGGACGCCAGCCTGGCCGACGGTGGAAACGAGTGCTCCGCGGGCCGCCTTCCGAGGCAGATCCGCCAGCGCGACATCGCCCCCAAAACTTTCCTTTGCCTGACCTACAGGGATCGCCTCAGTGACAGCACAAGGCCCATTTGCTGTGGGAGCGGCGACACTATGCCGGTTATCAATAGCCTCGGCAGACTTCGAAGAAATACAGCCGCCGGCCTCTTGGTTATCGTGGTCGGAAGGCACCATCCTATCTCGCTGGCTCTCCTCGCACTCGAGTATTTTATGGATCGCCTCAAGCAAAGATGGCGCGACAACATCCGCGCTGCCAGCCGCAGCCTCCTGACCGTCCAGCAGTCGAGCTGTCTTGCATCCTGCGTTTCTGCCAGCCTCCACGTCGATTTCGGAATCACCAATCATCCAGGATGCAGTTAAGTCTATTTGGTGTTTGCGCGCTGCATCCAGCAGCAACCCGGGCGCCGGCTTGCGGCAACTGCAAGGGGGTTGTTTTTCATGCGGGCAGTAATACACTCCGTCGATGGTCGCTCCGCGGCCCGCCAATGAATCGCACATTTGTCGGTGTAGCGAATCCAAGTCGGCGACTGTGATCAGTTCCTTGGCGATACAGCGCTGGTTGCTCACTACAATGACGCGGAATCCGGATCCGTTCAGCAGGGCGATGGCTCGCGCCACACCGGGAAGAAACTGCATTTCGTCCCAGTTGGTGACGTACTGCCCCTCCGCAGGCTTTCGGTTGATGACCCCGTCACGATCCAGGAATGCAGCCTTACTCATGGAATATCGTTTGTTCAACAATTTCTGCGACGATGTGGCCCACCAGGATATGACACTCCTGAATTCGGGGAGTCTCGCTGGATGGTACACAGATGCAATGGTCCACGGCGTTCTTGAGCTTCCCACCAGTGCAACCGGTCAATGCGACCGTGCGCAGGCCGGCCTTCTTCGCCACAGACACAGCATGGACCACATTCGGCGAATTACCGCTGGTCGAAATACCGATAGCGACGTCTCCGGGGCGCCCCAAAGCTTCAATCTGCCGGGAAAACACGACATCGAACGCGTAATCATTCCCGATCGCCGTCAGACATGAAGTATTCACAGAAAGAGCCAACGCGGGCAAAGCGGGCCGATCAAATGCGAATCGTCCGACAAATTCAGCGGCAATGTGCTGAGCGTCTGCTGCGCTTCCGCCATTCCCGAAGAGAAACACTTTGTTTCCCTGCTTGATTGAATCCACCAGGAGTTGGCTGACTCTAACTACAGTCGAAACTACTTCAGTGCTGCTCAAAAGGGATTGCTTCGTAGTAATCGACGCTTGTATCGACCTGCTAACGCGTTGTTCAAAATCATCTGAGTTCGTCATTTGCTCTGGGTTCTTGCCCGTCAACTAGTGTCCTTCGTGTTTTGGCGCAACAGTCGGATTGCTCTCAGTCAAGGCAACAGCATAAAGCCGATCACAAATCGCCTGAGCACGAGCGTAATCTTCGGGGGTGCCTATGTCAATGAACATTCCATCCTCCTCGAGCGCGTACACTCCGTGAGTGAGTAACCGGGGAAGCACGTCCCTTTCCAGGCTGGCCGGCCCTTCGGGTATGTGGTCAAGAACAGAACGGCTGAAGACGTAGACACCGCCATTCACGAGTCCAGGAGCATCGCCGTCGGATTTTTCCGCAAACCCGGTCACTCGATCGCCCGGACCCACATGGACTGTTCCGTACCGGCGCGCATTCGGCACTTTGAGCACCGCCATGCTCATTAACCCACCGTGTTCACGATGAAACCGAATGAGTCGACCGAAATCCATTTCCAGGAACGAATCCCCATTCATGACCAAGAATTCAGCCGTGTCTTCCAAGTGGTGCCGGGCAAACTTCACTGCGCCCGCAGTTCCCAATGGATGCGGCTCCGTCGAATAACAGATGGCCATGCCCAGATCTCGGCCATCGCCAAATCTGCTTTCGATCTGGCCGGCTAGATATCCGGTGCACATTACCAGACGGCAGACTTCCTGGTGCCTCAGTTGCCCAATCAACAAATCGAGAAACGACCGGTCCCCCAACGACGCTAGCGGCTTTGGTGTCGACGGGACCACCGAGGCTAGGCGAGTCCCCATGCCACCGACGAGTAGAACAGCGGTAGTGGTACCAAGCATCCTAGCTAGATTACTCGGTCCCAGTGCTCGAGCATGGACAGGAGAGTCTGCTCGATTGTACGCCGCGGTACCCAACCGGTATCTTTGCGAAATTTTTCCGAGCTGCCGAAAATGATCTTCTCATCCGAAGGCCTCATCAGGTGCGGAGCCTGCCGAATCTCGACATTCAAACCCGACAGGCGAATCGCCGTCCGCAAGACCTCACTCATCTGATGCGTGGTGGACGCGCAGAGATTGTATGCTTCGCCCCGCTTCCCTTTCACTGCAAGGTAAAAGCCACGTACGGTATCGTTCACGTCTAGGAGTGCGCGGTGGGGTTTCAAGTTCCCGACTTCGATCACCGGCCGCTGGAGTCCCTTCTTTATCTTAATCAGTTGGCGCACAAAATCCGATGGCGCGTCATCGGTCTTTCCTGGCCCCGTGGTGTTGAAAAGCCGAAGGTTGACTGCCGGGATGCCATAATCCAAGAAATATTCTCGCGCCAGCAAGTCCAGGCAGACTTTGCTGATACCGTAGGGGTGCAAAGGGCGAAGTGGCTGCTCCTCGGTGACCGGGATCGCTGACGCCGGCACATGCCCGTACTCCGCACTCGAGCAGGCCGAAACTACGATTGGCGAGCGCTTCATGTGACGCACCGCCTCGAACAGATATAGCGAGCCCATGATGTTTGATTCAAAGGTCCAAACAGGGTCTGCCCACGATACGGTTGGCAAACTTTGGGCGCCAAGGTGAAAAACGTGCGTAGGCTCGTATTCTTTCAAGAGTTGCAATACTCTCTGGCCATTGCGCAGATCGCATTGGACAAAGCTTAAGTTAGGCATCTTCGGCAACGAGACGGCCTGACGCGACAGGTATCCGCCGATGACGTTCCACCCCTTTGCTTGAAGGAACTTAACCAGATGGGACCCGATAAAACCTTCAGCGCCTGTCACGAACGCAGTCTTGGTCATTTTGATAGTTAGGCGGCCTAGGTTTCGCGCCTAATTAGCCGAGGCGAACCGGCCGATCAGATTGTCCAGCAGGTATGCAACCTTGATTCTGGCGATACAAGGCTCACGAACGGAGATCGATCAGCATGTCCCCAGCGCGCCCTCACCGGGAGAGCGAAGAGTGGGGCCGTGCAAGTCCCACAGGGAAGCTAATCAACAGCGGCGACGATACCCGTCGGCGGCGCTACATAAGAAGAGCCCGTGCTGGCTGCATAGCAGCCATCGGCGTCGAAGGCCAGCGCCCCGCTCGAACCCACAACGCCCTTCATCACGTTATACCAGCAGCTTTCAGCCGGAATGTAATAGGAATGACCTGCGGGGCCGTTTCCCCCAGTGACATCCGGCCCGACGGCCGGATAGGGAGTGGTGCCGAAGAAGGATGGCTTTGAGCTGAGATAGAAAGATGCCGGGAGATTCTGATTTCCTGGCACAGGATTAGCAAAATTGGTGATGCCGCTTGGAACCTCTGAAGCATTCCATCTCGTCGCTGCCGTGACCGTGTCGTAATTCCCCCAGAACATACCCGTAGCCTTTACGCGGGCGTCTTTGGTGGGTGAATTATCAGGGTCTCCCGTCGTGATGATGGCCTTGTCGTTGGTATTCTGGTCAACCGAGTAGGTTGTGTAATAGCCACTCCGACCCAACACGTTACCGAGGATGTTGGAGAACCTGGTCCAAGCTTCGAGGTGGATCAAAGTAGTATTAGAGGCCTTGACCGGATTATTCCAAATGTCTCCGTACCAATGGTTTCGAAACTCCGTTATGAAGTGATGGCTTCCGTGCACGTCATCGGCGTTCATCCCCAGACCGGAATTCCCTTCTACGAGCAGCATGGCGATCCCGGCTTGGTGCAGCGTCACGGTAGGCTGCATCCAGTCATTCCCCGCGCCACCTGCCGTATAGTTATCATCGATGGAAAAGTTATGGGCGATGACGCTTCCTACGTCCGATCCGTTCACGTTAATGGGCAGAGTCTCGTGCTGGAAGATGTTGTTCTCAACTTTACAGCCATCGGTCTGGGCGAATTCGATTCCATAACTGGTCGAGCCCGCTCCGTTCGCGCTGCCATAGAAGTATGAGTCCCGAACTTCGCAATGGTTGCACTGATAGAGCCAGACATGATTTCGGCTACTGGCATTGAGTACGCGTACACCTTTGGCCCAGCACTGGATACATCCCGACATCATAATGTTGCTATTGATTCCGCCCAGCTGGTTGTTGAGTGACATGCTTTCAATGCCGTTCAGCGTCGCGAAGCTCTTGCCAGTGAATGCGGCCGGGCTCTGTGATGACCGCCAGTTTGGGAGCCGGATGCCGGGAGAGATGTTGATGTGAGTGCCGTCTACGATCTGAGTGATGATTTGTTGTTCCTGCTGACCCCGGTTGCCAGCGTTGCCGACACTCGTGCGGCTGAAGAATTCATCACCGTTGGTGGTTAGGCAGAAGCTTGGAGAAGTCCCGCAAATGGCGATGTCCCCTTTGGCAGGATAACCATCCGAGGTGTCATCCAGTTGATCTAGAAATAGCAGCG
This sequence comes from Terriglobia bacterium, assembly GCA_020073445.1. Classification (GTDB taxonomy): domain Bacteria; phylum Acidobacteriota; class Terriglobia; order Bryobacterales; family Bryobacteraceae; genus Palsa-187. The sequence goes on from JAIQFE010000026.1 coordinate 59,298, forward strand.
AGCTGGTTGACATTCCCGCCGTGCTGCCAACAGTCAATTGCGTCGTACCAATGGCATAGCCGCCCGTCCAGGTGGTCATTGCCCCAGCGCAAGGGGGCGCGCCGCCGCAGGGCGGGGCCAGATTCTGAAGGGAAGGGGTCGATATACAAACAGCCGTGCTGAATCCGCAACTTCCACTGTTCACGCTGCTGAATGTTATGAAAGTGGAGTTTGAGCCCGCGCCACGCAGCGTTACATTGCTCCTGCCACCAAAGTCGATCGTGCCAGAAATGGCGTACGTGCCCGCCGGAACACGGACCACCGTATTGTTGGGTGCGGAGGTGATTGCGCTATTGATGCTTGCCGCAGTAACGGTTCCGCCGAAGAGTGTGTTGCACTGGCTTGTCACGCAATTGGTTTGCCGATTGGGAATTCCACCCGATACACCCGCCCCAGACCAATCAACTGCCCGGTTCGGGCTGAGAATTCCAGACCAGTTCTGGGCATTCGCAGAAGTGCTGAGAAGCAGCAAAAGGCCTGCAACCAGGACTGTCGGGATTGCTCTGGCTCTTGCCAAGCTTCTGACTTCAAACCGGAAAGGAGTATTGAGTAACATTGGGTTTGCCACCTCGGGTTCAGTGTAATCCATGCCGTCCCTGCGTTCTGGGCAAGCATCTCATTATGTCTTATCGGCAACAACATCTTCCCTCTTTAGACCCGATCGACTGAAAGTACCATTGCGGTTCCAAATTGACGGTAGCTAGTTCACTTCTCAAGTTGTTGAAACCACGGGTAAGAACACGCGGCTCGGGACACAAAGGCTCAAAAAGGATGTCTTTACGGAAGCTGGGAGGGGCGATCTCCTCCGAATCTAAGCTTCAAAATGCGCGGGAGAACTCCCCGTCGACGCACTCATACAAAAGAGGGTCCAACCGCAACTCCGTGAGGTTCGCCAGAATCACCAGAGCTGTGCTGGGCATATATGAACGAGCGCTCTTCGACGAGTGACTTGTCGTATTGTTCTTCCGGCTCATAAACAATGGTCTGACTGCCGCGCTGTGAGAAGTTGAACGGAATGCACAGCAGGTTTCTCAAGCGTTTTCTCAGAGCCTCCCGCCGTTCAGGTGGCACGTAGAAAAGCATAAAACCACCGCCACCCGCTCCTAGGAGCTTACCACCCAAAGCTCCCGCGCTCAGTCCTGCTTCGTAAATCTCATCAATGTCCGAGTTGGTGATGCGCTGTGTGAGCGTTCTCTTAATCTTCCAGCCTTCGTGAAGCAGGCGCCCAAAGTCGTCCAGGGAACGGCTGGGATTTGCGACGATGGACTCAGCCTCGTCGACCATCTGAAGCATTGCTTCCAGTTCGTTTTTCCTCTGGGGTGTCAGTCTGACCTGCTCCGTTGCGATTTCCGAAGCCGTTCTGGAAAACCCGGTGAAGAAAAGCGCCAGATGCTGCTCTAGCGCTGCTAAGCGACTTGGAGCGGTGAGAACCGCCTTCACCTCGACGTCGCCATCCCGATGAAAGTTGATGCGGTTGAAGCCTCCGTAAGCCGCGGTGACCTGGTCCTGAGACCCGACCGCCTCTTGAATTAGGTCCTGCTCAACCCGAATCGCATCCGACGCGAGGGCATGCTTATCTCGCATTTGATTCTTCAGTGCGTAAAGACCCAACAGGAGCCCCACCGTAAATGCCGAGCTTGTTCCCAAGCCAGTCCTTGCGGGAAGGTCCGCAACGTGATGAATTTCGACGCCCTCGTCGACTCCGAGAAACTGTAGACAAGCACGGACGGACGGATGCTTGATTCCACTGTTGTGGTTGACGTTCTCCACCCGGGAATAGGAAATGCGACTATGGTAGTCGAAAAAGGGTGGACACCGCCGACAAGTAATGTAGCAGTTCTTGTCAATCGCAGTTGCCAAGACAGCGCCCCCGTGTTCACGGAACCAAACTGGATAGTCGGTACCGCCGCCAAAAAAAGAGATTCGAAGTGGAGTTCTGGTGATTACCATCTGGGCTTAGCCTTTCGCGGGATCGAACAGGACAACGGGCGCGCGTCTGTGAGAACGCAGGATTTGCACATCCCGCATTAGGGACTACTTCCGAATCAAAATACGGGCTCCGTGGGAGCTAGTTGTTCTCGTCCAAAGCCATCTCCAGCAGCTTCTCTGGCTAGCTCCGCCACGTTTTTCAACTGTTGCTCACGCGCCACCATACCGCGCGAGGGCTCAAGGCCTGCAACCTGAAAAACGTCCTTCCATCGATAGACCCAATCGTGCCGCAGCAATGCTTCTGAAGTGTTTCTTCGACTGATCGCAGATACCCGCTCCGGCTCCGAGTCTAAGCTGGCAAGAACGTCCATCACGTCGGCCCCATCGGGCCGAATTGGTATCACAACATCTGGCCACGGGAACGTCTCTGTGAACGCATCACAGGAGGGTGGCTGTCCAATCATCACTGTCCCCGCAGCAGCCCCTTCGTAATAACGGAAGCCGATTTCGACTTGGCCTTGAGTCTCTTCCGGACTATCCATCTTCCCAGGTGCGACTATGAAATATCGGCTGCGCTTGGCCAAATTCGCAAAGAGATCTCGGTGTTGTTGATGGTCGTGGACGTGCATTTCGGCAATACGTGGGAATGTGTCGTAAACATAGAAGATCTCCTTGCGCCCAGCCGCTGCAAGCAGCTTACGGTGTATGCCATCCCACCTTCGGCCAATGCTGTACACGTCAACGGCGCGCGGTGTTGGATTCGGATATGGACTGAATCGGAGAGCGTCGACTGCGCCCGGGACCCAATGGCAAGGCCGGTCAATAGCCTTTGATAACGCGCTGACACTACCGTGGTATCCCACACAGACGTGATCAAACTTCCGAAGGGCGTGAAGCCAGTATTTGTGTCGTGGTATCTCAGAAGCCCACATTTCGTCGAGCCAACACACGCTAGTTTTGCAGCGGTCTTTCCATCCGTCGATTGCATTAATGTGAAGAAGGTCCCAGTATGTCTGACAGAAAGCAACAAATAAGTCATACTCCCGGGTGAGGCGCACTCTATGAAGTCCAGGGTTCAGGGAGATCAGTTTTTTGGACACATCGCGAAACAGAAGTCTTCGCTGCCAATGCTCTATAAACCAAAATCTCGGGCCGGATTCGAGGTGGATCAGATCGACGGCATCTACGTTCGAAAGAACGTCCTGGGCTTCGTAATGGCCGCACTGAAAGGCTCTTTTCGTGAAGTTTCTGCCAGTCGCCATACAGATGCGGGGAGGCACCTGTTTCGAAACCTCGGGGCCTTGGCGCCGAGGGGTATTTTCGCTAAATCTCATGGATACGAACGTGACTGCTGGGCTTCGACGACCTTGAAACAAGCCCGGGTCAAGCGGCTATCGTTCAAGTAAGTCCGCGTATATATTCCACGTCATCCCGCCAATTACATCCCACGAATTGCTGCTATTGGCCAGGTCACGTATTTCCTGGCGTCGCTGATCCAGGCACCGGTACAGGTCGCTTTCGAAATATGTCTCTATCGCTCCCGCCAGAGCCGCGGGATCGCAGGGCTTGCATAAGAGTCCCGTCCTTCCGTCAATCACCGCTTCTCTGAGGCTCCCTACATCGGATGCGATTACCGGAAGGCCGAAGCTATATCCTAAAAAAACGACGCCGCTCTGAAAGATTTCTGTGTAGGGGATGACCAAGACGTCCGCCGCCTTGAAATACAGTTCCGTTTCGTCATCCGGAATGTATTCGATCCTCTGAAGCACCCGTCCGGCCGCGGTCCCAGCGTTGATTTGTTTCTGGATTTCACCTAGGTATATCTCTGCCCCCGCCTTTGGCTCACCGGCAATGATCAGCCGATAGTCTTCATCCCCGGCTGCAACTTTCTGAAAGGCGGCGACCAGATATTCAAGGCCCTTATAGGGTCCGATTCTGCCAAAGAACAGAATTGTCTTTTCCCAGTCGCTGATACCCAAGCGCCGCTTTGCTTCGGCAGAAGTTAGATCCGTAAGCGGAACAGAATTGTTGATCCCAAAGGGAATGACCGTAACCACTGGGTCGCGAACACCAAAATCCTTCAAGAGCTCGTTCTTCATCTTTTCCGTGTGCACGAAGATGTGATCGGCCAGCTGATATTGAATTCGCAAAGTGGAGCGATTCAGGAACGAGTCGTTCGAGTCCCTCTTGGCCGCATTCACGTTATGCGCTGTGAGAACGATCTTCTTCCCGAGCATCTTGTAATAAAGCATCAGTAGCGTTCGGTCGAATGTTTGGAATCTGTTATTCCAGAGAATATGAAAGACCTTCGGCTTGGCGGTAGACACGTATCGGATAAGTCGTGCGTAGTAGCGCAGTATTCTGGATGTTTTTGTGGCAAGACTGGCGGCTCTCTGCTGATCGCCTCTCAGATTAAGAAATGTCAGATTCGGGCTTGTGTGGAGTTCCGGACTGTCCACCTCATCGCTGCCAATGAACTCCAGGCGCACGCCTTTCGATACCAGCTCCATAGCCAGGCCGAATGCGTACGGCTTATCAATGCCTCCTGTAAGCAGAGCAACTTCGAGTCCCGCTGCCGCGCGCGAATTCATGGGAGTACACTCAGATGTGTCCGCCGTAAGAACGTTGGCCACTCGAGTTTCAGATAGCACTCGCATCATTGGTGTGTTCTTACAGCTCTGTTTTGTGTGAAGTGCGTGGGTCAATCGACCAAACATACCGGAGTTGACTTGTATCCATGTATGTTGTGCTCCGCGGATAGCTCAGAGCTTCCGCAAGCTGAGGGACTGGCGTGGCAGCCGTCTCACGGGAATCTGTCGCTGCGGAAGTCTGCAGCAGACGACTCTTCGGCACAGCGATTGCCGCCAGCAAAAAGCAGATCCACACCGGATTCAACATCCTGAACCCTGCTTCAGTGCAGCTGTAGGTCATCCCAACGACGAAAAACGCTACGCTGATCCCACCTAATTCGGGATCCCAGCGCAGCTTGTTGAGGGCGTTTCGATAGCCCGTCACGGCTACGATCGCGAGGAGCGATAGCCCCGTCCACCCGAGGTTCAAAAAGACCTCGATGTATCCATTGTGGGCTTCATTCGGATGCCACCAGTGCAGACTCCAGATCTTCTCAAGTCGTGATCCCATCCAAAAGCTTTCGAAGCCCGTCCCTAGGAAAGGGTCTCCGTTCATAGGGATAATCTCATCCCAGAGATCTGTTCGGCCGGTGAGAGTTGCGTCTCGCCCCAGCGTCTGGACCATGCCACCGCCAGCATCGAAGAACAAGGCGATGGTGGAGACGGCTAACACCATCACGACCACCAGGTGCACGATTGCCCGGCAGCGGGCAAGCACGGGAATGCTGGTTACCACAAGCACAACGCTTGCCAACACGAAACAGGCGAGAGAGGTGGCTGAATTGGCCTTTCGAAGGAGCCAAAGCACCATCAAAACAACCGATCCGTAAACCATCAAAGACCGAATGCTCCGCGGATGCCTCTCCTGGAGCCAGTGGAGAATACGCCAGACGGCGCCCAGTCCAAACAGAAGGGAGATCGCCCCAAGCATGTTTTTGTCGCTTGCGACGCCGGTGAACATTATCTTTCCGTCAATATTCCTATAGGCCCTTCCCATTAAGGGGTAGTACCTGATTAACAGCACGGAAACGGGGACTAGCAGAAAGCCTGTCCAGGCCAAGAATCGCTTCACTGCGTGGGACGGTACCGGATCGGTCAAGACGATCATGACCATGAGGGGGTCTCCCAACGCCTTTATCCACCGCTTGAATGACACGTCAGTAAAATCGGACCAAAGCGTACTTACAGCGCAGTACCCAAAGAACAACAGGATCGGTGCATTCACTCGCAACAGGCTGAAGAATTCGCGCCGTCTCTGGAAAAGCACTACGATGGCGATGAACAACATCACCGTGAGGATGTTTCGCTGGAGGGGGTTCCCTTCGAGAGCCTCAGTCATCGTACGCTCCTGTGTCATCGATAGAAACTTGGACGACGTTGCCGCAAGTATCATCCAGATCACGGGAATCCAGAGAGCGTTGGATGTTCGGACACCCCGCTCCCGGCCAAACGCAAACAGAGCGAGGATCACCAAGGCAAAGGCGACCTTGGCAACTAGCGGGGACGTAGCAACCTCCTGACGGGTGCGTCAGAGTGATCGCGACTGCTCGCCTCGGGATCGAAGAATTGGCGATGTAGAAGTTCCAACGTCAGTATCTTGTGGATCTCGCTGGTGTAGTTTCGGTCTCCTCTGAGGTGTCCTCGCACCACGGCTTCCACTCCACTCTGCCGAAGGTACGGCCGGGCAAGGGTTCGTGAATCCAGCAGGATTTCCCGAACATAATCTGAGAGAGTATCCCGGTACCATCGCCGGTAATGAGACGATTTGTGCCTTCCCAAGAACAGGTTCTCTAACCGGAACGGCGCGAATATATGATCGATCCGAGCCAGCCACTGTGGCATGCCGTAGTCATAGGCGTATTCCGCCTTGAAGGCAAACTCCAGCAGTCCCCGTACGGTGGCCCCGGCTAGTCGTCCCGAGTTCCCGCTAACACCACGGTCGGTCCTGATATTTCCAAGAACAGGGCTCCCTTCGCGGATCAGGCGTAGGCGAACATCATCCTGTGCGCCTATAGATTTCGGCCTACGAAACGCGGTTCTGACCAGGTCGTTATCGAGGAAGGGTGACCGTACGCTGAGCTGGCTCTGTTCGAGCGCAAGAATTCCGTGATGGTACCAAGGAGACTGCCGGAAAGCGGTAAAAGTAACGGGATGAGCATCGCGAAGCCCGGTGTAAGTGTCTCCCGCCAGGCGAACATAGGGAAGAAACGCCGGACTATATAATCCGGGCAAAGGCCTCGCCGATTCTAACATTACGGCGTCGCGGATCAGTTCACTGCCGTACGTCCCCACTATTTTGACAGGCGCGATCTCGCGGGCCTTCTCGCTAACGTAGAGGTCGGAAGAGCGGCGTACATCGACGCCTCCTTCGGTCAGGTAGACACTGCGTTCCGCATAGTGCGGGAAGTGGGTAAGGAACTCATCCCCAATCGTAATTACCTCGTGAGTCTGCTGGCATTGACTCGCAACCCGCCGCGCGACCCGCACGTCCTCACAGTCTCGGTACATCCCCCCAAACGTGTAACAGGGAAGCTCGCCCTGGGAAGCCTTGCGCCAAGCCATGATCGCCCGCGTGTCCAGACCTCCAGTGAGAGTCATCGCAGCCCGCTCGTGACCGCTGAAGTACCGAGGAAGGTTGCGCGAGAAGACATCCCGCAGCGCCTGGTAATACATTTCCGGCTCCAGCGCGTCTTGTTCCTCCCACTCGCGTGGGTAGAAGTACGTGTTCTTGCGTTGGATTTCGCCATGGCTAAAAACCCAAGCTGAACCTTGGGGCAGCACGCGAATGTTTTCAAAGATGGTGCGGTTGTCCAAGACACAACTGCAGGCGACGAACTCCCCCAGGCCCCTGGGATCCGCGGTCCGGAGCTCCGGATGCACCGCCAAGATCGCCTTGGCTTCCGCAGCAAAATAGAATGCTTCCTTCGATTCGTGAAGATAAACCGGGTGCATCCCGTACCGGTCGTTGAAGAGCGTAGACGTACCCTGCGTGCGATCGGTCAAGAGACCATGAAACATCCCGTTCAGGCAAGCTGGAAAGGTTGGATCTTCCTCGTACAAGTGCACGAGATATGAGGATGATCGCGCATCGATGGAATGTCCCCCCGCCTGGAGGTCGCAAACGGTCATCGGTGCTGGGTACTCCTCGCCGGAGAAGACGAGCGATACATCCCCTTTTTCGTTGTTGACAGGCATTGAGTCAGAGAAAGAATTCTGCCGAGCGACCCATCCTACGTACACACCCAAGGATTCGTCAGTCCATGTGCCCGTGGTATAGAAAGACTCGTGGCGAAGAGCCGCGACCATCCGGAGCAGTTCTGCTTCGGCCTGTTGCGGAGGCATTTTTGTAATAAGACCGACTATTCCTGGCATGAATCCGCTCTGCTAATAAGCGTCCGACGGGGTCTGCAGCCGGCGCGTGTACCAGGCTGTACGCAGTTCGCGGAGTTTCGCCATCACGGGTTCGGGGAAATGGTCAATGATCCTGTGGTGCAGGCTAAGCCGTAGAGCGACTCTGCCAACAGGAGTCAGCGGAACGTAGTAGCGAGGCAGGTTCATTCGCTGGAACCCGTTGACTTCTTTAAAACGGCTTAGGTTGTCTTCCTGTTTTTTACCGTAGGTGAAGTTCTCGTAAACAAGGTACGAGATCCCCCGGTCAGCGCAGGATCGGACCGCTTGCGCAACTAAAGCATTCGTCGGAGCCTTGTCCCTGTGCCGCAACATCGACAGGATATGGATCGCGCAGGCATGCGTTCGAGTCACGTCGGTTACCAGTTTGATGAAACCGATCATACGATCATCGAGAAACGCCCCAATGAAGATGCTTCGGTCAAGAAACGTACCGGCGTATGCGCGGGCCCTCTCGAGCGTCATTCCGTAGTGGGGAAAGCGCCGTCCTTGGCGGATGGGAGACTCGTTGTAGATTTCGCAGACTCCCTGAAGCAGGGCGTCGTCGAATGGCACTTCCCGAAGCACTACGCCCTTTTTCTCAGCTTGCCGAGCCCTGTTGCGCGGAAGGGAACGGATTTGCTTCGTCCACCATTGATTGAAGGTGGACACAGGCAGGACCGCCAGATTGTCCCACTCCATCGGGTAATCATATCTCGGCGACGTTTCAGGCACCCTCTGTAGAAATGTGAAGAGGTCGATCCGTCTTCCAGACTTCCGCAGATCGCTGAGCACCGCTTCGGGATCGGCCGGGAAAGTGAATTTTTCCCCATCCAGGCGCGCGATGCGGATCAACCTGCCTTCGACACGAATGTCTTGACCGCAGACTTTAATGAACGGCTTTTGTTTCATGACTCAAGAACATCAAAGCATTAGATAGAGGATGTTGCCGCTCGGCTACGCAGCGTCCTGCCGGCCACAAACGCCCTCAGCCGCCGCATCTGCTCGCGTCTGCAGAACTTTACCATTTCGTCGGATACCGGGCGCTCCACACGCCGAACCAATGCCGATACGTAGCCCGAGGCCAGCATCAAACCGCCAAGGACAAAAGGCTTCTTGGTCATTTGATACACCGATCTGAACAGTTCCCAAATCAAAGAGCTTCCAACCGAATAGTCCTTGGCGCCGTCTCTAAACTTTGCCATTAGCAGACCCTGCTGCGCGGTTCCCGAATGCCGATGGTGCAGATACACTTTGTCGGTAAATGTTCTAGTCTTCCATCCCTTCATTCGTGCGGCAATGTCAGCGATCCGGTCGACAGCGCCGCCCTTGACTGGCATGTATCCGCCGATCGCTTCGAAGCACTCGCGTCGGAACAGTTGGCAGGGGCCGGTTACGTGTTCAATGCTCACAAAGCGATAGTCGTACGTCTGATTAAGAGGGTCCCTGTAGGGTGTTCCGACTAATCCTAGCGTGGGATTCTCAGCTAGCTTCCGAAGGAGGAAGGCAAAGTACTCCTGGTCAAATGAAATATCGCCATCCAGGCACCCGACAGCATCATACTGCGTGTCTTTCAACCTGGTATAGCCAGCGTTGAATGCATGAATCTTTCCGGCGAAATTCCGTTCGCGGCGCTCGGGCATTCGAACCAGTTCGATCCACGGATAAGTAGCCGCATACTTGTTAACCAACTCATCCGTGCCATCGGTTGAACCATCGCTGACGATGACCCATGTGACAGGGGGTATCGTTTGCTCAACTACTGATTTGATGGTCTTCTCGATAAACGCAGCCTCATTTCGCGCAGGTGTCACGAGGGCGTACGTAGGCAATCTGGTCTGCATGGCTCTCCTTTACAGCCCGCCGGATTTTGCCCCACGCGGGGCGGGCGCCACGAGCGGGCAACCTGAAGAAAGGCTTGGCGCCGGTCTGACGCCGCGGCAGCACCACGCCGCAAAACATTTCGAGCGACGGCGGCTATTCACCCTAAGACTCGCGCAGTATCGACGTGGTTGTCGCGGAATTCACAGAGAAGGCGCCGAATCCAAACTTTGGCATTGTGGACTTCTGTTGGCATCCAAGAGGAATCGGTGGAATCAGAAGCCTCCGACCGGACCTCAATATCGGCGACCTGTCCTGGATCCAGGGACAAACACATCTTGAGCTTATCGCCTTCGTGCGTACTTTCCAACTCGCGCCCACCTAGGGTCACCGAACGCCGAGCACCAGTTTCTGTCTCCCGCTTAAGGAGCACGTACCTCTGGGTTCGCGTTCCGCTGTTCTTCAACCGAAAGCGGCTGGTGTAGAACCGAATATAAACATCGCCGCCCTTCGCCTCCCTTGTCAGGCAGGCACTCGAACATATTGTCGCGAGGTTAGTCCATTCGAGCCGTTCATCCAAAGAGTTGAGGCCTTCGACAAATGTTTCCAGGGGCCCATACCCATCGCGAAAGTAACCGTGATGCTCGACAGCGATCGCGGGCTTGCCCATCAATAGGTCAAAAGCGAACTCGGCAAGATCGTGAGGGTAGCGCCGACCGAACAGCGGAAAATCCGCAAACCTGGTGACGGCCACGTCCAGGACGTCCCGTAGTGCCAATCTCGGCACCCTCGTCGAGGGACAGACCGCGCCGTTGACTGAGGCTAAATAACCTGAGGCCTTCAGTGCCGTCACCGCTTCGGCCGAGAAGCGTCCCTGCGGGAAAACCATCACATCGTCGAACGGGACCCCGGACAGGTGTCGATGGGCTCGCATCCGCTCAAGACTTAACCGAGCCTTCCCACTGAGCGACTCAACGTCGGTTGTTGCAAACTCCTCTTTGGTATGGTCGCAACCATGAACGCATAGAAAGGGAAGATCGTAGTTTAACGAAACTAGAGCCGCAACTTCCTTGCTCGACCGGCGATAGTTCCAGGGGATAAACGCGATGCAGGCCGAAAACCTTAATCGACGCATGCTCTCCAAGAGTCGCCGGTACTCCAGAAATCCATAACGGTTCGTCAGTCGGGGATCGTCAATTATAAAGCAGGCCTTGGGATGGTCATTGTGCCAGAGACGGTTTCCCAGACTTCCTCGCAGAAACATCACGAACGGCACTAGGTTGGAAAACCAAGCCAACGGCCGAGTCCGGCGCTCTACTTTGTCGTCCAAATCAGCAGGCTCGTGAGACCCCAAAAAGAATACCTGTGATCCACCGCTATTCACGCGGACGAAAAATGGCTCGTCCCCAACACGGATCATTACACTCTGCCGCCCATCACTGCTCTCGAGAAACGCGGATTCTCTCGACACGTCCGTCGCCCTCACCGAGAGTCCCGAGAATTGGCCGCACCACTCACGGTAACCCTTGGCAACGTAAAACGTCGCATCGCTGTCAGTAGTTGGATGCGTCCGAACCAAACCACCAGAGGATAGGTCCTTGACAATCGCGTTGTGACGGTCCGTCGGCTCGAAACCGTAAATCAAGACATGTTTCGCCAAATTAATCAGGCTGTGCACCTTTTTGATCCCAACGTCATCGGCGGCCCTGGCGAGCGTTTCCGCGGCAACGATAAGACAGCTACATGTCGGAACCAACTGTCGAATCGACGCCTCGTCGCGCAAGGCATCCGCTGTGAGCGATACTAATGTTGGTTGCGCTCCCAGAAACGCCGCGATTTTATGTACGTGGCGATCTGAGGGTACCGGCGCCTGCCAGCACAATACGACCACGTCGCCCGTATCTTGCTGATTTGGGCCGATCAAGAGTTGATACGAGCCGCAGACTTGTGGAAATGCGCCGCGGGCTCAACAGTTTTTTCGACAGGATACGCTGTCATCATTCGGTATCGACGTATCACGGTGACCGGCAATCTGATGGAGGTTCTCTAAGCTTCCTGGACTTTCTCAAGAACACAACACAGCATTAGATGTGTTCCTTTGGTAACCTTACCCATCAACTTACTCAAGAACCGCATTACGTGAAACAGTTCTTTGTTGAAAATATAGTACATGAATGAGTAAGAATACGATTCTATTCGACGTACCGAGAAGCCAGATTTCGCCGCAAGCTCTCGAAGCTTGGTCGTTGTGTTAGCACGATAGAAGGTCGGGATGTTATCGCCGCCAGTCGCGGACCGCAAGAAGTTGTGAACGGCCGTCGGCGTCATCCGGGACACCATCATGACGTAGTTCCACAAATTCGGCGTCTTGATGTACAAGAACCCCCCGCTCTTGAGAACTCTTGAAAACTCACGCAACGCCTGTTCCGGAATCTCCAGGTGCTCAAACATCCATCGAGTGACGATGACGTCGACACTGTTGCTCTGCAGCGGTAGTGAGTAGCAGGTCGCACAAATGCGATGCGTGACATGTTGGTTGGCCGCGAGGCCTTCCAAGTCTACGTCAATGCCGACTGAGTGGGCCTGAAGCGCCGCAAGCCTGTCTCCCTTTCTACCGAGCAAACCGAGCGAGCCACAGCCGATTTCAACGAGCTTGGGACACTTGTTTCCCAACGACTTGTAAAGATCCTCGACAATGAGATACTCATAACCTAATGCTTCTTCCCTCAGCCTGGAGACCTCGCCCCTAATGCGCTCATCCATCCGATCGCGGTTATTGCCGCTCAAGCTCAGGTCCTTTCCGAAACCGTTCAATCCCAGACAGGCTGTCCACCGACGGCGGCTGTAACCCGATGGGGGATCCGTGATCATCAGCCGACGGAGTGATCTTAGTAGCGGACAAATCCTCGACGGCTTGCCGACCGGGATGGATCAGTTCGTCAATCACCGCCAAGTATCGTTGCTTCATCACGTCCCAGCATATTGGCGCGTATTCCTCTCTGGCCTTGAGGGCCAGCCGAGACCGTAACGGAGGATCTTGGTAGGCGCGCACCATCTGTTTCGCCAAATCTACGGGATTGTTGGGCTCAAAATAGACCAGAGCGTCCTCACTGAAGTAGTGTCGTATCGCTTTCAGGCGCGCGACAATGACCGCCTTGCCCGTGATGATGAACTCCGGCAGTTTGTTTGGAAACGCAAAATCCAGGAAGACGTCACGGCGGATCGGAAGGATGCCGGCATCACACCGATTCAGCCAAGCCGGAATCTCGGTCGCCGCGACCTGTCCAATCAGATTGACTTTCGAAGCCAACCCGCGTTCTTGCGCCAAGTTGGTCAAAGCGGCCTTTTCAGTCCCGGATCCCAGTATCCACAACTCTGCTCCAGGCATATCTTTGTGGGCTAGGGCAAAAGCTTCGATGGCGATATCGAGTCCATAGATACTGGTGAGAGTCCCGTGATACATCATCACGAACTTCTTTGGGTCCCGGGGCTCGAGAGCCGCCGACGGACTCAAACTAGCCGCGAATCGTCTTTCGTCGACGGCGTTCATGACTACCGTCGATTTCGAGCGAGATAACCCGCGCCCAACGAGCAAGTCAGCGATCGGGTCATTAATCGTGATCACACGATCGGCAAACCTGACGCTGATTTTCTCCAGGTATTTCAGTAAGCGGATGGTCCAGGTATTCTCCGCTACCCGGTACTGAGACATGAAGAATTCCGGAGTGATTTCGTGCAGATCCAAGGCCAGCTTGGCACCCATCCATCTCGCGACGATGGGCGCGAAGATCAGGAAATCCGGCAACGAGTTGACGTCGATCACCGCGTACCGCTTCCGCAGCATCTGCCAGGGTATTCGATAAAATGTCCACAAGAAGAACGTGGCGTACTCAAAGAAGTAGCGCGCCAGGGAACCCCGCTGCTTACCTAACGAAACGGTGTGGACATTCACTCCATTGAGCAAATAGCTCTTCTTTCCGTGGGGAGCGCGAAGTGCTAACACGTCGACCGAGTATCCATTTGCGACAAGAGCCTCGGCTTTTCGCCGCACCCGCGGATCGAAATCGTACACGCTCTGAACCACAAAGCAGGCTGATTTCATGGAAGAGAATATCCGGCGACCCCCGGACTCGCGGCTGATAGCAGGGAGCCAATTTGCAGTTCAATATCGGCGGCAGACTTGCGGCTCCAGGGAATGTCAATAAACGCCGGACCCGACTCGCCGATGGGCTCGTTGTTGTGTTGACGCGTTGGCTGGTGAAATCGAACTGTCAACGGAGGATGAATCTCTTCGCCATCGTAGCTAAAGGGTCTGCCCAGAGCGTCCGTCTGTTCGAAACGTACTTCGCGGCGCTTCCGGAACCATTCAACTACCTCCCCGGCGGTGCCGAACCAGGCATCAAGCGGCCTTAGCACTGCGAGGAGCCTGACGTAAGAGTCTCCCCAAAACCGTTCTGGCCCATGACTTCTGTCGTGCCACAGGACGGTCAGAACGCCTCCGAGCTTGCGGGCACTGTCGATGAGCGTTTGGCAACGCTGGTGAGCATCTGCCTCCGAGAGATCTAGTCTCTGGGGATAGAACAGTGCTCCGTCCTGGATGTGCAGTGGCAGTTCCAACAATGTTTTGGAACCAGCGGGCCGAAATACCTGGGTCGTTCCCGCACGATATCCAACTGTCTCGTTGTAGCCGCAGGTCGAATCATAGGAATAACCTGCCTGTTCCAGGGCCGCTGGCGTACCCCCGTTTTGTAACAGCCAGTGCATCCGGATGCCAGTTCTGGGCGCAGCTGTTATCGCCGCGATGGTCGCCAACTCTTCGCGTCCTTTGTCCGCGCTATGCCAAGAGTCAATTCCATGAACGCCCAGTTCGCAGCCTCGCTGTTGCAGAACATCCGTCCAGTGGGAAAGATCGCTGACATCATACGCAGTCGCCCGCCGGGATGCGTGACGTCCCGGTACATGATCGCCTGCCTGCCGCTTGAACGGAATCAGGAAGTAAGTGGCAGGCAGGCCCCTCTCCACTTCCAGGTACCACTCGAATGGCTCCCAAAAATCTTTCATCCAGCCTGCATAGACGAACGGGAGCGACGCAACCGAAAACCAACTCTTGAATAGATTCTTCAGGGACAGTCTTCCTCTGGCGAAATTGCGTAGGGCACCCGCTGTCGCCCGATACACAAAACCCCACATCGAATGGTCGAACCGATGGTCTCGGATTCCAATGAAGTCAATGTCATGCGTAAGGCACACGATAAAGCTGTGTCCTGCAGGACTAGGAGGGATCTCCAAGACAGGAACACCGGCCTCCAGTATCCACGTCCGCAGCATTTGGATGTGAATATCTAGGGTCGGGATATGTGCATATTCGACAGGCTGCCCTTGCGAGAGGAGAAAGCGCACCTCTTCGAACAAGTCGTAACCCAGACGAACCACGGTAGAATCCGTCAAATCGCGCTTCAGACCGGCAGTTTCCGCTCCCGTTCTTACACAGGGCGTTCCTTCGCTCTCGTCCGCAAACGTCAGTAGGTCGCAATAGATTGGCAATGAGTTGCTTCCGTCGGTCAGAACCGCTCCCTTACGTCTTCCGGGGGCGGCGACTCCGTTCAGTTCGTGATCATTCGTGCGGGAACAATAGACGAGAAGCAGTTTGGCCGTGACTTCCGGCACTTCGTCCGTAGTAACGATGATAACGTCATACACCCGCCCGTGACGGTAAACCTCCCACGGCGTCTTGAAAAGTTCAAAGAACTCTTCAACCACGTCCCCTTGTCCTGGCTTGGCGATAACCCCGATCAAGAACCTACTCCGAAGCGGCCTTGGATTGGGTACCAGCAAGGGCCGGGACTGCCAGAAACTCGCGGACGCAATCGACCACGAACTGTGCCTGTGGCTCCGTCAGTTCGGGATGAATCGGCAACGCGAGGGTCTCTTTCGCTGCCCGCTCACTCTCGGGGTATGACCCGGCTTTATGTCCGAGGTAAGCGAAACACTCCTGCACGTGCATGGGCACGGGATAGTACACTTCAGTGCCGACCCCGTTCTTTTGGAGGTGAGCCTGCAACTCATCTCGGCCCGAAACACGGATCACGTACTGATTGAAAATATGTCGACTGGCAACAACGGCAGGAATGCCAACCGGCAAGCCAGCCTCTCCAAAAAGCTGATCGTACCTCTTCGCATTCCGCTGGCGAGCGGAAGTCCACTCGTCCAGATGTGGCAACTTGGCTGATACGATGGCTGCTTGGATCGCGTCGAGACGGAAATTTCCTCCCACAAGCTTGTGATAATACTTGGGCTTGGAGCCGTGTCCCCGGAGAACTCGCACCTTTTCCGCCCGCTGCGCGTCGTTGGTGACAACCATTCCTCCGTCGCCAGCGGCGCCCAGATTCTTGGATGGAAAGAAGGAGAAACATCCATAGTGCCCGATTGAACCGGCACGGCGTCCCTTGTACTCTGCTCCGATCGCCTGCGCGGCGTCTTCGATAACAACCAAGCCGTGCTCTTCGGCGACTTGCATGATGGCGTCCATCTCGGCCATCTGTCCGTAAAGATGCACAGGAATGATTGCGCGGGTTTTGGTTGTTACCTTGGAAGTGATTTGAGACACGTCAAGGTTGTAGGTCTCTGGATCGATGTCTACGAAAACAGGGGTCGCGCCAAGACGGGCGATTGCCCCAGCCGTCGCAAAAAACGTGTAGGGAGTCGTGATTACCTCATCGCCTGGCCCAACGCCTTCCGCCATGAGGCATACCAGCAGTGCATCGCTACCCGAAGAAACTCCGATCCCGTGAGAACAGTTGGAATAGGCGGCGATAGCCTTCTCGCACTGTTCAACTTTTGGCCCCAAGATGAAGTACTGGGATTCTAGCACCTCCGCTATGGCCGCATCGACTTCAGGCTTGATGGATGCATACTGCGCTTTCAAGTCAAGCAGCGGAACTTTCATATTTCCCTTCCTCCTTCATTTGCCGGTATGTTTTGGTTCCGATTTTCAGCTCAGCTGGCAATGGAGCTTCTTCGTCCAGGTCAAGGCACCGAACGATTCCTGGATCGACTTCCTTGTAACGGTAGCCAGTTTCCGGGCAACGCATCACTCCGTCCGAGTCCGGTGAATCAAGACGATGTCCGTGCCGGCTCATCCATCCGGTTTGGCGCGCCGGGTTTCCGACGACCAGCGCGAAGTCGGGAATATCTTTCGTCACAACAGCCCCGGCTCCGACAAAGGCATAGCGTCCCACAGTAGTGCCACAGACAATCGTAGCGTTCGCGCCCACCGTACATCCGCGTTTTAGGCGAGTCGTCTCGTAAAGGGCATGTCGATTTACTTGTGACCGAGGATTTGTGACGTTTGTCAGAACGCAAGACGGTCCGAGAAACACGTCATCTTCAATGACTGCACCGGCATAGACCGACACGTTGTTTTGGATCTTGACGTTGTTTCCTATGAGCGTTCCACCGTCTATATTCACATTCTGGCCGACGATGGTACGCTGGCCGATTCGTGCACCTTTCATTACGTGCGAGAAATGCCAAATCTTTGTGCCATCACCCACCTCGGCGCCGTTGTCAACGTAAGCTGACTCGTGGACAAAGTAAGGTGGCGCTGCCTTCGGAGCGAGCGCGTCGTCACGCTCGAGCCGGACTGCGCCGTTGGTCAAGGCACGCTGGCAGGCGTCTAATACTCGCAGCACCCTGAGGCCTTCGCCGCCATCGCTTACCGGAGGGGTTCTAAACTCGACGCAATCCAAGAAGTGCTGGCACTCAGCTCGGAGCGGCTCACGACTCTCGAGTTCTACGATTTCTTCGTTGGCTTTCACCGCTGTCGGAATTCGATTCCGCCACTCGACCTTGTGCGGATATAAAACCAACTTATGCTCCGCAGTGTCGTCAAATACCGCCATCTTCTCTGATCCGACAACAACCAGTCGTTGCTCTTTGACGGGATGCAGCCAACTCACAAAGATGTGCGCCTGGACACCACTTGGAAAGTCAAAGTGGCTTAAAGTGACGTCGTAGACATCTCGATTGAGGAAGGCACCGCCCTGGCACGAGACGTCGGTTGGCATTTCTCCCAGGAGAGCCAGCATCACCGAGATATCGTGGGGAGCGAAACTCCACAGTATATTTTCTTCGTTTCGTATTTTGCCTATGTTCAAACGATTGGAGTACAGGTAGTTGATCTTTCCAAGTACGCCGTCACGAATCAGCTGCTGCAGTTTCAGGATCGCCGGGTGGTACCGAAGAATGTGGCCCACCATCAAGATTCTGCCGTTTGCAGCAGCCATCCGAACGAGCTCCTCGCCGTGCTTGACATCTATTGCGAGCGGTTTTTCTACGAGCACGTCTTTGCCAGCCTCAAGCGCAGCCTTGGCCATTTCGTGGTGATTCACGGCCGGTGTCGCCAGAGCTACTGCCGTTATGGTCGGATCCGAAAGGACGGCGCGGAAGTCGCGATGGAACTTCACACCCGGATACTGCTTCGCGTAGTTTGCTTCGAGTGACTCTTCCGCGTCGCACAGTGCGGCAAGAGCGCCCAATTCGTAAACATTTCGGACGAGGTTCTTGCCCCAGTACCCGACTCCAACTACGGCTACAGTGGCTTTTGACTTCCTTGGGGATGCGGTGTCC
This sequence comes from Terriglobia bacterium, assembly GCA_020073445.1. Lineage (GTDB taxonomy): Bacteria > Acidobacteriota > Terriglobia > Bryobacterales > Bryobacteraceae > Palsa-187. Next base: position 77,732 of record JAIQFE010000026.1, read on the forward strand.
ATTAATTCCTCTCCTATGCGCCGCCTGATGGGGCAGCGAGTTAACAGTTCAGTTGAGCAAAGCCACGCACTTGGTAGCTGCGAATCCATCACCGTAAAGCGCAGGGTGAGACCGGGCTGGCGTAAACGAGCGCGCGCCGTCGACAATTTTGTCTAATTGGGCCCCCACCAAAGAATTCCAGCCGGCTTCCACCGTTTCCACCCACTCGGTCTCGCTTCGCATTGTTAAACACGGAACGCTGAGCCAGTAAGCTTCTTTCTGGAGACCACCTGAGTCGGTAAGGATGAGCCGCGCCGCGCCGGACAAGGCCACCATATCTAGATATCCGACAGGATCGATCATTTGAATGTGAGACTTGATTGCATAACGAGCATCGGTGATCATCTTGCGCGTGCGCGGGTGCACCGGGAATACAATCGGTTCAACGAGTGAATTGAAGGCCGCTAGAATCTCCCGGAGCTTCTCCGAGTCATCCGTGTTCTCGCTCCGATGTACTGTGGCGAGGAGGTAGCGCTGGGGGGCCAATCCTAGTCGACTGAGAACGTCTGATGGCCTGGAGGCGAGGCGCTGCCTGGCCCAGTTTAGGACGTCGAGCATGACATCCCCGACTAGATGGACGTTCTGCTTGATGCCTTCCGCAGCCAAATTCTCCACGGCGGTATTACTCGGGCACAGCAGCACGTCTGACAAATGATCTGCAACCACTCGGTTGATTTCTTCGGGCATGCGCCGGTTGAAGCTCCGCAGCCCGGCTTCGATGTGCGCGACAGGTACCGACAACTTCGAGGCTGCCAGAGCACCGGCCAGCGTAGAGTTAGTGTCGCCATAGATCACTAGATAATCTGGGCGCTCAGCGAGCAAAATATCCTCGACACCCTTGAGCATGGCGCCCGTTTGGCTGGCGTGGGAACAAGAGCCAACTCCCAGGTTCACATCGGGAGGAGGCAGCTCAAGTCCGTCAAAAAAGATCCCCGACATTTCGTAATCGTAGTGCTGTCCGGTATGCACCAGAATCTCTTGGTGGTGGTGCCGCAGAGCACGGCTTACTGCCCCGGCCTTGATAAACTGCGGCCGCGCTCCGACGATAGACACAACCTTCACGGCAGAATGACTCTACTGAGCGACTTTTTCAGCGGCGAGGAAACTTACGACACCGGATGCTACTCTGGATTGCTGATCGGCTTGCAACTGAGGGAACATTGGCAAGGAAACGATTTCTGCTGCGACTTTTTCAGTGACAGGAAAATCTCCCTTGGTATAACCCAAGTCCGCATACGCGTTCTGAAGATGCAACGGGATCGGGTAATGAATAGCGGTGCCGATACCAACGGATGCAAGGTACTTCATAAGCTCGTCACGTTCTTGGGTTCTTACGACGAAAAGGTGATAAACCGGCTTAGTCCATTCAGGCTCGTAGGGTAAGCCGATCTTCGCGTCAGCATCGGCAAACAGTTCGCGATAGCGCGCTGCTGCCGCACGACGTCCTTCAGTCCACTCAGGAAGGTGCTTGAGCTTGACCCGCAGGATCCCCGCCTGAATCGAGTCCAGGCGACCGTTGTAGCCCTCCATATCGTGATAGTACTTTCGTGCCTGGCCATGGTCTCGGAGCATTCGCATCTTCTGCGCTAGCTCCGCGTCGTTGGTTGTAGCCGCTCCGGCTTCTCCGCAAGCACCCAAATTTTTCCCGGGATAGAAGCTGAAGGCGGCGGCTCGGCCCATCGACCCAGCCTTTCTCCAACGGTTCTCCTTGTTCGAGAAGTACTCGGCGCCGTGAGCCTGGCAGGCATCCTCGATCACGATCAACCCGTACCGCTCGGCCAGTTCGAGGATTGAGTCCATATCGGCCATTTGGCCATAAAGGTGGACCGGAACTATCGCCGTCACCCGCCCCTTGGTCCTACGATCTACCAGTGTCTTCGTGGAGGAGTTGAAGTCGCATTGAGTCTCAAGGTACTCCCGGAGCTTTTCGGGATCCATGTTGTAGGTCGCTTCATCGATATCGATAAAGGCGATCCGCCCGCCGGCTTGCGAGATGGCCTCAGTGGTCGCGATGAAGGTGTTTGGGACCGTTACCACGACGTCGCCTTGACCAATTCCAGCGGCGATCAGCGCGAACCTCAGCGCGTCCGTTCCGCTGCCGACACCGACGCAATGCTCCGTATCGCAGAACTTCGCGAAATCCTGCTCAAATCCTTGAACCATCGGCCCGCCGATGAAGCCGGCCGTGTCCAACGCAGTCTTGAAAACCTCGCAAAGCTCTTCTCTTAACTCCGCATGCGGAGTCACAAGATCCAGAAAAGGAATTCCATTCGTCCCGCTCATCTGGTGGCCCTCCCTGCCACTAAAACCGTACTTCGCAAAACCCTGGCTGGATTTCCCGCCACTACAGTGTTTGCTGGAACATCCTTTGTGACGACGCTTCCCGCCCCGACAATGGCGTTTTCACCCACGGTCACGTTCGCAAGAATCGTCACGCCCGACCCGATGGACGCACCCTTCTTAATCAGTGTCGTTTCGACCTTCCAATCCGATTCCGTTTGTAGTTCGCCTTCGAGAGTCGTCGCCCGCGGGTAGGTATCGTTGATGAAAGCAACATTGTGTCCGATAAACACGTTGTCTTCGATCGTCACGCCTTCGCAGACGAACGTGTGACTCGAAATCTTACACCTAGCCCCAACTCGCGCGTTTTTCTGAATCTCAACAAAGGCGCCAATCTTGGTATCGTCGCCAATCTCGCAGCCGTAAAGATTGACGAATTGAGACAACTTGACGTCCTTTCCGAGCTTCACGCTCGGCGCAATGCACCTGTAGTCGCTCACGCGTAAACAGCCTCCCCTTTGCGATTCAACGACTCTTCCGCCGCCTCGAGCATTCTTACGATACGCAAACCGGCGAGCCCGTCATTGTGAGGACGCTCATTCTTCTTAATGCAATCAACGAAGTAGCCTAGCTCGGCTTTGAGGGCCTCAGTCGCCTCAATTTTGGGTGCCCACATGTCGCCTGTGCGATAGCTCACAAGCAGATCGTATACGCCCTGTTTGCTGTTCATCTGAACACCGCGGTCGTATACTTTGATTTTCTCGTCGGCTTCGAGATCATTCCACACGAGCATCTTCTTCTCTCCGCCGATCAGGGTCGTGCGAACTTTGACCGGGGAAAGCCAGTTCACGTTGATATGGGCGATGACATTGTCGGGATAGTAGATCGTCATGTACGCGACGTCGGTTAGCCCGTTTAAATGTTGTTCGCCGGTAGCAATGACCGCGTCGGGCCGATCGCCAATTAGGTGATCCACAATCGCCAGATCATGGGGCGCCAGATCCCAAAGCACATTGATGTCGTGTTGGAATAAGCCGAGGTTTACTCTCGTCGAATCATAGTAGTAGAGTTTGCCGAGAGTGCCATCGTCTACCAGCTCCTGGATTTTCCGGACCGCACCTGTGAACAAAAAGGTGTGGTCCACCATGATCTGAAGCTTATTCTTTTCTGCCAACTCAATCAGCTCTTCAGCCTGGGTGGAAGTCGACGTGAACGGCTTTTCGACAAACACGTGCTTTCCGTTCAAAAGGGCGCGCTTGGCGAGCTCATAATGTGTCCAGACCGGAGTAATCACCGCGACGGCATCGATATCCGGTGAGGACAGTATCTCTGAACAGTCTGCCGTCACCTGAACATCTGGGTAGGCCTGTGCTGCTCGTCGCAAGGCCCCGCTGTTCTTGTCGGAAATCGCCACGACCTTCGTGGAATCGAGGCCCCGCAGGTTGCGAACGATGTTCGGACCCCAATAGCCGTACCCGATCACGCCAAATCGAATCATGCCCTTGTCCTCCACCCTTTCTTTGCATCTTCGGTCGACAACTCTCGTCTCTACGCCAGCTAATATGCGCCATCGCCCATGAGAACAGCACGGGGCGTTCGCCACAGAATCTTGATATCCAGCCACACTGACCATGACCTCGCATACTGCAGATCGAGCCGAACCATATCATCAAACTTCGTTTTGCTTCGCCCCGTTACCTGCCAGAGGCCCGTTAGTCCCGGCTTGACATCCAACAGCCGGCGCCGGTGCCAAATTTCGTAACGTTCGACCTCGTAAGGAATCGGGGGGCGCGGGCCGACGAGAGACATCTCTCCTTTGAGTGCGTTGAGGAACTGCGGCAGCTCGTCGAGGCTGGTCTTCCGCAAAAATCGTCCCACTCGAGTCACGCGTGGATCATCGGTCAACTTATAAACGTTCTTGCCTTCCGGGTCGCCTGCGCCAGCAATCAGGTTTGCGACGTACTCTCGGTGAATTGTAGGATCGTTCGAAACATACATGGATCTGAACTTAAGGAAGGTAAACCTGTTACCGTACTGGCCGACTCGCTGTTGTCGAAACAGCACGGGGCCTTTCGAGTTCAGTTTGATGGCGATCGCGATCGCAACAAAAGCCGGTGAGCCAACGATCAGCGCAAGTGAGCTACCGAGGATATCGATACACCGCTTTACGAAAAGAGAAACCTTCTTGGGATCTCTGACCGGCGCTAAATTCGGATGCGCCTTCGGATCGCGCACGCCCTCTTTGTCCCAGTCTTCGGGAAAGACGTAGAAGGATAGGTCGACTTGGCGAACTTGCTCTGAACTCAGGAAAAGAGATAGAGAATCGGTAATTTTGGCGGAAAGGGCGTTTGCAACGGTTTCTCGGCTGGCCGACCCAACCTCGGTCAAGATGACTCCGACCACTGAATCGTGCTTGTACCATCCTTTGACATCCGTCTCTCGGACCGACGTCGATAGTGCGGCAAGAATTTTGTCGCGGGTACCGCCTACGCTCCCAGCTTTCAGGAGCCGCGAAGATTCAAGGAGCATGAGTACAAAGGACCTCCGGGAGCGTTCCGTCCTCTTTTGTTCGAGATGAAACCGGCTAACAAACGTCCCTTGGGGGAGGAACTCTGAGGTCGTGGAGCCGTTTGGCAGCATTCGCGACTCTAGACTTGGCCTGAAAGATCCACTGACGGCTTGGCGCAAAGCACAAAGTGCACTAAATACCCGCGGCGCTTGAAGCCTCAGCCTGGATCCACTGGGGCTCGATACCGACTGCAACTGCTTTTTTCAGCGCCGAGAGGTTCATGGCGATTCGTTGCTCATCCTCACCCTGGATCAGAAACCCTTCGAGGCTTCCTTGCTCGACTCTAAGGCGAACCCGTTTTCCAGCCTCGACAAACGGCCACGGCTCCAGTGGCATTCGGGATCGGAGGGCGCTCTGAACGGCCGCAATTTCCGATTCGTCCACTGGGACTGGACTCTTACACATACTGACTACGTGCATCACTCCTGGAATCGTAAGGAGGCGGAAGCATTCTTCAGCTTCCAGTCGGCAGAACACGTAACCTGGGAAGAGAGGTAACTCCAGCACTTTGGATCGGTCGGACCACTCGTGGCGGGTTTTGTAAACTGGCAAGAAATCTTCGAATCCCTTAAGACGAGCGGCCTCTGCGACGGCCTTTTCGAAGCGCGACTTGACTCGAAGTGCGAACCACTGCGGCATAGCCTGCTCCGTTTAAGTGGGGTTATGGTACGGCTACTCGATTGCGGATTCAGCGAGAAAGATAAGGATACGAGCAGGCTACCGCCCCTTCAGTCCCATCCCAGGGTTATTCCCTTGGGAGTGGAATCATCGTGTAAACCTGAATTGAAGTCGGACACATGCATTTGCGGCACCAAAGTCTTGAGGTCAGCCAAGGCCCTTTTTCCACAGCGTTTTCCACCCGTTAGTAACAACACTGCAATCGAGACGTTGGAGAACCAACACCAAGAGTTTCCTTTTATCCCATACTTTTGCGCTATGTCACTTCGGTATCCACTTTTCGGTTCGACCATCGTCTTCCGCCTGCCCTCGTTTACATTAGTACTTGTCATAGATTTCAGTTAGAAGTACTATTACGTCATGTCCACAAGAATCGCTGGTTTGTTGCTAATGGCGCACGCCGTCGTTAGCGCTGGGCCTACCCCGCAACCGTGCGCGACAACGGCTTGTGTCCACGTGCCAGAACCAAGTGCCCTGCCAGAACTCTTGATCTGCCTGGCAGTAGTCGCCTGCATTGCCTGGCGTCTCAGCCGAAAGTCAGCACAGTAGATTTCGCGCAGCACTGATCATTTAGCAGTCATGGCCGCTTGGTCGCCGATGCGTCTCGATTCCAATTCATTTGCTCGTACATTTAGCCAGGGCGTGATCCCACCAAACACTGCACGCGCTGCCCACGCTCCGTCAACATCGGATATAGTCGGCCAGAGCGTCCGGTACCGCTCGCTCAGGGAGTTTCGATCAGTCTCCTTAGGAAGGCGTAGAAGTCAACCGGCGTTCGGTACCGCCCCGGTAGGCTGGTCTTCCTCCCGAAGCTTGTCTTAGCCGGATCCTTCAGAGCGCTCAAGACAACGTTTAAGGAAGACGATGGGAAACTAGGAACAAGATTTGCATTTTGTCCCAAACTATTTGGCAACTCTGGGACCGCTCGGCGATTCGTCAAGCTTCCCTCCGGATTGGCCGCGCGCACTCTCGCAACACCTTTGTGATTTCTTTAGAATTGGTACTTGCAAACGATTTCACTTAGCAGTATTCTCGTGGCGTCATGTTTAGAGCAGCTGGCTTATTAATGGTGTTTCACGCTGTTGCGAGCGCCAGAGTCACAGTCACAGTCCCAGAACCTAGCGCCCTTCCAGACCTTATCATTTGCCTCGCTGCGGTCGGCTGTATTGCATGGCATCAGCACCGGAAGTCAAACCGGAGAAGCGCGAGTGAGGCCGACCGTGTCTAACCGAGTCAATCGATATTTAATGGCGGCGGTCGTTCTCGGCTTCATTGTGCCATGTAGTTTCGCCGATCCGCCGACAACGCTGACATTGGTAAGCGCGGGAGATAACTATATTTACGATCCTGTCGGCGTTCAGTCCTACATTGGTCCGTATCAAGTGAACATCGGCAGTGTCCGTATAGTTGACGCTATTTGCATTGACTATCAAAACGACGCTCCCACCGCCGCCCTCGTCGGTGCAGGTACACCCACAGAAGTAACTTGGAGCTCTTCCTTTGTGGGGTCGGTCGATACCACCTTGCTGGAGCAGGCTTACTTAGCTGAGCAACTCCTTTCTAACTCTTACTCTGGGCTCAGCGCTGCCGAAATTCAGTACGCAATCTGGCATTTGTCGTGGAGTCCGGCGCTCGACACTATCGCGGGTCCGGTACAGGATTACCTGCCCAATGATGTGCCCAATGGTGCTCCTGTGCCGCTTGGGGTCTTTGGTACGGTTGATTCGACCACATTTTTAGGCCAGGTAACGTATTGGCAGAATCAGGCAGCTACTGTGGTAGGGAGTGGTGGGTACACTGGATCGGATGTTAGCCTCTACACGGCGGATACAGTGGATACGCAGGGTGCTGCCCTTCAAAGATTCGTGACTGTCACGCCGGGGACGGTGTCGATCACGTCGGTCCCGGAGCCGCCTGTTCTCTCCCTACTAGGTGTTGATTTCTCGGCTGTCGGAGTGCTGATCTTCGCCCTGCGACGGCGAATCAGAGCTTAATCCCACAGCACGCGGCGCGTTTCACGGCGACCAACGTATCCACTGCTGGTGCAGGACCACTCCTAGCCATGTGCCGAGCGTATTGGTCAAAACATCCGTAAGGTCAGAGTCCCGCGTCGGCAAGTAGGCCTGGAGTCCTTCAATCGTCAGGCTTAGGACCAATCCGCCGAGAACCGTGAAGACACCTGACCTTTTCCACCCGCTGCACCGCAGCAGGGCGCTCAGCGTGAACCCAAAAGGCATAAAGCCGGCCACGTTGATGAGAACGTCCTTTACCCAATCCCGCGTTGGCTGAAACGCGCTCCAGGGGGATTCGTACAGCGTCTCCTGGACAACCATATAACGCTCGGGAATGGAGAGATTGACGCCGGATTCGCGGTGGTCGCGAATCAGCTTTCCATCTCTCTCATCGAACAGATACAAGGCAGCCAGGATTCCACCAATTGCTTCGGCGGGGCGCCCGGTGGTTCTCCAGGACAGATAGTTCAGCAGGACTTGCTCGGCAGGTAACTCGTCTCGGTACATCGCCAACCCTTCCAGCTGGCCCTCCCATGTATCTTGCGTCTTAGGTGAATCGCCCACCACAAAACGGCCAGAGCAGGGTGAGGAAGACTTGAACTCTGAAACTTGCCGAACCCGGGACCCGTTCAGGTAAACTGTTGTTCCACTCGGTCCAGACACTACCGTAAGGAACACGGCCTTCCCGGCGCTAAAGACATCGCGGACGTACATTTTGGCCGGCTTCCCCCGGCTGATTTCACGGTCCACGCGAAGGTCAGTCAAGTATTGATGCAGAGATAGCCCCACTACGCCGCTCAAATCATAAAAGCCAAGAAAAGTGCCAGATCCGTCGCTCAGTCTCGGCCGCAGCAACATTTCGATGCTGCATGAGCCAACGCTCTCTGAAAACAGCGGTGCTGTACTGAGGAGCGTTGCGTGGCTCTCGAACCGGACCGCGTTTTGATTCGCGACCCACATCACGTCATTCGGAGGATGTCCGAACGGCCATAGCCCAGCGATCAGGATGCAGCAAAGGGAGAGACCCCACAGCACGCCGGCAGTGCGCGTTTGGAGCGCCATCCAAGCTAGCATTCGCCTGCCCGGACCAAAGTGCGTCGGAGCGCTCTGGTATCAACGAGCAGCGCCATGGACACCATTTTAGCGTTCTGCGGCCCTTCGACAAACACCACACGTCGTAGGCGTACTAAAACTTTTTGACAACAAGAGGCAACGTTGGCGAGGCTGAAAACGACCCACTTCATGCTAATCTGTGTTCCTACTGTGTTTCTATCGATTCGTAGGGATCGCGGCTGAGAGAGTCTCGAAGGAGTAAAGGTGCAAGCAACCAAGCTTGGTCGAAAGCTGCAGTACTTAATCGTGGCGGCTGTCCTCGGCGTTGCCCCGACTTGTTTTGCGGCAGAGACTGCGAGCATGACGCTGACGGGAGTCGGGACGAACGGCGCTTTGGGCGGTGTGTACGTTGGCCCCTATGTCGGCACGATTGACACGGTGAAAACCCAACTTATCTGCGATGATTTCGCAGATGAAAGTTATATCCCCGAAAGCTGGACCGCGGACGTTTACAGCCTGTCGGACTACACGAGTCTAAGGTTTTATAACAGCAGCAATCCGTCGGCGACGCAGATAGGTTATGAAGAGGTTGCTTGGCTGAGCCAGCAGCTGACCAACCAGAGCTTGGGCTTGGCAACTGCGATTTCGTGCACCACAACGTCCAGTATCAACTGTGCGGGAGATATTCAATATGCGATCTGGGCTGTCTTTAGTAGTCCAGCGGCCCTTAACCAGCTGAGCTCCGGCGATCCAAACCGTACAAATGCCCAAGCCTGGCTTGACCAGGCTGCATTACAGTACAGCACAGGGGACTACTCCAACGTCTCCATATACACAGCGGTGCCTGGCACCGCCATGTGTGGTACTGTCCATTGCCCGTCTAGCCCACTGACGCCGCAAGAATTCGTTGTTGTGAGGACGCCTGAACCGCCCGGCCTCGCCGTTCTGGGAATCGATTTCTCGGCGATCGGCGTCCTGATCTTATTCTTCAGACGTAAGATCACTAACTAATCGGTAAGCCATCCCGAACGTCCTTACGCGAGCTCCACAAATGCCCTTTCCTGAAATCAGCGCTCGACCAGGACTGGGCCTAGCACGCTAGACGATTCTGGCCGGAATAACGTGTGGCCCTCATCGTTTCGCTCCAACATGCCTTTGCGCTGGTCGGCTTTGCGCTGGTCGGCTTGCAGTCTGTTGTAAGATTAATTATCTTGCGAACTGAGCGCCGCCGAGGCTTGGCGCCTCGCCAGTGGAGGCTCGAATATTCTAAGCCGCGGAACAGAGGAATAAGTCACTGAGGGACGGTTTCGATTACACAATTGAGGAGTCCGGTTCAACGTAGCCATGTACGAGAGATTCTTTGGCTTGGAAATGACCCCCTTTTCGATGGTGCCAGACGCGAACTGCGTCCATCTCACCACACAACACGGTGACGCGATCGCCGGATTGGCCTTCGGAATTATGGAGCGCCGGGGATACCTAATATTGACTGGGGAAGCTGGCTTGGGGAAAACCACGGCTCTTGGCGCCCTATGGAAGTTGGTAGATCGTTCGAAGGCTCGATCAAGTCTGATATTCAATCCGACTCTCACCGCACCCGAATTTTTAGAAACGGTCTTGCTTGGATTTGGCTTTCAAAATATCCCTTCTAGCAAGGCCCAGCGTTTGAAAATTCTCCAAGACTTTCTGGTTCGGTCCGATTCTGAAAGAACCGTTGCGACTTTAATCGTAGATGAAGCCCACAAATTGAGTATTGAGCTGCTCGAAGAAATTCGACTACTCGGCAATTTTGAAGCCTCCAATCACAAGCTCCTCCAGATTGTGCTCGCCGGCCAAAATGAACTTGTTGACAGGCTGAACCTGCCGGAGCTATGGCAACTCAAACAACGAATCGCGATTCGGCTGTCTCTCAAGCACCTGGATCATCAAGCCGTGGAAGAGTACATCAAGTTTCGCTGGCGCCATGCGGGCGGTACGAGCAATACACCTTTCACGGAAGGTGCAATCGAAGCCGTGGCCGACTGGTCGGGGGGCGTACCGAGATTGATCAACGGTATCTGCGACAATGCCCTGCTGATGGCGTTTGCGGAAGAAACCCGCACGGTTGAAACACAACACATTCGCGAAGCTTGTCAGGAGCTCGACCTACCATCTTGGTCGCCAAAAGTCCGTCACGCCACGTGACATGCCCTCGATAATTTAGACCAGCTAGACAGTCAGGTCAGAACCGACCGGCTAAATTACGCTGCCGACTCTTTAAGATTGCCCGTGCTCTGTGCCCGTTTCCGTGCGGGCGACTCCGCTACTTCCGTCGCATCTATTTGGTCACAGTGGAAAGGACAATCCTCGCGATCCATTTCATCCCTAGCCTCGTCATATTTGCACTCGCAGTGAGCTGGCCACTCTGGCTCGCGAAAGCTGTAGGAGATTGCCCGGAACTCCGTTGAAAGTTAGCGACTCTCGATCCTCATAGGCTACGCGACGGCGGCTCCTTTCGCAATCGGTTTCTTGGAAACGGCGTTAGCCATCGAGGACAGCAACAACGGAATCTGGCGATGACCGATCACCCTGCGGAACTGCCGCTCGGCGACGAGCAACCCTGAGCCAACCCATCGCTCGATCTGATCGCCCGTCCGCCAACGCTTCACGTTCC
>JAIQFE010000059.1 GCA_020073445.1 Terriglobia bacterium
TGCGGACACTCATTCCGGCAATCTCGGCCGCCTCGATCCAGGTCAGGCTCTTGGCCATCGCTTTCAGAATCACGTCTTGCAGCTTCATCATCCGCTCCGTTTCTCGGGCGGGTATTGCTCGGCTCGGTGTCTCCACCTCGCCAGCTTCCTCCCACCCGGCCTGGACCGGACAACTAACGTGCTAATTCCACCGGACAACTAACGTGCTAACGACAGTTGTAACAATTCAGGCACGCAAATGTCATCGCTCCGTCATATAATGGAGGCGTGATTTTGGGGGAACTGACGGCGAAGGTCGCGGCCGGTCGCGCCTACGGAGCGCTGCTGCTCCTGCTTGTGCCGCCCATGTCTGCGGCTCCGCCTGAAGCCAGCCGGGGCGCCAACCTTGCGTCAGGAGTAGTTCAAACCGTACACGCCCTGATGCAGGCGGGACAAGTCGAGGACGCACGCCGGCTCATTCTCACCGCGATTGTCGCGAGTCCGGCCGATCCCCAGCTCTTGTGCCTTCAAGGCGACATCCTTTTTCGGCAATCCAAATTCGACGACGCCGAGAAAGCCTATCGCGCTGCCTTGCTTCTAGCCCCTCGTACTGCTCGGGCGCACTTCGGATTGGGGCGAGTGGATCAACTGCGCTTTCGTCGGAAGAGCGCTCACGAACACATCGCGACGGCCTATCAGCTTGATTGGCACGACCCGGAGATCATCCTCGCCTACGCGCGCTATGTGCAGGATCCGGAAGCGCGGAAGGTGCTGCTTCAGAACTTTCTTGCGCTCGCCCCGCGGGAAGACAAGGGACACCGTGACGACGTAGTGGCACGGGTCGAGATGGAGAAGCGGCTTGGCGCACGCAGGCTGGCGGCACTGGATAGCTCCTATCGCGACTACAAGCTTCCGCTGGAAACCTTCATAGCGCCCAACGGCCAGACCAGCGGCGTCTTGCTCAAAGCCAGCATTAATCATGGAAAACCTCTCCGTCTCATTCTGGATACCGGGGCCGATGGCATTCTTCTCACGAGCAAGGCTGTGCGAAATCTAGGACTGGAGACTCTGACTCGATCGCAAATCACCGGCCTTGGACAGCAAGAGCCGGCGAATGCACTGGTCGCTGTTGCGCAGACCGTCGAGATCGAGGATTTTCGGTTGCAAGATTGTGTGCTCCAGATTTCCGATGCGGCTCTTACGCCCGGAGCAGACGGAATTATCGGAGCCAATGTGTTCCAGGAGTTCCTGATCCGCTTGGACGCGCGCTCGCACGTGCTGGAGTTGAGTCCTTTTAGTAGGCGAGCGGAGTCTTCCGTCTGGTCTGGCGATCCTTGGCTTGACTACGAGGGCCTTTCTCATGATGGGCCGGCTTGCGCATCTTGCGATCATCTTGCTCCCGCGTACCGCGTTGGCCATCTCCTCTTGCTGCGTGCAACCCTTAATAGCCTGAAGAGCGATGGCCAGCAGGATGGGTATTTCCTGCTGGATAGCGGGTCGACCTACAGTGCCGTCTCCCAGGAAGTCGCCAACCGGCTGCCAGGTGGCCGAACCCATCTCCTCGGTGCTCGCGGGCCGCTGGATGGAGTGTCGCATTCGCGACCGATGAGGCTTGAGGTGGGGGCTGCGCAGCTGGCCGATTTCAACCCGGTGTCCCTCGACTTTACGGAGATGAGCCGGCAAGAAGGGGTCGAGATATCTGGGATCGTCGGATTCTCCGTGGTCAGTAAGGCAGTCCTCACGATCAACTATCGGGATGGGCTGGTGGGATTCGGCCGTTAGGTTCGTTCCGCGGCCCGTAGCGCCAGACCGCGAGCCACGGAAGTAAATTCATTTCCCGCGCGGATGCGCTCTTTCCCAAAGCAGTCGCGCCACCTCAGCGGCGAAATCGCGCAGCCGGTATGACCATTCGTATACGTAGGTAGTGTTACGAAACCATAAAACTTGCTCGATCCGTGCACGGTTGTTGATCTTGAAACAGCCGTCTCACCGGATTGCAACTCGCGGCGGATAGCCTTATTGTGATCCGCTTTAGTCCATCACAACACGAGCAAACGAGCAAATGAAAACACTTCTCTCTTTTCTGGCCTTAACAGTTGTAGCTTTCTCGCAATCCGACCGGGGGCGCATCGCCGGCCGGGCTCTAGATCCCTCTGGGGCGTCCGTTCCGAGCGCGACGATTACGGTCCTGAACCGGACGACGGAGGCGAAGCGACAGATCGTGAGCGGACCTGATGGAAGCTATGTAGTGGATGGACTGCTCTCCGCAACTTATACCATCACAGCATCCGCCCCGGGATTCGCCGATGCGGTGGTCTCGGACCTTCCGCTGTCCGTCGGCCAGGAGCGAACGCTCGATCTTCACTTTCAACCGGCGACCGTGAAGGAAAGCGTAACGGTTTCCTCCGGCGGTTTGGCGGAGGTCGAAACTTCTTCAGCCAGTATCGGGGCCAACGTCAGCTCACGGGAAGTAGCCAATCTGCCTTTGAACGGGCGGCTCATGTCGCGGCTTTACCTTTTGGTACCGGGCGCAAGCAGCAGCGGCAGTGGAACGTTCGACGATATGCGTTTCTCCGGGCGCGCCTCCGAGCAAAATACCCTTCGCTACGACGGTATTCAGGCGGGCTCCGTGGTCGATGACAGTCCGAACAACGCCGGGGACAACTCAACCCAATATCGGCTTTCCCAGAGTCTTGAGAATGTTCAGGAGTTCCGAGTCGAGGCGACGACCTATTCGGCCGAGTATGGCCGCGGATCCGGCGGGCAAATCACCATCGTCACCAAAACCGGCACCAACGAACTGCACGGCGGTCTGTTCGAGTACGTACGCAACAACTACTTCGACGCCCGAAACTACTTCAACCCGGTGGGACTCCAGCAACAGGCGCCTCTGCGCTTGAATCAGTTCGGCGGATCGCTGGGCGGCGCCATTAAGAAAGACAAGTTATTCTTCTTCCTCAGTAATGAGAACATGTATCAACGCGTTTACGTTCCTTTTAGCGAAGACACACTCAGCGCGTTTGCGCGCGCGCAAGCGGTTCCGGCGATTCAGCCGCTTCTGGCTGCGTTCCCGGTCGGCAATGCGGGCCCGACATCCAGCCCGTACTTCGATCGGGTCCAGAAGACGTTGGCCTCTTCAGTCAATGAAAACTTCGGCAGTGCCCGTTTCGACTATCACATTAACGACTCCAACACCGTCTATGTGCGCTTCGGCCGCGAGCAGGGAAGCAGCTTCACCCCCAGCGATGTCAGCGGCAGCGGTAGTTCCAGCCCCCAGACGGCGCAGAACGGAGTTGCCGATCTCACCACCGTCATCAGCCCCACCATGGTCAACGACCTAAAGTTCGGCATTAACCTTTACAAGGGTGGATCGCTCACGCAAGGCGTGACGCTTCCGGGGCTGGATCTGTCCAATGTGCTGATCAGCATCGGCGGAGCGGCGCAGTCTGGCGCGACCGGCATCGTCACGCCGAGGGGAGCCGGGTCGACTCCGATCACGCAGGGCATCCCGAAAACAGCATACGAGTTCACGTACATCGACAACCTGTCCTGGACGCACGGGGCGCATAACTTCAAAGCCGGCATGGAATGGAATCCGCGTGGCTACTACATCGACCAACTTGGCGCCACAGCGTACACCTTCACCAACGTCCAGAACTTCTTGGCGAACGTTCCTTCCCAGGTAAACATCACCAGCACGGTTAGCGATCCAAGCATCTTCTTCAACGGGGCTACCGGAGTGCGTCATGCCCAGCAATGGTTCATCGGAGGATTTTTTCAGGACGAATGGAAGATCAAGCCGAACTTCACGATAAATGCGGGCCTGCGCTACGATTACTTCTCGCCGTTGTTCGAAGCCCACAATATGATCGTCTCGGTGAATCCCGACACCGGTAAGATAAACGCTTCCGGTGATCCGGGTTTCCGCACGTCCAAACGGAACTTTGGTCCCCGTGTCGGACTCGCGTGGTCCCCCCAGCGTTTCCACGATAAGACTGTTTTCCGTGTCGGCGCGGGGTATTACTACGGCCCGGGCCAGGGAGAAGACCAGTTCCAGCAGATCCTCAACGATTCCGCCGCCATCCAGCTGACGTCCGGAATTTCCTATCCGGTAAACCCCAGAACGCTCATCGCGGCCTTTGATCCCACCAGCCCCAACGCGCAGTTCACGCCGCGCGTTTACGCTTCCGGTTACAATCTGCCGGAAAAGATTCTGTCCTATTCGGCGTCCATTCAACAGACACTTCCGGATCAGTCCGTGTTGACGGTGGCCTACGTCGGAAGCCAGGGGCGTAATGAGTTTCAACGCACCATCGGCAATCTGATCACCGGCGTGACCACTGACCCGACCACCGGTGTGGCAAACACTATTCGCCAGTTCGGTAACCAATTCGGAGAATTCGACGTAAAGACTACTTTCGGGTCCAATCACTACAACGCGCTTCAGGTGGGGTTGAACCACCGTTTCGCGAAAGGCTTGACGGGAAGCCTCTCGTACACGTGGAGTCACAATATCGGCACTTCGGGCGGTTCGAACGAGGCCACGACATCGGAAAACAACTATAGCTTTGCATCGCAGGTAGGTAATGTCGGCTCTGACATGCGGCATGTGTTGAACGGCTCAGCCCTCTACCAGTTGCCCTTTGGCCGGGGACAGAAGGTGAATTTCGGTGGAAGCAGGCTTGCGGATGCAATCCTTGGCGGGTGGGGCCTGGGAGGCAACCTGAGCTTTCACACCGGTCTGCCCATCAACGTTCTGATGCAACGCAACAATGTGGTTTACTACAACCCGAACACCGGAAACTACACCACCAACCCGGTTGCGTCGGGGGGCCATGCGGTAACCACTGCGGTTATCAATGTTCCTGGCGGCGGACAATCCCGCGGTCTGCAACGTCCCGACGTGGTCCCGGGCGTGGACCCCTACGTGCACACTTCGAACGGTTTTTGGCTGAATCCGGCGGCTTTCTCCGTGCCCAGAGCCGGAACTTACGGAAACCTTGGCTACAACGCGTTAACCGGCCCCCACTTTGCGCAACTGGACACCAGCGTCGCCAAAAGGTTTCCGGTCACCGAGCGCGTCAACCTGGAGCTGCGCGGCGAGATTTACAATCTCCTGAACCATCCCAACTTCTCGAATCCGACTGCGAATCTTGGCGGCGGGCTACCTGCGAGCGCCGGCTCCGGACTTCAGCCCGGTCAAGCATTCACCACCACATCCGCCAGCTCATCCTTTGGACTGTTGGGCTCCACCGTGGGCCAGTACATTAACAACGGCACAGCGCGCCAGATCCAAGTAGCATTGCGATTATCCTTCTGAGGAAGGATGGATCCCTGCACTAGGTCCCTGGCGGCATCCCGGTGGTCACCGTGTTGTCCTACCACTGGGGGTAGCCCGTGGCGTTCGTCAGGAAGACCACGAAGGGCCGACCAATCCGTCAGGGCGCTCCGAGCTCTTGTAAGAAGAAGACGATAACCCTGCTGTCGCCCGGCGCCGATCCGATTCCATCGGCGGAAACACCCACCCAGGATTGGGTACGGCGGCTCGGCCCCGCTCCGGACATATACAGTCGCGAAATCAATGACTGGCTCATGGCGGCCGCAATCGATTTGCTCAAGAACCGGCGCGATCTTGGCTGCCTGTACATCCACTTATCCGATGCATAACTGGCCCCCCGAACGACCGAGGCGAAGGAGTCCAAGGAACGTCTTGCTCGTCTGGACCAGCTTTTTGGCGAAGCGGCTGCGGCCGCTCCGGACGCCGCGTTCCTGCTGACTGCGGATCACGGGATGAATCACAAGACGCTTTGCTGGGACCTGGAGAAAGCCTGCGCCAAGCGCGGTACTCCAATTCGCATCGCCATTTCAGTCGAGCCAATAAATACCCCAAGCACCATCGCGGGCATAGCGGCGTTTCGTGGGTTTACTGCAACCGTTCGCAAGACCTCGACGCGGTATCTCAAAACGCTATCTGGGCTCAAGGGCGTAGAAGCGATCCTGACCCAACGCCCAGGCCCGGCTTTCCCTTGAAGAAGTTTCAATTACAATTGGCAGCTCGGCCGATGGCTGTATAGTTAGGCGTCTTTTGTGTTGTGCTATCCCGCACGGTGCGCTCACAACGGACTATTTGTGCAAAACCGCCCTTTTGCGAAAGTTATCGCCGGCGCGATTCGCCCTAAGTTTATTTGCGTCCGTACTTACTCGCCAGATAATCCACCAGAAGGTCGACGTCTCTCTGGGACACGCCGGCATCTAGGCCATTCATTCTCGTGACGATGTCGAACCATTCCTGCTTCGTCGCCTCAGTAGAACGGATCAACGCGGCGTCGTGGCAGGAGGAGCAAATGCCCTCGATGTACCGCTTGGCTATCTTGTCTTCCGGACTATCCGGCTTTGTGGCCGGAGCCGGACTCTCGGGACCGAAGTACTTCGCCAGATAGCCGGTTGCTACATCAACCTCTTTGTCGTCCAACTGGGCGCCGAGTCCCACCATCTTGACGACCAGCTTTTTCCACGTACCTTGGTTCTGTCTCAGGCTGACCACCGGTTTCAGGCTGTGGCAGCTGACGCACCGCTCTTCGAGGAGTTTCTTACCTTCGCCTTCGGGCAACTCCTGCGGAACTGCCATCGACAGGGTAGCGAGAGCAACAGTCAAGACAAGCCAGATCGCTGTTCTTCCGAATATGCCGCTCAGTATCGTCGCAATGAAACGAACGGTTTGTTGTATGTGTCGAGTTCGCCGCGCACGCCTGGAGCAGGCCAATCGGCTCGCATGAACGGGATCGGTGGACATTAACTTCGTAAACATATCACCTTATCGTTACGGACGGATGACGCCAGACCATGGATGATTACTGAGGGTGAGCAGAAAGAAGGACTCGTCAGCTTTGCTTCGACGTCCCCTCGAAAATAGGCGGAATCGGGTTAGCTGCACCTAGAAAAACGCCACAACATCCCCGGTGGCCGTTAGTTCGTGATCCCTACCAGATGCGGGTGAATCTCGAAGATAGTATGCGCGTCTATTGCACACAACCCGGATATCTGAGCACGACGACACTAGCTTGGTTTCGACCGATGAGAGTCACCACGAACATACGGTCGTACTCACCCTCACCAATGGCAGGCTCGGTTTCGCCGCTCAGCCGTTCAACGATTGCGGGAATCGTGTTTGAATGGCCCACGACCACAACAGTCCCTTCCTCTGTGCGAGCCCGGAGTCTCGCCACCAAGGCGTCAATGTCCCTCGCCGGAACCATCTCAGGCGTGATACTGAGCCTTTGCGCAAGCGGTTCGGCCGTCTGCTGAGTGCGCGCGACCTCGCTAGTGTAGATGCTCCTCACCTTCGCGCCAGATAGCATCCCGGCCAAAACCTTGGCGCGACACCGCCCTGCTTCATTAATCCCCACCGACGGATCGTTGCCGCCGGCCCGTTCGGCGTGGCGCACGAGAATCACCGTGCGAGTTGGCTCGGCTGCAATTACGCAAGCCCACGGCAACAAACCAGCCACCACCACCCGGCAGACTGCACGAGAGAGATTCAGTTTCGTTTTCATTCTTCTACCTCCAGTTATCCCGCCGTGTACTTTTCCTTCATCCGAGCCTCACACTGGCCCGCGACTGGAGACACTTCGAAGCCACCGTGTAAAGCCCAAGAGCAGCGCTTTAGACGCGATAAAGCCACCGGGTTAGATCCAGATTGCGCTCGAAGTAGTTCGCGGGCGGCAGCCTCTTCGCGTTGTACGCAAACAATGGGATATCAATTTCAGACGTAGACCCGTGGCTGCGATATGTATCCGGCAAATCAATGCTTGCCTGGTCCAGTTGCCCAAACACCGTATACCGGTCTCCAAAAACGCAAATGTCTCCGATCCGGGAGGAGTACAGTGAGTATCGCGATGCGGCAGCTTCGCGAGTCAGGACGGACTCAACGCCCGGAAGGAAAGAGAGCGCACGGATTACCTTATCGCTGTCGGCGGCGTTGTTCAAGTACACCCATGCTGCGCCACCGAAACCTTGATGATGCTGCAGATAGCGATCTCGCTCGGCTGAGATCGAGACTCGGATCGGAAGGGCCATACCGGCAAGCGTCTTATCCAAGTCGTAGCACTTTCGCTTATGGTTCATCCCGTGGTCAGCCGTGAGCAAGAAGGCGGCGTCGGGAGCAGCGGTGCAAGCTTGTCCCAGTAGATCATCGATCATTCCCACATGTTCCTGCGATTCCTTCGCAGCCGGATCCCACGTGTGCATCGGGTAGTCAGTCGTGTGAACGTACAGACACCCGATTTCTGGCCGATTCCTGAGTACATGAATGGCTGCGCGCATGAGCCAGTAATTGATCTCGCGACTATAGATTGGCGGAGCAGGGCCTAACCGGTTCACCCACTCTTCGGGCGGTTCTTCGGCCGTCAATGCAAGGGATGTACCCTTGCTGAGAAGCGAGATCGTCTTCTTCTTACTGGAAAGCAGGGCAGAATTCACTCCCCGCTTCGCGGCATACTCAAACAGTGTTGGGGCCTGAAGAAGATTCGCAGCCTCCATATACTCTTCATGACCGGTTAGTGTGTCTAAGTAGGAGTTGCCGGTGATTCCATGAACTCGCGGGAATGTGCCACAGCAGATAGAAGCGTTGTTGGCGTTGGTGACCGAGGGCATCACACCTTTCACGCGCTTGTAGAGACCATCCTTTTGCCAGCGGCGCAGAGTTGGCGCGCTACTGTTCTCGAAGTAATCGAGTCCGAAGCCGTCGAACATGACGACTACTGTTCTTTGCAATCCGGTATCGCTCGCGGTCTGAAAGCCACGCAGGATGTTTACGCCACCCGTACCGGCGAGTGTTGCCGCGGTAGACGTCAAAAAGTCTCTTCTGGATCGCATTCGTTCCTGTGTCGCGCTCATTCCGGGACGTGAAGCACGGATTGTGGGGCTTACTTCTTATCCGTGTCAGGCGGTGCCGAACTGCCCAGGAGCATGCGCTTCCCATCCGGAAACGTGATGTTCTTGCCGACCGCAATGGGCCCTCGGTCCTTCGCCTGATAGCCCTCCACGACGATTTCGGTTCCGGGCGGCAGGGACCCTTTGGTGACGCCCAGCCTGAGCAGAGCGTTCGGGCTTCCACCCTCGATCATCCAGTTGGTGACAGTGCCGTCCTCGTTTTTCACGTCGATGTGAAGCCAGGAGTGGGGATTCACCAATTCCCATTGCGTGACTGTTCCTTTGAGCTTCACGGGCCGGCTCGCGTCGAATTCGGCGGAGAAGGCGTGATGTGCCCAGAGCGGCGCCGCCGCCAGCGACATGCCGATACTGCTAATAACAACCAATAATCTTGTTCTCATCGATGCCCCTATCCCCGTTTGCCTACCCGTTGGACTTACCTACTTACCTGCCTTCTTCTGCGCCGCTTGCTCTTCAGCCACGCGAGCGCCATGCAGCGTGTTGCGAAGTGAATAATTTCCTTCGTGGCAGGCATATTCAAAGATCGGTCCGTCCACTTTGGACCAAGCCGTCTCCGCAGTCCACGGCTGGTCCCAAGTCTCGGGATCTTCTACTGTAAATCGGTATACGATCGTGTCTGCGTCGACGCGCGTGAAACGTTCGACCACGTGTAGCTTGTCGCCGGATCCGTGGAAGGGATTGCGGGCAGTAAAGTTGGTGGAGTCCACTACCAGGGTGTTACCTTCCCAATGGCCGATGGAGTCGCCTTTGAATTGGCGTATGTCGGCGGATGGATGCGGGCGGCCGTCAATGGGGACGATCCGGACGGAGTGGTTCATCTCGTTCATGATGGCCACAACTCCCGCTGCCTGGACAATCTGCAGATTGTTGTTGTAGCCGCCCGAGAGCATAGGCACGGACTCCTGGTTGACAACGATGCAACGCGAGCTCAGCGAAAGGTTCTCCGGCCCATCCAGTTCATGTCCCCGGTTCTTCGCGGCGATATCGGCGTTTCTCTTACGCGCTTCCGGCAGCATCGGAGGCAAGGTCCCCCGCTCCCCCACAATCATCGAGGTCCGCCGATTCCAGGAGAGCTTGGCTTGGCCGCGGTCCAACGCAAATTGGGTGTAGTCGTAATGTACGTCTGCAGTGGTTCCCGGCTCCGTCGGGCGGCCCTCCTCTTCATTGAGCGCGACGCGAGTCTGATCTTTTTTCATCAGGTCCCCCAATTCCGCTTCGGTATAGAATTCTTTGACGCCCAGTTCATTGGGCCGTTCCAAGGGCGTAAGGGTGTTGTTGGTCCAATATCCCTGCAGGTCGGGGTAGCCATCGGGGGTATGCGGCGGCGTCCAAGCCTTTTTTGCGCCGGCGGTTGTGTTGCCTGTTTTCGTGGCGGCCGGCACGATTTGCCCGGAGGCGGGCGTTTGTGCAAAGAGCACTACCCACGCGGACACCGCGGCGGCAGTTGAAGCGAACAGGTGATGGCTCATCCGAAGCCTCCCTTCTGAAATGGCGGAGCGTGCCGAGTTCCGAAGTCGAACTCGCGCGCCGTTGGAATAGCCAGAATAGAGCAGTGATGTTAATGCTGCGTGAACGTAACACGAATAGCGTGATGCAACTCATGCCATAACGCCAAAGCGCGTCAAGGCTGCAATGAGCGGCGACGTACTTCGGCTTGTAACTTGCGCGCGGTGACAGGTGCGAAAATGTACGTGCAAGTAGATGTAAGTCATTCTTCAAGATACTTTCACGTAGCATTCACACCAGAGGTCCATTCTTGGTCCGTACAGTAGGAGGACGAGTTGACCAAGAAACTGGGTTTGGCATGTGTCATCTGTCTAGCGGCCGTCAGCTTCAACAGAGGCGTGACGCGGGCGAATGCTCAGACGCCGATATCTTTCAGCAAAGACATCCAGCCGTTACTGGAGCAAAACTGTTGGAGCTGTCATGGCCCGTCGATGCAGAGTTCCAGGCTCAATTTGAGCACTCTCGAAGGCGCGCTGCGGGGCGGCGCACGCGGGTCCGCCATTGTTCCGGGACAAGCCGAGGACAGCAGGCTCTACCGCATGGTCGCCGGTCTGGATAAACCGGCAATGCCTCTGGGCGGCAGTAAACTCACGGACGGGCAGATTGCTGCCATCAAGAACTGGATCGATCAGGGCGCTCACTGGGATGCCAGCGCCGTCGGAGCAAAGACTCAGCCCGACCCGGCCACCGCGTTCGCGGCTTTGGAAAACGTTCAACTCCCTCCCGGCGCCCGCGATTACTGGGCCTTCAAGTTGCCGGTCCAGGCTCCGGTTCCCGTCGTTGCGCGAGCGTTTTCGAATCCCATCGACCGCTTTCTGGAGAAAGCCCGCCAGGAAAAGGGTCTGAAGGCAGCGCCGAAGGCCGATCGGTTCACGTTGCTTCGCCGGGCCTATATGGACTTGATCGGTTTGCCTCCGTCGCCTGAAGAAATCGCCGCCTTCATGAACGACCCTGCTCCGGGCGCCTGGGAACGATTGATCGACAAGTTGCTCGCGTCGCCGCACTACGGCGAGCGATGGGGCCGTCACTGGCTGGATGCCGCACGCTATGCAGACTCGAGCGGCTACGAGAACGACACGGACCAGCCGAACCTGTGGCGATATCGAGACTACGTCATCAAGGCCTTCAATGAAGATAAGCCGTACAACACTTTTATTAAGGAACAGATCGCCGGCGACGAGATTCCCAACAGGACCGATGACAGCCTGATCGCCACGGGCTTCCTGCGCGCGGGTCCTCGCGTCCGGAATCACGAACACGCCAATCCGGCACGACGCTACGACTACCTGGACGATGTGCTTGGCGCGGTTGGCAAGGGCATGCTTGGGCTGACCGTTCAATGCGCGCGCTGCCACGACCACAAGTTTGATCCGATCACGCAGAAGGATTACTACGCGATGGAAGCGTCCATCTTCGGTTACGTGGAGACCGATTATCCGCTGGGACCCCGCGAGCAAGCGGATGCCTACATGAGAAAGATGAGCGAAATCGCTGGCAAGGTTGCAGCTTTAAAGGATCAGATCGACGAAATCGACAAGCCCTACCACGACAAGCTCGCGTTGGAAGAGATTCGGAAGAAGTATCCGCCGGAAGTGGTTCGCGCCGTCGAGAAGCCGGAAAGCGAACGGACGCCTGGTGAGAAGTTGATCGCAATCCAGGTGCTCGAGTCGGGCGGCGGGCGCTCAACCGCTGCTGCCGACAAGATCATGAGTTCCGAAGACGCGGCGAAAAAGAAAGCGCTGAACGATCAGATCGCCGCTCTGAATGCGGAAAAGCCGGCCCCGCTTCCGATGGCGTCGATTGTTACCGATGGCGATTGGCGCAGCGTAGAGCTGGGCTACGGAGACCGTAACGAGGGCGCTTGTCCGAAGTGCGAACTTGAGTACGTGGGGGCCGGGAAATTCCTCGAGTTGGGACCTGGCAAAGGAAACTACAAGGTCCCGCCGTCGTACTTCCTGATGCGCGGCGATCCGGACAGCAAGGCATATCCCACGAAATCCGGTTTCCTCAGCGTGATCACGGAGGGGAATCCACCCACAGAGCTTCCACCCGCTGACGGCCGGACATCGGGACGCCGGCTGGCGCTGGCGGAATGGCTGATCTCACGAGACAATCCGCTGCCCGCGAGGGTCATCGTCAATCGCATCTGGCAGCACCACTTTGGAAAAGGGATCGTGCCCACGCTGGACAATTTCGGCAAGATGGGTGAGCAGCCCACAAATCAGGCACTTCTCGATTGGCTCGCTGTGGAATTCATGAACAAGGGCTGGAGCATTAAACAGATGCAGCGGCTCATCATGACGTCGGAAGCCTATCAAATGGCATCGGAGTATGACGATGCCGCCAGCGCGAAGAATGATCCCGAAGACACGTACCTGTGGCGGTACCGGATTCAGCGACTCGAAGGCGAGATCATCCGCGACAACATCATGTCCGTGGCAGGTTCTATCGATTTGACGATGGGCGGTCCGGCAATCTTCCCGCACGTCGATGAATCGTTTATCAAGACGCTGTTTCGCGGCATCTATAGAAATCAGGAAGACGGCCCCGACGTGTGGCGGCGAAGCATCTATATATACCAGAAGCGCACGCTTCCCTCTCCTATGCTGCAGGTCTTCGACTTGCCCGACATGAGCCAGTCCTTCGGAGCCAGGTACGTATCGACGGTGCCGACGCAGGCGCTGCAGCTGATGAATGATGATTTCGTCCTCCGCCAGGCGCAAATGTTCGCGGACCGGGTCAAAAAAGAGGCGGGCAATGACGTGGCCAAGCAGGTCGATCTGGCCTACCGGATCGCGCTGACGCGACCACCGACAGAACGGGAACTCTCATTAGCGACCGACATGATCTTATCGGGCTCGCTTGTCGACTTTACGAACGTCATCCTCAATCTGAGCGAATTCTTATACACAAGGTAACCAAAATGAAAACTTTCTGGTCTCGGCGCGATTTTCTGTTTCAGTCCAGCGGCGGCATCGGTGGGCTCGCCCTCGCTCAAATGCTTTTCAATCAAAAACTGCTTGCGCAGAAGGCGCCAATCGACGTTTGTGCGGCGGCACCGATCGGCGGCAACCCCCTTGCGCCAAAGGCTCCGCATTTCAAGCCTCGCGCGAAAGCCGTCATCTCGATCTTCAATACCGGCGGGGTCAGCCAGATGGAGACCTTTGAATATAAGCCTGCGTTGGAAAAATACGCGGGCCAGGTTTTGACCGGCGATGTCCGCGTCCACGACGGCCGGCCGGGACCGATCATGCCGGGCATCTTCAAATTCCAGAAGTATGGACAATGCGGAAAAGATGTCTCGGAGATCTTTCCGCACATCGGGTCGAAAGTAGACGAGATTGCATTTGTGCACTCGGTGTGGGGAAGGTCCGACGACCATGTGCAGTCGACCTACGAGATGCAGACCGGGCAGCTCCGCATGGGTTATCCGAGTATGGGAAGCTGGATCACCTACGGTCTGGGGTCGGAAAATGCGAACCTGCCCGGATTCGTCGTGCTGCAAGACGCGCGCGGCGGCCCGCTCGGCGCGGCGAACAACTGGCAATCGGGCTTCCTGCCTTCCACGTTTCAAGGCACTCCATTCGGAGCCGCTGACAATCCGATTGTCGATTTGAAGCGGCCTGCCGGGGTGACTGCGGATCAGCAGCGCCTTCGCCTCGATATGCTGGCGAAGTTGAACGAGATCCACGCAGAGCGCTATCCCGGCAGTTCGGAGTTGGCGGGACGGATCTCCTCCTACGAACTCGCATACCGGATGCAGGGCTGCGCGCCGGAAGCCGTAGACATCAACAGGGAGTCGGACGCCACCAAAAAGCTGTACGGATTGGACGAAGAAATCACCGCGCCATTTGGTAAGCAATGCCTGATGGCGAGGCGTTTGGTGGAGCGCGGCGTCCGTTTCGTGCAGCTCTTTTCAGGCGGGTTGGGCGTCCAAAATAAGGATACCTGGGACGCTCACGCCGGCATGAAGGAAAACCATTCGCTCCATGCCAAGGAAACGGACTTGCCCATCGCGGGGTTGCTGACAGATCTGAAGGCGCATGGTCTGCTGGATGAGACTTTGGTGATCTGGCACTCCGAATTCGGCCGAATGCCTCTCTCGGAGAATGGCGTAGGCCGCGACCATAACCCGGGCGCGATGACGATCTGGATGGCTGGTGCAGGCATCAAGGGCGGCCAGTCGATCGGAACGACCGATGAAATCGGCTACAAGACGGAAAAACAGCCGATCTCCTATCATGACGTGCACGCCACGATACTGGCTTTGCTGGGCATCGAGCATACCAAACTGACGTATCGATACAATGGCCGCGACATGCGGTTAACGGACGTCGCCGGCGAATTGATTCCGCAGATCGTTGGGTAGGAATTCTTTTAGACTCCAAGTCGTGGTGCAGGGCAGGTGGGCGGCGATGTTCTGCACCTCACCGAGAAGTTCCGTGGCCCACCTTCGAAATCGAAATCACCATCGACGATTCCAAGATGTATGCCAATCTCTCGTCTGGTCGTTGAATAAGGCTATGAAACTACTCCCCGCATTACTGCTAACCGCCCTCCCGGCGCTGGCCCAGACGAATGCGTACAAGGCTCCGCGCGATGGCTATGGCCACCCCAACCTGAACGGCATCTGGCAGGCCATGAACGCCGCCAACTGGGACATTCAGGGACACGCCGCTGGACCGGGCACTGTGGCCGCTCTGGGAGCCCTCGGGGCCGAGCCTCCCGGCCTTGGGATCGTGGAAGGTGAAGAGATTCCATACCTGCCTGCCGCGCTCGAACAGAAGAAGAAAAACTTCGATGGCCGCGCCAAACTGGACCCAGAGCTGAAGTGCTACATGCCGGGCGTGCCGCGCGCCAACTACATGCCGTATCCCTTCCAGATCACCGAGTCGAAGGACGTGATCCTCTTCACCTACGAATACGCCGGCGCTGTGCGCACCATCAACATGAACAACCCGGGCCCGGCGCCCACCGACAGCTGGATGGGTTGGTCGGCGGGCCACTGGGAAGGCGACACGCTGGTGATCGATGTGACTGGCATGAACGACCAGACCTGGCTCGACCGCGCAGGAAACTTCCACAGCGATGCTCTGCACGTGGTGGAGCGCTACACCCCCCGTAGCGCCGATACGATGCTCTACGAGGCCACTATCGAAGACAAGAACGTCTTCTCGAAGCCATGGAAGATCAGCTATCCGCTCTACCGCCACGTGGAAAAGAACGCGCAGTTACTGGAATTCAAGTGCGTGGAATTTGCCGAAGAATTGATGTATGGCGGTCTTCGTAAGCAGCCCTCGAAATAACATGTTCACCCGATATCGGCGCATGATCGAAGGTTAATCAAGCATCGGGACACCGTCGCCAAGTTCTTCGAAGTCCTGATGAACCAGCCAGCGTATACCGGGCGCATCGACGAAAGAGAGAGCTGAAAACCGAGGGGGAACCTCCGATGCGGGAGAGGCGTAAGTACCCGCGAGGAAGCTCCCCGTCTTGGGATCGACGCGCCGGTCGGGAGTGGAAAGCTGAATAACGATAGACGACGCGATTCCCTTGCCTGTGTTCATCAGCTCCCAATACCTGCCCGAGGAATTCTGAGTGCTGGAACCGGACATGCTTTAAGGAAGGGGTTACGCGGCGGTGTCGACTAGTCCGCCAGATTGCTCGCTGACCTTTTTTCTTTCTGCTTTTCCTGGGCGTCGGCCATGCGGCCCTGGATGGCGTGCGTCAATTCGTCCTGTCTCTGTAACTGCGCGATAGTGTAGTCGCCCGTCATACTTACGTTGGCGTGGCCCGCGATTCTGCTCGCTTCGATGGCGCTCCCAGCTACCTCCGATCGCCGGAGGCCGCAGCCCAGAAGAACGGCGATGATCGCCCGGTCCCGTAGCCCCTTTGTGGTCGTGGTGCCGGGTGCACTGAGCAGCGCCTGTGCCTGCCGCGACGACAGCCAGTTGCCGGTGCGGACGCCCACGGACTTCGCGCTCTTCACGCGGCTGATCCCGGCCGCCAACTCGGGAGCCAGCAGCCCGTTGTCCGCCGCCTCCGCTGCCAGCTTACGGATCGCGGACATCCGGATGATGATTGACGAGGACCCTAGGCCGCGGGCCTCCAGCGATGCCCGCCAAGCGCTCACGGTGGCCTTGGTGAAGCCGGGCCGCGGCGCCTGCTGGAACCAGGCCAGGAATTCGTCCGGCGCCATGTTGTACACGCGCTTAGTAATCTGCGAGGAAACGCTATCGAGCACCAGCATCTTCAGTTTCTCCCACCCGGCGATCTTTTGAATCGCGATCAACTCATTCATGAAAGGTCCTTTTAATGGGCATTACGGTAGCTACGTCATGAGGACATTACCTCTAAAAGCGGGGAACATCAACAGCAAACCGAGTTAGTAAAGCAGCCAGTTCCCATGTGTTCCGAAAGGATGTACCTCCGATACCAGGTCTGACCGGGTATACGCTGGGCGTGAAATCAGCCCGTTGATAAGCCGGTCTTGAGACCCTCTTCTGCAGACAGCCCGGGCGACGGTCGTTTCCGGGTTACCGACCATTCAGGAGTTAAGAAAGAAGGGTGAGTACCCATTACATGACGGAAGGCGGTTCACTTGAGCGAGCCGGGTTATGATGTGTTGGTGACCGGCTCCCGTCTCGGCAAATACGAGATACTTGCCAAACTTGGCGAAGGAGGCATGGGCGAAGTCTGGCGGGCCCGCGATGAGCAGCTTCATCGCAACGTCGCCCTCAAAGTCCTGCCGCCCGAATTCGCCCGCGACCCATCCCGCCGAGCCCGCTTTGAACAGGAAGCTCGGGCGCTGGCCGCGCTCAATCATCCCAATATCGTCGCGGTCTACGAGTTCGGCGAAGAAAACGGCAGAGTTTACCTCGTCTCCGAGCTGGTCGAAGGCGAATCGCTGCGCTCGCTGCTGGATCGCGGGCGCGTGACCACGCGCCGCGCCACCGAAATCGCCTCGCAGATCGCTGACGCCATGGCCGGTGCGCATAGCGCCGGCATCATCCATCGTGATCTTAAGCCCGAAAACATCATGCTCACCGCGAGCGCCGGGGCGGTCAAGGTGTTGGACTTCGGCCTTGCCAAGCAGACCCTCGCCGGCAACTCCGATGCCACGCTCACTATGGGGGCCGCTACGCAGCCTGGCACCGTCATGGGCACCGTCGGCTATATGTCGCCGGAGCAGGTTCGCGGCGCCAACACGGATCATCGCTCCGATATCTTCAGCTTCGGCGTGATCCTTTACGAACTGCTGACCGGCTCCCGAGCCTTCCAGGCCGCATCCCAAGTGGAGACCATGAACGCGATTCTCCACGCCGATCCGCCGGACCCCGCTGATGCCGATGCGGTCCCGCCCGCTCTATTGACCATCGCCCGCCGGTGTCTCGAAAAAAATCCCGAACAGCGCTTCCAATCCGCCGCCGATCTCGCTTTTGCCCTTCGGTCTATCTCTGGAACCGCCACCTTCTCTGGCGCGCAAGCGCCTCTACGGACCCAGTCTGCTCCGCGACCTCGCCAGCGTTGGATCTGGGCCACCACCGCTGTGATCGGCGCCGCGACGCTTTTCGCCGCCGGATTTTACTTCCGCGACCGCACCCTCCATCGCGAACCTCCCCAATTCCAGCGACTGACGTTCCGCAGAGGACTGGTCCGCAACGCGCGCTTTTCCCCCGATGGCCACAGCGTGGTCTACACCGCTTGGTGGGACGGCGCCAAGTCCCACACGTTCCTAGCTATTCCCGGCGACCCCGAATCGCGTGATCTCAATCTGCCCGAAGAAAGCAAAGTGCTCGCGGTCTCCTCCAATAGCGAAGTCGCATTCCTCGAACCTCCCTTTTCGCCGGATGACAACTCCGGCACGCTCGCCCGAGGCTCTCTCTCCGGGGGGCAGATGCGACCGCAACTCGATGGCGTCACCGATGCGGATTGGTCGCCCGACGGGTCGTCGCTCGCGGTCGAACGCATTGTCGATGGAAAGGCGCGGCTGGAGTATCCAATCGGCAAAGTCATATACACCTCTGCCGGCAAGTCTCCGTATTTCGCGATCCGCATCTCGCCCGACAACAGACGCATCGCCTACGCAACCTATGCAAGCAGCGGTTCGCGAGTCGGCATCGGAGTGATCGATCTTCCGGATGGCAAGCCGCGCATTCTCGGCGTCGTCTCCGGCCAAACCGTCAGAATCGACGCCGCCGCCCTTTCGTGGTCGCCGGACAGCAGCGAGATCTGGTTCCGTTCTTTCGACCCCGATGAAGGAGGATCGCTCTACGCAATCGACCTCAAAGGGCACAAGCGCCTGGTCCACCGGTTCCCAGGCTATGCCAACATCTTCGATATTTCTCGTGACGGCCGGGTCCTCCTCCGCACCGAATCCACGGAGCTCGGCATTCTTGCCAAAGGCCCCAGCGACAAAGCGGAACGTGATCTCTCTATTCTCGAGTCGGGCATCCTGGCGGGCATCTCCGATGACGGCAGCATGATCGCCGCCAGCGTCACCGGCGAAGCCGGCGGACAGAAAGGCAGCATCTACACGCGCAAGCTCGATGGGTCGGCGCCCGTTCGCGTCGGCGACGGGCACGCCTTCGTTCTCTCGCCCGACGGCAGGTGGATTTCTGGTTACACCGTCGTGGACGGAACTAACCGCCAATTTCGGCTCGTTCCCACCGGCTCGGGGGAAGAACGTGCAATGAACATTCCCGGGTTAACGTTAGCAGTGCCCCTTGGTTGGGTCGGTGACGAGCAGTACATTGTCGTCGGCTGGGAAAAAGGCAAGGATTATCTTAAATCCTGGCGTTGCTTTTTCTGGGATGCACGCAGTAATGTGCTTCGTCCGGTCTGCCCCGAAGGTATTCCGGACCAAGACATGTTCGTGTCCCCCGACCACAAATGGCTGCTCAGCCAGATTCCCGGCGGCGGCCGGTTCGCGTTATACCCCATCGATGGCGGCGAGCCGAAACCGGTCCCGGGCTTAGATCCTAAGAAGGAATACACCACGGGTTGGCGTTCCGACAGCCAGTCGATTTACGTGATGGCCAACACCGCTCCGCAGCCCGAGTTCATTGTCGACAGCCTCAACGTCTTCACCGGCAAGCGCGAGCCCTTCATGGAGGTCCATCCCTCCCGACCGGTCGCCGAGGTTGAGTACCTCCGTCTCACTCCTGACGGCCGCGCATACGCGTACAACTACAACGTACGCCTCTCCGATCTCTACGTCGCCTCGGGACTCAAGTAGGCATCGCGTGTCGAGGCAGTAATTTCGAAATCGGGCTGATGCATTGAGTCGATCCCAGGCCCTCTTCTAGGAAGTTGCCCGTTATCACGTATTATCGGTATGTATGGTCCGCCGCAGAATTGCAAGCGAAAAACGGGATGGCCAATGGGGTCTGCGTCAATGTATTCGGCCTTTGTTGGAGTCAATGGCTCCTGACCATGATGGAGTCCGCTCGCTCTCTTCCTATATAGCTGAGACGGTCTTGAAGGACCTCTATCGATATCAGGTTTAGAAAGCGCCGGTTCGACCGTTGTGCCATCTACGTTATCCGCCAGCAGACCTGGCAGGAAATCCTTCCACTTGTTTTGAGTTCAGGGAGCTGCGGCCAGTGCCGGAACGCGATATAGCTCGTTTTTGCACAAAACCGCCCAGGCCATGCGAATCAGCTTATTCGCCAGCGCTACCACTGCCACATTTTGGTGGGTACGGGCCATCAGC
>JAIQFE010000027.1 GCA_020073445.1 Terriglobia bacterium
CGGGGCTCCCGTTTCGCGACACCCAGTGCGGATTCAAGCTGTTCCGCAACGATGCGGCCCGGGTCATCTTTCCCCGCCAGCAGCTGGACGGATTTGGCTTCGACGTCGAAGATTTGCTAATCGCCCGCATCCACGGATTCAAAGTGGTCGAGGTTCCGGTGCGATGGGATAACGTGGAAGGGACCAAGGTCAGCGCGCTCACCGGAGCACGCGCGTTCTGGGACCTCGCTGTCGTGCGTTGGCACCAGTTATGCGGGCGGTACCGCTAAGTACCGATAAGAGGCTTCACGGCCTGCCACACTTGCTCGGCCACGGCCTCCCGCGTCTGGCTTCCGTCGATCAGACGAACGCGGGATTCGTCGGCGGCTAGCTGGCGATAAGCCTCTCGCACGCGGCGGTGGAAGCCGATGTCCTGATCTTCCATCCGAGTGTCGGAATCCTCGGTGCGAGCACTGCGGCGATGCGCGCGCGCTAATCCTGTTTCCGCGTCGATGTCGATCAGCAGCGTGAGGTCGGGAACCAGTCCCCGGCAAGCGATCCGATCCAGCTCATAGACCACATCGGCGCCCAGGCCGCGGCCGACACCCTGGTAGACCAGAGTGGAATCGGTAAAACGGTCGGAAAGCACGGTGCGCCCCGCTGACAGAGCGGGCAGGATCAACTGATCCACGTTTTGCGCGCGACTCGCAAACATCAACAGCAGCTCGGCCGTCGGGCATAGCTCGCGATTCTTGGCATCCAGCAGCACGTGCCGGATCTGGACACCGATCGGCGTTCCCCCCGGCTCCTGAGTTTCGAGGACGTCCAACCCGCTCGTGCGCAGGCGCTCGGCGAGCATGCGCAGCTGCGTGGATTTGCCGCTGCCTTCCGGGCCTTCAAAGGTGATGAACCGGCGGCGCGCGGTCATAAGCGAGTCATTCGCGGGTTTAATCGCAGACCCTGTTAATCGTAAACAAAGTGCAGGACCTTCTTCAGGTCTTCCCAGGCTTCGCGTTTCGCGTCCTGATTGTAGGGTCGCAGCAAATACGAAGGGTGATACGTCACCATCACCGGAATGTCACGCCACTTGTGCCATTTGCCGCGCAGCTTGGTGACTCCGTCCTTAGTGCCGAGCACTGCTTTGGCAGCGGTCGACCCCATCGCGCAAATCGCCTTGGGGCGGATCGCCATCAGCTGCCGGAACAGGAACTGTCCGCAGATTTCCATTTCATCCGGCTGCGGCGCGCGATTCTCCGGGGGCCTGCACTTAACCACGTTGCAGATGTAGACATCCGGGCGCCGGATCGAAATGCCTTCCTTGGAAGCGGTGTTCTCGATCATCTGCGTCAGCAACTGCCCGGCCCGCCCCACAAACGGCAGTCCGCTGGCGTCTTCATCGGCCCCCGGTCCCTCGCCGACGAACACCAAGCCGGATTGCTCATTGCCCGACCCGAACACGATCTTCGCCCGGCCCTCGCACAGCCGGCAGCGGCGGCAGTCCTCTCCAATGTCCTGGCGAATCTTGGCGAGCGTGTCGCCTTCCGGCGCGAGAGAGGGTAAGGCAACAGAGGCAGCGGGCAAAGGAGCTCCTTGGACAACAGATGGTGGATCGACAACTGCCGGTTTCACGTATTCACGGCGATAGATCTCGTCCACGCCGAGGTCTCGGTAAAACTCTAGTTTCTCCCGTAGCTGCTCAGAAGTCATTGGGCGCTGTGCAGGGCCAACCGCAGCTTCATCATCTCGTCGAAGATCCGATGCGCGATAGAGATCTTCGAAGCGCGCTCGACGGGAATGGTTTCGCCGGTTCGCAACACCAGCGTTACTTCATTCTCATCCGATTCGAACCCGACCCCCTGTTGCGATACGAGATTCGCCACCACCATGTCGCAATTCTTGGACTGCATCTTGCGGCGAGCTTCCTCGACCAGGTTCTGAGTCTCCGCCGCGAAGCCGACCAGAAGACGATCACCCTTCTTGCGGCCCACCTCCGCCAGGATATCCGGCGTCGGATCGAGTTCGAGCGAAAGCCGCGCGGCGGTTTTCTTGACCTTCTGCTGCGGAGGATTCGCGCGATGATAATCGGCGACGGCCGCGGCCTTGATGACCATGGTGGCTGGCTCCAGGTGATCCATCACCGCCTGGCGCATCTCCGCGGCAGTTCGCACCGGAATCAGCTCCACGCGCGCGGGCGCGGCCAGCGTCACCGGCCCGGAAACCAGGATCACCCTGGCGCCTCGTTCCGCTGCGGCCTCGGCCAGCGCATATCCCATCTTTCCGCTGGACCGGTTGGTGAGGTACCTTACTGGATCGAGCGGCTCCTGCGTCGGCCCAGCCGTGATCAGGACCGTTTCGCCGTCCAGATCGTGCTTGGCGGTGGCCTTATTGGCGGCGCCCAGAGCCACCGTCGCGACGATTTGTGCGATGGCCTCCGGTTCGGCCAGCCTGCCTGGTCCGACCATGCCGCAGGCCAGAATCCCTTCGTCCGGCTCGACGATGACGTGGCCGCGCGAGCGCAGGATCCGCAAATTCTCCTGCGTGGCCGGGTGGTTCCACATGTTGGTGTTCATCGCCGGCGCGAGCACCACGGCCCCGGTGAACGCCAAATATGTGGTGGTCAGGAAATCGTCGGCGAGGCCGTGGGCCAGCTTGGCAAGAAGATCCGCGGTTGCCGGCGCGATCACCAGGATCTGATTCTCCTGGGCCACGCGAATGTGCTCGATCGCACTCGAAAGAGTATCT
The DNA here is from genome assembly GCA_020073445.1 of Terriglobia bacterium. GTDB lineage: Bacteria > Acidobacteriota > Terriglobia > Bryobacterales > Bryobacteraceae > Palsa-187. The sequence continues at coordinate 2,722 of JAIQFE010000027.1, forward strand.
TCCGCACTGGTCGCGCTGAACAGGTTCGTAATCACCTTGCGGCCCGTGAGGGCGGCAAACGTGAGGGGCCGGACGAACTCCTCCGCCGAGCGAGTCATCACCACTTGCACGAAGAAACCGCGCTCCATCAGGGCGCGGGCGAGCTCAGCCGCTTTGTATGCAGCGATGCCGCCACCGACTCCCAGGGCAACGTTCGTCGTCACCGGCATGTTCGTCACCAAACACGACCCAGTTTATTCTTCGGGAGCCGGCGCGAACATGTGGTCGATCGCGATGTCCTCATACTGGACCAAGCCGCGGCGGACCTCTTCCATGGCCATCACGGTAGGCTTCTTGGACGTGGTGGGCAGGAAGCTGCGCGCCCCGTTCTGCAGCTGCCGCGCGCGCTTGGCGGCCACGATGATGAACCGGTAGGCGCTGGCCTCCGGATCGTCGGGAATCACGCTCTGTGCGATCTGCTTAAGATTTGTTTCGGCCATCTTCAAAAGTCTCCAGAATCGGGCGAATCTGCTGCTCCATCCGGTCGCGGCGGCTGCGCACGGATCTTACAATCGACACCAGTGTATCCGTGGAAGCTTGCACCTCCCGATTCACCAGCAGGTAGTCGTACTGCGAATAATTCCGAATCTCCTCGGCGGCCTCCTTGAGCCTGCGCTCAATAACCGCTTCCGTGTCCTGAGACCGGGCTCGCAAACGCTCTTCGAGAACCTGCCGGCTCGGGGGGAGAATAAAAATCGAAACCGCTTCGGTTATTCGCCCTTTTAATTGTCGCGCACCCTGGACATCAATGTCGAGGACCAGGTCCGCACCGGCCCCTTTGGCCCTATCCAGCTCGCTCCGGTGGGTCCCGTAGTAGTTGCCGAACACTTCGGCCGACTCCAGGAATTCGTCGTTCGCCAGCCGCTGCTCGAACTCGGCCCGAGTGATGAAGTGGTATTCGTTGCCGTCGCTTTCCTGGCCCCGCGGAGGGCGGGTGGTGTAGGAAACCGAGAAACACAACTCCGGAATGCGCTTCATCAGCTCTCCTACCAGCGTCGATTTACCGGAGCCGGAGGGGGCCGAAATTATGAAGACGGTCGTCATTCCCGCGGCTTTATTCAAGGTGGCCGTTTTATTCAAGGTTCAGCGACTGCTCCCGGATTTTTTCGATAGCAGCCTTCGCGGCCAGGGCCAGCTCCGTGATCTTAAGGCCGATCTCGCCCGCGCCGCTGGTTTTGGACAGAACGGTATTGGTCTCGCGGTTCATTTCCTGCAACAGAAAATCGATCTTCTTGCCGCTTTCGCCGCCGGCGGCGAGCAGTCCCGCCAATTGCCCTGCGTGAATCTTCAGCCGGGCCAGTTCTTCGCCGATATCGCTGCGATCGGCCAGTATCGCGGCTTCCTGGGCCAGTCTTTGGGGATCTATCTGCACGCCCTTGAGGAGATCTTTGAGGCGCTCCGCGAGCCGGTTCTGGAAAACCTCCTGCGCGCCCGCTCGAATCTTTTCCATCTCCTCCGCAAGCACGCCGATGTGCGAATTGTGCCCGGACATTTCCTGGGCGATCTCGGCGCCTTCGCGCGCGCGAAACTGGTTGAGCTCGTCGAGGGCGGCTCCCAAGGCGTCCAGCATGGCAGCCTCGGTTCCTGCGGGCAGCTCCGAGCCCTGGGTAGACTCGCCGAACATCCCGGGAATCCGCAGGGCGGCGTTCAGGTCGGGCTTGGTATCGAGACCATGCTCGGCCGCCGCTTGGTTAAAAGCCCCCAGATACTCCTCGAGTAAAGTGCGGTTCAATGTCGCGGCGTTCCCGTTCGTCGCAGCCGGCGGAAGGGAGATCCGAACCTCCACGTGCCCGCGCGCCAGGCGGCTCTTGACCAGCGCGCGCACGGCATTCTCGAATGGATCGGCCACCGACGGAGCGTGCACATGCACGTCCAGCGAACGATGATTCAGCGTTTTCACGCTGACCACCAGCTCGCCATCGCCTAAGGGATGCCGGGCGCGGGCGAATCCGGTCATGCTGCGCAAGGGAGAATTAGCCATCTTATGGATTTACGTCGGCTTCTAGAAATTGTAGTTCGTATAAGCGCTGGTATAGGCCACCCTTGCTCACCAACTCGTCATGCCGGCCCGTATCGGCGATGCGCCCGCGGTCGAGCACGACGATCTTGTCGGCCCGGCGCACGGTCGAAAGCCTGTGCGCGATCACGATTACAGTTCGGTTCGCCATCAAAGTTTGTAGCGCCTTTTGCACCAGCACCTCGGATTCGGTATCGAGATGCGACGTGGCTTCGTCCAGGATCAGGATCGGGGCATTCTTCAACAGAGCCCGGGCAATCGCGAGCCGTTGCCGCTGGCCGCCGCTCAACTTGAGCCCACGCTCGCCAATGATGGTTTCATAGCCCTGCGGCATGCGCAAGATAAACTCTTCGGCCAGGGCATCGCGAGCGGCCTGGTGCACTTGGTCGGGCGTCGCGTGCCGCAACCCGTAGCCGATGTTGGCGCCCACCGTGTCGTTGAACAGGAATGTATCCTGCGCCACGATGCTGATCTTGTCGCGCAGGGACGCCAGCTTCAGGTCGCGGATATCCTTGCCGTCGATGCTGATAGCCCCGCCGGTCACATCGTAGAAGCGCGGCACCAAGTTGGCCAGCGTGGTCTTGCCCGCGCCGCTCGGCCCCACCAGCGCCACGACTTCTCCGGCCTTGACCTCCAGGTCGATGTCATCGAGCACCAGCCCCTCGGGTGACGTCGGATAGCGAAAGTTTACGTGTTCAAACGCGATGGCTTTCTCGAACCGCGCCAGCCTGGCGGCATTCGGCTTTTCCTGGACCTGCTGATCGCGATCCAGATACTCGAAAACCTTCTGCGACGCGCCCAGGGCCTGCTGGAAGATGTTGTGGATGCCGGTGAGCCGCTTGACCGGCTCGTACAGCATCAGGAGAGCGACCACGAAGCCCGCAAAGTCGCCCGTGGTCATCGCGCCGGCTTTGATCTGGTCGCGCGCGTAACCCACCAGGGCCACGATCGTCACGGCCGCCAGGAACTCGATGAGAGGAGACGCGACGGCCTGCTGGACCACATAACGCAGATTGCTTCGGCGCAGACGCTCCGCGTGCTCACGAAACCGGTTGGATTCGATCTCCTCGGCGCCGAAGGATTTCACGACCTGATGTCCGCTGAGCGTTTCTTGAAGTACCTGGTTGAGCTCCGCCGTATCGTCCTGGGCGTGACGAGTGCTGCGCCGGATCCGCCTTCCCAGCTTGGCCGTCGGCACCAGCACGAAAGGCAGTACCGTCAGGCTGGCCAACGCCAGTTTCCAATCCGTGCGCAGAATCACGGCGGCCATGCCCAGGGCGGTGAAGCTCTGCCGCAGAAGATCCGCCAGGATATGCGATAGCGCCAATTGGATCTTTTCGAGGTCGTTCATGATCGACGACATCACGCGCGCCGTCGAATTGCTCTCGAAGAAATGCGCGTCCTGGCGTACCACGCGGTCGAAGACGTCCTGGCGCAGGTCGGTGACCGCGGAGAGGCCGACGTAGTTGACCAGATAGTTCGCGACGTAATCGCACAATCCCTTGATCGCCACGACCGTAAGGATCGCCACGGCGACCATCGTCCAGATGTTGTGAATGAACGACGGCATGAAGCTCTGCAGGTAGACGTCGTGCTGCCAGATGGGGATCTTGAACAGCAACACCGGCGCGTCCGCGGAGGTCGGATTCAGAACGCGATCGAAGATTGCGCCGATCAGGAGGGGCGACATCGCCTGGGCCGCGCCAACCAGGCCCATGAGCAGCACCGATAGCAGTAGAAAGCCGGTGTAAGGCCGTGAATAGCGCAACAGCCGGCCGAGTTCGCTCACGCGCGCACCTTCAAGGCATCGGCGGCCGCGATGACTTCCTCAACACTGATCCGGTCGATCGCGCTGGGGTTGGTCAGGACCTGCGCTTCGGTGCGCCACGGCGCCCAGTTGACCGGATCGCTGGGGCCAAACAGCACCACGACCGGCACGCCGAAGGCTGCTGCGACGTGCGCCGGTCCGCTGTCATTGCCGATGAACAGCTGCGCGCCCGCCATCAGGCTCTTGACTTGGGCCAGGGGAGCATTGCGGATCACGCGGAAGTTCGTGAACGCGCCAGAATCATCGGCCGGACCGGCTAAGAACACCGGCTCAAGTCCGGCTTTGTCCCGCAGGTGTTCGGCGACGGCGAGAAAGCGCTCCGCCGGCCACGTCTTACCTGGCTCGGACGCAAAGGGATGAAGAACGGCGTATGCGCCCGTGAGTGGCGTTGGAGTCGCGCTCAACCGCGCCCGCGGGATCTCGGTCCGAGGCACGCCCATCCAGAACATCGCGGAGGCGAGATGTTCGGCGGTATGAACACGGCGATCCTCACCGAGGATCTCCTGCGCCCGGGGAATTTTCGCGTTGTACACAAAACTGTAAGCGTGGTGCGCGAATCCGGCCCGGATCTGGGCGCCGGAGGTGGCCGTAAGCCACATGCTGCGGGATCCGCCGTGAAAATTCAGGGCCATTTGGGGATGCCACTTCGCTATCGTTTGCGCCGCCGGAGGAAGAACGTCGCCGATATCCGGAGTGCCTTCGAACACCGCCCGAAACCGCTCCTCGACCACCACGCCGATCCGCAGATCGGGGCGATGTGCTTTCAGCAGCGCCAGCGCCGGAGTCGTCAGCACGCAGTCGCCCAGGGAGCGCAGACGGATCACGGCGATCCGCGAGCCCGACGGCAGCCGCTCCAGCAAATAGGCCACGCGTGTCTATTCTTCGATTCGCGCCTCGTCGACCAGCATCACCGGGATGTCGTCGCGAATGGGATATACCCTCTTGCACTGGACGCACTTCAGGCCGCTCTGGTCCTGTTTCAACTCCACCGGCGCCTTGCACAGCGGGCAAACCAGGATTTCCAGCAATTCTTTACTGATGGCCATAGAAAACGTTAGTGTAACACCCGCTGTCAGGGGCGCGAGGCCGGCGCCTTGGGCGTGGCCAGATACCCGACAATCAGGTCCTTCCCCACCTGGTTCACCACCAGCTCATGCGGCTGGCGGCTGCCGCCCACGTAGAACTGCAAGGGCTCATTCGCCTCCCGGTCTTTTTTCTCGATCTTGCGGTCGTCCACCTGGAGCTCCAAAGTGTAGCGGTTGGATTTGACGTCGGCCTTCTTCAGCAGGATCGAAACGTCGGCCAGCTTGATCGGCTCCTTGCCCTTGTACAGCGTGAATTCGGTATAGTTGCGATCGCCGAGCTGCTTGAGCGCGTCGATTTCCTTGGCGTTGGTCGCGATCAGCCCGCTCAGCACGCCCATGTCGCCGGTGGTGCGCTTCAAGTCCGCGATGGTTCGCTCCAGTTGGCCTTGCGTGTTGGCGACTTCGGTCCGGACCTGTTTGACTTCGGTGGAAACGTCGGTGAGGGTCGATTCCGCCGATTTGGTGGCCTGCTTCAGGCTGGTGAGCTCCGTGGCCACTCGCGCGTCCGTGTCCTGGTGCTGCTTCAGCCTGGATTCGCTCACGTTGACCCGGCTGGCGAGGTCTTCCACGCTCTTCATGGTCTCTTCCTTGACCTTGCCGGCGACGCCGCGGGCCTGCCGGCGAGCCTTTTCGACCTCGTCACGCACTTCGTCGATGGCCTTCTGGCGTTCGGCGGCAGACGTGGCGGCGGCCAGAGCGGTTGCTTCGTGCAGCTTGGCGACCTCGCCGTCGATCATCTCGCGAACCTTGGATTGATCGGCTTGGACCGCGGCTAGTCTGGATTCTGTCGATCGAAGGCTTCGGATGGTGAAGATTTGCGCGATAAAAAGACCGGCGAAAGCTGCGAACAAAACCACTGTCGCCAGGCTCAACCGGGACTGCGGCTGTTCGTCCATACGGACTATTGTCGCAGCACTGGAAGCCAAGCAAAAAGGGGACAGCCAGATCTGTCCACTCGCACGCTGACAGGCTAAGTCAGGAGATTACTGGAGGGGACAGAGTAGGCTGTCCCCCTTTTGCGGAAATCTACCAAACTCTGCAGGCCGGCCCGCGGACCATCGACTGGTTCAGGCGGCACGCGAAAGCTTTTTGGAATTCCGGCATATTCGAGACCACTCCGTTCACCCGAAATTCGCCGGGAGAGTGCGGATCGGTCTGCGCGCGCAAGCGGGACGCTTCTTCCGTGACGTTGTTGCACCACACCTGCGCCCAGCCGAGGAAAAACCGCTGCTCGGCGCTGAATCCGTCGATCTTGGGAGGCTGCTTGCCGCCGAGTGTATTCATCAGCGCCATGTAGGCGACGCGCAGGCCGCCATTGTCGGCCGTGTTCTCGCCCAGCGTTAGCTTGCCGTTCAGATTCACACCCGGCACCGGGCTGTACCCGCTGTACTGATTCACCACGCAGTCGGCCCGCTGGTCGAACGCCCTGGCGTCCTCCTCGGTCCACCAGTCGCGCAGATTTCCTTTTGCGTCGAATTGCCGGCCCTCGTCGTCGAAACCGTGCGTCAGCTCATGGCCGATCACCGCGCCGATCGCGCCGTAATTCACGGCATCGTCCAATTTGTTGTCATAGAACGGCGGCTGCAGAATGCCGGCCGGGAAATTGATGTCGTTGTGCTGCGGATCGTAGTATGCGTTCACCGTGGGCTGGCTCATGTCCCAATCGGTCTTGTCCACCGGCTTCCCGATTTTGGCCAGCTGGCGGGCCAGCTCGAACGTGCTGGTACGGGCGGTATTGGCGTACGGATCGTTGCGAGTAATCTGGACGCCCGAATAGTCCAGCCACTTGCTCTTGTTCCCGATCTTGTTGGTGATTCCGTGCAGCTTGACGACGGCCTGGTCCTTGGTCTTAGGCGTCATCCAATCCAGGCCGCGGATGTCTTTCTCCAGCGCCTTCTCGATTTCCGCCACCATCTGCTGAGTGCGCTTCTTGCCCGCGTCTCCGAGAGTCTTCTCGACGAAGGTCTTGCCCAGAGCGTCCGGCAACTGCTCATCGGTCAGATCGACGCAGCGCTTCCAGCGGGCACGCATCTCCTTGGCGCCCTTCAAAGTCTTGTCGTAGAAGTCGAAGCTGGCCTGCTGGAAGGAAGCCGAAAGAAATATGGAGTTGTCGCGCACCAGATTCCAGGTGAGATAGGTCTTCAGATCCTCCAAGGGCTGCTGTTCAATGACGGTGTTCACGGCCCGCGCGAAATCCGGCACCGCGACGTTGAGGCTATCGATCGACGGAGCGCCCAGGTTTTGGAGGAACCTCGTCCACTCGAAGGCCGGGGCCAGCGCCATGAGCTCCGCGACTGTCAGCTTGTGATACACCTTCTCCGGATCGCGGCGCGAAACGCGATCCAGCGAACCTTTGGCCAGCTCTGTTTCGATCGCCAGCACCGTGGCGGCTTTTTTCTGCGCTTCCGCTGGGGGCAAACCGAGCAGTCCGAATACCGTCTGAACGTGCGCCAGGTACTTATTCCGCAGGTCCACGGATTTTTCGTCGGTCTTCAGGTAATAATCGCGATCCGGCAGGCCCAGTCCGGCCTGATCCATCACCGCGATCACCCGCGTGGAATCTTTCGCGTCCTGCTCCGAGCCGAAGCGGAAAAACGGCCAGGAGCCGATGCGGAACATGTAGACTACCAGGTCCGCGAGCTCCTTGCGGTCCTGAACCACCGCGATCCGGTTCAGATCGCGCTGGATTGCTTCCAGACCCCGCGCATCCAGATTTTTTTCATCCATGCAGGCGGCATAGAAATCGCCGATCTTCTGATCCGTTGCGCTGCGGTTGGGACGATCCACCGCCGCGGCTTCCAGGACATCCTTGAGCAGCATCCGGTTCCGGTCCTGCAACGAATCGAACCGTCCCCACCGCGACGCATCGCCGGGCAGGGGATTGGCCGTCATCCAACCGCCGCAGGCGTATTGGTAGAAGTTCGCGCAAGGGTCCACATTGCGATTCAGCGCTCCAGGGTCGAATCCGGGGGCCTTCTGGGCATGGACCGCGGCGGCCGCCAGGCACAGCGTGAGCAATACGCGCATATGTCCATATAGTAAGGCAATCGATTGCGGCTGAGCCTCCCATGAATCGCTTATGCGGGCATAGGGTTGCTACCCAGCCCCGGACCGGGCTTCCCTTACAAATCGCGACCGGTGAAGACAAGGCTCCGCCACGAAAGTGTCACCGGCAAGAATATGGCGCTCTGAGAGGCTCCACTTCGGCGAAATTCACGTGCGTGAAAGCGGCTATGCCCCGGCCTAGAGGCTGTATTTACAGGACTTGCCTCTCTTCCGAGACTCATCCGGGAATCTGGGAACACAATTGCCCTTATCGGTGCTGGGAGCCATTCCATGAACGCCATCGCCGAGCCCATCGAGTTTGCCCTTCAGACCGGAAAACACCCCGCCGAAGAGCGGGAGCGCCTGATCCTGGAGCATCTGCCCCAGGTACGTCTGATTGCCCGCAAGATTCATAGCCGCCTGCCCACAAATGTCAGTCTGGACGATCTGGTGTCCACCGGGATCGTGGGACTTATTTCGGCCATCGACCATTTCGACCCGTCCCGCCATGTGTGCCTGAAAACCTACGCCGAGCATCGGATCAAGGGAGAGATTTTGGATAGCCTGCGCCGGCTGGATTGGGCGTCCCGCCAGCAACGCCAGCTCGCCAAGCGAATCGAAGCCGCTACCGCCACAGCGGAGCAGCGCTATCTGCGCGCGCCCACGGAAGAAGATATCGCCGCCGAGCTCCATATTACGCTCGACCGCTATCACCACTGGCAGGCAGCGCTCCGGGGGGTGAACCTCGCAAGGCTGGAATCGGCGGGATCGGATGATTCCGAGAACCGCGATCTGCTTCGCGTGGTTTCAGACGACGCAGGCAAATGGCCTTCCGCATTGTTAGAGCGCAAGGAACTCCAACGCACCTTAGTGGAGGCTATCTCCGGACTCCCAACCATCGAGAAAACCGTCCTAAGCCTGTGTTGCGAAGGTGAATTGACCTTGCGGGAAATAGCCAAGATCGTCGGCTTGCACGAGTCGCGCATTTCCCAGCTCAGGTCGCAGGCAATCGTGCGACTCCGGGTCTCTATGGCCAAACTCTGGCCTGCTGTGGGATATCGGTCCACGGCAGCATAGGCCACAAAACCGCCCCGACGCTTCGCTCCGGCCGGCGGATGACGGACAGCATCACGTTTACTTCCTTACGGTCGCGCACCACTACCACCGACACCGGACGGCCGCGCAGGGCTCGCAGGTGAGCGGAAATATCCGCGGGCGTCGCCACTTTGGCGTCGTCCACGCGCACGATCACGTCACCTGCCTTGATGCCGGCCTTGTCCGCCGCGAGGCCCTTGGTCACCGCGCGAACCAGAACACCTTCTTTCACGCCGAAAAACTCCGCCAGTTGGCCGTCGAGCGCCTCCGCTTCAATGCCGAGCATCGCGCTACGCCAGGTCATGTGGTTCTGTGGCATATCGGGAAAGCGGAACTCCAGAGGTTCCTGAACCGGAGCCGGAATCAGCTGACCGCTCATCGCGGGCCGCGCCACGATCTTCACGGCAATGGTCTGCGGCGCGCCGTTCCGGATGATCCCGATCTTCACTTCGCGCCCGGCCGGCGTCTCGCGCACCAAGCGGGAGAACTGATCCATGCCTTCCACGCGCTGCCCGTTGTACTCCATTACGGCGTCGCCGGTTTTGATGCCGGCCTTCTCGGCGGGACTATCCGGGGCAATACGGGTGACTTCCACGCCGGCTTCCTCAGGGAGCTTCAGTTCCTTGGCACGATTGCTGTCGATCTCCTGAATCCCCACACCCAGATAGCTGCCGAGTCCTTGGCTCATCGCAAGACCTGTGGTCATGCACGCGGCCAGCACAACTTTAGTCCACATGGTTTCTGCTCACTTCCTTCGCAGATAAATCACGCCGCTCGAAACATTCAGATTCAGCACCGGTCCTCCGCCGTTCAGCGAGCCCTGGCCGATCATCGGAGCCTGGAAGAACTTGGAGGGCGTCACCCGAATCTCCGGAAAATCGGATATGATGCGCGGCGTTCCGCCCGTGTTGTTTCTCGCCATCACCGACACCGCCAGATTGGACGGAATCAGAACCGTAATGTCACCCGAGCTCGCCACCAGCGAAGAATCCTGCATGCGCGCCCCGTTTAGCAGCTCCGCCAGGATGCTGCCCGCCATGGCAGCCAGGTTCATGGGACCCGCGTCGTTTTTCACTCGTACCGTACCGGCCATCGATTCCGCCTGAACGCCGCGAGCCGAGCCCACCTGGATGAACCCGCCCTGCGTATCCGCGAATACCGCTCCGCCCGCCTGACCGACTTCGATCATGCCCTGCGCGGAATGCGCGCGAACGTCGCCCGCAGCCTTATCCACGCGGATGTTGCCGCCCATCTGGTTGGATAGTGCGACCGGGCCTCCCGCGTCGCGAACGAGCATGTTCCCGCCCACCGTGGTGCAGTTGATCGCGCCGCCCGTTTTCTCGATGACCACCTCGCCAGCGCCCGAAAAACACTGTACCGTTCCGCCGATCTTGCCCAGCTGGATATCGCCGCCGCCGGTGCTCAACTGCACCGCGCCATCAAAGTCGGCCACATTGATTCCGCCCAGGCCGTTTTGAATGATGACGGTGGATACCTGCGCCGGCACGCCGATCTCGATTTCGGTTCTGACGATTCCGGCTGAAATCGGCTGAAGTTCCAGCACCACGCGTCCGCGCTGTGAGCTCAGCTGCCTGGCTCCTCCCCCCAACAAAGTACGAGCTTGATCCTCGCTGGCGGCCCGCACGCGCTGCCGGACTCGATACGTCACCTGATCGCCGGCCACCCGCCGCACAATGACGTTACCGTGCGTATTCACCTGCAGGGGCTGCGCGCCTATGGGGAAGGAATCGCCGATGCTCCCCACCCAAAATGCGCCTTCGCGCACCACGGGCGCTTCCTGCGCAGCGGCTTTTTGTATGACAACGACCACCGCTGTCGCCATCAACAAATTGGCGATTCGTAACTTCATCTAGTATGTTTCCTGCGACGCATTTACCAGTTGCAGCACGCGTTCCCCGCGCTGCCGCACGTAGGCGTTGTTCTCGCGATTCATCAGCTCTTGCAAGGTCCCGATGATGTCGCGGTCCAGGCCGTTGGCAGGAGTCTCGCCAACGCCCTGCGTCAGCAAATCGATGGCCTGGGTGCGCATCCCTGGATTGCCGTCCGAGAGCAGAACCCCGGAGAGAGCCTTGCGAACCTCGGGCTGCCGCACGAAGGGTTTCAGCCCGTCCATGGCCTTCAGCCGCACGCCGGCATTCTCGTCATGCTCCAGCGCGTAGATCAGGGTGTCCCGCACCTCGGCCGCCTGAGCGCGATCGTTCAGGATCCCCACCGTCTCATACCGCAAGCCTGGATCGGAAGGATCCTTCGCGGCCGAGAGCAGCAGGACGCGAATGTTCTGGTCGTCTAAACCGCCGGACACAATGCGTTGATGAGTTTCATCGAGAACAATCTGAATGCCGCCATTGGGACCCGGCTCCACCGACCGTACACGCTGCGCGCCCGGATCCACCATGGACATCCCGGTGACTCCCAACCCCAGACCCGGAAGCAGACGCGCCCCGAAAAAGCCAATACTCAACAGCGCCAGAGCGCCCGCCGATTGCAGCCATCTGGCGTCCAGGAGCCGATCCCACCAGCCGGCTCGTCCAATAAATGCATGCGCCGGCACGTGTTCCGCCGCGATTTGCCGCTGAAGATTCTGCCGGGATTCCCAGAGCACCGATGCGGGTGGCTCGACCTCTGCCTGATCGAACGCCGCGTGCAGCCCGCGCTCCCGCTCGAGCGCCGTGCGGCACTCCGCGCAACTTTCCAGGTGCGCGTCGACGGTCTCTTCTTCGTCAAACGACAGCTCGCCGTAGAGCAACATGCTTAGCTGCTCCCGTACTTTTTCACACGTGTTCATACGAAATCTCCGAGGGCGACCCGCATCTTCTGCGTCGCTCGAAACAAACAATTCTTGGCGGCTTCCTCGGTGGTCCCAAGGATCTCGCCGATATTCCGCAGCTTCAGACCCTGGTAATGCCGAAGCTCGAATACCATTCGCTCCCGCGGGGTCAGCTCACCCAGCGTTTTCTCGATCCGCTCCCGCAGCTCGCCGGCGAACATGCTCCGCTGTGGATCGCTTTCCGCTCGCGATTCCTGCACGGTGTCCATCCGGTCCACCGGCCCATCGGACCCTTCCACCTGCGACGACTCTTCCTTGCGAACCTTGCGCTTCCGCATGTGATCCAGGCACAAGTTCGTCACGATCCGATACAGCCAGGTGTGAAAACTGCAATCGAACCGGAAGCTGTTCAGGTTGCGGTAGACCCGCAGGAACGCTTCCTGGTAGACATCCTGGGCGTCGTCAGGCGACCGCAACAGGTTCATCGCAAGCCGAAGCACACTTTGGTCGTAAACGCGTACGAGTTGCCCGAAGGCGTCCTGATCGCCTTCCTGAGCAGCCCGGATTAGCGCCTTCTCGTCTGTCTGAAAGCCCGTCTTCTGGGCCAAAGAGGCGGCTCCGTGAGTCACGTCAGCAGTACACAGTATATTGGACGGCGGGGGGCCGGAAAGGTAACGGCCCGGGAGATAAGAGACGCTATTTCTACAGCTTAGGCCTGGAGTTCCAGGTCGATGCGCTTCTTCTCCAGGTCGATCTGGACAATCTTGAAGCTGCGGATCTGGCCGGCGCGGACGCCTTCGCCGGATTCCGCCGCTCCGCCGCCGGATTTCCACTTCTGTGCCAGCATGCTGGTAAGTGACGAGAGATCGGCTTTTTGCGCGCCGGCGGCAGCTTCCTTGCGCTGTTCCGGAACCGGTGCGAACGCGGTAACGCCCTCGCCGAGTTCCACTTTCATGCGATCGCCGGAGACATTCACCACGCGGCCGCTAACCAGCTCGCCGGTCTTGTGCTCCGCCAGGTACTCGTCGATGCTGGTCGGCTCCAGCTGCTTCATCCCCAGGCGGAAGCGGCGGCGTTCCTTATCGGCCTCGAGAACGACCGCCTTAACGATCTGCCCCTGCTTCAGGACCTCGTTGGGATGGTTCAGGCGCTTCTCGCCGGTAATATCGGCGATGTGGATCATGCCTTCGATGCCCTCGCCCAGTTCGACGAACGCTCCGAATTTGGCCAGGCTGGTGACGGGCGCCTCGACGGCCGTGCCCACTGGATACTTCTTCAAGGCTTCTTCCCAGGGATCTCCCAGCGCCTGCTTCAATCCCAGGGCAATTCGCTTATCTATCGGGTTGACGTTCAGTACCACCACGTCGACCATTTCTCCGGGCTTGAGAATGTCCACCGCGCGTACGTTCTTCTTGCTCCAGGACATCTCGGAAACGTGGATCAGCCCTTCCACGCCCGGTTCCAGCTCGACGAACGCGCCGAAGTCCAGCACGCGCGAAACTTTTCCCCGGATGCGGGAGCCTTGCGTGTATTTCGAAACCGCCTCGGTCCATGGGTCGGCCGACAGCTGCTTGAGGCCCAGCGAAATCTTGCGGCTCTCGCGGTTGATCTTGAGGATCTTGACTTCGATCTCCTCACCCGCTTTGACCACGTCGCTCGGTTTCACATTGCGCGAGTAGCTCATGTCGGAGACATGCAGCAGGCCATCGATGCCGCCCAGATCGACGAACGCGCCGAAATCAGTGATCGAGCGAACGGTGCCACGCACGATCGCACCTTCCTCCAATTTCCCGAAGGCTGCTTCCTTGGCCTGGCGTTCGAGCTCTTCGAGGATCACGCGCCGGTCGACCACGACGTCTTCTTCGGCGGCATTGAGCTTGGTGATGCGGCACTCGATCTGCTGGCCCACCAGCTTTTCCAGATCCGCTTGTTCCCGCGCGCCGCTGCGCGAGGCCGGCATGAAGGCGCGTACGCCCACGTCCACCCGCAAGCCGCCCTTGACGACTTCGAGCACCGTGCCGCCGATGGTGCGCTTCTCCGCAAACGCTGCTTCGAGGGCGGTCCAATCTTTGGGCGTCTCGACTTTGATCGTCGATAGGAGATACGTACCCGATTCATCGCGACCACGGATGGAGACGATGACCTTGGTCCCGGGTTTCAGGTCGGGCGAAGGCGGCAGCATCCCGTCCATCTTCCGGCCGATGTCGACGAAGGCGCCGTCGGGCGTCACCGACACCACCGTGCCTTCCACGCGCTCACCACCGGCGTGGTGGGTCTGTTCGAATTGAGTCAGGATATCGCCGAAGGAGGTGTCGGCCGGAGACGCCTCGGGCGAATCAGGAAAGTTGGGTTGGGGCATGCGAGAAAAACCGAAGTCTTTGCTATTGTGTCACAGACTCAGTAGCTCCGCCCTGTAGGGCGGACGACGCTACCCCTGAGGCAGCATCTTGGCGATGTCGTTATACAGCACGAACACCACCACCATCATCAGAAAGACGAAGCCCACCCTGACGATGGCTTCCTTGATCCGCAGGCTCAGGTCGCGCCGCAGCAGCATTTCCACCGCCAGCATGAGCATGACGCCTCCGTCCAGGATCGGAATCGGCAGGAGGTTGAAAATCGCCAGGTTCAGGCTGACTGCGGCCATCAATCCGATATAGACCACCGCGCCTTCGCGAGCGGCTTGCCCGGAAAGCTGCGCTATCCCGATGGGGCCCGACAGCCCCTTCGCCGACATGCGTCGCTCGACGATGCCTTGCAGGAACTGGTAGATCAGCTTGGTGCTCTGGACGTTCTGGCGCCAGGATTCGGCCAGCGCTTCGCGGAAGGGCAGTTTGACGATCTCGACCGGCGATTCCAGGCCCGCTCCGATGCGCCAGGCTTTGCTCCCCTGATAGTCGCTCCAAACCGGGGCGACGGTGGTGTGATATTCCTTCCCGCCGCGCAAATATACCAGATCCGCGGGGGAACCTTTCGTCTCCGCGATCAGATCCAGAAGCCGCATCGAAGTCCTGACGGGCTTGCCGTTGATGCTGACGAACGTGTCGCCTTTCTTCAGACCCGCTTGCTTGGCGACCTCGACGTTGCAGCAGTATCCGTTCACCTGAACCGCGCTCGATTGCGTCCAGCCCGCGATCCCGACGTGCTGCTTTTCATCATAGACAGGCGTCACGGTGAAATTAAGCCTCTGGCCATCCCGTATCACCCACACATCCATCGGGCGCTTGGCGCTGGCGATCTCCTGCAGCGCGATGGTCTCCCAAGTGGGATCCATGACGCCATCGATCTGGACCACCTTGTCGCCTTCGCGGATGCCGGCTTTGGCCGCGGGACCGTCCGCCGCCACATATCCTATTGTCGGATCCTTGGGCATGGGGATCTTCGGATACTGCACCATGTACAGCCCGGTCAGCAGCGCCACTGCAAGAACGACGTTCGTCGCCGGTCCGGCAAACGTGATGCACATCCGCTGCCAGCGAGGTTTAGAGGGCAGGGCACGCGGATCGTTGGATTGCTCGTCGCCCGGTTGCTCGCCGGCGAACTTGACGTATCCGCCGAACAGGATCAGGCAAACTTTGAAGTCCGTCTCGCCGCGCTGGAATCCGAACAGGCGGGGACCGAAGCCGATGCTGAACGCGTCGATCTTGACGTCGAAGAAACGCCCGACCAGATAGTGACCCAGCTCGTGGAGCAGGATCATCACTCCGATCAGAACCAGGAACCACCAGAAGTCTTGTAAGACAGAAACCATGTGCCCGTTACTCTACCTACTATACTTTACGTTCTCGCGGCCACTCCGGTTGGAACTTTTTCGCCCCAACGCGCTCCGATTATCTGCCTGGCCACCCGGCGCGACTCGCGATCCAGCTCCAATAACTCCGCCACGGAGGTCAGCCGGCGGGAGGGAACTTGTTCCAAACACTCAGCTACCGTCGCCGCGATCCCCGGGAACGGAATGTTACCGGCCAGGAACGCCTCCACGGCGATCTCGTCGGCTGCGTTGAGCGTAGCGGTCGCCGATCCGCCCGCGGAAATCGCTTCGTAAGCCATCCCGAGCAGCGGAAACTTCTGGAAATCCGGCGGTTCGAAATTCCACTGCGCGGCTTGGCTCCAGTCCAGGCGAGGCACCGGCGCCGCCGCCCGCTCCGGGTACGTCATGGCGTATTGAATCGGCATCCGCATATCGGTGGCGCACACCTGGGCGATGACGCTGCCATCCAGGTATTCCACCAGCGCGTGAACCTTGGATTCCGGATGCACCACAACCTCCACATCCTTCGGCGGAAAATCGAACAGCCAGCAGGCTTCGATCACCTCGAACCCCTTATTCATCAACGTGGCTGAATCGATCGTGATCCGCTTGCCCATCTTCCATGTAGGATGATTCAGGGCCTGATCGGGCGTTACAGCAGCCAATTGTTCCCGTGCAGTCCTTCGAAAAGGTCCACCGGAGGCGGTCAGAATTAGTTTTGAAACTTCCTGGCGGAGGCCGGCCCGCAGGCATTGATGCGCGCCGTTGTGCTCGCTGTCGACCGGAATGAGTTCCGCGCCCGATTCCCGGCGCGCGTTCATCACCAATTCGCCGCCCGCAACCAGAACTTCTTTGTTGGCTAGCCCGACCCGCTTTTTCCGGCGAACGGCCTCATAAGTCGCCTCCAGGCCATCCACGCCGACGATGGCCGACATCACGAAACCCGCTTCCGGCGCGGTCGCCGCGTCGACCAGCGCGCGAGGGCCGGTAGCCAGTTCGGGGATCGGAATATTGTTGGTTTTAAGGATCGCCCGCAATTCGCCGAGCGCCGTTTCATCGGCTACCACGACCACTTTTGGCCGGAATTCAGCGATCTGGCGGGCGAGCAGCTCGACGTTCCGGCCCGCAGCCAGCGCATAGATACCAAAGCGCTCCGGCCACATGCGAACCACATCCAGAGTGCTGGTGCCGATGGATCCCGTTGATCCCAGAAGCGTGAGGAGAGTCACTCGCTCCGATGATACCATCCGGTCACCTGGCTGCTCTGTCTCGCTGGGGGGTGTTTTTCTTGGGGGAGGGGTTACTTTTTTAGGGGCGCCGGGAAGGTTGCTTCAGGGGTCTTTAATGAGGTTAGTCTCGCTTTGGTGGGAGTTTCCCTCCCCGGCTTGATTCCAATAATAATATACTTCCCCGGGGAGTGCAACAGTTTTTTGTATGTTCCCTCATATATCTTTGTAATCTGCTGTTAACAAAGATTCTATGGATCGCCCAGGAGTAGCTAGACTAGTACAATCCTAAGACTTTTCCACAACCAGCTTAGCCCAATCTTCCAAAACACGGATGCAAGAGCAGAAGTCGTCGTCTCCCCACCCTTTGGCGATGGTGGCCTGCAACATCTGGTGGGTGACCGCGCTGGTGGGAAGAGGTAAGTCCAATGATTTCGCCAGATCCAAGGCAAACCCCACATCCTTGTGCATCCACTTCGCGGAGAAGTTGGTGACGAAATCGCGGTTCAGGATGAACGGAGCCTTATAAGACGCGATGCCGCTCTTGGCCGCGCTGTTTTCCAGGATCTCGATCATCAACTGCGGGGCGATGCCAGCTTTCGCTGCCAGGACGAGTCCTTCGGCGAAGGATTGCATGATGCTCGCGCCGACCAGATTCTGGGTGACCTTGGCTTTCAGGCCTTGGCCGGCGGAACCGCAATAGTAGAACAGCTTGCCCATGATTTCCATATAGGGCTTGGCGCGCTCGAACACGGCCTTGTCGCCACCGATCATGAACGTCAATGTGGCTTTATCTGCGCCGCCCGTGGATCCTGTGACGGGCGAATCGAGAAAGTGCGCGCCCTTTGCCGCGAATGCCTTGTTCAGCTCGATGCTGGCGTCTGGAGCGATCGAACTGCAATCGCAAATGATCGCGTCTTTGCGCACGGCTTCGATCAGCCCGCCCGATCCGAGCGTGATCTGCCTCGCCATGGCGGTGTCGCCGACGCAGTAGAAAATAACGTCGGCACGCTCGGCCACTTCACGCGGCGTCGCGACGGCAGTGCCTTTGCCGGCTTTCGCCAGCTCCTGCGCTTTGCTGCCGGTGTGCGACCACAGCGCGACATCGTGACCAGCTTTGAGAAGATGGCCGGCCATGCGATAACCCATGATGCCGAGCCCGAGAAAACCAAGTTGTGCGGTTTGTGCCAATGAGAAGAGCCTCCTGAGGGATTTGAAGGAAGCTACGATTCTAGCAATTCGGGTAATGGTCAAGTCCGGCTTAGTGGGCTAATTGTGTGTTCCTCTTGATGGTGTCCCCGCATGGAGCGTGCGGTAGGATAGCCTCGTGGGATCTGATCACGATTCCGAACGCTATACCACCGATTACGGGAACCTACTTCTTGAGGTCTCTCCGCGCGCCAAGGAACAGGAACGTGTTTTCGAGTATATTGTGACGGACAAGACGGACGGGTTCATTTGTTGGATCGGAAGCGCTTCGGATCTTGCTACCGCACAGAGTGACGCGATACTTGAAGCGCAAATATTTCTTGATCCTTACATTACCTCTCCGCCCGCACCGCAGTGGCGACGGGACGGAGACGTGGCGACACACAATTAGCGCGCTACCAAGTCCCGCGTAGCTTATGGAAGACTCTGACCCAGTCCCGTGCGAACAATGTAATCACGATAAGGACTAGGAGCACGGCGAAGCTTCCGGAAAATGTAGGTCCGCGAAGGGCGATAACTATTGCGCGTCCGATCCGGTCTGTTTACCGGTGAGTAGCCGCAGGATCAGCAGGTCCGATGGCTGGAACGTGTGGACCGGAACGTTGTTCAGGTCCTCGTCTTTATCCACCACGTGGCTGCGGATCATAGTGCGAAGCTGCAGCACCGAGATGCCCAACTGCTCGGCGGCCTCCGTTTCCGAGTACTGCCCTTTTCCCGGTCTGCTACTAACCTGCACGCTCATAACTGCATTGTAGAAGGGCAGGGGAGAACGCCCAATTAGCAATTGTCCTTATTTAACCACCGGTATCGCCTGACGTACGAACGTACTAAGGGGTGCCCATTTGTGGAGCAGGCCTTCAGCCTGCAACAGGTGCTTCAGCACCCGAATCGAATCGGAGGCTAAAGCCTCCGTTGCAAGCTAAAGCTCGCTCCACGTATAGGGGAGTAAACTTCAGAGTGATGGCAGACGAAAAACCCGGCTTGCGATCTTCCACGGAAGTGCTCACGCGCGGATTCGATCCACGCTTATCAGTCGGCTCCGCGCGGCCCGCTGTATTTCGCAGTTCTACGTATGTGTTCTCGAGCCCCGAGACGGCTGAGCGCGCTTTTGACCTGGTGGCCGGACGGGCCACGCCACAACCCGGCGAACAGCCCGACCTGATCTACTCCCGTTTCAATCACCCCAACGCGGAGATTTTCGAGAGCCAGATTGTGCCGCTCGAACACGGCGCGCGCGCGGCGATCGTCTTCAACTCCGGCATGGCCGCGATCACCACCGCGCTGTTTACATTCCTGCGGCCCGGCGACGCGATCCTCTATACGGTGCCGATCTACGGGGGCACGCAATCGTTCATCGAGGGGTTTCTCGATTCGTGGGGTATCTCCGGGATCGCGGTGCAGGCCGGCGATACCGCGGCCATTGAGGACGCGATTCGCAAGACTCCCAACCTGCGCGTGGTCCTGATCGAGACGCCCGCCAATCCCACGCTGACCATGACCGATATTCTCAGCGCGGCTAAGGCGGGATTGGAGCGTTCCGGCGAGCCGCCGTTGCTCATGGTCGATAACACGCTGCTCGGTCCTACGTTTCAACATCCGCTCGATCGCGGAGCGCACCTGGTTTTGTATTCCGCGACCAAGTATCTTTCCGGGTTCAGCGATCTGATCGGCGGCGTCGCGCTGGCGACAGATCCCGAGCTGATCCGCAAGATGCGCCTGAAGCGCAACATGTTCGGGAACATCCTTCAACCGGACGAGTGCTGGATGCTGGCGTCGCGGCTGCCCACTGTCCGCCTGCGCATGAACCGGGCGAGCAAGAATGCGCAGCGCATCGCCGAGCGGCTGGCGTCGCACCCGAAGATCCGCAAGGTCCACTACCCTACGCTGTTCGACGATCCCAACCAGATCCGCATTCACGAAGCGCAATGCGATTTTCCGGGCGCGATGTTCTCGCTCGAGCTGCAC
Source organism: Terriglobia bacterium (assembly GCA_020073445.1). GTDB lineage: Bacteria > Acidobacteriota > Terriglobia > Bryobacterales > Bryobacteraceae > Palsa-187. The sequence continues at coordinate 22,770 of JAIQFE010000027.1, forward strand.
GGCGGCAAGCCCGCGGCATTCGACTTCTTGCGGAGGCTCCGCCTCGCTTATAATGCCGTCTCGTTGGGTGGTGTAGAGACTCTGGTGTGCCATCCCAAGACCACGACTCACTCGGGATTCACGGAAGCGCAATCCGCCGAGGCCGGCGTGACCGATGGGCTGGTGAGGGTGTCGGTAGGAATCGAAGACTGGCGGGATCTTCTCGCGGATTTCGAACAAGCGCTCGCTGACTAGAATCCGGAGCGCACAGCGCGCGGCGCGTCCGCCCGGAGAAAGTGGTTACTCGTGCCACGCTGCGTTGTGCGCGATACAAACCGAGCGCACAGCACGCGACACGCACCTTCAAGTTCAGCTTGCTCTGTCGCGGTGCGTTGTGCGCGATACAAACCGAGCGCACAGCACGCGACACGCACCTTCAAGTTAGTTTGCTCGTGTCGCGGTGCGTTGTGCGCGATACATAAATAGAAACGGCGGCCCGATCAGGAGGCGATTGGGCCGCCGTGGATCCATCCCGGAAACTCCCCGCGAGCGGGGGGTGACTGCGTCCGGGTGATCCGAGGTCATTTGGTTTAGGGGTTTACCTGGAGTTCATTGGTGACCGAGAAAACTCCCGGAACTCCATTGGCCCTTACATATGCCAATTCCTTATCCATCGTATTGGCGACTGCACCCGCCAGTGTTACGTGTCCGTTCTTTACCAGGATGTGGATCGGCGGATGTGTACCCAGCGCGTAACGACTCAGGGCAGGGTACCCGTAGATTGCGCGGACTGCTTGCATGCGAATCCGGTCATCGAAGTTAGAAAGCGGCAGAACCTCGATCTGATCGTCCACTTGACTGACGCCTTCAATATGTTTCACGGCGTTTTCCGCATCGCGCTTCAGCCAGGGCTGCCACACCTCGCCCAATAGTGTGACTTTATCGCCATCCACGCGGAACGAAATATTATCGAACACGCCGTAGTACGGCAGCATGTTGATCTCGTGGAGGACCTTTTGGTCCAGCGATTTTTGTACCGGGGCCGGCCCGGAACCGTATGCAAACGGAGCGACCAACAGTGCCGCTGTCGCCAGAAAACTACCTAGTTTCCCAACTGTCATGATCTGTCTCCTCACACCTCATTGGACGCAAGGAATGGAAGCTCGGTTGCAGGCCGGCTTCGCGGAGGAGCAGGAACAGTGATGGGGCTCGGGTTAGCCCCGCGCGCGTGTTGCGGCCGCAGCCTGTGGAGGAGCAGCCACCGGAGGAGGCGCGACTACCGGTTGCTCGGCGCGCACCAAGCCCAGTTGCTTGCGCAATTCCGCATCGACCTTCTTGAACACGTCGGTATTCTCGCGCAGGAACTGCTTGGCGTTTTCGCGGCCCTGTCCGATGCGCTCGCCCTTGTAGCTGTACCAGGCGCCGCTCTTCTCGATCAGGTTATGCTGCACGCCCAGATCCACCAGATCGCCTTCCTTGGAGATGCCTTCGCCGTAGATGATGTCGAACTCGGCTTCCCGGAACGGCGGAGCCATCTTGTTCTTGACGATCTTGATCTTGGTCCGGTTGCCGGTGACCGTTTCGCCGTCCTTGATTGCGGCGATCCGGCGGATATCGGCCCGAACGCTCGAGTAGAACTTGAGAGCGCGGCCGCCGGTGGTGGTTTCCGGATTCCCGAACATCACGCCGATCTTTTCGCGGATCTGGTTGATGAAGATCAGGCAGGTGTTGGATTTCGAAACGATGCCGGTCAGCTTGCGCATGGCCTGCGACATCAGGCGCGCATGCACGCCCATGAAGCTATCGCCCATCTCGCCGTCCAGCTCGGCTTTGGGTACCAGGGCCGCCACTGAATCCACCACCAGCACGTCGATCGACCCGGAGGTGATCAGGGCGTTGGTGATCTCGAGCGCCTGCTCGCCGTAATCCGGCTGCGAGACCAGCAGATTGTCGACATCCACGCCGAGCTTGCGGGCGTAGACCGGATCGAGCGCGTGCTCGACATCGATATAGGCAGCCATGCCGCCGGCCTTCTGAGCTTCCGCGACCACTTGCAGCGCGAGGGTTGTTTTCCCGGAAGATTCCGGGCCGAAGATTTCGGAGATGCGCCCGCGCGGAAATCCGCCGATGCCCAGCGCAGCGTCCACCGAAATCGATCCCGTGGAAATGGTGGGGACCGCCTGCACGGCTTGCGCACCCAGGCGAATCACGGAGCCTTTGCCGAACTGTTTCTCGATCTGGCCCAGGGTCGCACCCAGGGCGCGCGCGCGTTCTTTTTCGTCCATGGAGGGTTCCTCTCGATCTCGGGGGAACCTTAATTATAGCGCGCTGCCCAAAACAAATTGTGCAACTGTCGTTTTATTGACTATTGTTGCGCGGCGGAATCCGGAGATGCCGTTTGCACGCGGCTGATCTGCTGATCCAGCTGGCCCAGAGTTTTTTCCACCTGCGATTTGTCGGTCGCATTGGGCGCGGCCTTCAAGTATGCCCGAAAGTTTTCCGCGGCTTTGGTCCAATCCTGTTTCTGGATCTGAATCGCGCCCAGCAGATAGTGCGTCTTCGGATTAGACTGTTTGCGGTCCGCATCCACCGCCCGCTGCGCGCTCTTCTCGGCCGCATCGTATTCCTTCATTTGGAGATGCGCCAGAGCGTTGAAGTAATAGGCCACGGGAAACTCGTAGGGATCCAGATGCAGCAGCTGATCGGTTTTGTCCACCACGTCCTTCCAGTTCTGCTCGCGCACTGCCATCTGGTAGAGCTGCTGGTAGGGATACACAAACTTCGAGTCCGCCGCTAACGCGCTGGCGTAGGCTTCACGCGCCTCCGGATAATGCTCTTTCTTTTCGAGTATCTTCCCCAGTTCCAGCCACGCTTCGGCGTATTTGGGATAGATCTGCACGGCCTTGCGGAATTCCTGCTCGGCCTGGTCGGGTTTGCTCTTCTTCGTGGCGTTGAGACCTTTTTCGTACGCCTTCCGCGCGTCCTTGGGCGCCTGGCCGGAAGTCGCGCTGGCCGTCAATCCCTGGATCCCGGCGATGGGATACAGCAGGATCACGCCGATGTCCGGATTGTCCAGCATCCGCCGCCCGGAGAGACTAAGGGTATCGGAGCGATATCCGGGCAGGCGGGCGCGAATCTCGCAGCCCCAATAAGCCGATTCCTGGTTCATACCGTTCGCTCCCCCAGGCGCACCGCCGTTGCCGGACGAGTTCATCCCAAACCCGCCCTGGCCGAATCCTCCCGGCTCTCCAATATCGCCGAAAGTGTTGGTGCTCGCGTCGGCGAACATGAAATTGTTCTGCCCGAGATTGAAGCTGAAGCCGCCCCGCGAATCGGTGTATCCCTGGGGCTTGCCGGAGTTCGTCGAGCAGACGAGTTCGATGGTCGCGGATTCAGGCGGCGGACCACCGTCGTACATCATGACCTTTCCGCTGATCCAAATCGGACGCGGTGGCTGCGGGGTGTTGGTCGTGTTCGGATTCTGCGTCGAAGGCAGAGAACTAGGAGTGCCCGTGGGCCCAGGAGTTGGAGTCGGAGTACCTTTCCCGGGACTTGGAGGCGCAGTGCCTCCGCCAGCCGAACCACCCTTTTGGGCGATACCCAGCGAGACTCCGAAGAACATCACGGCGACTAACATCGTCGCCTGCCCAACAAAACGCGCCTGCAAAATTCGCATAGGGCGCCTCCCTGCTATGGCTTGAATTATACCGCGCGTACAAGAGCCGGCTCGGGCAATTTGCGCCCTAAAACACGAAGGCCGGATCGCGTTTTGCGGCGACCCGGCCTCGAATCAGGTTTTCAGCGCACCTGACAGCTATTCTTGGTCTAGAATCAAGCGACCTTCTGGTCCCGGTACCGGGCCATGATGGCGTTCATCTCGTCCTTCAGACGTAGCTTTTGTTTCTTCAGGCGAATCTCCTCGGCCTCGTCTTCCAAGGTCAAGTGTTCCTTGGCTTCAATCGCTTCCAGCTCTTTATGGAACTGGGCATGCTCTGCCGCCAAGTCACGAAATTGCTGATCGGTCGCCATCAGATGCGCTCTCAGCTCTTCGTTATGTTGCTCCATCAGTGACACCTCTCCTTCATTTTCTGTTTGGAAGCGCCGTCGTTTAGGGCGCGTGAGGGCCACGCCGAGTCAGTTGGAAATAAATAATTTGGCTCGGTGGGTCGTGTGATAACGACTTTCATTCAGTCACTCACCGCGGGCATCCGATTCCCGCTGCGCACCATGACAATATCATGAAAAGAACCTCATGACAATAGCGTCCTCGGCAGGTTCGTAATAGTATTGCGGACGGCGTCCGGCGCGATGAAATCCGGCGGATTCATACAGGCGGATGGCTGCTTCATTGGATGCCCGCACCTCCAAAAACCACGCCCCTTTGGCCTGCGCCAGGGCGTCCGCCAGAAGCCGGCGGGCGATGCCGGTTCGCCGTTCGGCTGGGTCTACGGCCAAGTTCAGGATCTCGCTCTCGCCGGGTGCCACCTCCCGTGTCACCAGAAAGCCCGCGACGCAGCTGTTGAGGTCGCAGACACGGCAGTCGTGCTTCAGGTAGTCCGTCGGATTCCAATGGACGGCCTCGGGCGAAGCCGACTGGATGGCGTCGATCGCAGCCAGATCCGTAAAGCGGGCCGGGCGAATGGTTATTTCGCGTCTCACTTGGCGTTTAGGGTCCATCGCAAAATGCCGATCCCCAACAGCGGCGTGATCGACAGCGCCACACATACCGGGGTGAAGCCCACACGGTCCACCATACCGCCGATCCAAGGGGAAAGAAATGCGGTCATCAATCCGAAGGAACACGTGAGCGCGGCCACGCCCAATCCGGCGTGCGACGGTCCGAAGAGATCGATGGGCAACGCGTACACGTTGGTGCTGATCGCCAGCGTCCAGAAGAAACTCAAGCTGATGGCGGCCGCCGCCAGTGCCGGATGGGGCATCAGCGGAACCGCAGCGGTTGCAAGAAGGATCACGGCCGAGATCCAGCAGATCCGCATACGCGCTCGCAGCACGTTCATGCCGGAACGAATCCAGCGATAGGACACCACGCCTCCGAAGAATCCGCCCGCGGTGGCGAACACGGCCGGGATCCAGGCGAATTCGCGATTGGCTTGATCCTGAGTCATGTGCCGCTCCTGAACGAAGTACAGCGTGGTCCAGTTGCTCCAGAGCGCGTACAGCGTCATCACGAAGGCGTTCGCGAGCGCGAGCCCCCAGAACCGGCGATCGCGGAACAGATGGCCCCCGCCCTTATCGGCACGGCTCTTCTCGACGGATCGCGCCGGAACTCTTTTGGACGTGAACCACCACAGCGGAATCCACAGCAACCCCAGCGCTCCGCATAAAGCGAACGTGGATCGCCAGCCGTAGCGGGGCTGCATGAACGTAACGATCAGAGGCGCTGCCACCGATCCCAACGTAATTCCGACCTGGTTGAAGGCCGTGCCCAGAGCCAGCTCGCGCGGCTCCAGATAGGTCGCGTTGGCTTTGCCGGTGGCCGGAATTCCGGCAGCTTCGGCCGCTCCGAGCACCGTCCGGCACGCTAGCAATCCGGAAAAGCTTCGCGTCCACGCCGTGGCCGAACCCGCCAGCGACCACAGCGCTACCGAGATTCCTGCGCCGAGATTTAACCCCACGCGATCGATGAACCATCCGGCGGCGGGAGCGATCGCGGCGTAGACCAACGCAAAGGACGAGATGACCAGCCCATACTGCTCGTTGGTCAACTGGAATTCGCCGCGCACTGTGGGAGCGAGTGCAGCCAGAAGCTGGCGATCCAGGTAATTCAGTGAGGACGATAAAACGAAAACACCAACCGCGATCCATCGCAGCGGGATCCGTTGCATTAACGCAGCTCGTAGGTCGTAACGTTGCCGATGGTGCCCATCTGCGCGTCGGGCTTGGCATCATGGACTACCATCACCTGGCGTGCCGGTTTCTGCGCGCCGCAGGTGAAATCCGCAGGATTCAAGCCTTCCGTGCCGCGGACCAGCACCTTCACCGTGCTCTTCGCGTTTTGGATCGTCAGCCTGCGGGGACCATTCAGACACTCGACCTGTACGAGCGTTCCGGTGACCGTTTCGCCTCCGTAGATCTGTGCGAATGGCACCGGCGTCGCTCCCGATTTCAGGCCGCCCTGTTCGCGATTGGCTTTGGCTTCCGCCGCACGAACCTCCGCTGCCGCAGCATCCTTGACGCGCTGGAGATCCGCAGCACGCTCATCGGCCGCACGTTTCGTATCGGCCAGTTCGGCATCGATCCGGCGCTGCTCGGCGTCCATGCGAATTTGATGGATGCGCGCGTGTTCGGCATCGCCTCGGGCGGTGCGTTCCGCCGAGATCCAGGATTTCGCCGCGTCGACGGGCTGCCCCGCCGCGGTCTGCGCCTCGGCCAACGCCTGCCAGTACGCGGAGTTTTGGGGTTCGAGTGCGGTCGCGGCCTTGAGCCGGCTGACCTTGACCAGCTTATTTGTTTCGAGCTCCGCCAGGCGAACATGCGGTTCCGCCCAACGCGGGTTGGCCTTGGCGGCTTGCTCCAGAGAAACTGCTGTGCCCGCCGCAAGCAGGCCCCGCGGGCTCGTGGGAGGAAAAGTCTTGCCGGCAGCTTTCAGTTCGGCGAGCCAATCGTCCACGTCCGATTGCGGAAGGCGCTTCTCGATAAAATCGCGGTTCGGGTTGAGGGCTTCGCCGAAGACTGGAGAAGCTTCGAAAACGCCTGCTTTGAAGTACGCGTCCGCGCGCCGGTTCAGCTCTGCGAGTGCAAAGTCGAATCCGTTGCGTGCCGCGACGCTTTCTTCGTTGCCTTGCTGGAGATTGCCGAGGTACACGCGAAACCGCCCGGCATACTCGGGATTCGTTGCCAGCATCTGTATCTTGGCCCACTCCCGTTCGCGCTCCGCGGGAAGTGACGTGGGCCGCGCGCCTAGTTTCACGCGCGTGGCGTTCACTTCGATGGTCGAAAAGAGATCCTCAAGGGCAGTGACGGTGGCGCCCGGGAGCAAGCCTGCGTTGTCCGCGATCAGGCGGCGCACGATCTCTCTACGCCAATCCAAAGGTTGCGGAGTATCGGCCGTCCAGGCGCTCAGATCCGACGATCCACCTTGCACGAACGGCTGCGGCAGCGCATGCGGCCCGTACTCCTTCTGATTCGGAAACAGCACTAAAACAATGGGCCAGACGGTGGGCAGATCGGCTTTACCCAGCATGCCCGCAAGCACGTGGCGAGTCTGCTCCATCTGCGTCAGGCGTTCGCGCGCCGCCCGGTCGCCAGCATTGCTGACGACGCGGAACGGCCCCATGCGGTACTCGGTCCAGTCCGCGGCGAGAACCGAGGACGCCAGCAAAAGCGTGATGAGCGCGCTCCGAAGCACCACCTTGATTTTATGGCAACGCTCATTGGTATGGGGCTCTTTGTTATACTGGCAGCCGGTTTAGGAGGCTTTTCACATGTCACGACGCGTGGTCGCGCTCACGATTCTCAATTGCTCGCTGGTTCTGGGGCTGGTGGTTACAGCAATCGCCCAACAACCCCAAGGCGCAGCTAAAGAAGGCGCTCCGAAAGGCGGCAAAGGCAAGGGTGGTCCGACGCGTCCGCCCCTCTTCTTCCGCGAAGAATGGAAACAGACTGCGGCAGGCGGCGAGCACCAGGTGGTTCCGGCGGATTCCGTTGCCAATCCGGATCTGACCCTGAACCTGCTCGGACCCACGGGAAAAGAGATGCTCATGACCGGCGCCGCCGGTGATGAGAACAATCCCATTCACCTCTGGACCGGCATGTGCACCACGCCCTGCGCTTTCACGCTGAAGCATAAGAACAGCTATGCGGATCTCACGGGTCTCGCGCGCATCCGGCTGGTGACCAAGGTGTCCGGGTTCCATCAGGTTCGTCCGCTGATCAAGACGGCGGAAGGCATGTGGCTGGTGGGTGACCGCACCGACGGATCGTTGACGGACTGGATCGAGAGCGAATTCGCTGTGAGCGATGTTCGCTGGCTACGCGTGGATCCTACGCGGATGGTGACCTCCGGCAACTGGATTAAAGATCCCGATCTCAGCAAGGTGGACGAGATTGGTTTCGCCGATCTGATGCCCAGCAGCGGCCACGGCCCTGGCGGCTGGTCCGACGTCGGCAAGATCGAAGTGTACGCGAAGTCGGTTCCGCGCTAACACGCTCTCATAACCGAGAGAATTTCTCCACCGTGGACAGACTATGTCCACGGTGCGTGAACCGTTAGTTCTTCCACTCGCCGCGTTTGCCGCGGGGATCTTACTAAACCAAGCCGCGCCGTTTTCGACGCGCGAAGCGGCGCTGGCTACCCTTGCGATCGCGATTCTCGCGTTCCTGCCGTCTTCTCCGTGGATCAAGCGAACAACAGTCCTTCTAGCGATGTTTTTCGCGGGAGCCTTCGCGGGCGCCTGGCATCGTCCCGGCCCAGCGTCTGAAATCGACGCGACCTCCCGCGAAATCGTGATCCTGGCAGGCTGCGTGGTCGAGCCCACAGTTTTCGGCGAAGACCGCGCGCAGTTCACGCTGGAGCTGGACCCTGGGGCCCGAGCGCAGGTCTTGATCCCATCTGATGAAGGTGATCCTCCGCCGCAGAGCTTGTCCTACGGGCAGCGAGTCGAGATTGAAGCGCGCGTGCGGCGTCCGCACAACTTCAATAATCCCGGCTCGTTTGATTACGCTGCCTATCTCGCTCGCCGCAACATCTTCTGGACCGCGTCCATGCCTCGCAACACGCCCGCGAAGCTCGTGCCGGGGCGGTGCGGATCGCGTTTCATGGCGGCGATCTTCGCTCTACGCACGGCGGCTCTCGATCGTATCGATAGGCTCTTTCCAAACGACAACTACAATTCCGGAATGATGCAGGCCGTCCTGATCGGCGAGACGGTCAAGCTCGAGCGCGTCTGGACCGACGATTTCCGCCGCACCGGCACGTTCCATGCGCTTGTGATTTCGGGCGTCCATGTGACGGTCCTCGCGGCCGTGCTTCTATTTTTGCTGCGCCTGGTGCCGATCTCCGAGTTGAGCTCGTTGGTGGTGACAACGGCCGCTGCTTGGCTCTACGCGCTCGTCTCCGGATTCTCCGCTCCCGTAGTGCGGGCGGCGGGTGGATTCACGCTCTACACTCTCGCGCGAGCCTGCTTTCGCCGCGCGCGCGTGATGAATCTTCTAGCCGCGGTCGCGCTGGTATATCTTGCCTGGGACCCGGCGCAAATCTTCGAAGCAAGTTTCCAATTATCATTCCTCGCTGTGGCTGCCATAGGTTCGCTAGCCGCGCCGCTGCTGGAGGCAACCACAACTCCATATGCGAAAGGCCTGCGCGGCATCACCAATCCGGATCTGGACCCGCACTTGGAGGCTCGCGTAGCGCAGTTCCGCGTCGAGATAAGACTGGCCGCGGAAACACTGTGGCTGTGGACCCGTCTTCCGTTGCGCTGGGCACAAGGATCGCTGGCCATGGTGCTCTGGTGCGTGCTGTTCGCCTTCGAGATGGCGGTGATCTCGGCCACCATTCAGATCGGCCTGGCGCTTCCCATGGCCGAATACTTTCATCGCGTCTCGTTCACCGGCCTGAGCGCGAACCTGCTGATCGTGCCCGCCATGAACGCGGTGGTCCCGCTCGGTTTCCTGGCGATCTTCACCGGTTGGCGTTGGGCCGGATCACTGGCCGGCGTGCTTCTCCGATTCTCGGCTCGCGTTGCAGGGTGGCACGCAAGTCTGGAGCCCGCATGGCGAGTTCCCGATCCGCCGCTGTGGCTGGTTCTGGCGTTCGCAGCGGCATTGGTCGCCTGCGCCCTGCTCTTTCGTAAACAGCGGCTTCGCCGAACCGCAGTTGGCGCCCTTCTGGCGTTATTCGCGCTCCTACTTTGGCAGCCTTGGCTACATCCCCTGCAGACCGGCATGCTCGAGCTGACAGCGATCGACGTCGGTCAGGGCGATAGTCTCCTGGTGGTGCTGCCAAGCGGCGAGACCATGCTGATCGACGGCGGCGGGCGCCTGGTCTACGGCCGCCAGCGAAAATCCAATCTCGACATTGGAGAGGACGTGGTCTCTCCCTATCTGTGGAGCCGCGGCATCCGGCGCATCGACGTGCTGATCGCCACCCACTCCCATCAGGACCATATCGGCGGCTTGGCCGCGATCATGTCTAACTTCATGCCGCGAGAACTGTGGACAGGGGCGAATCCGCCTGCGGAACTGCTGGAAGTAGCCCGCCGGCTGGGCATTCCGTCGGCCGTAAAGCACCCGGCCGGACGGGTCGAACTCTCCGGGGCCGCTCTGGAAGTCCTCGCGCCCGCGGACGACTATGTGGCCGAGAAAGTGGGGAATAATGACTCCCTGGTGCTCCGGATCACCTACGGATCGCGATCCTTCCTATTGACTGGAGATATGGAACGCGGCATCGAGGCCAAACTTCTGGCTGCGGGTGTTGATCTGCATGCCGACGTCCTCAAAGTCGGACACCACGGTTCCCGGACTTCCAGCACCCAGGCGTTCCTGGACGCTGTCTCTCCCTCGGTCGCCCTGATCTCGGCGGGATACGAGAATTCCTTCGGCCACCCCCATCCGGACGTCCTGGGGAGGCTGTCGGCCAGGCACGCAGCTGTCTTACGGACCGACCTGGACGGACTAGTTACCGCCCGGACCGACGGACACCGTATTTTCTTCGATCTACAGGCCTGGCAGGATAATCCGCAACCCCTTCGTTTTCCGCAACATCTGATACAATAGGCCCGTAAGGGTGTGTGTATTTTCGGGCTCGCAAAGGCATTCGTTAGTGCGTCTACCTAACCTTCTACTCGCGTTCGCGGCCACAGTGCTGGTAGTCCAGGCGGCGGATCTCCCGAAAAACTACGCGACTCCGGACAACCTGAACAATGTCATTAATCGCTATGTCGCAGCTCAGCAGGCCCAGCAGGAAGCGCTCCGGGGGGCCCGCATGGAGGTCGAAATCGACGCCCAACTGCCCAGCCTGGAAAAGAAGGGTAAACTCAGGGTCCTGCGCGTGATTTCGAAGTTCGGCAAGATTACCTTCGACCAGATCGGCCAGTTCATCGGCGATCCAATCGTGAAAAAGCAGGTCATCACAAAGTACCTGGAACTGGAACAGAATGAGCGTGAGAAGGGCTCCATCGCGATCACGCCGGCCAATTACAAATTCCAGATCAACGCGATCATCACCCAGGAAGAGAAGCAGACCTACATCTTCAAGCTCACTCCCAAGCGCAAGGCGATCGGGTTGTTCAAGGGTGAATTGTGGCTGGACGGCGCCACCGGAATGCCCCTCAAAGAGACCGGCCAGATGGTCAAGAGCGGGTCCGCGTGGCTCAAGAGTATCCGCTTCGTGCGCGATTATGAAATGCGCGACGGCATATCGGTTTTGAAGCATCTGCAGAGCACCGTGGATGTGCGCGTAGTCGGGAAAGCCGAGTTGAGCGCCAATTACAGCAACCCGACCTGGCAAGAGGACGAACAGACGGCTAGCGCCCCGAGCGTCCCATAACCAAGGAGAATCGCTTCCATCCCATGAGAACGCTATTTTTGAATCCGCCTTCGTTTGAAGGCTTCGACGGCGGCGCCGGATCGCGCTGGCCCTCCACCCGCGAAATCGAATCGTATTGGTATCCGGTGTGGTTGTGCTATCCGGCCGGCATGCTCGAAGACAGCAAGGTGGTGGACGCGCCTCCTCACGGTGTCTCCATCGAGCAGACCGTCGCCATGGCCAAGGATTTCGAGCTGATGGTGCTGTACACGTCGTCGCCCGGCTTTCATGTCGACGTCAAGATCGCCGAGATGATGAAGGACGCGAACTCGAAGTTGCAGGTCGCCTTCGTCGGGCCTCCCGTGACCATCGAGCCGGAAAAGTCCCTGAACGCGACCAAAGCGATCGATTTCGTGGTGCGCCGCGAGTTCGACCATCAGATCGCCGGCTATGCCAAGGGCACGCCGCTTTCGGAGCTCCCGGGCGTCAGCTACCGGAAGAATGGCGAGATCGTCCACACTCCGGAAGGCCCGGTGATCGAGAATCTGGACGAGCTGCCCTGGGTTTCGAAAGTCTATAAGCGCGACCTGGACTTCAAGCGCTACAACGTTCCGTTTCTGCTGAACCCGTACATTTCGTTTTACACGTCGCGCGGTTGCCCGGCGATGTGTACCTTCTGCCTATGGCCGCAGACGCACTCCGGCCATCGCTGGCGTTTGCGCTCGACCGACGATGTGGCCAACGAGTGCCGCTACGTGCTGGAAAACTTCCCTGGCCTGAAGGAAATTTTCTTCGACGACGACACGTTTAACTATAAGAAAGCCCGCACGCTGGAATTGTGCGCGAAGCTGAAGAAGCTCAACTTCACCTGGAGCTGCACCTCGCGCGTCACCACCGACTACGAAACGCTCAAAGCCATGAAGGACGCCGGTTGCCGTCTGCTGATTGTTGGCTACGAATCCGGCGACGAGCAGATCCTCAGGAATATCAAGAAAGGCGCGACCATCGAAGGCGCCCGCCGCTTTACGAAGGACGCGCACAATCTGGGTCTGGTGGTTCATGGCGATTTCATCGTCGGCCTGCCGGGCGAAACGCGCGAAACGTTGCGGAACACCATCGATTTTGCGAAGCAGCTGGACGTGGAAACTATTCAGGTTTCCATCGCGCACGCCTATCCAGGCACCGAGTTCTACGATTACGCCAAAGAGAATGGCCTGGTACAGCTCAAGATGTCCGACGATGAAGGCCACCAGCTCCCCAACGTGGTGTATCCGGGCATCCTTGCCAAGGGCGAGATGGTCGAATGGGTGGAGCGGTTCTACGGCGAATACTATTTCCGTCCCAAGGCAGCCTGGCGCATCGTTCGCAAGGGAATTTTCGACGGCCACGAGCGCAAGCGGATTTATAAAGAGGCCAAGGATTACTTGAGCCTGCGCGCCAAGCGCAAGAAATACGTCGCCGACGAAAAGGCTAGCGTCCTGAGCCAAGCCGACGAACGGGTTTAGCACCGGCGACGCTCCGGATGAACCCCCGACTCCGATGGAAGACGCAGGCCTTCGCGGCCATCGTCATCCTCAGTAATGCGTTTGGAAATTTGTCCCTGACCTGGGGCCTTCGAAACGGTGTTGGAGAGCTTACGTCACCGCTGTCCTTCCTGCGCGCCATCTTCAGCCCGTGGGTGAGTCTGGGGATTTGCCTGTTGATCACGTGGATGCTCAGCCGAATGTTCTTGCTGAGCTGGGCCGACCTGAGCTATGTGCTCCCGGTCACGGCGTTCGGCTACGTGCTCAACGCGGTGCTCGGGCGTGTGTTCCTCGGCGAACAGGTCACGCCGGCGCGCTGGGCGGGTACGCTGCTGATCATGGCTGGAGTCGTCCTGGTGGGCCTCGGGAATCCAAAGACCGGAGACTCGACGTGAAAGCGTGGGGCCTGTTGGCTGTTATCATCGCTTCCACGGTGACGGCCGATCTGCTGCAAAGTCACGAGATGAAACGCCACGGGGAGATCCAGGATTTCCGTCTGAGCGGTCTGCGCCGTGTCCTCGCTGTACTCGCCGGGAAGAGAAACCTGATCCTGGCCGTTACCTGCATGGCCATTTCCTTTTTCGCCTTCATGGCGCTGGTACAGATAGCGGACCTGAGCTTCGCGGTCCCCGCGTCGGCCGGTAGCCTGGTGATCGAAACCGTGCTGGCGAGGCTTCTTCTCAAAGAGCACGTGGATTTGCGCCGCTGGATAGGCGCAGCGCTGGTCGCCGGCGGCGTATGGTTGCTCGCGCTGTGATCCAAGAGGCCCTGTGATTGTCGAGATCCTCGCCGCGGCTTCCGGCGGCTATCAGCTTCTCGCCACGATCGCGTGTCTCGCATTCCGAAAGGGGCCAGGCGCCAGGGGCCAGGCGCCAGCGGGAATCAGCGTCCTGAAACCGGTACACGGCGTCGATTCGGCGTTGCGCGATGCCATTCGCTCACACGCCCAGCTCGAAGGTGAGTACGAGCTGCTGTGCGGCGTACGACCCGGTGACCCGGCGGCGAAGCTGATCGCCGAGTTCCCGACAGTGAAGATGGTGGAATGCACCACCGTTACTCCCAACGGCAAGGTGGGTTCACTGATTGACTTGGCGCGGGCCGCGCGCTATCCGATTCTCGTCGTGAATGACGCCGATATTCGCGTCGAGCCCGACTATCTCGCTCGTGTGACGGAACCTCTCTCCGATCCGAGCGTCGGGCTGGTCACATGCATGTTTCGCCCTGAGGGAGACACCCTTGCCGCCCGCTTCGAGGCTTTGGGGGTTGCGACCGACTTAGTTCCGTCCATGATTGTCGCGCGCTCTCTGGGCGTGAAAGATTTCGCCTCGGGAGCCACCATGGCGTTTCGCCGAACGGATTTGAATCGCATCGGGGGTTTCGAAGCAATCGCCGACTATCTGGCGGACGACTACCAGCTCGGCCACCGCATCCACGGCCTCGGCCTCAAGTGCGTCTTGAGCGACACCATCGTCGCGACGCACTTGGGAGGCGATTGGGGGGATGTATGGACGCACCAGGTGCGCTGGGCCCGCACCGTTCGCGTGTCGAAGTTCTGGGGCTACGTAGGACTTCCGCTGGCCTTCGCCTCCGTGTGGGCTTTTGCGCTGGCAGCGGCCGGTGAGTGGGTTTGGGCTGGAGCGCTTCTGGCCGTGCGAATGGCCATGGCGACCGCAGGTGGGTGGTTCGTGTTGCGAAGCCCGGATGTGTTGCGGATGTGGGTGCTGATCCCGTTCCGCGACTTGTTAACCGCCGCTGCCTGGCTGGTGGGGCTGTTCGGTAAGACAGTGACGTGGCGCGGCCGGACGCTGGCCCTCGATGGGGAAGGCCGAATTCGTCAGGGCGAGGGCACCAGTCTCGGATCCGACGAGTAGGTCTGCAATTGTTCTCCTTGACTGTACAGAACATAGTGCATTGCCCGAGTCAGGCCCTCGGGCGTCAGGATCCTTCGCGTGCTTCCTCCGTGAGTCCAGTGATTTCTGCCCGGATCTCCGAGTGACCGGGTAGCGTATGCCTTCCAGTCATTGAGGATTCGGCTCGGAGAGGTCGCCGCGTCCACAATCCCGTGGACGTGGCTTGTCCTTACATGCAGAGCATACAGGACCCAACCGCGAAATTCGCAGACGTTCACAATTGCGTCGCGAACCAGCACCCGCGATTCGCGAGAGGAGAGAAGATACTTGGCCTGTCTCATCTTGCGGCGCGCGTAGGATTCTAAACCCGGGTTTGGCGGGAGGCGACGCCGTTCCGCTTGCCGCACATGATCGAAACTTCCTCGGTGGTCGCCCGGAAGGTGAGAACCGTAGCATGTAAAGGTGAGCAAGTACAGCACACTGAGAAGTCAGAGAAGGGGCCCATTTTTCTTAGGGAGTTTCCCCCGCCCTTACGGGCGGGGCTTGACCGCATCGTGACTTAAGCCGCGCCCGTAAGGGCAGGGGGTACCTACTGCTTCGACAATCCCTCGGTCAGCTCGATGCGGGTACCGAAGGGGTCGGTGAGGAAAGCGATCTTCAGACCAAACTGCTTGGTCATGTCGGTCGGACCGGAATCCATCTTGACGCCGTCTGCCTGGAGCTTCTTGACGAACGCGTCCAGATCCTTGACCTCAAATCCGATGTGATCGAGGAAGCGCCCCGCGGTCGCGGCTGGAGGAGCCGGGGGAGGAGGTGGAGGCGCGCCGTCCTTACCCTTGCCGCCTCGTCCTGCTCCACCACCCAGAAAATCGATGGTCCCGGGAGGAATCCCGACGCCCTTCAATCCGGGCCTTCGTTGTGCCTCCACGCCGCCGAACGTTTTCATGTACCATTCGCGGGCGGCATTCTGATCGGGCACCGTGAGATGGAAATGGCTGAACGCGGTATCGGTCGGGAGCGAGGTGTCTTCCTGGACCTCGAGGATTACATCGTTGGGCAGAGTCACGAACGCCTGCACATTGGGAGTGACTTCCTGGACGTGCAGGCCGGCAGCCTCTGCTTTCGCCTTCAGCGCCGCGAAACTCTTCACCGAGAATCCCATGTGGTCCGCGGTGGAGCCCTTGGATCCGCCGCTAGGCCCCGCCCCTTTCGCCTGGGTCATGATGAAGAAAATGCCCGGGAGCTTCACCATGGTGAGAGGTCCGGCGTTCACCGGCATGCCGCCCAGAACGCTGATGATAGTTTTCTGATAGGCGGCCGGATCGGCCACCACGATATGGATGTGCCCTGCCGAGATGCCGGTCGGGTTCGGAGGAGCCGTCTGAGCGAAGAACGCGACCGAAGCCGCGAGAAGCGAAACAGGTAATAGAAGCCAACGCATGGCGGCTATCCTATCACGGATCTAACGGCTGGTTTCGCTTGCCAGGCGGCTCGCCACGGGGCGATCCTGGCCGGCGTACTTGTTCCCGGCTTTTTTGTGATATGGAACCTCGACTCGTGACGAGAGCTGTTCGAAGGTGAAGGAGCAGATCCGCATGCCGGGATACAGCGCTACAGGCATGACTCCGAGATTGCTCAGTTCCAGCGTGGCGCGGCCGCGCCAGCCGGGGTCGAACAGGCCCGCGGTCCCATGCACGATGATGCCGATGCGGCCCAGGCTCGAACGGCCTTCGAGCCTTCCCAGAACGTCGTCGTCCAATTCCAGGGTTTCTTCGGTGATCGCCAGGGCGAACTCGCGGGGCTGAAGGATAAACGGCTCGCCTGGTTGGACTTTGATGGTCCGCATCAGATCCTGGATGGCAGTCTTTACCCGCAGATCGATCAGGGCGTGGCGGCTGTGCTCAAACACGCTAAATTCGTCACCCAGGCGGAAGTCGACGGAACAGCTTCCGAACTGCTCCGGCGGGAGCTCAGGCGCGATCTTGATCTTGCCCTCGGCGAGGTAGCGCCGGATATCGATATCGGAAAGAACCATCTCTTGATAATAGAAGATGCGTCCTGGTGATGACAGGAAGCTGCAAGGGGCGTAGCGTTCTCGTTAAACTGAACTGATGGCTACTACCAAGGTGGG
The DNA here is from genome assembly GCA_020073445.1 of Terriglobia bacterium. GTDB lineage: Bacteria > Acidobacteriota > Terriglobia > Bryobacterales > Bryobacteraceae > Palsa-187. Next base: position 39,738 of record JAIQFE010000027.1, read on the forward strand.
GATCAACGGCTTCGGCCGGATCGGCAGAAACGTTTTCCGGGCGGCGCTCGATAACCCCGAAGTGGAGATCGTCGCGACCAACGATCTCACCGATACCAAGACGCTAGCTCACTTACTAAAGTACGATTCCATCCTGGGCCCCATCCATGCAGATGTGAAGGCCGACGCTGACGGGATTCTGGTCAACGGAAAGCGCATCCACGTTTACGCGACCAAGGACCCGGCGGAGATCGATTGGTCCAAATTCGGCGTGGAAGTCGTGATCGAATCCACCGGCAGGTTCACAGAAGCCAAGGATGCCGCGAAGCACATCCGCGGATCGGTCAAGAAAGTCATCATCTCGGCGCCTGCCAAAGGCGAAGACATCACCATCGTTCTGGGCGTGAACGAAACGTCCTACGATCCTGCCAAGCACAACATTATTTCGAACGCGTCCTGCACGACGAATTGCCTGGGACCCGTCGTGAAGGTGCTGCACGAGAAATTCGGCATCGAGAAAGGCTCGATGACCACCATCCACAGCTACACCAACGACCAGAACGTGCTCGACTTCCCGCATAAGGACCTGCGCCGGGCGCGTGCCGCGGCGATCAACATGATCCCCACCACCACAGGCGCCGCGAAGGCCATCGGACTGGTGATGCCGGAACTTAAAGGGAAGCTTGACGGCTACGCCATGCGCGTCCCGACTCCGAACGTCAGCGTCGTGGACCTGGTGGCCGTCACGACGAAGTCGACGACTACCGAAGAAGTCAACGCCGCGCTGAAAGCAGCCGCGGAAGGGCCTCTCAAGGGCATCCTCGCGTATACGTCGGACCCCGTGGTCTCGACCGACATGATGCACAACCCGAATAGCTCGATCGTCGATTCCGACCTGACCAAGGTCATGGGCGGAAACCTCGTGAAGGTCGTCTCCTGGTACGACAACGAGTGGGGCTATTCGATGCGCTGCGTCGACCTGGTGAAGTACCTGGCGAAAAAAGGGCTATAGCGCCAAGGGCGATCGGTAATAGGACATATCCTCCGTAGAGGCGTCCCGGGGATGGTCGATGGTCAATCATGGACCATCGTGGGTCTCTCCTATGCCCGTTAATATTGCTGACAGCCGCCCTGGCTTGGGCTGACGGCACGCCGGGCGCCCCGCAGCAGGATTTGACCTCCCTGACGTTGGAGCAACTGCTGAACGTCCGCGTGGAGGGCGCCGCGCTTCATTCGCAGAGCTTGCGGGATGCACCCGCAAGCGTCACCGTCATTACCGCCGAGGATATCTACAAGTTCGGCTATCGTACGCTGGGCGAAGCCATGGAGTCGGTTCGCGGTTTCCATCTGAATGACAACCGGACCTATCGTTCAGTGGGCGTTCGAGGCTTCAACCTGCCGTGGGACTACGGCAGCCGCATTCTGGTGATGGTAAACGGCCACAACATGGCCGACCATATCTTCGATTCCATGCTCTGGTTCGGAGCCGATTTCCCCATCGACATGCATCTGGTCAAGCAGATTGAGATCATTCCTTCCTCGGCGCTGTACGGAAGCAACGGCGAGTTCGCCACCATCAACGTCATTACGAAGGAGCCGGAGGAGGCGGGTCCCCCGAACTTGACTGCGCAGTTCGGCAGCTTTGGCGAGAAGAAGGCGCAGATGATGGGGGCTGTGCCGATCGGCAAGAGCACCAAACTGCTACTTTCTGGCACGGTCTTCAACAACAGCGGGGAAAGCCTGCTCTACTTCCACGGATTAGATACCCCGGAGACCAATCGCGGAGAGGCCATTCGAATGGACGGCGAGAAGGGCTATCACTTCTTCTCCGACTTCGCCTGGCGCAACTGGAGGGTGACGGCGTCTCTTTCCAGCCGCACGAAAATCCAGCCGGTCTCCTGGGGTCCAACCGTGTTCAATGACCGCGGAACGCACTTGGATGAAAGCGCGAACTATGTGGAAGCCGCGGCCGGTAGTTATCCCGACTCGTCTTATGACATGGCCGCGATCACGGCATCGGTGAACTCGGCAGTTCCCGCTTTGCCCCCGACATCCGGCGTAGTGTGTTTCCCGCCGGCATAAACTTTCTCCACCGCGTGCTGCAGTCGCGCGGCCGCCTCCGGCTCCTTCAGATGGAACAGCATCAGCGCCGACGAAAGCATCATGGCCGTGGGGTTGGCTATCCCCTTCCCAGCAATATCGGGAGCTGACCCGTGCACGGCCTCGAACACGGCGTCCTTCTCGCCCATGTTGGCTCCCGGGACCATTCCCAACCCGCCGACCAAGCCGGCCGCCAGGTCCGACACGATGTCGCCGTACAGATTCGGCAGCAGCAGAATGTCGAACGTCTCCGGCCGAACCACCAGTTGCATGGCCGCGTTATCGACGATCAGCTCTTTGTACTCGATGTGCGGATGCCGGGCCGCGACTTCCCGGCAGCAGCGCAGGAACAAGCCGTCCGACAGCTTCATGATGTTAGCTTTGTGGATCGCCACCACTTTCTTGCGTCCCGCTTTTTCGGCGTACGCGAAGGCGTACTCGGCGATATTTATGGACGCCACGCGCGTGATCACCTTGAGGCTGGTCACCACGTCTTTGACCACTTCATGCTCCAGGCCCGAATACAGGTCTTCCGTGTTTTCGCGAAAGATCACCATGTCGATCTTCACGTCATCGAAGCGCGTGCCGAGTCCGGGCATGGAGCGCACCGGCCGGACGTTCGCAAACAGGTCCAGTCTCTTTCGGAGCGCGACGTTGACGCTGGTGTATCCGCCCCCGACTGGAGTGGTCACCGGCCCCTTTAAACCCACGTGGGTCCGCTCCAGGCTTTCGATCACGTGGGGCGGCAGCGATACTCCCGCTTTCACAATCAGGTCGGCGTTCAGCTCGGCCACTTCCCAATCGATGCGGACTCCGGTTGCATCCACCGCGCGGCGGGCTGCCGCTGCGACCTCGGGTCCGATACCATCGCCCGGGATCAAGGTAACTTTATGAGACATCGTTTTATTGTATCGGGACGACCCCAAAGTGAGCAGCTTTTAACGTCCTCCGGCGAAACTTCCGATCGTTTTTCTGGTTTGACCATGCAGAAGGCAAGGAGGCCTAAAGAAATGAAACGAATCATCATCGGCATTGTGAGCGGCGCGCTGCTCGCCGGCACTGCGGCGATTTCGTTCGCGCAGGATCCACCCAAGGAAACCAAGATCAAGGAGCGCAAAGAGAACCAGCAGAAGCGCATCGCCAACGGCGTGAAGAGCGGTCAGCTGACTCCGCATGAGACCGCGCGCATCGAGAACAACGAGTCCAAGATCAATAAGGAAGTGCGCCGGGATCGCAGGGATAACGGCGGGAACCTGACCAACAAGGAGAAGGCCAGGGTCAACCGGCAGCAGAACAAGGTCAGCAAGGAAATCTACAACCAGAAGCACGACGGCCAGACCCAGTAGCGGCCGCAGTGGATTGGAGGCTTGGGGGGGTGGGGCACGCGGTCCACCCGGCCTTTGATCATTTTGCGCCGTTCGCCGATGCCCAGCCGCCATTGGCCGAATTCGGCAGGCTAAGCTCCCCGGGTCTTGCTAGGATCGCTTACGGGAAGATCTGCAGGTCATGGATACGGAGCGCTGGGAACAGAAGCATCAGGAAAGAATGGAGCGGCACCGCCTCCGCATGGAGCGCCGCCAGGCACGCTGGGACGCGCGGAGCTCGTGCGGCGGCCCGAACGCCAACATGGGCGGCATGATCATCGGGCTCTGCGTTGTCGCCGTCGGCGTGCTCTTCCTGCTCCGGAACGTGGGAATCCTGTACTTCGACGATATTTGGCAGTACTGGCCGGCGGTCCTCATCGTGATCGGAATCTCGAAGCTGGCCAACACGCACAGCGCTTCGCAGGTTACCTCCGGGCTGATCCTGGGCGGCATCGGGACCGTCTTCCTGCTGCGGAATCTCGGTTACATCTACGGCAACATCTGGCAGTACCTCTGGCCCGGCATTCTGATCGCCGTGGGCCTTTCCATCCTGGTGAAGCACCTGGAGGGACGAGGGCAAGATTGGAGCCCGGGACCTCCGGCTGCTGGAACTCCGCCGCCAGGGGCTCCGCCGGGGCCAGCGAACCCGTTTCCGACGGCTTCCGCATTCACCGCCTCAAGCTCGCGGAGCAACTACTTGCACATCGAAAACGTGTTCAGCGGTACCCGGCAGAAACTCGATACGCAAGACTTCTTAGGCGGCAAAGTGACTACTGTGTTCGGCGGCGCCGAAATCGATCTGCGAGCTGTGGGGACCAAGCTGGACGAGGTCTCGATCAAGGCGGAAGCTATTTTCGGCGGGATCGAATTGTGGGTGCCGGCTCACTGGCAGACTATCGTAAGAGGTTCAGCCGTGTTTGGCGGATTCGAGGACAAGACGTTCCCGGCGGCTCCGGGCGCGTCCGGCAAGGCGCCCCGTCTTGTGGTTACGGGTGCCGCGGTTTTTGGCGGCGTGGTCGTTAAAAACTAATGCATCCCATCTTCCGGAACACCACCATGTTGGGCGCCTACATGGGGCTGTGGACTGTACTGGCCGCCGCGGTGGGAGCGTTATTGCGCATCCCCACGGATCTTACATGGAGCCAGGCGTTATCGGTGGCGGTTCCCCTGTGCTTGTTCTACGCTTTTGTTTGCCTGACGCCGTGGTACCTGTGCCGCGCATTCCCACTGGGAACGCAGCGGGTAACGCGATTGATCGTCAATCAACTGGCAGCGGCGATTCTGGCGTGCAGCCTGTGGATCGCGGTGACACAGTTGCTGGCTTACGCGATGGACCTTGGCTCGCGCCTGAATCCCGCGATTCCACAGCTGGTCGTGGTCGGCTTGATGCTCTACCTGACGTCGGTCGCGCTGCACTACGCGCTGCTGGCCGTGGAGGCTTCGCGAGAAGCCGCGCTCCAGACACGCGACGCCGAACTGCGCGCGCTAAAGTCCCAGATCAATCCGCACTTCCTGTTCAACTGCCTGAACTCGATCAGCGCGCTGACCAGCACCGACCCGGTTAGGGCCCGCGAAATGTGCGTGCTCCTCTCGGACTTTCTGCGCAAGACCCTGGGCCTGGGCGAGCGCGAAAGCATCACCTGGCGTGAGGAACTCGAACTGGCGCGCACGTACTTGGAAGTCGAGCAGGTTCGCTTCGGCGCCCGGCTACAAATCGAGATGCATGTGGACGACGCTTGTTCCGAGTGCCAGGTGCCGCCTCTGGTGCTGCAGCCGCTGATCGAAAACGCCATCAAGCACGGTATTGCGACCATGGTGGACGGAGGTGTCGTGCGCCTGCAGGGTCACGTCGAGAACGGTAAGCTGTCCGTTCGGGTCGAGAACAGCTTCGATCCCGAGGCGCCCTCGCCTCGCCGTCACGGCCTGGGTCTTCGCAACGTCCGCAGCCGTTTGCAGACGCGTTTCGGCGATGCAGCACGATTGAACCTCGCTGCCGAGCATGACCGCTTCAGCGCGGAGATGATATTCCCGTGCAACAAACTTAACTCATGAAACTACGCGCCATTATCGTGGATGACGAAGAACTGGCTCGCCAGATCCTGCGTGAATATCTGGAGAAGGCCGGAGATGTGGAGATCGTTGCGGAGTGCGCCAACGGCTTCGAAGCCGTCAAGGCCGCGGGCGAACTCCGGCCCGACTTGGTGTTCCTGGATATCCAGATGCCCAAGCTGGATGGGTTTGAGGTGCTGGAGTTGATGGACCCATCCGTGGCCGTGATCTTTGTCACGGCATACGATCAGTACGCGATGAAAGCGTTCGATGCGGCCGCGGTGGATTATCTGCTCAAGCCGTTTTCGACCGAAAGACTCGGGAAAGCGCTCGAGCGTGCGAGAGCTTTGTTAAGCGATCCGCAGCCGCGCTCTTTGCAGGCCTCCGACCTGGCCGCGGCGGCGCGACCACCTGGGCAAACTCTGGAGAGAGTGGTCGTCAAGGACGGCACCAAAGTACACATCATCCCGATCGGGAAGCTGGATTACGTCGAGGCCCAGGACGACTACATCGCGCTGCACAGCGAAAAGAAGCAGTACCTGAAGCAGCAGACCATCTCGAGCATTGAGGCGCAGCTCGATCCGGCGCATTTCGCGCGCATCCATCGTTCATACATCGTGAACCTGGAGCGCATCGCTCGCATCGAGCCGTACACGAAGGATAGCCGGGTCGCGGTGTTACAGGATGGCTCACAGCTCGCGGTCAGCCGGTCGGGGTATACAAAACTCAAAGAATTGCTGGGAGAAAATATTTGAAGCACAGGCTGAAGGCCTGTGCCACGTGATTCGGCGTGTGGCACAGCCTTCAGCCTGTGCAAGAGTCTTCTTACTACCGCACGACTCCAGCCAGGGGACTGCTCGCCGCCGCGTAAAGTTTCTTCGGCATCCGGCCGGCCAGATACGCGTAGCGGCCCGCCTCGACGCCCAGTTTCATCGCTGTCGCCATGGACACCGAATCCTCGGCTGCGGCGATGGCGGTGTTCATCAGCACTCCGTCATAGCCCAGCTCCATGGCGATGGCCGCATCGGACGCCGTGCCCACGCCCGCGTCGACAATCAGCGGCACCTCGTGGATCATCTCGCGCAGGATGCGCAAATTGGTCAGGTTCTGGATCCCTAAACCGCTGCCGATGGGCGCCCCTAGCGGCATCACCGCCGCCGCCCCTGCGTCGATCAGCCGCCGTGCGTTCACCAGATCGTCGTTGGTGTAGGGCAACACCACGAATCCTTCCTTCGCCAGGACACGGGTGGCTTCGATCAGGCCGGCGTTGTCGGGAAACAGCGTGCTCTCGTCGCCGATCACTTCGAGCTTGACCCAGTTCGACATGCCCGCCTCGCGCCCCAGACGAGCCGTGCGGATGGCTTCGTCGGCGGTGTAGCAGGCAGCCGTGTTGGGCAGCAGAAAATGCTTGGACGTATCGATGTGGTTCAGCAGGGACTCTTGCGAGCGATCGAGATTAACCCGCCGCACCGCCACCGTGACCACCTCCGCCCCCGAGGCTTCGTGGCAGCGAGCCATTTCCTGAAAACTGCGGTATTTTCCGGTCCCCACAAACAGCCGCGACCGGAACGTGCGGCCCGCGATCGTCAAACTATCCATAGGTCCATTGTAGAACCGGGTCATCTTTGAAAGACCAGCTACCGCCCTAACGAAGAATCTAGGCCGAGCCGATTCTTAGGGATAAGGGAGCACCACGCACCACGCCCGATTCTGCGAGCCAAAGGTCTAATAGGATGAAACAGAACAACTTAGCGAAGCTTTTGGGGATTGCTCTGGTGGTTGCGATCATCGCCACCGGGGTCTTCTACGGCTTGTTCGTGAATAAACTGAGCAGCAGCACCGGCAGCGGCAAAACGGTGGTGGTGGCCGCCAAGCCGATCCCGGTGGGAACCGTGCTGGCCGAAACCGACGTTCAATCCATCCCCTGGCCCGTCGACGGGACGCCCGTCGGCGCGTTCGATTCGACGCAGCAGGTCGCCGGACATACGGTACTTGTGCCGCTGGCCCAGGGCGAGCCAGTGCTGGCCGCAAGGCTGGCTTCGGCAGATAAGGGCAGCGGCGGATCGGGTGTTCCCTCGGGTATGCGGGCGGTCTCGGTGCACGTGTCCGATTCGAGCGGCGTGCTCGCACAGCTTGGCCCCGGACAAAAAGTGGATGTGCAGGTCCTGATCACTCGCAAGAGCACGAACGGCGAGCCCGAGCTACGCACCATCCTTGAAGGCGTTCCCGTTCTTTCCGTGAACCCGCAACCCGAGGCAAGCTCGCAGGGAGCCAACCTGCCGGCCGTGACGCTGCTGGCGAATCCCGCCGACGCGGACATTTTGGCTCTGGCCGATTCCGGAGCGCGCGTGCGTCTGGCGCTGCGCAATCCATTGGACAATGCCACGCGTGCGCGATCGGCTGTGACGCTGGATGCGATTCTGCGGGCCAGCGGCGCGGCATCGAAGACTCACTAGGCACGGAGCGCGCGCATGCTGATCCTGTCAATTCTGGCCTTCTTCGCCGCGATCTTCCTGCTGGCGGCCATCACCGTGGCGGTCGCCTGGATGGGATTCGTGAAGCAGACCGGTGAGGCCGAAGCCGCCCAGGACGAGGGGAATTCCGGGCTGTTCCGCAACGAACGTCTCAGCAGCTTGAACTTTTGGGACAGTTTGCTGACGCGGTTCGATTTCATCGAAATTCTAAAAGTCCGGATGGCGCAGGCCCAGCTCGAATGGTCGGTGGGACGCGTCACCGCGCTGATGTTGCTGTGCGGGGCCGTCGCGGGATTCCTGCTGTTGAAGATTTTGCCGGTCTGGGGCGCTGTTGCCGGCGCGATTGGCATCGGGTTTCTGCCCTACGGATACATCCTGCGGGCTCGCGAAAAGAGATTCCGTGCGTTCCGCGAGGCGTTTCCCGATGTGCTCGATTCTCTGGCGCGTGCGCTACGCGCGGGCTACGCGTTGCCGGCCGCGGTGGACATGGTGGCATCCGACGCTCCTGAACCTATTTCCACCGAACTCAAGAAAGCCTCGGCTGAGGCCAACCTGGGTATGGGTTGGGACCGAGCGCTGGAAAATCTGGCGCGTCGCGTTCCCGTTCTTGAAGTGAATATCTTTATCTCCGCCGTGGTGCTGCATTCCCGTACCGGCGGAAAACTCGGTGAAGTGCTCAGCGGCGTAGCCGAGAATATGCGCGAAGCCATTTCGTTACAAGGCGAGGTGCGGGCTTTGGCCGCGCACGGAAAGCTCACTGGCGTGATTTTGACCGCGCTTCCGCTGGTGATCGCCCTCATGATGGTGATCTTTAGCCCCGGCTACATGCAGACGCTGTATTTCCATCCCTGGGGCAAGACGCTGATTGCTGCAGCGATCGCGTGCCTGGTTCTGGCGCAGCTGGTGATCCGCAAGATCGTGGATATAAAGATTTGAGATACGAAATATGACACCCGCAACGCTGCTGATCGTATTCTTCCTGTTCACGCTGGCGGCGGTGAGCGCCGCGGGCTACGCGTTCGTGCTGAAGCCGTCGCGGACGGAGGGTCAGAGCGGCAATGCGCCCTTGCCGCTGACGCTCAATCATCCCGATCTTCCCGCAGCGCAGGCGGCGGCGATGGACGTGTTCCGGATGATGGGAGACGCTCTGCCGTCCTGGGCGGCGCGAACCTCCGAATTGCGAGGAGAGCTGGCGGCGGCCGGGTATCGCTGGCCATCGGCCGTATCCGTACTGTTGGGGATCAAGTGCGCCAGCGCATTGATGCTGGCAGCCGTGGGAGCATGGGCCACTGTCACCTTCGGGCAAGGCGGTTCCGCGGCTTTTGTGCCTGCCGTGTGCGGCTTGGCCTTCGGCTACATGATCCCGGATCGGGTACTCTCCCGCCTGGCGCTCCGCCGCTCCAGCTTGCTGCGGCGCGGCTTGCCCGCGGCGCTCGATCTGATGGTGCTGGCCGTCGAAGCCGGCCAGGCCCTGGATGCTTCGATTCTCGATACCAGCCACGGCCTCCGCATCAGCTATCCGGACCTGGCTAGCGAGTTCACCCAGCTGCATCTGGAACTGCGGGCCAATACTTCCCGCGAAGATGCCCTGCGCAATTTCGCCCGGCGGACCCGCGATTCCGAAATCCAGAAATTCGCCGCCCTGATGATCGATACCGACCGTTTCGGCACCAGCCTGGGCCCGGCCCTGCGCGTGCACGCGCGCTACCTCCGCACCCGCTTCCGGCAAGCGGCCCAGGAGAAGGCCCGCAAGGTCGGCGTGAAGCTGATCTTCCCGGTGTTCTTCCTGATCTTCCCCTCGGTGATTCTGGTGACCTTGGGACCCGCCGTGCTGCTGATCTTCACGCAGATGAAGAATCTGCTGGGTCAGTGAGGCGTCTGTACCGCGCGATACAGGGAATTCCAGGACGCCGCCAGCATTTCGCCGATCCGCTGCCAATCGGTCTCCGTAATTGCGGCTCCTTTGCCGTCGCGTAGGTCCATCGCCTGGGCTCGCAAGCGGGCGTGTACGGCGAAACGTTCGGCGGGGATGCCGTAGATTTCGGCCTGCAGAGCCGCTAACGCGTCTGGCAGTCCCGGAGGATTCTCGCGGTGCACGATCCACCACTCCAGCTCGAGCGCGGCGGCACGATGGGAATCGAATGGCCGTGCGCTCAACGCTGCGATATCGGCGTAATAGGCTTCCAAATCTGGTAGAGCCTTCTCGTAATCGGTCCGGCTGCGGCCGTCTTTGAAAACGAACGCGGCGTGCGCGGCGCGGTAGGCGTTCGTTGTGGCTTCGAGCGGCCGCATTCCGAACTGGGTCCGGAGAAGCGTGATCATTTGCTCGAACAGCCGCACGGGCCGGCGCTCATAGTAGGAGCGCCACATATCGGTATCCAGTCGTCCGACGGCAGCGGCGTCAAAGGCACGCAGGTCGGATGCACGGCCGCTGAAGCGCTCGCGCGTCCATTCCGCGCCGATCACGATTGCCGCCAATGCCAGGAGCAACGCCAGGATGCGGAGGATTCTCCTCATACAGGTTCTCTCTAGACATTACGACAGGACTGGCCTGAACGGATTGCCCCCAAGATTTGGGGTTCGGGCGCCTTTCCCGGCTATTTTTCGGGCGCTGCCGCGGGCTGAGTCTGGGTTGAGGCGTCCGGGGCGGGCGTTGCGTGCTTCTCCAGCCCGGCTACGATGATCTTGCTCAGCCCCAGCCCGCCCTGTGCGGCCATGGCGCGCGCGAAGTACTCGTTGGCGAAATCCATTGCGGAGGCGGAGGCTGGGTCCGCATCGCCGCCGAACGCTCCTTCGTCCGAGTCTCCATGCGCGGCCTTGAGGATCTGGCCAATCATGAGCCCTTCGAATTGCGACGCGGCATCCTTGATCTTTTCCGGACTATCCGCCTTATGCGAGTTTGCGATGCCCGTGAAGTCGAGCGCCGCGCTGGAGATGGGAGGGACGCTCATCAGATTACCTCCAGATCGGCTTCGAGCGCGCCGGCCGCGCGCAGGCTTTGCAGAATCGCGATGATGTCCCGCGGCGTGGATCCGATCGAGCTCAGAGCCTGCACCAACTGCTCTACTGTGGCGCCTTCTTTCAGCACCAGGTTTCGAGCCTTCTCTTCGCTGGTGGAGGTGGTCTGCTGCGGAACCACTTCGGTGGTGCCTTGCCCGAACGGTGCAGGCTGAGAGACTTGCAGGATTGTTTGGATCTCCACCGTTAGGTTGCCGTGCATGATCGCCACCGGGGATACGCGCACTTCTTTACCCATCACGATGGTGCCGGTGCGTTCATTGACGATGACGCGCGCCGGCCGGTCGACATCCACTTCCAGCGCTTCGATATCCGCGACGAACTCGGTTACGCGCGAGGTGTATTCCGGGGGCACGTTGATCGATATCAGGGCGGAATTCTCAGGTTTGGCCAACGGCGTGGCGCCCGGAAATTTTTTGTTAACGATTTCGCTGACCCGCACCGCGGTCGTGAAATCCGGCTGGCGGAGCTGGAGTTTCAAGCGTCCAGTGGGAGTCAGGGAAGGTGCGCCGCGCTCCACGATCGCTCCACCGGGCACGCGGCCGACCGTCGGATGATTTACCGTCTGGGTGTTGCCGCTCTTTCCGCCCGAAAATCCGCCGGTAACCACGTTACCTTGCGCCACGGCGTATACCTGTCCGTCCACGCCCCTCAGGCTGGTCAGAACCAGCAATCCGCCTTGAAGATTCGCGGCATCCCCGATGGCGGCCGCAGTGACGTCAATACGGACGCCTTCCTGTGCGAAACCGGGCAGCGTGGCCGTCACCATGACGGCCGCTGTGTTGCGAACCGTCATGAGCAGAGGATTCACGGAGACACCCATCTGCTGAAGAAGATTGGCCAGGCTCTGCGCAGAGAAGAAGGTTTGCTTGCGGTCGCCGGTTCCGTTCAAGCCGACCACCAAGCCGTAGCCGATGAGCTGGTTATCTCTGACGCCTTCAAGCGACACCAATTCTTTGAGTCGCGTGGCAGCGTTCACAGGCGCGACCATAGTGGTAACGACAAGCGCGATCAGTCCGAAAAAGGCAGAGTATCTCACGGCAGTATGTCCATCAGCAGCCGGTACAAGATGAACGGCCGCTTTATCTGGTCGCCAACCACGCCCTTGCCGTTCACTTGCAGATCCATCTGCGCGATGCGGTCGGAAGAGACCGTGTTGGTCGTATCCAAGTCCACGGGACGCACCAGGCCGCGCAATCCTAAGATCTGGTTCTCATTATTGATCTTGACGTTCTTGGTGCCCTGGATCACCAGGCTACCGTTCGGGAGCACCTGCGTCACCACGGCGGAAATTGTCGCGGTCAGGGTAGTGTCGCGCGTGGTGGCGCCTTGCCCGTCCAGCGAACTCGTCGTACCGGCCTTGGCCAGATTCACCAGCGGACCGGTCGGGCGTGTGATTCCACCTGCCGCCGAAATACTGGCCTGCAGACTGGAATTGCGCTGCGTCTTTACTGTTCCCGAGCTGACCGCGGAGGCTTTTTCCTGCACCAGGATCGTAACGATATCGCCCACGCGCCGCGCGCGAAGATCGGACGTCAGATCCGAAAACAGAGAAGTCGGCGTCCACAAGGAACCCGGCTGGGCCGCCAGACGATCGGTCCCTTGGGCCGCGGCAAGTTGCTTCAGCGTTTGATCGAGCGCCGACTCCGGGGGCTCCTTCTTAGGCTTCTGCGCCGCCATAGCCCCGAACGTCATGCACATCGCAATGAACGCGACCTTTGAAATTCTCATTGCACGCTTACCTTGCCTTTGCCGGTGACCCGAGCCCGGAAATCTTTTCCGCTGGTCAGATTCTTCACCAGGATCGTCTTGCCTTCCACCCCATCTGTCTCGGCTCGTCCCTCGAAAAGCAGGTGCGCACCGCCCGCGGTGACTTCCACCTTGACCATGTCTCCTCTGGCGACCTCAGGAGCGCGGCTAAGCTGGCTTCGAAGAACCGTTACGCCGCTGCGAATCAGCGTTCGGGGGACGAATCCCACAACCTCATCCAGATTCCGCGCGGGACGATCGTCCAGCGCGAACGTGTCGAAACTTTCCAGGCGGACCTGGTCCTCGCGAACGGGCACACCCGTGGAAAGGTCTGCCACCGCGACAACTCGCGTCGTGGTGGTCGTGATGCGCGCACGCGCCGTGATACCGAAGCGGCGATTGGTTCCGTAGAGTACGTAGCCGCGCCAGACCACTTCCGCTTGCGGATCGGATGTGGTGGGCAGTTGCAGTCCCGAGCGCGGAAACACGATTTTTCCTTGCGGGGCGATCTGCGGACTAAAGGATTTTAGTTCCATGCGCACATCCGGACTCGGCACACTCCCCGTGCCCCAAGAGCTCCGCATGGCTTCCAGAATCTCTCCGGCTTCGAGTGTCGCGGTGGCGCGCTCGAAGCAGACATCGGGCACGGCTTCCAACATTTCCGCAGCGACGCCTTGATTGCGCGCGAGCTTTTCCAGCGAGTCGCCCTTGAAAACCCGGCGTGTTCCGGGAGCGGGTGCATAGCCCAGCGTGAAATCGGCGGCCACATTCGCGAATGCGGGCACCGCGGCAACTACATCCCGGGCGTATATCCGGTCGTCCTGGATCGGCAGACAACCGTCCGGTTGCCCGACCACTGGAGGGACCACGTTGGGAACAACGGCCAGTAGAAAAGGAAGCGCCATGATCGTTTCTAGAAAGATCATTGCGCAACGTTATTCATCTGCTGATACATTTCATCGGCGGCCTTCACCACTTTGGAGTTGGCTTCATAGGCCCGCTGGCTCACGATCAGATTGACGAACTCGTCGACGACGCTGACGTTGGATTGCTCGGTATAGCCTTGGAGCAGCGATCCCAGACCTTCTTGGCCGCCCGGGTTTCCGACGATCGCATCGCCCGAGGCATCGGTGGGTGCGTAGAGATTCTTGCCCAGGCTGTTCAGGCCGGCCGGGTTGGGGAAGTTCGCCAGTTGGATCTGTCCGGCGATCTGCGCCGAGGCTTGTCCGGGCTGCGTGAAGGTCACGGTTCCGTCCGTGGCGATGGTGACCGACTGGGCATCCGCCGGCACGGTGATCTGCGGGCTGAGCAGGTCCCCATCCGCGGTCACGATGTTGCCGTCTTTGTTGAACTGGAAGCTCCCGGCGCGCGTGTAGGCCAAATCGCCCGACTGGCGCTGGATCTGGAAGAAGCCCTTGCCTTGAATCACCACGTCCAACGGATTGCTGGTCTGGGAGAAGTTGCCCTGCGTGAACACGATCTCATTCGACGCGGTGCGCGTTCCCAGGCCCAATTGCAAGCCGCTGGGCACAACGGACTGCGCGCCTGCGGCGGCGCCCGGCTGGACCATGTTCTGATACATAAGATCCTGGAACTGCGCGCGGCGCGCCTTGAACCCGGCAGTGTTGGCGTTCGCCAGGTTGTTCGCGATGGTATCGACGTTCGTCTGCTGGGCCGACATGCCGCTGGCAGCGCTATAGAGGGCTCGAATCATTTCATTCTCCTTGGCAGGCTCTTTCGAAGAAGCCTAGCCACCTACTCTGGCCACCTGATCGATGGCTTGTTTATTCATTTCGGCCGACACGGAGACGGCCTTTTGCAGCATTTCGTACTGCCGCATTAAATCCACCAGCCGCACAGCCGATTCGGCCGCTGCGACGTTAGAGTTCTCCACTTTGCCTTGGTTTACAACTGCGTCCTTGGCCGGGTTCACCTTCACCTTTGGATCGGTGACGCGATAGTAGCTATTGCCCACTTTGTCCAAAGCACTGGTATTGGCAAAATCCACCAGTTGAATCTGGCCCAGGGTCTGGCCGTCTTGCTGGACCGTGCCGTCGGACGCGATTTGAATCGGGCTCTGCGAAACGGTCTGAATCTTCTTAGCCGGCTGATTCGGCGGCGAGACCCCGCGGACCGGGTAGCCATCCATCGTGGTCAGCTCTCCCTTGGTCGAGAGCTTGAACGAGCCGTTGCGCGTGTACAGCGGGCCCGACGGGCCGTCCACTGCAAAAAAACCTTTGCCTTCGAGCGCCAGGTCCAGCGGATTGCCTGTGGGCGTCAGCAGTCCCTGCTGGAAATCGGTCCAGGCTTTCTGGATCACCGGCAACGTCGTCGCCTGTTGGCCGTTGGCGGGAGCCGTTTGCTCGCCCTGGTACAAGCTATAGAACTCGCGGTCGAGCTTATAGCCCCCGGTATTCGAGTTGGCGAGATTGTTCGACAGTATATCCAGCGCCTCCATGCGTGAGCGGAGTCCACTGGCGGCGGTTGCGGCAATCTGGTCCATTGGCTGTGCCAGGACAAGTGCACGTGCCCCGCCAAACCGCGCCAAGCAAGTTTTCTCTAGAATTTCCCTAGAATTAAGCGTGCGGCGTGCGATATGACTAACCGGCCCCGTCCGGCCGTTGCGTCAGCTTCCCGACGCTATTCGTTCAACCTCTGACGAATCCGCCGCTTTTGCGCCTTCGGCGTATTCCTCGCGAATCGCGCTAACTGATTCATTGTGAACCGGTGCCGTCCTTGCCGAGCGTGTGGCCGCGGACTTGCATTATAGGCAGCGACTCATGACAGCAGCAGGTGTGCAGAACCTCGACTCGGCGTCCTACTTGCCTCCGCCGACATCCACTTCTACATCGGACGCCAAAGGGTCCGGCGCCGCAGGCAAGGCTAACGATCCCCAGGCCGCGGACACCGCAGGCCGGCCGTCGGATTTCCAGAGCGAGCTGGCACATCAGACCGGTACGCAAGAAACAGCTCCCGCCAGCCAGACCGGCTCAACCCAGACTGGTTCAACTCAAAACGGTTCAGCAAAGACGGGTTCGGGCAAGCCCGAAAAGAAAAAGGACGCGCGGACGGATGACGCCAATCCGGCTGTGGTGATGCCTGTGCAAGTGGCCGATCCGCAGAAGCCGATTCTGCCGTTTTCGTTGGCTCTGGTGCTGCCGCAGGAGAATGCCAAGCTGGACCAGAGCGCCGAGCCTAGCGAGGAGGCCACGCCGGACGACGTCGCCCAGGGCCCCGCGCAGCAACTTGCACAGCCGCTGTCACCGACGGTCTCGGCGGTTGCGCAGCTTCCTGAACTTCCGCAACTCGCGGTGACTGAGCAACCCTCAGCAACCGAGCAAGGGCAAGCCACAGCGACCAAGCAACCCTCGGTGGCTAAGCAACCCGAGGCGCCCAAACACCCCGCGAAACTGAAGCCATCCGCGACGCCGGAGGAGGCGTTGCCGATCCCCGTCGCGAACGTTGCTTCTTCCGCCGCATCCGATTCCTCCAAAACGTTGCCGCCCGCATCTAGCCTGCCCCCGGCATCCCTGACCCTGGCATCCCTGCCTCTGACACCGGCGGTTCCCGTGGGGAACGTCACGACGGATTCCGTAGGCTCATCATCCCCGGACAAAGCCCAGGATCAGGCTCAGAACCGAACCCAGGATCATCTTAAGATCTCCGCCCAGCCCGGCGGGTCCCTGGAAAGTCAGCCTGTTCCGCGCATTGAAGTGCAGCTGCCCGCCGCCCCCGCGGAGCCGGCCGCTTCAGCGGTTCAAGAGACAGTCGATTCCGCGCCGTCCAGTCCTTCGGCCCTGGCTTTCGCCGCGCGCATGGCGGTGGCTTCGCAGAAGGCAGGCCAACCGGTCGCCGCAAACGCGACTCAGATCCCCGCTGCCTCCGGTTCGCAAACACCGGACCAAATCCCCATGCGGCACGCGGCCACAGCTCAGATCATTCGAAGCACTGCCCTGGGAATGGAGCAGGACGGCCCCAAGAAAGACGCAGGCCCCTCAATCGACAAGTTCGCGCGCCCGGATGCGAGAACCGATATGGTCGTGTCGCGATTCGAAACCTCGAGTGAACCAGCTCCCAGCTCCGGACCGACAGCGCCGCAACAGGCCGCGCCTTTGGCCCGCTCGGAATCCGTGATAGAGCCTCCCGCCGTACCGCCAACGTCATCCCACGATATTCGCGTCCGCGTGCCGGACAACAACGGCGGCTCCACTCAGGTTCGCTTCGTCGAATCTGGCGGCGAAGTGCGCGTGTCCGTGCGTACCGCCGACGACGGTCTTGCGCAAAACCTACGCACTCATTTGAACGATCTGACACAGCGGCTGTCCGACGGAGGCATGCCGGCCGAAATCTGGAAGCCCGTTTCTAACGCCGCGTCGTCGCAAAATGACCAGCAGCCATCTCACCAGGATGGCCGTGGTTCGGGCGGACAAGGGTCCGGCGGCCAGGGTGGACAACAGGAGCGCCAGCAGCAACGGCCTGCCTGGCTCGATGAAATGGAAGCTTCGCTGCAGGGCGAGCAAGGTTAGGGAAAACGGAGGAACTTTTTATGACGGTTCAAGGTCAAAATCCAGTCACCAGCTCAACGGCAATGACCAACCAGGTGGCGTCTCATAGCACACCCAGCAGCACGTCCAATGGCGCGACGCCTGCTGCCCCCCCCAGCATCGACGGCCTGGCGACGGAAAATACCTTTCTGCAACTGCTGGTGGCCCAGATCAAGAATCAGGATCCAACCAACCCGACTGATTCCGTTCAGTTCCTCACGCAACTGGCCCAATTCAGCCAGCTCGAGCAGTTGATCGGAATCCGCCAGGAACTGCAGCCGCCTGCATCGTCGACGGGAACTACAGCAAACACGGGAACCACAGGAACCACGAACTAATTATTCAGAAGAGGAGATTCAGACATGTCTTTTTCAACAGCACTTTCCGGACTGGCCGCAAACAACACGGCGTTGGATGTGGTCGGCAACGATTTGGCCAATTTGAATACCACCGGTTTCAAGGCTGACTCCATCCTGTTCAAGGACATCATGGGGCAGACTTCCGGCTCCACGGTGATCGGAGCCGGCGTGGCCACCACGGGCACCAGCAAGCAGTTCACGCAAGGGTCCATCCAGCCCACCGCCGGTCCCTTGGATGCCGCCATCGAAGGAAACGGGGTGTTCGTTCTGAGGAACGCTTCGGGCACCACGCTCTACACCCGGGCCGGGAACTTCAGTTTCGATAAAACCGGGACCCTGGTCACGGGAACGGGTGAGAAAGTTCAGGGGTGGTCTGCGGTCAACGGCGTGCTCAGCACCAACGGAAACACTGGCGACATTTCCATCACTACCATCGCCTCACAGTCTCCCACTGCCACCACGAAAATGTCTTTGAACGCCAATCTGGATGCGTCCGCGCCCACCGGCACCATATTTGCGACGCCGCTTCAGGTGGTGGATTCATTAGGTGTCACCCATGTCCTGACGTACACCTTCACGAAGACAGGCTCGAACGCCTGGAAGTACGACATTTCCATACCTGGCGAGGACATTACAGGTGGCACTCCCGGAACACCCAAATCTCTGGCGAATGGCAATCTGACGTTCGATAGCGCCGGCATGCTGACCGCGCCGCTGCCGGCCGCTCCCGTCAACGTCAAGACCACGACCGGACTGGTGAGCGGAGCCACCGATCTGGATATGACCTGGTCTCTGTACGCCCCGGACGGCACCTCCCTCCTCACCCAGTTCGCACAAACCTCCGCTGCGTCATCCACGGCGCAGGATGGCATCCAGCCGGCGCAGCTCACCGGTATCAAGCTGGGAGACGGCGGAACACTGATGGCGACGTTCTCCAGCGGAAAGCAAGTTTCCATCGCGCAGATCGCGCTGGCGGCCATCGGAAACCCGGATTCGCTGATTTCCGTCGGTAACAATAATTTTCAGGTCGGCACAAACACGCTTACCCCAACCGTCGGGTTGCCCAACACAGGCAACCGCGGGACCATCCTGGGCGGATCGCTGGAATCCTCCAACGTGGACCTGGCCCGGGAATTCACCAACCTGATTATTTACCAGCGCGGCTATCAGGCCAACGCGAAGGTCATCACGTCCCAGGACCAGATCGACCAAGTGCTGCTGAACATCAAGCAGTAGCGGTGACGTATTGGTGAATGTTTCAGTGACCTTACAGGAACAAATCGCGCACTATGGCAAGCTGCCCCTGCCCCTCCAACCCGAGCTGGGGCAGTGCAGCCTGACGGTCGGAGAGATTTTGGCGCTCGCTCCGGGGAGCTTGATCAAGCTCTCCCGGCCTCTGGGCGAAAAGATCGACATCAACGTGGCCGGAGTACGATTCGGGTCGGGTGAACTGATCAGAATGGGCGGTGTATTATCCGTCCGCCTGGCCGGATTTCACACGGCGAGCGCCGAGTAACTGCCCCAGAGAAGCGCCAAATGGAATGGACCGGACAGTTGTTGGCAGTGACGATAGTTCTGGGGCTGCTTTGCGGTTGCCTGTGGTTCTTGAAGCGCAAGGGATTCGCGCGGACCAGTTTCCGCCGGCCGGCGCGTCCCGGACAGCCGCGACTCGAAGTGATCGATCGCTTGGCGCTGACCCCTCAGCATTCCTTACATCTGGTCCGTCTGGCGGATCGGACTTTGTTGGTGGGTCTCTCACCACAAGGATGCAATCTCCTGGAGAGCGGTCCGTCGGTGACCCTTCCCGCGGCCCCGATGGAAAGTTGATACCTGGAACCTTGATGATTCGAGTAATCCGATCGACGTATTTGATGTTGCTGGCGGGAACCGCGGCCGTAGCTGCGCCCGCGGCTAACTCCCCGCTCGCCAAGATGGGTGTGGGCTCCAACGGCAGCACCCTGAGTTTGCCGATGGAGATCGCCCTCTCCCTCACGCTGCTCACGCTGCTTCCGGCGGCCGTGATGTGCATCACGCCGTTTCTTCGTATCACGGTGGTGTTGCACTTCTTGCGGCAAGCACTCGGTACGCAGTCGACGCCTTCCAATCAGGTGCTGATCGGACTGGCGCTGTTTCTCACGATCGTGATCGTGCAGCCGGTGGCCGAAGATATTTATCACAAGGCCTGGGAACCGATGGACCAGGGCACGATGACAACCGCCCAGGCGTTCGACGCAGGTTCGAAACCGCTCAAGACTTTCCTCGCCCGCTTCGCCCGGGAAAAAGATATCAAGCTGTTTGTCGAAATCACCAAAGCGCCGCCGCCCAAGAACGTTGAAGATTTGAGCCTCTCGGTTCTGATTCCTTCCTACATCCTCTCCGAGCTGAAAACCGGATTCCAGATCGGCGCGCTGCTGTTTCTGCCGTTTTTGGTGATCGATCTGGTAGTAGCCTCGGTGACTCTATCGATCGGTATGGTCCAATTGCCGCCGGTGATGATTTCCGCCCCGTTCAAGATCCTGCTGTTCGTATTGGTCGACGGCTGGAATCTGGTGGTGGGATCGCTGGTGAAATCTTTCTACTGAGTTCGAGAACGGAATATTCTTCATGACACCCGAAAACGCTATTCATGTGATCCGCGAATGCCTGATGGCTGCCTTCTGGCTGAGCCTGCCCCTGCTGGCGATCGGCTTCTGTGTCGGCATCGTCATGAACCTGATCCAGGTGGCGACGTCGCTCCAGGATTCCGCCTTCAGCACTTTCCCCCGGCTGGTCGCGTTCCTGGGAGGACTGGTGCTTTTGATGCCGTGGATGCTGAACAAACTCACCAGCTATACCTCCGCCGTGTTCACCGACATCGCCAAGTATGGGCACTGATCTGAAGCTCGAGATTGGCACGCTGTATGCGTTCCTTCTCGTGCTGGTGCGCGTCTCGGGCGTGTTTGTGTTCGTGCCATTGCCGGGCATCAACGCGGGCCCAGGGATCATTCGCGTCGCGCTCTCGGCTAGCATCACTCTGGCCCTGATGCCGTTGTGGCCCGCGATCCCCTCCGCGGGTTTGAGTTTCGGAACGCTGGTGGGATGGATACTGGCCGAGGCCGGACTGGGCATCGGCGTGGGAATCGCCGTCGCGTTTCTGGCGGAAATATTTCAGATGGGCGCCCAGATTCTCAGCCTGCAAGCTGGATATTCGTTCGCGTCCACCATCGATCCCACCTCCGGCGCCGATTCCAGCGTTTTGCTGGCTATCGCCCAGACGTCCGCGGGCCTGTTGTTCTTCGCCACCGGCCTGGACCACCAGGTTTTGCAGGCTTTCGCGCAGAGCCTTCGCGTACATCCTCCGGGTCAAGTGGTGCTCAACGCCTCAATGCTTAATCAGGTGGTGCAGACGGGCTCGGTGATGTTCAGCACCGGCCTGCGCCTGGTTCTTCCGATACTGGCGATGCTGCTGATCGTGGACATTTCGCTGGCCCTGCTCGGACGGCTGAATTCGCAACTGCAGCTCATCACGCTGGCGTTCCCCATCAAGATGCTGGTGTCGCTGGCGCTGCTGGCGTGGTTGGTGCTGGTATTTCCGCAGGTGCTCACGCAGGCTTCGGCTCCCATTTTGCGCCTGATCCGACAACTTCTCCTCGGTTGAGATATGGCAGGCGATTCGCACAGTAAAACAGAAAAGCCCTCACCCCGGCGGCTCCACAAAGCCCGCGAGGAAGGGAAGTTTCCGGCCTCGCGCGAACTGGTGGCCGCTACCCAGTTCATCGTGTTCATCGTCATCGCCTTCGCCTGGTTCCCAGGCTGGATGAGCACCATGAAGGCCATGCTGCGAACGTCCTTGAGCGAGTCTTTCCATGCCGATCTGAGTGTCGCCACCTTTCCCGGCATCGCTTCCACGTTGCTTCAGCGCGCGTTCGTCCCGCTGTCCGTGATCGGTGGACTGACCGTACTCCTGACGCTGAGCGTCCACTTGGCTGTCACCAAGTTTGGCTTCAGCTTCGAAAAACTCACGCCCGATTTCGGCCGCTTCAACCCCGTAGGCAAGATCAAGAACATGGCCTTCCAGGGCCCCATGGCGCTGGTGCAGGCTTCCGCGATGCTGGTGCTGTTTGCGGCGGTGATCGTCTCCATCGCCCGGCAAAATGCCGACCTCCTTCTCACCTTGCCGTTCATGAGCCTGGACACGGGACTCCTCAAAGTCGGCGCATCCATCAAGGACATCCTGTGGAAAGCGGCGGCGGTGTTTCTGGTGTTCGGCTTGATCGACCTGGTCCGGCAGAAACGCAAATTCATGAAGGACCTCCGCATGACCAAGCAGGAGGTCAAGCAGGAATCCAAGGAAAACGAAGGGAGCCCGCTCATCAAGGGCAAGATTCGGCGATTACAGCGCGATCTCGCGCGCCGCCGCATGATGCAGAACGTCGCCACGGCGACGGCAGTGATCGTGAACCCGACCCACTATGCCGTGGCCCTGCGTTACGACCACGAAACCATGGCCACGCCCATGGTGGTGGCCAAGGGCAAGAACTACCTGGCGCTGCGCATCCGGCAACGCGCCCTGGAGAACAACATCCCGCTGGTGGAGAATCCGCCGCTGGCGCAGGCTCTGTACAAGGGCGTGGATGTGGGCAAGGAGATTCCGGCCCATCTCTATCGCGCGGTGGCGGAAGTGCTGGCCTACATCTACCGCCTGACGCGGGCGCGTCGGTAATCAATGTGTTAAATGTTCTCTCTCGTTTAGCCGATGGATACGTAGAATGTGGTGGTTAGCGATTCTCCTCGTCCAGGACGTTCACGCGCAGCAGTCTGAACGGGTCCGCACGTCGATGGCTGCGTCGCTCGCCAAGCAGCGGGCTTCGATCGATCAGCAGATCAAGTTCATCAAGTCCCCGGTACCTCCGGCCATTCCGCCTTCCTTCGCGGTTTCATCCTTCTCCGTGCCGCCACCAGTAGCCTATGCCTGCGAGCCGGTGGCCCAACCCGAACTCAGCAAAATGATCGACAACGTGGCTCGCGAACACAGCATCGATCCGGCCTTGGTGCGGGAAGTGGCGCGCCAGGAATCGGCCTTTCGTCCGTGCGCGGTTTCTCCTAAGGGCGCGGAGGGTCTTATGCAACTGATGCCCGCCACGCAAGCGCAGCTCGATGTGCGCGATCCGTTCAATCCGCAAGAGAGCCTTTCGGCCGGCGCGAAGCTGTTGAAGCAGTTGCTCGACCGCTATCATGGCGATCTGGCTCTGGCGCTCAGTGCCTACAATGCCGGAATGACTCGCGTGGACAAAACGTTTGCTGTGCCTGAGATTCCCGAAACCAAGGGTTACGTGACCGGCATCCTCGGCCGTCTGGGCAAGTAGTTGAATCTCTGACGGCTAGCTGGACGATACCGGCTGAGTGGGAGTTCGCAGGGACCGGATAATGATCCTGAGGTCGAAGCCTGGCGACAGGTTCGCCGTGTAGTACAGGTCGTATTCCAGTTCCAGCAGTGCGTCCGCCTCCGGAAAATGGATCTGAGCCCAGCCGGTTAAGCCCGGCCGAACTGTTAACCGTTCCGCATAATACGGAATGTGCCGGGCCAGTTCCGTTGCGAATTCCACGCGCTTTGGCCGTGGACCCACCAGCGACATTTCGCCTCGCACCACGTTCACCAGCTGCGGCAGGCCTTCCAGTCTCATTTTTCGAATCAGCCGTCCCAGCCACGACCGCGAGTTGAACCTTAGCAGAGTGAACGGAATGTTGTTGAATCCGGAACATCGCCATCGCTGAAAAACGGGTTGCGACGGCGCCGTCATCTTCAACGCGATCATCAATAGCAATAGCAGCGGTAGCGCTACGATCAACAGCACAAGCACGGCCAGATTCGAATAGATGGACTGAATGGCCAGATTCTGGCGCTTCGGCGTCAGTTCGCCGAACATTAACCGGGGGGGACGCAGATGGCGGGTTGAGATTCGTTCCAGGGCCGATTCGTAGAACTCCGCGACACTCTCGATCGCTACTCCGCCGGAACGCAACTCCAGCAGCAAAGCCGTTGGCAGCTCGCGCTTGGACTCCGGTACTACGATGTAGTCCGGGTGATGCTCTTTGATGGCGCCTGTCAGAGCATTCGAATCCTCCAAGGGGCCGAATATCTGATAACGGCGGAACATCCGCGAGCGCGCAACGGCCTCAAAAACGGGGTCAGCGTCCAGCAGCAGGATTTTCAGCGGTGCGCGGGAGGCCGGCACCACCAGTCCGAAGAGCCAGTACCATGCAGTCAGAAGTACTGCACACAGCCCGCTGGCGATCAGCATGGCCTCCGGCGTCACTGAGATGATTCGCGCGTACGAGAGGAACGCTTCTATCAGGAATCCGGCTCCCAGCGCGAGGGATATCTGCCGGAGCCTATCCGTCAGCGAATCCCATTGCTGCGGGTCACCGATCTCGAGACACACAGCCACGCACGCGACCGCGAAAGCCAGCGAGCCCAGGGAACTCCACAGGTCCAGCTGCAGGTTGAGCCAAAAGTCGTCTCCCCAGATCACATACTGAGCGGCGGCAAAAGATAGAGCCACCAGGATGATATCGCCGATACGGAAGATGCGCCGGTTGGAGTGGCGGGGTCTGGAGCGCAGCGCGGTAGCCAAAAACGCAGTCTAACACGGCACGCGCGCCCGAGCTGGGGATGACGTTCGGCGCTTAGAGAACCGCTTCGCTAGCCCAGTTCTGCAGCTTGCTTTGAAGGGCGCGACGGACGGTATCGAGAAACGGAGTGACCATCATTGGCAACACACCGGAATCGAACGGGCGTGTGAGCCGCAACCAGTCCTGTTCACTGAGCGGAACCTGGAGCGACCAGCATTCCGTATCGGGAGCGCTGGCGGCACCTTTCTGCCACGTACGCCCGCGCAGGGAAAGCTCGGCCCCCGCGAAGCCAAAGTCGTCGATGCTGGCCGCCAGTACTCGCCAGCAATCTTCTTCCGACTGGGCTTCCCCCAGTTTTTCGGCCAGGATCTCCAGCCGTAGCCGGCCGCCCAGAGTCCGCTGCAGTTCGCCTCCGAACAGCAGGCGGCTGGCCAGGCCAAATTCCGAGTAGCGCAATTGGCGAATACCCACCCAGACCACGACACAGATAACCAGAACGATGGGGCCGTAAAACCGCCCCGCGTAGGGATGCGTCAAGAGCAGCGCGAACGCGGCCGCCGCCGCGCACACCAGATAAAGGACAAGTACCGCTCGCGAAGGGGCCAGGCCGCGGTCCAGCAAACGGTGATGGATGTGTCCGCGATCCGCGGAAAATATAGGTTGGTTGCGCAGAAAACGTCGCAGAATGGTGAGCGAGACATCCAGCAAAGGAATGGATACAGCCAACAGCGGCACGGTCATGCCGACCAGAGTCGCGGACTTCTGCGCCCACACCACGCCGAAACATCCCAGAAGAAATCCGATCAGCATGGATCCGGAATCGCCCAGGAAAACCGTGGCGGGGTTGAAATTGAAGCAGAGAAACGCCACCAATGCCCCCACCAGCGGAACGCTGGCATAGGCGAGCGGCATGTTGTGTTCCTGCAGCGCGGCGATCACCATGGTCAGCGAGGCGACCAGCCCCATGCCGGACGCCAGACCGTCCAGGCCGTCCACGAGGTTGAACGCATTCGTACAGGCCAGCAGCCAGAATAACGTCAGCGGCACGCTCAACCAGATTTCGTTGGGCAAGAACCCGGCGACACCAGCCACGCGGACGCCTGCCCAGTAGGCCAGCATCGCGGCTCCCAGTTGCCCGAGTAACTTTTGCCACGGCTTCAAGCCGATCAGGTCGTCGGTCAGGCCGACGGCGAAGATCAGGCCCGCGGCGGGGATCATTTTCCAGGCCAGCGGCAAGTATTCCAGCAGGAGACGCGATTCGGTGGAGAAAGGGTAGAGCGCGACCACATAGGCGATCGCGATGGGAATTCCGCCTATCCGAGGGATGGGGTAGACGTGCACTTTACGCCGGCGGTCCGGCTTATCAACGATCCCGTAGGAGCGGAAAATGTCGCGGAAAATCGGCGTCAGGATGAGACATACGAGGAAGGCTTTCAGGGCCAGCCACATCAAATCTTTCACGTCGGTTCCCCAGCCTATTGTCCGTGCTAGGTGATAGTGGTGTCAACACTTAAGAGGAAGACCTCATTGAGAGCCGGAAGCCAGCCGATAAGATAAATTATGATGCTCCAACTCGTCCTGGCATACCTCTTCGCCGCTGGCATGGGTATTACTGTCGTTTACATGGCGCGGCAGAATCGAAAACAGGGATGGCAGCGTCCCGCCCCGAAGTGGTTTGGGGTGGAACTTGAAACTCGCGAGCCAGCGACACCCGCGGCGCTTGGTATCAAATCCGACGCCGGCGACCTTCTGCCGGAACTTCTCCAGCTCAACCGCGAGCTTGCGGCGCACGGAACTCCCATTCGACCGCAAGTCGAATCCCCCGAAGTCCAATCCGCCGAATCCCCAGAGCTGGTGTCGACCCGACGCTCATAGAATCGGGCCGCCGGTTATAATAGGCGGCGATGAGCGATGGTTCTGCCGCA
Organism: Terriglobia bacterium; assembly: GCA_020073445.1. Classification (GTDB taxonomy): domain Bacteria; phylum Acidobacteriota; class Terriglobia; order Bryobacterales; family Bryobacteraceae; genus Palsa-187. The sequence goes on from JAIQFE010000027.1 coordinate 65,911, forward strand.
GCGGTGCGGGATTTAAGCCAACCCGAAGGTGCCGATAGAAACGGCAGTGTGATTTCCGCCGATGTCGATTGGGCTGAACTCGAACTGGAGGACGGCGGCCCGTCGATCTCCGGGGGCACTCTTGTCGGAATCCAGACCAGTCAAACGATCTATCTGGGACATGTGGAGAGTGAGGAAACGCTAGGCAACCGCCAGCGCCTGCGTGTTCGCGTGGACCATTGGCTGGCTCTCCAGGACGTCTCTTCCCTTCAGAAGCTCTGGAGCCAAGAGCCATCCGGCTAATCCGCTGGCTTCTCCGCTCCCACTCTCGTTCGCTTCCACAAACGCTGGGGCGACACTAGAAACACCGAAATCGAACATAACGACGCCGCCAGCATGACCAGAATGGTCCGTGCCGGCGAGGTGACTCGCTTCAACGCCGAGCCTTGAGGCAGGAGGGAATCGAGAGCGGCCAGCGCGAGAAAGGCCGCCGCAGACGCCAGGACCCCTTCCCGCCACGGAGAAGGCAACCACAACGCGCTCCCCAGCGCCACTAGCGCGAGCCAGGGCAGCGCCAGCCGCCCGACCTTGTGCGATACGAAGTGCAGCCACATGCGGTCCCGCCAGCCGAGCAGCTCCGGCCGGCGAACCAAGGTCTGCCACAGGCCGGCCAAAGTGCGCATGCGGCGCTCGAATTCCGATCCGAGCGGCGACGCCAGATCGTACGCCTTGGCCTCGGCATCCAGAATCATCCGATAGCCCCGGAAGAAAGCGCCCAGCGGAAACGCGGCGTCGTCGCCCAGGGTATCCGGCGGAATCGGTTCCACCAGTTTCCGCGGCATGGCATAAACGCACCCAGTCGCTCCGAAGATCGAATCGATCTGGGTCATTTGCTTGCGGGCCCATACCTCATAGCGCCAGTACAGTCCCATATCGGCTTCTTCCTGGCGGTCGCCTGTAACGATGTGAAGTTCGCCGGTGACGCTGCCGACGCTCGGATCGGCCAGACACGCCACCAGATGACGTAGGCAGTCCGGCGCCAATCTTTGCCGGACGTCGGTGAAGAACAAAATCTCTCCGTGTGCCTCGGCGATGCCGGCGTTCAGCGCCGCGCTCTTGCCGCCTTTGGGGACCCGCAGCAGGCGAACACCGGACGAGGCAAATTCGCCGGCGATGCTGTCGGTTGCGTCCGTGGAACCGTCGGAAATGACCAGGACTTCAAGCAGCTCTCTGGGGTACTCCAGGGCGAGAATCGATTCCAGTTTCTGGCGCAGGAACGCCTCTCCGTTGTATACCGGCAGGAGAACCGTGACCGGCCGAACCCGCGCCGGATCTTTGGCGATCCGGGGCCGGTGACGCCACGGAAATACGGCGAGCAGCAAAGGATAGCCGAAGAGGAAGTAGAGCACCAGGCTCACCGAGAGCACAAACACAACCGTCGCGCTAGCGTGCATTGCGATCCCGCAAGATGTCATCTTATCGTAAAGTCCATGGATCCACTCTCACGAATGAGGCTCAAGGTTTCGTGGTTCGGCTCACCTGATGCGGCGCGGACGGCGCCCCCCCATTCACGTAGTAGACTTGGGTGTCGGGAACGAAGTTGAAGGAACCAGTCGAATTTCCATGAGCTTGGCCGAGTTTGTCTATACGGTACTTCTGAGCCCTCCCCCCCTGAAGAAAGGAGCAAACTGGCTCATCCGGAGGATGCTGCCGGAACGCCTCGACTACAACGGTCTGACTCTGGCCCTGAACCCGCGTGACCCCGTTGTTTCCGGGGCGCTCCTCTTTCGAGTCTATGAAAACGTGGAGCTGCGGACCTATGGGCAGCTTCTGGAGTCGGGGATGGTAGTGGTAGACATTGGCGCCAACATCGGACTGTATTCCGCGATAGCGGCAAAACGCGTCGGTCCGTCGGGACGGGTCATCGCGCTGGAACCCGATCCCGAGAGTTTCTCATTCCTGGGGAAAACCATCCAATACAACGCCTTCCAGAATGTCGAACCCCATCAGATGGCTGCGTCCGCCCAGGGCGGCAGGGTCCCGCTGTTCCGCAACCCGGATAATCGTGGCGACAGTCGCCTGTATCGCGATCCGATGCTGAAGGATTCCATAGACATCACCACGGTGGCGCTCGACGATCTGCTGGCGCAGAAAGGCATCCAGCATGTCGACGTGATCAAGATTGACGTTCAGGGTGCCGAAGGCCTGGTTCTGGCTGGAGCACGGGAGACGCTGCGCCGTTCTCCGCGCCTGTCGCTGATGATGGAGTTTTGGCCTTACGGGCTGAAGCAGACTGGACACGACGCCAAGGCCATCCTCCAACAGCTTCACGCCGACGGATTCACACTTTTCGAGATGACCAAGGATTTGCTCCCGTTACCCTCTGCCAGCAGTTGGGATCAACTAATCGCCAGGAACTCCGGCCGCCAATACACAAATCTTCTGGCCCGGAAACTGGCGTAACCGGGAAAGCGCCGCGATACACATGGGCTAGTAGGCGAGGCGCCGGCGCCTTCTCTGGATCTGCCAAACCAGCATCGAACTCATGAAGTAATTCCACAGGGAACCAACCGCCACACCGGTCAGCACCGCCGCGGCCTGGTTGAATCCGCTCTGGCGCAGAGCGGTGGCCAGTTCCACGTTTGCAAACAAGCCGATGCTGCACGCTAGATAAAATACACCCAGGCCCTTCAGCAAACCCCATCCCCGGAGGCGAAACTTACGGAAGGTGAACTGGTTGTTCATCCAGTAGTTCGCGGTCATGACGACGACACCAGAGATCGCCAGAGCCACAGGAAGGGTGAGTCCCAGTCCTTCCGATAGCAAGTCGAAAAGGACCAGATTCAAGACCAAGCCCACCAGGCCGACCATGCCAAACAGAACAAACCGTGGCGGCACGTAGTTCCCCATCAGTTTGTCGAGCAGCAGCTCCAGGTATTCCAGGCTGACCAGCAAATCCAGCTTGCTGGAACCGTGCACCCGGCTTCGAAACGTGTACCCAACCTCGCCGAATCGCACCGGCTGCGGTGCGGACGCCAGCAGATCGAGAAGAATCTTGTAACCGGTGCCACTCAGGGTACGAACCACCTGCAGCAGGAAGCGGCGGTCCAGAACAAAGAAGCCGCTCATCGGGTCGCTGATGTTCTCGCGATAGATCGCCCGGCTGAGAAGGCGCCCCGTGTCGCTGATCGCCCGGCGAGATGCGGCAAAGTCTCCCGTGCTTCCACCCTCCGCATGGCGGGTTCCGATCACGATATCCAGCTTTTCGGTCTTAAGCCGCTCCAGCATCTGCGGCAAGATTTTTTCATCATGCTGGAGATCGCAATCCATCACCGCCAAATACGGGGCATGGGAAGCCATCATGCCCTCGATACATGCGGAAGCCAGTCCGTAGCGATTGATGCGCTGAATGACGCGAAGTTCAGGATATCGGGCGGACAAGCTCCGAGCCAGGTCGGCAGTCCCGTCCTCGGAATCGTCATCCACCAGGATCACCTCGTAGAAGATTCCGTGGAGGCTGGCCCGAAGCGCGTCCAGGACCGGCTCGACATTGCCACGTTCGTTGAATGCCGGAAGGACGATGCCGAGCTCTGGTGTCATCGCCCCTTCAGGCGCGGGGTTAGGCCGGCTCACAAGGCTCCAGTATATCTATGAATAGTACGCGCAGATCGTTTTTTGTGCTCATGAAAACCGCCCGACTAAGGGAGCTGAACTTTGGAAAGCGTAAGGGCTCCGATTACGCTCAGTGGCTGGATCCGAGCGTTGGTCCGCCTAAGGTACTCGGGTAGCCACTCCTGAGGTTCTCCGCCGGACAACAGAATGAATTCCCGGTTTGCCCGCAAGAAGTCGGGCGCGTACGGGACATGAATGCCTTCATAGGGCTGCAACTTCAGGAATCCAGCGTCGTTGGTATCGGTTCCAGATAAGCGCAAAGCCGATTCCCGGTCCTCGAGGTAAAAGAGAGAAGATTTGTGCTTTGGGCTGGCGTAATGGAAGGCCTGAAGGTACACGTGGGCGCCGGAGACCACAACGGAGTTACCCGCGTCTATCATCTGAAAAACGGATGCCATACTTTTGTTCATCGAAGAGCCAGGCGTCTCACCGGAGGCCAGCGCCGAATGCTTGTGGAACGTCGCCGGAACTTCGTTCCAGATCAATGCCAAGGTCAGAACCGCCGCAACCGTGAAGGCAAATTTGCGGTTCCACGCCGCCAACAGCCAGCCGCTGAGCACCGCTACCCCAATGGTGGACGCGAGGACGTATCGCGGGGTGAATACACCGGTGGTCAACATGCCCACCAAACCGGTTACCAAGGGGAGCAGCAGAAAGGCGAACGCCAGCAGCAATTCAGGCCGGGGCCAGGAAAGAGGCTTGGGGGTCTTTCGCCACCGCACGACCATGCCGCATGCCGCAAGGATCAAGACTGAGAGCAGGAACACTTCGCCCAGCCCGATTTCTCGACCACTGCGAAGTCGCGCAAAGCGAAAGGCGCTGAGTTGCGGCGACGAAAAAATGAAAACATAAGCGGCTCCGATTGACTTCGGCGAGGAACGCGCCCAGAACGCTCCAGAGAATGTGCTGCTGGCTGCTCTGACAAGCGGGAGTGCAATCAGTACTGGAATCAGCGCAAGGGGAAGGGTCAGCAGGAATGGCCAGTCCAGCTTGCGAACCCGGATTCCTTCCAGCAAGTCGGCCAATCCGAACATCATTACGCCGAGGACGGCATAGTAGTGCAGCGAACATGCGAAAGCCAGGCACAGGATCAAGAAAACCAATATGACCGGAGATCTGCTCCCGTGCTTTCGATGCTGCCACAGGATCGCGGCTAGCCCGAACGCTCCCAGCAGCGCGCCGTACGGCCTTGCCTCGGATGCGTAGTAAAGGGTTTCAGACGAGGCAAGAACCGCGGCCGCCAGTAAGCCGGACAACGGTCCCAATGCACGCCACACGAAAACCGCGACGCTTCCCACGAACACAAGAAATCCGATCAGGGCCGGCAACCGCAAGCCAAACTCTTCGCTCACCGCTAACCGGCGTGTGGATGCCTCCATGATGTAAAAGAGGGGCGGATTCGTTTCCACCGCGTGTGTCAAAGCGTCCCAGATTCTTGCCGGGGATTCCAATCGGCTTACCGCCGCCGTGTAAACCTCGTCGTGCCACAGAGGACGGTATCCCGCCGTGGCGTACGCCGAAAGGGCCGCAATCAGAACAAGCGAACAGGTCCATACTGCCAGCACGATTCTGGTCCGTTTCGACTCGCCCGTTGGCTGACTATAGTCCATTCCGTTCTCCGCCGCAGAGCCGCTGCATGACATTGGAAACCAAGCCTCGGAAGCGGTCCATTCCGAGATTGGCTTCCGCGAAGCGGCGTGCGTTCGCCGCCATTCGACTCAGTTCGCCCGGATGAGAGCTAAGATAACGCAGGCGCTCCGCCCAAGCCTCCATCGAAGCGTCCGGAGGAATCAGGAACCCGGTCTCCCCGTCGCGCACCATATCGCGAATCCCGCCGACGTCGTTGGCCATGCAAGGCACGCCCGTGGAGAGGGCCTCGGCCAGCACCTGCGGCATAAAATCCTGCTGCGTGGGCAGGATGAACAGATCGGCGGCGCGATAGACTTCGATGAGTTGATCCCGGTCGCGATCGCGCAGCCATGTGACCCCCTTAGGCAGCGGCCGGCGTTCGAGACCCGGATCGCGCGATGCGATGGTGAGGACAAAATCATCGGACAGATGCTCGGCATACAGCCGCAGCAGAAAATCGCCGCCCTTGCGAAGAAAATCGTTGCCCACGAACAGCAGTCTCAGGGGGCGCGAGTAGACATGTGGGACCGGCGCCCACACATTCAGATCCTGGGGCTGCAGTGTCGCGAAACAGCGCTCGCGCGGAATTCCGTAATCCCGCTCCAGTGAGGCGATGGTGTCCGATCCCGTCGGCAGGAAGAACCGGAAGTGCCGTGCCGCTCTTTTGAAGGGGCCGTCCTGCAACCAGTGTGCCAGCGATCTTCTCCATCCTCCCTGGCTGCGGTGTATGAGCTGGGTGTTTACGTTGGCCGGCACAGCATCCATCAAGGCGGCAGCCGGCAGGCGGCGAGCCAGATCCTGAAACTCGACGACGTATTCCCAGCAGTTCACCAGCAGTGCGTCGAATTGTTGGCCGAGTAAAGGGCCGACTTTGCGGCGAGCGACGGATCGGGCCTCCCATGCATTGCTCAACTTGGCCCAGAGAGGGGCAGGATGGGTCTTATAGTCGTCCATGGTCACAAGGACAAATGTGGGCTCAATCCACTCTAGCCCCTGTAGCGCCTCCATCAGCCGCATCGCCGTCGGCTTGTTGCCGAGCAGAGTTGTCAGGATGCAAAGCGTTCTACAAGGAGGCATGTTATCGTTCGCTCGCGCGTCCAGACTCGTCATAAAGGGCCGGTCCAAGCCATCGGGCCGCTTGGGCAAGTCATTCAAGTAATGCAATTCTGTGTCCCTCATGGCCTAGGCTGCCCCCGCAAGAAATTGCTTCTCCTTGCGCAAATTCCGCACAAAATGCACGTATCTGGAAATCCGGTCACGGAAGAACCCCAATAACACCGCGGCATAAGCCGCCCCACCCGCGGCCACTTGCAACACCAGGCTGACCGCAGGCGGCCAGTGCTCCGCTGCCAGCCAGGTCCGCACCGCGTACACCGTGACCACCATCACGCTGCTGCCCGCAAGTCCCGGCAGCAGCGCGGCCGCGAACTGGCGCCAGGTAGTCTGCATCTTTCGCAACGCCGTCCAGACCACCGGGAGGACCGTCAGCGGCGAGAGCACAATCCAGGCCGCCGCCACTCCATTGGCTCCCTTCCAGCCGGCCGCCATGAAAAACGCAGCCGGCATTACCAGAAGATTCCACAGCGACATCCACATGGTGAAGCGGGTGGCACGTTGGGAAATCAACACCTGTTCCATCAAAGTCCCCAGGGTTCGCATGGTCATAAACAGAACCAGCCACCGGAGCACGGGGACCACTCCGGCCCAACTGGGCCCCAAAATCAGATAGACGGCTTCCGGCCCAACCAGTCCGAGTCCGAGCATGAGGGGCAACTCAATCATGGTGAGTATTTCCGCCAGGTTGAGAAAGTACCGGCGCACCAGGGCGGTATCGCTCTGGACTCTGGCAAACAAGGGCCCGGTTGCCCGCATGATCAAGGAACTGATCTTTTCCGCGGGAGCGCTGGCGAGCGTGCTCGCCATGCGATAAACACCCAGGGCGGAATCGCCAAGTACGCGCCCCACCACCACGCCGTCAGCTTGCGTATAGCAGGCCCACGCCAGCCGGGCAATGGCGGCCTGCCGGCCTAAGTTAATAGGAGCGCGAATGTCGTTCCACCGGGGAATGGCGAACGGAATCGGCTTCCAGTAAGAGACCAGCAGCGCGATGGTTAATCTCGATACTCCCACGCCAAGGACCAGGGACCAGTAGCCCAAACCGAACCAGGCCCCGGTGACCGTGGCCACCGACTGCACCAGAACCCCCACGGCATCTGAAAGCGAGAGACGCCGGTAATCCATATCGCGCTGCAATAGTCCCAGGGGGACCGCCTGAAACCCGATAATGAAGAACCCCAGATTGTTTACCAGGATCAAGCTCGTCAGACGTTCGATGTGAAAAAACCTGGCGATCAGCGGCGCAAAAAATACCGAAACAATGTAGGCCAGCGTGGCCAAGAGGCAGGAGAAAGTGTGTAATTGCGCCAGCGCTCCCCGTTCCAGTTCGCGCATTTGCAGCACAGCCGTGCCAACCCCGAATTCGGCGAGCATGCCCGTGAGCAGCAAGGTATACGCGGCCATTTCCGCGATGCCGAAGTCGGATTTCGAGAGCAGCCGGGCCAGGATGAAAACGGACCCCCAGCTCAGCAACTGCGTGACCCATTTGCCGCCGGCAGTCCAGGCGACGCCGCCGGCTAGGTGAACGTCCAGTTTGCGCGCGGCTTCGCCATTCTCCTGGCTCATTCGCCGCCTTTCACGGTCGCCTCTACCATGCGCGTGAACTGCTGTACGTAGGCTTTTTCGCTGAGCTCTCCGCGAGCCCGCTCGTACCCGTTTCCCCCCATCCGGCGGCGCAGCTCGCTTTTCGAAAGCAGTTCTCGCAGCCGCGCCTCGAGTGCACGGGAGTCGCCTCCCGGAAACACGAAGCCATTCTCGCCGTCACGGATCATGTGCGGAATTCCACCCACGTCGGAACCAATCAGGGGGACGCCGGCCGCCATTCCCTCGATGAGCACCCGGCCCATTCCTTCGCACCGGCTAGGCAATACCAGGATCGCTGCTCCACTGATAACGGCGAGTGCTTCAGGATGCGTCCTTTCTTTCAAAACCTCGATTCGCGGCGCCCCGCCGATCAACTTGTGAAGTTCATCCCCATCCGGAAAATATCCCAGAATCTTCAGCTTCACATGAGGGAAGTCCGGCGCCAGTCTGAGGAACGCTTCGATCAGAAGGTCCGCTCCCTTCAAATACCACGGCGCGCCGACCATCAATACGTACATCTCCGATGCTTCGTCCCGGCGTTTCTCCACGATCGAGATAGGAACGAATTCATGAAACACGGAGTTCTTGACGCCTCGCAGCAGCGGGTACATGGACAGCTGCCGCGGGAAAAGGAAGTGAGCCCGATCCGCCATCATCATCGACAAATGCAGGCAGGCATCCGAATATAGATGCATGAGCCGTTCTTTCCAATTCGGATGGGGCCGGTCCGTCAGGTAGATCAGGTTTGGAGCGGTTGCGATTTCGATGATGAGCTTGCCTCCGCTCAGCAGCTTCAGCAGTCCGGCGCAGACCCCCGTGGTCATGTGCGAATAGGCCACGATGCAATCGAAACGCCGCTGCCGGCAAAGCTCCAAGCCCTTCCGCAGGTAGAACCAGAAAGTGGCAACTCGCTGGCGAACGCCATGGTAGCGCCTGGATAAGTACCAATGATATCGGAATCGGCCAACCGTATGAACCGGATAAGACGCTGGTCCGAAAATGGCCTCCACCTCGTCAGGCGTGCGGAACCAGATGGGCTGTAGAACATCCCCTTCTAAGTCTTGGGAGAGTAGGTAAAATCGGTCGGTGTGGACGTCAGTAGGCGGGGGCACAAAGGTTGCATGAACATACAAGATTCGCATTGGCATCCGTTGTGGTAGGCATCGCTCCGTTAACTCAGCGAGGGTCTTGCGGGATCCTGTCCCTCAAGTGCCCATCACCCCCGGCTCATATACTTATCGTATCGGCAGCGGATTGGGTTGTCCATAGAGATTCGGTCCTGGAGTCTTGGTCCTAGACCCGCGGCAAGCGGCTTGCCGCGTGGCTGGAACGTGGGTTTTCCCGGTGCGCAAATGCCTGGATTACCGCTCGATTCCGCTGCCGGGGTCTGCTCCCGGCCGGACATCTTTTTTCGCGCGGCGCTCCAGCAGCATGACTCTCGCCCGTAACCATATCCCACCCAAGAGCTGCTTGGCGACTTTCTTGGCGTTCCAGAACAAATATTCTCTAATCTGCAGCCGCCGCCTGCCTGCGGCGATGGCGGCCGACCGTTCCGGCCGATGCCCGCGTTGAACTGTGATTCGGCCCAGGACCACACAATCCTCGACGATATGCGAACGAGTCACGGGCTCCGAGTTGAACAGTAACTTGATGCCAGCCCGGCTGGCGGCAACGGCGACCTGGCGTGAATAATCCCCCCCGGGCACGGACGCCACCTGGACCGCTTCGCCGAGGATTTCCGATAAAACGAGCGTGCTCCGCTGCCACTCGTCGTGCAGCTGCTCCGACGAGCAGTGCGCCATTCGAAGCGGGTGCGAATAGGAGTGACTCCCGATAATATGGCCGCGCTTGTGCAGATCCCGGATTTGGGGCGGGTCGAGGAATCCGGACGTGCCGATCCGGCAGCCCGTGACGAAGAAGTGGCCTTTCCACGCCCTCTCCTCGAGCATATCGGCGATGTAGAGAGCCGCACTCACCCCACCGTCGTCGAATGTGATCAGAACAGGATGGTCCATTGATGGACTGGCGAGCAGGGCAGGACCAGTCGTCGGCGGGTGCCGCAGACACTGACCGATGGCCGCAAGGTGCTGGCGGAAATCGGCGCAATCCAATTTGTACACGTCCGCATCCGCACCCTGGAAGCCACTCGACTCCCAGCGGCCTTCCGGCACCACGTCGTGATACAGCAGCGTAAATGCTCGCGTCGTCATGCGGATCTCCGGCGGGCCGCACGCTTCCACCGCAGGTAACTCGTGAGCCAGGGCTGGCCCCACGCCCGCGAGCTGCGCCCCGTAGTATCGATCGTCTGGGCCCTGCCGCTAAGGATCTCCTCGAATTTCGCGCGCAACAGATCCAGGTTATCGAAGACTACACGATTTTGAATCACGATGTGAGACTCTCGGGACTCGTTGAAATTGCACCGGTAGTAGCCATACACCGGGCCGGTGTCCACACCAGGATCCACGCGCAGCAGAGTCATTCCCACGTTGCCGAGGTCCCTCCGGGCGAGAGCCCAAAAGCATCCATGGGCGTTCCGGTATTCCGGGCAGACACCCGGGTGCATGACAAAGGTGCCGATCGACGCCGCTTGGAACACCTGCTCCCTAAGGATGTTTTTGCATCGCGCCACAATGAGATCCGGTCGAATTTCCTGAAGCAGCTTCAGGGCCTCGGCACTATTCGGGCTGGGAGTTTCGAGAACCCGGCAGGACGCCGGGACGGCGCTGTACCTCTCGAACAGATCGTTCAGAGTGGCTCGGGACCACGCGTTGTCGGCTCCGGCGAGCGCGAACCGGTAATAGATGCGGAAGGCCAGTACGTCCAGGAATCGAAGAACCCCGACTCGCTGGATCTCCCGGCGGCTGCGCTGCCACAAACGAGCCCGGGGCTCGCAGATAACGACGATCGCGGCCAAATCCGTAAACGACGCCATCCATCGCGCCAAGCCCAAGCGGTTCAGTTGGTCGTCATGATGGCAGATCAGAACGCTGCGCGCCCGCTTCACGTGCTCTCCGCGGCGCTGATGACACAGGAGGGCGTGCCAGAACCGTTACGGCCCACCAGTTTTTCCTTCAGGGCCATCAAGTTACACACAATTTTACCAGACGGTTCGCGGTTTGTGTTACAACGGGGAGCAGTTCGCCTTTCCGAGCGTGCGAATCCTATTTCTTTCACCAAGGCAGTGCTGGCCCACTCTGAGTGGCGCTAAGTTACGGGAGTATCACTTCCTTCGGGCCTTGGCCGGACGCGCGGAAGTAACCTACCTCCACTTCACGGATCCGGGCGCGGAGCCGCTTACCCGCGAGGACTTGCCGTTTTGCCAGGAAGTAGTGGCGATCCCCAAGCCTCCTGCTTATGGCCCCGGGAAGCTTGTCCAGGGCGTATTGGGACGTTGGCCCCTGCCAATTCTAAATTACACATCGCAGGAAATGAGTGCGGCCGTGGATCGTCTGACCAGGGCGAATGCGTACGATCTGATCCACCTCGACCTCATTCACATGATTCGTTACGGCGAGGCCATCGCCAGGCGTGCTGAGGGGGCCGCAAGAGTCGTCTACAACTGGCATAACATCGAATCGGAACTGATGCGGCGCTTTGGCGCCACGGCGTCTTCTTTTGGGAAGCGTTGGTATGCCCGCCTTACTGCTTCAAAGCTCGCGTTGCTCGAACAGGATATTTTGCAGACGGCCTTCGGGCACGTCGTCTGCAGCCAACGCGAGCTTGAGGAACTGCGGCATATCGCGCCATCGGCTCGCATCGCGGTGATCGAAAATGGGGTCGACGTGGCCGGCTTCTCTTCTGGTGCGGACGTTCCTCCGCAAGGCCAGAAGGCGCAAACTTCCAGAATCCTGTTCGTCGGGCTGATGAACTACAGCGCGAACGTCGAGGCAGCGTTATCTTTTACGGAACGGATCTGGCCGTTCCTTCGCCGGCGGTTCCCGGATTTGGAGCTATGGATCATCGGAGCCAGTCCAACACCGGCGGTGCTCCAGCTAGGCAGTGTCGAGGGCGTAACCGTCACCGGAACAGTTCCCGAGGTCCGCCCCTACTATCGCGACGCATTGGCGGCTATTGTGCCGCTCCGCACGGGCGGAGGCACGCGGCTCAAGATCCTGGAGGCAATGGCGGCCAGTGTTCCGGTGATCTCGACTCCACTCGGCGCCGAAGGCCTGGCGGTTTCCCCCGGCGAGAATATTCTGATTGCGGATCCGGATGACCCCGATACGTGGCTTCGTCATTTGGAGCAGTTGAAGCTATCGGAGGCTGCCCGCACGACGCTCTCAACCTCGGCGCTCCAGTTGGTCCGCACCCGCTACGATTGGCAGATATTGGGCCGCAAGCTTTGCGATACCTATGAAGGCTGGCTTCGGGGCGAGCAATGAGCAGGCTGCGCCTGCTGGCGGTGATCGAAGCTTCCAGCATCACCGGGCCCGCCAAGAATCTGATCGAGTTCGCCCGCTTGGCGCGCCAGGCGGACGTGGAAACGACCATCGCCACGTTCACCCGGGGCTCGCCGGCGAATCTGTTCGTCGATACAGCCCGTGAAGCCAGACTCCCGGTGGAGGTGATTCAAGAATCCGGACTCTACGATCGCAGCGTCATTCGAAATCTGCGTCAGATGGTAGAGCGCCTGCGGCCGGATATCATCCAGACCCACGCCGTAAAGTCGCATTTTCTTGCCCGCTGCGCGTCTCTGCCCAGCAAAGCGCTCTGGGTGGCCTTCCACCACGGCTATACCTGGCCCGCTTTGCGAGCGCGGCTTTACAACCAGCTGGATCGTTGGTCGCTGCGGGCGGCGCGCAAAGTGCTGACGGTCAGCCAGCCGTTCCGCGAGGAACTGATCGCGCGGGGAGTGAAACCGGAGAATATTGAGATCGTCCATAACGCCATCCCTCCGGATTGGGGCAGGCGTTTCCAGCAGCCGGCACCATCCCGGGCGCTTCGCGCCAAGCTGGGGATCGGCGAGGACCGGAACGTAATCCTGATTGTCGGGCGTCTTTCGCGGGAGAAGGATCATCTGACATTGTTGGAGGCGGTTGCCCGGCTCCCTCCTGAACTGCACCCGCATCTGATCATCGTGGGAGAAGGGCCTGAGCGCTGGCGCATCGAAGAACGCATTCGCGGCCTGAACCTCACCAACTCCGTGACGCTGACCGGGCAGCAGGAGTCGGCCGAGCCCTACTATGGCATTGCTCGAATCGCAGTCCTGTCTTCCCTTAGCGAGGGTTCGCCTAACGCCCTTTTGGAAGCGATGGCCGCCGGCGTACCCGTGGTCGCCACGCGGGTGGGCGGGATCCCGGAAATCGTTACCCATGGGGAGAGCGCCCTGTTGGTAGAACCGAGCGACATCCGCGCCATGAAAGACTCCTTGGTTGCACTGCTGCAGGACCCGGGCATGGCTCACGGCTTAGTGGAACATGCCCAGGTACAGGTTTTGAAAAATCACTCTCCTGAGGCGCGCACAAGCAAGCTGGTGGATATCTATACGAGACTCCTTCGGAGCCCATAGCGGGTCTTCGGCCTGGATGCCGATAGAATGAACGGGAGATCATGAGGAACGTCAGCAAACGTATCGGTTGGGCTATTGCCTTGCTCCTGACTCTCCCGTGCGCGATCTTAGCGGCCTTTGGCCGTATTCGAGTCGGATTCGCGTTTTTCGCGCAAGGCCTCGCCCTGGTTCCCGGTCTTCCCGGAAGCTATCTGAGAGTGGCTTACTACTCGATGACCCTGCGTTCCTGCTCGCTTGAGTCCCACATCGGACTGGGATCGTTCTTCGCTCATCCGCAAGCTTCCGTCGGACGTCGCGTCTATATCGGTTCGCTGTGCATCCTGGGACAGACCGACATCGGGGACCGGACGCAGATTGCTTCCGGGGTGCAAATCCTGAGTGGCCGCCGCCAGCACGGCCGCACCGAGGGCGGGCGCATGGAAGGGTCTGAAGAGGGGGTGTTTGAAGTCGTTCCCATCGGCTCCGATTGTTGGATTGGCGCCGGTGCGATTGTCATGGCTGAGATCGGTGAGGGAACTACCATCGGCGCCGGGTCCGTGGTAACGCGTCCCATTCCTCCCCGCTCGATAGCTGTCGGAAACCCGGCAAGGGTGATCAAGAGCACGGACCAGAACTGACTAGCTTGGCGACGCGCTTTGCCGTCCCAGCCAGTGCTCGAGAATCAGCAAAAACCAAAGCTGTGCCGGGACCCACTGGCGAGCCCGCGCGTCTTGAATCGGGCGCTGCAGAGACCCCTTCCGCACCCAGCCCTGGCGTTCCAGTTCAGTCGGTTGAGTAAGGCGGTCTAACGCTCCCGTCCACCTTTCAGCCAGCCAGCGCTCCACGGGAACCGTGAAACCTTGTTTCGGGCGCGACGCTATTGCCGGATCCACGCGGCGTTTCACAATTTCGCGCAGGACCGCTTTGAGCACCCCGTTGTGGAAGCGCAGGCGCGGCGGCAGCCGGCTTGCGAATTCCCATAGTTTCTGATCCAAGAACGGCGAACGGGACTCGATGGAATAGTACATGGTGGCCCCATCGACCTTGGGCATGAACTCGCCAAGGAAGTGATTGCGCTGCTGGTAGGTGAGTACATCCGACAAGAGTCTGCGAGCCGAATCGAACGATGGCGCCAGGTTCCGTTGCGGCAAGGAAAGGCTTTGAAGACATTCTCCCAAAATGCCGTATTTTTCAAAATACGGGAGCCCGTCATGCGCATGCGCATACGCCGCGAGGCCCGACGTGCTGTATTCGATATAACGCCGTAACCGGCGGATCGGGCCCGCCGAAGGCAGGCATGCCGCCGCAATCCGCAGCGGAGGTGCCAAAGCGGCTGGTAGCTTGCGGGCCGTTTCCTGCGCCAGCCAAGCGTTATGGAGAAAAGAGTAACCCAGAAATACGTCGTCGCCGCCATCGCCCGTGAGCAGGACGGTTGCTTTCGGTTTCACCGCGCGAGAAACCCGGAGCATCGCCTGCGCGCTCTGGCTGGCGAACGGCTCTGAATAGGCGTCTTCCATCTCCGCGAGCATTTCCGGACGATCCGCTGGCAACTCCACCACCTCATGGGGAATTCCAAGTTTTTGCGCTGTCTGGCGTGCGTGGCCCGCCTCATCGCTGGGGTCTCCCGGGGTGCCTACTGTAAAAGCGGTCAGATTGGCATTCAAGCGGGACAGAGCCCAGCAGACCAGCGTCGAATCGACGCCGCCGCTGAGCAATGCGGCGATCGGCACGTCGGAAATCAACCGCAGGCGCGTCGATTCCACAATCAGGCTCTCGGCTTCCTCTACCGCCGCGTCGAACGTAATGGATGGGCCGGTTTCGCTCCAGTGTGGCAGTGTCCAGTACGCCCTTTGACATACCTGGCCATCCCGCCACTCCAAAATTGTCGCCGGGGGCATTTTCGACAACTGGTCAAAAATGCACTGGTCGCCGGCAACATTACCGTATTCCAGAAACTGCAATACCGCGGCAGGATCCACCGGGCCCCGAAAACCGCCCGCTCCCAATGCGCCTACGGTGGATGCGAATGCGATTTCGCCGCCGCGAGCGCAATAGACCAGGGGCTTCACGCCCAGTCGGTCGCGCACCAGGTAGAGCGTGCGCTTGCCTTCGTCCCAGATAGCAAACGCGAACATGCCCCGCAGCCGGACCACCAGATCGTCGATGCCCCAATGCAGATAGCCGGTTACCAGAACTTCCGTGTCGCAATGGGACCTGAACCGGTGGCCGTGCTGTTCCAACTCGGCTCTCAATTCCAGGAAGTTATAGATGCAACCGTTAAATACCACGCCGGTTTGGCGGTCGGCGGAGAGCATCGGCTGATGGCCCGCCGGGCTCAGATCCAGAATGGACAACCGGCGATGCCCAAATCCCACTCCAGGCCAAGCCTCAAAACCTTCCGAGTCGGGACCCCGGCGGGCTAGCGCCTCCATCATCCGGCGAACGGTGGATTCGATAACATCGGGTCCTTTCGTCGAGACGAATCCTGCAATTCCACACATGTGACCTTCAGTGTATCGCCCCCTGTCGTGTGCACTAAGATCCTGAGCTAGTCGCGTTCCACTGCGTCCGCTCCGTTTTGTCCCGCCGACGGATGTGGCTGCTCTGGCGATTGTGAGTCGATTTCGATACGCCCTCGAGTATCCTTCCCCCTGCGCCTGCCCCAGATGGTAAGACCCCGCAAGCAAATCATGACCACTAACGCCACCAGGATGATGGTTCTCATGTGAACACTCCGTAGAATACAACCGTTTCGGACGATACTGATCTGCCATGAAGCAGGCCAGTGTTTTCTTGGTGGCTGACAGCTCAGCCGCTATAATGGGCTTCTTGTTGGGAGAAACAGTCCTGCACCTTGAGCTGCGCTTCGAGTTCCGCAAGACAGACACATAATGTGGGCCGACCTTCAATATCGCATTCTCAAGCGAGCCTTCCCGCGCGGACCGGGATTTGGCGAATCGACATTCTACATTGGAAAATCGAAAGCCGAGGTCGTCCTTGGAGCGGGATTCCTGAAAAGCGTGGCGGGCAAAACCGTGATCGATTTCGGGTGTGGGGAAGGGTCCGAAGCCATCGAAATCGCACGTTCTGGAGCTGAGCGTGTGCTCGGCCTGGATTACCGCGAGGATGTCCTGCAGATTGCCCGCCGCAAGGCCCAAGAGGCGGCTGTGGACAAAATTTGTGAATTTACGCAATCGACCAACGAAGTCGCCGACATCATCATTTCGATTGACGCGTTCGAGCATTTCGACGATCCAGCCGCCATTCTGCGAACCATGGACACCCTGCTAACGCCGGACGGATCGATCGTGGCGGCGTTTGGGCCAACTTGGTACCATCCATTGGGCGGACACTCTTTCTCGATATTCCCCTGGTCCCATCTGCTCTTCTGTGAAGAGGCGCTGGTCCGCTGGCGATCGGACTACAGGCCGGAGGGCGCGACAAAGTTCAGCCAGGTGGGTGGCGGCTTGAACCAGATTTCGATTAGAAAGTTCGAGCAGGTGGTTGAAGACAGCCCTTTCGAATTCGCTTCCTTCGAAACCGTTCCGATTCGCAAACTCCGCCACCTGCATAACGCATGGACGCGGGAATTCTTTTCGGCTCTGGTTCGGTGCCGCTTGGTGAAACGGAAGGCGCGCCGTGCATCAACACACTAGTGGCCTGTCGCTGGCAGATCGTTACCACGGTCACCGGATTCTGGAGGGCGGGCCTTTAGCCCGCGCGGGCTTTCAAGCCCGCTCCAATTGCGGGGCTGAACCCCCGCGCGGGTTCAAACCCGCCCTCCGTCGTGCGAACGATTCTGTCGCGACAGGCCACTAGCTGGACTTATTGGGTCTGAAGCCTAGCGCGGTGGGCACGAGGGTACCGCCATCTGCTGCTATGCTTTCCGCGAATAGCGTCTCATAGCAATCGACGACCTTGGACGTCGCAAACGTATCCAGCATTCGCTGGCGGGATGCCGCGCCCATCCTGGTCCGTGCTGCCGGGTCGTTCAGCACGCGCAACAGGCCGCGCGCGATGGACTCCTGGTCCCCTAGCTTTGTGATTACTCCGTTCACCTCGGTGTCCACAAGTTGGGTGTGAGCGGGAATATCGCTGACCACCGCGGGAAGACCGGCGGACATCGCTTCGATCAACGCGCAGGGCAAGCCTTCGATCTCTGAAACCAGCGTGATCAGGTCGCCTGCCTGAAGCCATTTCAGCAGCCCCGACGTGTTCAGCCGTCCGGTAAAGATGACGTTGCGGTCCAGATTTAAGCTGGAGACCAGTTGTGCAAGTTCGGATCGCAAATATCCATCGCCAATCAGCGCTAAAACCGCGTCAGGCCGCTCGCGCACCACGCGCGTGAAGGCACCAAGCAGCCAGGGCAATTTCTTTTGAGGATCAAGCCTGCCGACAAACACGGCCAAAGGCGTGTCCGGACCTACGTTGAGTTCCCGCCGCAGCTGGATGCGTTCTTCGGGAGAGCAGGGACGAAAGTGGTCGGTATCCACTGGGTTGGGCATCCAGCCGATGCGGTTCTTTTCGAATCCGACTTCCAATGCTTCCTCGACCATTCCCGGATTCAATACCAGGATGTGCGACGCCCATCGCCGCAGCATGCCTAACTCGAGCCGGCCCAGAAACGAATTGCGCATTCGCAGCACCAGGCTGCTGGCGGAGAACTTCATAACAATCGGCTTCCCCAGCAGCCGGGCCATTGGAAGCCCAAACGCCAGGTGCAGGCCGGTCATCAGAAAATACACAACTTCGTAATCATCACGTTCCTTGAAGAGGGTCCACGCGACCCCTAGAGCGTAAACCAGATCGCGCCATCGCTTGGACTGGCTATGGCCGTAAATCCGCACTCGGAGTCCACAGGGGTCTACCCATTCCTTGACGGCAGGCATGGGAGGCCCGCCCGCGCAGACGATTCTGGGGCGATAACCGCGCTTCTGCAGCTGGTCGGAAACGATCTGGCCTTCGACTTCGGACCCCCCCAGCACTGGGGGATACGAGTGGCAGATCAGGACGAAAGAGACCGGGTGAACAGGCATACCACTTGGTGCCAGAATAACATGTGGCTGTTCAGAGACATTCAATTCCGCCGTTTCCCTCATAGGACGCTAATCGGCTGAATCGGGTGAACTTTTTATGGCTCCCGGAGGCTCCGGGGAAACCGCTATTGCAGTGGTTCTTCCGGCCTGCAGGGTTGGAGAAACCTCCCGCCCTGATATAATTTCTTCGATCCGTGTCTAACGGTGACGCCGCCTGCATTCGATTCTTCATGTAGGTTGCATACTGAGGGAGAGACTTCGTGACAATGGCCCTTACCGCCTGGCCCGCTTGGACGTGTCCCGAGCACCAGGAGCTACTTGAGGAGGGGCCGGTTAAGCTGCGCTGCCCTCGCTCGCACGAAATTCCGATCGTCAATGGCGTACCAAGGTTCGTCTCCGGATCGAATTATGCGGACCATTTTGGCGCACAGTGGAATCGATTCCGCCGGACCCAGTTGGACTCATACACGGGTATCCCCATCACTCGTGAACGGCTTCGCCGCTGCCTGGGGGAGGAACTTTGGAAGACGCTTTCGGGCAAGCTCATCCTGGAATGCGGCTGTGGAGCGGGCCGGTTTACGGAGATCCTGCTCGATGAAGGCGCCAAAGTGGTTTCCATCGATCTGAGCTCCGCGGTAGAGGCTAATGCGGCTCAATTCCCGCCCAGCGACACTCACCGTATAGCGCAGGCCGACATTGGCAAATTGCCCTTTGCCGCTGGCTCATTTGACGTGGTTGTTTGTCTGGGTGTAATCCAGCACACGCCGAATCCCGAATTTACCATTCAAAAGCTCTACGACCAAGTGGCTCCGGGCGGCACTCTTATCATCGATCACTACGCTCTCACTTTGGGATGGTATACGAAGACGGCTCCATTGTTCAGGATCTTCATGAAGCGGATGAAGCCCGAACCCGCATTGAAGTTCACGGAGTTGCTCGTCGATACCTGTCTGCCGGTCCAGAAGGCCGTGCGAAACGTCCCTGGCATACGTTCTATCGTCCATCGCCTGCTGCCGGTCATGTCCTACTATAATGTCTACCCGGAGCTTAACGACCAGCAGCAGCGAGACTGGGCGTTTCTCGATACCCATGACAGCCTGACAGACGAATTCAAGCATTCCCGCAACAAACAGCAGATCACCCAAATTCTGCAGGGGCTCGGAGCCCGTGAGATCTGGTGCGAGTTTGGCGGTAATGGTGTTGAAGCGCGTGCTCGCAAGCCCGCCGCTGCAAGTCCCCGCTAGATAACACAGAGTGCTGGAGCATCCGGTCCATCGGACTATAGGACTACGGGCCTATGGAGCATTGGACTGGGATGCCTGTATCATGGTGGCATGGGCCGCATGCTTACTTCCAAAGCGCTGCTTCCGCGAGCGGAAGCGCGTGTCGAATCCCGGAAGCCGCTTGCGCTGGCGACGTCTGCGTCCGTGCCGCTGTCGCGTCCGGCAGCCAAAGAGACGGTCCAGGATCAGATCCAGCGCGAGAACCCTCTGCGAAAAATCGCGTTCTACGCCAGTCTCGGTTTTCTGTTCGTACGGCTGAGCGCGATTTCTGAGCTGCTGGCTTTTTATACGCACATCAATTTCTACCTGCTTTATCTGTTCGCTCCCTTCGCGATTCTTGGCGCGTTGACGACAGGTGGAGTTGGACGCACCTTCCGGCACAGCGCGCCCAGGTACTGGGTCGCGTTTTTCGGCTGGATGATCCTGGCTACTCCTTTCAGCTTCTGGAAGGGGGATTCCATTTCGATGGTGATTGGGTACGGCAGATTAGTGCTGCCAATGCTTTTTGTGCTTGGCGGTCTGGCGATGACCTGGAAAGAGATTCGCTTAGTCTTCTACACACTGGCCCTCTCGGCTCTCGCGAACCTGGCCACAGTACAACTGTTCACCGGTCACGATGAGAGCGGCCGGATCACGCTGGACGCCAGCGGTAACATGGGCAACTCCAACGATCTGGGGGCGCAATTGCTGCTTGTGTTGCCGTTCCTCTTGTTTGTCATCCTGGACCGTACAAAGAGTAAGGCCCTCCGCGTGTCCCTGTTGCCGCTGATCGCCTATGGCGCCTGGGTCGTTCTGGGTACAGCGTCGCGCGGGTGCATGATTGCGATGGCTGCAATGTTTCTGTTCGCTCTCTGGCGGGCCACACCCGCACAGCGCGTGGCGACATTGGCGATGGGTGTTGTGATCGCAACCGCCATTCCGCTATTTTTGCCTGGCAGCGTTCTGACGCGCCTCAGCTCGCTGTTCAGTGACAAACGTCCGGAAACTGTGGAAGCCGATGAGTCGAGCGCAACGCGTGAATACGTCCTCCGGCAGAGTCTCTCGTACACGGCTCAGCATCCTCTGTTTGGCGTGGGTCCCGGCCAGTTTCCGAACTACGAAGGACACGAAAGCACGACCGAAGGCAAGCGTGGCACATGGAAGGTGACACACAACTTCTTGACCCAGGTTTCAAGCGAATGCGGAGTTCCGGCATTGATCTTCGTGTTGCTAAGCTTGGGCTCCGCCCTGCTGCTGGTGAACCGAACCTACCTGCAGGCCCGCAAGAAGGGCTTTAAAGATATAGCCAACGCTTGTTTTTGTTACCAGCTGGGTATGGTCGGCTACGTATGTTCGATCATCTTTTTGGCCCAGGCTTACCACTTCTACTTGCCGACCATGATCGGCCTGGCAGTCTCGATGAGTCTGGTCGCGATGCGCCACATGTCGGATCAGGAGATTCCCAGCGCGGTGTCCGCCCCTTCCCTTAAGTTTGCAGTTCGGTGAACGAGAGTTCCCGCGCTGGTTTGGAAGCCAGCAGAAATCCACGGATTCGCGCGCGGCTGGAGTAACTAAGCCTGAAGCGCACAATAGTCGCAACGTTTTCCTTTCCACGACACCCGCGATGCCAGGTAAGAACGACTAAAGCGGCCTGAGGGCGTTTTCGTAGGGAAGAAAACTTAGTCGTCACGTCGGCGTCAGGCAGGAGTGCTAGTTGCCAGCCAGCAGCGCTCTAACCACTCGTTTTCTCCGCGAGTCTCAGGGTAGTACTGCCAAGCGAAACCGAAAGGCTCTGGCGATCTTCACAAGCCGCTCAAAATACAACCAGTTCAAGGGTCGGCCGGTCTTGCTGACCGTGTCTGGCATAAGGCCGGAGTCAAAGAGGCTTAAGGCAAACGCACACACAAGACTCAGCGAACAATGGCCCGGGAAATTCTGGAACCCCGATCGTCGAAGTACTGAGACGGTCGATATAGAAAACATGCGCCTCTTGTTTTTTCTGCCGGCATTGGCCGTTGTGGGACAGTCTTTGGTGTTGACCCCGGGAGTCACAGGAATAGTGGTGGATCCTGGGATGGCAGGGGATCAGTCGTGGCGGGTGGAGTTTCAGCTGAGCAGTTGGACGCTGCCGCCGGCAGGCGGGTGGTGGAACGCGCCGGTTTTCGATCTTCAGGGTACGGGCGCAGCCGCATACATCTGGCC
>JAIQFE010000097.1 GCA_020073445.1 Terriglobia bacterium
AATCTGTTCCGAACTGCCTTAGAGATCCCGCCAGAGCAACATGTTCGCATTCAAGCAGCCTTCCAGAAACACGTGGACAATGCTGTGTCGAAGACCGTGAACCTCCCCACTGACGCTTCGCCGCGCGACGTCGCCGCGGCTTACTTGCTAGCGCATCAGCTTGGCTGCAAGGGAGTGACTGTGTTTCGCTACGGTTCCAAGGCCGAACCCATGCTGGAACTCGGGCTGGGTGAAACGCCGGAGGAGCGCGAGCACTTCGCCAAGTGCGATCCAGAAGCCTGCCGGCTCTGAGACCTTTCATGAGCAACTCCGGGACTGTTTCCGCGCGAGATGGCACCGCGATTGCGGCGTGAATCCTGTGAGTTTGAGAAAACGCTCGGACATCCACCCCATCACTTTGTTTCTCTGCGGCGACGTAATGACGGGAAGAGGCATAGACCAGGTTCTTCCCCACCCTTCCAGTCCGAGTCTCCATGAGCCTTACGTCCAATCCGCACTTGACTACGTCGAAATGGCGGAGAGCGCCAATGGCCGGATTCTCAAACCGGTGCAATTTCCTTACGTCTGGGGACACGCGGCTGAAGAGCTTACTCGTGTGTCGCCAAACGCGCGGATCGTCAATCTAGAGACCAGCATCACCACGTCCGACGATTACGACCCCAAGGGAATCAACTACCGCATGCATCCGGCGAATACGCCTTGCCTGACGGCGGCAAAGATCGATTGCTGCGTCCTCGCAAACAATCACGTGATGGACTGGGGCCGCGCGGGATTGAAGGAGACGCTCGCCAGCCTGCAAACCGCCGGCATGAAGACTGCTGGAGCGGGACTGAGTCTGGCCGAAGCCATCAAGCCGGCCGTGATTGAGATCGGGGACAGCGCCAGAGTGTTGGTGTTCGCTGCGTGCACCAAGGACAGCGGGATCCCTCCCGATTGGGCCGCGACGGATCGAGAGTCCGGAGTTGCCTTGTTGCCGGGCCTTTCCGACCGAACAGCCGAATGGCTCACGGAACGGGTCCGGGGGATGAAAGGGAAGGATGACCTCGCGGTCCTGTCGATTCACTGGGGCGGTAACTGGGGCTACGGAGTTCCGCAGGAGCAGCAGAGCTTCGCTCACAAAGTTCTGGATCTCGGCGCGGTGGATGTGATTCACGGACATTCCTCGCACCATCCAAAGGGCATCGAAGTATACAGAGATAAGCCGATTCTGTACGGTTGCGGCGATTTCCTGAACGACTACGAAGGTATAGCCGGATACGAAGAATACCGGAGCGATCTCGTGTTGATGTATTTCGTGAGAATTGACGCCGTTACGGGCTGTCTGCTGGCGCTGGAGATGACGCCGCTCGAAATCAAACGCTTTCGCCTGCACAAAGCAGAGCACCCGGACGCTCGCTGGTTGCGGGATATGCTCCATCGTGAAGGAAGACCGTTAGGCACCCGGGTGACATTGGGCACCGATAACTGCCTCGCTCTGCAATGGAGATAAGAATGGCGGGCTGGGCCATCTCAAACAGGAAGTGACGCGCCTGGGCGTACCGGCGGACCTGATCCGGCGCGATTCAGCCCAAAAACGCCACTCTTGGGGGATATCACCCATTTTTGCCGGGCCATGCGGCCTGGAAACGGCTGCGTCTTATGCTCGTCGCTGGTAGTCAGATTGCACTCGAAATTACCGAAGGAGAAATTCGACATGAGAGCCAGCCAGACCCTTGTTGAACACACCTCGGTATCGGTCCCCGCCCGAGATGTGCTCCTTCAGGGAGATCTGAGCATGCCCTCGTCGCCGAAGGGGATCGTTCTCTTTGCTCACGGTAGTGGCAGTAGCCGACACAGCCCCCGAAACCGGCACGTGGCGGAAGTCTTGAACGAACACTCACTTGGGACATTATTGGTCGACTTGCTCACGGCCGAGGAAGAACGGGAAGACGAAATCGACGCGCACTTGCGTTTCAACATCGATCTGCTCACGGAGCGCTTAGTCGCGATTACGGATTGGCTGGCGAGCCTGCCTAAGGTCCACGGCCATGGGATCGGGCTATTTGGAGCGAGCACGGGTGCGGCGGCGGCGCTGATGACGGCAGCCGAGCGACCGGACGTCGTGAAAGCCGTGGTATCCCGTGGGGGCCGGCCGGACTTGGCCGGGTCGGCAGCATCGCTGGTTCGCGCTCCAACCCTGCTGATTGTTGGAGGCAGGGACACGGCGGTCATTCAAATGAATCGCGACGCGATGGCGCTGATGAAATGCAAGACCGAACTCAAGATCGTCCCGGGTGCGACGCACTTGTTCGAGGAGCGGGGCGCGCTGGCACAAGTCGCGAGTCTGGCTGCGGATTGGTTCACGACTCATCTCGCTGGATGAGACGAAGATTAACTTGAGAGTGAATGAAAGGAGAAAGCAATGGCAGAAGTTAAGGTCAACAAGGAACAGGCGCTTGCGAGACGGGAAACGCCCGGTATAACTGGATTCTTCAGACCGGCATTTCCATTCGGCCGGTTGTTCGGCGGGGAACCGTTCGGCCTGCTAAGGGAACTGAACGAGGAGATGGACCGCGCTTTTCGTGGTTTCGCTCCCGCCGCCAAATTGGAACCCTGGGCTCCGGTCGTCGACATCCAGCAATGCAATGGCGACGTGGTCGTGACTGCAGAGCTACCTGGCTTGAAAAAGGAAGAGGTCAAGGTTGAACTGACCGAGGACGCCTTGATCATCCAAGGGGAGCGCAAGCAGGAACACAAAGAAGACCACGAGGGCTTCCACCGATGGGAGCGGAGTTATGGCCAGTTTTACCGGTCGATTCCGTTGCCGGAGGGGGCCAAGACGGACCAGGCCAAGGCCGAGTTAACCGATGGTGTTCTGAAGGTTTCGGTGCCGGTGCTGGAGGCGAAGAAGAAAACGACTCGTCAGGTGCCGATAGAGCAAGGCAAAGAGGCCAAGCCCGCAGATAGCAAACCCGCAGCGGCGTAGGAAGCCGGGCAATTCAGACGGGTGACGGAGGAGTCTTCGGCGCCGGAGGCAGAATCTGGCGCCGAAACCTCAGTAAATGCTAATTGAAGGTCCAACCCGCTCTTCCGGGCAACGCGCCACACTGGCGGATTACTTCGCGCAGCTTACTAAGTCCCCTGTTCTGTATCTTCAGTACGACAACGGGTACCGAAGCTGGTCGTACACCTACGCGCAAGTGGGTGCTGCCGCTCGAGCCTTTTCAGCAAAGCTGCACGCGCAAGGCATTGGCAAGGGCGATAAAGTTCTCTTCTGGTCAGAGAACCGGCCGGAGTGGGTCGCTGCTTTTTGGGGATGCGCGATAGCGGGCGTAATCGTTGTTCCGATCGACTATCGCGCCTCAGCCGATTTTCTGCAACGCGTTCAAGAAAAGGTATCCGCACGCGCTATTCTCATCGGAGAAGAGGTCCGGCTTCCAGCTTCGGAACTTTCTTGGCGGGAAGAAAACTCAGGTCGAGGACTTCGCCGGAGTGCAGCATGGAGTGGGTGAGCGCGGCGGTTTCTTCGCGCGTCATGCCGCGCAACACGACCGCCATCAGCCAGGCGGCTACCTGGTAATCGGGGACGGTGCCCTG
>JAIQFE010000028.1 GCA_020073445.1 Terriglobia bacterium
CGAACAGCCCGCCATAGCCATGCTCCTGGTACCGCTGCCGCATCCGCTGCATGTTGCGGACACTCATTCCGGCAATCTCGGCCGCCTCGATCCAGGTCAGGCTCTTGGCCATCGCTTTCAGAATCACGTCTTGCAGCTTCATCATCCGCTCCGTTTCTCGGGCGGGTATCGCTCGGCTCGGTGTCTCCACCTCGCCAGCTTCCTCCCGCCCGGCCTGGACCGGACAACTAACGTGCTAATTCCACCGGACAACTAACGTGCTAACGACAGATTTCGCCATCCCCCTTGACTCTGGTCTCCTTAAGCAATAGCCTCGGCGGGAGACTTATGAAGCTCAGGGGCGTCCTTCCGCTGGCGATGATGGGGATATGGCTGTCGGTTCCAGCCACAGCGCTCTCGGTTTGTTTGGATCCCGATTATCTTCCGTATTCGAATCAAGCCGGCGACGGGTTCGAGAATAAGATCGCCTTGGCGGTTGGGAACGCGCTTCGCGAAAAAGTGCAATTCACCTGGGCCAGCCACCGCGGTCACGGCGGCTTTCCTCAATTCCTCTCCTCCACGCTGGACGCCGGGAAGTGCGACGTGGTGATGAGTATTCCCTATGGCAGCCGTGAAGAACTGACGACACGGCCTTATTACACCTCGTCCTACGTTTTCATTTTCCCCAAGAGCAAGAAGTACGACGTTACGAGTATGGATTCGCCGCTGCTCAAGCGGCTGAAGGTTGGTTTCGAAAGGGAAACGCCTGCCGAAGACGCCTTGAAGATGCGCGGTTTGATCACAGGCCCCGGCGGTGTGGTCGGGTTCGACGTGTCGGACGAAGGCGGCGGATCGCCCGAAGTAATGCTGACGGCACTGAAGAACGGAAAGATCGATGTCCTGATAACCTGGCAGCCGGCCATCGGCGCGTTCCTAAAAGCCTATCCCGATTTCGAAGTGGCGATTGTTCCGAACACGCGAGCTCTGGGAGCCCCCGAGCAGTACACGTTTCCCATGTCGATGGGAGTCCGCGAAGGCAACGACGCGTTGAAGAAGAGACTCGACGAGATTATCGAAAAGCATCAAGCGGAACTCACGTCCATATTGGCTGATAGCGGAGTGTTGGTGAGTTTTAAATGAGAGCCCTGATTTTCGCCGCGTTAGCGGTTGCGGCGCTAGGACAGGACGCCGCAAAACTGATCCAGGCAAGTGATTGCTCCTCCTGTCACGCTGTGGATCATCGGGTGGTGGGGCCTGCGTACAGTGAAGTCGCCAAGCGCTATTCAGGGCAAACGGACGCGTCCAATAAACTGGCCGCGAAAATTCGGGACGGCGACGGTGGGATGCCCGCTCATCCCGACTTGACAGATGCGCAGCGGACAGAAATCGCGAAGTGGATACTGGCGCAAACGCAGTCTTCTCCGAGTCAGGCGGAGGTCCAAGCCTACGCCTACGCCCTGAAGGACGCCACGACAGTCCAATTGGAGTTCCCCCTATTTGTCGATGGAAAGGGTCCGAAGGTCACCAAAGACGTCTTCCATGGATATCAGTTGTACAACTCGTACTGCTATCGCTGTCACGGAACAGACGCTACCGGCGGCCAGTTGGGGCCCGACCTGCGGCGCTCTCTCGCGTCGGGAATGAAACAGCAAGAGTTTCTCTCGACTGCCATGACCGGAAGGAAAGAGCAGGGCATGCCGGCGTGGGCCGGTTTCCTCAGCGAAAAAGACGTGGTTGACGTTTACCAGTATGTAAAGGGACGAAGCCTTGACCTGGTGCCTTCCGGCAGGCCCGCCTCCGAACAAGATTAAGCCGCAAGATTAAGCGCAAGACTGAAAAAGGAGATCTCGACATGAACCGCATGAAATGGCTGAGTCTGGGAATCGTACTCTGCAGCGCGATCGTGGGGATCTCGCGTGCCGACGAAGCCTTGGAGAAAGATGCCCAAGATCCCAATCAGTGGGTCTTGCCGTTGGGAAGTTATAGCGGGATCCGCCACAGCAAGCTAAGTCAGATAAACACTAAGAACGCCGATAAGCTGCACGTCGCCTGGACCATGTCGACGGGCACACTCCGAGGGCAAGAGGGGCAGCCACTGGTGGTCGGCAACATGATGTATTTCGAAAGTTCCTATCCGAACTTCGTCTACGCCATCAACCTCGACAACGTTGGCCAGATCGTTTGGAAGTTCGCGCCGGAGCAAGACAAGTTTTCGCCCTCGGTGGCATGCTGCGATCTGGTCAACAAGGGCGTCGCCTACGCGGATGGGAAGATCCTGGTCACAACCTTGGACACGCACGTCTACGCGCTCGATGCAAAGACAGGGAAGGTTGTGTGGACTGCACAGAACGGCGATCCGCAACTGGGCCAGACCATGACCATGGCGCCGCTGATTGTCCACGACAAAGTGATCGTGGGTATTTCAGGAGGTGAGTACGGCGTCCGCGGCTATCTGAGCGCCTTCGATCTCAAATCCGGGAAGCTGGTGTGGCGCGCGAATAACGTCGGCCCCGATCAGGACATTTTGTTCGACCCAGCCAAGACCATAGACGGAGCGACCCAACAACCCGTGGGCAAGGATTCCAGCCTCAAGACCTGGAATCAGGACGAGTGGAAACTCGGCGGCGGCACCACGTGGGGCTGGTACACCTACGATCCCCAGCTCAACCTGGTTTACTACGGCAGCGGAAACCCCGGGACCTGGAATCCTTCGCAGCGGCAGGGCGATAACAAGTGGTCTACCGCTCTCATCGCCCGCAATCCGGATACGGGAGTGGCCGCGTGGTCGTATCAGATGACCCCGCACGATGCCTGGGACTATGACGGCATCAACGAGAGCGTGCTCACCGACAGCGTCGTTGACGGCGCCACCATTCCGACGCTGACCCATTTCGATCGTAACGGCTTTGCCTACCTGCTCGACCGGCGCAACGGCAAACTCCTGCGAGCCAATAAATTCGATTCGACCACCAACTGGGCCAAAGAGATCGACCTGAAGACGGGCCGGCCGGTTCTGAACCCGGATAAGATGACCAAGGAAGATGTCAATGTCAAAGACATCTGCCCCGCGGCGCAAGGCGCCAAGAATCATCAACCGGCGTCCTATGATCCCAAGACTAAGTTGTTTTACGTCGGGACCAATCACATCTGCATGGATTACCAAGCATTCAGCGTCAAGTACCGGGGCGGCTTCCCGTACGTGGGGGCCACACTAAGCATGTTCCCCGCGGATCATGGGAATATTCGCGGCAGGCTCATCGCGTTCGATTCGGTCACTGGACAGACCAAGTGGGCGGTCAACGAAATGTTCCAGGTTTACAGCGGGCCGCTGACCACCGATGCGGGCGTGCTGTTTTACGGCACGCTGGATGGCTGGTTTAAAGCCGCCGATCAAGCCACGGGAAAGACCCTGTATCAGTTCAAAGCGCCCTCGGGCATCATTGGTAACCCCATGACCTACATGCACAAGGGAAAACAGTACATCGCGGTTCTCACCGGCGTGGGTGGATGGGCCGCCATCGGCCTCGCCGAGGGGCTTACCAAGGGCACCGAAGGATTGGGCGCGGTTGGTTTGACTACTTCGCTCACCGACTACACGAACCTGGGAGGCACGCTGGTCGTATTCAGTCTCGACTAGCCTGACCACCCCAATCATTCATCCGAACGAAAATTTCCCCTATTGACATTCTAACCTGCTAGTACTAATGTTTTAGTATGAAGCGGGCAAGAACGACCCTCACCGGGCAGGAACTCGAAATCATGAAGGTGATCTGGAAGCTCGGAACACCCACGGTGCGGCAGGTTTACGAAACCCTGCTGGAACGCCGCAAAGTGGCCTACACCACCGTCATGACCATGATGAACATCCTGGAGCAGAAGGGCTATCTCAAGAAACGCCAAGGCGACCGGGCCTTTGTCTACGCTCCTAGCCGACCCGAAAAGCAGGTCATTCGAGCCATGGTCCGCGAGTTCGTCGACCGCGTGTTCAATGGGGCGGCGGAACCGCTGCTGCTGCATCTCGTCGAGGATGACCAGCTCACCAAAGAAGAGCTGGACGAAATCCGGAAGAGCATACGGCCATGAACACCCTACTATTCGACAACTTGTTGTCCTGGTCCGCCGAGTTCGCGATTCTCGCGATGGCAGCCAGTGCGGCGGCGTATACGCTGCGTCACGCGCGGGCGCGGCTGTATTTCTGGCAGGCGATTCTGGCGGTCGCTTTGATGCTGCCCGCGATTGCCCCATGGAAACAATCCGTCGACGTCGCGTTGCCGCTTCCGCCGCCCGTAGTGCTGGCGACCCACGGCGTTCCGGTTTCGAACGTTCCCGTATCGATGACCTGGGGATTCGAACAGCTGCTGGTGTTGCTGGCCGCCGGCGCCGTGCTTCGGCTGGCGTGGGTGGGCGTGGGACTGATACGCCTGTCTCGCATCCGGAAGCACGCCCGGCGTTTGCCGGAGCCGCCGGTCGGGTTCGGAGGAAGCGCAAGCTGGTACGTCTCGGATCAGGTGAGTGGTCCGGTTACTTTCGGCTGGCTGCGGCCGACGATTTTGCTCCCGACCAAGGTTTGCGAACTGACGCCCAGCGCGCAGGAAGCCATCGCCAGTCACGAGCTGTTCCATGTTCATCGGCGCGACTGGCTGTTCGTCATGGCGGAAGAAATGATTCGCAGCGTGCTGTGGTTCCATCCTGCCGTCTGGTTCGTGCTATCGCGCATTCAACTGGCGCGAGAGCAGGTGGTCGATCAGGAAGTGGTCCATGCCACGCGCGATCGCGCGGGATATTTAGAAGCCCTGGTATCGGTGGCCGCGCAACGACTTGAGCCGGATGTCGCACCGGCTCCACTTTTCTTGAAGAAACGCCAGCTCGCGGTGCGAGTGCAGGCGCTATTAAAGGAGACCTCGATGTCCGCATCCCGTCTTGCCGCTCATATTTCGGTCGCCGCATCCGTCGCGGTTATCGGCGCCTGCGGCGCGGTCTGGTTCTTCCCTCTGCAGAGTGCCGCGCAGGTTGCTCCGGACGACGCAGGTATCACCGTGGATGCGGGCGGCACCTTGGCCCATCGCCCGCCCGTGCACTATCCGGGCGAGGCAGCTGCCGGCGATGTGCTGCTGGAACTGACTCTGAACTCCAAGGGCGAGGTCGCCGATGCGCGCGTGCTGAGTGGTCCGGATGAATTGCGCAAGGCGGCTCTCGCGAGTGCACTGGACTGGCATTATGACGGCGCCGCCTCGACACTGCTTCACGCAACCGTTCATTTCGGACAGAGGACGACGCGGAATGCACCGCAACCTCCTCCCCCTCCTCCTCCGCCTCCGCCACCACCGCCGCCGGGTGCAGTTGGCGGGAGAGCCAAGGGCGGTCCATTTACTGCTCCGCCTCCGCCACCACCTCCGCCTCCACCACCGGAGACCGCCGTCATTCAGCGGATCGATTTCGTGGGATTGAGTCCTGAATTGCAGCAGCGCGTGCAGAGCAGCCTCCCCGTACACGAAGGCGACACGCTAAGACTTGCCCAGTGGGATAGCGTTCGGCAATCTTTGCGGGACATCGACGAGCACCTGGTCATGGTTGTTCAGGGGAATGGAAATCCTTCGGACCGCGTGATTCTCAGGATCATGCTGCGGCAGGAGGTAGCGTTGGCTCCTGCGGTGACGGCATCGGTAGGATACCGTATCGGCGGAGGCGTCAGTGCGCCGGTCCCGACGGTCCGGCCGGAGCCTGAATACTCCGAAGAAGCTCGCGCCGCCAAATGGCAAGGTGCGGTTCTGTTGCAGGTACTGGTGGACGAAAACGGTGTCCCGCAGGACATTCAGGTCGTCCGGCCGTTGGGCCTCGGACTGGACCAAAAGGCCATCGAAGCGGTGCAGCAGTGGCGCTTCAAGCCGGGGCTCAAGGACGGGAAACCAGTAGCGGTCTCTGCCAATATCGAAGTCAATTTTAGGCTTGCACCATGGCGTCAGTAAAGTCTGGCGTGTTGGGCGATAATATGAGTTCCGCCCAACATGCCCAAAATCACCTATATTTCAAATGCCGGCGTTTCCCGCACGGTTGACGTTCCGGTCGGCGACACCGTCATGGAAGGCGCCGTCCAGAACGACGTCGACGGGATCGTCGCCGAGTGCGGTGGCAACTGCCAGTGCGCTACCTGCCACGTCTACGTCGAAGAAAAGTTCCTGCCGGTGCTGAAGCCCATCGCCGAGGACGAAGACGCGATGCTTGAGACCGCGGCTTCGCCCCGTAAATCCAATAGCCGCCTGAGCTGCCAGCTCCACGTGACGCCGGCGTTCGACGGCTTGGTGGTCCACACGCCGCCCACCCAACAATAAGTGGCCGTTGTCATCATTGGCGGCGGGCAGGGCGGATTCCAAACCGCCGCGTCGCTGCGTGCCGAGGGTTACCAGGAACGCATCACGCTGATTGGCGACGAGCCTGGAGTGCCTTATCAAAGGCCTCCGCTCTCGAAGGGCTTCCTGCTCGGCAAGCAGGAGCAGCGCCACGCCGAGCTGCGGCCGGCTGCGTTCTATGAGACGCAGCGCATAGATCTGTTGACGGGCCGCGTGACCGCTATCGATCGCGTGGCGCGTCGCGTCAAGCTCGATTCCGGGGAGCAGATCGAATACGACACTCTGGTGCTCGCCACCGGCGCGCGCAACCGTCCGCTTCCTCACGAGGGAGTATTTTATCTGCGTACGCTCCCGGAAGCCACGGAGATTCGCCAGCGTCTGGCTGCGGCTCAGGACGTGGTCGTGATCGGCGGAGGATTCATCGGGCTCGAAGTCGCCGCCGCGGCTCGCACTCTCGGCAAGCAGGTCACCGTGGTCGAAGGGCAACCGCGGTTAATGGCAAGGGTGGTAGCACCGGTCGTGTCCGAATATTTCCGCGGCCAGCACGAGGCCAAGGGTGTCGACATCCTGTTAAACGCGGTGCTGTTAGGGATAAGCGAAAAAGAGGTGCTGCTAGAGGAAAGAACCCGCCGCCCTGCCGACCTGGTGATTGCCGGGATCGGCGTG
Organism: Terriglobia bacterium; assembly: GCA_020073445.1. Classification (GTDB taxonomy): domain Bacteria; phylum Acidobacteriota; class Terriglobia; order Bryobacterales; family Bryobacteraceae; genus Palsa-187. The sequence continues at coordinate 6,993 of JAIQFE010000028.1, forward strand.
GTACCGAACGTGGAGCTGGCGCGCGAGGCCGGTTTGCCCGTCGGCAATGGCATCACTGTAGACGAGTACCTGCGAACTCCCGACGAGCGTATTTTCGCGATCGGGGATTGCGCGGAGAGCCCCAGCATGTTCGCGGAAGATTTGTGCCGTCTGGAATCGGTGCAGAATGCGGTCGATCAGGCGGCTTGCGTCGCCAAGGCCAACGTCGGACACCGAGCGCCGTATGGGGCCGTGCCGTGGTTCTGGACTGATCAGTACGATATCCACCTGCAGATGGCGGGCTTGCCGACGGGGTTCGATCAGGTGGTCACGCGCGGCGATCCGGAGAGTCGCAAATTTTCGGTGTTTTACTTCCGGGGTGGGAAACTCTGCGCGGTGGATTCGGTGAATCGTCCCGCGGATCACTTAGCGGCAAGAAAGCTGATCGGGGCACACGCGACCGTGAGCCCCGACCAAGCCAAGGACGAAAGTTTCGACCTGAAGGTATCGCGGGCTGAATGAAAAAGGGACAGGCAGCTCTGTCCACTCCCAGGCTCGTGCGCAAAGTCACAAGTTTACGGGAGGGGACAGAGTAGCCTGTCCCCATCACAACAGCCGTTTTGCGGCTTAATTGACGGACGTACACCGGCAGCCGGCGTAGATCTCATCCAGCGCGCCGTTCAACGCGTCCAGAATGCGATCTGCGACCGCGGCGGCCTCGGCAGCCGGGACCTGATGCCGTTGGATCAAGGCTTCCCACTGCGCGGCGTGCTCCACATCGGCCGATTCGTGCACGGCGAAGTAACGCAGCGTGTCGTCTTCGGTGATCTTGTAGTTCGCCTTGAGTCCCTCGATCTTTGCGGCCGAAACAGCCGGGATCTGGTTCTCGTAGCAATACAGGCCGGCGGCGGCGAGTCCGGTGTCCATCTTGGCGATGGAACGGAACGTCTCGACCAGAGCCTTCATCTTCGGGCCAGCGGCTTGTTCGAGCACAGCCTGGCGCGATTCGCCCAGCCCGGCGGCAAAATCCAGCCAGAGGTCGGGGTGAGTGGGTGAAGTGGCTTCTTCGTCAGCCAGGTTTGCTGCAATGGTCTGCCGGGAAGCGAGGTCTTCGCAGCGGCTGTGCATTTCGCTCAAGTAAGCGGGGAAAGCACGGACGTGCGTGAAATATTGGCGCGCGTAGGACTGCAGGTCTTCGAGAGACAGCTCGCCCTTGCTCCACGCCACGTAGAACGGATGCTTCAAGAGGTGCTTGGCATCAATCTTTTGGTTCAGAACTTCGATGGTCGAAGACATATGTGCAGTATTCTACCAGAATGTGGGCCGCCTCCATAGTCATGATGGTGTGCTCCTGGCTGTCCTATGTCGACCGCCAGATTCTGGCGACGCTTTCGGTCGTGATCCTGGCCGATACCGGATTGAGCACCGAACGCTATACGGAAGTGGTTTCGGCGTTCTCCATCGCCTACATGATCGGGAATCCGTTGTGGGGTTCGCTCCTGGATTACATCGGATTGCGTAAGGGAATGCTGGCGGCGGTGGCCATCTGGAGCGCGGCGAGCCTGTCGCACTCATTCGTGGGGCAGGGCACTGCGGCTTTTCTCGGACTCGCCGCGGCCCGCGCATTATTAGGTTTTGGCGAAGGCGCCACCTTCCCCGGCGGATTCCGCACGGCCATGGATTCCTTGCCGCCGAATCGCCAGGCGCGCGGCATCGCGATCTCCTATAGCGGCGGATCGCTAGGAGCGATCGTGACGCCGTTCCTGGTGATCCCGATCGCGGGTCTTTTTGGATGGCGGGCGGCCTTCCTGGTCACCGGAACGCTGGGATTCGCATGGCTGGCGCTGTGGGCCAAAGTCGCTCGGCCGCCTTACCTGCGGTTGCCGGAGCGCAAGCCGGTCAAGATCGTGTGGCCGAATTTTTTCGAACGGCGATTCTGGGCCTTGGTCTGCGGCTATTCGCTAGGCGCCTTCGCTCTTGGCCCGATTCTGTATTTGAGCTCGCTGTATTTGAATCGCGTGTTCGGCGTGTCGCAGGACAACTTGAAGTATTATCTGTGGGTTCCTCCAGCGGGTTGGGAAGCTGGATATTTCTTCTGGGGCTGGGCGACTGATAAAGCAATGGCCCGGTACGCGTCCAGGGAGAGTCGTCCGGCGGGGTTGTTTGTGCTGCTGACGATCCTGCAGTTACCTCTTGCCGCGGTGACGTGGATCGCATCTCCCGCGCTCGTCATGATCGTTTTCTTCTGGTCGATGTTCGTGGTGGCGGGATTCATCGTGGTCGCCCTGCGCGCGGCATCGCGAGCGTATCCGGCCGGGCAGAGTTCGATGGTGGCGGGGCTTGGGGCAGGGACGTGGTCGGCGCTGGTCGCCGTATTGCTGCCGCTACTGGGGCGATGGTTCGACCAGCAACGCTACACCGAGACGTTCCTGTTAGTGACCCTGGTCCCGGTGTTGGGGACGGCGATGTGGCTCTGGTTGACTAGACCGCTTGTTGGAAACACATGACGGCGAATCGTATTCGCGACTTCGTTTTATACATCGCGATTGGCCTGCTGGTGGGGCTTCTCGCGATGTGGCTGGCATTTCATAGCGATCGATCGGGCTCTGAAGTATTCAAGTGGCCGGGACTGGCAGTCAACACGGCGATTGTTTTCGGCTACGCGATCAAGTTTAACCGCATCCTCTGGAAACGTCGCTCATTTTGGATGACCTTATTCCTGCTGCTTTTTGTGCATTTGTTCGCGTTCGTCATCGTCCTGCGACTGGTCGATGACTTTCGACCCGTTTGGTGGATTGTGATCGTTCCGATGGAAAGTGTGGTTATTGGTTTCGCTCTTACCGCCACGGGCCATCAGTCGGACAAGTCAGTCAAAAGATAGGGCAAAGCAGAGGTCGAAGTGGCGCACGCACTCGTGCGTGCCGTATCGACACTCGTGTCGATACCTGTGGGCCGCGGCTCGAAATGGCGTCGAGAAGAGTCTCGACGCTGGACGCACGAGAGCGTGCGCTACCTAGGGGTTCATTTGCAGGTAGTGCTTCCGGTATGGCCGGCGAGTCGCCAATATGATGACCAGCATCAGCACGCCCGATGCGGCCATAGTGACCGAGATTCCCGCGCCGATCATCTTCGGATCCCGGAAGACATAATCGGCGAACACCCCTGGCATCAATGGTCCCAGCGTCAGACCGCCCAGGTTGAGAAGGAACAGATACAACGCGCTGACCTGCGCGCGAACCTGATTCGGAAAGATCAGCTGCAAGGCTGCGCCGGCGGTGCCCATCGGCAGCACCAGGAAGAAGAAGCCCGGACCGATCAGCGCTAGCGACCACTCTGCGCTCGGCATGAGCATTGCCGGAACCAGAAACAGGAGAATCCCGATGGCGCAGGGAATCGCGACCAGCAGAGGCGCGTCGATCATGCCACGCTTCTGCCAGCGCTCGCTGAGCCATCCGCCCAGGTACAGGCCCAAGCCGCCAAAGGGAAGAATCAGGAATCCCAGGGCGCGTCCGGTCTGGCCGATGTTCCAGCCGTGGGCGCGCAGGAAATACGTCGGCACCCAAGCGGTGAATGCATAGTTGCAGGCGGCCTGGAAGACAAAGCCCACCGAGATCCCGACAACCGACTGCCAGCGCGAACGGATTTCGGTGAACGTATCCGCAACACTCAGCTTGGTCACGCCGGCCGCGGTCCGCGCAAGGTTCTTGCGGATCGGCTCCTTCACGGTGAAGACCAGCAGGGCGAAGAGCAATCCAGGCAGCCCCAGAATCACGAACGTCACTCGCCAGGAGGCCATGGTTCCCAGAATCGGCAAGGTCATTTCGGGCTGGCGTGTTACCGCTTGCACGGCCGTTCCCCCAACGATCAACGCCAGGCTCGATCCCAGCAGCTGCCCGATGTAGAACACGCTCAGCGCGGCTCCTAATCGCTCTTTGGGAAAAAGATCCGACAGGATCGAGAACGAAGCCGGGTTCAGGCCGGCCTCACCGATGCCAACGCCCATGCGGGCCAGAAACAGCGTCGTGTAGCTCCGGGCAATCGCACATCCCGATGTGAAGATGCTCCAGAATGCGATGCAGATCGAGATGAGATTGCGGCGATTGGTCGAATCCGCCACACGTCCCAGGGGCAGGCCCATGATGGCGTAGAACACGGCGAAGGAAAATCCCTGCAGCAGGCCGACCAGAGTGTCGTTGATCTTGAGATCGGCCTTGATGAAGGGGACCAGCAAGCTGAGGATCTGGCGGTCGACATAGGACAGCGCGTAGCACAACATCAGGACTACGGCGGCGTACCAGGCTTTTTTCACGTCGAACCAATATACTGCAAACGTGTTGATCAAGATTCCCGAGCGCAGTCTGGTCCTCTTAATCGGCGCGGCCGGAAGCGGCAAATCGACATTCGCGCGGAAGCATTTCAAAACTACGGAGATCGTTTCTTCGGACGCGCTTCGGGGCGTCGTCTCCGACGACGAAAGCGATCAGACCGCCTCGGCGGATGCGTTCCAACTGCTGCGGATGATCACCGGCATGCGCCTGCGCCGCGGAAGACTTACGGTGATCGATGCCACCAACGTTCAGCGGCCGGCGCGCAAGGCCTTGCTGGCTCTGGCAGCGCAGAACTCGGCACCTGCCACGGCCATCGTGTTCAACCTCCCGGCGGCAGTCTGCCTGGCCCGCAATCAGTCGCGGCTGACCCGGCCCGCCAGCGCTGAAGTGGTCGAAAAGCAGGTGGCGGACATGCTCAGTTCCCTGCCGGGATTGGACGAAGAAGGGTTCCAGTACGCGTATGTGATGGATAACACGGGAGATATCGATTCCGCGCAGGTTTTGCGCGAAACCTGGAACATGTAATCCGTTTGGCACTGGTTAAGTGCGCCAGATTCTAGGTAACATTACAACTTAGGGACTCTCACGCTTGAACCTCACAGCTCTTTTCATCAAGCGGCCAGTCATGACAGCACTTGTCATGATGGCTATCATCATCTTCGGTGTTGCCGGATACCGGACGCTACCGGTGAGCGACCTCCCCAACATCGACTACCCGACCATCCAAGTCCAGGCCAACCTGCCGGGAGCGAGCCCGGAGACGATGGCTGCCTCGGTGGCGACCGTGCTGGAACGGCAGTTCTCCACGGTTCCCGGGTTGGATTCGATGACCTCCACCAGCGTGCGCGGGCGCAGCAACATCACGCTGCAGTTTGTACTTGACCGCAATATTGACGCCGCCGCGCAGGACGTCCAGAACCAGATCGCGGCCGTAGTCCGGAAGCTGCCGGTCGGAATGCCGGCGCCTCCGCAGTTGCAGAAGGTGAATCCGGCGGACCAGGCGATCTTATTCATGGGCGTGAATTCCGCCACCATCTCGCCCCAAGAGCTGGACGAGTATGCGGAAACTCTCATCGCGCCGCGAATTTCGACCATCAACGGCGTGGCGCAGGTGAACGTGTGGGGCGCGGCGAAATTTGCCGTGCGCGCCCAAATGGACCCGAATCAGCTGGCGGTGCGCGGCATTGGAATTGACGAAGTCGCCGCGGCCATCCAGAAACACAACGTCAATCTGCCGGCCGGAATTCTGTGGGGCACCAATCAGGCCTACACGGTCCAAGCCGATGGCCAGTTGGTGAACGCCGCCGGATACAGGTCTCTCATCGTCTCCTACAATCACGGATCCCCGGTGCGGCTGGGTGAATTAGGCCGGGTGCTCGACGGCATCCAGAACGACAAGGAACTCGCCTGGGTCAATGACCTGGACCGGGGTAGCGGCGACACGCGTTCCATCATGTTCCAGGTGCAACGCCAGCCGGGCACCAACACGGTTGAGATCGTGGACAATATCAAGGCGCTGTTTCCAGAGTTCCGCGCGCAGCTGCCGCCCGCGGTCAACCTGGATGTGGTGTATGACCGCTCGACCTCCATCCGCGAGTCGGTGGACGACGTAAAGTTCACTCTGCTCTTGACGGTCGGCCTCGTCGTGCTGGTGATTTTCGTTTTCCTCCGCAACCTCTCGGCCACCCTGATTCCCAGCCTGGCGCTGCCTCTTTCGGTGGTGGGAACGTTCGCGGCCATGTACTTCTTCAATTACAGCCTGGACAACCTGTCTTTGATGGCGCTGACGCTGGCGGTCGGATTCGTGGTGGATGACGCCATCGTGGTGCTCGAGAACATCGTCCGGCACATGGAGATGGGCAAGTCGCGGATGGCCGCAGCCGTCGAGGGCGGCCGCGAGATCGGCTTCACCGTCCTTTCGATGACGCTGTCGCTGACCGCCGTGTTCATACCGGTGCTGTTCATGCCGGGCATCGTCGGAAGGCTGTTTCATGAGTTCGCCGTCGTCATCAGCGTGGCGATTCTGATTTCCGGATTTGTGTCGCTGAGCTTGACGCCCATGTTGTGCAGCCGCTTCCTGCGGCCGCCCGGCGAGAAACACGGCAAGCTGTTCCAGGCCACCGAACGCGGGTTCGACGCCATCCGCGATCTTTACCGCATCACGCTCAACGGCGTAATCCGGCACCGCTTCCTGACGCTGATGACGGCCGTGGCTACTTTAGCCATCACGGTGTACCTCTACGGACTGGTTCCCAAGGGATTCATTCCCAGCCAGGACACGAATCAGATCAACGCTTCCACCGAGTTTTCCCAGGACGCATCCTTCGACATCATGGGGCGGCTCCAGCAGCAAGTGGATGAGATCATCGCCAAGAATCCGAATGTCGACGCCTACTTTTCTCGCACCGGCGGCGGCGGGAACAACGCCGGCAATGCCGGCAATCTGCAAATCCGGCTGAAACCCCGCGCCGTGCGTAAAGCCACACCGGAACAGATCATGGACGAACTCCGGCCGTTGGTGAACCAGATCCCCGGCGTGAAGACCTACTTCCAGAATCCGCCCCTGGTGCGCATCGGCGGCCAGCAATCCCGCAGCCTGTACCAATACACCCTTCAGGCGCAGAACCTCCAGGAGCTTTACCGCGCTTCCACGGATTTTGAAAAGCGCCTGAGGGAGACTCCCGGTTTGATCGACGTCAACAGCGATTTGCTGATCTCCAGCCCGCTGGTAGACGTCAAGATCGACCGCGATCATGCGTCGTCTCTGGGCGTCACCGCGGACCAGGTCGAAGACGCGCTCTATAATGCGTACGGCACGCGCCAGGTATCCGATATCTACGCCCCGACCAACGATTATCAGGTGATCCTCGAGCTCTTGCCGCAATATCAGCAGGATCCTACCGCGCTCGATTTGTTGTACGTGCGCTCCGCCACCGGGAAGCTGGTCTCGTTGAACACGATTGCCAAGGCACGCACTACGGTGGGTCCTCTTGCGGTGAACCACCTGGGGCAGCTCCCATCCGTAACGGTTTCCTTTAACCTGGCTCCCGGCGTTTCTCTCGGCGATGCCGCCGATCGCGTCGAGCAGGTTGCGCGGGACACGCTGCCGGATACGGTTCACGCGACGCCCCAGGGAGCCGCGGCGGCGTTCCAATCGTCCTTCGTAGGCTTGGGCTTGCTGCTGGTGGGGGCGGTCCTGGTGATCTATATGGTGCTGGGGATTCTCTACGAGAGCTTCATTCACCCCATCACGATTCTTTCCGGCTTGCCTTCCGCCGGAATGGGCGCGCTGGCCACGCTACTTTTGTTCCACGATGAGCTGAACATCTACTCCTTCGTCGGCGTCATCATGCTGGTCGGAATCGTAAAGAAGAACGCCATCATGATGATCGACTTCGCGATCGAGGCCCAGCGCCTGCACAATGTTCCGCCCGCGGATGCGATCTACGAAGCCTGCCTGGTGCGCTTCCGTCCGATCATGATGACCACCGTGGCCGCTCTCATGGGCACTTTACCCATTGCGATGGGTCTAGGCGCCGGCTCGGAGGCGCGCCGCCCGCTGGGCCTGGCCGTGGTCGGTGGATTGGTAGTTTCTCAGCTCCTGACGTTGTATATCACTCCGGTCGTATACATCTACATGGAGCAGTTCCGCGGCGCCTTCGACAAGCTTGGAAACAAGCTCGGCCGCAAGCGGAAGAAGCGGGCCGAGACGATTCCCGCGCCGGCCGTCGTCACAGACTGACGGTAAAGTCGTCTAAGGTCTGCAAAAAAGTAGCGGACTATTTCCTCAGTAACCTGAGGCCGTCTTTAAGGTAGACACCTTAGGCTGCGCGCCCGACCAGAGCTGCAGCAGATGCTTGGGCGTGAACCAGCGTTCGGACCAGCGAGACTCGGGCGCGAGCTTCACTTTGACAAAGAATCCGAGTGACTGGTCGCGCCGGCAATCCTCTACAACCCCTTCTAACTGATGGGTCTTGCTCACGATTCGCACGGCCGCAGCACGCGGAAAAGAGCAATCCGTCAATATCTCAGCGCACCACTCGCCGATCTCTTCCAGGTTACCCAGAGTGGCTGGCCGTCCCCGCCGGTCGGTACGGGTAATGAATACTAGTTCGGAGCACAGATGACGGCTGACCGATTTCGAATCCTGCATTACTTCCTCTCACGCCTCCACTGGTACTGGTGCGTTGCACGTCCTAGGCCATTTCACCGAGCATGGTCACTCGGGATTCGACTCAGTGCGGGGTAGAGAGAGCCATGGTTCGAATCCCTTAAGATCTAAGAAGACTGAGCACACCAACAGAAACCACGCGCGGGGTCGCCCTCCGCCTGGAGCGCGTACGGCGGGTCTTCGACAACACCCTCGTCGTGATCGAGGGGATGGATCTCCGCATTGAGGCCGGAGAGTTCCTCGCAGTACTAGGGCCCTCCGGATGCGGGAAGTCGACGCTTCTCCGGATGATCGCCCGGCTGTCTGTAACCGATGGTGGTCGGATTGTTACCGAGCCGGAACAGTTCCAGACCGCTTTCGTGTTTCAGGATGCGCACCTCCTGCCTTGGCGGACCACGTTGGACAACGCCGCGCTTCCCCTGGAATTGATGGGGCTCGGACGCGACGAGCGCTATGCCAAGGCTCGCGCCGCGTTGGCTCAGGTGGGATTAGCCGAAGCTGAGGTGCGCTATCCGGCTCAGCTTTCGGGCGGCATGCGCATGCGCGTGTCTCTGGCGAGGGCGCTGGTCACGGAGCCTCGCCTGCTGTTGATGGACGAGCCCTTCGCGGCGTTGGACGAGATCACGCGGTTCAACCTGGAAGTCCAGCTGCGCGATTTGTGGCAGCGCCGGGGGATGACAGTGATCTTCGTGACGCATTCGATTTCGGAAGCTGCTTTCCTGGCGAATCGTGCGGTGGTCATGACTCGTCGCAAGGGCGGCATCAAACTCGACCGGCGAATGGATCTTCCGGTTGAGCGGACGAATGATCTGCGGTCCGATCCGCGCCTGGGACATGAGATGAAGGTCTTAATGGGGGCAATGGAGGAGGAATGAAGAAATCCTGGCCGCCGCTGATCCCTTTTGTAGCGATTACGCTGGCCTTGGAGTGGATGGTGCGCAGCGGGGCCGTGCCGAGTTACCTGGTCCCCGCGCCCAGCGCGGTTCTACGGGCATTGCTCGACAGCCGCGATGAGCTGGCGGCTGCCATGGCGAAGACGTCGGCGGCCGCATTGGTCGGTTTCGCGCTGAGCACCATCACGGGCGTCGCGATTGCGGTGCTCCTGTCGTCGTCGCGCGGGATCCAGCGGGCATTCTATCCCTACGCCGTATTCTTTCAGACCGTGCCGATCATCGCGATCGCCCCGCTGCTCGTGATCTGGTTCGGATATGGCATGAAGACCGTGATCGCGTCGGCGTTCATCGTGTCGATCTTTCCGGTAATCGCCAACACGCTCACGGGGCTGCTTTCGACCGATCCGGCGCTGCGGGACTTGTTCCGTCTGTACGGCGCGTCCGCTACGGTCACGCTGGTCAAGCTTCGATTTCCCGCGGCATTGCCGCAGATCCTCACCGGACTCCGGGTGGCGTCGGGGCTGGCCGTGATCGGCGCGATTGTCGGCGAGTTTATCGGCGGGCAGGGCCTGGGGTCCGTGGTCGACGTCGCCCGCACCCAGCAGCGTGTCGACAAGGTATTCGCGGCTGTGCTGCTGGCGTCACTGCTCGGATTGGCGCTGTTCGGTCTCATCAATCTGATCAGCGCACTTACGCTGCGCCGCTGGCATGCGTCCGAACAGGGTAGCTGACCAGCGACAATTGAAAGACATGAATCGCAGAACATTCTTAGGCGGGTGCGCCGCCCTACTCGCCGCTTGCGGAAAGCCGGCCAAGATTCGGTTAGCGTTGAACTGGAAACCGGATCCGCAGTTCGGCGGGTTCTACGCCGCGCCCTACGACAAGCACGGACTGGATCTCGAGGTCCTGCCCGGCGGAGCCGGCACGCCGACCGTACAGATGATCGGCGCGGGATCGGCCGAGTTCGGGATCGTCTCAGCGGATGAGCTGGTGGTCGCACGCGCCCGCGGAAATGACGTGGTGGCGTTGTTCGCCGTTTTTCAGAGTTGTCCGCAGGGGATCATGGCGCACGCCTCGCGCCAGCTCGGCTCCATCGGCGATGTGCTCAAGGAAGGGACGCTCGCAATACAGCGCGGCCTGCCGTACGCGCGAATTCTCGAAAAGAAGTATGGATTCGATCACGTCAAGGTGGTCCCGTCTCCTGGCGGCGACATTAGCGCGTTCCTGCGTGACGAGAAGTTCGCACAGCAGTGTTTCGTGATGTCCGAGCCTTTGCAGGCCCGGCATGCGGGCGTCGACGTGAAAGTATTTCCGGTCGCCGATATCGGCTACAACCCGTACACAACGGTGCTCGCCACCAGCGGCGCGCAACTCAAGAGCGATCCCGATCGCGCGAAGTCGATGGTCGCCGCGGTGCGCGAAGGCTGGCGGGCGTATCTGAACGATCCGGCTACCACCAACGCGAAGATGCACGATCTGAATCCTTCGATGGATGCCGCTGCCTTCACGGAGGTCGCCGGGGCGCAGAAATCATTCATCGAGACCGGCGAGCTAGGCAGCATGACCGCGGAACGATGGGCCACGCTCATCGGCCAGCTTGCGGAGCTGGGCGACATTCCACAGGCGATCCCGGCGCAAGACTGCTTTCGCAACCTCTAGCGCGGCGAGGCAGGCGGCGCCGTGAGGAGTACGAATCGCTCGCCGTCGCGGGTGGCGATGTTGCTCAACTGGGCTGGACTGTTAACACCCGCCAGGGGGAAGAGCGTCCTTGGAACTCCAGCCTGCAATTCGGGACCTACCGTGATATCCGCCGCTAACAGCGCGGACGGTACCAGACCAACGAGGTTGAAGAATAGGAGTTCCTTGCTGTCCTGCCGCCAGAAAATCCCGCCGAGGGCGGCGTCTTTCGACACCTGCAACGGTTTCTGACCAGGATTATCGAGAGACGCGACATACGTCTCAAAACGCCCGGACTGGTTGGAGCTGTACGCGAGGTAACGGGCGTCAGGCGAGAAACGTCCTCCCCGAGCGCCACTGACCAACCGCACCGGCTTCCGATCGCCTTCCACTTGAACTGCATAGATGACGTCGGCGTTCCAGAAGCATAGCCTGCCGTCGGCTGACCAGTCGGTGATGAACGCTCCGCCCGCCGATTGCTTGTAGATCAGCTCTTCGGTACCGGATCCGTCGGAAGCCTTCCGATAGACCTCATTCTGGTTTGAGACGTAAGCGATTTGCTTGCCGTCGAAAGACCACACGGGCGAGGCGTGGGGCGCAGGGTCAGAGGTGATTTGCGTTCCCTTGCCGGTGGAGACGTCGAGCACCCAGACGTTCGTCTTCCCCTGATCGTTCCGGATCACGGCGATCCGGGTTCCATCGGGCGAGACGGCGGGCTGGCTATACGAGCCCAGTTCTCCCACGGTTTGTATTGCCTTCCCCTGCCGGTCGACCAGCGTGATCATACTGCGAGGTGCGGCAGCAGGCGATCTCTGCGCAGCCTGATGTAACAGATAGCGGCGGGCGGTGCCGTCCGCGGCGCCTCTTTGAATCGCGGCCTGTGCCCCCTCCGCGAGCGCTTTCAGCAAGGCCGGTTCGTCTTCCTCGCGCACTGTAACCATCGTCAACCCGACAGTTCCCATCTCGTCGAAGGATTCCTCTCCGAACAGTGCGCGCTTAGGTGGATTGCTCGGGTTCCTCGGATTGTCTGACGAGTTGTCGTACCGCAGTAGGGCGTCGATCCGGGTGCCCTTGGGCAGCGTGAAAGACGTTTTGTAGGTGTACTGTTCCTGCCAGTTGAAGTCCCAGTCCTGGATCCAGATCAAAGGCTTGGTTGTGCCGTCTGGCAGGGTCGCTGTAGCCTTGATCTCTTTGGCCAGATAATGCGCGTGCGCAAACGCGCCATAGACATTCACATCCACAGGCAGCGTGAAGGAGTCGCGAATCGCGTAGTTCTTTTCGCCCGGCGGGATGTCGATGCCTGCGCCAAAGCCGAATAGCGAGGGGAAGCCGGCGTCGATCATCTTCCGTTCAGGAGCTTTGTCGGCGAAGTAAATTCCGACCACCGACTTCTCCGTTTCCGGCTTGCCGGTCAAGTGAAAGTGCATCTGCAAGAGGAAGTCCGAACCCTTGGGCAGCGGCATGGCCAGTCCGCCTGGCGCGAATGCGGCCGTCCCGCCGACAGCCCATCCGCCCAGTCCTCCGGAGTTTCCTTGGCCTGGCGCGACCCCGACCGTTCCCATCCCGCCGAATCCAGGTTTCCCGTCCACACCATCGATCCTTGCCATGGATCCTGCTGGCGCATAGGCGAACAGGACATGGTGCACAATCTTGCGCGCGCTGGGACGAAACTCCACCGCGCGGACCCACTTGTCCTCCTTCAAGCCCAGCGGGATCACAAAATTCCGGAACACGTCCGGACCGCTTGCAGGCAGGTCGAACCCGACCGGCATCTCCAGAATCAAGTCGGGTTTCCCCAGATGCCAGCCTTCGGCGAATTCTGGGAGTTTCGGCATCTTCGCGGGATCGCCTTGCGGCATACCTTGCTGCACCCAGTCGGCGATGGCCGCGATCTGCTGGTCGGTCAGCCGGCGTTCGTCGGCGAATTCGCCGTAGCCGTGGGTCGCGTGCCACGGAGGCATGTAACGGGCTTTCGTGACGGTGGCGATCAGGGCGCCGCGCTTCTTGACGTCCTCATACGAGATCAGTGAGAACGGAGCCGCTTCACCCGGACGGTGACACGTCACGCAGTTGTCGTAAACGATCGGAGCGATGTTCTCGCTGAAGGTGACCTTGTCGGCCGCCGGAAGAAGCGTGGCAGCAGCCATCAGGATCGCAAAGTGTCTACTCATCTCCATCTCCCAATCGCATGCCTTGACTGTTGTCGATAGTCTGGGTACAATTGTCGATATTCTAGGCGTCGGTGTCAAGATAAAAAGGTCAAGACAAAACGTCGAGAGAGAATTTTCCTATGCCAAAACCGTCCGACCTCTTGCAGGGCACCGTCGATCTATTGATCCTGAGAACGCTATCACGCGAGGCGCTGCATGGCTGGGCCATCTCCAAACGCATCCAGCAGCTTTCCGGAGACGTACTATCGGTGCAGCAGGGTTCGCTTTATCCAGCCCTGCACCGCCTGGAGCAAAGCGGATGGATTGATTCCGAATGGAAGGATACGGAACTGGGCCGCAGCGCCAAGTTCTATGCGCTGACGCCTGAAGGCAAACAGCAATTGGAGAAAGAAGTGGATAGCTGGAAGCGGCTGTCCTCGGCCGTGGGATTGGTTCTCAAGAAGGCGTGAATGGCCTGGCTGCGAGCGACGACTAAAGCGTAGCAGACCGAGCCTGCTCCACGATCTTGGTCTTATGACACCGTCTCGACTCTTTCGCGTCTGGCGTCACCGGGTTCGGTCAGTCTCCGATCGAGACCGGCTCGACGCTCAACTCGGCCAGGAGATCTTATTCCACTTCGAGCAACTGGTCCACGAGAAGATCGCCGAAGGGTTGGCCCTCAAAGATGCGCAGCGCGAGGCGCGGCTGGCACTGGGCAATATACCCCTGTTGGAAGATCAGTGCCGCGACCAGCGACGCATCGGCTGGCTGCACGACCTGTGGCAGGACGTGAAGTATGGCGTTCGGACGCTGCGCCAGAATCCCGGCTTTGCGTTGATCGCAGTATGCTCTCTGGCTTTGGGGATCGGCGCCAATTCCGCTATCCTTGGGGCGCTCCGGACCACGCTGCTCGCGAAGATTCCCTTTCCCGACGGCGACCGCCTGGTTCTGCTGCGCACCTATCCGGAGTGGAATCCGGCACTGAGCAACGCCGCCTCGATTCCCGATTACGTTGCCTGGAAACTCCAAAGCCGCAGCTTTGAATCCATGGGAGCCTCGATAGCCGATCATTCCAGGGACTTCGGCGCGGAGGAGGATGGACGTCCCGCGGAACGAATCGAAGGGCACGGAGTCGCCCCATCGCTCTTTGCGACCCTCGGTGTTCAGCCGCTTCTGGGCCGCACGTTCACCGAGGAGGAAGCGGAGATCGATCACCCCGCGCCAGTCATGGTCCTCAGCCATAGCCTGTGGCAACGCCGATTCGGGGGCGACCCCGGGGTGCTCGGGAAACAAGTCCGTTTGAGCGGCAGCAACCTGACGATCGTCGGCGTGATGCCCCCGGACTTCCACTATCCGCTGGAGGAAACCGAATACTGGATCCCGCTCGGCATCAATCGCTTCCAGTTGCAGGGATCGGCACGATACTTCGAAGTGCTGGCGCGCTTGAAGCCCGGCGTGAGCGTGGAACAGGCGCAGGCCGAGATGGACGGCATCGGCGCGCAACTTGCGCGCGATTTTCCCGATCGCCACAAAGGCTGGCGGATTCGCGTCCAAACGCTGCGTGACGTTTGGTACGGCTGGAGGAAAACTCCTCTGGCGACGCTCGAAGGAGCGGTGGCGCTGGTTCTCCTGATCGCGTGCGCGAATATTGCGGGTCTGTTGCTGGCTCGCGGCACCGCGCGCCGCCCGGAAATCGTGATGCGCATGGCGCTCGGCGCCGGACGCGGCCGCGTTGTGCGACAGATGTTGACCGAGAGCGTCCTGTTGTCCCTGATCGGCGGAGCGCTGGGAACCTTCGTCGCCTGGGGAGCCCTCAGGGCGCCGCTCCAGATGCATCCGCCGCTGGCCGGCCAGCGAATCACAGACGTCGTGGTGGATCTTCCACTGCTTGCCTTGCTGGGATTGCTTTCGGTTGTGACCGGCCTGATCTTTGGCCTTGGTCCGGCGATCGCCTGCTTTCAATTGGATCTCGCCGGCCCCCTTAAGGAATCGACCAGAAGCGCCGGATCGCCTTATAGGCGCAACCGGCTGCAGTCGGCCCTGGTCGCGCTGCAGATCGCATCGGCGTTGGTGCTGTTAATCGGCTCCGGGCTTCTGATCAACAGCTTCGTGCGCCTGGCCGGATTCGACCTCAATTTCGACCCGACCGGCCTGCTTACGTTCGAATACCGGATTCCCCAGCAGCGGTATGTGCACAATGTGGGCGTCTTTCAAGGTGCGCCTTACTCCGCCATCGACCCATCGCCAACACCTGCTATCCAGCGCGTCTATGAGCATCTCCGAGCGATGCGGGGCCCGGAGTCCGTCGCCGGCATCTCTCTGCCTCCTGTGAACAGCCTGGTGCTCAATAGCCTCGGCTTCAGCATCGAGGAGCGGCCTATGCCTCAAAGCGCCGAGGATCGAAACGCTTACCGGGCCGTCTATTTTCTGATCACTCCCAATTTCTTCACTACGATGAAGACCCGCTTGTTACGGGGCAGGGACCTGAACGACTTCGACACGGCGGCTGGTTCCTGGGTCGCGATCATCAACGAGACCATGGCGCGACTGTTCTGGCCCGGCGAAGATCCGATTGGAAAGCGTTTGATGCTGGAAGTCGTTGCGGGTGAGCGGCCTCGCGAAATCGTCGGTGTCGTGGCTGATATTCCAACGCGGCGCGACCGGGCTGAGCCGCAGCCGGTGATATACACTTCTTATCTGCAGCAGTCCCCGGCGTATCGCGGACCAATTGCGAACATGTTCGGCCAGATGACCTTTCTGCTCCGCACCTCGGGCGATCCAATGAGCCTGGTGCCGGAAGCACGCAGCGCGGTAGCGGAGGTCGATCCCGATCACGCGATCACCAGAATCCAGACCATGGAACAGTATTGGGGCGGCGGGATGCGTGACAAACGTATTCTGGCCGCGGTGCTCGGTGTTTTCGCGTTTGAGGCCACACTGCTCGCAGCCATCGGGATTTACGGCGTGATGGCGTATTCGGTCGCGCAGCGCACTCGGGAAATCGGCATTCGCATGGCTCTGGGCGCGAGCTCGCACAAGATTCTAGCCTTGATAGGCGGGCGGGCGGCCATTCTGATCTCGCTCGGCGTGCTGCTCGGTTTGGCGGGTTCCCTGATGCTTTCCCGGCTGATCGCCTCGCAGCTGTGGGGAATCCAACCGACCGATCCGGCGACGTTTACCGGAGTATCGCTGTTGCTGATCGCCGTAGCCCTGCTGGCGTGTTTCGTCCCCGCGCGGCGGGCGATTCGCGTGGATCCGACAGAAGCATTAAGATCCGAGTAGACGGATCCACTCTTGTGTTCGCGCCCGGATGTTTCCATCCTCTGGAAACAGATCGCCGATCACGGCCACCGAATCGGCCCCGGCTTCGAGCACCTGAATCGCGTTGGCGCGGGTGATGCCTCCGATCGCCACCAGGGGACGGTTCGAGAGTGGACGCAGCCGGCGTAGCTCGTTGACGCCTACGGTAGGATCCGGGTTTTCCTTCGTCATAGTCCCAAAGATGGGACCAAGCGCGAGGTAATCGGCCGGTTCGTCGCAGGCCGCGCGCAGTTGCGCTTCGTTGTGGGTGGAGTAGCCTACGACAGCGTCCGTGCCGACGACGCGTCGTGCAACGGAAGGCAGCAGGTCGTCTTGACCTAGGTGCAAGGCTGCCCCGAACAGTTTGGCCAGGTCGGCGCGATCGTTGACCACCAGCGTTGCACCGGCGCCACGCACCAGTTCCGCGATCTGTTCGAGCCACCCGAACGCTTCCCGCGAGAGAAAACCTTTGTGGCGGAATTGCAGGATCTTCGCGCCGCCTTCGAGAATTTGCCGCGCGGCGCCCACTGGTTCCATGCCGTGTCGAACGGACACTTCGGTATCAAGGATTGGGTAAAACCGCGGCAGAATCATGATCTACGCAGCCGCCGCGAGCACTTCATCCGGCGACGGCTTCCCGCGACGGGAATATCGAACGTTGCCGTCCGGGCCGATGAGGTAAACCGTTCGCTTCGGCACAAACCAGCCCTCCGACTGATACAGCTTGGCGATCTGCTGGCCTTCGTCGATCAGCAAGGGGAACGGAAACTTATACTTGTCGCGAAAGCTCTGATGCTTCGTGCTGCGCGCAGGGTTCACGCCGAACACGATGGTGTTACGCGCCTGCGCCTGCGTCCAGTGATCGCGAAATTCACATAGCTGTATGGTGCAGATGCTGGTGTCGTCGGCCGGATAAAACACCAGGACCACGTTCTTTCCGCGCAAAGCCGATAGCGTCACGCGGCTGCCGTCTTGATCCGGAACCGAGAAGTCTGGCGCTGGAGTGCCGACCGGCAACGGTGGCGTGAACCACCCCATTTACTCGGGCGTCTCCATCTTCATCAGCTTGCGGAAACGCTCGATCTCGCGCGGCGTGAGCACGCGGTAACGGCCCGGCGGCAGATCCAGCTCCAGGAATCCGATCTTCACGCGCCGAAGCTTCTCCACCAGCCGGCCAAAATGTTTGAACATGATGCGGATCTGGTTCTGCCGGCCTTCGGCGATCCGAACTTCGTACCAAGGATTCGCCCCGCCTTTGATCCGCTTGATGTGCGCGGGCGATGTTCTCTTCCCGTGCAGCGAAATGCCTTCGCGGAACTCTTTCTCTTGTTCCTCGGCGAGGACACCGTTCGCCTTCACCACGTAAGTTTTCATGACGTGACTGGCGGGCGCGGTGATGCGATGCGCGAACTCGCCGTCATTGGTCATCAGCAGCAGGCCTTCGCTGTTGTAATCCAGTCGTCCCACTGGAAACACGCGCTCCTTCACCCCACGGAGCAGTTGCATCACGGTCGGACGGCCCTCGGGATCGGACATCGTGGTCACGCAGCCCTTGGGCTTGTTGAGCGCAATATAGAGGTGCCGTTTGGGCGCGCGCAGCAGTTTGTTGTCGACCTTGATGCTGTCGCGCTCCAGGTCGGCCTTGGAACCAAGCTCCGTGATCGTCGCGCCGTTCACCGACACGCGACCCGCCTGGATCAACTCCTCGGCTTTCCTCCGGCTGGAGATTCCAGCCTGCGAGAGAATCTTCTGTAGACGTTCCTCAGGCATCGGTACCCGGAGGCTCAGTCGCCGGAGATTCGGCTGCGGCCGTAGCTGCTGGCTCAGGTTGCGATTCTTCCACCAGCTCCAGGCGTCCTAGTTCTTCGAACTCCTTGAGCGTCGGCAGTTCCTTCAAGTCCTTCAAGCCAAATTGGACCAGGAATTCTTTGGTGGTTTTGTAAGTGAGCGGCCGTCCGACCACGTCCTTGCGCCCGGCCTCCGCGATCAGCTTGCGGTCGAGCAGCGTCTTGAGCACGCCCGCGCCCTGCACGCCGCGGATCTCCATGATTTCGGGAGTGGTCACGGGCTGCTTGTAGGCGATTACCGCGAGCGTTTCCAGCGCCGGCAGGGACAACTTCATCGGAGGGGTCAGCTTTTTGACGAACGCACGCACCGCTTCGTGATGCTCGGCCTTGGTGGCCATTTTGTATCCGCCCGCGATCTCGCGGATACTCAGTCCGTGCTCGGGCTTGCCGTACTCCTCAACCAACTGGTCAAGAATCCGCTTGATCTTATCGATCGGCTGCTCGATCGCCGCGGCGATCTGCTGCACGGTTAGGGGCTCGTCTGTGATGTAGACAATCGCCTCCAGAATTGCCTGAAGCTGCGCGTCTTCGCTATCCGTACTTTGGTCTTCGGCCAACTGGGCCGCATCCATCTCATCCATCAGTTATATCCTTGCTCAATTGCAGCCAATGTGTCTCCGCCCGCAAACGCCGCCTCGAAACCCTTCAGCCGCTTCAATCCGATTTCGCCAAACGAATCCTGTTGGGTCAGCCCGACGGCCTGCAGCTTCACCAGCTCCAGCAGCGCCAGAAACAGGCAGATCATGGCGCGGCGGCTGCGCTGTCGCTCGAATAAGTCGCGCGCGGATACCGGCCCTCGATCCTGCTCGAATACTCCGCGCAAGTACCGGATCATATCGGGCACGGAAACTTCTTCCGTCCCGATCTCATAAACCGGCCGGTGCTTGGCCCGTTCCAGAACGGTCTGGAAAGTCTTCACCAGATCGAACAGCGTGACCGCCAGTCCGGGATCGTCATCCTCAGCGCGAAACTGCGCGATCTGTGGATTCGACCATACGGCTTCTTCCACCACCCGCTTCTGTTGCAGCATCTCGGCGGCGGATTTGAAACGTTCATGCTCCAGCAGCCGATCGACCAGTTCCTGCCGCGGATCTTCTTCCGGCAGGAGCTTATCGAGCTCCGGATCGCGCGGCAGCAGCATGCGCGACTTGATGTGGATGAGCGTGGCCGCCATGTAGACGAACTCCGCGCTCAGTTCGATATCCATCTCCGCGGCCTTCTGCATGTATTCCAGATACTGCTGCGTGATCCGAGCGATGGGGATGTCGTAAATGTTGATCTCCTGCTTCCGGATCAGGTCCAGCAGCAGGTCCAACGGGCCATCGTATTGCTCGAGGTGAAAATTCAGCGGGGACGACACTTCTATTCAGGATATCAGTCTGTCATGCAGAGATTCGGGGGACAGACTACTCTGTCCCATCCCGTCGACTCCTGACTTTTCCTTCCAGCGCGGGAGTGGACAGAGCGGCCTGTCCCCCTTTTCGACCTATCTTCGCTTGCCGCCGGTGTTCTTCAGGGGAGTTCCCGCGCCGCTGAAAAATAGCGTCACATCCACAGTGTGGCTATCGTTGTCGATGTTGCTCTCCGCACGAGTCTTGCCCAGGTTGTCGAAGATGCCCTCTTCGCGCACGCGGTTCAGGAACGCCTCCGGATACCCGTCCTGGAACGGCTGCCCTGGCTCGATTTTCCACATCTTTCGAATGGCCGGCTCGCCAATCAGGTCCAGCCCTTGGATATTGAGCTTGCCGAGCGTGAACTGCGGCCCGCGCTCGATATTGACCGTCAGGTTGACCGTGTGGTCCTCGTCATGGATATCGCGTACAACTTTGGTATCGGCTTGCAGATATCCTTGTGTGCGCTGGCGCTGGCGGATCTTAGCAAGACTCGCCTCGATGCGCGCGAAATTGGCTGTGTCGCCCTTGTGCCAGTCGTCCAATTTTTCGAGTGCCGCGACTTCGGTGGTGGGCACGCCCGCCAGCGCGACGGTGCCCAATTTATAGACGGGGCCCTCATCGATGGCGATGGTCACCACCACTCCGTCATTGTTTTCGGCTTTCTTCGCAGTGATCTCGGGGAACGCTACCCGGATCCGGCCTTGCTCTTCATACATGGGCCGGACGGTGGAATCGAGCACCCTCCTCACCAGCGGCTCGCTGTAGGGAATGCCAACGGCGTCCTTCGAAAGTTTCTGGAGTAGAAGGGCGGTCAGCATTTCGCGGTTGCCGGTGAACTTGACCTCGGCAATGTGGGCGCGCTCGCCGACCGGGCGGAACACGATTTCGAGGCCTCCCGTATCGCTGTTCAGCTCGCCCATCACTTCTACTTTGCCTTCGAAGAACTGGTGGATCGCCGCGTTGTAGCGATTCAAGACCTGAGGAGTCGCGGGAATCTTGTCGCCGAGCAGTAGTTCCTGTTTCTTGAGCGCTGCGCGTAGCGCGTCGGCGGAGGCGGGTAGCGCTTCAAAGCGGTACGGATACAGTGTCCCGACTTCGACCACTTCGAATGTGGTGTCGTATCCGGTGACGGTGGCGGCGGGCTTGAACGAATAGCCGACGCTCTCGAATGCCCCGGATTCGAGCAGTCGCTCGCGCGCGGCGTCGAAATCTGTCTTGTCGACCAGTGCTCCCTGTTTCAGGCCGGAAGCCGCAACGATGCGTTCGGTCGGGATCTGCTTATTGCCCTGAATTTGCAGCGTCACCAGCGGATACTTTTGAGCCGGTTGAGCGCACAGGACCGTCCCGACAAGCAGTAGTAGACAGCCGCGCATACCTGTTCCCATCATGCCACGCACACGAGTGGGACGCGGCCCGCCGGCCGCCCGTTACTTTCTAGGCTGGGCAAGCACACCCGGCGTCGCCGGTACCGCCTGCAGAACCGGACCTCCCGAGCGACCGCCTCGCCCACCTCCTGCCGTCACCGTGTAATCGGAAGGAACTTCGAAAAAGGTTGGCGGCGGGCTGGACCGGTTGATGCTCTTCAACGCGAAGGTGGTCTCTCCGGTCCTGGGGTCGCTGTGCCTGGTCATGACGGTCATCTGCAGGTCGGGCGAATACCAACGCTCGTCCACGATGTTGATCGGGCGATCATTGCCGATGTCGCCCGCGGGAATCGTCGTGGTGGTGCGGGTTCCCTGGGCTTGGACACCTTCGATGTACATTTTGCCGAGATCTTCGGTCTTGCTGTCGCTAGGACTTGAGAACTTGGTGATGGAGCCGGAATTGACATAAAAGAAACCTTGCGGTGCAGCTGCTGTTCCAGCAATGGCGACGGAGACGGTATCCGGTCCTCCGCGGTCGCCGGGAACGCCGGGAACAGAGGCGGTACTGAACATTACCGGTACGGCACCCTTTTCGGCTGTTCGGGATTCCGGGTGCAGCGTGAAACGGGTCCCCGCTACCGGGTCCGTGATGAAGATAGCCCCCATGGCGGAAGTTTCCTCGCGCCGCTCGCGACCTTCACTGTCGCGATACTGCATGGCCGAGCTACGCTGCACGATCCGGTTTCCGTCCGCCAGAGTCTGAATCGTTTCGTTCACCACTTCGGCGGAATAGGGCGCGCCTTTCACAGTCGGGCCGGAAACCAATTGGCTGGAAACGAACGCAAATGTCTGTTTGTTGAACATGACGTTTGCCTTGACTTGATCCGCGGCGGCCTCGGCAGCCGCCTTCTTCTGCGCACGGAGGACATCATCGGTCTGCGCAAGGAGCATCGAAGTCACTCCTGCTGCCAGCAACACCTTTAGCATCATCTTCATATTCTTCTCCTATTGCTCATAACTCACGAACCGAATAGCTCGCGCGAGCCCTTCCTGTCCCACCAAAACGTCCGCATAAACCCGATCTGTAAGGCGATCCTCGTTGACCGGCAATCCGACCTTCCGCATGGTCGACGCGGGTACCGTCACGCGCAGCAATTCGCCGCGTTCGAAGGGTGGAGCTGCGTCGAGCAGCGGGAAAAACTGAGTAACGATTTCGCGAGGCTGCCGCGGGATCGGCCGAGCCTTGTGCGCTGCCTTCGCCGCCGGGGCAGCCGCTCTCTCGACGGGCGCGGCAGTTTCGGCGACTAACTGCTTAACTACAGGAACGGGAGCCGCAGGCTTCGGGCGTTCCAACGATCCAGCAGCCAGGAATACAACCAGCCCGGCAGCGGCAGCCAAACTCGCCAGCGCAATCGTCTTCAGCTTCTTGCGGGCACGACTCCTCCGGAACGCCTGAACCAGGCGAGCTTCCACCGCCTCGGGCGCCTCGCGCCCCGAGTCCTGTTCGGCCAACGCCCGCAAAGCAGCAGCTAAGAAATCTTCGGACTGCATTCGATACTCCTTCCGGCGCACGCTACCCCCCGCAGCTTCCGCGCCAGCATGGTCCGGCCGCGGTTTAGTCTGGATCGCACCGTTCCCACCGGGCAATCCAGAGCCATCGCGGCTTCCTCGTAACTTGAATCCTGCAAATCACATAAAACGATAACTTCGCGAAATACAGGAGGTAGACTCAGAACCGCCTGCCGCACCTGCTCGATGGATTCGCGACGCGTCAGGTCCTCCAGCAGGTCTTCCGGCCCCGCGCACTCATCGTCGATTTCCAGCTCCGCCCATGCGCGACGATCCAATCTCCTCAGAACGAGGTTGCGCGCGATCCCATACAGAAACGAGGCGACCGTCCCGCGAGTCTCGTCATAGCGAGTTCCCTGCAGCAACAGCGCCAGGAAGGCTTCCTGCGTAACATCCTCGGCGATGGCAGTGCTTCCGGTCATCTGCAAAGCGAAGCGATAGACGCCTCCCTGCCGGCGCCTGTAAAGCGCTGTAAAGGCGTCCTCTGCGCCCGTCAGGGCCTGCTCCAGCAACGCTGCGTCGGTGGCGATCATCTGATGACTTCAGCCTGTCGTTAGTATTCCGCAGCCCGAGAGGCAAAAGTTCCAGAAAACTCGCTCTGTCAAACTGGCCCTGTTAAACTGGAGATTCACCCCATGACATACGACGTGATCATCATCGGGAGCGGTCCCGGTGGTTATTCGGCGGCCGTTCGCGCCGGGCAATATGGCCTGAAGACCGCGCTCATCGAAAAAGACCCGAAGCTGGGTGGTTGCTGCCTGCATGTTGGCTGCATCCCGACCAAGGCATTTCTCCATGCCGCCGACGTGTGGGAGCACTTCCTGCACCCGGAAGAAGACGGGATCCACTGCGATAACCCGCGGCTCGACTTCCCCATGGTGCTCGATCGCAAGAACAAGATCGTCGCCAAGCACGCCAAGGGCGTCGAGTTCTTGATGAAGAAGAACAAGGTCGACTGGATCAAGGGCTACGCCCGCCTGGCCGGTCCCGGCAAAGTCGAAGTGGCCACGGACGGCGGCAAACAGATCCTCGAAGCCAAGAACATCGTGCTGGCTACCGGTTCGGAAGCCCGCATGCTGCCGGGCCTGAAACCCGACGCCCGCCGCATCCTGACGAATATCGAAATCCTGTCCTTGTCCGAGGTCCCGAAATCCCTGGCGATCCTGGGAGCGGGCGCTGTGGGTGTCGAATTCGCGTCGGCTTTTTCCCGCTTCGGCAGCAAAGTTTCGATTTTCGAAATGCTGCCGAGACTGGTTCCGGTCGAGGATGAGGAAGTTTCGAAAGAACTGGCGCGGGTATTCAAGAAGCAGGGAATCCGCGTCGAAACCGGAGCCCGCGTCGACAACGTCGAAAACGTCGGCAGCGGCGTGCGGTTTCAGGCGACCCTGGCGGATGGGAAAGTCGAAGCCGTTTCGGCGGACGCGATCCTGATCGCCATCGGACGCAAGCCCAATACGGAAAACATCGGCCTGGAAGGCACCAAGGTCGAACTGGACCGCGGATTCGTCAAAGTGGACCCGTACCAGCGCACCGGCGAGCCGGGAGTCTACGCGATCGGCGATATCGTCGCGGGCACTCCGCAGCTCGCGCACGTGGCGACGGCCGAGGGCATGGTCGCGATCGGTCACATGGCCGGAAAAACCGTGGTGCCCATCAACCGGAATCGGATTCCGGGCGCGACGTATACCGAACCCGGTATCGGCAGCGTGGGGCTCACGGAGGCGCAGGCCCGTGCCGCCGGGCATGCCGTTAAGGTCGGCAAGTTCCCCTTCGCGGCGGATGCCAAGGCTTCGATCCTCGGGCAGCACGATGGTTTCGTGAAAATTGTCGCCGACGAGCAATACGGCGAGATCCTGGGCGTCCACATCATCGGCCCGGAAGCCTTCGAGCTGATCAGCGAGGGCGTGCTGGCGATGGAAGCCGAAGCAACGGTCGAGACGTTGTTGCACACCATCCATGCGCATCCCACGCTCTACGAGGCCTTGGGCGAAGCGTTCAACGCGGTCGACGGAATGGCGATCAATGCCTGAGGTGTTATTGGATCCGACCTTCAGGTCGGATGGTGGCGGCCGGCCTGGAGGCCGCCCCTACTGCGAGTTTCACGATTTGGGCCGGCTGGAATACGCCCGCGCGCTAGCGCTGCAAACCAATATGGTCGAGCGTCGCAAGCGTGGCGAAATTCCCGACCAGCTGCTGATCCTCGAGCATCCGCACGTCGTCACCATGGGCCGCAACGGGCACATGGAAAACGTGCTGGCGTCGCCGGAGATTCTGCAGCGCGCCGGAATCGAATTGCACTCGACCGATCGCGGCGGTGACGTGACGTATCACGGGCCCGGCCAGATCGTGGGCTATCCGATTTTCGATTTGCGGGAATGGAAGCGCGACGTGATCGCCTACGTTCGCGCGCTGGAGCAGGTGTTGATCGAGGCGCTGGCCGAATTCGGCATTTCCGGAGGCCGGCAGCCGGACGCCACGGGAGTTTGGGTGGAGGGCGCGAAGGTCGCCGCCATCGGAGTGCATATCAGCCGCTGGGTGACATCCCACGGCTTCGCGCTCAATCTCGATACGGATTTGGATTATTTCAAGTACATCGTGCCGTGCGGGCTGACCCAGCCGGTTACGTCCCTGCGGGCTCTGGATTGTGATGCGAGCCGGGCAGCGGTCACCAAGTCTGTGGCTGCGGCTTTCGGACGGGTCTTTGAGCGCGACGTGCGCAGTGCGAAAATGGAGAAAGAATGATCGACGTAGAAATGCCCCAGATGGGCGAAAGCATTGTCGAAGGAACCTTGACCAAGTGGCTGAAGAAGCCCGGAGACAGGGTGGAACGCGACGAGCCTCTATTTGAGATTTCAACCGACAAAGTGGATACCGAGATTCCGTCGCCCGCGGCGGGAACGTTAGCCGAGATTTTGGTCGAGGAAGGGAAAACCGTCGGGATCAATACCGTGGTCGGACGCATCAGCGATGGCGCGGGCGGCGGCTCTGCCGCACCTGTTGCCGCGTCGACACCGGCACCAGCGCCCGCTGCACCTCAGGCCACCGTCGCGCAGTCCGATGGAGCGTCCCACGTGGACGCAGCCCCGGCGCCTCCTGCGGCTTACAGCGCGGGAACTGTAGTCGAAGATACCGCCGGTCCGCTTTCTCCGCTGGTCCGCAAGATGGCCCGAGAGAACAATATCGATCTCAGCCGGGTGAAGGGCACCGGTGTCGGCGGACGGATCACGAAACAGGATCTGGAGGCCTATCTCACTGGTCAAACCCCTGTTCAAACCAGTGTCCAGACCGGAACGGCGGTCGCGCCCGTTTCCGCGCCCCGGCCAGTTCAAGCGCCGCCTCCTCCGCAGCAGGCTCCGGTTTATGTTCCTCCGCCTGCGCCAGAACCGCCACGTCAATCCGCCCCTGCCGCGCCGCCAGCACCCGCGCCCACGCAAGTCGCCATGCCGGGCGCGCCTCCCGCGATGCGCGTGGAGCCCATGACCATCATGCGCCAGAAGATTGCCGAACATATGACGTTCAGCAAGCACACCTCGGCGCACGTGACTACCGTTCACAAGGTCGATATGACCAAGGTCGCCAAGCTGCGCGACAAGCTGAAGGGTTCCTTCCAGGCGCAGTATGGATTCGGATTGACGTTCCTGCCCTTCATGGTGCGCGCCGCGTGCGCCGCCCTGCGGCAGTATCCGCTGGTGAATGCCTCGATAGAAGGCACCAACATCATCTATCACCGCGACATCAACCTGGGCATCGCCGTGGCGCTCGAAAACGGGCTGATCGTGCCGGTGATCCGCAACGCCGATGAAAAGAATATCGTGGGACTCCAGCGCTCCATCGTGGATTTAGCCACCCGCGCCCGCTCCCGTCAGCTCCGTCCCGACGAAGTCACGGGCGGGACGTTCTCCATCACCAACTTCGGCAGCTTCGGCAGCATCTTCGCGACGCCCGTGATCAATCAGCCGCAAGTGGCGATCCTGGGTATCGGCGCCGTGCAGAAGGAGCCGGTAGTGATCGAAGACGCCATCGCCATCCGCTCCACGGCGTATCTGGCGCTGACCTTCGATCATCGCCTGATCGACGGCGCGCTGGGCGATCAGTTCACCGCGAAGGTCAAGTCGATTCTGGAAGACTGGTCTGAAGAAGTAATGTAAGTGGGGTCAGGCAAACTTGGGACTGCCTCCGAATTTCCGCGAGGAGAGCCGCCGGCATCACGGTTCTACTGAGCGCGGAAATTCGCGGGCTGTCCTAGTTTGCCGGCCCGAAGTTTAAATAAGAAGGCGGTCGAGGACGGGGACAGGCAGCGCAGCCCGCTCGCGACGAAGATCAGAGCAGGCCGGTAGGGTCATCCAACGCGCTCGGGGCAGCGTAGCCAGTCCCCGGTCCACCACAGACCTACTGTTTGGCTGGTCCCGTGGTCGGCGGCTTAGCCGGAGTCGTTGCAGGGGGCTTGACCGGAGTGGCCGCGGGCGGCTTGATCGCGCCGGGAGCAGGCTTCGCGGCTGAAGTTCCTGATGAAGGCTGCGTTTTGTCGTAGGCGTCCACGATCTGCCGGGTCACGTCAACCTGATCCGCGATCCACATGATGCCCGAATTCGGGTTGGTCACGTCCAGGAATACGGCGCAGGCGTTTTCCTGGGCAAACCGCGCGATCACCGCCTGCATCTTCGCGGACAGATCGTCCAGCAGCTTGCGCTGCATTTCGTCGCGGTCGAACTGGAAATCCTCCACGGCGCGTTTATACTCGGTGTTCTTCCGGTCGAGGCTCTTTCTCATGTCGTCCTGCGCGGTCTGCGACATGGTATTTGCGCCGCGCTGGAGCTTGTCGTTCAGATCGGTGATTTCCGCTTGCTTCGCCTGGAGCTTCTTCTCTTCGGGCTCTGAGAACTTAGTCCGAAAGTCTTCCGCGGCGGCCTGGCCGTCCTTGGTGCTGAGCATGGCGCTCTGCAAGTTGACCACGCAAATCCTGGTGGGGACCGGTCCCGGTGCCGGGGTTTGCGCCATCAGGGTGGCGGACGCCCCAACCAGACCGATTATGAAGTACTTATTCACAAGAGAACTCCTCATACTTGGCTATTTGTAACATCCTAGCACGCAGATGCGAAGACCCAGTAGCGCAAAGGGCGCCGCGCGCACCGCGATGCGGGACCAGGAATGGATCACGCGGCGCTCCGTTTTGCGCGTAATTCATTAGAACGTCCTGCCGATGGTGAAGCGGAATTGCGACCGTCTCTCGAACAACGGCGACGGCTGCCCGAACGTGAGAATCGAGTTCGCGAAGGACGCCGCGTTCGGGAAGTAGCTCCGGTCCGCGACAATCGGGGGCTGCAGATACTCGTAGACGCGGGTCGGATTGTAGGCCCAGTAGATCCGGAAGGGCTGGTTAAACACCGGCATCAGCACCTGCAACTCCAGTCCGACGGAAGTCCGGATGATCTGGGTCCCCGGCGCGATCACCGCGGAATCGCCGAAGGCCGCTTCGGGGAATTGCCCGTTCAGGTCGCTGATGCGGCTGGGATTCAGTTTCAGCTGGCTCTTGTTCGAGATCCGGTTCATGCCCGCATCGAAGAACGGTACCAGCGAGACGGTTTGGCCGACAATCGGAATCCGGTACTCGAAATTCGCCACGATGTTGGTGTCGCCGCCGGGAAACACCAGTTGGTAGGTCGGGATGACCTGCGATGCATTCTGGAGACTGACCGTTCCCGTAGCGGGGTCGATGAACTTCTGCTGCCGCGGAGTGCCATCCGTATTCAGGAGGTTCACGGGTGCGGAATTCGGCACGTAGGCCCACGGCCCCGCGCCCCAGAGATCGAATCCTCGCACATCGTTTTCGCCGCCCATGTAGAAACGATTGAAGGGAGGCGCGACCTTGCCGCCGTAGCCCGTCACATACTTCGCCGAGAGGTGCATCGCGATCACGTGGCCCGGCCTGAGACCCTTGCGGAAGTGCCGGAAATCGAGCACCGGCTCGATTTGATTTACGTTGCCGCCCAGAATGCTGCCCGCGAATTGGAACGACGCCTGAAAGCCAGTTCCGGCCGTGGGAGTGAGGGGGTTGTTGACGGAGTTGTAGCTATAGGTGGGCGTGATGCTCGATGTTCGGATTCCATCCAGCGAATTCTGCTGTGGTCCGTTGATGCTCAGGAAGTTGAGGTAGTCGTAATATTGCGACGCCGCGTCGGTCAGTGTCCGCACGTTCTGAATGCTGTACCCATAGCTGACGCCCAGGCGCTGGAAACTGCGCTTCAGCGGGTAGTTGAGGAACGTGGTGAATCCCTTGGTATTCGAAACGTAGTTGAGCAGGTTCTGGGTGCCCAGCGAATTGTAAAGGGGAATCAGATTGGCGCCGGCGAGCACCGAGGCCTCACGTGCCTGATCGAAGTTGAAGCGGCTGACGAAGACCGTGAATCCCACCTGCATGGGCCGGTCCAGGAAGTACGGCTCGGTGAAGCCAAAGCTCACATCCGTGGTGCGCGTGCCGAGCTGGCTCGACAGGCTTAAGGTTTCGCCCAATCCCAGGAAGTTGTTGGTCGAATAGGAGAACCCCACGAAGCTTCCGGAGATTTCCGAGATGCCTCCGCTGAACTGGATGGTGTTCTTGCCGCGCTCGCGGACTTTGAGCGTCAGGTCGACCGTATGGTTGTTGTTATCCGTCTTCATGTCGACGGAAGAGTCTTCCTTCAGCGTCTCGAAATACCCCAGCTGGTTCAGGCGCAGGATGCTCAAGCGCCACAGGTCCGTGTTATACGGGTCGCCTTCGTCGATCAGCAACTCACGGCGGATCACTTTGTCGCGAGTGGTCGTGTTGCCGGAGAAATCGATCCGGCGCACGAAGAACTGGTTGCCTTCATCGAACCGCAGCGTCAGGTTGATTTTATCGGTGCCGGGGATCGGCTCAGGCTCGGGCTCCACCAGGAAGTTGATGTAACCGAATCGGCCATACAGCTTGCGCAGCTCTTCAAAGCCCTTCTGCAGCCTTTCGGTGGAGAACGGGTCGCCTTGCTTCATCCGGAAGATCTGGGGAAACAGTTCTTCCGGCGTGCGGAACAGCTTCACGCCTACAAAGCTGATGGTATTGAGATGATACAGTCGGCCTTCTTCGATGCTGATCGAGATGTTGGCGTTCTTGCCAGGCCGATTGGGTTTTATCAATGGCAGGCGGAACTTGCCGCCTCCAACATCCACGATATTGACCGACTGACCCGTGACGCGGGCTGTGAAATAGCCTTGCGATTGGTAGAACTGGACGATGCGCCCCTCGTCCTCATCCAGCTTCGTGGAGTCGTAGGTTCTGCTGAAGATATTTTCCGCGACCCTGGAGTACGGGATACCGAATGGGCGCAAGTTCCTCATGGCTCGCCGCACCAGGAGGTTGCTGAATACAGTGTTGCCTTCGAACTTGATGTCGCCGACCTTCACCTTCGGTCCCTCGTCCACTTTGAACACGATGTTCAACGACGATGGAGGAAATGGCTGCAGCTCCGGCGTCACGGTGGCAAACTGCCGGCCGCGCTCTGCCAGGTAGTCCTGCAAGACGATCTGGGCGCGCTGCACCTTGTTCCGGTCATATGTCGATTCCGGGGATAAAGTGACGCGGCGCTCTTTGAACCGGTCCAGAACTTCGGACGTGGTGATCGATTTCAGTCCGTCGTACTTGATCGTTCGCACCACCGGCCGCTCCTGGACTTTGAACGTCACGATCCAGCCGGTTTGGCCCGGCTCTCTCGTAACCTCGATATTGTCGAAGCGGGCGCTGTTCCACAGCGTGATCAGGTCGCGGTGGATGGATTCGGCGTCGTAGGAATCGCCGCGCTTGGTGAAGATCATGGCGCGCAGCGTGTCTTGAGGCACCTTCCGCGCACCCTGGAAATTAATGGATTCGATGGTATCGGTGGGAGGGCGGTCGGGCGTCGTGCTGGGCGCAGCTGCGCCCGGCGCCGCGGGCTTGGCCGGTTCCGGCTGGGGTTTCGGCGGCGCGGGCTCCTGGGCTTGCGGAACCTGCTCGAACGGATTGGGAGGCTTAGGCGGCTGCGGCGCGGGCTGCTGCTGGCCAAGAAGGGGTATCGCTGTGAACAGGCCAAACAGCACGGCAGGCACCTTGAACGCTGCCGGCACCTTGAGAACGGGGGCGCGCAGGCCTCGAGGCCTGGGAAACTGCATCTAGACCGGATTCCTTTCCACTCTGCGCGTAATTTTTTTGGACGTTCTGCCGCCAAACTGGGTTGCGAAAAACAGTGTTTCCCTTAAGATCCACATCCCAGGGGACTGGACGGCCGGACAAACTGTCATTCTACCCCATCGGGCGTCGCTCGCGCCTCTTGCCATATTAAGACCGGCCAGCGTACCCAGCAGAACCAGCCGCCGCCTGCGCCGGATGCCTTCGATGACACCTGCTTCGATCCCGCTGAGCAGGCGCGGCACGGCCCGATTCGTTTTCCACCAATGGATTCTCCCCTGCACGGTGTTCCCTTGCACGTTAGGAACCCTCTTATACTAACAGAGTCCCTTGCGGGCTCCGCCTTGCGTGGACCCTCTTTATGGAACGCCGCGTCGTCATCACCGGAATGGGCGTAGTCAGCCCCAACGGCATCGGAACAGAAGCCTTCTGGAGCGCTACACGCAAGGGGATCAGCGGCGTGGGACCCATCACCCGTTTCGATACTACCGGGCTGGCGGTGCGCGTTGCCGGCGAGGTAAAAGACTTTCGCGAGGAAGATTACGTCACGGCTAAAGACCGTCCGCACGTTTCCCGCGCCACGCCGTTGGCGATTGCCGCCGTGACGGAAGCGCTACAGTGGGCCGGGCTGGACACAGCCGCGATGAGCCGCGAGGAATTGCGCGCGATCGGCGTGGTGGTCGGCTCCGGAGGCGGCAGCGTGGAGTTCACCGAGGAGCAGTACCGTTTGTATCATTCCGGCAACTGGCGGCAGTGCAGTGTCTATGTGGTTCCCACCTCGACCATGGGCACGCTGGCCAGCGAAGTCTCCATGCGCTTCGGCCTGCGCGGACTAAGCCACGTGATCACCACCGGGTGCACCTCCTCGACCGATGCGCTGGGCTATGCGTCGCAAATGATCCGCGCGGGCGGGCTCGATACGATCGTGGCCGGCGGCGTGGACGCACCCATCGCCCCGCTGATTCTGCGCGGATTCATCGCCATGAGAATCATGTCGCAAGCCTGGAACGACCAGCCCGAACGCGCCTCGCGGCCGTTTTCGCGCGATCGCGGCGGATTCGTCATCGCCGAGGGCGCGTGGTTTTTCGTGCTGGAAGAGCGCGAGAAGGCGCTGGCGAGAGGCGCGCATATTTTGGGCGAGATTGCCGGTTACGGATCCACATGCGAGGCTTATCACCGCGTTCGCCTGGAAGAATGCGGCGAAGAGCCCGCGCGCGCCATTTCCCTGGCGCTCGAACAGGCGGGCGTGCCAGCCGAAGCCGTCGGCTACCTGAACTACCACGGCACCGGCACCGAGCTCAACGACCGGATCGAAACCCGCGCGGTGAAGCTGGCTTTCGGCGAGCACGCTTATCGTCTGCCGGGATCGTCGCTCAAAAGCCTGATCGGCCATCCGCAGGGGGCGTGCGGCGCGGCGGGCGTGGCGGCAACCTTGCTCGCCATGCGCGACGGAGTTCTCCCGCCCACGAACAACGTCGAAGTCCCCGATCCGGAGTGCGATCTGGATTACATCCCGGAAACGGGCCGCCGCGCCAGCATCGAATATGCGGTTGCCAACTGCATCGCCTTCGGCAGCAAGAACTCCGCTCTCGTTTTGAAGTGCGCGTGAAAAAGGAAAAGGGGACAGGCAACGCTGTCCCCTCCAATAAGCTTGTGACTTCGCCCTTTCGAGCTTATTCCTTCGATTTGTCGTCGGCGGCGCCCACGGCAGCCATTTCCGGCTCGTCGATTCCGTCGCGCTCGTCGTCTTCCTTGGGCGAGTAGTAGGAATGATAGTAGGTGTACTTGCTGTACAGTTCCCCGCGGCGTGCGCCGTTCACGACGATTCCGAGTACGTTGTTGTTGCACAGCGATTGCATGGCGCGCGTGACCGAATCGATCGTGGTATGCCCGATGCGCACCACCAGCAAGGTTCCATCGCAGAGAGTGCCCAGCAAATTGGCGTCGGCTGCGAACAAGAGTGGAGGGCTGTCCATGATCACCCATTGAAACAGCGACGGCAGCCGGTCCATCAGGTGCTTGACCTCACGCAGGTTCAGCAATTCGAGCGGATTGATGACCGCCGATCCGGCCGGCATGACGTACAGGTTGGTCCCGGCGATTCTCTTGATGCACTTGTGCAGCGGGGCTTGCCCCGTCAGGTAATCGGTGATGCCCGGGCTGCGATCGATTCCGAACATGGTGTGCATCAGCGGACGGCGGAAATCGAAATCCGCCAGCAGCGTGGTATTGCCGGCCAGGTGCGCCTCGGCCAG
Organism: Terriglobia bacterium; assembly: GCA_020073445.1. Lineage (GTDB taxonomy): Bacteria > Acidobacteriota > Terriglobia > Bryobacterales > Bryobacteraceae > Palsa-187. The sequence continues at coordinate 40,093 of JAIQFE010000028.1, forward strand.
AGCCAGGTTCGCGGCGGTGAGGGATTTCCCTTCAGCGGGTGAAGCGCTGGTGACCACCACCGTATGAATCGGCTGCAGGCTCTGCATGTGATTGAGCCGCGTCCGCAACGTGCGGAATTCTTCCATGGGCGCTTCGTGCGGCCGGGTGGCGTCAATCAGCAGGGAATCGGTAGCGGTGCGGAACGGAACTTCTTCCACCAGTTCCAGCAAGCCCGCCAGATTGGCTCCCATTTCGAGCGTGGCCGTAGGCGCGGCAGCCGCGGGACTCCGTGTTTCGGCGTTGGATTGGACCACCGGCGGGGCCAGTTCCCCAGTCTTCTCGGCGCGGCGGAGCGCATCATGAACTCGACTCATTCGTTTTCCTCCGGTGTCTATACTTTGGTCGCGTAGTAAAAGACTACCGATCCGGCCATCGTGATTGCCGCCATCAAACATGCGGTGGTCCATCCCAGCCAGGCGATGCGCCTGCGCCGGCGGACGACAAAATCGTTCTCCAGGAGCGGGACACTTCCCAGGATGGACATTTGGGTGTACGCCCGCACGTCCTTCAGGTTCTTGAGCGACGTGTCCTTCATTTCGCGTGCGGCGGCGATGACGACACCGAGCAGCAGCCCGAGTCCCGCGCCAATTCCTATGACCTGCGGCCGCTTAGGCTCGGTCGGATATTGGGGTAGCGACGGCGCGTCCAACTGTTCCAGCCTCTCACCCTGCCCGCGGTTTTCCAGGTCCTTGGAGATCTGTGCCGTGTTCAGACGCGCGTCCAGATCGATATATTTCTGCTTGGCAATCTCCCGCTCACGCAAGAGGTCTCCATACTGCTGTTCGCCCAAGGGCGCTGCGCTGATCTGCGCCTCCAATTTGTTGATGGCGGCTTGCGTCTTCTTGATTTGCGCGTCCAGGTCCTCGATTTCCAAATCTCTTGCCCGGCTGGCGGATTCCAGACGCTGCACGTTTCCGTCGATGTCCAGCACTTCCATTTGCAGCTGGCGGTTCGCCGCTGGCGTCGCCGCAACCGCAGCCGGAGCGGCTGTCTTAGCCTCGGCTTCTTCCTTTTGGATCTCTGACTTTCGCTGCTTAGCCACTTCCAGCCGGCTCTTCAGAGTCTTCACGGCCGGATAGTCGTCCGTGTACTGCTGCCGGGCCGCGGCCAGCGTATCCTCGTAAGTTCGAATCTCTCGTTCGATTTCCAGCATCCGATCGCTCTTCATCGCGGCGATCGCGGCAGCGGTCTGCGGTACCTCTCTGGTCAGTTCCGACTTGCGGGCCTTCTCCACGCGCAAATTCGTCTCCAGAGAGAGCTTGTCCATCTCCGCACGGTTTTTCGAGCTCGTCAGCATCTGATAATTGGTCTGCAAGGTCTGCAGATTCCGGTAGTTCAAGTCCACTTGCTCGGGCAGCCGTCCGTTATTCTGCGCCTTGAAGGCGGCGAGCTTGTCTTCCAACGTTTCCAGGTCTTTTCTAGCCTGGTCCGACTGATCCTTCAAAAACTGCGTGGTCTCGGTGGTGGCAACCGAGCGCGTGGTCAGGTTCTCAGTGATAAACCGGGATACGATGTCCTGGACTACCTTGTTCGCCAGCAACCTGTCCGGATAGGAAAACTGAACGGTGAAGGCCGGCACGGCGCGGCTGCCTTGTCCCGCCATGATGGGAATGATGTGAATGTCTTTCCGCATGATATTCTCGATCACATCTTCCATCGGCAGGCGCTTGCGCTCGCGTGGGTAGAGGTCCAGATTATTGATGATGGTGGTGAGCACGTTGCGGCTCAGGACCGTGGTGGCCATCGAGTTAATGCGGTCGGCTAAATCGTTCGTAATCGAGGACTGGACCATGTTCTGGGGGACTTGCTGCGGAACGATCTTGACCACCGCAACCGAGTCGTAGCTGTCGGGCCATAGATACACTCCCACCACGCTCGCCACCAGAGTCAACAGAAAAGGCCCAAAAATCCAGCCCTTATGGCGTCGCAGGATGTCGATGAAGTCTTCGACATCCAGAGCGCGTCGGGGTACGGAGAAATTCTCGGTTGGTTGCATTGCTTAGGAGGTCCTCGTGGTCGCTATTTAACCAGTATCGTGTCGCCGTTTTGAATCAAAATATTCTGATCGAGCGCTTCCTTCTTACCCTTCACAAAGTCTTTGTAATTGAAGGTCAGGCGCTGAGCTCCGCGCACGATCGTAATGTTCTTCGTATCGGCGAAGTCCTGAAAGCCGCCGGTCAGACCGAGCGCGTCGAAAACCCGAATGGGCGTGATCAGGGGAAATTTTCCGCTGCGATTGACTTTTCCGGTCACCACGAAGGACTTGCTGTTCACAGCCATGACGGAAATCGTCACTTCCGGGCTGGTTATGTATTGCGACAGGGCTTCCTTGAGCTGCACGGTCAAGCGTTCGGGCGTCAAGCCCTCCGCCTGAAGGTCGCCGACCAGCGCCATGGTGATCTTTCCGTCCGGGCGGACGTTCACCATCCGGGACAAGTCGGCATCGCGGAATACTTCGATCTTTAAGATGTCCTCGGGTCCAATAAGGTAAGTCCGTGGATCTATTGCCTGCGCCATCGGCTCGTTTCCCGCGGCAGTCACTCCGGGTTTGTCATAAACCTGGGGTATGTTCGGGGGCGCGTTTTTGCCGGCCTGTCCCCAAGCGGGAATGCAGGCTAGGGCCATCAATACAAGTGGAATATTCTTCTTGGCGGTCGCCATGCTCGCCTCCTCCAGCGTCGCCGGTAAGTACTTTCTATTGTAAACCTTATTCATTGACTAGCGCCAGATGGTAACTGGTACCATTCGATTAGACGCCCCAGGCTGGAATGTGTCTAGTAACCACCGTACTGGGACTTTAAGCCTGACCGTACTCCCCCATGACGTACTACTTAGCTAAGACCGATCCAGATACTTACTCTATCGGCGATCTGGAGCGAGAGAAACAGACCATTTGGGACGGCGTGACCAATCCCCAGGCCGTCAAGGCCATCCGGGCAATGCAGCCCGGCGACCGTGTGTTTATCTACCACTCGGGGGGTGTTTCGGGAATCGTGGGCCTGGCGGCGGTCCGTTCTGCCGGCCGGCCCGACCCTAAAAATCCTAAGTCGGCGGTGGTGGATATGGCGTTTCTGGGCCGGCTGGATCCTCCCACATCCCTGGCGGAAGTGAAACAAAGCGGCCGGTTCAAGGACTGGGCCCTGGTCCGCCAGGGGCGCCTTTCGACCATGGCGGCCCCCGAAGAATTTGTGGAATGGATGCGGGCCCGCTATCCCAGCGTGAAGATCTGACCTATCCGGACTCCCCGGGCCACGGTAGACTAAGAGCGAAGAATCCTCAATGCTGGTAGCCGGTTCGGTCGCTGATCTTGCCCGTGCGCCGGAGCTGCGCGTGGCGCTGGATTGGTTCCGCCGTGAGCGGGCCTGGATCAACGAGCAGCACCTTAAGCTGTGCCGCGTTCCCGCGCCGACCTTCCTGGAACAAAAACGTGCCGAGTGGATGGCGGAGCGCTTTCAGAGCCTGGGCTGGGAGTCGCGTCTGGATCGTTCGGGCAATGTGGTCGCCTCGCTGCCCGGCCGCCGCGATTGTCCTACGGTGGCGGTTACCGCGCACCTGGATACCGTGCTCGCTCCCCGCGCGCCGGAAGAGATCAAGCTTTCGGGCGACGGCCGGATGCTGGGGCCCGGCGTTTCCGACAATGGCGCCGGTCTGGCCGCTCTGCTGGCGCTGGCCGCTGCTTGGAACGCGGCCCCTCCCTTGCCGGACGCACCTCTGGCTCCTCTGCTGATCGCCAACGTGGGGGAGGAAGGCGAGGGCAACCTGAGCGGGATGCGTTTTCTGTGCCGCGAATCGAATGGGTCCCGGCCAAAGGCGTTTCTGGTTCTGGACGGGCCCAACACCGATCACATCACCTGCCGGGCTTTGGCGAGCCGCCGCTTTGAAGTGGCCGTTACCGGTCCCGGCGGACATAGCTGGAGCGACTACGGCGCGGGCAATCCGGTCCACGCGCTGAGCCGGGTCATCGCGGAATTCACCTCCGCTCATTTCGCGACCATCGTGCCCAACGAACCCACACCCCGGTCTTCCTTCAACTTTGGCTTGATCCAGGGCGGGACCAGCATCAATTGCATCCCCACGGAAGCGCGCGCCAAAGTAGATCTGCGATCGGAAAAGCCGGAGAAGATCGACGAAATGGCGTCGCTGCTGGCAGCCTGTGTGACGCAAGCCGCCGACGTCGAAAACAACCGCGCCACGGGTGGCCGGGTCACCGCGCGTCTTAAGGAAATCGGTTCCCGTCCCGGCGGCGAGTTGCGCGAGGGTGCGCCGATTCTCAGCTGCCTTCTGGCCGTGGATGCGTTCCTGGGCATTCGCAGCCGCCTGGACTGCTCTTCGACCGATGCCAATATTCCGCTATCGTTGGGGATCCCCGCGGTGTCCATCGGCGCGGGAGGGCAGGGCGGTGGCGCGCATACTCCCGGGGAATGGTTCCACCCGGATGGCCGCGAGCTGGGCTTGCGCCGGATCTTGCTGGCTCTCTGCGGGCTGCTTCTCACTGAATAACAGGTTGAATAACGAGTGGAATAACATGCGAGTAACGAAACGATAGGGGACCCGCTCGCGTCCATCCGCTTGCGGCCCGTATAATGGAAAGCGTCATAGGTATCGATAGCCCTATACCGGCCCGGGACACAGATCTACGCCCAGGGAGAAAGAGATTGCCATGAAGCTGTTTGAAAAGATGCGCCAGCAGAAATTGATGTCCATGGCCTTGATGCTATTCACTCTTTCGGTGGGCATCCTGATCGGGACGTTGATCAACACGCAGGTGAACGCAGCCCGCGATCAGAATGCTGCTCCCGACGCGACGCCCCTGACGGTGCCGAGATTGTCGGCGCTGGGGAACGACTTCACGGCGCTGGCCAAGAAGCTTGAGCCGAGCGTGGTGAACATCACCGTAGACGTGGCGCCGGCGGAGAAGGGTGCGGCCAAAGGGCAATCCCCCGACGACAGCGATGAGGTGCCCGATTTCTTCAAGCGGTTCTTTGGTCCCGATGGAAGCGGAGGCGGGCAGGAAACTCCGGATTCTCCGAAGCGTCAGGCTTCCGGCAGCGGCTTCCTTGTCGACAAGAACGGCTACATTGTCACCAACAACCATGTGGTGGAGAACGCCACCAAGATCCGGGTCCGCCTGCATGGCGATCCGGCGGATTACCGCGGCCGCCTCATCGGAACCGACTTCGAGACCGACCTGGCGGTGATCAAGATCGACACGTCCAAAACGTTGCAGCCCGTAACCATCGCAAATTCGGATTCGGTGCAGGTGGGCGACTGGGCCGTGGCGATCGGTTCTCCGTTTGGCCTCGAAGCGACCGTGACGGCGGGGATCGTGAGCGCCATCGGACGCAGTCCGGCACAGCTCGGCGCACGGACCTTCCAGCATTTCATTCAAACCGACGCGGCCATCAATCCGGGCAACAGCGGCGGTCCGCTGCTGAACATCCGCGGCGAAGTGATCGGCGTGAATACTATGATCGCCACCAGCGGGCGTGGTTCCGAAGGCGTGGGATTCGCGCTGCCGGTGAACATGGTCGCCCGCGCGTATAACGATATTATCCGGATCGGCCGCGTGACCCGCGGCTCCATCGGCGTAAGCCTGGATCGGAGCGTCGAACCGGAAGTCACGTTGAAAGCGCTCGGCGTGGATCACGGAGCGATCGTGGAGAGCGTTTCCAAGGGCGGTCCCGCCGATAAGGGCGGAGTCCGCGCCGGCGACATCATCCTGGGCGTGAACGGAATGCCGGTGAAGGATGGTGACGATCTCATCTCGCATGTCGCCGATACGGCGGTGGGCGGCACCGCAACGCTGAGCGTCGATCGCGACGGGAAGCCCGTTACGCTCAAGGTCACTGTTGCGGATCGCGCCGAATTGTACAAGGATCGTCCCGACATCGTGGGTGGCGGCAAGCCGCTCGAAACCATCACCAGCAAGGTCGAAGCTCCGACCGAAGTGAAGTTCGGTTTCCGGCCGCGTCCCCTCACCGAACAGGAACGGGACAGCGTCGAAGCCCGCCGCGGCGTCATGGTGACGCTGGTCGAGCAAGATTCCTTCGCCGAGGAAATCGGCATCCAGACGGGCGACGTAATCGACGCCATCAACCGCCAGCCGGTGAACTCCCTGGAGGATATTCGCACCGTGCAGGCCAAGCTCAAGCCGGGCGATGCGGTGGCGTTTCACGTCTTGAAGGGTGTGACCCCTCCGCCGGCCCCGACTACCCGTGCCCCGAAGGGTCGCAATCTGGCCGTGCGTCAGGCAGCGGACGGACCGCAAGGCCTCTACCTGTCGGGAATCCTGCCGGGACGCTAAGCAGGTTTAGGAAAAAGCCGCTTGCGTTCGATCGCGATCGTAATCGCTCTCGCGTTCAGCACCGCGTTCGCGGTGTGGGCCGCGACGCCTGCGCCCAAAGGCAAGTCTTCCGCGAAGAAGACCACTGCCAGGAAGTCGACGGCAAAATCCGCCAAGTCTGCAGCTAAAAAGGTCGCCAGCGGGAAGCAGCCCGCTTCCGCCAAAGAGGCTTCCTCGAAGAAAACATCTGGTAAGCGCACTTCCGCGAAGCAGACGGCTACCAGCTTCCGGCGATCGACACAACGCGAGCCTGCTCCCGAGCGCTACAAGGAAATTCAGCAGTCGTTGGCGGACAAGGGTTATTTCGCCGGGCCGGTCAACGGGACCTGGAATTCCGATTCGGTGGAAGCATTGAAGCGCTTCCAGCGCGATCAGAATATCGGCGACGACGGAAAGCTCGGGTCGCTATCCCTGATTGCGCTGGGTCTCGGTCCCAAGCGGGGAGCAGAAAAGTCGGAAAATTCAGAAACCAGCCCAACCCCTCCCTGATTTTGGTAGAACAGAACAATGACTTATCAAATCGACCCGAAGCACAGCGCCGCTCGTTTTAAGATTCGGCACATGATGATCGCCAACGTCGGAGGCGAGTTCAACAACGTTACCGGCACGATTGAGTTCGACCAGGCCAAGCCGGAGCAGTCGCGCATTGACGCTTCTATCGATGCCAACAGCCTGCACCTGGGCGATCCGGCGCGTGACGGGCACGTCAAGGGCGCGGACTTCTTCAACGTCGCCCAGTTCCCTACGATTACCTTTAAGTCCTCGAAGGTGACCGCGGCCGGCAGCGGCTATAAAGTGGCGGGTGACTTGACCATGCTCGGAGTCACCAAGCCGGTAACCCTGACAGTGGACGCGCTTTCTCCCGAGGTCACGGATCCTTGGAGCCTGCAGCGCCGCGGCTTGTCCGCTGTGACCACCATTAACCGCAAAGACTTCGGGATGGCCTGGAATGCTCCGGCCGGCGGGGGCGTGATGCTCAGCGAGAATGTCGAGATCACGCTGGATCTCGAAATGACTCGCCCGGCTGCCTAAGCTGCGTTAGAACCTGTCATCTGAACTTATCGGGCCACTTGCGGGCGCCGTGGATGATCGCGAGCATCTCCAGGGCGCGGCGCCGCAGCTTGTAGGCAACGATCATGGGCGGAAGCACCAACTCGCGGATGGCGGTCACACGCCCGATTCTGCCCATCTCGGGATGTTGGGAAAGGGCCTCGATTCCAGCCAGGATTTTCTCTACGGCTTCGTCCGCGGCCGAGGGGTTATCGTTGCGAATGTAGGCATGCAAAGACTCGAGGTCGCGTAACGCCGTGGGCGTCCAACGGACCGTCACTTCCGGCGCAGACGGCTAGTCACACTCTTCACTTCTGCGTCGGAAGCGAATTTCCCCGCATTGGCCTCGCGCAGGCCTTGCCGGATGTGATCAATTTGCCACTGGTGAACGTCGATGTAGGCTTTCAGGGCTTCGTTCACTACGTAGGACCGGTCGCGTTCCAGAGCCGCGGCGATTCCATCCAAGTCCTTTTTTGTGCGAGTTTCAACCCTGACGGTCATCGTTTCTCTGGCCACGGATACACTGTAGCACGAGGGAATACGACGCGATACGGTCAGCTTCTGGCGAAGTACAGCGCCGCGGCGCGCTCCAGCTCGGGCTTGGTCATCTGCGGCGGACGACCTTCATACCGCCCGATGGCCAGCAGGATGTTGCAGATGTCGGCGGGGTAACAGGCGCGCAATTCGGCGCGGCCATCGCGCAGGCACAGCTTGCGAAGATACTCGGCGCTATCGGCCTCGGCTTGGATGTTGCGCGATGCAACCACGCGCGAAAAAATCTGGTCGAAGGCGGGGGCATCCACAGCCTCCACGTAAATCTTATTGTGAATACGGCGCAGGAAGGCTTCGTCGGCCAGGTCCGAGGGCTCGAGGTTAGTCGAGAACACCACCATCAGCTCGAAGGGGATCTGGAACTTGATGCCATACCTCAGCGTAAGGTAGTCGACGCGCCGGTCTAGCGGTACGATCCAGCGGTTCAGAAGGTCGCGCGGCGACATAAGCTGGCGTCCGAAGTCGTCGATCAGCAGAATGCCGTTGTTGGCTTTCATCTGCAGCGGCGCCGCGTAGATACCCGACGATTCATCCAGGCGCAGCTCCAGCATGCTCGGAATGAGTTCGCCGCCGACGACGATGCAGGGCCGTTTGCACAGAATCCAGCGCGGATCCACGTCGACGTCGTCATGATCGATAGGATGGTGCACCACGGGATCGTAGACGCTGATGATCTGGTTGTCCACTTCCACCGCGTAGGGGATCATCACCGCGTCCTGATACACGCGCAGCATCCGTTCCGCGAGGCTGGTTTTTCCGTTTCCGGTAGGCCCGTAGACGAAGATCGAGGTTTGCGAAATGATCGCCGGACCCATCTGGTCCAGCATTTTGTCGGAGACCACCAGGTCCGAAAATGCCTGACGCAACAAACGCCGGTCGACGCTGATGCGCGCCGACTGCGCCTTGGTGGCCGCGTGATATTCGTTCAGCGATACCGGGCACGCGCCGGCGTATTGAGAAACCTGAAAGCGTTCGCCCGCGAGTTGTTTTCCAGCGGCGGAGAGCACGAACTGGTAATCGTTCCCGCTCATGCCTTTGATTTCCACCAGCTGTTGCTGGCGCATGTGCTTGAACACCAAATCGACGATGGGCAGGGACACGCGAATCGCCTTGCTGAGGCCGGTCATGCTGGAAAATCCTTCGATCACCATGCGGCGAAGCATGAGGTCGAGCACCAGCGATTCGGGGATGCCCAAATCCGCGAAAGTCTGCGGCACAGGCGGAAGAAATGAGCAGCGCACGTGCGCGAAAGTGGCCATAGCTGAATCTCTAGGTATTACTATCGGCAGCGAGGCTTAAGGGGTTTATCTGCACGTTTAGATCTCCGAAAGCGTCAAACCTTATCTGTGGCTATATCCCGCATCGGATTGATTCTACTGGCCTTTGGCGCGACCCTTGGGGCCGAGGACCAAGCCAGCCGGCTTTTTAAGGCCGCCCAAAGGGCCCAGCGATCCGGGGATAGCCTCCAGGCCTATCAACTCTATACGCAGGCTGCGGCCCTGAAACCGACCAATGTCCAATACACCCTGAACCGCGACATGCTACGGACGTGGGCTGACCACGCGACCCAGATCTCGCTAGATGACGACGCGGAAAAAGCTGCGCGCAGGATCACTGTAGAGGCCCTCAGTCCGAGCGAGGTGATCCTCGGGCGGCTGGCGCTTCCTCCGGCAAGGTTGCAGGTTTCGGCCGAAAGGCGGAGCTTCGATCTGCGTGGTACAGCGCGGCTGGTGCTGGAGCAAGTCGCGGCTGCCTACGGCATCCAGCTACAGTTCGAGGACGGTTACCAGGCTCCCACGGCAGCGTTCACGTTTCGCATGAACGATCTGAGCATGCGGGAAGCGTTCCACGCCCTGGAGACCATCACGAACTCGTTCCTGGTACCGGTGAACCCGAAGGTCGCCATGGTGTATCAGGACACCACCCAGAAGCGCAACGACAGCGCTCCGCTGATGACCGCCGAAATCCCCATTCCCGAGCGCATCACGGTGCAGGAGGCACAGGAAATGGTGTCGGCCGTGCAGCAGGTGATGCAGGTTCGCCGGATCGCGGTGGATCCGGGCCGCCGCATGGTATTTCTGCGCGATCAGCCATCCACGATCCTGGCCGCCCGCCAGATTCTGACCACTCTGTCTCGCAACCGGGCGCAAGTGAATATCGAAATCGAACTTTTGTCTGTCTCGAAGAATTCAACCTCGACCTACGGGCTGCAATTGCCGAATATGGCGCCGGTGCTGAATCTCGGAACATTTCTCCACAATGTTCCCGGCGTGATCAGCGGCTTCGCGCAGTTCGCCACATTTGGCGGCGGGACGACGTTCATGGGCATCGGAATCGCCGACGCTGCGGCCTTCGCGACCATGAGCCGCAGCTTCTCGAATGCGATCTTCCAGGCCGATATAACCGCCTTGGACGGGCAGGTCGCCTCGCTGAAAGTCGGTGAGCGGTATCCCATCATCACCAGCGCTTACATCGGGCCAACCGGCGCCGGCGCGAACACGGGGATCCCGCCAGCTGTGCAGTTCCAGGATCTCGGCCTGATTCTGAAAATGACTCCCACGGTGCAATCCAACGGTGAGATCACTCTGGACTTGGACGCCGAGCAGAATGCGCTGAATGGCGCCGCGAACAACGGCATTCCGGTCATCACCAGCCGTCACTTTCAAGGCATGACCCGGCTGGTGGACGGCGAATCGGCGGTGGTCGCGGGCCTAATGCAGAGCAGTATCAACGAAAATGTCGCTGGTTTTCCTGGAATTTCCAGGATTCCGCTCCTGGGACGCCTTTTCAGCACCACTACCAAGACCGAACTGGTGGGACAAACGCTGATCGTCGTAACGCCGCATTTGGTCAGTCTGCCTCCGTGGGAATCCCCGTCCCCGGTGTTGTGGGTGGGAACCGAGACCAAGCCGCTCAGCCTCTATTGAGGACGTTCCAATATTCGTGGGCTATTTTTTGGGGATCGTGACCCTGCGCGATGTGCGCCGCGGCGCGACGGCCGATTTCCATACCCGCATTGCGATTTCCCGCCAGCCAGGTGATGTAGCCGGCCAGCATCTGCTCCTCGTCGGGTCCTACATCCAGCCGCAAGCAGGCGTTGGCGGGGATGCGGGCTAAAGCCTCGCTGGCCGTGAAAACCACCGGCTTGCCGATGCCCATCATCCTGATGGCCATTCCTGAAGTCTCCGCCGCCGACGGATAGCGCAGGTTGACGCACAGATCCGTGGCCGCTGCGTAGCGCCACAACTCACGCTCGGGCAGGTAGCCTGTACGAATAACATTCGGATGCTGAAGCAGCGGGGCGATCGCATTCTTGAAGGTGCTGGAGACAAACTCTCCGGAGCCCAGGAGACGCGCATCACCGCCGGATCTTTGAAACGCGCGCAGCACGACGGCCAGGCGCTTGGTCTCGCGCTGGTGCCCGAAGGTCCCGATGAGGAGCGTCTCCGGCTTGAGGCCCAGAGTTTCGCGGAATCGCGTTGTTTCCTCAGGAGAGGGCAGCGCAGGCGGCTCGAATAGGTGCGGGATTTCGAAGATCTGCGCGTGCGGCGCATGTTCACGGACTAAAGCTGCCGCGGCGGGATTGTGCACGATGATCGCGCGCGAGGCCATAGCGATGCGTTTGAGCATCGGTCGTGCGAAGTAGCGCACGTCGGCGCCGGATCGCGCGCGCTGCTCCCACAATTCGCGGCCCAGGTCTCGAGAAGCCTCGCCGTAATTGTAGACGAACTCCTCCACATACTCTTTCGCGTCGAGCATTCCGAGCAGCAGGTGTTGCAGCACCGCATCATGCAGGACCACGACGCCGGGATGGGTGAGCGCGCGCCGGTAGATGTCGCGATGCAGGGTGTTGTTGCCGATGTGATAGAGCGCGACATCACACTTTTCTGGAGCGACTTCGACGGCTCCAAAGCTGCGAAGCAGCGGTAACAACGCGCTACTGTAGTCGGCCACGCCTGTTAGCGCGGGCGGCATGGGCGAGAAGAAACCGACTTTCATTACTCTTGTGCCGAAGCTTTAGGACGGGGTCCAAACAGCGCCGTGCCGACGCGGATATGCGTCGCCCCTTCTTCGATCGCTGCTTCTAGGTCGTGCGACATCCCCATGGAGAGCTTCGGGAGCTGATGGATCCGAGCCAACTCCGCCAGGCGGCGGAAGAAGGGACGGGTGGTTTCGGGATCGGGATTCCAGGGCGGCATGGTCATCAGACCTGTAAGCTTCAGGTTCGGGCATGCGCGGATCGCGTCCATGAGCCCCGGCAGTTCTTCCGGAGCCGCACCCGCCTTGGTGCCTTCCGGAGAAAGCTTGACCTCGATCATCACTTCCAGTGGCTTCCCGGCTTCATTCAAACGCCGGGCGAGTTTTTCGGAATCGACCGTTTCGATCGCGTGGAACAGTTCCGTCGCCAAGCGGGTTTTATTCGATTGAAGATGGCCGATGAAATGAAACTGTGCGTCGGCCAATCCAGATAGCGCCGGATGCTTTTCGGCGAACTCCTGCACATAGTTTTCGCCGAACACGCGCAGGCCGAGCGAGTAAGCTTCGCAGATCGCCGCGGCGGGAAATTTCTTGGTGACCGCGACCAGCGTGACCTGATCGCGGGTGCGTCCCGCGCGTCCGACGGCCGTCTGGATGCGATGTTCGACCTGGTCCATGCGCTCCGCGAGGCTGGTGCTCATGCTGAAAGCCATCCGGGCATCGACGCGGCAGTCGCTGGCGGCACACCGTGGCCGGCGCCTCCGACCACCTGCAAGCGCGGGGCAACAGGGATCAGCTTGATGGCTTCCCTTAATTCGTCCACCGTGCCGAAAGGATCGCTGGTGCCGTGTACAAACAGGGCGGGCGTTCGAAGAGCAGGGAAGTGGTCTGTCCGAAGCTGCGCGGGTTTTCCGGGCGGATGCAGCGGATAAGACAGCAGAAGAAGTCCGTCGGCCGCGCCGGGATCTTCGGCCGCGACCATGCTCGACTGCCGTCCGCCGTAGGATTGTCCCGCGAGGTAAAGGGGAACATCCGGCTCCAGTTGCCGCAATAGCTTGGCGGCCAGAAGGATGCCGTCACGGTCGCGCTTGCCGGAACCGCCGGGTGCACTCCGCGGGCCTGCTTGGCGGAACGGCAGGTCCCAGCGCAGCACCAAGTATCCGGCTTCGGAAAATGCTTTGGCCACCGCCACCATCAACGGAGCGTTACAATCGCCTCCCGCTCCGTGGGACAGAAGCATGGCAGCCGTCACCTTGTCCGGATTATGCAGCCAGCCCCGGACGCCGGGCTGTTCCAACTGGTCAATATTTACCATTGGGGTTCGCCATATATGCTACGTTTGACCGCATACCATGGTATCGCTTGGCGACATCCACGCCGCTCGCGAACGCATCCGCGGCGCGATTCGTGAGACTCCCTTGCTGTACTCGGAGATCCTGTCGCGCGAATCCGGCAATCAGCTTTTTCTGAAGCTCGAAAACTTGAACGTCACCGGTTCCTACAAGGAGCGCGGCGCGTTAAACAAGATTCTCACATTGACCAGCGAAGAACGGGCCCGCGGGGTGATCACCGCCTCCGCCGGAAATCATGCGCAGGCCGTGGCCTGTCACGCATCGCGGCGCGGGATCCGGGCGCAGATCTGCATGCCCGAATACACGCCTCTGGTGAAGGTGACGGCGACGCGCGCCTGGGGCGCCGAAGTGATTCTCTTCGGAGCCAACTACGACGAGGCTCTGGAGGAAGCCCAGCGGCGCAGCCAGGCGGACAGTCTGGTTTTTCTCCATGCGTTCGACGATCCGGCGGTAATCGCGGGGCAGGGCACAATCGGGCTGGAACTGCTGGAGCAGCTTCCCGATATGGATGCGGTGGTCGTTCCCGTGGGTGGCGGCGGACTGATCGCGGGTGTCGCTTGCGCGGTCAAGGAAACGCGGCCCGAGGTGCGAATCGTCGGGATTCAACCGCAGGCGCTGCCTTCGATGGAAGCCGCGCTGCTCCAGCGCAAGCCGGTGATGTTGCCGGCGGCAGCCACCATCGCCGACGGCATCGCGGTGCGGCAGGTGGGCGAGCTCACGCTTGAGTTGGCGTCGAAGTACGTCAAGGAAGTCGTGACGGTGGACGATGAAGAGGTGGCTCGCGCGATCCTGCGGCTTCTGGAAAAACAGAAGATGCTGGCCGAAGGCGCGGGAGCGGTGGGCGTGGCGGCGCTGCTGCACGGGAAGACGACACTGCGCGGAAAGAACGTCGCCGTGGTCATCAGCGGAGGAAACATCGACGTCATCCTGCTGGCGCACATCATCGAACGGGGCCTGGTGAAGGATGGCCGCCTGGTGCGGCTGAGGATTACTCTGCCCGATCACCCCGGCGGCCTCGAGCGGCTGACCGAAGTGATCGCGGGCGAGCGCGCGAACATCGTTCAGGTGGTGCACGACCGGGCGTATTTCGGCGTCGACCTGGGCGATGCCAAGATCGACGTGACGATGGAGACGCGCGGCGCGGATCACTCCGAAGAAATGATGCGGCGGCTGCGCGAAGCCGGGTACGCGTTCGAACGCGTATTGTAGCGCCGGTTTATGCCGGCCGGCGAATGCCCAGCCGCTTCATCAGGCTGCGCAGCGTGCTGGGGTTCATCTCGAGGATTCGAGCGGCGCCTTTGGGACCCTCCACTACCCAATTCGTCGAAGCCAGCACGCGTTCGATATGACAGCGTTCTGCATCTTCCAGCGACTGGGAAGGGAGCGACTGCAAGGAAGCGGCTTCCGCCGAGCCGTGGGCGGCCACCAGATCCAGAGGCGCGTCGAGAACTTCGCCCGGGCTGAGCACCACGGCGCGGGCCAGAAGGTTTTCGAGCTCCCGGACGTTTCCAGGCCAGTCGTAATCCATCAACTGCCGCATCGTCGCCTCCGAGATGCGATGGACGCGGCGGCCGAACTGCCTCGCCAGGACCTTGACGAAATGAGTCGCCAGAGCCGGGATATCCTCCCGACGCTCACGAAGGGGCGGAACCTCCACGGGAATCACCAGCAGGCGGTAATAGAGGTCCATGCGGAAGCGGCCCTCTCGCACGGCCTCCGCCAGGTTGCGGTTGGTGGCAGCGAGGATGCGGACATCCACCTTTACCGTGCGGTTCGATCCCACGGGTTCGAATTCCTGCTCCTGGAGCACGCGCAGGATCTTCGACTGGCTCTCCAGCGGCAGCTCGGTGATTTCGTCCAGAAACAGCGTTCCGCCGTGGGCGTGTTCGAAGCGCCCGATCCGGCGATCGGTCGCACCGGTGAACGCGCCCTTGACGTGGCCGAACAACTCGCTCTCCACAAGCCCTGCGGATATCGCCGCGCAATTGACCTTCACCAGCGGCCGGTTCCGGCGCGGACTGAGGTTATGAATCGCGCGGGCCACCAGTTCCTTGCCGGTGCCGGTCTCTCCCGTGATCAGCACCGTGGCGGACGTTCCCGCCACCAGCCGGATGCGATCCAGCAGCTCGCGGAATTTTGGGCTGCTGCCGATCATCTCGTGGTTGTTGTGGTCCGCTTTGATCTCTTCCAGGAGATAGGCGTTATCCTGCTCCAGCCGGCCTTTCAGCTCGGTGAGTTCGGCGACATGCTGCTGAAGCTCGGCATTGAGGCGAAGGACTTCGGCTTCCGCCTGTTTGAGCTCGGTGATGTCGCGCGCCGTGACCCAGGCTCCCGTGTACTTGCCGTTCTCGATGATTCCCTGGCGCGTCATCAGAAGAACACGCCCCTGCATGGTGCGTTCGACCTGCGAGAATTGCCAGCGCGCGCGGATGCCCGCGAGCGTCCGCTCGACTTGCTCGGGATCGCCACGAGGACTGATCGCTTCCATGCGCGCGCCGATGAGATCTTGCGCGGTGGCGCGGCCGAACAGCTTGGCAGCCTGCTCGTTGCAGTCGGCGACATAGGCATGCTGGTAAATCAGCTCCAGCTGCTCTTGTTCGGGCAGATCCAGGGCGATAGGCTGATCCAGTTCCACGCGCAGCACCGCCTCATTGCCGTGGCTGACCAAGGCGCGATAGTGCTGCTCACTGCGGGCGAGCCCTTCCTCGTAGTTCTTGCGTTCAAGCTCGGACGAGGCCCGGACGGCGAAAATCTGGAGCACGGTTTCGGCCAGCTTGGCGTGTTGCAGGGGCTGGCGGGTCAGCGCGCAAACCAAGCCCAGGCAGCGCCCGCCGGAATCGATCATGGGAGAACCGACGTAGCCCTCCGCGCCCAATTCGGCCAGCATGAGGTCCTTCGGAAACATCCGCTGGATGCCGCTGGGGTAAGAGCACAGCTGTTTTTCAACCACGTTGGCGCAAGGCGTGCCGTCCAGGTCGTACTCGAATGCCGGAGCGTCCTTGCCATCGCTGTAGGCCGCCAGGGTTGCGATCCGGCGTCCTCCCGGCTGCAACTCCCCAACCAATACGAAATCCGCTTTGAGCGCGGCTGCCAGATGGCGGGCCAGCGAGTGGACGAAGGCTTCTCCGGTTTGTCCGGACACACCCTCCGCGATCTCGAAAAACAGATGCTCGAGCAGGCCGGCGGCTTCGCTCGGGGCGCTCATATGTGTAGCAGACTCCCCTTCTGCACGGGGACCGTGGGCACAATTGTAGTCGAGCCGGATACCCGGCGCAATCGCTGGTAGCCGTTCATACGCAGGTTGTGCCGGTCTCGCACCTGCCGCTCTCCTGGACTCCGGGCCACGCGGTCCAGCGCAGCAGAACCAGCCGGAGATTTTCCAACCGGAACGGCTTGGGCATCAGATCATTCATTCCGGCCGCCATGCACTCGGCGCGATCACGTCCGGCGGTGGTGCCGATGATGGGAGTTTGCTTGCCGTGGAGCATGGTGCGGATCCGCGCCGTAGCCTCGAAGCCGTCCATCGTGGGCATCTGCCACCCCATCAATACCAAGTCGTATTTGTGGTGCCGAAAACGCTCGACCGCCTCAGCTCCGTCCTCGACGATCTCCACGGAGCAGGCCAGCCTCTCCAGCATCACTCGGACGGCTTTCGCGCTCACCTCGTCGTCCTCTACTACCAGGACTCGAATTAGTTCTGTGGACATCGAGCATGACTATGGCACGTGATGGACCATCGCTAAATGATTGAAAAAAAGTTATCACTGGGTCCGTTGGCGCGAAATTTCGCGGCGTCTGGGCCATTTGCCGCGATATTGCGTGGGCTATTTTGGGTGCCGTTTATACTTGTAAGCGCAGCCCTGCAAGGAAGAGAAACATGTCCACGTTTCGCCTCGGAATCGACTACAAACCGCGCGGCGATCAGGCTACGGCCATCGACGCCCTGTTGCGCGGCCTCAAGGACGGCGAACAGCACCAGGTTCTCTTGGGCGTGACGGGTTCCGGCAAGACCTTCACGATGGCGAAGGTCATCGAGAAGCTGAATCGTCCGGCCCTGGTACTGGCACACAACAAGACGCTGGCCGCACAGCTGTATCAGGAATTCAAGAGCTTCTTCCCGTCGAATGCGGTGGAGTATTTCGTCAGCTACTACGATTACTACCAGCCGGAAGCCTATATTCCGGCCGGCGATGTGTACATCGAAAAAGAAGCCACCATCAATGACGAGCTGGACAAGCTGCGGCTTTCGGCCACTCGCTCCCTGTTCGAACGGCGCGATTGCGTGATCATCGCGAGCGTCAGTTGCATCTACGGTCTCGGTTCGCCCGAGGCCTACTACGGGATGCTGTTGATGCTCGAAAAGGGCCAGAAGATCAAGCGCGAGGAGATCACCGGTCGGCTGGTGGACATCCTCTACGAGCGTCACGAAGGCGATTTCAAGCGCGGAACATTTCGCGTGCGCGGAGACGTGATCGAAATCTATCCTACCTATGACGATTTGGCGTTCCGCATCAGCCTGTGGGGCGACGAGATCGAATCGCTGGAACAGATCGATCCACTCACCAGCCAGGTAAAGCAGACCTATCTGCGGCTACCCATCTATCCAAAGTCACACTATGTGATGAGCGAGGAAACGCGCTCGAACGCGCTCCAGAGCATCGAGAACGAGCTGCAGTGGTGGAAAGGCGAGCTGGATAAAGAAGGCAAGCGGATCGAGGCACAGCGCCTGTGGCAGCGCACCATGTTCGATCTGGAGATGATCCGCAACATCGGATACTGCCACGGTATCGAGAACTATTCGCGGCATTTTTCGGGCCGGCTGCCGGGGCAGGCCCCGCCGACGCTGTTGGATTATCTGCCTTCGGACGCATTGCTGTTTCTGGACGAAAGCCACCAGACCGTTCCGCAATTGGGCGGCATGTATCACGGCGACCGTTCGCGCAAGGAGAACCTGGTGAAGTTCGGGTTCCGCCTGCCCAGTGCCTTGGACAATCGCCCGCTGACGTTCGAGGAATTCGAGAATCGCGTGCACCAGGCGATTTACGTGTCGGCGACGCCGGGTCCGTACGAGCTGACGAAAACGTCCGGCGCGGTGATCGAGCAGATCATCCGTCCTACGGGCCTGGTGGATCCTGAAGTGGATGTGCGCCCGATCCGGGGGCAAGTGGACAACCTGCTGAATGAGATCCGGCTGCGCGCGGAGAAGGACGAGCGCGTGCTGGTGACCACGCTCACCAAGCGCATGTCCGAGGATCTCGCCGAGCACTACACCGAAGCCGGAGTGAAATGCGCATACCTGCACTCGGAAGTCTCCACGCTCGACCGTGTGAAGATCCTGCGCGATCTGCGGCGCGGCGTTTATGACGTTCTGATCGGTGTGAACCTCTTGCGCGAAGGTTTGGACTTGCCCGAAGTGTCGCTGGTCGCGATCCTGGATGCAGATAAGGAAGGATTCTTGCGGTCGGCTGGTTCGCTGATCCAGACCATGGGCCGTGCGGCGCGCCATCTCAATGGCCGCGCGATCCTATACGCGGACGTCATGACGGTTTCGATGCGCCGGGCGATAGATGAGACTACGCGCCGCCGGAACACGCAACTGGCCTATAACGTGGCGAACAACATTACCCCGCAGTCCATCATCAAGCCGATCGACATTAATCTGATCGCGGTGGCCGAAGCGGATTATATGACCGTGCCGCTGGAGGAGATCGGGCCGGAGGAGAACGTTCCGCCCGAGCAGATGGACAAGTATCTGGCGGAGATGGAAGAAAAGATGCGCGAGGCGGCCCGCAAGTTCGATTTCAAGCAGGCTGCGGCGTATCGCGACCGGCTGAAGGAAATTCGCAGCCGGCTTGTCGTTCAGGACGCCTGATTCGGCGGTGGGCCGTATTGCAGCACCTGGACCTTTTCGAGCGTAACCAGTGCGCTGCCCATCATCGGCTCGATGGCTCCGACGAATCCCTTGATTTTTTCCTCGGTATCGACAATCTCGACCACGAACGGCAGGTCTTCGGAGAGGCGCAGGATCTTCGCGGTGTGCAGACGGCTGGAGTGGCCGAAGCCCATGGGTCCGCGGAGCACGGTCGCGCCCCCGAGGTGCATTTCACGAGCCTTCAGCACCAGCGCTTCGTAGAGAGGCCGCCCCTGCCAGCGGTCGTTTTCGCCCAGGAAAATTCGAAGCAGGACCGCATCTTTGGGTATATTCATGCTACCTTCCGTTCGCAGCTACCGCCGCCATGTGGCCGAGCCATACTCCCAGTAAGCAGAACATGAGCGATCCAAGTACGTAGCCCGCTGCCTGCGCCCACTCGCCGCCGCGGGCGAGATTCAGCGATTCCAGGCTGAACGAAGAAAACGTAGTGTAGCCCCCGCAGATGCCCACCATCACGAACTGCCGCGCGGTGGTGCCGACGATGAAGCGGCCATCCGCCGAAGTGAACGTCGCAAAGAAGCCGATGAAGCTGCACCCGACAATATTGACGATCATGGTGCCCCAGGGAAACGTATCGCTAATGACGCGCGCGGCCCAGCCCTGGCAGGCGTAGCGCGCTACGCCGCCGATCGCACTGCCCAGAGCGATCCAGAGGTAGGTGATCATTTTTGGACGCTCATTTTGGGACGAGGGAGGGCTTGGATAAAGCGTCCAGGACTTCCTGGTAGGTCTTGGGAAACTCGCCGCCGAACTTGCCTTTAAGGTCGAGATCCGCTGCCCAGTCCATACGGCGCGCCGTCGCTGCGGCCATCATCGGCTCGATACCCAGCTCTTCGAGCGTACGCGCGACCTCATCCATTTCACGCGCGCGTCTCTCGCCATGCACGACTACGCGGCCGACCATATAGTCGGCCAGCTTCTTCCAGTCGATGCCCGGGAAGTTTTCAGCGAGCGAAGCGAAGACGCGCGGCTCGGCCCCGTATTGGCTCGCGCCGAGAACGCATTCGAAAATCAGAGCTTCCAGGCCCTTGTAGATCACGCTGCGGAACATCTTCACCGCGGCGGCGCGGCCGATCTGGTCGGTGGACACCACGTCCAGCCGCATGCCGTAGGGCGTGAACAGATCCTCGAACTCCGGCGCGGAGGCTCCTCCCAGTAGCATCGGCGTTCTATGGAGATGCGGTGGAATAGGACCCATCACCGCAATTTCGACAAAGCGGGCGCCGCTGCGGGTGATGACTTCGCCCACTTTCTCTTTCGTGCGAGGCGATACCGAATTCAGATCGGCGTAGACGTGGCGCGAAGTGAGATATGGAGCAGTCTGCTTGGCGGCGTCGACCGCCTGATCCGCGGTGACGGCCGAAACAATCACGTCGGCGGCGGCCGGAAGCGCGGCCGAGAACTCGACCAGAGCCGTCCCGGTTTCGCGTGCCCGCTCCTGAATCTTCTCGCCCAGGCCGGGGGTGTGCACATGGATGTCGAAGGCGACGGTGCGCTTCACGCCGGCTTCGCGGAGCCCCTTGGCCAGGTGAAAAGCAGCCTCGCCGAAGCCGACGAATCCAAGGCTTTCGACCCCCACTCCAGTCCTCGATTCCAGCATAGTTCCAAGGTACCGCGCGTGGCCGACGGGGCGCTAGGTGTCATTCGCCGGTAGCGGGCGGGCATCCGTCGAAGAGCCCGTGAACTTCACATGCGGGTGCCTTAACGTGGACACATGTACAAAGCAGCCATCGAGATCGCAGCGCCGCCCTCAAAGATTTTCGAGTTCATGACCGACCCGAAGCACCTCCAGAGCTGGCAGCCGGATGTGGTGGAGGCGAAGCCTCTGCCGCCCGGAGGCTTGCAGGTGGGCGCGCACGTAGGCGCGACCGTTCAGGAGTATGGCCGCAAGTTCGACGTCGACCTCTTGGTGGCCTCCATGAAGCGCAACGAACACATCGCGTATCGCATGGAGGCGCCGACGGCGTCGGCGTACGTTGAATATCAAATCGTGCCGTGGGGACCAAAAACCCTGGTCGTGAGCACAGGCGCGATGCGGCCTAAGGGTTTCCTGCGGTCTCTGTATCCATTGCTGCAGGGCCTGATCCAGCGAATGGTGCAACGCAAAATGCAGTCGAGGCTGATACTACTGCGCGCCTCGCTCGAAAGCCACGCTTAACTGGACAAAAGGGGACAGGCTACTCTGTCCCCTCGCGTAAACTTATGACTTCGCGCACGAGCCTGGGAGTGGACAGAGCTGCCTGTCCCCTCGCGTGAGGATCTCACCCCAGACTCTTCTCGAGCCGGTCGAGCGTCTGCATCGCTGGAAGCACCTGAGCCAGGCTGGCATTGGGTTCGCGTTTCCCTTGGATCGCCGCGAAGAACTCGCGATCCTGAAGCTCAATGCCATTCATCGAGACGTCGACGCCCGAGATATCGATCTTGTTGTTATCGCCGTCGATCAGATCGTCGTAGTAGCAGATGTAAGTGCCGTTGTCGCAGATATAGCGGAAGAACGTCCCGATGGGGCCCTTGTTGTTGAACGATAGCGACAGCGTGCATACCGCTCCCGAAGGAGTCTTCATGATGATGCCCATGTCCATCGCGATCTTCAGCTCGGGATGCATGGGACCCTGTACAGCCTGTGCGACCGACGCGGTCTGGCCGGTCTGATACTGGAACAGATCCACGGTGTGGCAGGCGTGATGCCACAGCAGGTGATCCGTCCAACTGCGGGGCTTGCCGGCCGCATTCATGTTCGTCCGCCGGAAGAAGTACGTCTGCACGTTCATCTGCAGAACCTTGAGCTCGCCCGCCACGATCTTTTTGCGAATGTACTGGTGGCTGGGATTAAAGCGCCGCGTGTGCCCGCCCATCGCGATCATCCCGGTTTCCTTCTGCGCTTTCACCAGGCGTTCGGTATCGGCCAGACTGTCGGCGATGGGAATCTCGATCTGCACGTGCTTGCCGGCCCGCATCACCTGTTCGCCTTGCTTGGCGTGCATCTGAGTGGGCGTCGCCAGAATCATCGCCTCCAGGCCGGGCTGTTTCAGGCTTTCCGCCAGGTCGCCGGTAAAATGCGGAATCTTGAACTTCTTGGCGACCTCTTCCGTCGCGGCCTGATTGCCGCCCGTGATCGTGATCACTTCGATGCCGGGAATGTTGGCGCAGGCTTCCAGGTGCTTGATGCCGAAGGCGCCTTGCCCGGCGAGACCGATCTTCATCGTGGTGTTCTCTCTCTCCTGAATACGCGGCGGTAGACGAGCCGCAAAAAACTAGCGTAACCGATTTCCGAACGTTGGTGGAACCGGAGAACCTTGCTATACTGCGTGAAAATCCTCTCGCTTTTTAGATGAAGTGCATCGTTGCTCTGCTGATCCTGCTATCCTTTCCGCTCGCGGCGCAAAGTTCCCTTTCTTCCGCCGACGAGGAAACCGCGCAGGCGCCGAAACTCTCCGACTCTCCCGGCACAGCCGAGTTGCTCCTGTTAAAATTCCCCGCCGCAGTTCCCAGTCCTTTCGACTTCGGCCAGACCGCCCGGCAGAAGCTACCTGTGTTCTCGCTGGAAGGAATGTCCTGGACAGCGAACCGGTTCACCGTCGAAGGTATGACCGCGGACGATCCCTACCAACCCGGACATCTGGTGGCACTGCCCGACCCGGGCGGTGTGAGCGAGGTGAATTTGTTCGGGCCTTTTTCGGGATCTGGTTCGCGATCCGGCCCGACGCTGTCGTACATCTTCCGGCAGCCTGTATCGAACTGGCATGGATCTACCACGGCGTACGCCACCGGCGGCTTGTTGTCTGCGGATAACTTGCCGGTGCCCGCCGAACGCGTGCAGTTGCAGACGTCGTCGCGGCTCCGTCGATTCCTGAACTCTAATGCCCAGGCTGGCGGGCGAGTAACGCGCTGGCTCGACGTGTTCTTTTCCGGCACTGGGCGGTGGGCGTCACAGCCCGCTCCTCCCGCGGACACGCTTCCCGGCAATCTCAAGTCGTGGGATCTCTACACCACCATGCGCGCGTCGATTCATCCCAACGCGGCCAATCACTTCGATGCGTTGATCGTGGGGGCGCGTTCGAACGATTTCGGCTGGTCGCTCCCGCAGGCTCTCGAAGCGCTCGATGGACGGCGCGCGGCTCCGCCAATTCTTCCGCAGAGCGACCTTCGGGAAGAGGATCACCTGGATTTCGTCCAGCTCGGTTGGACCCGCAATGTTCTTGGAGGCGACTTCCAGGCGCGCTACGGTTATACGACGACGCACATCGATACGGTCGCCGACCAGCACCTTCCCGCCAGCTACCTGGATATCGCCATCCAGCACCTGGAACTGGCCTACGTGGATCTGGCCAGTGGCGCGACTCACGGCGGTCCGCTGTTACAGACTCAGTCCGTCAAGCTGCAGCACGAGGGGCGCGTCGCGTGGCGCCGCGGCAGTCTCCAGCATGGCGGCATCAGTCACACTCTGACGCTGACTGCGGCGATCGGCCGGTCGGAGGCTGAGAACCGGTTTCTGAATCCACCCAACGCGCTTGTGACCACCGTAGACGGCCAGCCTGATACCGTGACTCTGCTGCACAGCCCCCGGACGACCTTCGCCGACGTGGGGCACTTCACGTTCAGCACGGATGATCAGATCCGGCTGGGCCAGAGTGTGAACCTGGACTTGGGATTAACGTTCGCGGCCTCGAACGGATCGCTGCCCGCGCAGGGTCCCCCGACAGATGGGAGGCAGTTCCAGTTTCCCGCACAGTCAAACCTGATCACGTGGCGCAACGCCGCACCCAGAGCTGCGATCGCCTGGCAGCCGTCGAGCGGTACTCCATTAGTAATCCGCGCCGGCTATTCCCGATTCTTCTATCCTCTGGCCGGACGCTATCTCGATTACGGTAACCCCAACGGCCTGAGCGGCGACGAATATCGATGGATCGACGCGAATCAGGACGGACAATTCTTTTACGACGAGGCGACCACCCTCCTACGGCGTTTTGGCGGCGCGGTGTCGATGATCGATCCGAATTTGCAGCCACCTCACGATGACCAGTTCTTTGCCTCGGCTGAATGGAAGCTCGCCGGCGGGTTCTTCGTTCGCGCGCGGGCATTTCGCAGGACCGAGCGCGATCGTATCGCGGCGCTCAACACCGGCGTGCCGTTTTCGGCCTACCACCCGGTCACCATGCTGGATCCGGGACAAGATGGGCGCGCCAGCACCGCCGACGACCGCACGCTTACGGTCTACGAGCAGGATCCAGCCACATTCGGTGAGGATCGTTTCCTGCTAACGAATCCCGCAGGTCTGCGGATGGACCAGCGCGGTGTCGTCGCTGAGGGCGGTTTCAACAAACGCGGTCTGGCCGCGCAGGCATCGCTCTATGTGGGGAAATCCTGGGGCCCGACCAATCCCGGGAACGACATTTGGGAAAACGACTCGGGCGTGGTCGGGTCGCTGTACGCCGATCCGAACACTATGATCAATGCCAGCGGCAGTTCGGCCATGGATCGCCGTTTCGCGGGAAAAATGTGGATCTCGTTTTCGACGCCACGCAGCTTCGGAGGCCTCGAAATCATGAACACGGCGGTCTTCCTCGGCGGATATCCTTATGCCAGGCGGCTCTTGGTGACGGGTCTCGCGCAGGGGCCGTTCATGGTGGATGCGACACCGCGCGGAGCATCCCGCACCGAACCGGTTTACGACTGGAATCTGAAAGTTAGCCGCGCGTTTGAGATGCACTTCCTGCGCACGGGGACCTTGCGGATAAGCGCCGAGGTTTTCAATACGCTGAACCTGGGCGCACGCTTGCGCGTGGCCGATCTGACCGGCCCGCAGTTTCTTCAGAACCTTCCGCTAGAAATGCAGCCGCCGCGGTTCGCACGCGGCGGACTCTCCTGGGATTTTTAGAGTTCTCCGGCTGCGCGCAGGCGCCGTTGTTCCGCCTGCACCACCACCAGGCACATCAGCATGCCCAGCGCATGTGCGCCGGCATCCACCAGCGGATGCGGTTTCAGCGACCGCAGCGAGTCGATGTTTTCGTCCTTGATCGTCTCGAGAGCCGCGGATTCCTTGGGATTCAGGCCGTATTCTCTGGCCACCGCCTGCGTGTCCTTGAAGAAGCGCTTGCGAAGGTCGCTGGAGAGCCGCAGTTCGTACAGGACTTTGTTCAGCGCGTACGAAGACGGCTTCGGGTGCTTGTAGAATTCGAATCCACCCTGCGTGAAGTTGTAGGCGGGCGGGATATCGCCGGTGGGCGGGCCCTTGCGCTTGTTCGGCAGGAAGCGCATGACCGCATGTCCGTGATGCCAGGTCGGCTGATACGTGATCAGCTCGCCCGGAACGTTGCCGATGGCGCCGAACATCGGATACCACGGCAGCATCTCCGTGTTCCCGACCTCGTCGAGCTGCTCGGAGCTGAGCGCCAGAATGGGATCCAGGTTGCCGCGCTCCATCTGCGCGATCGCCCAGTAATCGAAATCGTAAGCCGGCTGCGGATACTTCCAGGTGCCCGGGTAGTGCGACATGCCGCCGCTGGCAATGATCACAACGCGCTCGGGACGACCCTTGATGATATCGGCGATCGTTTTGCCCAGAGCATGGCAGCGTTTCGGCGAGGGCAGGGGAGGCAGATAGGTGTTGATGAAGATCGGCACCACGGGGATATCGCGGTCGGCGATGATCCATTCGTACACAGCCGCGAAGCTGTGGCCCAGCAGGGCATCCTGCGAATAGGCCATGTCGAACTCGGCGCGCACCAGCTTGTCGAGCAGGTCCTCGGCCAGCGGCAGGTGCACTTTCATTTCATAGCTTTTGTTGGCGAAGTGCGCCTTGGAAGTTTCGCCCGCGATCACTGCGAACGTAGGAACGGACGACAGAAAGAACGTTTCCAGGTGGTCGCTGCCGATGACGATGACCGCGTCGGGCTTAAGCTCGTCCAGCTCCTTGCCCATAAGCTTCATCGCGGCGATGTCGGCATCGATCTGTTCGGGAACTTCCGTAGGCGGGCGGGTGAATAACTGCGGCGCGTGTACCGTCGCCCAGGCTCCAACAATCTGTCCCATAGTGTTGCTCCTCTAATCTTCCTGGCCTAATCTTCTTGATCCACGTATACCACGCCCAGGTCTTTCAGCTTGGCGCGAAGCCCGTACATATCCAGTCCGGCTTCGCCCGCACGCAGTCTTTCGCGATTCTTCTCTTCTTTCACGATCCGCGCCTGCGCGGCCTTGACTACCTCGACAACGTCCTCCCGCGGGACCACCACCACGCCGTCCAGATCGCCGATGACGGCGTCGCCCGGGTGTATCAATCCCCCTGCGCAGACCACTGGAACGTTGACGGATCCGAGAGTGGCCTTCACCGTCCCCATGGCGGAGATGGCTTTCGACCAAACCGGAAAATCCATCGCCGTCAGATCGGCGACATCGCGCACGCCCGCGTCGATCACCAATCCGGCGACACCGCGGGATCGGAGAGATGTGGCCAGGAGGTCGCCAAACATGCCGTCGGTCGATTCGGCGGTGCAGGTCACCACCAAAACGTCGCCCGGCTGGCACAGTTCGACCGCGGCGTGGATCATCAGGTTGTCGCCGGCCTGGCACAGCACCGTGACCGCGGGTCCGGCCACCTTGGCCGAGTTGTAGATGGGCCGCATGTACGGCGCCAGCAAGCCCGTGCGGCCCTGCGCTTCATGAACGGTGGCTACACCCATCTGGCCGAGCAACCTGACACTTTCGGCGTCCGGGCGGCGGATATTACGTACGATTCGATGTTTCATGCGAAACGCTTAGGATAACATCCTAGGGGAATTGGCGGCCTATTTTCTTGGCCACGGCCTGTTCGTACACGTAGCCTGCCGCTGCGGCGTCCTCGACAGCGATACCCAGGGATTCGAAGATCGTCACGGTCGAGGGATCGTAGCCGCGGTCGACGTTCTTGAGTTCCACGACGTTCGCCCAGCTATCCGCCATGATGATGTCGCCGGCCTCGATCTTGGCTTGCTCCAAGTCGTCGACAATTACACGTCCCGCGGCGCGCATCAGGTCCGCCGGGATTTCGCGCCGGTTCGCGACGTTCGATCCCATGGCGTTGATCATGGTGCCGGGCTTGATCCACTCGGATTCGATCACCGGATCTTTGGACGACGTCGCCGTGACCACGATCGGGGCATCGCGCACCGCGGCTTCGGCCGAATCGGCGACGACGCAACCGAACTCCTTGGCGAAGCTCTCGGCGTTCTCCCTTTTTCGGCTCCAAACGCGGATTTCCTTGATCGGCCGGACAGCGCGCATCGCTTCCACCTGGCCGCGAGCCTGATATCCGCTGCCGATCATGCCCACGACAGAGGCCTTGGGATCGGCCAGAAGATCGGTCGCATAGCCGCTGGCGGCGCCGGTGCGGATCAAGCCCAGATTGTTGGCTTCGAGGTACGCGAGCGGCTTCCCGGTCTCGGCATCGTACAGGATGTTGATCATCTGGAGGAGGCCGTACTTGCGGTTGCTGGAATAGATCTTGGCGACGAAATATTTTCCGCAGGATCCAGCCATCTGGTGCAGCACGGATCCGGTGTCGAGGATCAGCCTGCGGCGCGGATGGTTGCGCGTGCGGCCCGCGCGCATTTCTTGGAATGCAAGGCGCATCATGTCGATGCAGGCCGCCATCGGCAGCAGTTGCTTCACTTCTTCTTCATTGAGATAGATCACTTGAAGAATTTTCTCATAGTGGGGACAGCCTGCATGTTTCCGGATTTTCTGCGAGGATCCTCCCCTTTCCGCCACTAATCCTGACGATGCCTCGCATGCCCCGAGCCGTTTTTCCCGGCGTCGCCCATCACCTCACCCAGCGCGGCGTCGACCGCCAGGCCGTCTTCTTCGCCGATCGCGACCGCCAGGTCTATCTTCAACTGGTGCAACGCGCGGCGACTCAATTCGGTGTCTCCCTGGTCGGCTATTGTCTGATGCCGAACCACGTGCACTGGATCGCGGTGCCGGAGTCGCCCGTTTCGCTGACCAAGACCTTCGCCCGGGCGCATGGCCGCTATGCCCAATACTGCAATTCACTGCTGCAACGAAGCGGGCACTTCTGGCAGAACCGCTTTTATTCTTGCGCCTTGGATGACGCGCATCTGTGGGCCGCGTTGCGCTACGTCGAACTGAACCCGGTGCGATCGGGTCTGCGCGCTACTGCTGAGGACTGGACATGGTCGAGCGCGGCGGTCCACGTCGGACGCCAAGCCGCACCGTAGTGGCTCGACCTAGCCCCGTGGCGATCGAGGTTTACTCCACGGGAATGGACGGACTACCTCGCGGCGGAGACGTTTGGCGAAGCAGAGGCCGCGCTTCGGATCAATACTTACAGCGGCAGGCCTTTGGGAACAGACACTTTCGTTGAACGATTGGAAGTTGCGCTCGGCCGGAAGCTTCGGGCCGGTAAGGGCGGCCGGCCTAAGGTGGAATCCGGAGCGGCTACCGTAGTGGGGAGCCAGCAGGGGATACTGTTTCCGAAAGGGTGAAATCAGGAAACATGCAGGCTGTCCCCATTCTTTTGTCTGAACTCGCGGCGCGACTCGGTTGCCGCCTCATTGGCGACGGCGCCGCAGCCATTACCGGTGTTGCCGGAATGGAGCAGGCCGGCTCCAGTCAGCTAACTTTCCTGGCCAACCCCAAGTACGCCCACAAGGTGAAAGACACCCGCGCCGGCGCGATCCTGCTGGCCGAGGCGATTCCGACGCTCGCCATTCCCCAACTCATTTCGGCCAACCCCTATCTCGATTTCGCCCGGGCGCTCGCCTTCTTCTACCAGCCGCCGCGTCCCAAACCCGGGATCCATCCCGCGGCATCGGTGGCCGATTCCGCAAGCATCGGCGAGAATGCGTCCATCGGCGCCTTCGCGGTGGTCGGCGAGAACGTGGTCATCGGGAAGAATGCCGTTCTGCATCCCCATGTGGTGATCTATGACGGCGCGCACATCGGCGACGATTTTCTGGCGCACTCACATGCCGTGGTTCGCGAATTTTGCCGCGTCGGCCATCGCGTCACGCTCCAGAACAGCGTCGTCGTAGGTGGCGATGGTTTCGGATTCGCCAAACGCGCCGACGGCACCCACGAAAAGATCGTTCAAAGCGGTGTCACCATCATCGAAGACGACGTCGAGATTCAGTCCTTGACCTCCGTGGATCGCGCCACAGTCGGCGAGACGCGCGTCCGCCGCGGCGCCAAGATCGATAGCCTGGTGCAGGTCGGCCACGCGTGCGTCGTCGGCGAAGACAATATCATTTGTGCTCAAACTGGCTTGGCAGGCTCCAGCATTCTGAAGAAAGGCGTGCTGCTGGCGGGACAAGTCGGGGTTTCCGGCCATCTCACCATCCACGATGGCGCCGTGGTCTACGCGCAGAGTGGGATCGGCCACGACGTCCCGGCCGGCGCCGCGGTCAGCGGATCTCCCGCATTCGACGCAAAAGAGTGGCTGCGCGCCATCACCGCATTCCAGAAATTGCCGGATATGTTGAGGAGGGTGCGACAATTAGAGAAACATTTCCCACATGACTGACCCGACGGATCTTTCATCGCACCCGCTGCCCGCTTATCGGAACGAGGAGTTCCTCGATACGCCCGATGCCCGGCCGTTGCGTATGCTGAGCGAATATCTCTATCCGCTCTCGCACTTCCGCAAGGAAAAGATCAGCGACACCATCGTGTTCTTCGGCTCGGCGCGCACCTTCGAGGCCAGTGCCAGCGGGCGTTACTATACCGAAGCGCGCCAGCTCGCGAATCGGATTACCGAGTGGTCGATGAACCTGGAGGATCGGCACCGCTTCGTAGTTTGCACCGGCGGCGGCCCGGGCATCATGGAAGCCGCCAATCGCGGCGCGTCGGAAGCGGGAGGCAAAACCATCGGACTAAATATCGGTCTGCCAATGGAGCAGCGTCCCAATCCGTTTATTACCCCCGCTCTGAATTTCGAATTCCACTACTTCTTCATGCGGAAGTTTTGGTTCGCTTACATGGCGAAAGCGCTGGTGGTGTTCCCCGGCGGCTTCGGAACGCTCGACGAGCTTATGGAGGTCCTGACGCTCACGCAGACCGAAAAACTGGTGAAGAAGATGGTCGTGTTGCTGTACGGAACCAGTTTCTGGAAAGAGGTTCTAAACTTCGATTCGCTGGTGCGGCACGGCATGATCGATGCACGCGATCTGAACCTGTTCCAATTCGCCGACGATGTGGACACCGGCTTCCAAATCCTGAGGGATGGGCTGACCAAGTATTATCTGACGCCGCAGGCGGAAACTCCGGATATCGCCAAGTCCCGTATCTGAATTCTGGTGACATAATACGTTGTGCGCACGCGCATCGAGCTTCTGTTTCGCCGGCTGGGTAGCGCTGGAATAGCGTTCCTTCTGCTCCTGGCGGCTTACGCCGCTTTCAGCTGGATCGCGCCGCGTAACGGTTTCGGTCTGGTGCTCGAAATCGCCTGCATCGTGGCCGGCTTATGGCTGGCGATCCGGCTCCTGAGGCTGGTTGCGCGGCAAGCCGTCTGGCGTTTGCGCCACCGCCTGCTGATAACGTACCTGTTCATCGCCGGAGTGCCACTGATGCTCATCGTGGCGTTAGCGGCGCTGGCCGGCTATATGCTCGTGTACCAGCTGTCGGCCTACCTGGTGATCACAGAGCTCAACCACCGCATCGATGCGCTCACCATCGCCTCAGGCGCCACGCTTCCGGTGCCTGCCGGGGGATTCCCAACCAAGGGCGTGCTTCAACGGGAGGGCAATTTCTATCTCTTCTCGACCGTGAAGACTCCTCAAGGCGACGTAATTGTGACCGTTCCGTTGACTCGCGAGTATCTGGCCGGATTGGTGCCCAGTCTCGGTTTGGTAGGCATCGATCAGCCAACGGAGAGGCCTTCCAAGCGTGCTCGTGCCGGGCCCGCGTTGCCTCCGGCGGTGAACCGATTCGATACTGAAGTCGTCTGGTTCGCCACCGTGCCGGCGTTCGATTGGAGCACCCCTGGTCGAACCTCGGATCTGGAACTGGCCGTCTTGACTCGCGTGTCGGCGGTCCTATCTACGGTGTTCAACCGCAAGACGGATGTCGCGCAGGAATTTCTGGAAGTAATTCTGGTCGCCGGACTGGTTGTGTTCGCCCTGGTCGAAATCATTTGCGGAATCATCGGCATCACCATGACCCGCAACATCACCGGAGCGGTGCATCACCTCTATGAGGGAACCCATCGCATCATGCAGGGCGATTTCTCGCATCGCATCGAGGTCCGGGGGAAGGACCAGCTCGCCGAACTGGGTGTTTCCTTCAATCGCATGACCGAGAACCTGGCGCACCTCCTCACCGTGGCCAAGGAAAAAGAGCGCCTGGAGTCGGAAATCGAAATCGCGCGCGAAGTCCAGAACCAGCTGTACCCGCGCGCGGCGCCGCAGACCAAGTCCCTGCGTCTCACGGCGATTTGCCGCCCGGCGCGAATCGTATCCGGCGATTATTACGATTACGAGATGGTCCGCGATACCTACGTGGCGCTGGCCATCGGAGACGTAGCCGGCAAGGGAATCTCGGCCGCGCTGCTTATGGCCACGCTGCAGAGCTCGCTGCGCACCCAGCTAAGCAACCAGGGGAACGGAGATGGACCGCCCTCCGCGGCGCACCTGGTTTCACAGCTCAATCAGTATTTGTACGCGAACACTTCGGCCGAAAAGTTCACCACACTCTGCCTGGGGCTGTACGATGAGGATTCCAGTTGCTTCCTCTACAGCAACGGCGGGCATCTGCCGCCGGCCCTGGTGCGCGCAGGCGCTATTCATCGGCTGGACGTAAATGGGACCGTGGTGGGCGCCTTTCCCCGCGCCGAATATGGCGAAAGCCGGATCACGCTGGAGCCGGGCGATCTGTTGGTATTTTTTACCGATGGCGTAACCGAGCCGGAAAACGAGTACGGAGAAATGTTCGGGGAAGAGCGCTTTCTCGACTTGCTGGTCCGCAACGCGCATCTCGGCGAGGAAGAAATCGTGCGCCTAGTCATCGAGAGTGTTCGGGCGTGGACCGGTTCGGACGAGCTGCAGGATGACATGACGCTGGTGCTCGCCCGCCGCTTGTAGGGGACTGCCTCCGATTTCAATGAACCAGTCCCTGCCTTGTCCGAACGAGCGCACGGAAATCGGCTGGCTGTCCCCGGGTCTCACTTTATGAAACGCGCGTAGAAAGCCTCGGTCTGTTCTACCATTTGAGCCACGGAAAACAGCCGCGCCCGTTCGCGCGCTTTTTGACCTTGCTCGTGAAGGCGATAGGGCGACGAGGCCGCCTCAGTAATCGCGCGGGCCAGAGCGGCGGGATCGCCCGGAGGAACCAGCCAGCCCCCGTGCTCAGGCTCGACAATCTCCGGTAAACCGCCGACATCACTGGCAATGACTGGTACTCCGTAGGCCATCGCTTCGAGTGCGGCCAAGCCCCAAGCCTCGGAACGCGAGGGCATGATGAACAGATCCAGGGCTCCGAAAAACGCCGCATGGTCCCCGACGAAACCGGGAAACGTCACGTTGTCCGTAGCACGCCGGCGCAGGTCGTTGAGAAGGGTTCCGTCACCTGCCAGAATGAATCGGGCGTACGGCATGGACTCACGTAGCAGGGCCGCCGCGGCCACCGCGACGTCTTGCCCTTTCTCTTTGGTGAACGCACCCATGTGCCCGATGACGAATTCCATTTCGCTCAGTCCGAACCGCGATTTATCCCGTGGAACCGGCTCCCGCGCTTCGATACCCGTATGGATAACCTCGATCTTGGCGCTCGGCACTCCCGTCTCGATCAGCCCGCGGCGGACTGCGTCGGAGACTGCGATGACGCCTTCGCAGGTCCATTTGTATTTCAGCCGGTGCATCCACGGGTTGCGGGGCCGGAACGCGACATGACGCGTGACCACGCGATGGACTGTCCCGGAGCCAAAGGTCTTCCAAAACGCGAGTGTAAGAGCCCGCCCGCCGTGAGCATGGACGATGTCGGCGGTGCCCAGTCCGAGTTTTGCGATCGGGAATCCGGCCGCTTGGGCTCGCTCCGCGAGAATGCTGGAGGGCGAGCACGCGATGGCCTGACGGTATCCGCGCATGCGCAACCCCCGTGCCAGCGTGAGCAGGGATTCCTGTCCTCCGCGCCAAGTCTGTTCGGTGTCCACGTGAATGATCGAGAGTGGTCGCAGAAAAACGACTGTAGCATTTTCCACGGCGTCTCCGGTTCGGTCTAGGCTGTATTAAAATACTCTTTATGATCCGGCTGAAATGGCTGGTAATTATCGCGCTTTTCTGCGCCGCGGACGCATATTCCGAAAGTAAGTGGATCCGCATGCAGTCTCCGAATTTCGAGGCGTATTCGAGCGCCGGGGAGCGGGAGACGCGCGACGCACTGCGCTATTTCGAGCGGGTGCGCGATTTCTTTCTGCAGGTAAATCAGCGGGAGCCTCCTAGGCCGGTGCCGATGCACGTGGTGGTGTTCGGGTCGGAGAAAGAATACGCGCCCTACCGTCTCAACGAATTCGCAACCGCGTATTACTTCGGCGGCGCAGGCCGCGACTATATCGTCATGGGCCGCACTGGCGAACAGGCGGCGCAGATCGCGGTGCACGAATATGTTCACCTGGTCGCCCGCCACGCTGGACTGAAGTTCCCGCCCTGGCTCAACGAAGGTACGGCCGAGCTTTACTCCACCATACGAATGCAGGGCGACAAGGTGCTGGTCGGCGATCTGATTCCCGTGCGGATACAGGCTTTAAAGTCTGATGCATGGGTTCCGCTGGCTGCGATTCTGTCGGCTGGCCCGGATTCGCCTTACTACAACGAAAGAGACAAGGCGGGAAGCCTGTACAACGAGGGATGGGCGCTGGTTCACATGCTGCAGCTCTCCCCCGCCTACGTGTCGAAATATTCCGAATTCGTGCGGACTGTGCAGAGCGGTGTCGATTCCGCCGCGGCGTTGGAAAAGGTCTACGGCAAGA
The DNA here is from genome assembly GCA_020073445.1 of Terriglobia bacterium. Lineage (GTDB taxonomy): Bacteria > Acidobacteriota > Terriglobia > Bryobacterales > Bryobacteraceae > Palsa-187. The sequence continues at coordinate 74,293 of JAIQFE010000028.1, forward strand.
CCGTCTCGGCCATCGAAAAGGATCTGCAGGAATACACTCGCAGCTTTCAATTCTATGGACGCCTTTTCCCGGTGAAGCTTGCCAGCGTGAAAGAAAGTTTCCCCGCGACGCCCGCTCCGATGTTCGACGTAAAGCTCGCGCTGACGGACCTGACCAATCGCCCCGGTAAAGAAACGGAGACCCGCAAGACCCTCGAAGACCTGGCGCGCGAGGATCCTAAACGCCCGGAGCCGTGGGCCAGTCTGGGTTATCTGGAATGGCGCGGCAATCGTTTTTCTGAAGCAGTGGACGCATTCGGAAAAGCCTATGGGTTGGGGAGCCGCGGTCCGGAGTTCCTCTGGGATTACGGACGTCTGGCCGAGCGAGACCATCCGGATGCGGCGGTTACAGCTCTGACGGACCTGTTTAAGCTGGAGCCGGATCGGCTGGACGTTCGCATGGAACTCGCCGCCCTGCAGCTTAACGCGCGGCGTCCCGGCGGAGCGCTTTCGGTTCTGGCGGATGTTCGCAGCGTGACACCGGAAGATGCGCCGCGTTTCTTCAGTCTGCTCGCCAATGCGCAGCTTCAGCTTCGCGATCTGGACGGCGCTCGTGTCACCGTGGCGAAACTGGCTGCCAATGCAAAGACGCCTGAGGATCGGACGCGCGTCGAGCAAATGCAGCGTTACCTCGAACAGTCCAACACTCCGGCCCCGCCAATCGCGATCAATGCCCCGGAAGGCCCGCCGCGCCTGACCAGGCCCGCGGCTCCAACCCAGTCCTCGGCTTTGCCTCCGCCTACGCCCGAAATCGAAGGTTCCTTCGTGGAATTCATCTGCCTGGAAAAAGGCTTTAAAGTAATTGTCGATACCTCAAAGGGCAAAAAAGGGTTCCTGATCCCGGATCCGAATCAAGTGGTCATCGTGGGCCGCGCCGGGGGAAAAGTGGACTTGAACTGCGGCCCCCAGACGCCCGCGCACGTAAAGGTCGAATACGAGCCCAGCACAACAGCCTCGGACGCCGATGGAATTCTCAAGGTACTGTTTTTTGAACCGTAATTAAGAAACGATGCGGCCGCGTGCAGGCCGCCTGTACGTCCCGTTATTTCCGCGGCGGTTTCCACTCAGACGGGTGCAAATGAACCGGCTTGCCGGCGTGCCGTGCCCGCAGATTCAGCATCTCGACGAACACCGAGAAGCCCATCGCGAAATAGATGTAGCCCTTGGGAATGTGCTGATGGAATCCTTCAGCGACCAGAGCCATGCCGATCAGAAGCAGGAAGCTGAGCGCCAGCATCTTGATGGTTGGGTGCCGCTCCACAAAGTCGCCCAAGGGTCCGGAAGCCCACATCATGATGCCGACGGCGATGACGATCGCCGCGATCATGATCGCCACCTCTTTGGCCATGCCGACCGCCGTAATCACCGAATCGAGCGAGAACACAATGTCGAGCAGCGCGATCTGAGTCAGCACCGAAGCCATCGTGTTGGCTTTCCGTCCGGCTTGGCGGGCAGCCTCTGCCGCGCCTTCCAGCCGCTCGTGGATTTCCGTGGTGCTCTTCCACAACAGAAACATGCCGCCGACCAGCAGAATCAGGTCGCGCCCGGAGATTTCCTGCGGTCCGATGGTGAGCCACGGCTGCGTCAGCCGCATGATCCACGCCAGCGAGAGCAGCAGCAGAATCCGCGTGCCCATGGCCAGCGCCAGTCCGAGCGTGCGTGCGCGCGACCGCTTTTCGGCGGGAAGCTTGCCGGCCAATATGCTGATGAAGACGATGTTGTCGATGCCAAGGACGATCTCCAGCACGGTCAGCGTGAGCAGTGCCGCCCAGGATTCGGCCGAAAACAAGATACCCATAGTGTCGTCGCCTTAGATGTGGTGACTTTCCGGAAATGATGGCTACTTCTGCTGCTGAGGGGGCGGCTGGTCTTTAGGCTTCTTGAACATGTCCAGGATGCCCTTGGCGGCGTCGATCGCCTTGGAAGGATCTTTCGTGTATTGCTGAAGCGTTTCTTTGGCCGCGCCCTTGACGTCCGGTTTGAAGGAAGGATCGGATGAAGTGCCTGCGATGGAGAAGGGAATCGTGACGTCGCCCTTCTGGCCGATCGCGGTAAGAATGTGGCTGGACGCGCGCACCGTGGCGCGCATCTGGAAATTCAGTTCGTGCCGCGGACTGATGGTTCCGGAGCCGGTGAGATCCCCCACCGCCGGCGCCACCACCTTGATGTCGCGAACATTGGTGCCCTCAGGCGACACGGCGACGTTGGCGCTCAGAGTCTGAATGGTGGTGCGCGGCTCGCCCTGAATGCCGGCGAGTTGCTGAATCGTCTTCATCTTCGATCCCAGATCGAAATTGTTCAGGCGCGCATCGTCGACATGGATTGAGCCGGTGGTCACCAGGCGGTCGATGGGGCCCAGCGAGGCGACATCCATGGTCAGAGTCCCTCGTTCGATATTGGAGCCCGCGGGCAGCACCACATCCAGCGCCGGCAGCATTGCAGCGAGCTCGGTGAGCGCCATCTTCGTCCCCGCCAGCTTCACGCTGATCACCGGCGAGTCTTCATTCAGCCGATAGGTTCCGCTCAGATTCGCTTGCGCCGCACCGATGTGGACCACGCAGCGTTCCAGAGTTCCACCCTGCTTGGCGAGGTCGTGCGAAAGCGCCAGGTCAATCTCCACGGCCCGCTTGGCGGGCGATCCGCCCGTCGCCAGCTTCAGACTATCGGCTTTGAGCTTGCCCTTGATGTTCACCGCGTGACCGTTCGATGCCGCGTTGCCGTCCAGCGAAACGATCCCGGCGATTCCGGAGGAGGGTTGCGCGAAGCCCGACCCAGCCAAATCCAGAGCGCCGATCGTCAGGTTCAGATCGAAGGGCGTCTGGATGACGTCAGCCTGCGGAATCGGACCCGCCTTGCCCTCGAGCTTCACCGAACCGCCGCCGGCGACATCGGCCGCAAGGGAAAACGGAAAGGACGACGTCGCGGAAAAGTCTCGCAATTCGATGTTGACGTTCTCGAGCGTGCGCGGCTTAGCCTTGGTGCCGTTACTCAGGGTGAGCCGGCCCTTGGAGATCTTGACCAGCTTCACGGAAAGGGCGGTTGGGGCTGCGCCGGAAGAAGTTGTGCTCGCGGGAGAGGCAGCCGTGGGAGTGGATGCGGCCTTGCCTCCCAGGCTCGAAAAATTCCAATCGCCCGCCGCGGATTGAATCAGACCAATCTCGGGCTGATCGATCGTTAACGATGTCACGTTGAGCTGGTGCGAAAAAATCAGCGGCCACAGCTCGACGCCCACCGCGAAGTCCTTGGCTCGCAGGAACGGTTCCTTGCTGAAAGCCGGATCGTCCGCGATGGTGACGTCGCTCGCAGAGGCCCCGCCGGAGAACAAGGAAAGCTTGAGGTCGCCGATCTTGACCTCGCGTCCCAGAGCTGCCGTGAGTCGTTCCTCCAGAATCGGACGGAACTGATTGGCGTTGATGAAGAAGGGCAGCGCGAGAGCAGCCACGACTAAGACGGCAACTGCGATGCCGACGATGCGAAGCCATTTCACGCTTAGAGTGTACTAGAACTGTTGGTCCCGTTCTCGCCAATACCCGGTCGTCGCCGGCCATGCGCCACGGCGAGGATCTCGATCCCGGATGACGGTGATCGCTCGATCTAGTTCGGCGAGGTACTGGGCTGCAACCTTGCTGCTTCTGGCCGCATACCAAACGAACGCGGCCTCGAGTTCCGCCGCGGCTTCCGCGTGGAAGGCAACCAGATCACCGGTCATTCCCGAGATTTGCGAATCGAGTAGAGAATCGACCAACGCTGCGCGAGTATCCGTCGGTAACGCTAAGGCGTCGCGCAAGATTTCCGCCGCATCACGACTCATACGGTGATTGTAGCCTTTCGGAATGCAGGCTACGCCGTACGGCGAGCGTCGCTTTCGGATGCTATCCGGCCGAAACGCCGGTCGCGGCGGTGAAACGCGTCCACGGCCTCAGCCAAATCTTCCCCCGTGAACATCGGCCACATTCGCGGAGTGAACACCATTTCGGCATAGGCGCATTCCCACAGCAGGAAATCGCTCAAGCGCTGCTCGCCGCTGGTGCGGATCAGCAGATCCACGTCCGGACCCAGCGCCTCGGTGAACGTTTCTTCGGTGGCAAGATTTCCCAGTCGCAGCGCCGTATCCAGGATCGCCCGGCGGGCCGAATAATCCAGCGCCAGGCGCAGGTGCAGCCGCCGGCAGTGCGCCGTCTTGCGTTCGGCGTCTTCCAGCAGGGCCACCAGCGGAGCAGGCAAACGGTCGCGGCGGCCGATCGCCTCCAGACGCACGCCGTTCTTCAAGCAGCGGTCGGTTTCCTCCACCAGGTACCGGCCCAGCAGCTTCATCAGCGCCGTAACTTCACGCGCGGGACGGGTCCAGTTGTCCTCCGAAAACGCGTATAAGGTCAGCGTCTTGATTCCCAGGTCGGGCGCGGCTTCCACCACGCGCCGCACGGCCGCGGCTCCCGCTCGATGCCCGGCCACTCGCGGCAGACCGCGACCCAGCGCCCAGCGGCCGTTTCCGTCCATGATGATGGCGACGTGAAAGCGTTCCAAGGTAGATCAACGCTCCTTGCCCGAGGCAGGACTGGGCGCGTCCGGCGATCGCATCGCATGAATCAGCGCTTCCATGTGATTCAGATACTTCTCCAGCGCCTTGCGGCCCGAAGCCGTCAGCGCGTACTCCGTCCTAGGCATGCGCCCTTCGAAAGATTTCGTGCAGGCGATGTAGCCCGCATCTTCCAGCTTCCGGGCATGCACGCTTAAGTTGCCATCGGTGGTTTTGAGCAGACGCTTTAAATCGTTAAAACTGAGTGACGAATTCGCCGCCAGGGCGCTGATGATGCCCAGGCGGATCCGCTCATGGATCAAGCGGTCCAAATCCGGCAGCGTCTCCTGCGTTTTCAGGCTCTCGTGCCCCTTTGTTTGCCGGGGAACGTTTTCTTCTCGCGTGCGCGCGAGTGCGCTTTGCCTAGCCACCATATCTCCTTGCAATGATCGTCCCGAACAGCACATGCAGGCCGCCGAAACCGAATCCCAGCCACAGATCGGCCCACACCATGGACGTCCCCGGCAGCAGGAACAATGCCAGCGCGCCTTCGATCAGAAAGCAGCCGCCCATCACGGGAATCGCCGGTACCGAGAACGCGCCGCCGGTGATCACGCCCGTGCCGTAGAGCATCAGCCAGAGTCCCGGAATCGACGCAACGGCCCCTGCGTCCCACAACGCCACCGTCAGGATCGCCCCGGCGAACAACGGCGGCACGAAACTAAAGACGAACTTGCGGGCCGGCGCCGACCACAGCGGAAGTCCCGCGGCCCGAGCCTTGCGCCTCATCGCGAGCACACCCACGGCCATGGCCAGCAGAGCTTCACCGAGCCAGATCGCCAGCCAGATGGTTCGCGACGACGCATGCGATGCGAAACCCGCCGCGGCCAGCGCTGTCACGCCCATCAATACTCCGCCCCAGCCCGGCACGGCCGTGAACGACCCGGCGCGTTCCATGGTCTCGCGGATGTAGCGCAGATTATCGAGCGCGTGCGTATGCAGAGGAATTGGCTCTGGAGGTACGTCGCGAATCGGGCGGATGGTCGCCATGAAGATCCAGGATAAGGAACGACCGGACCATTGTCAAGTACTTTACGGTGGAAAGTGGACCACGAAAGACAGCAAAAAGTACTTAGGGTTTCGGTTGGTGATTAAGGTACTTGCGTTTGATATCCGGCCAGAATTCCTTGAGGATCTGCGAGAAAGCATCCGTCGCCATCTGCGAATAGAAGCGCTGGATGTTGTCGCCCAAGCGCCGCTCTCCGGGATAATACACATTCCCGATAGCCGCGCCGATCGCGTTCCCGCTCACTTCGGCGGCATTGAACGTCCAGTGGCCACGATCGTTGCGCGCGACGAGCACACGGCTGGCGGCGTAGCCCGTGCGCGATAAAACGTTACCGCGGCCGCGCCGGAAGTAACGCGGGTCTTCGCGCAACAGGGTCGGCATCACCGATTCGGTCAGAAAGTTCCCGATCAGGTTATCCGCAACCGAGCCGCCCAGGCGCTTGCCGAAGCCTTCCATGCCCTGGCCGAACTGGGGATGCTGATCGGTCATCTGGCCCAACCCTGCCAGCGCGCCGGCCACAAAGAAGATGGGATAGTCCGTGGAATCCTTGTATCCGATGTAGAACTTGCGCCGCGTGCTCAGGGGTGTAAAAGGATCACTCAATTCCCCTGACCGGTAGTTCGGCAGGACGCCCAACACTCGGCTGGGCGGAGCATTGGCCGCTGGCGTTGGTTCGGCGGCTTCTTGCTGTGCCCACACCGAAAACGTAAGCGATGCGCATGCGCACAGCATTAACAGGGATTTAGAAAGCAATCTGGGTGAGACCTCGGGTAGCCTTTGAGAAGACGGCATCCGCCGCTCCTCCGTTACATTTTTGCATGCGTCGCGACCCCACTGATACCATGGTCACTGAAAATGGGTCGGTAAAAATGAAAGTATTGTTGGAGGCCCTTGCGCCGGGATCAGAAGATCTCGCCTTGGCGCGAGCCATCGACTCCACGCGCATTCCCGCGCACATCGCCATCATCATGGACGGCAACGGCCGCTGGGCCCGCCAGCGCAACCTGCCTCGCGTGGCTGGTCACAAGGCGGGCGTCCCCGCGGTGCGAACCACGGTCGAGACCTGCGCCCAAATGGGCGTCGGCGCGCTCACGTTGTACGCCTTTTCAGTGGAGAACTGGAAACGGCCGCGCATGGAAGTCGATACGCTGTGGCGGCTGCTGAGACTCTACCTGCGTTCGGAACTCGCTCTCATGATGCGCCACGATATCCGCTTCACGGCCATCGGGCGGCTGGGCGAACTGCCCGCTCAAGTGAGAGCCGATCTGGACGATGTGACTCGCCAGACTTCCGGAAATCGCGGCCTGCGATTGAACCTGGCCATCAACTACGGGGGCCGCGCCGAGCTGGTCGACGCCGTCAAGGCATTAGTGAAAGCGGATGTCGAGGTAACCGAACAGTCCATTTCGGAGCGGCTCTATACTGCCGGCCAGCCCGATCCCGATCTGCTGATCCGCACCTCCGGCGAAATGCGCATCAGTAATTTTCTGCTGTGGCAGATCGCCTACGCCGAGCTTTACGTGACCGAAACCCTGTGGCCGGATTTCACTCGCGCGGAACTGCTGCGGGCGATTCTCGATTACCAGAAGCGCGACCGGCGCTATGGCGGCCTGGGTAGCTCAGACGCGATCGAACTGGAGCCTGTCGGCCTTCCTGCGCAATGAAGCGCATCCTCACCGCGCTGGTTCTGCTGCCGCTGGTCGTGTGGGTGGTTTTAGCCGGCCCGCAATGGCCGCTGCTCGCGATCATGGCGCTGGTCGGCCTGATCGCTTTTCACGAGTTCGACAACATCGCTGCCGGACAGGGCGTTGCGAAATCCGGATGGGCGGGCATGGTCGCCGGGCTTGCTGTCCTATTCGCGCCCGAGCCCGTGTGGGTGACCATCGTCGTCGTGGCGGTCTGCTTGATGTCGCTGGAATTGCGCCAGGCCGATCTCGCCAAATCGATGACGGGAGCCGCCACAGCCCTGCTCGGCGTGGTCTATATTTTCGGCGCGTGGCGATGTGCGATTGGACTGCGCGCGATTAATCCGCACTGGCTGATGATCGCGCTGCTGGTGAGCTGGGCCGGCGATACGGCTGCGTTATATGTGGGGCGCTCGATCGGCCGGCACAAGCTCGCGCCTCGCGTGAGCCCTTCGAAGACCTGGGAAGGTTCCATCGGGTCGGTGGTCGGCGGCGTCCTGGCTGCCGGAGTGTACGCGCACTATCTGATTCCCCCAGCGCCCCTTTGGGCGGTGCTGGCTGTCGCCGCTGCGGGGAACATCGCAGGACAGCTCGGCGACCTGTGCGAATCGGCTTTCAAACGCGGCGCGGGCGTAAAGGATAGCGGGACGACGCTCCCCGGCCATGGCGGCTGGCTCGACCGCATCGACTCGAGCCTGTTCAGCATCCCCGTGGTGTACGCTTTGCTCAGGGTTTTGACAGCATGAGAATTGCGCTTGCGATTTTAATGATCTCATCCTCAGCGCGTGCCGCAAGTCTCACGGGAATCGTCGTCGATCCGAACGCGACCTTGATCCTACACGCAGTCGTGGAACTCGATTCGGGCGCGAGCAAATATCAGGTCCAAACTGACGTCAGTGGTGCTTACCGATTCTCCAATCTCATGGCCGGAGAATACACGCTGAGGTTCAGCACCCGGGGATTCAGGACGCGTACTATTAAGTCCGTCGTACTCTCTGAAAAAGAGGAGAAGCGAATCCCTGACGTCACTCTAACTACGGGATCATCGTGCGATCCCTCCACTCGTGATCTCGTCGAGTTGCCTTCCGAGGTGCTCTTCGGCCAATTGAGCGGCAGTGTAACTCCCGCCGTCGCAAACGTGGAGGTTACGCTGGTCTGCAGAACGTTTCATGCATGCGCCTCAACCAAGACGGACTCCAATGGACATTTCTCGTTCGAGATGATTTCGGCTGGCGTCTACGGGCTGAATTTTCGCCACGACGGTTTCTATCCGGTGAACGCAACTGGGTATGCGTACACGGTGGACGATGGATGGGAATCGCTATACAGCCCCACGTTCTTGGAGGAGTGTCCCAAGGGCGACTGTACCGTTAAGCGCCGTCCGCAACCCGGCGTCCCACGCTGCGAATAGTTTCTAAAGCGTCACCACTCGGTGGTCGGGGCAATTCACCTGGACCACTTCGTACAGCCGGTCGACCAAATCCAATCCGTGCTGGGCCCCGTGTTGAGCAAGGAACGGTAGTATCGAATAGAAGCGTTCCTGCATGTGCCGGTGCGGATAAAGCAGCGAGCTCAGATAGCGAGCTTCTTCGGACGCGCGCGCGTCCCGACGCAATGTCTCGCGTTCGGTCTTCTTGCGCAGCTTCTCGATCTGGTACAGGACCTTCGCGCGGCTCTTGCCCAGCGCCGCCGCCAGAGTAGGATCGAACGTTTCGAGCCCCGAGCCCAGCAGATCTAGCCTGCGCGTGATCTCGCCCGACGTTTCTTCGAACAAGCTCGCCACCGTCTTCGGGATCAACGCGTGCGCGATCCGCTCCTTCAGCGCTTCTTCCGGAACCAGCGTTTCTGGGATCGTCAGGCTGTATCGACTAATGAGTTTTGCGGCGCGCGCGTCCAATAACGTTAGGCTCGCCCTCGATACCGCCACTGGCATCCGCCCCAGCAGCCGGTCGTAAATCACCTGCGATTGCGCGAAGTACGCCAGCTCGCCCGGTCCGCCAACATAGGCGACCGTCGGAAACAGGTAATCCTGCCACACCGGTCGCAGCAGCGCGTTCGGCGATACATCGGCCGCGCGGTCACGTAAATCCGCGAACTCGGCGTCCTTCTTGCGCAACGTGACGCGCTCGCCGTTCTCCAACAGAAAGAAAAGCGAGGTGCTCTCTTCGACGTTGACTTGCGCATGATACCCGGCCGCCGTCAATTCCTTGTTGCGATTCAGCAGTCCCTTTTTTAGTTCGGGCGCGGCAGCCAGCGCATCCGCCATAAACGGCGCGCCAACGTTCCGTAGCTGCGAATCCAACGGCAAGTAATCCATCATGCCGCTCGTGACCGCAAGGGCACGAAGCATGCCGGTCAGCACCAGCCGGTCGAAGCCCGAAAGAACACCGATGATTTTCTTCTCGTGTTGTTGTATAAATGTCTCCATGGCATCCTCCTGAACCTGGATATGTGGTGTATCCTTGTTCGTACCATACGGGGGATGCCATGCCAACATAAAATTCGTTCGTCTCATGCTGCTACAGTCCTTGAAGGGTCAATCATAATTTGGTTGCGGCCCTGGCCGCGCTGTGAACTCTGTACTACTATCCGTCAATTTCTTTAAGTTTTGTAAAGATTTCATGCTGCAATCTCCGTAAGTTTTTGTGTTGAAAGGGCAAAGGTCTGAAGAAGTGCTGTTGTTATTATGCGTCCCCTCCGGGTGAGGACATAGCGATGGGTATGGGGCAGTTTTCGTATCAACTTGTGAGCGCGCAAAAGGCGGAGTTTGAAAGTTACGCGGGCAGCGAGCCGTCTTCTCTCTTCCTTGCTCTTCGTGGCGCCGTAGAGGTGGGGGAGAAGGTCTTTGTTCCGGAAGCCTGCGATGGTGAATTCACCCCTGCTAACTGTCCGGATCAATTCCTGGTCGTCGGATGCCCAGGGTCTCAAGGGGCGGATGTGCTGACCATGCCAGGAGGCGCGTTTGCAAAGAGGAGCGACGAGGTCCTTGAGAGGCTCGTCGATGCGAAGAGAAGCCAAGGCTTCAAGATAGCGCTCATTGCTGGTTTGGCTGACCCTGGTCCGCTCGTAGAGGTCGGCAACACCCTTGCGCATCCTTCGCCAGCTTTTGGGACCTCGAGGTTCTCCTTCTTTCGGTCGGAAGACCTTGAAGTCCCGCGCCTCGTTGAGCGTCGTTTCCACCCTGAGCACCGTACCCTGCTTATCATACACCTTGATGGAATTGGCCTTGACCTGATGCTTGACGCGCATCCCCTCAGGTCGCTTCTTATACGAACTGACCACCTCTCCCAGGAACGAACCATTCAGTTTCTTGCCGAGGAAGCGCATCACGTCAACGCTGGTAAAGGCGCTGATTCCACCCCGTACCAGGGAAGGATAGATTGTTTCGAGGTCGCGGGGCGACCGGAACATGATGTCCGTCGCCCACTCGCTCTGATAGGTGGACCAGTAGTAGTCGATGCGGTAAGGGGAGAGGAGCTGTTCGTGGATGGGGTTAAGCCGACAGGCGACCATCTTGAGAACCCCGGGCCAGTCGGTGGAAAGCTGCTCGTCCATGAGCCTCTGGGCCCTCGGCACATCCTCGATCCAGACGAAGCAGTTATCCCGGCGATCATACGTGATGCCTTGTCCATCCATCTGCCGGGAGAGCCACTCCCGCCCATTAAGGCAGACGCGGATGGTGAAAGGGTACCACGTCTGAATGCGAGCGTGCATGAAGCCGAAGCGTTCATCCATCCAATAGTGGTAGAGAAAGAGGCATTTGCGTATACGGGGTTCGAGGGTGATGAGCTTCTTCTTGGCATTACGGCATATCTCGTAGGTTCGGCAGGGCTCTACCGAGGTGAGGACGACGATCAGACCGTTGTCGATGCGATCGCGTTCGGCAATCTGCCGTGCCATATCCTCCTTGGAATTCTTCGGGGAAGGAAGATAGATGACCGGGCGATCAAGACGGCGCGCAGCCTCCAGCGAGGCTGCTTTGAGATCATTGCTCTTCTTCTCGACGAAACTCCCGAACTCCTTCAACAGAACGCCCATCCGGTTCAAGTAATCCATCATGCCGCTCGTGACCGCAAGGGCACGAAGCATGCCGGTCAGCACCAGCCGGTCGAAGCCCGAAAGAACACCGATGATTTTCTTCTCGTGTTGTTGTATAAATGTCTCCATGGCATCCTCCTG
>JAIQFE010000098.1 GCA_020073445.1 Terriglobia bacterium
GCCGGTGGGGAATGCCCGGTAGATCGTAGAAAGTAGCGACTCTCAAAGCTCCGAGCCTGATAGGCTCAGAGCAATTTTCTTTTGCCGAGAAAAGGAGAGAGTCGCTATGAAGAAACCATATCAAATTGAAGCGCAGCGAGCTGTGAAGCAGTTCGAGGCAATGGCCACCGAAGGAAATCCTGCGGTGCAGATGATGCTGCCCATGGCCGAGATGGTGGGCTGGCTACGCAAGGGCGTCGGCGAACTGATGCGTCAAGCCGGCTTGCAGTTGATGGAGCTTTTGATGCAGGAAGAAGTCCGGGAGTTGGTCGGCGAGCGTAGCCAACGACAAACAGAACGGACGGCCAGTCGCTGGGGTAGCGAGCAGGGGTACTGCGTCGTGATGGGGCAGAAGGTGCCGGTGAAACGTCCGCGCGTGCGGACGGTAGAGGATAAGGAGGTCCGTTTAGGTAGTTACGAATTGTTCCATCGCGGCGAACCGTTGACGGAGACCGTGTGGGAGAAACTGATGCTCGGCCTGACCACCAGGAAATATGGCGAAGCCGTTCGCCAGTTTACCGAAGCATACGGTTTGGAGAAGAGCGCGGTCAGCGAGCATTTCATCGAGGCGAGCCGGGCAAAGTTGAAGGAGATGATGGAACGCCGGTTGGAGAAGACGCGGCTGTGTGCACTGCTGATCGACGCGACGCCGTTCGAGGGCCAGCAGATGGTGGCCGCATTGGGAATCGCACAGGACGGGCGGAAAATGATCTTGGGGATTCGGCAAGGAGCTACGGAAAACTCAACCGTCGTCGGTGAACTGCTCGGCGATCTGGTCAACCGCGGGCTCGATTTCCTCGAACCGCGCCTCTACGTTCTGGACGGTGGCAAGGCGCTGACGACGGCCGTGAAACGGTACGCCGGTGAATCGGCGGCGATCCAGCGTTGCCAGGTCCACAAGCGGCGGAACGTGCTGGACCATCTGACCGACGAGCAGAAGCCGGGAGTGGCGAAAAGGCTCAATGCGGCCTACGCGCAGGAGGACTACGCCGCCGCCAAGCAGGAGCTTAACAAGCTACATCGTGAATTAATGGATCTCAATCCGAGCGCGGCGCGGAGTCTGGGCGAAGGGATGGAGGAAACCTTGACGGTGCATCGCCTCCACGTTCCGATGCAATTAAGGAAGACGCTGGCCTGCACTAACGTGATCGAGTCGGCGTTCTCGATCGTGGAGACGGTTTGCAGAAACGTGAAACGTTGGCACGGCGGCGACCAGCGGGAGCGCTGGGTAGGGTCGGGACTCTTGGTTGCGCAGAAACAGTTCCGCCGCATCACGGGGTACAAACAGATCCCAGCGCTCATCAGAGAATTGGAAGCGATGGCGCCGTCTAAGACGGCAGTTGTCAAGCGGAGAAAGGCGTCGTAGAGTGGATTACGCGGGAGTCGTTACTTTCAACGGAACCCCGGGCATTCCCAGACAAAACCAAGGAGAACGAGCCATGAACCTCATGGAATTAGAGCGAGCGTTACGACAACTGCGACTCGGCGGCATCGCCACCGTGCTCGAAACCCGATTGCACCAAGCCCAAGCCGAGCCCATGGCGCCGATTGATCTCATCTCATGTTTGGTCACCGACGAACTGACCCGGCGTAGCGAGCGGCTGCTGGAACGACGGCGCAAACAGGCTGCCTAAGCGGGAAGACGCACTGTTTCTCGGCCCAGGTGGGAGCGGCAAAAGTCACTTGGCTCAGGCGATCGGACAGGCCGCCATCCAACAGGGCTACCGCGTCCTGTACCGCGAAACCCACATGCTCTTGGATGATCTGGCCGAGGCCATTGCCGAAGGCACCCGCAAAGAGTTCATGGAGTCACTCACAACGGTGCCACTGCTGATAATCGATGACTTCGGCATGCGCAAGCTACCGCTGACAGCGGCCGAGGATCTGCTGGAAATCATCATGCGCCGTTACGAGCGCGCCAGTACGCTGCTGACATCGAATCGACCCGTCGAAGACTGGGGAAAACTGCTGGGCGATGTGGCGGCGGTCACCGCCATGCTCGATCGGCTGCTCCACCACGGACATGTGCTCAAGTGCGGTCCACGAAGTTGGCGCACCAAAGCAGCGACAACGACGATGGGAAGCAATGCTGCGGCACAGTTGGCCACCAACCCATCGCAAGGAGCGTCATGAAACACCAGACCCGAACGAGATTCGCCTGCGGCAGCAAGGAATCTGATCCCCCTTTCCCGTTTCCCCCAGGGGCAAGCCGGGGCGGGGACGGTTCCCCCCACGGCGCAAACTGCGCGCCTCCCCCCGCAAGAGGGATTTCAAAGCGCTCCACTGAAATCCCCCTTGCGCGATCCCCCTGCGGGCCGCCCGAAGGCGCATCCAACGGAAAAAGCACTTGCCGGAACCATGGTCGGCACGGTACAACATGTTCGTGTCCTGAGTGAGGTCCGTTGGCCGGTTTTGAAGTGATAACGTATGGCCGGTTTTGAGGTGATAACCGAGGCGCGGTAGCGAACTTCCGAATGGCGACTCGGAAACACTCTATGGACAACATTTCCGATTGAATGCCAGCGTACCGCGCTGGCATTCACATCCACGCAACTTCTTGGGAGACAGTGGCTTACGAGGAGTGTTCTTCGCGGCGGCTCCATTAAGAGCCGACTCGAGCAGCCAGAAACGGTGTAAGCTATTGAAAACATGGAGCGGGAGACCGGATTCGAACCGGCGACGTCCAGCTTGGGAAGATAGACAATGCTAGCTAAATCCTGTTGATTCAATAAAACATCGGGCCAGGCCGGGTTGATTCGGGCAAGGGATTTTTCAGGCCTCCGGTCCCGTCAATCGTTAATGTAGTGAAAATGTAGTGTTGCGAATCCATCTAATTTGAACGCCGACGAAGCCGCCAGCCGCTTGTGGCACGTCTCGATTCGGCAGGAGATAACAGATGTCCAACCCGCCCCTCCCGCCCGACTCGAACTTGAGCACTACGGTGAAGATCGAGGCTACCGTGGCGCGCTTCAACCTGGGCGCACGCGCGGGCCTGTTGGCTACGGCTGCGCTTCTCGCGGATTATATCCTCACCGCCGCCGTGAGCATTTCCGCGGGAGTCGGCATAGTTACTTCGTAACCACGAGAATTGAAAACGAATCAGGCACCATCTTTCCTCCATACCCAGCCACTCCCGCCCTTGGCGGCTCGGTAGGAGGCAGAAAATCCTCAGCGATCAGCAGGATGCGGTTTGTTTTGCTGTCCCATACCATCTGTTTGGCACTGTCCTTCGTTTGCACGGTCTGCTCCTTGGCGAAGCTGGTGGGACTCGTTTCCTTAATAATGGTAAGCGTCCCATCGATCTGCGCGCTGTAAGCTTCATTCGTTTCCGGGTTGAAAATGGCGGAATCGGCGGTGGATCCAATCGGCAGCGCATCCAGGATCGTTCCATCGGTGGCACTGAGGATCACCATCATCTGCGCCGCCCGGCAGCCCGCGAACAGAATCTCGTTCTTAACGTCGATCGCCAGTCCGGAACACCGTCCACCTTTAGGCGCCACGCTATACCGCGGCGACGGTGAGAGCCTTCGCGTCAATGACGGCGATGTCGTTCTTGTCCCTGACATCGACGTAAACGCGCCCTTTCCGATCCGTGGCGGCCTGCTCTGGCTCGCCGCCTAGATCAATCGTGCCCAGAACAGAGCCATTCACTGCGTCGATGACGGTTGAATTCGGAGCGACATGACTGAAGATAAAGACACGTTCGGTAAATGGATCGAACAGAATGGCATCTGGGCGGCCTTGGACGTCAACGGTCTTGATCGTCTTCAGGGTCTTCGCGTCCCACATCACGACGGGTTGACTGCTTGCGAACCCGTGCCCGGATTTCGAGTCGACGACGACGCCGTTCGCTGCCGCGTCGGGGATTTCGCCCGCCGGCTCCAGCGTGTCCAGATCAAAAACGGTGATCCGACCAGGGCCCTTGCGTGGAATGTATAACCGGCGGCCCTCGACGTCGGCGAAGGCGGTATCGAACGTACCTTCGCCACCGACTTTTACCACTTTGGAAACCTTGTATGGCCCATCTGCCAAAGCCCGTTGGGGCAGTCCGGCAGCCAGGGAGATCAGAACACCGGCTCCCCATAGCAGGCAAGATTTTCGCATCGTGTCCCCTCCGCGCATATTCTACTAAAAGCCTCGATGACGAAAACGGGGCAAGCTAACCGGCCCGGGCACCCCGCAGGTACGAGTGGGCGACGATCCACCCCTATTTGGGACGCAGTCCGGTAATGGGATCTTCCGGCAGTCATCTTCCGGAACTCACTCTCCAGACAGTCCGCATCCCAGAAGCGGGCATCTGCCGCCGCGGCCTTCGCAGACATTCTCAGAAGAGCCTTGCGAGAACGGATGAGCCAGATCAGTCGTCGTTTGCCGGGCCGCGCAGTTTCTTGGAGGAGGATCGTTGCGATTTTGCCGCGAGCCGACGGACCTTGGAGCCGAGCGTGGGCCGACTGGGGCGGCGGGTTTTCGGCACGACTTGCGCGCGGGCGATCAGTTCGTTCAGTCGCGTCCGGGCTTCGGCTCGATTGGCCTCCTGCGTCCGGTGCACCCGGGACGTGATGATCAACACCCCGTCTTGCGTGGCGCGACTGCCGGCCAATGCGAGGAGGCGCTGCCGTACGTCGGCGGGAAGCGAGCGAGATTGGTCGACATCGAAGCGCAGTTGGACGGCAGTGGAAACTTTGTTGACGTTCTGGCCGCCAGGACCGGAAGCGCGAACAAAGGTCATTGTAAGTTCGGAATCTGGAATGAATATGGGCAAATGCTATTTCCAGAATAGCCCGTAATGG
>JAIQFE010000060.1 GCA_020073445.1 Terriglobia bacterium
GCCACGTTGTCGCCCGGCATCACCATTTCCATCCCTGCCGGCAACTGCGCGACTCCCGTCACGTCGGTCGTCCGGAAGTAGAACTGCGGACGATATCCCTTGAAGAACGGCGTGTGACGACCGCCTTCGTCCTTGCTCAGAATGTAGACTTCGCCCTTGAACTTCTTGTGCGGCTTGATCGAGCCCGGCTTCGCGATGACCTGCCCGCGTTCGACGTCATCTTTTTCAATGCCGCGCAGGAGAAGCCCGACGTTGTCGCCCGCCTCGCCCGTGTCGAGCAGCTTCTTGAACATTTCGACGCCGGTCACAACGGTTTTGCGAGTGTCGCGGAATCCGACGATTTCCATTTCCTCGCCGATCTTACAAACGCCCGTCTCGATACGGCCGGTCACGACCGTGCCACGGCCCTGGATCGAGAAAATGTCTTCGATCGGCATCAGGAACGGTTTTTCTTTTTCGCGAGCCGGCTGCGGGATGTACGTGTCGACGGCTTCCATCAGCTCATCGACCGTCTTTTCCCACTTCTCTTCCTTGTTGAGCGCACCGAGCGCGCTGACCTTCACGACGGGAAGATCGTTGCCCGGGTATCCGTAGCTGGTGAGCAGCTCGCGAACTTCGAGCTCAACCAGCTCGAGCAGCTCGGGATCGTCCACCATGTCGACCTTGTTGAGTGCGACGACGATGTAGGGCACACCGACCTGACGGGCGAGCAAGATGTGTTCGCGCGTTTGCGGCATGGGACCGTCGGTGGCGGCCACGACGAGGATCGCTCCGTCCATCTGCGCGGCGCCCGTGATCATGTTCTTGATGTAATCGGCGTGACCGGGGCAATCGACGTGGGCGTAGTGCCGCTTGGCCGTCTCATACTCCACGTGCGCCACCGCGATCGTGATGCCGCGGGCTTTTTCTTCCGGCGCGTTGTCGATCGAGTCGAAGCTCCGGAACTTCACCTTGGGATTGTGCTTGGCCAGCGTCTGCGTAATCGCCGCCGTCAGCGTGGTCTTGCCATGATCGATGTGCCCGATCGTGCCGACGTTGCAGTGCGGTTTACTGCGATCAAATTTTTCCTTCGCCATGTGTCTCTCCCTGTCTCCGTATCAATACGAACGAGGCGCGCCTCGCCCCTACGAAACTGCCTTGCCTTGCGCCCTACTGGTAATCTCTTCCGCCACGCTCCGCGGAACTTCTTCGTACCGTCCGAAATGCATGGTGAACGCCCCGCGCCCCTGCGTGCGCGAGCGCAATTCCGTGGCGTAGCCGAACATCTCCGAAAGCGGAACCATCGACTTGATGATGTGAGTCGAACCCAGAATTTCGGTGCCCTCGAGGCGCCCGCGCCGCGAGATCAAGTCCCCGTTCACCGAACCCATGTACTCGTCTGGAACAACGACTTCCACACGCATCACCGGCTCAAGCAATACCGGCTTGGCTTTCCGCGCCGCTTCCTTGAAGCAGATGGAAGAGCAGATCTTGAACGCCATTTCCGAAGAATCGACGTCATGATAATCGCCGTCAAACACGACGATTTTGATGTTGGACATGGGGTAGCCCGCGAGCACGCCATGCTCGAGCGATTCCACCGCGCCCTTCTCTACCGCCGAAATGAACTCTTTCGGAATGGATCCGCCGCGAATCTCGTTGACGAATTCGTACTCGCCCGCCGCGAGAGGCTCAACACGCAGCTTCACGCGCGCGTACTGGCCGCTGCCGCCGGTTTGCTTCTTGTGCGTGTAATCCGCTTCGGCGATGTTACGAATGGTTTCGCGATACGCCACCTGCGGCTTGCCGACATTCGCGCCGACGTTGAACTCGCGCTTCATGCGGTCGACGATGATCTCCAGATGCAGCTCGCCCATACCCGCCAAAATGGTCTGACCAGTATCGGGGTCAGTGGAAACGTGGAGAGTCGGATCTTCCTGCGCCAGCTTGGCTATGGCCATGCCGAGCTTTTCCTGATCGGCCTTGGTTTTGGGCTCGACGGCGAGCTGAATGACCGGCGCGGGGAAATCGATATTTTCGAGGATGACCGGAGCCTTTTCGTCGCAAACGGTATCGCCGGTGGAGACGGACTTGAGGCCGACCGCCGCACAGATATCGCCCGCCAGAACTTCCGTAATCTCTTCGCGCTTGTTGGCGTGCATCTTAACCAAGCGGCCAATGCGCTCCTTGCGGCCCTTGGCCACATTGAAGAGCGAATCGCCCGCGCCCAAGCGGCCCGAATAAACGCGAATGAATGCCAACTGACCGACAAACGGGTCGGTCATAATCTTGAACACGAGCGCCGAAAAGGGTTCACTGTCGCTCGCCTTGCGCTCGACGATCTTTTCCGGATCGTCCACATCGGTACCCTGGACTGCGGGAACTTCGAGTGGCGACGGCAGGTAATCGACGACTGCGTCGAGGAGATTCTGAACACCCTTGTTCTTGAACGCCGATCCGCAGATCACCGGGAAAATCTTTTGCGCGATGGTGGCCTTACGGACACCGGCGCGAAGCTCGTCGACCGTGATGGGCTGTCCCTCAATGAACTTCTCGAACAGGTGATCGTCGGATTCGGAAACGGCCTCGACTAACTCGTCGTGATATTTCTTTGCATCGGCCTTTAATTCCTCGGGAATCTCGACGTCGTCGTACTTGGCGCCTAGCGTCTCATCCCGCCACACGCGCGCGGTCATGCTGACCAGGTCGACGATACCCTTGAACTGATCCTCGGCGCCGATAGGAAGCTGAATAATTACAGGACGGCACTTCAGCCGGTCCACAATGGTTCCGACGGAGCGGTAGAAGTCCGCCCCCACGCGATCCATTTTATTTATGAAGCAGACGCGCGGAACGCGGTACTTATCGGCCTGCCGCCATACGGTCTCCGATTGCGGCTGAACGCCCGCCACGGCATCGAAAACCGCGACAGCTCCGTCCAGCACGCGCAAACTGCGCTCGACTTCCGCCGTGAAATCCACGTGGCCCGGCGTGTCGATGATGTTGATGGTGTAATCTTTCCATTCGCAGGTGGTCGCGGCCGACGTGATGGTGATGCCGCGCTCCTGTTCCTGCTCCATCCAGTCCATGACGGCCGTGCCTTCGTGGACTTCGCCGATCTTGTAGGTCTTGCCGGTGTAATAGAGAACACGCTCCGTAGTTGTGGTTTTGCCGGCATCAATGTGCGCCATGATGCCGATGTTGCGCATTTTCTCGAGCGATACGGTTCTTGCCATACTCCAGTTACCTAAGGGTTACCAACGGTAATGCGCGAAAGCCTTATTCGCTTCCGCCATGCGATGAACGTCGTCTTTCTTTTTGATTGCTCCGCCGCGCGAATTGGCCGCGTCGTTCAATTCGTTGGCCAGCTTCTCCGGCATGCTCTTTTCCGGACGGGTGCGCGCGTTTTGCAGAATCCAGCGGATCGCTAAACTGGTGCGCCGGTTATTGGGGACTTCCACCGGCACTTGATAGTTGGCGCCGCCCACACGCCGCGTCTTCACTTCGAGCAACGGCTTGCAGTTCTCAACGGCCTTCTTGAAGAGCTTGAGCGGATCGTCCTGCGAACGCTCCTTGATCCTGTTCATGGCATCGTAGAAGATCCGCTGCGAAACGGCCTTCTTGCCGTCCCACATCATGGAGTTGACGAATTTCTCGGCCAGAGTCGAGTTGTAAACCGGGTCGGCTATGATTTCGCGAGTTTCAGGTCTGCGTCTACGGGGCATGATTTCCTCTTACTTTGCGGCGCCCTTGGGACGCTTGGCGCCGTATTTCGAGCGGCTCTGCTTGCGATCCGTAACGCCCGCGGTATCCAGCGTGCCGCGCACGACGTGATAGCGAACGCCGGGAAGATCCTTCACGCGGCCTCCGCGGATCAGCACGATGGAGTGCTCCTGCAGATTGTGGCCGACGCCTGGAATGTAGGTGGTGACCTCGACTCCATTGGTCAGCCGGACGCGCGCGACTTTGCGCAACGCTGAATTCGGCTTCTTGGGCGTGGTGGTGTACACGCGAGTGCACACGCCACGACGCTGCGGGCAAGCCTGCAACGCCGGACTGGCAGTCTTATAGCGCGTGGGGCGGCGGCCCTTGCGCACGAGCTGAATAAAAGTCGGCAAAACTCTTTCCTCACAAGCCCACTGCATCCCGCGTATCTCACGCATCAAACGCGCGCGTGCGCAATGAGCACATCAAAACTGTTGAAACCACCCAGGAACCAGGGGACTGGACGCTACATACTAGACACAGCCGGAACCGATCCCAAATTTAAAACGAGGGTAGTAGACTTCGGACTAGCCCATACTCACGCGAGCGTAGAATCCCGCGAAGCCTCGGGGCCGGCCCCTAGCCGGACTCTCCATCAGGAGAGTGGTAGCACAGGAGCAGAAGATCAACCCAAACAAGTACTCTAAGTAGGATATACAACAGACTGGCGTGTTGTCAACGCCTGAAACAGCCGGGCGAGTTCGGCGACGCTCAGGGCCTCGGCCCGATCCTTGGGTCCGACCAGGGATTCGACCGTTAACCGATCATAAAGGCCCGCAAGGTTATTCCGCAAGGTCTTTCGCTTGTAGCGAAAGCAGTGTCCCGCAAACTTTAGAAACGATGGGAGATCCTCTATTCTCAGGTCCTTCGCCGGGTTGCCGGGCTCGAGGCAAACCACGGCGCTATCCACTTTGGGAGGGGGGCGAAATGCCGCCCGCGGGACCTCGAACAGCCGTTCGGCCCGGGCCTGGACCTGGACCAGGACGCTCAGGTATCCGTAGTCGCGGGAACCCGGCTGGGCCACGATGCGGGTGGCGACCTCGGCCTGAACTAAGATGACAGCTCGCTTGCAGCTCGCGCCAGCCGCGAAAATTCTCTCTAAAATCGGCGAAGTTATGTAATAGGGAAGGTTCCCGGCGATCACCGCCGGTCCCCATGCCCCGAGGTCGGCTTTCAGAATGTCGCTTTCGACCAGAATCAGACGGCCAGCGTCCAGCGCGTCGCGAAATTTCTGGCGAAGATACTGGACAAGGACCGGGTCGAGTTCGATGGCGACGACTTTGTCAGCCCGCTCCAGCAGGCATTCGGTGAGGGCGCCGCGGCCCGCTCCGATCTCGATGACCAGAGGCGTTCGCTCACCGGACGATCCCTCCGGACATGCCGCTTCGGCGATGTGGTTGAGCGTCGATTTACGATTTAGAAAATGCTGGCCGAGGCGGCGACCCACGTAGAACTAGCTTACTGTGCGGTCAGCCTTTGACGTAAATCCCGGGCCAGTCCGAACGGCCCACGTTGAAAATCCAGGACCTGGGCAGCAGCAAAATGCGAGCCCGGCCGGCCATGGGCATTCCGAAGGAGGTCGCCGGAGCGAACTTGGTGAAATACAGCAGATTTTCGACACGGCGGCGGGTGGTCGGGTCGGACACAGCGGATGCGCCGCTGACCACCTGGTAGTCCACAAAATGGCCCTGATCGTCCACGTCTACATCCAGCAGCACGCTATCGCTCAGCCCAACGCCGGCGGAGCCTTTGACCACATCCACAACATCCGCGGCCGCAAGATCGGCCGGAATATCGAGGGCCATCTTGGCCCGCATGGGGTACGTGGGAACCACCCACATACTGAAGAGAACCACGGCCGAAAACAGGCCGCCCGTGGCAGGCAACATCAGGGGGCGCAGCATGTCCCGCAGCATGAAACGGGTGCGGTCCAGCCACGAAACGAAAATCTGGCCGAGACTACGATTTTCAACGAGGCGCTTGCGCTCCCGCGAAGCGATCACGCGCAACGACGTTGTCAGTCCCGCGGGCGGCACGCGAGGAGGCAGGCTCCGTAGCATAATGCTCACGTGTTCTTCGTGGACTTCACGTTTCATACCGCGTCACTCCCTTGTGTCTCAACGTGTCTCCCGAGGGCGAACGGCAACTCCGCCTGGGGAGTCGCCTGCAGCCGGTCGACCAAGTGTTTCCGCAACGATTCCCGACCCCGCAGGATCCGGGACTTCACCGTTCCCAGCGAAACCTCCAGAACATCGGAGATCTCTTCGTAGCTCAAACCCTCCACTTCCCGCAGCACCAGGGCCGCTCGATAATTGGGACTCACCTTCTGCAGCGCCGATTCGATCAGCGCGTGCGTTTCCTGGTCCAAAGCCGTCTGATAAGGGCTACGTCCGGGGTCGGACAGCCAGTCCTGGGGACCTTGGGCGTCCGATTCGGACTCCAGCCCGATTTCTTTTCCGCGATGCCGGATAAACCAGCGGCGCTGGTTGCGCGCCTCGTTCACCGCGATCCGGTAAATCCAGGTTTTCAGAGAACTCTCGGAGCGAAACCCGCCCACTTTCCGAAACACCTTCAAAAAGACTTCCTGGGCCACGTCAGCCGCATCCCCGGGATCGTCTACCAACCGGCTGACCAGGTTGTAAACCGGTTGCTCGAAGCGCTGGATGAGGATCTCATAGGCGCACTCGTCGCCAGCGCGTAACCCCGCGATCAGCGCCGAGTCTTCTTCGTGCGCTGCCGGAGAGGAAAACGTCTCCGTCCTGCATTCGAATTGGAACCCAACGCTGGTGTCGGCCATACCTACCCAGTCCAATTCTACTGCTTCTTCCACTGCTTCCCGTCAGCTCAATAGACACCGGGCCGGAGCACGAAGTTCCTTCCAGCTTTAACTTGCTGATTCCGCACCAGATATCCTTTATGTTCCAGTTTCAAAACAGAAATTGTCTTTAGATTATGGTAAGTGTGAAGTCAAACATGAGAACGCCTTATTTCCTTGGACTAATGACGATGGCCGCAGCCACTTTATACGGGCAGCAGCCGCCGACCACCGGAGCGCAGTATTGGTCGACCGATCCTAATCTCGATTGCTCTTCAGCGCATGCCCTGGCGATTCAAGTCCCGCTCGCCTCGGGAGGAATGGGGGTTTCCTGCCTGGTCAGCGGAACGTTTGCCTGGCTGGCTGCGGGGGGTGCGTGGAGTACTTCGATCCGCGCAACCGCGCCTGCGTCCGGCGCCATCGGCGTCAATTACGGCTTTTGGCAAGACGGTCAGCGCATTACGTTGGACACTGTTTCGGGCAACGGCTCCGTTCCGGTTTCCAGCAATTTGGTCAGCTTTGCGCTGAATGCCAACCAGCCTTCGGAACTCCGCCTGCTCGGCGCCACCGGCGGCGCTCCGCAGTATGGGACCACTCAGACCGGCTTCGTATACGCGGTATTCTTTTGTCCCAACGCAGCCACGTGTGCCGCCCTGGTTCCGCAATTGCTGTATTCCTTTGCGCCCATCAAGCCGTGGTCTTTAAGCGTGCCGATCTCGTGGGATTCCTCTTTTTCTTCGTTTCAACCGAAGGGAATCTTGTCCGGATGGACGGCATCGGGGATCCAGGATGCCAGTCACAAGATTTCTTTCGCGATTTGCAACCAATCCAGATTCGCGGCGACCTTCACCGTTCGGGTGTTCGACAGCAGCGGAGCACTCATCGGGCAATCCACGACACCGTCGATTCCTGTATTAAGCACGGTGGGGTTTCTTCTGACGGATCTGATAAAGACACCGTTGCCGCCAGGGATCCTAAAGGTCACCATCGACGGCGACTCCAACCTTTCCTCGGTCGCGTTCTTCCAGTTTGACGGGGACTCCGCGACAAGTTTACAGGTTGCCCCCGAGCTGCCGCCCGGCTCGACTTTCACCGGAGTCTCCTCCATCAAGAGTACGTATTGAAACGTACTTACGGGCAAGGAGTGTCGTAGTTCGGCGACACTAAAGTTGTACCCCGGCGCATGCGTTCGAGCGTCGTAGAGTGAGTGAAGGCAGGAAGACCTCTCGCCATGACGAAAATGAGAAAGCCGATGAGATCGATAAGTTTCTTAGGATTGCTGGCTCTGGCTGGCGCCGCGCTACACGGCCAACCGACAACGGGAGCCCAGTATTGGTCAACCACGCCGCCGGACTGCTCCGCTTTGCAGGAGAATCCCGTTGTCATTACGAACTCGGCGGGAACGACCATCGGGTATTCCTGCTATGTGACGGGGACTTTTGTATGGCTGGCCGCGGGCGGGACGTGGGGCACTTCGATCCGCGTGTCCGCGCCGGCATCCGGCGCCATCGGCGTCGACTATTCGTTCTATGACCCGACTGGAAACAACCTATCGTTAGACACCTCGACTGGCGCCAGTTTGTTCCCGGCCTCCGGTAGTGATGTGAACTTCGCCTTAAATGCGAACCAGCCCTCGGAAGTGCGCCTGCTTGGTGCTCCGAGTGAGGCGACGCAGCACTACCCCACCACGCAGACCGGCTCGGTGTACGCGATCATCTACTGTCCCAACGCCATGACGTGCGAAACTGTGCTCCCGCAGTTGCTCTATTCGTTTTTACCCATCCAACCGTGGTCGCTGAGCGTACCGATCTCGTGGGACTTCTTTTATTCTCCCGTGCAACCTCAAGGGGCATGGCCCCAGTGGTCGGCAACCGGCATCAATGATGCTACACACTTTGTTTCTTTAGTGATCTACAACCAGGACACCCTTGCCACCAGCTACACGGTGCGGGTTTACGACAGCGCGGGAAACCTTGCCGGAACGGGCACCACCCCTTCCGTGGCCCCCCTTCCAGTATTCAGCGACGGCAGTTTCGGGGAAGGAGGGACATACGGCGCACTTCTTTCGAAAATAGTTACGACGCCCTTGCCGTCGGGCGTCATCAAGGTTCTGGTCGACGGCGGGTCGAACTATTCCGCGGTCGCTGCCCTGCAATTTAGCGGGCCCTCCGCCACGAGTCTACAGGTTGCCTATGACAGCGCACCGTCCACGAGTTCCGCCACCACATCGACCATGCGGGCAAACGTGAAGCACCAACGCGTTTCCTCCACGCCCAAGCGGGTGTTCCAGACGCTGCCACGGTAAGACCCGGCTAATTCGGTAGTGTCTCAAACTGGGACACTACCCATATTTCCTGCCTTTGTTACAATAAATTAAGAGGAAAAATGGCCACTAAACCAGCCTTCGCACAAGGCGCCCAAGTAGAACACGCCAAGTTCGGCCTGGGAAGCGTGCTGTCCTGTAACGAGGAATACATCGTGATCAAGTGGGACGACCACGGGGAAAAGAAGTTCGTTCTATCCATCGTCCTCCCCAACCTGAAGAAGAGCGACCGCACGCCTCCGGTGGAGAAGCGGCGCAGCACCCGCAAGAAAGTCGCACCGGCGGCGGCGGTATAGTTCTAGCGCGCAAACGCATAACACTGCTCCATCACTGTCGCGGCTCGGAAAGAGTCATTACCGATTCCGCAGCTCCGTAATATTGTTGAGCAGCAGCGCGGCAGTGCTTGATTCTGGGAAGGATTTGGTGACGGCGGTATACTCTCGCTCGGCGATCGCGAGCATTCCCAGCTGTTGCGCGACCAACCCGATCACCAGATGGGAATCGCGGTGCGCGGCCAGCATCGCCCGCCACAGCGTGGATTGACCGTCGTCCAGGACGCGGAACGATGCCGTCTCAGTCGCGCCCGCGACGGTGACCTGCCAGGTGTACTCGCCGCCGCGGCGCAGCGGAGCCAGCACCATCCAGGAAGTATTCTGAATCCCTTGAGCTCGAGCGATCACCTGACCGTGCTCGTCCGTTACGGACACGGTGTAGGGCGGCTCGCCGAACGCGGCCGACCAGTACAGCACCGGCTGCGTCTCTTCCACGGCTTCCGAGACCGGCCGCAGAACATCCTGGCCGCTGGCCACTGGGAGATTCGCGATCGCATCGGGAGGCTCGGGCGTTTCGGTAGACATCAGCAACATCGCCCCGTCGCGAAGGGAATCCGGAAGCGTGTCCAGCTCGCTGACATCCAGATCGATCCCCGGAGGCCCCGATTTCGTTTCCTGCGTCGACACCCGGGGAGCGTGCGGCATCAGGAGGTAGAGCGAGTAGGGCCCCAGGATGGCTACCGCGAGTCCCGCAACCACCATCAGAACCACTTCGGGTGATTTAAACCCCTTGGCCTGCATTCGCTTTTTATTATGCGGTACAAAGGCAGGTTGGGTGACGCGCTTAGAATTCTGAACCGGCAAATCACGGCGTGCGAGCTGTGCCCGCGTCTGCGGACCTACGACCGCGAGGTGGCTCGCGTGAAGCGGCGCGCCTTCCTCGATTGGGAATATTGGGGCAAACCGGTGCCGGGTTTCGGCGATCCGCATGCGCGAGTGCTGCTGGTCGGCTTGGCGCCGGGGGCGCACGGGGCCAATCGTACGGGAAGGATGTTTACCGGCGACAGCTCCGGCGATTTTCTGTATCGTGCGCTCTATGAGACTGGGTTCGCGTCGCAGGCCGAGAGCCGCTCGCGCGAGGATGGCCTGGAGCTGCGGGGCGCCTACATCACGGCGGCGGCTCGCTGCGCGCCTCCGGATAACAAGCCGTTGCCCGAGGAACTAGCTCGCTGCCGTCCGTATCTGGAGCGCGAGTTGGATCTGCTGAAAGAAGTGCGGGTGGTCGTCGCGTTGGGCGGCGTGGCGATGCGGACCTATCTGGGCATTCTGCGGGATCGCGGGGCGATCAAGAGCCTGGCGGCATTTCCATTCGGGCACAATCGCGTCTACCGGCCTGGGCCGGGACTGGCTGCGCTGATCGCGTCGTATCACCCGAGCCAGCAGAACACGTCGACGGGAAAGTTGACGGCGGCGATGCTGCGGGAAGTTTTCGAGCACGCACGGGAACTGGCTACTTCAGCGCGGTGACGACGTGCTGGCCGCGGGGCAGCATCACCACGTTGCCGACCGTCATCGGGTGAACCTCTGCGCCGTCGATTTGGAAACTCGCGGGAAGGGTTTCGAAAGTGGCCAGCGCGCGGGCGCTGCTACGGTAGGTGAATTCGACGCCGCCGGCGATCGCGGACGCGGAGTGAAGCTCGGCGTTCAGATCGAGCAGCCTAAGGACGGGCTTGACCGCGGCCGGCTGGATCGAATGCGAGCCGGGCGCAAGCCACACGACGGTATCGGATGCCACCGGCCAGGGCCGCCCATCGACCAGCGCGGGGCCGGTCCACATCGCGCCCACGCTAGCGCGTGATTCAATGATCATTTTGTCGCCCGAGCGTTCCGCGCGCTGCACCGTAGCCGCGGCGGACGGAAGAAGGGCTAGATCCGGCGCGAGGATCGAGTTCTCGAAGTATACGGCTACCCGTGGGAACGCCGCCGCCGCGACGTGCAGCAGCGAAAACAGCTCGGAACCGGTTTGCTGCTTGGTCGGGTAGACATCCTGATACCGTTCGACGATGTTGATATCGATCGCGAGTTTTTCTGTCCGCGGCGTCAAGGCCTGATAACGCGCGGCGATCTGGGGATAGCGCTGCGGGCCCAGGTTCCAGATGGTGGCCGGGTCCTCGATCAGAAACGTGAAATCGTGCTGCGCCAGAAACGGCAGCGTCTTGGAAGTGTCGGCTCCGATCTTCTCGCGCATGCTGGTGTCGAATCGGTCGTCGACGTGGGTCAGCGTGAGATCGAGCCAGGATTTCGATTTGCGGATGTCCTCGACCTGGGCGATCCATTCGGCCTGCTGGCGGCGAGCCAGATCCGCACGGAACTCCAGAAATTTCCCCATCGACGCGGCGCTGGCGCCGGGCTTGAACAGATCCAGCGGGTCGATGCCGGACGATGCCTGGAATTCCCGGCGCACATCGCTATTCATGGGGGTGAAGCGGGCAGGATTGGCGTAGCCCTCGAGCGATTCGAAATACAGCTCGGCCAGATTCACGCCGTCCCAATCGAACCGGTCGATTAGTCCGCGCAGGCCGAGCGAAACTTCGGCGAACGCCGCGCGATTGGTCAGATTCATGAGCTTGCGCCAATCCAGCAGTGCATCCTGGAGCAAGGCGGTCTTTTCGCGCCACTCCGGGTGCTGGTCCCAGAAGCGTTCGCTCACGTGGGGCAGTTCGATCCACGCGTAAACCTGGATGCCGTTGCGATGGCAGGCGTCGATCAGGTGCCGCAGGTATTCGTCGGCTTGCGAATCGGGCTCCCAGTAGTGCCAGGCCGCGACGTGCAGCGCGGCGATTCCGGCTTGCCGCCAGCGCGGCGCGAAATAGTCCAGATCGACGCGCGAGCGGTAGGAAGAATCGAAGAACGCCCATAGGTGCGCGGATCGAAAGGGAGCGGTCAGGCCGAGATCGGCGAGTGCCTGCGGCAGATAGGGGAAGCGATCGTAGCCGTGCGGTCCCGGAGAGGTGGCGATCCACAGAACCGCGCCTGCGCCGCGGCGGAACCCGGCCACCAGCGGCGTTTTCTCATGCCGCTCGCGGGAGAAGACCCGCGCGGTTTCCGGAATTTCGAAACGCGGCAGATCGGCGGCTTGTTCCCAGATGATTCTCAACTGGGGAGCACGCAGATCCTCGACGCTTTGAACGGAGATATGTTGGGGGGTGGCGCGGAAGCCGAACGAGGCCGCGAGAGGCGAGGTGCCTTCGAGGATGAGAATCGTGCCGTGCTCGACGCGAGGGGTCCAGTCTTTCTCTGTGGCCGCAGCGCTTTCCGTGGTTGTAGCGGCGGAGGGAATGACTTCGATGTCTCCCTTTACCGTCGCCTTCTGCAAGCCGATGGAGGAAAGAATCGCGGGCCAGCCGCCAGGATCGTCGCCGGCGACGTGGAAGGTGAGGGTCGCCGCAGTGCATGGGACACACAGGAATAGCCAGCTAATGAGTGAACGCATACCAGACTCCGATTCGCACGTCGTTAAAGTTGGGACGATACGGATTGTACTGATTCACCAGGTACGCGCCGCGCAGGAAATTCACCGTGAACTGCAGAGGATTCAGCCGGAAGCGCACGCCCGGACCGGTCTCGGCCGTATTGGCCCAATACTCGCCCGTAGCGTCCACGGTGGCGTTCCAGTTCCAGTAGACCTGGACGTTTTCGCCGAAGGTCCGGCCGGTACGGTTCTGCGAATACAGCAGGCTATCGTTCCCGAAACGGCTGATGAACACGCCGTCGTCGTTGGTTTCTGCGAAGAGGCGGCGTGGTCCGCGCAAGGCGTGCGCGTAGGAAATGCCTCCACGGTAATCGGGCAGCGCGGTGCCGCTCTCGCCGTGCGGGATCTGGTAACGCAGCGCTTCGCCGGCTTCGAACCAGGCCATCAGGCCGCGCCAGGGCGTACTCGCCAGTCCGGCGCCCACGATCACGCTGCGTTCGGAGAGATTCTGCGGCGAGATATTGGCGCCCAGGCGCACAGCGCCGCGCGCGTCGCCGATGAATCGCACGCTCAGGTATGGATGAATGGGAAACGCGACCCGCAATTCGGTTTTGGCCTGCGCGTAGACGAAAGTATCGCGCCAGCGCGTCGAGATGGTAGGAAACGCCCACACCGTGGTTCGCAGCAGCCGCAACGAGGGGTTTAGATTCCCATAGGCTTTGGATGCCTCCGATGCCGTCTTCGCGTCCGGGCTGTAGCGCGCGAGGCTGAACCAGCGCACCGCGTCGCGATCGTCCTTGAGGATGTTGTAAGCCCAGCCGAGCTTCAGCATGACCTCGAAATCCATAGGATCGTTTTCCTGAGCCGCGTGAAGATACCTAAGGGCGTCACCCAGGTATCCTTTGTCCAGGCTCTGTTCGCCGAGCAGCTTGTTGTCATTCGATGTGTTCTGCGGCAGTTTGTTTTCTTGTGCCGGGGGAACCGCCTGGGGCGCCGGCGGCAGCGCCTGCAACTGCTTCTCCGCAATGGAATTGTCGCCCATCGCCAGATGCAGGTACGCGAGCTCGCGGCGAAGCGCGTCATTCGAAGGGTCGAGCACCAGGGCGTTCTCGAACTCGTAGACATACGGGTAGCGGGGCGGCAAAAGTTCGCGGGCTTGCTCGGCAATGCGCGGCTCGGACGCGCGGGAAGCCGCGAGCAGGGCTGCGTGTGCGTCCTCGATTTTTGAAGACGTGGTCTGGCCCTGCTCCAGCCACACGCGGCCTAAATCGACCAGCAGGTCGCGGCGCGCGGGACGTAGCTTCCAAGCCGCCTGATACTGCTCGGCGGCCAGATCGGGATCGTCGCGCTGTTCGGCGAGCTTAGCGAGCTCTTCGTGTGCGCTGAAATTGTCGGGGGAAAGCTCGAGCGCCTGCTTCCAGCGCACGATCCCTTCGCGCAAAGGACGGTCGACGTTCTCAAAGGCCTGCGCCGCGGTCGAGTTACCCGACTTCCGGAGCCGATCGAAAATCCGGCGCGCGGCCGCTTGCTGTTTGGTCTCGTAGCACAGGAAAGCGTACTCCAGCGCGACCTGATCGTCGGCCGGATCCAGCGCCATTGCTTCCGCGAATTGGTCGCGCGCGGCTTCGGTTTCGCCGATCTTCAACAGCGTGTAGGCCAAGTCTTTACGGATCGAAGCGTGCCCTGGATCGAGCTTAGCGGCCTGCTCGAAACCCCGGATGGCTTCCTGGTAATTCTTGGCCCGCAAAGCCGCGTAGGCTTCGTCTAATGTCATTGCGCCTAGCGTCAGCGCGCTGAATAGGAATCCGACCAACGCCTTAGCCATGCTTAGCCCATACCGGGGTACAAAATAGTGCGGTCAAGCCCGGCGGACTCTCCAGAAAAGTTTCATGAAATCTCCGAGCCCCCTTGCGATATGGAGAGGTGGGAATGTCCTCTGCAACTCTAAGTAAGCAAGATCGGCGAAGCTACACCAGGAAGCAGGCTTTTCTCGGCCTGGCAAAGGTGCCAGCCTTGTCGCCGACCACCACGCAGCTTCTGGGCCGCCTGGCACGCCGCAATTGCGAAGTCCACGAACTGGCGGTCTTGATCGAACGCGATCCCCTGCTTTCGGCCCAGATCCTGGGGATTGCCAACTCTGCCGCCTTCGGCCGGTCCCACCCGATCAGTTCGATCCAGCACGCCATCGCGATGATCGGCCTGGGAGCCGTTCGGAAATTCGCCCTGGCGCGATCGATTTCCAACTTGTTTGGGAAGCGCAAGATCGCGCCAAGTTTCTCGGTCACGCGCTTCAACCTGCACTCGGTGGCGACGGGGATGTTCCTGGAGTTATTGGCGGAGATGGTGCCTTTGGAGGACGCAGAGGACGCGTTTCTGGCGGGCCTGTTTCACGATGTGGGCAAGCTGGTGATCGCGGTCGCCATGCCCGAGCAATACGAAACCATCGTGACGGCCTCGGCTGTGACATGCGAGTCGCACCTGGAGAGCGAACGGCGCATGCTCCAGATCGACCATGCGGAGTTGTCGGCCCTGGCAGTGGACTACTGGGGACTGGGCGAATCGATCCGCACTGCGGCCGAATATCATCACGAACCCGACAACGCGCCGGCTGCTTTGGGCAAGATCTCGCTGGCGATGGCGGTCTCGCAGATCGACCGTCTGGTGAATGCGGCCGGGATGTCCCTGTTGCCGGCGCCTCCGATGGTTGAGATGCCTCCGCTAGCGTTCGAAGGCTTCGAACTGGATCAGGACTTGTTGATCGAACGCTTCGCCGCGGAATGGACCACGGCCGGGGCGATGTTTCGATAAACGGCGTTCTAGTAACTTTGGCGAATCGAGATCGTCCTGGGTGAATCAGGATGTTTGGCACTCCCCTTGCTGGCCCTGACAGCAGGAGAAAAATCCCATGAAAAGCGCTGTGGAAGAACCTAGGGCCGAAAAAGCTCCGTCGGTGTGCTCCAGGATGTGCGGGAGTTGCGCGACCTGCCTCGGGAAAGAAGTCAAGGAAGCTGCCCATCGGGTCGAGAAGGGCGTGAACGACGCGAAGGCAGCCATTACCGAAAAGGTGGACGATGGGGTAGCGGCGGCTCGGCGATCGTTGAAACGAAGCCGGTACGCGGTCGAGGACGGGCTTGAGGAAGCCGCTCACAATATCAGGCAACACCCGTTCGGCGCTGTCGCGATTGGATTCGCCGCAGGAGCCGCCCTTGGCTTACTGATACCCCGTTTCGGCAGGAAGTAGCGTGGAGGGCGTGTGCGGGGCATGAGCGAGGGGACTCACTAAGGGTGCGCTGCTTCGCTCAAAACAGAGTCGCGGCTTCGAGGCGAAGTACTTGGAGTGTGCCCGAGGCGGGACCTTTTGCGCCGATCGAGATCCTGTAATCCTCGCCGTGCCGGAACTCGAAAAAACTCCAGTGATCTGGATTCGATTGGGCATTCGACTCGAGGGCGACCTGCGCGGGATTCTCCGTCGGGAACCGAAAACAGAAAGAGTCGAGCGGGATCGAGAGACCTCTGCCGTCGGCCTTAATATAAGCTTCTTTCAGGGTCCAGATCCGAAAGAAAGCCTCTCGCTGAAGGCTGGGCGGCAGGCTTCGCAGGTACTCGGATTCGGCTGGAGCAAAGAAGCGTTGCGCCAATTCCTGATGGGAGGTTCTCCGGTTCATGTTCTCCACGTCGACTCCGAGATGCCGGAAGCGGCCGGCGACGCAAACGGCGAAACCGTCGGTGTGCGAGAGGTTGAAGCACAGGGGAGTATCGAGCGCCGGCGCGGCGATCTCCGGTTTTCCTTTTTCACCTGTCAGGAGCTGCCACTGCTCGGGCCGCACCGGCGCGTATTCGGAGAGCGCCAGCCGAAGCATCGCGTGACTCAGGGCGTATTCGGCGGCGTGTTTTTCCATATGGAACGCGGCGCAGCGATTTTTCTCCGCGTCGCTCAAAAGAGTCATGGCGCGGGCGAGGTGCCGGGCATCCGGCGGGTCGCCGATCGGATACTGCCAGAGGTGGATTTGCGAGGGGCCGAGTTCGCGCATGCTGCCAGATAGTTTAGGTTACCGGACAGACTGCGGTAGCACGAACCTGCTGCTGCACTGAGGGATTGGGCAGGCGGTTTCGCCTGCCCTCGCCCGCTCGCCGATGCCCTTGGCGACCGATTATTTGCCCAGAAGCGGATCAGCGACTTTCTTGGCGGCCGTTGCGGCCTGAAGCGCAGCTGGTACGCCAGCGCGATGGGCCCCGAAGCAGCCTTTGATCCCGCCAGACGTTTCATATCCCTGGATTCCCGCCATCCAACTTCCAGTAAGGTTGGCCGCATAGACCAGGTTAGGAGTGTCGTTGAAAGTCCATGTGACGAGTCCTTCAACCTGGAACCACCGCCCATTGTGAACGAACGGAGCCGAACTCCAAGTACCGTCCGCATTGAAGGTCTGATTGAATGAACCAGTGATGCTACCATCGCATCCCCAATCCGTTGTTAAAGACCAAGTACCGACAACGTTTGCCATATAGATCCTCCGTTTCTTTAGTGACGGCACTCTGATTTTCGTATCAGCGCGAGCAAAAGTAATTGTCAGATCGCCCTAGGCATTTGGCTCGCCGTTTCAAATCGCAGTAGGCGGTAAGTGCTGTTCTCACTAGCTGCCCGTGCCGCAGCGACGGCCCTTCCGTCCAACAACCGGGAAGGCATCCCAGTTTCCACTACAGTGGGGATGAGCAATGCAGGGGTGTCATAATAAGTTGAGCTTTTTCAACGTGCCCGGGTGGCGAAACTGGCAGACGCAAGGGACTTAAAATCCCTTATTCCGCAAGGAGTGTGTGGGTTCAAGTCCCACCCCGGGCACCACAATTCGTTCCGACTTGGTGTGCTCTACGTCGGAGCCGTATCGGACGGTTCATCACCCGCTGCGGGTCCTTGAAAAAGTTGCCCAGGCTCCGAACGCGCAGGGAGTTGACTGACAATTTCGTTTTCGTGTTGGGCCAGAGCCAACGCGATTTTTTTCTGGATCTCAGCCTGCTGTTCAGGTGAATACCTTCGAAGTTCCGACGGACTCTTAGGATCACCGATTACCTCTCCGACAGGCGGTGGGTTCGGCCTACGTCCCTGGAAATTCTGTTTCAGGAACTTCAGGACTTCCGCCTGGTTAGATGCCGCCGTGCGAACCGAGACGCCTCCTCCTTCCGGATAACTAACGGAGATGTCCGTAGGCGGCGCGTCTACTGCCCACGAACGTCGATCGTAGACCATGTAGATGAAACACGCCGCTATGCCGAGAAGGCCAAAGACGGCTCCGACTGTGGACAGAACTGTCGCGGCGAACATGTTCGCCGCCAACGACACCACGAACACGAACCCGAAGACGACCGCCATTGAAAAGGCGCCCCGCTGAGAACCTTTCGGCGCCGCTCGAATTGCTGCCGCGATCTGTCCCTGAATCCTGGGGCCTGGACTAGGTGGTTCCATTAAGAGTTACTTGATCGAAATGGTGTGGTCGCTCTCAATGGTGGGGGCTAAGGTGGGTGTCACCTTATCGGTTAACTGCTGAAAAAGCGTAAAGAGCTTCGTTACTTTTTGCGCTTCGTCGCCAAAGATGATTCGACAACTTGAGAAGAAGCAGTTTTCCAGAAGGAACGTTCCCTTGCGCACGTATAGCGTGCATGAATCAAAGCGGCAGCGCACGAAGCTGTACCCGTCTAGCGATAGCTCCTGATTGAGAAACCACTGATTCTGATACTGGGGAGGGGCAGACGACAAGTAATTCGTTAGGAGGTCGGACCAATTTGGTGGCAGGAGTATGCGATCTTCACTCACAGGGTCGAATCCTTCAGCGATTTTGCACGAAGTATACCACTATCAGTCATTGCTCAGCGGTAGGCACGAGCGATTCAGCCCTACTGATGACTTCCGGTGAGATACAGGCCCGCCACTCCGATCACGATGAGCATCATGGAGACGGAGCGCAGCACCGTTACCTCCTCTTTCAGCCAGAAGACGCCCAACAAAGCCACCATCAGGGTGCCAACCCCCGACCAGACCGCGTAAGCCGTACCCACGGGAATCTTCGAAACCGCCACGGAGAGACCGAAGAGACTCACCAGGTAAAACGCGAACATCAGGACCGTCGGCAACAGCCGCGTCATGCCTTCGGTGAATTTGAGGGTCAGAGTTCCCGCCACCTCAAACACAATCGCGAAGAAGAGGATGACCCAGCTCACTGGTTTTATGCGGCGGATCAGGCGAGCGTCAGCGACGGCTCAAGATCGGTGCGCATCTGATCATAGATGCTGGCCGTTGAGGATTCCTCGCAGACCCGCATGTACTCGGTGAACTTCGGCGGGGCCGGAACGCCCTCTTTCAAAAGACGGCAATTGTCGAACACCAGGTCCAGCGAGCAGAACCGGTAGTACAGTTCCAGAGCATGCAGAAGGTGACGCGG
>JAIQFE010000061.1 GCA_020073445.1 Terriglobia bacterium
AGCTGCGAGGCATCGAGAATCTCTGGTGGTTGTTCACCTTCACTGCCGCGGCCTTCAACTTGTGGCGCATTCCAAAGCTCCGGGCCGCGGTGTGTTGAGCGGCGCTTCCGGGGCCCACTGAGAGGCCCGGTTGCCGACTGCGGGGGCGCCTCGCGACGCCTCCTTCTGCCGGTAACAGTGCTCCCTACGAAGTGCCAGTGGTGTTCCCGGACGCTATTTCAGCAAGCTCTTAGATGAAGTGTTCCGTATCGAGCGCCCTCAGCCCCGCCTTGTTGCTCCCGCTTCTCGAACCGTACGGACCTGCGACCTTCAAAGCTGACGACAATGTTGGTCGGAAAGATTCCGTTTTCGCGAATATATTCCCGTATCCTCTTGAGCCTTCCCTTCTTGATCATGCGTTGGTAAGTGTCAACATCCCTTGCTTTACCCTTGGCCCGGTGTGATACGTACGCGATCTTCAGCAGGTACTCCGGTGTCATCGAAAATGAGAAACATGTGTGTTTCCCCATTTTGGTTTCTATGGCAGGGAAGGCCAGCCGAAGGCCGTGTATTTGCTTGCCGGGTAGCAGGTCAGCAAATAATTGATACTTTGCAGCTGGTCCCAGGTGGGCCGCCAGTTGTTCATAATAGGCGAGATCATTCTCATTCAGCAGCGCTATCTTCTGCTCTTCGGCTCGTTGAAGGTCATTTTCCGAAAGCAGAAGATCCCAGGTAAAGATAGCGAGGACCGCGACGCGCTTATGAGGTAAAGGAAACTGCGCATTTGCGGCATTGGCGAAGCGCTCTCTGATCAAGCCGTGCTTCGCCAGCGACTCTTGGAATTTCGGATCCCTTCTTGGTGCAGAGGCGGACTTGCATTCAATTGCAATGGCGACCTCAGGATCAAGACCAACGACGTCGATCTGGTTCTTGGGTCCGTTGTTCTTTTTCGGATCTAAGTGCAGAAACGCCCCGCCTTCACCCGAAAGATGGTTGAATCCCAAAGTATAAAGCAGCGACCAAACGCGGTCTTCTAGTAGTACGTCACGGCGCTTCGGGCGGGATAGCCGCGCACCAGTTTTGTTCTCGCGTTGCAAATTCCACCCCTCAGTCAAAAGATTCGGAATCTCCTGCTTTCGGGCTGTGTGGAACTCCTCGTCACGGCTTTTGCGGCGCGCCAAAGACTTCAGCTCGTCTGCAACGAAGACGTTCTCAAGCATCTTCTGGGTGTCTAGTTGACTCACAACAGGCCCGGAGTGAAAGAATCGTCGCCCCGACTCGTAAGTACGAGCGCTTCGAACAAAACAAACATTCGCCGATAATTATGTCACAAGATGGTGGTTCGCAGCCGAATATGAACATCTTGCCTCTAAGTCGGGAGCCGAAGCCTGACCATCACAGGGATCCCGCGTACGGCGCTGGCATGCCAACCTTGCCCGCGGCGCAACGCCGTCCGCGTTGAGTCGATTCCAGGAGGAACCGGGCGCGCAAGTCGCGCAGGCGCTTCAACCCGCGCCTTCCTCGAGTGATCCGGGTGCAGACGGTAAGGCTTGGCCCTGTTAATCCGCATGTCTGAAAGCGCTGCGAACGTCAAGTGTTTTTTCGTTCCATGGTTGCATATAACCGCTTTCGCGAATACACTACAAGCGACCGGAGCGGAGGATAAGCCAATGCTGGGAAGCAAGCTGAGCGCCGACTCCGGGGCCAAGACCAGGCCGGGGTTCGGCGAATACTGAGCCCCGGCCGCGAGATTGATTCACTGGGATGGCATCAAAGCGATAAATCCCAGGGGTCTGGGGACAGAGTCCCCAGAGGAGCCTCTCCTTTGCTCTCGACTCGTTTCGTCTGTTTCGCTCATTCTCAGATTCCGTTCTTTCGTCGGAAGCATGTCTCCGCCTTCAACTTCTGCATGAGCCTATTCCGCCGTTCGGGTGTCGCAATCATTAGTCAGCCTCAATGGGCTAGCGGATTAAACGCGCTTACCCGTGCGTTGACGAAAGAACTTGTTGCGCGCCCTGCGGCTCGCGATAAACCTCCAGCTTGGTGAGCACCCACCAAGCTGCCTCGGCCAAGTGACGCCCCACGGCTACCACCGCTTTCTGATGATTCTTGGCTCGTCTGATCCGTTGATACAACCGAACCACATGAGTTCCGGCAAGCCGGCGTTGGTTAACCACTACCAAATTGCCGATTTCCACAAAAGCCCACTTCAGGTTCCGGTTCACATTTCCGCACACCTGGCCCATCCGCGTGTGACCACCACTGGAGTGCACGCGCGGCACGAGCCCAGCGTAACTTGCCAAATGCGCGGCTGTCGGAAATCGATCCACTCTGCCGATCTCCAGCATCAGAACCATGCTGAGAATCTTTCCCACGCACGGCAACGTTTTCAGCAGATCCGCCTCCACACTCACCTTCATAATTGCTTCCAGTCGCTGCTCAGCTGATTCGATCTGGGTTTCCAGAAAATCCAGCGTCGCCAATTCCTGTTCGACTGCCTCGCGGCTGTGCAGCGGCAGTTCCGGCAACCGCGTTCCGAGCTCCAAACGAGCTGCGACTCCGAAGAGATCTGCTCCCGGTACCTGCACGTTGTAACGCGCAAGGGTGCCGTGGATGCGATTCTTCACTCGCGTGCGCAGCCTCACCAGGAAAATGCGCAGGCGAAGCAATTCACGTTGATCGCGTAACTCGCTCGGCGGAATCCAGACTTCCGGCAAAGTGCCATTGCGCAGCAGGATCGCCAGCCCTCTGGCGTCCAGCTTGTCAGTCTTGTTGGTCAGCCCCATGCGCCGCTTGGCCTCTAGCGGATTGCACAGCCTGGGGTGGTGGCCCGAGCGCTCCATTTCATCGACCAGCCAACTGTAGCTACCGCTGGCTTCCACCGCGATCGCTGAGTGCGCAGGGAGCCGTGCCAGAAACTCGCGGTAAAGCTGCCTATCGTGCGCCACCCGCAGCGCCTCGCCGGCCTGCCCTTTTTCGTTCACGGCGACGAAGACGGAAAACTTCTTGTGTGCATCACATCCGATAAAATGTTCCATATTGCTGCAGCACCTCCTTGTGCTTGGGGTTTCGCTCGCAGTCTACGCGAAGCCCCGCTGCAGCGCTTTCATAGCATCATTAGCGGAGGCGATATATAACCGCTCGGCCGTCCTGGCATTGCCAGGGCTTCTTGGTTTCCGCCACTCCCAGGGTTATGTACCAGAAGTTTTGGGACTCGTCTCTTCGATTTTGGGACGGGACTCTATCGTTCTTGATGGGACCAGGCGCATAGCCGTCGCTGTGCCGATCCCCAGTGCCTTCGCGGTTTGGCGCCAGGAAGCACCTTGACTCAGCAGTTGCTGCACCTGCAGCGGTGTGACGGTCACGCGAGGACGGCCTACTGGATTTTTCGTGGCGGTCTCGGGCGGCGTCACCGAGGCACCTCAATCGTCAACCCCAGGTGGTCGCACGGTGCGTCCGAGAGATCCTGTCTGACGCCCAGATACCGTTCCGTGGTCGTGACGGATGCGTGTCCCAGACTCAGTTGAATCTGCTCTAAAGCGGCCTTACCTTTGTGCGCTAGCTTGGCAAATGTGCGCCGAAGATCATGAGGAGCAAGATTGGGGACGCCGATCGTGGCGCCAGCGCAGTGGACGATTTCGAAGACGCTGCGCGCCGTCATGCTCTTTCCGATGACGCGCCCGGTCTTGTCCATGCTGCGGAAGACCAAGCCACCATCAATCCCTGACCCTGCCATCCACGCGTCGATGGCGTGTTTGGTCCAACTTGGCATCGGCACAGTACGGACTCGCCTGCCCTTTCCGATCAGGTCTACGATCGTCCAACGAGCATCACGCAACTGAATATGCTCGACGGAAAGGGTTGTCGCTTCCCGGCGTCGAAGGCCGCAGCCGATCAGAGCGGCCAGTAACGCCCGGTCCCGCGCGCCCTTCAGCGTTGCCGGATTGGGAACAGAGATGAGACGTTCGGCCTGTTCGCGAGTCAGCCACTGGCCGGTACGGATGCCGGCTTGTTTGGCTCCCTTCACCCGCGAAATCGCCGAGGCTTGCTCGGGGGACATGAAGCCGTTGTCGGCAGCCTCCAAAGCGAGCTTGCGGATGGCAGAGAGTCGCTGGTTAATGGTGGAAGACGAGAGAAGCCGTGCTTCGAGGTCTACTCGATAGGCGTTGACAGTGGCCTTAGTGAATCCACCGGCCACTTCCGCACCACACCAGCGGAAGAAATCATCGAGGGCCTGACCATAAGCCCGCTTACTCTCAGGGGAGGGAAGAGTGTCGAGGACCAGGGCTTTGATCCGCTCAAGCGCCGCGGCTCGTGGGGTTAGGATCGCCCCGTTCATGAAGACCGTCCGGTTGGTCGCCGCAAAGCATCACGACGACAACCCTGGAAGGCGGCGATGAGAAGGGCCTGGTCGGTTCTTTCCGCGGACTCTCCGCTCCACGCCTCCCGATGTTTGAGCACACGAGTGCCGTGCAAGTTCACCTCACGGCACCGCCCCAAGTGGGGGCCGACGGCGCATGGACGGCCGCTCGCGTGTGTGTTTATGTGTGTGTAGGCCGATCTTTTAGGCTTTTTGGAATCTTTGGACGATCCGAGAATCAGCAAGTTGCGTGTTTTCAATGGGCACCGTGACTTCGGAACAGGCGAGTGCCCGCCCGCTGGATTCGCGCGCCGATATCTTCTCCCTGGGAGTGATTCTGCATGAGCTGCTTTCAGGGCGACGGCCGTTCCGCGGCAGTTCGCAGGTAGAGACGCTACACGCGATCATCCACAATCAAGCCCCTCCCCTAGCCGGAGTGTCCGTCTGGATTCAAGACATATTGGACAAGGCTCTCGCGAAGGATCCCAAAGAGCGTTACCAGCATGCCGCCGATCTTGCTCTCGATCTGCGCCGTTCGCTCAGGGTTGTGCCCGGCGCAACTGGTGTGGCATCTGTTGTGGCACCCGCCCGCAGACGACAGTGGTTATGGTTTGGAGCGGCTGGGATCGCTCTTGTGATGGTCGCCGCAGGCTGGATTGGCCGCGCCGCATGGAGGCCTAGTGAAAATCCACTCGCCGATGCCCGGTTCTCACGTTTTACGGACTTTGAAGGTTCGGAAAATGACGCGGCTATTTCGCGGGACGGCCGGTTTGTTGTTTTCCGATCGGACCGGGACGGGTCAACGGACACATGGGTTAGCCAGGTTGGCAGCAGGAACTTCGTTAATTTGACGAAAGGGACGAGGTCTTCCGTACTGGTTAGGAATGCGGGCTTTGCGCCGGACGGCTCGGAAGTCTGGCTCTCCGCGATTCTCGGTGGAGATCGAATGCGTTTGATCCCCTCGATGGGTGGAGCGCCGCGGCCTTTTCTATCCGAGCACGCCATGGAAGCTGCGTGGTCGCCAGATGGTTCGCAGGTGGTATTCCATCCCTACGACGATGGCGACCCGTTGTTCATCGCCGACCGCGATGGCTCCAATTCGAAACAGATCTTCACACTTGGGCCGGGTGAACACAATCACTTCCCCGTCTGGTCGAGTGACGGACAGTGGATTTACTTCGTGAGCGGCCAGTGGGACGCGCGAGAAATGGATATCTGGCGCATTCCGACGTCGGGCGGAACGCCGGAACGCCTGACAAACCACAACAGCGACGTGCGTTATCTGGCCCCGCTGGACAGCCGGACTCTCCTCTATGTATCTCCCGATCAGAATGGCGCGGGACCGTGGCTTTGGGCCCTGGATACGGAGCGCAAGGTTACCCGGCGCATAAGCTCCGGACTCGAGGTGTACACTTCGGTGGACGTGAGTGGAGACGGGCGCTGTCTGGTCGTCACGGTCTCGAACCCCACGGCCAACTTATGGAGTATCCCCATCCTCGATCGGCCCGCAGATGAAAAGGACGTGAAGTCCGTCAGTTTGCCTAGCGTGCGAGCCTACGCTCCGCGCTACAGAGGGACGTCCCTTTTCTATTTGTCCTCAAGAGGCGGGGGCGATGGGCTTTGGCGCTACGAAAACGGACAGGCGACTGAAATCTGGCGAGGCGCCGATGGCGCGCTCTTCGAGCCACCCGCTGTATCCTTCGATGGCCGTCGCGTTGCGGTGATTCTCCGCAAGCAAGGCAAACGTACCTTGAATCTGCTTTCCGCCGACGGCGGCGATGTGCGCCCTCTCGGGACCGCGATTGAAGTAACCAGTGCTGCAAGTTGGTCGCCCGATGGAAACTGGATCGTGGCCGCCGGGAACGATGGCAAAGGACCCGGGCTTTTCAAAATTCCAGTTGATAGTGGCGATCCGGCGCGGCTGACGAGTGGGGCGGCATCAAACCCGCTGTGGGCCCCGGATGGCTCCGTGATTGTCTACACCGGTCCAGTGGTTTCGGCAACCGGGCCCTTGTTGATGATCCGCCCCGACGGCACGCCCTTAGATGCTCCAGGCATCCGAGTGCGGGTCAACACCGAACATTACAGGTTCGTGCCAGGACGCTCCGAGCTGGTATACTGCCAACCATATCCCAGGTGGCCCCCGAGAACTTTTGGATACTGGACCTAGCCACAAAGAAAACCCGCCAGCTGGCTAATTTCGACAGCCGGTTGACAAGGACGTTCGATATCACGCCAGATGGAAAGCAAATTGTGTTCGACCGGCTCCGGGAGAATTCGGATATCGTGCTGATCGACTTGCCGAAAAAACACTAAGACCTCCACCGACCCGCGGCTACTCCTGCCGGAGCGCGGTCACTGGACTTATCCGGCTGGCTTTCCGCGCCGGAGCAATGCTCGCGGCGAGAGCCGCTCCAATAAGGACCGCGACCATAGATACAAACGGAACCGGATCGCCTAACTGAACACCGGATACCCAGCGTTGCAGCAATCGTTCGGTCCCGTAAGCCAGGAGCGAGCCGATCGTGACCCCCGCCCCGATCATTCCAACGCTCTGCCGCAGTACGAGCCTCAGAATGTCTCTGGCATCGGCTCCCAGCGCCATGCGCACGCCGAATTCGGGCACACGCTGGCGGGACAGAAACGCCAGAACGCCGTAAATCCCGATGCACGCCAGCAGCAGAGCCGTTCCGGCGAAGGCTCCAATGAGCACCAGAAGGAACCGGTGGCGCGCCAGCGTCGCTTCCGCCAACTGGTCCATGGTGCGGATCTCAGTTAGCACCTGGTCACGCGCTGTGGTCCGGATCGCGCGGCGTAGCGGCTCCACGATTCCCAGAGGTGCGTTCTCCGTGCGCACGGCGACGGACATCACTTCGGACCATCGCCGAAGCAAGCGGTCGGGTACTTGCGCAAACGGGTAGTAGAACTGAGCCCGCACCTGCGCTTGGTCGTCGTCGTCGACTCCCCAGTAGCGAACGTGCGCGACCACTCCGATGACTTGCTGTGGCGCCGATCCCATGTCGGGAATCCACAACTGCTTTCCCACCGCCGGCGAGTCGCCAAATGCCCGGCGCGCTAAAACTTCATCAATGACGATTACGGGCTGGCTGTCCATCCGGTCATTCCCATCGAAGAACCGGCCCGCGCGCAGCTTAATCCCCATGGCGTTGAGATAGTCGGGCGTGACGCTGGAGGCAAGCGATAGCGGCAGCTCCGTTCGCGGCGGCAATGCCGAACTCGTCCAGTAGCCAAGCTGATTGTTGCCCTCGCGCATCGGGACTGTGTCGACCATCGCCACGGACCGCGCG
The DNA here is from genome assembly GCA_020073445.1 of Terriglobia bacterium. Classification (GTDB taxonomy): domain Bacteria; phylum Acidobacteriota; class Terriglobia; order Bryobacterales; family Bryobacteraceae; genus Palsa-187. The sequence goes on from JAIQFE010000061.1 coordinate 7,648, forward strand.
CCGGGTAAAGCGCGAGCGCGGTCGAGGATGTCTTGCCAATCCGCACGTATGCGCGCCGGATCCGTAACGACGCTCGGCGACAACGCGAGACGAGTCACCAGGACGTTGTGAATATCGACGCCAGGGTCGAGGGCGGACAATCGCAGAAATGTACTGCCCAGGATCCCTGCCGACACCAACAGTACAACCGCCAGTGCCAGTTCGCTCGCAACCAAGACACTCTGAAGCCGCCGTGATCCACCGACCAATGCACGCGATCCCGCCCGCAGCGATCGTTCGAGCTCTCTAGCCGGCGCGCGCAATGCCGGAACGACTCCGAAGAGCAGGCCGCTCACCAGCGACACGGAAATCGCGAATGCGAACACGCGCCAATCTATCTGCACCTCCTGTGCTCTGGGCAGACTGCCGGGCCACAGCGAGATGAACGGCCGGAGCGTAAGGAACACCATCAGTGTTCCGAGGACTCCTCCGATCAGGCCCAACACAATGCTCTCCGTCAGGCACTGCCGGACCAATCTCGCTCGACCGGCGCCCAGCGCGACGCGTACAGCCATTTCGCGGCCACGCGTGGACGCCCTCGCTACCAGGAGGCTGGCGATGTTGACGCAGCCAATCAATAAAACCAGGATCACGGCGCCAAACAGGAGCCACATTGTGGAACCGGCGTTCCCCGTGTTCGGACGTAACGGGTCGATAATAAACGTGCGGCCTTCGTTGGAGCGGGGATATTCGGCGGCCAAACGGCTGGCGACAACGGCGAGCTCGGATCGTGCGCGATCCACTGTCGCGCCGTCCCGAAGGCGGGCCCACACGCCGATGCGCGGGTGAGCTTCTCTGGCTTTCATGACAGGCTGCGTATTCTGCCCGATCAAAGTCATCAGATCGACGGAGTCATCGGCAAGTTGAAAGCTGGCGGGAAGGACACCCACTATGGCATATTGCTGGCCATTGAACGTGAGGGTTGCTCCAATGGCGTCCTCCCGGCCGCCGAATTTCCGTTTCCAGAGCGAGTTGCTGATCAGGGCCACGGGAGCCGCTCCAGCCTGGTCCTCCTGCGAGGTAAAGTCCCGGCCGATCGCGGGAGAGATTCCAAGAATCGAAAGGAACTCCGCCGAGACCTCACACACCTGGATATACTCAGCGTCTCCTGGCTCGCTGACGGTGCCGCCGGTAAAGCGCCACGCCGCGGCTTCTATCGATCGAACCGCGCTGCGGACGTCCAAAAAGTTGGGGTAGGCGAACGCCCACAGATCGCCAAACTGCGTCGCTTTGGCGGTCTTCTCCTGAAGCGAAAGCAGCCTTTCGGGACTGCGATAGGGAAACGGCTTGAAGAGCATGCCGTTCAGCACAGTGAACATCAGGGTCGTGGAGCCGATGCCCAAGGCCAGCGTCAATGCCACTACCGCGGCAAACGCGGGCCGCTGCCGTATGGTCCGCAGCGCGTAGCGGAGATCCTGCCACAAATCTTCCAGCCATCGCGTGCCTCTCGCATCCCGGCAGGATTCTTTGACTTGTTCCGGACCTCCCACGGCGATCCGGGCTCGCCGGCGCGCTTCGCTGGGATCCAGACCGTCCGCCACGAGGCGCGCCGCGTGCTCTTCAATATGAAAGCGGAGTTCCTTTTCCAACTGCTCATCCAACTTCTGTCTCTGCCGAAGGCGCTGCCACCAGCTCATTTCGCACCGCCTTCGGATAGGTTCAGAATCAGGCTCACTGCCTCCGTCAGGCGCTGCCAACTGGCGGTTTCTGCCTCCAGCTGCGTGCGGCCTTTTTTAGTCAACCGATAGAACTTGGCTTCCCGCCCCGATTCGGTCTCCTTCCACACCGCATCCAGGAGTCCTCGGTTCTCGAGGCGGTGAAGCGCGGGATAGAGCGATCCTTGCGGAGCCTGCACGACATCGCGTGACACCTGCTGGAGCCGCTGCGCGAGAGCGTAGCCATGCACGGGTCCCAGCGCGACAATCTTCATGATCAGAAGATCTAGAGTTCCCTGCGGAAGATCTGACTTGGCCGTCATCGCCTATACCTCTGGCTTCTACCTATAGCACGTGTAGAAGCCGGAGGCAAACCAGACGGAAAGGCAACGAGCTACCACAACGCCGCGGTGGCCAGTTTCGCGCCCTCCGCAAGAGAACGAAGCTTCGCCCAGGCGATCTGCGGATGCGTCCGGCCTCCGAAGCCGCAATCCGCGCCGGCGATCACATTCTCTTTGCCAAGCAACGCCGCGAATCTTTGAATGCGCTGCGAAACCAGCTCCGGGTGCTCCACAACGTCGGTCGAATGCGTGATCACGCCGGGAATCAGGATCTTTCCTGCGGGCAGCCGAACCGTTTTCCACACGGCGTATTCATGCTCGTGCCGCGCGTTGGCTCCTTCAATCAGGTATGCCTGCGCCTTTACCGAGAGCAGAATATCCACCAGATGCTTTAGTTCCAGATCGTAGGCGTGCGGACCGTGCCAGCTTCCCCAGCACAAGTGATAGCGGACCCGATCCTCGGGGATACCTCGCAACGCATGGTTCAGCGCCTCGACGCGCACCCGGCACCGGCGCTGGAAGGCTTCCAGGCCCATGCCGATGCCGATGCGGTCCCAGAGCGCGGGGAGCCACGCGTCGTCGACTTGCAGGATAATGCCCGCCTCGACGATCGCCTTGTATTCCTCGCGTAGCGCTTCCGCTAGAGCAAAAATGAAGTCTTCCTCCTTCGAGTAAAACTCGTTGGAGCGATAGACCTCGATGCTCGCAGGAGCGGTGCTCGTCAGGAACAGCTCGCCTGCGGAGCCCGCGGCGGCCTTGAGCAGATCAATCTCGCGTTGCAGAGCCGTCTGGCCGGTGTAGGTGATGGGGCCAGTGCAAATCCAGTGGTTCCGCATTGTTTTGATCTGATCGCCGGGCTGGAAGAACAGCGAGCCCCGTTCCGACGCCCACTTGTAAAAATCCGCAAACTCCTCGCGATCCTTGCCGAGCGTAACGATCGGCGGACCCTTGCGCTCGCCCGCCGTGAATCCGCCGAAGCGATCATCGGTGAAGGACAGCCAGTCGCCGCCCTTGGTGTACTCGCCTTCGTTGATGATGTCCAGACCGGTCTGGCGCTGGCGGTCGACGAGTTGCCGCACCGCGGCTTCTCCCGTCAGGCCCTCGGGCGCCGGCAAGCTGCCTACGTGCGTGGTCAGAACTTTGTGCGTGCTCCGCTGCATGGATCGATTATACGGCGCGGAACTCTCCTACTAAGGGGAGCGATATTTCGATAGCGGGGAAAGACTTGTGTGTTGCGAACGAGAGAATTCGAACCTCTGACCTTTTGCTCCGGGAGGCAAATGTCTTCAAGATGTTGCACCGTTTTTTCTAGTCACTTGCGCTGCCGTACTTGTCACTTGCTTGTCAGAATTGCCGCCATCCCGTCGCGATATCACCACCAAGTTCGCCGGGACGGGAGCTCGTACTCGCGTGCCCCATCAGGTACTGGCGGTCCATGTAGGACATCCCGAGGTCCTTAGTAAGCGTCGCGAACGTGTGGCGTAGTCCGTGCCAAGAAAGCCAGGGTGCCCCAAGCTCCATCGCGGTAGGCTTCAAAACCCTCGCGGCCAGATTGTCGGCCCATATCGGGTTTCCGGCGGCTCCCGCGAAAACTGAATCCCCCGGTGCTGTCCACCTCGACGCGACGCGCAGATCCGAGAGCGCATTCACCAAGACCCTCGGCACCGGCGCGTTGCGTCGGCGGTTTCCAATCTTGAGGCTTCCGCCTCGACGGTCATAAGAATGTTCCCGGACCGCCGCGCTGAATGCCGGCAGGCCTTCCCCGTCGACCGAAACGGGTTGGTCCGTCAGATTGACGTTCTCTCAGCGAAGCCCGAGTTGCTCGCTGACTCCCATCGAACAGCAGAGGCCAAGGAGGGACATGGTGCGCATCGGCTTGATATCGCTGCGCCAGTCTTTTGAATCGACGGGTTCGTCGGAGACAGTCGCGAGCCACAAACGGCATTGTTCGATAGTCATGGCGCGTTGCCGCCTTAACGGGCCATTACCGTAAGTGCGTGACAACCCGGATTTTCCTTTCGGCGTTGCTAGTCCCGTCCTAGGGCAACGATCCTGCTAGGACGGCTCCGACGGTTGGCCAAAGACATGTTATGGAAATTCTGAAGTGAAGTTCCAGACTGAGGAGCAGATCACCTATTTGTTCGCCTCTGTCGCCGCGCCGCCTTGGTCATCTCATTGGCTTGGTTGCGCGCTCGGTAGGATCAGTGAAACTCCGAGGCCCTATTCTTGGTAGATCGCCGCGGCCTTACGAAACTCTTCCTTAGGTCGGTGCCAGGGGAGTCAAGCACAGAATCCCGTCAGCGATCTGTCCACCGCCAGAAAACTGTTGTGGCCTGGCCGGAGTTGCTTCTACTCCGGTAAATAGCCTTCCTTGGCTCGAATCTTGGCGTCTTTTACTCCCACGACATTAAGTTGAATGGTTCGCCAGCGCTGGGAAGTGTCCGGCGGCGGCTTGTAGGCGAGCAAGTAGGTGTGACGCAAGTCGCCCGAGATATCCTGGAAAATATCGACAATGTCCTTTGTCCGCCGGGCCTCGAAGGTGACGGCTCCCGTGCCTTCGGAAATGTCCTTCAGTTCTTTCAGCAGATCCTTGGTCTTCAGCGCATCTCCCTCGGCGATGGTGTAGACTGGCACTCCGGCCTTTTTTGCCCGTTGAATAGCTCGCTCAGCATTGAGCAAGCTGGCGTTGTCCTGGCCATCGGTGAAGACCACCAGCGCTTTCTTCCCGGATCGCGGCGAAATCTCGCGAGCCACTTCGGAGATGGCATCGAATAGCGCAGTGGCTCCGGCTGCGCGCGTGCGCAGCACGGCTTGCTTGGCCGAAGCCTTGTCGGTCGTAAACTCCTGCAGACGATTTAATCCGTTTGCAAAACCAAAGATTGCGACGGAATCCCCGTCGCTCATCGCGTCGATGAGTTTAATGATCGAGTTCTTCACCACCGGCAGAACGTCGGCCATGCTCCCGGTAGTATCCAGCAGAATGGCGCATGACAAGCTGGATGCGTTGGACTCAAACGCCACCAGTGCCTGCGCCTGGCCGTTATCGCGCACCTCGAAACGTTCCCGCGGAAGCCCGTCCATGTAACGGCCACTGTGATCCCGTACAGTGGCATATACCTCTACAAGCCGGGTTTCGGTACGGAAAGTGGCGTCCTGGCCGGATGCAGCGCCTAAGGAGGCCAGCATCAGAATCGTCTTTAATGCTCCTTGCCTGTTCATTGTTTCGGCAAGACCTCCTGCAAAGTTTTCGTGTCTAGCGATGCGTAGGCGGCGAGTGTGGAACGCCAATCATAAATGTCGGTCAATTGCAGACGCTTCAGGACGAATCGGGCGGCGGGCTCCGCAAGGGAGCCTAAGGCCGAGGCCGGAATTCCAGCGTGATCTGCGACCTGCGCGAGGTAGCTTGAATTCGGCACTGCGCTCCGCCACTTTACCAGGAAGAATCTCCTTCTCGAGATCCTCATAAGGTCGAGCCGTCCTGAGATGGGGATGGCTGCACAGAAACAAGTCATCGAACTCCGCTCCCAGCCAAACCAGGCGGGATCCGTCATTGTGTGCCGCGACCTCGCGCAGGGCGCGCGTGGCCGGCGACTGCCACGGATCGGTTTGGTAGCGTTCCAGGTAGCGGTCGCCGAGGAAATATAGATCGCTCAGCGTTACGGAAGACCAAACTGCGGTCCAATCATTTTCGGCCAACGCCTCGACTAAGTTCGCCCGGCGCGTGAGAGATAGCAGCCCCAATGAAGATTCGAAGAGACCGGTCTGCACGTCGGCGTGGCTGGCCGCACGCACGATCCATTCCCGGGCGACTGCTATCTTCAGCGAAAGGAGGCGCAAGTCTTCATCTCCCGCAGTTTGCTCCAGTCCGTGGCCCGGAGAGCGGCCATTTGCTTACTCACGATCGCCTCACCATGCTCCCCGCCGAGCTTTGCGCTTTGCGCTGCGGCTCGTCCGGCTGCGTTGCCGAAACTGGCGAATCCCCCAGTGAAGTAACTCCCGGCTCGTTCGCTGGATGCGTTCACGTCCGCCGGTTCGTGCAAGCGCGGCTTGACTACGCCGCCACGCAGCACCAAGAACTGGTGCTTTCGAAGCAGCAGCGGATCCTCGGAGACCACCAAGTCATCAGGGCTCAGATAGAGCGCCATCGCCCACAAGAATGCCCTACCTCGGTTCGAGGTGGCGTCCATCAAGCTGGCCCCTTCAGAGCAGCGCGGAATACTGGTTATACCCGATGGTCCGGGAATCAACCGATTAGAAGCGCCGGGCGCCCACCTCCGCCACCTCTGCTAGACTGCCAAATGACATCGAGCCCTGCACAAGGGCAGTTCTCAGCCACGGAGGTCATAATGAATCGACGATTCCTGGCCAGTGTTATAACGTGCTTCATGATCGCTTCGGTGGGCGGCATTCTTGCTCAAGCCCCGGCACAGCCCGCGCCTGCCGGGAAGGGTGCGCCGAAGGGTGGCCAACGCCCGGCCACCGTCGCGACTCCCGAAGATCTCGCCGATATCGCAAAACTCCCGAATTTGCCGGCTTGGGTCAAGGGCGCCGGCGACGGAGATTTTTCTACCGGTCCCGACTACACGCCTGCGCCCGAAGAAACGCAGCGCGTCGGCATTCCGCACGGCAAGTTGATCGAGTTCTTTATGAACTCCGCCAGCAGCAAGGTGTTTCCCGGCGTCAACGGCCCGTTTGAGCGGCTGGTCTCCGTCTATATTCCGGCCCAGTATGTTCCGGGACGGCCTGCTCCGTTCATCTTCTCGGCGGACTCCTACGGTCTGCGCGACCGCCAACTCGCGAACATCCTGGACAATATGATTGCCGATCGCCGCCTGCCTGTGATGGTGGCAGTGATGGTCGCCAACGGCGGCCCGGAGCGCAGCCTTGAATACGATACGGTGTCGCCTGTCTTCGCCGATTTTGTGGAAACCGAGATTTTGCCCCGCGTGGAGAAGGAAACCGGTGTCAAGCTAACCACGGACCCGGAAGGCCGTATGACCTACGGCGGCAGTTCCGGCGGAGCAATGGCGCTCACCATGGCCTGGTTCCGCACGGAGCGTTACCATCGCGTGTTGTCCTACTCCGGCACTTTCGTCGATCTGCGCGAAGGCCCCGAGGCGCCGCACGGAGCTTACGAGTACCCGGAACATTTCTTTCCCGATAACCCTGTGAAGCCGCTCCGCATCTGGATGCATGTTTCGGAAAACGATATACGCGCAAAAACCGCCTCGGCCGATCGGCGCAATTGGGTGATCGCGAACCAGCGCCTTGCAAGCGTGCTGAAAGCCAAGGGCTATCACTACCAGTTCGTGTATGCCAAGAACGCGGGTCACGTCGATGGGAAAGTGATCCGTCAGACGCTGCCGCAAGCGCTGGAATATGTGTGGCAGGACTATCCGATTTCAGGCAAGTAGGCCCCACCTGGACCGCACCCGTATCATAAGGAAAAGGCCCTTTCATGGCGAGGGCGCTCCCCCCGGTTGACGCGCTATTTCAAGGCTGGGGGTTGGGACTCGTGAGATCGGAATCTCACGGCTCCGTCAGCCAACGTCCGGCAAGTGCCGCTGGATCATCAACGTTGGGATCGATCGCTTCCCTTCCTATCTCCTCGCCGTTCAAAGAGAGTATTGCTGTAATTCCATGCGCCGTAGGCGTCAGATCCATACGCTTAGTCTTGGCGTCCATCCGCAAAATCTCGCCGAGCCAAGTGAATTGGACCAAGACGCGCTGCGCGTGCCCGATCACGCGGCAATGAGTTAGCAGCTCCGAAGTGAAGGGCGAAGTTCTCAATGCCTCCGCGTGCGGTGCCCGGAGGAGTGCAGCTGTCCGGTCTGCCTCCTGGCGCTCTCGATCGCGCCTAACCTTCTCCGGGTCCCTCTCTTCTCTATTCTCGAGAGCCTTCAGGTCGTTTTCTAGATTGTCGAGGAAACCCATTCTTGGTCTTTATGTTGCGGGAGTGCGGGACATGGCTGCACGGCCCTTCGATCTAGTGCCGGCTGGATTTACGCCCGCGTCCACCATCGTCACACTTAACGGAAGCGAGCTTGTACCCTCCGCTAGTGTCAATCACTGCCACTCTTAACGTTCAGATAGCATCCCTTGTTGCCCGGTCGAAGTCCTGACGTGATAGTAACCAGCCTGCTTCGTGTTTTCGGGCATCGCGGCGGCAACCGGTTGCGCCGAATTAAACAGCAAGTGCGGTCCTGTGGCGAGTCGCGGAAGGAACGGCTACGGTTCACCGGGCACTGGTCCGAAGTCCGCCGGGGGTTGTCGATGCCGCGTGGCCGCCTCAAAAGCGGAGGCGATGCGGAATAGCATCGCTTCGTCAAACGGACGCGCAATAAAGTCAACGCCCACCGGCAAATTAGCTTTGAGAGGACCGACCAAGCGTGTGCTGCCATTGCCATCGCGCACGCGATCCCAGATCTCCGTCGTGAAGCCCGCAGGTACAGTGATAGCCGGGAACCCTTGCTGCCCGATGAGCGACCAACCAATCGGAGAACGGCCATTCGTGTTTGGTTCGCGCGGCGCCGTGAGCTTTCGTGGCGGCACAGTGGACATAGGGGAGGCGAGCGCGTCGAGCCGCTGCTCCTGCATGCACTGCAGCAATAGATTTTGAAGGGCGAAGCGAGTCTGCAGTCGTACCGACGTGTCTAGCACCGTGGCGCGCTCCGCAGCTTGCCTTGCCTGTTTGCGATCAGGGAAGTTAGGATCCTCATAAAACCTCGCCTTCGAGATCAGGTCCGCGCTGGTTTTGATGTTGGCGTCTCCGCGTTCTTGCAGATACCTGTTCATCATATATTTGCTTTCGCCTTCAACAGCGGGTGTGTTGAGGCTGCGGAGCGAGAAAGTTTGCGGGATTCGCATCGGATCGGCGTGCAAATCCAAAAGTGCAGCCAGCTGATCGGATTGAGGTTGACTGGTGGCATCGACGGGGAACAGCTCCCGATACTGACGTGTAAACGCGCTATTCAAGAGTTCCGGCGCATATCGTGCCAGGCAGCCTTGGAACAAGGCGCCTTCCGGACCCGGATCCACGATCGTCGCACCCAGCTTGCGAAGGTCATCGATGGCGCGATCGACGATATCAATACTTTCCTCGTCCGCCTTGGAGAAGAGCTTCTTCGCCATGTACTCGCGAATCACGCCTATCCGGACGCCGTCGAGACGCTGCGCCGCAGCGGACCTGAGGTACTGTGCCGGCCTTCGTCCGATGCTGAACGCCGTCAGCTCGTCCTTGGGATCGTAACCGGCGATTACATCGAGTATCCTTGCCGCGTCCTGTACGTTGCGACAAATCGGCCCTGTCCGCATGCTCAAGCCTGCGCCCATCATTCCTTTTCGGCTGACGAGCTCCTCTGTCGGTGCCAGCCCAACCAGGCTGTTGACGGATGCCGGCCATCGGATAGACACGACCGTTTCCTCACCGATCGCACAGGTCACCAGGTTTGCCGCTACCGAGGCCGCTGAGCCGGCGCTCGACATACCGGGCTCGCGCTCCGTGTCGTATGGATTACAGAAGGTCCCCCCGAAGGAACTACGCGCGCCGTCAGTTGCGTATTCGGCGAGGTTTGCCTTCGCCAGAATGATCGCCCCGGCATCCCGCAACCGCTTGACAAATGTGGCATCCTCGGGCGGCCGGTCGTTGGCATACTGCACGTCGGCGCCGGATGTCGTGCGCATGTCGAATGTGTCGTACTGGTCCTTGATCGCCATGACGACTCCATGCAGCGGTCCAACAAGCCTCCCGGTCTGCTTGAATCGCCGATCCTGAGCAGCCGCGACCTCCAGCGCGTCGGGCATATTCGGATTCGTATCATCCATGTCCGTCATGCTACGCGCCTTGCGTTCATCGAAGCCCCATGTCTTGCGTGTCCGTGGCCGCAAGTTCAGCGTCGAGAGTGCGTTCACCTGCCGGGCATGCGGAATCGTGGTGATCGGTCCCAGAATCCCCATCGGCTCGCTCACGCACGCGTTGTTATAAGTCTTGATCCGCTTTAAGTAAAGCTCGACCAGACCCGCACTCGTGATCTTTTTGGCCAGGAGCGCCCGTTGAATATCGGCAATACTGGCCTCTTGCAGATGAAACGGTCGTGCAGATTGCTGTTGCGCGCCAACAGTTGCGCTCATAGCAATAAGGACCGCTAGAACTCTGGTATTGCTCCGGCTGCCGTTAGGACAGAGAAAGTGGAACATTGCGTGAACGAAGGCTTACCGGCAATCAGTATAGTCTGTTTGCACACCTGATCGGAATGAGTCCGCGGTTCCTTCGACACGCGCTCGATACACGTGTTACCGCTAGCGGTTTGGCCGACGGTGGCATACTCGAATCCAGCGCGATCCCTATTAGAATGCGAACAATACAGGTCCCGAACCCAATGATGGCAGCCCGCATCCAATAGGTATGAGCACGCTTGCTGCGGTTTGCATTGAGGAACGGGAACTCCAGGAGGAATACAAAGCTGCGCTGCAGGCCTGGACAGAAGCGCGGAATGCGTATCCCATCAAGATCGTGTCCCCGGACATCTTGAAGGCGACCAAGCATCTGGACGCCGTAGAACTGAAACTGAAGAATCATCGCGCCGATCACGGATGCTAAGAGACCTAGTAACATTTGTGGTCGCCAGCGCCAGGGTGGGAGTGCCCGCTCTGGCCAGGTCATTTTGTCCGGCTGCCATAATGGAAGCGAGGTGATCCGTGGTCAAAACAATTCGATCCAGGTCTAACATGGCCGTGCTCGACACCTTTGACAGCAAGTGGAAGATAGTCGCTAAGCGGACTATTGCGGAGCCCACGCCCCGCACGCCTTTTCAGGGACCTCGATTTGGTATCTACGACTACGATGTGGTTCCGGCGGAGGCTTCAGATAGTCCTGCACTTGTTTCCACTCAAAGGTCGATCAAAAAACCACTGATCGCATTTCGTAAGGTGAGATCCTGATTCCCAACTCGGCCGAAACTTCGGCTCGAACGACTCACACTCGTCGCACACAATAAGAACAACCAGTTCTCTCGAAGGTCCGCTAAGTACCATTGAACTAAGCCGCTTCGCGGCGGAACGGTAAGCGGGACGTTTTGTCTATCGTGGATCGCGGAAGGAGATTCCGTGACCCAACTTCGCAAGCGAATGCAGGAGGAGTTGCAGCGACGCAACTACTCCGAGTCCACCACTGTCTGCTACCTGCGGCAGATCACCGAGTTCGCCAAGCACTTCAAGCGCAGCCCCGCGCAACTCGGACCCGAGGAGATCAAACAGTTTC
>JAIQFE010000029.1 GCA_020073445.1 Terriglobia bacterium
GAGCTCGCCCCGCCTGCGCGACGCGCTGCTCGAAGGCCTGATGGATTCCGGCTGCGAGGTTACCGATATCGGCGTAGTGCCCACGCCCCTGCTGTATTTTTCAGCCGTGCATCTGCAGGCCGATGGGGCCGTCATGATCACCGGCAGCCACAATCCCAGCGAGTTCAACGGATTCAAAACCGTTTGCGGCTCAGGGACTCTGCACGGCGAAACCATACAGGAGGTCCGCCGGATCATCGAAGCTCGCGATTTCCTGAAAGGCCGAGGCAGCCACGCGGACATGGACGTCATTCCGGCGTATCTGGACGAAGTCGCTCCGCAATTCAACTACTCGCGGCGGATCAAGGTGGTCCTGGATGCGGGCAACGGAACCGCCGGACCCGTCGCGCATCGCTTGTTTGAGCGGCTGAACTGCGAGGTCACCGAGCTGTTCTTCGAAATGGACGGCAAATTCCCCAACCACCATCCCGATCCCACCGTGCCGGCCAACCTGAAGCACCTGCAGGACGCCGTCAAGGCGCAGAAGGCCGAGTTGGGAATCGCCTTCGATGGCGATTCGGATCGCATTGGGGCCGTGGATGAAAACGGTGAAGTGATCTACGGCGACATGCTCTTGTTGATCTTCGGCCGGGAGATCCTGACCCGCAAGCCGGGCGCGACGATCATCGGCGAGGTCAAATGCTCGCAGCTCTTGTATGACGAGCTCAACCGGCTGGGCGGAAACGCGATCATGTTCAAAACCGGCCATTCGCTGATCAAAGCGAAGATGAAGCAGGAACACGCCGAGCTGGCGGGTGAAATGTCCGGCCACATGTTCTTCGCCGACCGGTATTTCGGATACGATGATGCGCTATACGCGGCTTGTCGCCTGATAGAGATTGTGGCGGCTAGCGGAAAGCCGCTGTCCGCGCAAATGGCGGGACTCCCCAAACTCATCTCGACGCCGGAAATTCGCGTGGATTGTCCGGATGAAGTGAAGTTCCAGGTGGTCGAACGCGTGTCGGAACGCCTCAAGAAGACCCACGACGTGATCAGCGTGGACGGGGTCCGCGTGCGCTTCGAGCATGGCTGGGGGCTGGTGCGCGCTTCGAACACGCAACCGGTTCTGGTCATGCGTTTCGAGGCAGAGAACGAAGACCGGCTTCGGGAGTACCGGGGAGAGATGGAAGCGGCGCTGGACGAGGCCAAGGCGGCCGTCGTTTAAAAGGGGATCGTTGTGCGCGTTAGGAGGCCGACCTCCGAAAAGTACGGCCCCCCTCAGACGCGCTGGGCGCTATATCGCCTACTTTGAGAGTGCCAGAAGCCGCCCGACAAATCCACCGGGAAAACGCCTTAGTTCCTTGGGGAATAAGTAGGTTTACTAGGCTGACTTACGGAACACTAAGACCGCGTTCAGGCCCCCGAACGCGAAGGAATTCGAGATCGCGAATTCGACCTTGGCCGCCCGGGGCGTATTCGGGACCACGTCAAGGTCGCAGGCCGGATCGGCGCCGGTGAAGTTGGCGGTCGGCGGTATCAGGCCGCATTGCAGCGCGCCCAGGGTCGCGGCGGCCTCCAGCGCTCCGGCGGCTCCCAGGGTGTGTCCGTGCATGGATTTAGTGGAGCTGACCAGCAGTTTTTGGGCATGCGCCCCGAAAACGTTCTTGATCGCCTCGGTCTCGGTCGCGTCATTGGCAGGCGTACCTGTCCCGTGGGCGTTCACGTAGCCGATCGCTTCGGGAGCCAGTCCTGCATCCATGAGACCCGCACGCATGGCTCTGGCAGCGCCCAAAGCCGACGGCTGGGTGATGTGATGCGCATCGGAAGACATTCCGAATCCGGCGATCTCGCCCAGGATCTTCGCCCCGCGCGCGCGGGCGCGTTCGAAGGGCTCAAGGACCAGGACAGCCGCGCCTTCGCCCAGAATCAATCCCCGGCGGTCGAGGGAAAAAGGTCGGCAGGTATCGGGTGCGACCACGCGCATGGCTTCCCACGCTTTGAGGAATCCCATGGATAAGGGCGCTTCGCTGCCGCCGGCGATGGCCACCTCCACTTCGCCCGAACGGACCATGCGAAACGCCTGTCCGATGGCATGATTCGCGGAGGAACACGCGGTCGAGACGGTGAACACCGGCCCGGTGATTCCGTATTCGAACGAAACGCGGCTGGCGCCCGCGTTGCTCATCGCGCGCGCGATGGTCAGGGGAGAGACGCGAGGCTCCTTTAGTCCATAGAGATGATGGAACCCGTCGTCTTCGGTGGATTTTCCGCCGCCCGAGCAACCCAGAACAATCGCGGTTCGCTCTCCCAGCTCCGGCGAAAACTCGATTCCCGAAGAATGGATTGCTTCGCGCGCCGCCACCGCGGCGAACTGCGCGAACCGGTCGAGCATCTGCGCCTCTTTTTCCTCGAAGTAGCGCAAGGGATCGTAATCCGGGACTTCGGCCGCGTTCGGGAACCGCAACACATCGGGTGCTACCAGGGTCAGAGGACGAATCGCGCTCCTGCCGGCGGCGAGTCCGGCCCACAAATCCGCGTAGGTTTCGCCGAACGCTGAAATGGCCCCGATGCCGGTGACCGCGACGCGGTGCGTCATTTTTGCGCGGCCTGCGCCTTGGCGGCGAGGAGTTTTTCGATTCCCTCCACCATCTCGCGAATCGTGCGGATGCTCCGTGCCGCGTCGTCAGGAATGTCCACATCGAATTCGCCTTCGAGCGCGAACAGAATGTTGATGCCGTCCAGCGAATCGATCTTCAGCTCCTCGAAGCTCTTATCGATGGTCACGGTTTCCGGCGGAATCTTCTGGGTCCTGGCGATCACGCCGGTCACGCGGGAAACCAGGTCTTCTGGCATCAGTTTGTCGGACATAGGAATTGGGAAAGGGTCAGAAATTCGAATCCGCGCTCCTGGAGCCGGGGGACAGTGTACTCTACCGCTTCGATGGTCGCGGAGATGTCGGGCTCGGGCTGCACGGTACGGCCGTCGTGCAGGCAGATGATTCCGCCGTTCGCGGCATGCTTCAACACGCGCTCGGAAACCCGGGCAGCAGGCCAGTGCCAGTCGCGGCCGATCACGGTCCACATCACGCCACGGAGCCGCAGAGCCTGCTGGGCTTGGCCCACGCCGAACCAGCGTGCACCGTAGGGGGCGCGGAACCACCGTGGCGTCACGCCGGTGGTCTCCTGAATGGTCTGCTGCGCTCGCGCCATCTCCTCATAGATAAACCGCGGAGACTTGAAACCCAGGAAAGGATGCGAATCGGTATGGTTGCCGAGCTCGTGGCCTCGCGCCGCCACTTCACGGGCGACATCCGGACAACGGCGGATATTTTCACCGCACATGAAAAAAGTCGCGGATACATGAAACTTGTCGAGGGCTGCGAGCAATTTCGGCGTGGATTCGCTGGGGCCGTCGTCAAACGTGAGCGCCAGTACGGGCCGGTTGCGGTCTCCATGATAGTAAGACTCGCCGAAAATGCTGGAGGAACGCCCCCCGACGGCGTAGGCTAGAAATCCGGAGGCTGCGACCGCGCCGCTGGCTACGCCGAGGATCCCACTATCCATCCCCACAATGATAATGGGTCGGACGTAGGGTCAGCCTTTCGAGGCTGCCGCCGGGCTTCTGCCCGGCGATAGGTGCTGGCCGCTCACTGACGTTCGCGGTTCGGTGCTGCAGCATACCGTGGCAGACGCCGCGCGGAAGCGCGGCGGCAGGCATGAATGCCTGACCCCACTTACACGCCGTGCCCGGCCCGCTAGAAGCGGTCCCGGGTTCCAGCGGTCTGCCTCACTCCCTCATGATCCACTTCTCGATGAACGAAGTTTTATGAACGAAGATCAGGATCTCTCCAGGCTTCGCCGTGACCTCTTCCAGCTTCTTCAGATTCGGGCGGCAGTACGGCCCGCCTTTGTTGTTCTTGCCATTCATGCCATTTAGAACGCCAACTCGCAGAACTTCATCGACGGCGAATACTGACGAACGGTCGCACTGTAGACATTCGTAATTGTCCAAGTTCGCTTGGATGAAATCCGGAAGCGGCTGTGTGATATTGAAGCGCGCTCTACCATCAGTTGCGGTGGTCAGCCGTCTGCCGGTCAGCCACCGCTGTTGCGCCGGGACATTGCTGAGCCCACCCATTAGGCTGACGTCGCAGTTCTTGATCCCAGCACCGGTGGCGACGTTGATCGCCCGCACGACAATGTCTTCAGCGAAAGCGGTCTGTGCGGCTGCAAGGGCACAAATCGCGATGAGAAATCCGTAAAAGGGTTTCATGGCGTACGTTATGTTCCCACGATCCTGGCGCCCGCCTATCGGGCCGGCGTGAACTTGAAGTCCGATACGCCGATTTCGTCGTTGCCCTGAACGTTGAATCCGAATTTCCCGTCCGTGAATTTGTGCTCGGCACTCGTCCAGGTGTCGAGCGTGACCCACTGCTGATCCTTCTGGATCTTCTGGATCAGGCGCTCCGGGGAAATCTCGATCTGGATGGCCCACGCCTTATCCTTGCTCTCGACGTTGTGCTTGAACTTGCCATGGTCGCTGGGCTTGCCGTTGACGTAATCCTTGACGGTGAGATTGTTGTCATCGAGTTCGGACAGCACGTAGTTCTTGGAATCCACGTAATCCGTGACCCAGCGCACCTTGCCGCCGCGGAAGAGGTTTCCGCCCTTGACCAGATACACCGCAAACGTGTAGACACCGTTGGAAGGCAATTTGTAAGTCAGGAATCCTCCGCCCTTATGGCGCCAGACGCCGTTGTCCTGCTGCATCCAGCCTTCCTGGCTCTCGAACCCTTCCATGGACGTGATCCGAATCGGCGGAGGCTTGGGAGCCACAGGTTCAAGCTTGGGCGCGGGGGGAGGCGGAGGAGGAGCCGCCGGGCGCTCGGCCACCAACACCGCATCGGAGCCGGTGATGGTCACCGTCTGCCCTGCAGTGAAATTCCGCGAAAACTGTTTGGGCGAGAACTTGTCGCGCCGTAGCCCGATCACGTGCTCTCCGGGCGGCACCGAATCGGCCTGAAAGCTCCCGTCGCTGGCGACCGTGCCGGCGTTGCGCTGATCGATCAACACTTCCGCGCCCGGCGTGGCCCCTTCGATTCGCAGAGTGGCCGACGTGGGCGCCGGCTTCATCTTGAACTCCAGCCGGACTTCACTGCCCTTCTTCACCACGGCGGTCTGAGGCGGAGAATTCTCAAAGCCCACCTTCGCGACGCGGACCTCCACATTCCCAATGGTCTGGATCCGCAACTGGCCGTTCTGCGTGCGGCGCGGATATTCCTTGTTGTTCAGGAAAACGCGCGCGAAATTTTCCCCGGTGGACACAATCAGCGTGCCCACATTGCGGTCGGTCTTGAGGAATACGGTCAGAGCGGGACCGGGACCGAAATCTTCCTTGAAGGCACGTTGGTCCTTGTCTTGGGAGATCGTCATCTCATCCAGTCCGGCCTGGAAATTCTTCATGTCCACGCCGGCGGGGCTCACATCGTCTTCGGGCTGTCCGTTCACGGCCAACTTCCAGGGACCCGAACTGGTCAACAGGCGGCCGTGTCCGGCAAAGCTTGTTACCACCATGGCCAACACATTTTTCGTGTTCAGGGCCCCGGTCACCGTGGGCATCATGGCGGGAGCGAGATCGAAACTGAAGGATGCCTGTGCGTTCGAACCGGTCACGCTGACCGTATGCATCCCCGGCGCGACTTTTTCGAACACGAACTGACCATCCTGCAGATCGACCGGAGGCTGTCCATCCAATACCACCTTGCCTTGGGCCAGATCGGATAGGATTCTGACAGTCTGCGGACGCGCCTCCAGGGGCAGGTTCAGCGCCTCGGGTCGTCCGGCAACCAGGTTGACGCCGCTGGCGGCGGGTTCGTACCCATCCAGGAACGCCGTGATCTGATAGGTCCCGGGCGGAAGCGTGATCTTGCAATCCGACGTGCACTTGGCTTCGCCGTTCACCCGGATCGACGCTCCGGAAGGCACGGTGGCGATCTGAACCGGGACGCCCGCGGAACTCGCCGGGGTCAAGTCCGGCACATTGATATTCCGTTTGCGCGCGACGTTCACCAGCACCACGATCAGCAGCAGTGAGAGCCCGACACCGACGGCTATACCGGTCCAGAGAGCTTTCTTCCATGCCACCTGGGGGGCGACCTGTGGGGCGACCTGTGGGGGGATCGCCGGCGGCGGAATCTGGGAAGCGGAAAGGACACCCTGTGGAATGGTCGGCGGCGTGGTCTGAATCGTCGGTGGGCCGCCAGCCTGTCCCGTGGGCGAGCTGTCTGGAAGCGTGGTCGCGGATGACGACCATCGGAGCTGATTCGCCCGGCTCATGATCAGCCGGCTGGTCTCCTCGGCGGCTTTTTGCACGTCTGGATCGTCCGGAAACAGTCCCGCGACCATGCCCAGGCGCTTGCGAATCGGTTCTATGTCGGCTTCCCCGGCCAGTTCCACGCGGCGGCCGAGAGCCTTAATCTCCTCAATAGCTTTGAGGTTTTCAGAGCCCACGATGTTATCCTACACTAGCGCCGTGACTATCGCCCTCGACGCGACTCCCCTTACGGTATCGACCGGAGGCGTCGGCCGCTACACCCTGGAACTGGCCCGGGCTCTCGCGAGCGAGTACCCGGACGACCAGTACTGGCTCCTCTCCGACCAAACATTTGAGGCTCCGCATGGTTTGGGTAACCTAAAGGCCGGCGGCGAGCCGGGGAATTTTGTTGAGCGCAAGTGGTGGGCATGGGGATTAAATCGAGAGATGGCGCGCCGGAGCGTCGAGCTGTTTCACGGGACGGACTACTCGGTTCCGTATGTTCCGCTGAGGCCCAGCGTGATGACGCTGCACGATCTGAGTCCGTGGCTCGATCCGGCCTGGCAACCTGACGCCTCTCGGGTGCGGCGTCGGACCCCTCGCCTGCTCAGGATGGGCCTGGCGACCATGGTGATCACTCCGACGGAGACGGTGCGGCGCGCGGCTATCGAACGGTTTAAGCTGTCCCCGGATCGTGTGGTGGCGGTGCCGCTCGCTGCGGCCCATTTCTTTAAGCCACCTTTGGTGGCTCCAAAGCCCCGGGGGACTCCGTACTTCTTATTCGTCGGCACACGCGAGCCGCGGAAGAATGTCGCTCGGCTGATCGACGCCTGGCGGGACGTGCGAAAGACAGCCGCCGTTGACCTGGTGTTGGTGGGGCGGAACCATGCTCCTACGGAGGAACGCGGATTGCGAGTGCTGGGAGAAGTCCCGGATTCCGATTTACCCGGCCTGTACTCGGGCTCGCTCGCCTGCGTTTATCCGTCGCTCTACGAAGGCTTCGGGCTGCCGGTCTTGGAGGCGATGCAATGCGGCACGCTGGTGATCGCGTCGCGCGATCCGGCTATCGTCGAAGTAAGCGGCGGGGCTAACAATCGTGCCGCCTTGCATGTGGACGCGGAGGACACGGCTGCGTTGGCGGAAGCCATGCGGGCGGTCGCCACGAATTCAGACGGCTTTGAGGAAGTTCGCCAGCAAGCCCTCGCGCGAGCCGCGCAGTTCAGCTGGCAGAAGACCGCTCGACTCACTCGGGAGGTATATGGCGCTGCGGCGCGCGCTTTTCCTCACGCCTGAGGAGCCGAAAATCGGTTCGGGCGGGGGCGGCCTGCGATCGGCGTCGCTGCTGGCTTATCTGCAGAACAAGTATGACGTCCAGACGGTGACTTTCTCGCTGCGAACGCACTCGCGCAGTCCCGAGGCGCGCGTTTGGCGCAACGTGATTCGTTTAGCCGCGGGACGTCCTCCGTTGTTCGATCGTTTTTCCGGGTACGAGCATCAGGTTGCGGCCGCCCTGCACGATCGCTATGCCGTGGGCGTGGTGGAGCACTTCTGGTGCGCGGCATACGCACCGTTGCTAAGAAGTTGTTGTGGCCGGCTGGTCCTAGATCTCCATAATATCGAGAGCGAACTGGCGCGGACACATGCGCGAGCGGCGCGCTGGCCGTCTTCCTGGGCGTCACAGCGATTCGCGGAATCCTACCAGCGCCTGGAGCGAAGATGGCTGCCGCAATTCGATGTGATCTTGACGGCTTCCGAAGACGACCGCCGCCGCATTGAGCGCATGGATGTGAATCTCGACGTGCGTGTGTTTCCCAACGCGCTGCCTGAGATCGCGCGGCCCAGGGTTGGCGAAGCGAATGCGATCGTCTTCAGCGGGAACCTCGAATACCACCCCAATGTCGAAGCGGTTCGCTGGTTCCGCACGAAGATTTGGCCGCGCATTCGCGAAAGGGCGCCCGAAGTCGAATGGCGTCTGGTGGGCTCGAATCCCGAGGCGGTCGCGGCGTTGACCGGGGGCGATCCGCGTATTCGCGTGGTCGGGCCCGTGGATGACGCCGTCGCGCAACTGGCGGAAGCCAAAGTGTGCGTCGCGCCGCTGCTTTCCGGTAGTGGTACACGCTTTAAAATTCTAGAAGCCTGGGCCGCGGGACGCGCCGTGGTCGCGACTAGGCAGGGCGCGGAAGGGCTCGGAGCTCGGGACGGCGAGCATCTGCTCCTGGCCGACGATGTGAATGACTTCGCCGATGCCGTGTTGCGGCTCTGGAGCGATCCGGCGTTACGGGTGCGACTGGGTGATGCGGGTTGGGCGCTGTACCGCGAGCGATTCACCTGGCCGGCGGCGTGGCAGAAGTTAGATGAGTCCGGAGGGATTTAGTGTCCCGCGAAGCCGAACGCCTTGAAGCTGGTGACGAACTGAATCGTGGCTCCGTGATCCGTGGTCGAGCCTGAATAGGGTTCGCAGATGTAGCCGACCTTCAGAACCTGATTTGCGGTGGGACGAAAACCAGCGGCGACTTCGTAGGATGCGGAGCCAGGATATGCGAGCGGATGGTTGTAGCCGGCTCGTACAGCCGCATACCAGCGCGGATTCAACACACGACGCACTTCCGCGTACCCGGTCTGCACGTTGTAAGTGGGAATCGCCTTATACGTCATCTGAAAGTGTGCCATCTCTCCGTACACGTTCCAGGGACCGCGTCCCCATTGAGCGTCGAGACCATAGCCGGTGGCCGGCAATTCGCGTGGGGGCGCTTCGCCCCGAAAATAGTAAGGATAGTTCCGGTCGAGATACGGACCACGATAAGCGGACACGCCAATCCGGAATCCTTGGCGGATGGTGTAACCGACACCCCCAGCCCAGTTCGCATACTGGTCTTTATCGAACACGCTACGCGGATTCGCCGGCGAGGAATTGGTGAACTGGGCGCGCATATCGAAGGGCCCGACGGTTCCGTCCACTTGCGCACCCGCCATACCCGCGATGGCGACCCCGCCCCCATAGTAGCCGTAACCGGCCGGCACGTCCGTAAGCGGGTTAGCCGCCGGGTCGTAGCGCAGAAGGAACGAGCCGAAGGCCGAAGTGAGCTGGCCCACGCGCACCACTAGCGAGCCTTTTCCCCAGAACTGGGAATAACTGATGTTGGCGTTCAGAATATTGGTCTTCACGCCGTAGCCCTGGGTGTCGAACTCTTCCGGGAAATACGGCCGCGAATGAACCTGGATAGCACCCGAGACAGCCCAGTGCGAGTCGAGCTTCCAGGTGGGATAGAGCAGCGCTTGGAATCCGCCGGTCATGGCCGAGCCGTCGCGGGGGGACTCGGTCAGCTCATGGGAGTACATGGACTGCGCGCTGACGGTCGACCGCAGCTCGAATCCCGACTCGGCTTCCTGCCCCCAAAGCGCCACCGCCAGTCCGCCCAGGAATAGAACTTTGATTCTCATACGCGGCGTTCCTCCATCGGGGCCAGGTCCGCTGACGAGCTTCCCAAACGCATGGCCGCAGCCAGGTGATGAAGCGAATCCCGGACCGGCTGTTCATCGCTACCCGGGCGTTGGACGATGTCGCCCAGAGTGAGGAAGG
Source organism: Terriglobia bacterium (assembly GCA_020073445.1). Taxonomy (GTDB): domain Bacteria; phylum Acidobacteriota; class Terriglobia; order Bryobacterales; family Bryobacteraceae; genus Palsa-187. Next base: position 9,872 of record JAIQFE010000029.1, read on the forward strand.
CCTGCACCGCGGTGACGTCGAACTGCGTTCCGGCATGCTTTTCGAGAATGCGGATGGCGTCGTCATGCCGCATGCCGCGACGATACGGACGGTTCGAGGTCATGGCATCGTAGGCATCGGCGACTTTTACTATGCGCGCGATAAGCGGCGTCTCTTCGGCTTTCAGGCCCAGCGGGTATCCGGAGCCGTCCCAGTTTTCGTGATGCAGTTCCACCACCGGAAGATATGCCTCGAATCCGTGCACGCATTCCAAAATCTTCTTGCCGATGACGGGGTGCTGCCGGATCAGCGCCTCCTCCTCGGCCGTGAGCCTTTCCTGCTTCTGCAACACGGCGTCGGAGATTCCGATCTTGCCGATATCGTGCAGCAGCGCGCCCACGCGGATGAGTTCATGCTCCCGATGCTCGACGTTCATCGCCCGGGCGATGGCGCAAGAGTACTCGCTTACGCGCACGCTGTGGCCAGCGGTGTAGGGATCGCGGGCATCGAGCGCGCTAGCGAGCGAGCTTACAAATTCGACGTAGGCCCGCACCAGCCGGTCCTGGCCCTCGCGAATGGAGGTGGCGGCATGGTTGAAGCTGTCGGTGAGTTCCAGAATTTCACGAACGCCCCCCTGACTGGCGGGAAACTCCGGCAGAACTCCTGTCTTGCTGCTCTCGCGCAAACGGGCCACCACTGCGGCGAGCGGCTGAACGATCGACCTGGAAGAGAACGCTCCCAAGGCGATCGCGACCACCAAGGAGATCAATCCGGCGCTCAAGAACATGCGCTGAAGCACAACCTGCACGGGCGCCGCGGCGGCGTCCAGGCTGCGCAGACTTCTGAGCGTAAACCCGTCGTCGGACCCCTGCGCGGAAGAACTATCCAGCGGCACCGACAGATACGTTTCACCGCCGATTCGCAGCTCGCACTCGGCCTCGGGCGCGCACTTCTGCAGCGCGGCTTCCGCCTCGGATTTGTTCGCGCCGGGCGTGGATAGAGCCGCCACAGTTCCGCCGTGCAGCAGCACCGCCGGCATCCCGACACCGGCCAGATCGAAACGCTCCCCCACCGCGAGAGCGCCGACCCGCTCCTGTCCCTGGGCGATCGCCACCGAGGTTACACGGAAGATCCCGCCCTGGGTGGAAAAGAAACCCTGTGCCGGCATGCGCAGCGATTCCGTATCCAGAGCGGCGAATCCTTCCTTGCTCCGCATGACGCCGGCAAGCGGTTCTCCGGAGGACCCCGACACGGCCAGAAAATCGAATCCCATGGTGTCGCAGATTTCGCTGAGCTGATCCTCCACCGTGCGCCGCGCTGCGGCTCTGGCGCTGCGTTCGGTGGCGAGCAACTGCAATCCGGCTTTCAGGGCGGGGTTTTCCGCGGCCACGCGCAGAACGCGCGAGTTACGAGATTCACTCTGCTCGCGCTCTCGCACAAGGGTGACCTGGTTATCGCGCACCGAGGTCCGCAGAGCTTCACGCACGGCGGAAAGCGCCGCGGTTCGCACGGCCCAGAAGCTGCCCGCGAGGAGCGCCGCAAAGGGCAAGAACGACCACAGAAACGCTCGCGTGGCGAATCTCATGCTTTAGTGACCCGCGTGATGTTCGGCGTGCAGATCCGGGTGCTGGTCCGGATGAATGTCGGATTCGCCCGCAGCCAGTTCCGCCAAGGGCACGAAGAAATTCACCTCTGCATCGTGTCCGGCTGTGACTTCGATGGTCTTGCGGAAGGTTCCGCCGGTCTTGTGCCAGGCCACCACCGTGTATTTTCCAGGCGGAACGCTAGGCAAAGTGTACTGGCCGCTGGCATCCACGCGAACGCCCCACTGGTTGGGCGTCACGATGATGGTGCCGGTCATGTTCGGATGCAGGTGGCAGTAGACCGCGACGATCCCCGGCTTGGGAAAGGTCACCATCCGGGTCTGGCCCTTCGAATAGTTGCCGAGATCGAAGCTCTTGGCCTTGGACAGCGAGAACACGTTATGAAAGATGGGATCGAAGTTGGGGAAGGAGACCGACGCACCTGCGGGTATCACGACCAAGTCGGGAGAAAACCGGCGGTTTTGCTGTTGCATCTCCGCGGGCATCGGTTCAGCGGCGACCGATCCGGACCCGCCTTCCAGATAAACCACGACGTGAGAGCGTTCATAGTCCAGGGCGTTTTCGCGTGTATCCGCTTCCAGTGCGACCGGCGAACCCCGCTGGTAGAGTCCGGCAGCCGGAGTCACGTTGCGGGGCGTGAGCTTGCGCTGGATCGTAATAATCCCGCGCACGTCCGCGCCTGACGCAGAACCGGTCAGGGCCACTAAGCCCACGACGATTGCGCGGAGTGTACTCCTAGACATCTATACGGCTATCGGCATCCGTATCACGCGGTTGCGATAAGGCATTCCTCTTAATCCGCCCTTCAGTTTCCCCGTATTCACCCAGTTCATGCGCCAAAGCCCGAATTTGTGATCGGATTGTGACTTTGCTTTGTGGGGGTTACGACCGTCGGGGGCCGGACCCGGGACTTGTATGCAAGGATTACAAGAGGCCCATCAGATTTTGTGAAAATCTATCAACTAATTCCTGGAGTCCGCCGTCTAATCTCCAAGGCCATTTGGCTTCCAAGCCCCTATGAAGAGGAGGGTTTGTGCGAAGATTCGCGTTCCTGATGTTGGCGGCGGTGTCAGCAATAGCGATAATCTCGTGCGAACGCGCGACTCCTAGCAGCACAACCAGTGCTCCGGGGACCGTATCGGCCGCGGGGCCCTCGCATGACCAGCCGCACGGGCAGCGCGAGATCCGGCTGACTGGAACAGTGGAAGCGATTCATTCCTCGAAAGTTATCGTTCCCCAGACCTTGGGCCAGGGCGGACAGCTGACGCTCACGCACTTGATCCCTAATGGCTCGAAAGTGCAGCAAGGGGATTTGATTGCCGAGTTCGATCCTACCCAGCAAATCGACAACGCCCTGGCGGCGAAAGGCAGGTACGAAGACCTGAACCACCAGGTGGAACAGAAAGCCGCGCAAAATCATGCGGATCACGAACGGCGAATTTCCGATCTTACCCAGGCCCAAGGCGACCTCAGCAAGTCGCAACTCGAGCTGCAAAAAGCTCCCATCCTGGCCGAAATCGCCAGGCTGGAGAACGAGGTCAAAGCGGACATCGCACGCGAGCACGTCGCCAGCCTGACCAAATCCATCGTCTCTCACGACCAAGCCGACGCCGCGGCGCTGCGGATCCTGGAATTGCAGCGCGACCGGCAGAAAGTGAATCTTGAGCGGACTCAGATCAATATCGACCGGATGCAGGTACACGCGCCGATCGCGGGTATGGTGGCGCAGCAGAATGTGTGGCGCGGGAATTCTAACGGCCACGCACAGGAAGGCGATCAGTTGTATCGCGGCCAGGCGCTGGTCAGCATCTTCGATCCTTCCCAAATGCTGGTCCGCTGCTCGGTCGGCGAGCCGGATGGCGCCGCATTGACCCCGGGAACGCGCGCCACAGTTTATTTCGACGCGTATCCTGACCTGGCGCTTCCGGCGCATTTCGAGTTCGCCAGCCCCATGGCGTCATCGGCGCTTGGCAGCCCGGTGAAGACGTTCTCGGCGGTTTTCAGGCTGGACAAGACCGATCCCCGCTTGACGCCGGACCTTTCTGCGGCCGTGGTACTGGAACCGGCAAAATGAACGCGTTCGGGAAGAGCATTCGCGCGTTGCTATGGCTGGCCGGCGTGGCCGCGCTGGGCGCCGCAGGCTGGGTCGGCGTCAACAAATATCGTGCGACTCCGACGGCCGGCGAATTGCCTGTGGCGCAGGCCCGCGAAGGGGAGTTTCTTGCCATCATTCGCTGCCGGGGCGAGTTGAGGGCCGGGCGATCGGCGCAAATCTACGCACCCGTGGTTCCGAATCTGCGTATCGCCTGGATGGCGGGCAGCGGCGAATTCGTGCAGGAAGGCGCTCCGGTGATCCGCTTTGACTCGAGCACTGTCGCGCAGCAACTGGTACAGAAGCAGGCGCAGCTCGCGCAGGCCCAGGCCCAGCTCGATCAGGAAATCGCGCAAGTCCGCATCGACTCGGATAAGGACCAGAGCGATCTGGTGGACTCGCGTTACAACGTGGATAAATCGCGCTTGGGCACCGCCGCGAATGAATTTGTCGGGCGGCTCCAGGCCGAGGAGGCGCGCATCGACTTGGGTGTAGCCGAGCAAAAACTCAAAGTCCAGGAAGCGGCCATGGCATCGCACGCCGCGACCAACGCTTCGCGCATGGCGTCGCTGACCCGCCAGCGCGATCAGGCCAAGGCCGATGTGGAGGTAACCCAAAGGCGCATGGCGCAGATGGAAATCAAGGCTCCTCTCGGCGGCGTGGTCGTGTTCGTTTCCAATTACAACCAGGGTCCACTCAACGCCAAGCCGTTCAAGGTCGGCGACAATGTGTATTCCGGAATGAACCTGGCGGAAATTCCCGACATGAGCTCGCTGGCAATGGACGCCAAGGTGGAGGAAATCGACCGGGGGCGCATCGCAGTGGGGAAAGACGTGCGAGTGCGCGTAGATGCCCTGCCTGAGCTGCAGATTCCGACCAAGATCACGCAGATTTCGCCTCTGGCGGAACTGAGCACCGACTATCCTCCTACGCGAAGTTTTCGCGCTTACGCGGCGCTGCAGACTCCCGATCCGCGGCTGCGCCCGGGGATGAACGGCGGCATGGACATCGTGATCGACCGCCTTCCGAAAGCCATCAGCGTTCCGGCCAAGGCGGTGTTCACGCGAGACGGAAAACCCGTTGTGTTCGTGGCGGAGCGCGGAGCGTACCGGCCCGTTGTGGTCCAGTTATTGGCGCGCAATCCAGATGAAGTAGCGGTCTCCGGCATTCCGGGGAACTCCATGGTGGCTCTGGCGGATCCTGAAAAGAAAGACGCCAAGAAACAATGAAGAAGGCGATTCTTATTTCCGCATTGGTGATCGTGGTCCTGGCGGCGCTGGCCTGGGGCGGCATGCGCGTGATCCAACTGACGGCTCCCGAAGACCGCAATGAGATTCCGAGTACGCGCGTGCGGAAAGGCAAGGTCACTATCTCCGTTTCGGCGCGCGGGGAACTGCAAGGCGGCAACTCCGAAGTGCTCACGGCTCCCATGGTGGGCGGCGATCTCCCGATCACATCGCTCAAGGAACCCGGCGAGATGGTGAAGCCTGGCGACGTGGTAGTGGAGTTCGATACCACAGCGCAGGAATACAATCTGCGCGAGGCCCAGGCCGATCTGGCGGAAGCCGAGCAGCAGGTGATCAAAGCGGAAGCCGACGCGCAGGCATCGCTCGAAGAAGCGCACTATCAGACGCTTTCGACGGCGGCAGACGTGAAGATCGCGGCGCTGGAGGTCCGCAAGAACCCTACTTTGGCGGCCGTTCCGGCTCGCCAGAACGAAATCGCGCTGGACGCCGCCAAGAACAAGCAGGCCCAGGCCGAGAAGGATTTCACCAACAAGAAGGCGACGGCCGGGGCGGGAGTCGCCATCCAGAAAGCGGCCGTCGAGAAATCGCGCGTGCTGGCGGAGCAAGCCCAGAAGCAGATCGACAGCATGACTCTCAAGGCCAAGACAGGGGGCTACGTGGCCATCCAACAGAACAGCAATCAGAACACGCTGTACTACGGGCAGCAGTTGCCCGATTTCCAGGTCGGCGACGCTGCGCGTTCGGGTCAGGCGGTCGCGCAGATTCCCGACATGAGCAATTGGGAGGTGAGCGCCAGCATCCCCGAACTCGACCGCGGCCACCTGAGTCCGGGACAGAAGGTTTCCATTCGCGCGGCGGCGATCCCAGGGCGCGAGTTCCGCGGGCACGTCAAGAGTCTCGGCGGCACATCAGGCTCTGCGTGGGACCGGCGTTTCGAATGCCGCATCGCGTTGGATGAAACTGGCCCGGAGCTGCGGCCCGGCATGACGTCCAACATCCAGATCACGGTGGAAGCGCTGGACGACGTCCTGTGGATCCCCTCACAAGCTCTGTTTGAAAGCGACGGACGCGCCTTCGTGTACCTGCGCACGCCGCAAGGCTTCGTCACGCGGGACGTAGAACTGGTGCGACGCAGCGAAAGCCAGGCGGTGATCACAGGCATCGCGGAGGGCGATCAGGTAGCGCTGTCCAATCCCGATCAGAACAAAGCCACCAAAGCTGGGGATTCCGGCGGGGTGATGAAGGCGCTTACCAAGTGATCCTGCTCTCCGATCTAGGCCAGGCGTTCGGGAACCTGCGGGCGCAGAAGACGCGCACCTTTCTTACTGCCGTCGGGATCGTGTTCGGCGTGGGTTCGGTGATCGGCATGATGGCGATCGGCGCGGGCGCGCGCGAAGAATCGCTGCGCTTCATCGAACAGCTGGGCGTTCGCAATATTCTGATCGATTCACGCCCGGCCATGAGCCAGGAAGAGCTGCAACAGCGGCGGCGTTCGTCGCCTGGCTTATCGGAACGCGACGTCCGGATTCTGCGAGCCAACATCGACGCCGTCGAGCTGTTGTCGCCGCGGCGGACCCTGCATCCCGCGGCGGCCCTGCCGAAACCATCCCGCGACATACCGGAACTGTACGGAGTCAGCCCGGCTTACAGCGCGATCCACAGCCTGCAATTTGCCGAGGGCCGGTTCTTCGACCAATCCGACGACGACCGGAGCGCGCTGGTGTGCGTGCTGGGAGAAGGAGCGAAGGTGAACATGCTGGGCTACGACCCGGCGGTCGGAAAGTTCGTCAAGGTCAACGACACGTGGCTCGAAGTCGTGGGGGTATTGAAGGAACAGCTCATGGCCGGATCGCAGAGCAGCGGCGGAACCATGCAGGACGTCAACAACATCATTTACGTTCCCGCCAACACCTTCCAATACCGTTACTGGGACCGCAGTGCGAATATGCGCGACGAACTGGACGGGGTCGAGCTACGGCTTCGCCCGGAGGCGGACAGCATCGAGGTAGCCAAGGTGGTGACCGCGGTGCTCAACTCCACGCATCACGACACTCAGGATTTCACCGTGACGATTCCGGCCGCGCTGCTCGCCCAGCAACAACGCACGCAGAAGATCTTCACGTACGTGATGGTGGCGATCGCGGCCATTTCCCTGCTGGTGGGCGGCATCGGGATTATGAATATCGTCCTGGCAACCGTGCTGGAGCGGACCCGGGAGATCGGCATCCGGCGGTCGGTGGGTGCGCGACGCTGGGATATCGTGCGGCAGTTCATGACCGAATCAGTGCTGATTTCCGCCGGCGGCGGCTTGCTGGGGATCGGGTTCGGATTCTTCCTGGCGTGGCTGATCGCGCGGACAGCGGAGTGGAAAACGATCGTGACCACGGTGTCGGTCGTGGTGGCGTTCGGAGTTTCGGTCGCCGTGGGTGTGCTATTCGGCGTATATCCGGCGGTGAAGGCGTCGCGTATTAATCCAATCGAAGCGCTGCGCTACGAATAGCAGGCGTGAGCGAACCGCGGGACAGGCAACTCTGTCCACTCCCACGCTGGCTCGCGAAGTCAAGAGCTTACTGGAGGGGACAGAGCAGCCTGTCCCCACGCGTCTTCGTTATTATTAAGAAGTGACGGGCAGAATGCATGGACGATGGATGTGCTGCATCTGGATCTTGCCTGCCCTGCTAGTGGCTGCGTCCGTGGATGCGATTCCGGATCCTCCGGCGTTAGATCCCCACTTCGCCGCGACAAAAGTTCCCGCCCTGAATGAAAGCCCGACGACCGGCTCCAACCCGTCTGGGAACTATGGTTCGAATCTCTTCGTTCAGTTCCGGGCACAAGAAACGATTTTGGTCCGGGATGCCAAGCCCGGTAATCCCGCAACCTTCATAGCTCAAATGGGGCAGGCTGCTGATTCGTCTCCTCCGGCCCGGGCCCTGCGGTCCCGGTAGATCCGTTTCAAGCTGAAAGACTGCGAGTTCCGCGCGGCACGCCGCACGCGGTCGAATCTTTTTGAAACGATTGACTCTAGCAGCAAGTCCCTTCTCTGTAGAGAGGGAAAGGAAAAGCGTGAAAACTTCTGAAGTCGTAAAGGCCTGGGGCAGGATTTTGAAAGGGGAGCGACCCTCCCTTTCCATCGAAATCACGCGCGAATGTCCGCTGCGCTGTCCGGGCTGCTACGCCTATGAGGATGGGCATCTGGGCGGTGGCGGTGTCACGCTGCGCGGCCTTCGCGACCGCAAGGGGCAGGAACTCATCGACGGCGTGCTGGAGGTAGCGGATCGCCTAAGGCCCTTGCATTTATCGCTGGTGGGCGGCGACCCTCTGGTCCGCTATCGCGAACTCGAAACAATGGTTCCCCTCCTGCTGGACCGGGGCATTCACGTCCAGATTGTGACCAGCGCCTTCCGGCCTCCAGCGGCGACATGGGCGACGCTTCGTCACCTGAACATCGTCGTATCGATTGATGGATTGCAGCCCGAGCACGACATCAGGCGCGCCCCCGCGACGTATGCCCGGATCCTGAAGAATATCGCGGGCAGCAAAATCACAATTCACTGCACGGTCACCGGTCAGATGATGAAGCGGCCGGGTTACTTGCGCGAGTTCCTGGAGTTCTGGCATCCCCGGGAGGAGATCCGCAAAGTCTGGTTCAGCTTGTTCACGCCGCAGGTGGGCGATCGGCTCCCGGAAATCCTGGAACCGCAGGAGCGCCGGCAGGCCATCGCGGACATGCTCGAACTGCGGACGCAATTCCCCAAACTGGATATGCCCGAGGGACTGATCCGGCAGTTCGCCGCACCGCCGCATAGCCCTCAGGAATGCGTGTTCGCGCTCACCACGCAAACCCTTTCCGCCGACCTCGAAACCAAGATCGTTCCCTGCCAGTTCGGGGGCAAGCCGGACTGCGGTTCCTGCGGCTGTGTCGCCTCCATGGGACTTGCGGCCGTCGCTGCGCATAAACTGGTAGGATTCATTCCGGTGGGGGCGATCTTCAAAGCTTCGGTGAGAATCGGGCAGATGCGGGCGAAAGGATCCCAGGAGATCCCGCCGATCCCGGAAAGGCTGAGAGTTCTGCACTAAGAGCGGCTGCCGTCTAAGAAGGTGAGAGCTGCTAGAGCCTGAGAAGATGGAACAGGGCATGATCAAGAACGTTTCCGTGAACGACGACCTGGGCCCGCTGCTGGACCTGGCGGGACGGGTGGGCTGCGATCCGCTGCTCACGCAGGCCAGCACCGGAAACATTTCCCTGAAGCTCGACGGCGCGCTGTGGATCAAGGCATCCGGCAAGTGGCTGGCCGACGCGAGCCGCGGAAAGATTCTGATCCCGCTGGATTTGGCAAGCGTGCGCGCGACTATCCGGCAGAATATCGATCCCGCGGAACTTTATCCGGACGCGTCCATCGAAACCGCCATGCACGTTACGATGCCGCATCGGGTGGTCTTGCACGTGCATTCCGTAAACACCATCGCCTGGGCGGTTCGCGAAGACGCTGCCGCGCAACTGGGAACGCGGCTGCAGGGCCTGCGCTGGCAGTGGATTCCGTATGTGGCCTCGGGCCTGCCGCTCGCGAGGGAAATCTCCCGAGTGCTGGCTGCGCTCCCCGATACCGATGTCGTAGTGTTAGGAAACCACGGCCTGGTGCTGGGCGGCGAGGACTGCCGGGCTACCGAACATCTTTTGAACGATATCGAACGGCGGCTGGCGATTGCGCCACGCGAGGCGCACCCCGCGGATTATGCTCTGCTTGCGGAACTGGCGGCAGATTTACCCTGGGCCTTGCCCGACGACGATGCCATCCATGCGCTGGCAACGGATCCGGTATCGCGGAAGGTTCTGGAGGGCGGCTTTCTCTATCCTTGCCAGGCGATATTTTCGGATGCGCGCACGCGAGAATTATTTCGCGCCGTGCCGGATACAGTTCCTGCCGCGGCAGAATTCACGGACCGGCCGTTCCTGCTGGTCAAAGGCCGCGGAGTGGTGATCAGCCAGGCGATGACTCCGGCAGAAATCGCGATGCTCCGCGGGTTGTCGCAAGTGGTCCAGCGCGTGAGCCCTTCATCGCCGCTACGCTACCTGACCGAAGACGAGGTGGCTGCGAGTTCAAGTACAGCAGCCTACCGGTACCGCGAACTCGCCAACGCGAGCCACGCATAACCTCATAGTTTCGTAAGACTTTATCGCGCGCTCGGCGTTTCCACAGGCGGCGGTTTCCGGGAATTTGTTAACATCGTCAGTTGTCCCCACCATTCAGGAGATAGCACTCGGGAGAAGATCTATGGAAACCGCTACGCAACCCGTCAATGATGTGAAAACCGAAGCCGCCCCGGAGATGATTTCCGCCGGCCAGATTGTCGCCAAGATGCTGAAGCAGGAAGGCATTGAGCACATCTTCACCATTTCCGGCGGACACATCGTCGATATTTACAACGGCTGCATTGACGAAGGCATCCAGATCGTCGATGTTCGCCACGAGCAAGTAGCGGCACACGCCGCCGACGCTTACGCTCGCATCACCGGACTGGGTTGTGCGGTTGTGACCGCGGGTCCCGGAACCACCGACGCCGTCACTGGCATAGCGAACGCCTACCGCGCCGAGAGCCCGATGCTGCTGATCGGCGGCAATTCGCCGCTGAAGCAATATCGCATGGGTGGATTACAAGAGTTGCGTCACACCGAGATGATGACGCCGATCAGCAAGTTTGCATCGCTGGTGATGACCACCGAGCGCACCGCGGAAATGATGGGCATCGCGTTCCGGGAAATGTACAACGGCGCGCCTGGGCCCGGGTTTCTCGAAATCCCGCATGACGTGATGGACGGCAAAGTGGAAGCGTCGAAGGTTCGCTATCCCAAGAACTACCGCGTGAAGGGCTCCGATGGCGGAGCGCCGGATTTCATCGGCGATCCGAAAATCGTGGAACAGGTGGCGGATCTTCTCGCTAAGGCCGAACGCCCCGTGGCATTGTTCGGTACGCAGGCGCGGACTTGCCGCGCGCACGACGCGATCGACCGCTTCTCGAAGCATTTCAACATCCCAATCTACGTGAATGGGTCCGCGCGCGGGACGCTGCCGCGCAACCATTCCCACGCTTTCATGCCCTCGCGCAAAACGGCGTTCGACAACGCCGACGTGATCCTGCTGGCGGGCACGCCGCTCGATTTCCGCATGGGCTACGGCCGCCGCCTCAATCCAAAAGCCAAGATCGTGATCATGGACATGGATTACAAGAACGTCGGCAACAACCGCGATTTCGATTTCGGTTTGGTCGGCAATCTGCGGACGATCGTGAACGCGATGTGCGAAGCTTCCCCGGGCGATGTCGCACGAAAGCACGATCCGTTCATCAAGATGCTGCGTGAGGATGAAGCCAAGGCGCAGGGTAAGAACGACAAGATTATCGCGGCCGGCGAAGTGCCGATTCACCCGGTGCGCCTGTGTCACGAGATCAACGAATTCCTCCAGGAAGATACCGTTTACATCGGCGACGGTGGCGATATCGTCACGTTCTCCGGTTCCATCGTTCGGCCGCATAAACCCGGCGGGTGGATGGATCCTGGTCCGCTCGGCACGCTGGGCGTCGGCACCGGCTTTGCAATGGCTTCGAAGCTCGCCCAGCCCAAGCGCGACGTGGTCGTACTCTACGGCGACTGCTCGTTCACGCTGACCGGTTTTGATTTCATCACCATGGTGCATCGCAAGCTGCCGTTTGTGGGCGTGATCGGCAACAACTCGTCGTGGAACCAGATCCGCTTTGGTCAGGAGCGCAAATATCCGGGCCGCGGCGATATCGGCAACGTGGTGGGTGACGTTCGATTCGACCATCTGGCGCAGGCCATGGGCGGATTCGGCATTCGCGTGACCAAGCCGGAAGAGATTCGTCCCGCGCTCGAAAAGGCTCGCGATTCGGGCTTGCCGGCGCTGGTGGACGTCGTGATCAATCGCGATGTCTATTCGTCGGGCACCTCGAATCAGACGATGTACAAGTAGCCCCCAAGCCTGCATTCAAAGAGGTGTTCCAGGTTACGATCACGTATGCTTCGGCGCGCTTTTATCGCAATACTTTCGATTGGCATTGCCTATGGCTGCGAGTGCCGAGAACCGAGCGTGCAGGCCAAGCGGGACTCCTCCGATATCGTCTTTCGTGGCACGATAATCGCGTTCCGAGAATCCCCGGCTAGAACGGATAAAGCTCTCGGTGTCCGCTATACGGGCAGGATAGTTGTTTTTCATGTGACACGGGTCTGGAAGGGCGAGGTCGGTCAAACGCTCGATATGCCTGAAGCGCTGGAAACCACAGCCCGCACGGGCTTTGGGCCCTCTCTCAAGACCGGCGAGGATTTGCTCATCTACGCTAGTCGGATAGGTCCCGAATATTACACATCTATCTGCGGTTTCCACAAAGGCGCGAAAGGCGCTAAAGACCTCAAGAAACTGGGCCCTGGCAAAGATCCCACTCTCTAAAGGCGCTCTCTCAGACTGGCAGAGCTAAACTCAGCTACAGGACACCATCGGCTTGACTTGCCCTGACTTTCTACCTAGCCTGAACGTATGGAAGTGACTCTTTCGCCGGAACAGGAAGCGCAACTTCAGCGCATCGCCCGCCGGACCGGAAGAAACACGGAGACTCTGGCGCAGGAGGCGATCGACCACCTCTTGGAGCACGAAGAACGCTTCATCGAAGCCGTGGAGAAGGGCCTCGCTTCGTTGGATCGGGGAGAATTCATCAGCCATCAGGAAGTAAAGCGGCGCATTGAAAGCCTGCTCGAATCCTGATGGAGGCTCGCTGGTCGCCCGAGGCGGCTGACGATCTCGAACGCATTGTCCGGATCATCCAACGTGCGGCGCCTTCTCCAAGACTATTCGTGAGTTCGGTTACTATGGAAAAGATGCACTAAAGCCAACGCCCCTAGCGCTAAACCCGCGCGGGAGCGCATGGCCGGGGCTGAAGCCCCGGTTGCAGGCTGAAGCCTGCTCCACCAAGGAGACTGACAGATAGATGGAAGCACTCAAGGGAGTCCGCATTCTCGACATGACGCATGTGCAGGCGGGGCCGACCTGCTCGCAACTGCTGGCATGGCTGGGAGCGGACGTGATTAAGCTCGAGTCACCCGCCGGCGACGCGACGCGCGGCCAGTTGCGGGACGTGCCCAATGCGGACAGCCTGTATTTCACGATGCTGAACTGCAACAAGCGCTCGATCACGGTCAACATGAAGTCGCCCGACGGCAAGGCGGTGTTCGTCGAGCTGCTGAAGAAGAGCGACATCATCATGGAGAATTTCGGGCCCGGCGTGCTCGACCGGCTGGGATTCCCTTGGGAGAAGATCCACGAAATCAATCCTCGCGTCGTGATGGGTTCGATCAAGGGCTTCGGCTCCTCCGGCCCCTATGCGGACTTCAAAGCGTATGAGAACGTCGCACAGGCCATGGGCGGCGCCATGAGCACCACCGGCATCCCCGAAGGCCCGCCGTATGTCACCGGCGCGCAGATCGGCGACACCGGCACCGGCTTGCACCTGGCCATAGGGTTACTCGCGGCGCTGCATCAGCGTGATCGCACTGGCGAAGGCCAGTACGTAGAGGTCGCGATGATGGACGGCGTCATGAATCTGTGCCGAGTGAAGTGGCGCGATCATCAGCGGCTCGCTCACGGGCCGTTGTCCGAATATTCCGTGCCGACCGAGGGCTTGACGACTACGCCTCGCGCCGGGAACGATTCCGGCGGCGGGCAGCTCGGCAACGCCATCAAGTGCAAGCCCGGCGGGCCCAACGACTACATCTACGTGGTAATCCAAGAAGCTGTCTGGGACGGACTCGCCAAGCGCGTTGGACCCGACGTGGGCCAACCCGATCTGGCGACCGATCCGCGCTACCTCAAGATCGCCGATCGCCGCAAGAATCAGAACGACATTTGGAAGCTGCTGGAACAGTTCGCTTCGAAGTACACCAAGCGGGAGTTCATGGTGATCCTGAACGACCTGGATGTGCCCTGCGGCCCGATCATGTCGACCGAGGATCTGGCGAACGACGTCCACGTAAAAGGGCGCGACATGTATGTCGAGCTCGACCATCCGCAGCGCGGCAAGTGGTTCAACGTCGGCATGCCGATCAAGCTTTCGGCGTCGCCCGCGAAAATCGAGCGGTCGCCGACGCTGGGCGAGCACACCGATGAGATCCTGAAAGAAGTGCTCGGGTTTAGCGATGCCGACATCGCAGCCAAGAAAGCGGCCGGCGCGTTTTCGTTACCGCCTAAAACGAAATGAAAATCGCGATTATCGGCCAGCAGGACTTCGGCAAAGCGGTACTCGAGGCGTTTCTCTCTCGCGGTGACGAAGTCGGGGCCGTGTTTTGCGCTCCTGAGAAAGAAGGCGCGCGACCAGACGCGCTGCGCGCCGCCGCACAGGAAAAAGGTCTCACAGTCCATCAGTTCAAGTCGCTGCGGGATCCGGAAGCGGCGAAGGCCATGCAGGAAGCCGACGCCGATCTCGGAATCATGGCGTTCGTGCTGCAGTTCGCGCCGCAGGACTTCGTGAAGATTCCGAAACACGGGACGATCCAGTATCATCCGTCGCTGCTGCCGAAATATCGCGGCCCGAGCTCGATCAACTGGCCGATCATCAAAGGCGATATGGAGACGGGTCTGACGATCTTCCGTCCGTCGGATGGACTGGACGAAGGCGCCGTGATCCTTCAAAAGAAAACGCCGATCAGTCCGGACGATACTTTGGGCACGATCTATTTCGATCGCCTGTTTCCGATGGGCGTCCAGGCGATGCTCGAAGCCGCGGATCTGGTGCTGGCGGGGAAACACACCGAGACGGTTCAAGACGAATCCCAGGCGAGCTACGAAGGCTGGTGCCGCACGGCGGAGGCGAAGATCGACTGGGCCAAGCCCATCGATCACGTGTACAACCTGATTCGCGGATGCAATCCCGCGCCGGGGGCGTGGACGACGTTCAGCGGCAAGAAGCTCCAGATTTTCGACGCGCGCAAGACGCTTTTCCGTCGCTTTGCCGAAGTGCCTGGAAAGATCGGCGAAGTCACGGGTGTGACGGCGCAGAGCTTCAAGGTTACGGCCCAGGGTGGCACGATCGAAGTGCTCCGGACAAAGTTCGAAGACGGCAAGAAGATCAGTGGCGGCGAGCTCGCGCAATCCGGCGGGATCGCGGCTGGCGCCCTGCTCGGCAGTTGAGGCCGCGCTTATAATCGCGGGGCCATGATCTCAACCGCCTCCTTTGAAGTCACTACGGGATAAACCTCAAAGTCAACGAGGTCGCTCCAATTCGCGATCCACTCGTCCAGCAAAGCCCGATCGCGGGTTTCCATGAGCTGATAGCAACGTTCGAATTTGAGATCGGTCCAGCTTGACACGTACACTAACCCGGCAGGCATCAGCCGACCGCGGGCTCGAAACCGGCGGTACGCCGGTACAGCATCTTTGTTCTTGAAATACTCCACCACCATATACAGCCTTAACGGTAGGGGCGAATCGGTATCAGTCATGTGGCGCAGGATATCAGGATCGCCTTGCGTGTATCCTTGTACAGAGCTTGTAAAGACAATGTTGTCGAAAGCTAGGAGAGCAAGACCGTGAACCGTTGGATCCGGCTAGCCGCGGCCGTAACCGCGATGATCATGATCGCCAACCTGCAGTATGGCTGGACGCTGTTCACGGGCCCGCTGACCAAAGCCACCGGCTGGAAACTTTCCGAGGTGCAGTGGGGCTGGACGCTGTTCATCGCGCTCGAGACCTGGGCCATGTCTCTATGCGGATGGATGATCGATAAACGTGGCCCACGCGTCCTGATGACCATCGCCGGCGTCTTCTGCGGCGTGGGATGGGCTGGATTGGGGCAAGTTCACTCACTCACGGCTCTTTATGCATCCTATGCACTGGCGGGACTCGGAGCGGCCATGGTCTATTGCGGGTGCATCGGCGTCGCACTCAAGTGGTTTCCCGATAAGCGCGGCCTGGCCTCCGGGACCATCGCAGCAGGATTCGGCGCCGGCGCCAGCCTGTTCATTCCCGTAATGTCCTATGTCATTCGCGTGCAGGATTATCGTGCAGCCTTCCTATATACCGGCATCGTCCAGGGATTGCTGATTATCGTGGCCGCTCAAGTCGTGGGCGGCTCGGGGATCCCGCCCGCGCTGGCTGCAACAACCGCAAAGCCCAAAGCCCGCAGCCATGGTCACAATTTCACGTCGCCCGAAATGCTCCAGACGCCGCAGTTCTACGTGCTCTACCTGGCCATGCTGATGATGGGCATCGGCGGGCTCATGGTCACGGCGAACGCATCGGCGGTCGGAAAGAGTCTGGGGATCGGCAGCGCCTTCATCACCACCGCGTTGTCCCTTAACGCCGTCGCTAACGGGGCCGGGCGATTCTTCTGGGGCTGGGTTTCCGATCACCTGGGCCGCGAAAGAACGATGGTTATTGCGTTCCTACTGCAATCGGTGTGCCTTGCCAGCGTGCTGACCGTCGGAAAGCTTTCGGGGCCGCTGTTCATCATTTCGCTGGCGCTGGTGTTCTTCACCTGGGGCGAAGTGTACTCGATCTTCCCATCCGTAACCGCCGATTTCTTTGGCGCGAAGAACGCCAGTTCCAACTACAGCTTCATGTACAGCACGAAAGGCGTAGCGTCCATCATCGGGGGCGGGATTGCAGCGCTTCTTTTCGAACGCACCGGATCGTGGAATGCGGTCTTCTACGGAAGCGCTGTGCTCGCGCTGATCTCCGCCTTCATTGCCTTTACGCTGCGTAAGATGCCTTTGCCCGCCAAACAGGAGCAGCCCGATGCGGCTGTGAGTCCTTTGGGCGCGCGGCACATCTAATTTAGAGCTGATACACCGCTTGTTACCATAAACCTGATGAACACGTCGCCGCACAACGTCATTATTCTGGGTTCCGGATGCGCCGGAAACACCGCCGCGATCTATACCGCCCGAGCCGGCCTGAAGCCTCTGGTGGTCATCGGCCACGAGCCCGGCGGCCAGCTTTCGGTCACCACCGAGGTCGAGAATTTTCCCGGTTTCCCCGAGGGCATTCAAGGTCCTGACCTGGTCGAGAACATGAAGAAGCAGGCGGAGCGCTTCGGAGCCGAGTACATGTGGGGCACCGTCGCAGAAGCCGATCTCTCCAAGCGGCCGTTCCGGATCAACGTCGACGGCGCCTGGATCGAGACTCGCTCGCTGATCATCGCCTCGGGCGCTTCGGCGCGCTGGCTGGGCTTGCCCAACGAGCAGAAGCTGATCGGCCATGGCGTCTCTTCGTGCGCGACGTGCGATGGGGCATTTCACCGCGATGGCAAGATCATGGTCGTGGGCGGCGGCGATTCCGCGATGGAGGAGGCCAACTTCCTAACGCGCTTCGGCGCCGAGATCACGGTGGTCCATCGACGCGAGGAATTTCGAGCGTCCAAAATCATGCTGGATCGCGCTCGCGCGAACCCCAAGATCAAATGGCTTCCTAACACGGTGGTCGAGGACATCCACGATGTCAGCAAGAACACGGTGACCAGCGTGAAGCTGCACGACCTCAAGACCGGCAAGATCTGGGAGCAGGATGTCAGCGGCTTCTTCGTGGCCATCGGCCACATTCCCAACACCAAGCCGTTCGTCGGGCAGATCGACCTGGATGCCGACGGCTACATCATCTCGCACGGAGGCGCGCGAACCAACATCCCCGGCGTGTTCCACGCAGGCGACGTTCAGGATCGCGTCTATCGCCAAGCCATCACGGCGTCCGGCGCGGGATGCATGGCCGCCATCGAAGCGGAGCGTTTCCTGGAAGCCGAGGGCCACTGAAAAAGGGGGACAGACAGCTCTGTCCACTCCCAAGCTGGCAGACGAAGTTAGGAGCTTAGTGGAGGGGACAGAGTAGTCTGTCCCCTTTTTCTTGAAAGGCTGACCCCACCCTAGTTGTTCGTATTTCGTGGACGCTCGAACTTCGCGTTGATGTACTTCTGGGCTTCTTCCAGAGCGCCCTGGGTGTTGTCCTTGGTGCGCTGCGCGAGCTTGTACTCGTTCACCGCGCGATCCCGCTGGTCGGTGATGTCGTAGATCATCCCCAGGTTGATGTGCGACCACACTTCGGTCCACTTGGGATCCAGGTCGCCCGAAAGAGACTCGCGAAACTCGTTGGCGGCAGCCTGATAGTTGCCCTGCTTGAAGTACGCTTCGGCCGTGCGGTAATGCGCCAGGGAACTGTTGCGCTTCACGTCCAGCGCCTTCTTGTATTCGTTCAGGGCTTCGATGTACTCGGCGACCTCCATGAACTGCTCGCCGCGCTTGATCGCCACCGCCACGCGCATGTCGTTGTCGTAGCGCAGCAGCTGGCCCTTGGGATCGAGCACCACGTTCTTCGGCTTGCCGAAGGTTTCCACGGCGAAATCGGTGGATGTCCCGGCGATCTCCACTTTCTTCTCTTCGGGATTGCCTTCGGTATCGATCCGCAGGGTCGCCGGCATGCGGAACGTGTCTAAATCCTGCGAGATTTTGCCGTTCACGCGGAATCCCTTGGACCCAACGCGGAACATGGTCCATTCCATTTTGAATTCCGGCGCGCCGCTCGATTCGATCCATTGCAGGAAGAAGTAATTGAGGCTCTGGCCGGATACCTCTTCGGCGATCTTCTGGAAATCCGCTGTGTTGATCGATTTCCCGGCGTAGCGCTCCTGCACGGTCTTCATCAGCTTGAAGAAATTCTCGTCGCCGATTATCGAACGAAGCATATGCAGCACTGCCGCACCCTTGCCGGCCGTCGCGGCCCAGAACTCCGGAGAATAGTCTTCGAGCCGGGACGATTGCATTAGAGGAGGCTGTTCCACCGTCAGCGCTTCCACGTAGGTTTCATGGACCTGTTCTTCCATGGCCCCCGAGCCGCTGATGTTTTCGGTGTACATCAGCTCGGCGTAGCGCGCCATCCCATTCTCGATCCACATGTGGTTGCGCGTCGTGGGCGAAACCTGCCCGCCCCACCACTGCCGCGAAATCTGGTTCGCCAGCAGTTTAGTGTTCACATCCGAGCCGATCGCTCGCGGCGATAAGAACAGGATTCCCGGCGCGGAATAGCCGTTCGGGGTGCCGGTCTCGGTTTCGATCACGATCAGGTTCCGATTGGGCAGCGAGCCGTAGATGCCGGTCAGGAACTCCATCGCGCGTCCGATCTCCTGGCCGTAGGCGCCGGCCATGTCCTTCCGCTCGCGGAAATACAGCGAAGTATTGATTCCGCCGGAGGCGATGACGGTCGGGTCGCCTTTGACGATCGCGAAGCTGGCAGGGAACGACGGCGTCGACGTCTGGAACCGCACGGCAGTCTTTCCATCCGCGGCCAGGTCGGCCGACTCCATCCCGCCGGCGATGATCTTATAACCCGAAGGCACGGTGACCTTGAGATCGGCGGTGAAGCGGTCCGTGGTGTAGTCGTTCACCGGGATCCAGCGCGCCGGATACATCAGGTACGTGATGTCGGGATGAATCGCGGCGAACTTAATGCCCCACACGGGCGATTCTTCGGCGCCGGTCAACTTTCCGCCATACACAAAGGTCAGAGTGGCCGGTTTGCCTTTGGGCATCGTTTCCGCCAGGCTTAGCCGGACAGTCATGTCCTGGGCCACGCGCGATGCGGGAACCTGGCGGCCGGCTTCATCCGTCACGCTATCCAGGCTCAGGGCGTTGTTCAGCTCGAAAGAAACGCTGGTGAGATCGTCGAGAGGCGTGAATCGCACTTTGGCCGTGGCGCGAATGGTCTGTGCATTGGGATCCACCTGCGCATCGATCGTGTAGTTGTCCACGTCCATGCGTGAACGTTGGGCCTGGCCTTGTCCCTGCCCCAGCCCTTGTCCGAACGCAATCGCCGAGGTTAACGCCACCGAACAAAAAAACTTACTCAGCATGAACTCTATCTCCGCTCACGACTTTCTCCACCCAGTCTGCTGCGGTTTCCATGGGATCCCGATCGCTCCGTAGCATCTTTGCGACTTCCGCCAACCCAGTTCGCATAGTCTGCATAACTTCAGGTTCTTCCAATAGCCGCAATGCTTCCGATGCTATTCGATCGGCGGTCATCTGGTCCTGGATCAGTTCGGGAACCACTAGCCGCCCTGCTACCAGGTTTACCATGGTCAAAAAAGGCGTTTGCACACGCCAGCGTTGCAAGTACCAACTTAACGCGTTTACCCGGTAAAAGGTCACCATCGGGGTCCCCAACATGGCGCCCTCAATGGTCACGGTTCCGCTCGCTGCCAGCGCCAACTCTGCTTGGGCCAGCGCATCCCAGGTATAACCCTCGATTACTTTGATGGATTCGGCGCGAACCGGTTCCCAAAATCTTGTGTTCTCAAGGCCAAACCCCGCCGGTAGAGGGAGCACAAAGGTCACAGGAACCCGTTCCCGGATGCGACGGGCCGCGTCCAGAAGAATCGGCATGTGCCGGGCCAGCTCGCCGTGCCGGCTGCCGGGAAGTATCGCCACAATCCGTGAGACTTCCGGGATACCCAACTTCGAACAGAACTCGGCGCGGGTGAGTTTGGGCTTCGCCAAGCGGGCTAAAGGATGCCCGATATAGGTGGTCGGAACGCCGTGCTTCCGGAAGAACTCCTCTTCAAAGGGGAAGATACAGAGAAGACGGCTCAGGGTGGCGCGCATGGTCTTCACCCGGCCCTCCTTCCACGCCCAGGCTTGCGGCGCCACCAGGTAGACGATTGTCACGCCCTGCCGCTTAAGCTTTCGCGCCAGGGGCAAGTGGAAGCTGGGGGAATCGGTGAGGATCGCCACATCGGGCGGCTCGGCCGCGCATGCCCGAACGAGCTTCCTCAATTCGAGTAAGATGCGCGGAATGTGCGGGATTACCTCAATGATGCCGACCACCGCCAACGACCGCTGATCCACTATGGGCCGCACTCCGGCGGCTTGCATGCGGGGACCGGCACATCCAAAGAACTCGGCGCCAGGATGGCGAGCTTTCAGGACCTCCACCAGCCTCGAAGCGTACAAATCACCGGAAGCCTCGCCGGCGGAGATGAAGATGCGCACCTGCCAACAGTCTAACGTCTCCGTATCATCGAGACGCGGCGTTGCTTAGCAATTTACTCCCACGCGCTCTTGGTACCGTACGGCAGGCTCACACCCATCGCCTCAATCTCGTGAATCTTTCCGTTGCGGATCTTGAAGATTTCGCCGGCCTGCAGGTTCGAGGTGCCGCCGCCCATCGGAATCACATCGACTCCAGGCACGCCCTGGATCTTGATGCTCCGGACGCCGCCGCGATGCTGGAACATGGGGAAGCTGAACACCAGACCCTGCTGCTCATCGACGACGGTCAGCCTGCGCGGCCACAGGCGTGTGATGAAACTCAGCACCTGGCTATCGACCTGCGCCGTGCAACTCAACGTGCCGATCACCGCCATATCCTGGTTCGCTTTGGGCGATCCGAGGTCGACAGGCCATGGCACCGGCGTCTTATTGTGCGTAGTCTGGCCGCCGTTCTCATGTCTCTCACAATCCTCCGCAAAAGGTGCGATGCTGCCCTTCCCGTGCTCGATCGCTTCGAAGTAGGAATCGGCCGCGTCGATCATCACTTGCCGTGGCGTCCGATCATTATCGTTAAGGTCGGACAACAGCCCGGGCCGCGCGGTAACCAGATTCTGCATCCGATCCGGGCGCATGTTGCGCGCCAGGACGTGCTCGATCTCCGTAATCTTGCCGTTGATCACCTTCAAGCGCATCGCGATGATGAGCGGCTTGTCCCACTCCTTCATCACGCCATAGAACGCGACCTGGCTCGAGGCCGGATCGACGGCATAAATCTTGAACGTGGTGGGCGCCTCCGACGCTCCGACCCATAGCCCTTCGCCGACTTGAATCTCGGCGGTGTTCTCGGTGTACCGAACGCCCTTGGCCAGCGGCAGGCCGGCAGGATCATGCTTGACCATCGCAGCCAGGTAGCGGTCAACCAGACCAGTCATGCACGTACGATCGCAGGAATTCGCTGTCTGCGCCCAGACGCCGGACGCCATTAGGACGGCTATGGAGATGCAGGTTTTCACGCCACCGATTATATACACTGAGATACCGATATGGAATCCGCAATGCGAGTGGCAGGCTTTTGCTGGCTGGCGATCTTCGTCTTGTGGGCCATCCTGGGGTTCGCGGTCAAGCAAACCGTCGGCTCGCGGTCAGATGTGCGAGCCCGGATCGCCGTCTGGGGCGTGATGTTAGCCTGGCTGATTCTGTTCAGTGACGGCATGCGCCGCGGAGTGCTGGGCGAACGCTTCCTTCCGATGGACCCGGCGATTGCCTACGTGGGGCTGGCGATCACCATCATCGGGCTGGGGTTCGCGGTATGGGCTCGCCTCGTCATCGGCCGCAACTGGGGCGGGTTGATTACAGTGCAGCAGGATCACAAGCTGATGCGGACGGGGCCGTACGGAATTGTGCGGCATCCCATCTACTCGGGCTTCATGCTGGCCACGCTGGGCACCGCCCTCATTGTGGGCCAAGTCGGCGGGCTGATCTCCGTAGCACTCATCGTGATTTCATGGGGATACAAATCTCGTCTGGAAGAAACCCTGATGGTGGAACAGTTTGGCGCCGAATACGAAGACTATCGCCGCCATGTGAAAGCGCTGATTCCGGGAGTCTGGTAATTCGCCGCTCACCGGTCCGGAATGGCCGTTCGTCGAAAATCCGGTAACCTCCAGCGTGACCCAGAGTATCGTTAGACATGCTCTTACGATGCTTTGTTTTCATCGCGACGGCCGCCGGAATCCTGAGTGCCGCTGACTCGAAGGATATCCACCGTACTTTCCCGCTGGACAGCCGCGGGCACGTAACCATCGACACTTACAAGGGATCTATCCGCGTCACCACGTGGGACCGGAATGAGATCGATGTCGCGGTCCGGATCGAGGAAGACGGCGACGTGTTTGCGCAGAGCGTGAAGCGGGCGGATGTCCACTTCGACGCATCTCCTTCCGACGTGCGAATCACGAGCAACGATCAATGGGCGTTCTTCCTCGTGGACGGAGTCGCGCCGCTGTACAACTACACGATTCACATGCCCCGAACGGCGAGCTTGCGGATCAAGGACTACAAGTCCGAGAGCGAGGTCAGCGATCTGGCGGCTGAGTTACAGGTCGAAACCTACAAAGGCACCCTCCAGTTGAGGAACTTTGGCGGCGGGCTGACGGTGAACACCTACAAAGGCGACATACGAGCCGAGTTCGCCGCGGTCACGGCACCGGTCAAGATCGACACGTACAAGGGCACCATCGACTTGCGGATGCCCCGCGACAGCCGCTTCGACCTGAACACTGATTTGGGGCGCCGGGGCGGTGACCCGGATAACGATTTCGCACGATATGTCCGGACGTCGAGCTTGCGCGATCGTACCCATCGATCACAGGTGAATGGAGGAGGCCCGGAATTGCGGGTGAGGACTTACAAAGGCGAGTTCAGCCTGCGCGCCCGCTGAGTCGAGAGCACGAGAGCAGCGGTAAGTCCGCAAACAGCGGCGAGCGATAGCCAAACGCCCGGCATTGCTGGATTACCCGTAACGTGGATGAGGTAGGTGCAGATGGCCGGGGTGAACCCACCGAACACCGCGGTCGCCAGGCTGTAGGCCAGCGAGAATCCGGATGTGCGCACTTCCACCGGCATGATCTCGGTCAGGTACACGGCCATAGCGCCGTTGTAGGCAGCGTAGACGAACGCCAGCCACAGTTCGACGATCAGAAGCCTCGAAAACGAAGGCGCGCTCACCAGCCAACTCAGCGTGGGATACGCGGTCGCGAGCGCCGCAATCGTGCACGCGATCAGAATCGGGCGGCGGCCGATCTTATCCGACAGCGCGCCGGAGAGCGGCAGGACCAGAAGATTGCACGCGCCGACACACAGAGTGACGACCAGGTTTCCCGACGCCGCCAGATGCAGGACGCTCGCACCGAACGTGGGCGTGTACGCGGTGACGAAGTAGAAGCTCACGGTGGTCATGGTCGCCATCATCATGCCGAGCACAACCAGCCTCCAGTTGGCCGCAACGGATCGGGCGATCTCGGCCGGCCGGGGCGCGTGCGCGCGCTGGAGAAAAGCTTCGGTTTCTTCGAGCGACCGGCGCAGCATCAACAGGAAGGGCAGCAACGTGCAGCCCGCCAGAAACGGAATCCTCCAGCCCCACTGCTGAATCTGTCCGGTAGACAACGTCGACGTCAGCACCAACCCGATCACAGCGGCGAACATCACAGCCACCTGCTGGCTCGCGGATTGCCACGCGACGTAGAATCCCTTGCGTCCGGCGGTCGCGATTTCGGAGAGATACACCGAGACTCCGCCCAGTTCGACTCCCGCCGAGAATCCCTGCAAGAGCCGGCCGACCAGCACTAGCAACGGCGCGGCCAGACCTATGGCAACGTAGCCCGGCAACAGCGCGATCGACAGCGTCCCTACGGCCATCAGCGCGAGCGTGACGAGCAGACCCTTGCGGCGGCCGTGATGGTCGATATAAGCGCCGAGCACGATGGCTCCCAAGGGTCGCATGAGGAATCCCGCGCCGAAGGTGGCTAGCGAGAGCATCAGGGACGCGTACTCGTTGCTGCTGGGGAAAAAGGTGACGGCGATGGCGGCGGCGTAGTAGGCGAAGATCTGGAAATCATACATTTCCAGGGCGTTGCCGGCCGCGACACGGACCACCCGGCGGACCTGCGACGTCCGAACTTGCCGGGCGGGCGGAACCAGGCTTGAATGAATTGGGCTGGAATGGGTCGCCATGGAGCTTCCGTCCAAGCATACCGCCGCATGCCCCCAAAAGACGCCTGCCCTAAAAACGTCCCGCGATTCAGCCGATTACTAGAGAGCACATGTTCGTCGACTATTACGAGGTTCTGCAGATCAGCCCCAACGCCGATGTCGAGACCATCCGCCGGGTCTATCGCATGCAAGCGCAGCGGTTTCACCCCGACAATCTGGATAGCGGCAATGCGGAAGCCTTTCGCAAGATTTCGGCCGCCTATGAGGTCCTGAACGATCCCCAACGCCGGGCTGCGTACGATCGCGATCATCGCGAGGCGCGGCGGCGTGCGGCTATTGGAGTTCCCGAGCCTCCTCCGTCCGGTCCACCGGTCATGGATGAAATGCAGCGGCGGGAGAAAATCCTGAGCCTGCTCTACAGCCGCAGGTTCTCGCATCCCCAGCAGCCGAGCCTCAACCTCCGCGAACTCGAAGCGCTGTTAAGCACTCCGAGAAGCGATCTCGAATTCAGTCTCTGGTATCTAAAAGAATGTGGATACCTGGTCCGCACGGATAGCGCTCATCACACGATCACCCTGAAGGGCGTTCAGTTCGCCGAAGGTCTCAAGACCGGCAGCGCCAGATGGCTGGACGGCGTCCAGGGCTGACTGCTACTTGGGACCTTACTTAGGCAACAATCTGGTTGATTCACACGGATCGGCTGCCCCAAATGGGTTGGCGTGACAGGCTGGTGCTCCTTGGCATGTTCGTCGCGCTTTTTCCGACACCGATAATAGCTATCGACGCCACGACCGCGCGTGGGAATCGGATAGAAACACGTTGTTCGGTCTCTTATGTTTTGTGTGATATCGGAAGCGCCTGCTATCAACTAATTACACACAAAATTAGTTGACCACGTCGCACTTGAGCGCGTCGGGAAGCAAATGAGTTGTTCCGTCCGCATTCTTGGCTGTAAGCGCCCGCAGGCCATATGAAGCCCCCAGCTTGCTGCTCAGGGGAACCCATTTACTCTGATCATCGTCAAACGCGATAGTACCTTTAATCCACTGCCGATTCTCTGGGTCAGCCGGCCATTGGAACCTGGCAGATCGGAAGTTCCTCTTAATTCCGAGAGTTGTGTAGTTCCCGGTTATGCCCACACATAACTTGATAACCGTAAGCGGTGGGACGAAATCACTAGGCGGCGACGCGAGGTGTTGCCCATCGGGGAACCCAAGGATCAGCCTGCGATCTTTGTCCATCGAGATAATTTCGGAATCGCAGTAGTAATTGACTTCCGGTTCAATCGTAACCGCCCCCTTACTGTAACTGAAATCCCTCAAGATGATCGTTTTCCTGTTGGCGTCCATTACATAGGCAAGATTGACGTAGCAGTTGAGAGCACTAGTCCTAATCGCGAAGATGCTAGTGTTTCTAACCGTAAACGGGAGAACCCTCGATGATCCGTTTACGGAATCCCGAGCCTCAATGTCTGGAAGAGACAGCCACGGGTGACGACCCAAGAATAACTCAGCGAACCCAAATAGCGTCGCGAATATCGCAGCAAGAGAAAGGATTATCAGCACCGGGTGATTCTGCATTGAACGCAATATCCGTCGGAGCGTTTTTGGCTTTCGTGATTTTCGTTCTTTGGATGGTTGCTCCTCTGCTTTGGGATGTTCAGGGATAGGCCTGTTGTATGCATCATACAGAGGCATCAGTTTTTGTCCACAGGCCCGTGTAGCTCGTCCAACCTTACTTGCCGCGGCCCTTTGGGCCTTGGGCGATCATCGGGATGGCAATGATCCAGTCCGTATTGCCGGTTCTGGACACTGCGTACAGCGTCTTTCGATCCGGGCCACTGAAAGTCACGGTAATGACAGGCCGCGGCGTCGGGATCACGCCGAGATATTTACCAGTTGGATCGAAAACCTGGATGCCGTTAGCCTGCGCGGTCACGTAGAGACGCCCGGCGGAGTCGAAGGTGCTACCGTCGCCACCGCCGCCGGCTTCAAGCTTGGCGAATTCGCGCTGATTGGTGAGCGAGCCGTCCTTCTGGACGTCAAACGACGCCACCGTCGGCCCGTTGGTGACGTAGAGATGCTTTTCATCGGGGCTTAGAACGATGCCGTTGGTGTTCAGATTCTCACCGTACTTGGTGATTTTGCCGTTCGCGTCCGCATGATAAAGGCCGCCCATGGTGAAGTACACTCCGCCCTTGCTGTCGGCAGTCATGTCGTTAAGAATGCCGCCGAGGCAATCCAGAGGATCGCCATTATTCTTGTTGACCAGGGTCTTGCGCTTCGGTTCCAGCTGCTCGATCGATTGATTGAGCCCCCGGTTCAACACGAACAGATACTTGCCATTCATCGCGACTGAACCTGAGGTATTCAAGCCGGTGTAGACGGTGGAAACCTTGCCATTCTTATCGAGCTTCACGACATTGCTGTTATCGTTCTGCGCAAGCAGGATGCCGCCGTCCTTAGTGGCGACGATACCGTCGGCATTGTTGCCTTCCACTTGCCAGACCTCTTTCCACTTCTGACCCGCGGCGATCACGCCAGGAATCGCCGCGCTGGTGACGTCGTTAGGGCCGGCCGCCGCGGGAGCTGCCGGGCCTTTCGCTTGTCCCTTGGCAGGTCCGCCTTTTGCTGCTCCGCCTCTGCCCGGAGCCGCCGGAGGAGGAACTTTGCAAGTCTTGATCAGGTCCGGATATTTGGCGTCCTGAGGAGCCTGCACTCCGGGGCCTGTCCGCGGCGCCGCAGGAGCTGGGGCCTGACAAAAGGCTGCCGACGAGCCGAGCACACCCAAAACAATCGTAGACATCGTGGTCATTTTCATAAGGATCGTGGACTCCGCGTTCCAGAATATCAATAACTGAGCCCCAGACGTAGGCGGGACGGCGCACTGGATAGACTGTGGGTGTGGCGCCCGAGTCCAGCATCCATAGGTTTCCGGTCAAGCGGATCGCCGTCACGGTGCCTCCCGACCATTGGTTCCACGGCATTGCGCGCGCGATGTTCTACATCTACCGCGAGGCGCTGGTGCAGCTCGGGTTTGAAATCTTCGATGTGCCGGTCGACACGTTCCTGGTTCCGGACGCCACTCGCATTGCGAACCTGGTTTCGGATCTGAGGGCTTTTCGGCCTGAGCTGGCGTTCGGGCTTCCCAAAGGCAGCTACGCGCTGATCTGCCGTTTGCCGCCTCGGCGGGATGGCTGGCGACCCAATCTATTCACGGAAGTTCTCGACATCCCGACGATTTGTCTGTGGGATCACGCTCCCTTGGAGTTAGCCGATCAGTTGCTGGCGCATCCTGAGAATCCATCTGAGTCCGCCGCCGGTGCAATGGAGACATTGCGGCGATCCTTGACAGATCCGCGCCTCATTCATTGGTCGCCCGATACCGGACAGACGCAGATCATGGAGGAACTCGGATTCCTCCTGCCGGGCCATGTCATCCAGGAGTCACTGCCATCGCTGCCCGGCTTCCATTCGCCAACATCGAGCGTCAAAGAGGCCAGTGCACCCGGGGTGGCTTTCATCGGCCACTTTTACCAAGAGCCGCCCGTGTATCCAGATGTCGATCTAGAAATCCTGGCGAATGGAGCGATTCGAGAATGGCTCTTGGACACGAAGCAGCCCCTTTGGTACGTGCTGGCGGGACACCTCGATGGAATGGATCCCGACCAGCGCAAGCAACTCGGCCTCGATCGGGACCAAACTTATTTCTGGCATTTTGCACACCGGTTGATTCTCCACAGTGCACAGACGGCTCGCCGGCTAAGCATTCTGGGCTCCGCGGGTGTTCCTGTCGCATGTTACGGCGATTTGAAAACGGACGTCGCGGGCGTTCCCGGGAATCTTACGCCCATCCCCGGCAACATTCCGTTCGGCCCGGATCTCGCCGCCGTGCTGGCGCGGCACACGATCACCATCGACGTCTTCAATCCGGGTTCCGTTCACGGTTACAGCCACAAGCCGATGATGGCGTTCGCGGCCGGCGGATTCATGCTGGTGGATCGGAAGCGGGACTTTGTCCACGCGTTCGGCGAGGCGGGAGAAGCGGTTTCCTACGATCGGGATGTGAGCGCGAAGATCGGTCGTTTCCTGACGAATCCCGCATACCGTCTCGAAGTAGGAGAAGCAATTCGCCAGACGATCGCCGCGCGGTTCCAGCTGAAAGATGTCCTGAAGCGGGTCATTGATTTAGCATTACTCCGCGCTGCACCCGCGGCGTCTGCACGACCCCTGGGTCCGCCCGCGCGAATCGTTACGATCAAGAAGTTGTTGAAGAAGATGCGATGCAGACCCGAATGGTCCCCCGCCAGTGTCGAACACCGGGACGGCATCGCGTTGATTCTTGCGCCGCATCAGTGGGACTACGCCGCAGAGATCCATCCAGGGTCGGTGTACGCGATGCGCGAACCGCACCTGCGCCTGAATCTCATCGTTGAAGCAGGCAGGATCGGCGTCGCAGCGCTGCTCGACGATTCGGGAACGCTGATTGGCGAACAATTTCTGAGCGCCAGCCAAGGGCCAATCGGCATCACCGTTGAATTGCCGCACAAGGGAGTTTCCACTGTGATTCTGCGCAACGCCGCCGTAAGCGCCAGCCGCGCCCGGGTGCTGGAGGCGAGCCTATGCGATCGAGTGACTCGCCCGGCTTAAGGCGGGCCGCCACTGAGCAGCGTGCCGCGACAGCTCCACGCGCGCGCGTTCCAGATCTTCCGCCGGAGAAGAGGCCCATTCACTGAGCCGATTGCGAAGCGCGAGAATCGACGACTGGAAATCGCCGGGCGGCAGGGCCGTATTGGCGAAGGAGCGGGCGAGCCACGCCCCGGTCGCACGCAGACGGGGATATTGCGCGTACACCAGATCGGTGGGAATCGGCTGAGCCGTGTCGCCCACGCGGCCAACTCCACCGATCGACAGAGGAAGCCCCTTCCGCAGCACTTCGCTGGCCAGCATGTCGACCAGGGGGGACCCCAGGACCTCGAAGTGATTCGCGACTCCGCATTGGAGATGGAGGTCATTCAGTCCGATCATCACTTCGTCAATTCCGGGAACATCGAGAATCTCGCGGATGCGAACCACGGCGGGGGCCATCTCCACCAGAACGCTCACGCGGGCCCGGCCGCGGACAGCGCGGACAAAGGTGCCGGCCTCGCCCGCCGAGCGGAAATTGGGAAGCATGAGCACTTTCGCGCCGAGTTCCAACACTGTCTCAATCTCCGCCTCGGTTCCGGCATGAATGGGATTGATTCGGACGAACAAATCAGCGCGACTGAGGCATTTTGAAATCCGCGACAGGTCGTCCCAATTGTGACGCGATAATCGCGCATCCTGGCTGGTCTGGCGCTCGGCTTTTCCCACGTATTCCAGATCAATTCCAATGCGATTTACGCCCGCACCATCCGCATGAGCAGCCAACACCGCATCGTCAGTAATTAGCGTCAGACAAAAGTCTTCGCCAAATCGAGTAGCTTGCTTCTCCATTTATTAAAGAATATCCGGGATCTCAGCCATGCCGGGCGTCACGCGCCAGTTGTCCGGGCGCTCGTAATCATAGAGCCGGTCGATGACATTAATGTATCCGGCCGGCTGCCCGCTCTCATTGCGGAGCGCGTGCCAGACCCCCGGCGGAACGATCACCATAACGGGACGTAGAGGCCCATGCGGATGATGTCGGTCTCCTGATGGGTGGGCGAGGCCGCCCGATCGTCCCACAGAGCCAGCTTGATGACTCCGCCCACTCCGATGAGATGGTCGGTCTGGCCGGCATGCCGATGCCAGTCCGTGACTCCATTGGGGCTGAGCTCGACCCAGTTGATTTGTTGCGGCGCAATGTTGATGCCGTCCCAATCCTTGCGGAATAGTTCCGTCATCGAGCCGCTACGAGTGAGGACGTTGCCCAGTTCGAGGATCCGGACGCCGTCGATCTTCGGGGGCGCCGCTCGGCGGCCTCCTTGCAACACGCTTTGGGTGTCCTGTTTTCCCGTGGAGTTCGGCATGAGTCCTCTTTACGACTCTAACGCAGGGCCGGGACCTGATCATAACCAAGCCCAGACGGGAGTGATATGCTTGCGAGAGTATGAAAAGCCCCCTTTTGCCGGCAGTCTGTGTAAGCTTGGGCTTCGGCGCCTTGTTGATGCTCGCGCAGCTGCCTGCTCCCAACGCCGGCGGCGTCTCGGCCGGCCACGACATCATGATCGTCAAGGACCTGGACGGCGCCAACAAGTTCTGGAACACGCTCGGCGGCGAACCGGCGCAGCTCGGCACGCTGAAGCTGACCAAGCTCCCCGGCGTCCTCTATCTGATGCGCAAGGGCGATAACAAAGGCGGCACCGAGGGGTCTTCGGTGGAGTACGTCGGATACAAGGTGAAAAACCTCAAGGAAACCCTCGCCAAGATGGACGCCGCGGGATTCAAGCCGATGCCCGGTGCCACCAAGAGCCGGGCGTTCCTCCTCACCCCGGATGCCATCAAGGTTCGCCTGGTAGAAGACCGCTCCCTCGCAACGCCCGTCGCCGCCGACATGATCCAGATGGACGTGTCGAACGTCAAGGACGCGCAGGCGTGGTACGAGAAATGGTTCGGAGCGAAGCTGGTGAAGGACGGCAAGGAGACCTATGCCGATATCCCCGGCCATCGCATCTTATTCGTCGAAGCCAAAGGTCCGGTCGAACCCACCAGGGGCCGAGCCTTCGACCGCATCGGACTGGAAGTCAAGAATCTCGAAGATCAATGCAAGAAGCTCGACGGCGCGGGGATCAAACTGGACGGCAAGGGTTACACCAAGGCCAAGGGCATGGATCTGGCGGTGTGCCTGATCACCGATCCGTGGGGCACGTATATAGAGATGAGTGAAGGACTGGCAGCAGTAAAATAATCGCAAGGAATTCTCCACATGAAACGCACTCTCCACGTTGCAGCTTTGCTCACGGCCGCCGGCGCCGCGTATTTCGCCTGGACAGGATCCACATTTGCGCAAGCTCCGCCGGCGAATCCGCAGGCAAAAGGAAAGCAGCAGGCCAAGGGCGGATCGGCCGGAACGGAATCCGGATGGGCCGCGTTCCAGACGCGCTGCATGGGCTGCCACGGAAACGCGGCTGTGCCCGCGGCGCAATCGCCCGAGCAGATCCGCCAGATGACACCCGAGCGTATCTATGCTGCGCTGACCACAGGCTCAATGAAGACTCAGGGCGACGCGTTGAGCGAAGACCAGCGTCGCATGCTCGCAACGTTCATGTCCGCCCGCCCGCTGGGCAGTCTGGCGGAAGGCTCGGCCGCGAACATGCCGAATCATTGTGCGTCGAATCCCCCGATGACCGATCCGGCTGCGGGACCAGCGTGGAACGGGTGGGGCGTGGACACAAGCAACGCGCGATTCCAATCCGCCAAGAACGCGGGTTTGACGGCGGCTCAGGTACCGAATCTGAAGCTCAAGTGGGCGTTCGGCGTTCCTACGGGTTTGTCGGCGTATAACCAGCCGACCATTGTTTCGGGTCGCGTGTTTCTCGGCACCGATACCGGCTACGTTTATTCACTGGACGCCAAGACCGGCTGCGTCTACTGGTCGTTCCAGACCAAGGCGGCGGTTCGCGGCGCGCTGAGCGTGGGACCGGTGAAGGGCAAAGGATCGACCAAGTACGGCGTCTTCTTCGGCGATTTCCGCACATATGTGTATGGGCTCGACGCGCAGACCGGGCAGCAAATCTGGTCGAGCCGCGCGGACGATCACTTCATCGCGCGCATCACGGCGGCTCCCATCTTCCACGACGGGAAGGTGTATGTGCCGGTGTCGTCGTCGGAAGAATTTCAGGCGGGGAATCCGGATTACGCATGTTGCACATCGCGCGGCAGCGTGGTCGCATTCGACGCCAGCAACGGCGAGCGGCTCTGGAAGACCTACGTAATGGACGAGCCTAAACCCACCAGGAAGAACTCGAAAGGCGTGCAGCTTTATGCGCCGGCGGGCGGATCGGTATGGAACTCTCC
Source organism: Terriglobia bacterium (assembly GCA_020073445.1). Classification (GTDB taxonomy): domain Bacteria; phylum Acidobacteriota; class Terriglobia; order Bryobacterales; family Bryobacteraceae; genus Palsa-187. Next base: position 42,517 of record JAIQFE010000029.1, read on the forward strand.
GACCATCGACACCAAGCTCAACGCGATTTATTTCGGCACGGGCGACGCGGAAACCGAGCCTGCGGCGAAGACCAGCGACGCCGTCATGGCGCTGGACCTCAAGACCGGCAAGGAATTGTGGCACTACCAGATCCAGGAAAACGACGCGTTCATGGGCGGCTGTGGCCCGAATAACAAGTCTGAAAACTGCCCTGTGAACCCTGGGCCGGATCTGGACATCGGCAATTCGCCGATCCTGAAGACCATGCCGGATGGCAAGAGAATCCTGCTGACGGCGGCGAAGGACGGTCGCGTGTTCGCGTTGGATCCTGACAAGAAAGGCGCGCTTTTGTGGATGACCAATGCAGCTCCTCCACCGCCTCCGGGTGCAACTGGATTTGCGCGTTTGGGCGGCATCGTGTGGGGCGGCGCGGCGGACGATCGCAATGTTTATTACGGCCTCGGCTCGGGCGGCATGTCCGCCCTGAAGCTCACCACGGGCGAAAAAGTCTGGTACACACCGTTGGCGAAAGATACCCCGCGTGTGAATAACGCCGCGGCCGTCAGCGCGATCCCCGGGGTCGCTTTCGTGGCCGGATCGGATGGCGTGCTGCACGCTCTTTCCACCACCGACGGCAAAATCATCTGGGAATACAATACGGCACGCGATTTCGATACAGTCAACAAGGTTCCCGCCAAGGGCGGAGCCATTAATTCCATTGGTCCCACTATCGTGAACGGGATGGTCTTCATAGGGTCCGGTTACGCAGTTAGCGGCGGCAATTTTGGCAACGTCTTACTGGCATTTTCACTCGAATAAGGAGAACACTATGCGTAACACTCGATTCATTTTGGCCGCGTCCATGTTGCTGAGCGCGTCCATAGCTTTTGGACAGGCGAAAGACGGTAAGGGCAAAGCTCCAGCGGCTCCAGCGCCGATGAGTTTCTTTGTCACCAGCGCAGGGTCCGGCAAAGGCGCCGACCTGGGTGGCTTGGCTGGCGCCGACCAGCTTTGCCAGATGCGCGCGGCGGCAGTCGGGCGCGGCAACAGCACGTGGCACGCGTATCTCAGCACGCAGGGTGCGGGAGCGGTGAATGCGCGCGATCGCATCGGGTCGGGGCCATGGGCCAACGCCAAGGGCCAGGTGATCGCGGCCAACGTCGCCGAACTGCATGGCGATACCCTGGAGATCGCTCGGATGGGGAACCGCATTACCAAGACCTCGGCGCTTAGCGAAAAAGGCGAGATCCTCAACGGCGTCGGCGATACGCCCAATGAGCATGACATCCTCACCGGATCGCAGCCCGATGGGCGCGCGTACACGGACGCCGCGGACCACACGTGCAGCAACTGGACCAGCAGCGGCATGGGAACGGCGCAGCTCGGCCACTTCGACCGCATGGGCGGCGGGAATGCGTCCTGGAACTCGGTTCATCCGAGCCAGGGATGCAGCCAGCAGAACCTGGTCGCGACGGGCGGCGCGGGCAAGCTGTACTGTTTCGCCATCAACTAATGAGCCGCTCGCTGGCCCTGGGCGTGATCATTGCCGGGGGATTGCTCTCGGCGCAGGACGGATCGTCATTGTACGATCGCACCTGCGCGTCGTGCCATAACGGCGGCAACGATCGCGCGCCTAGCCGCGATGCACTCCGGTCCATGTCCGCCGATCGTGTTTTAGCGGCCATGGAAACCGGACCGATGATCAGCATGGCGGTCCGCCTGACCACGGCGGATCGCCGCGCCATCGCCGAATTTGTCAGCGGCAAACCAATCGGGCAGCCGCTGGTGACCACGCCTCCGCCTCAGGCCGTGTGCCCGGCACGGGCTTCCAGCCCTTTCGCTCTAGACGGCATGACATGGACGGGATGGGGCGGAAACACGAGTAACACGCGCTTCCAGGACACAGCCGGAATCGCCTCCGATCAAGTATCCCGCCTCAAAGTAAAATGGGCCTTCGCATTTCCGGGCGATATCCAAGCGTATTCGCAGCCGACCATCGCTGGCGGGCGCGTGTTCGTCGGCAGCCCGGGCGGTAAAGTTTATTCGCTCGACGCCAAGACCGGCTGCGTCCATTGGTTCTTCGACGCGGAAGCGGGAGTACGCAGCGCGGTAACTCTCGCGCGCGTCGGAACCGGCAATGTCGCCTTTTTCGGCGATGCGAAAGCCAACGTCTACGGCGTCGATGCGGCTACCGGAAAACAACTCTGGAAGACTAAAGCGGACTCTTTTCCCGTCGCGGGCATCACCGGCTCTCCGGTGTTCTACAACGGGCGGATCTACATCGGCATTCGCAGCGGCGAGGAAGCATCCGGCGCGGATCCCCAGTATGAATGCTGCCGCTTCCGTGGAAGCGTGGTCGCGCTGGACGCCGCCAACGGGAAACAGATTTGGAAGACGTACCTGGTCGACGAGCCTAAGCGCACGACGAAGAACAAAGCAGGCGCGCAGCTCTGGGCGCCTTCCGGCGTCGCCGTGTGGAGCACGCCCGCCATCGACGCGCGGCGCAATGCACTTTACGTCACCACCGGCAACAACTACACGGATCCCACAACGCGACTAAGCGACGCTTTCCTCGCGATGGATTTGAATACTGGCAAGATTCTCTGGTCCCGGCAGATGACTCCGCGCGATGCGTACACCTCCGCGTGCCGTTTGCCGGACAAAACCAATTGCGCCGAATCCAACGGTCCGGATTTCGACTTCGGGTCGTCACCGATCTTAGTTGCGCTACCCAACGGACGGCGCGCGCTAGTCGCAGGCCAGAAGTCCGGCGTAGTCTATGCGGTGGATCCCGACAATCAGGGCGAACTTTTGTGGCAAACGCGAGTTGGCAAGGGCGGCACAGCAGGCGGTGTCCAGTGGGGCTCGGCGGCGGACCAGAACAATGTGTACGTCGCCGTGTCCGACGTCGGACGCATCATGCTGACATACACTTCGGCGACGGATGCCGATCCCAAGCAGGGCGGCGGAATGTTCGCGCTGCGCCTGGATAATGGTCAGCGCGTTTGGTACACCGCGCCCGAGCCGTGCGGGAATCGCCCGCGATGCAGTCCAGCGCAATCGGCTGCGGTGACCGCAATCCCCGGCGTCGCGTTTTCAGGATCTGTAGACGGCCATCTGCGGGCTTACTCGGCTGCTGACGGCAAGGTCGTCTGGGACTTCGATACCGCGCAAAATTATCCAACCGTCAACGGCGTGCCAGGACATGGCGGGTCGCTGGATGGTCCCGGTCCAGCCATCGGCGGCGGCATGCTATTTGTAAACTCCGGATATCCCACCGCCGGAGGCATGTCCGGCAATGTCTTACTGGCGTTTTCAGTGGACGGAAAATAGGAATTCTTGCATCACTCCATCCTGTACTGGCTGATTTTGTCTTTCTTTCTGCTGACGCCGATAGGAATTCGTCCGCTTCTCGCTCAGATCGCGCGCGATCCGCTGCCAAGCGCAAACCCCGCCCGGCCTACCGTGTCGACGCCGGCAACTTTGACACCGGTCGGATACCTGCACTTTGAAAACGGCATTCTGGGCGGTGTGACCTCGCCCGAGTTTTCGACGCGCGTGGCGATTAATCAGGTTACGAAGCTCACGGTTGCGCCTCGCCTGCAATTCATTCTTCAAAGCGAGCCATCCATATGGAGCCGCCTCGACCGCGTTAGGGAGACCCAACCTGGCGAAGTCTTCGCCGGCGCGCAAGGTGTTCTGATTCCCGGTAAAGAGAAGCGCCCGACGATCTCGATGAGTTACATTCGCCGCCTCTACGCCAGCCCGGCGCCCGAGCTTGACCTCGGAACCTATCATCAGGGCGCAACCTTCCTGTTGAGCACCGAGATGCAAGGGTTCCACCTGGACTTGAATGCGATCTTCAACGAACAGATCGAGGGACGCATACGCCGGGCTCAATTTGGGCAAACCCTCTCCGTCTCGCATCCCTGGAAGCATTGGACCCTGGGCGGCGAGTTGTGGCATTTCTCCCAACCATTTACGAGCTCGAACGCGGTCGGGAATCTTTGGGCAGCGGCTTATTCCGTGCGGCCCAACCTGGTGATCGACGCCGGATTCCAGCACGGCTTAACCAGTACGTCCACTCGGTGGGAAGTTTTCGCAGGCTTCACCTACGTGTCGCCGTACCGCCTGTGGAAGCAGCATTAGACGCGCGAGAAACAATCCTTCGATCTCTCGATTCGCTTGACCCCCGTTGCCTTCGTGAACTATAGTTCAGGAAAGTAGCTTGGAAAGGGTCTTATGCGTCTCACCACATTTTTACTCTGTCTCTCGACGTGTGTCTCGGTCCTGTTTGCACAGAGCGACCGTAGCCAGATTACCGGAACAGTCTCCGATCCGGCAGGAGCCGTGATCGCCAATGCACCGGTTCAGGCCAGGAACATCAACACCGGCCTTGAATATCAGACCCTCAGCACGGCGACTGGAAACTATACTCTCAACGAGCTGCCGGTTGGCCGCTACGAGGTGACGGTCGCAGTACCCGGATTCAAGAAGTATGTCCGGCAGGGGCTGGATGTGCTGGCCGCACAGACTTATCGCATCGACATCGGGCTCGAGGTCGGTGCGACCTCGGATTCCGTGACGGTCACGGAAAACACGCCGTTGCTCAAGACCGAAAGCGGCGAACTGGGTCATAGCGTCACGGGCCAAGCCTTGAACTCGCTTCCCGTGCTCGGGATCGGTTCGGGATTCGCCGGCAACAGCGGAATCCGGTCGGCACTGGCCGTCACCCAGCTTATTCCCGGAGCGAACTACGTTGGCGATAACGTCGTCCGGGTCAATGGCACGCCCGCGAATACCGAAACAGTTCGCGTGGAAGGCCAGGATTCGACCAACTATACCTGGCTCGCGGCCGTATCGCAGAACCAGCCGAGCGTCGATTCCATCCAGGAGTTCGCGGTACAGACGAGCAACTTCGCGGCCGAGTACGGCAAGGCGGGCGGCGGCGTGTTCCTGGTCACGATGAAGTCGGGGTCGAACCAGTTCCACGGAACAGCGTACGACTACAACGTCAATGAGATTTATAACGCCAACACCGCTCTGCAAGGCACGGCGCGGCCGCGGGCGCGTCGCAACGACTACGGCTTCACAACCGGTGGTCCGATCTGGATTCCGAAAGTCTACGACGGCCACAACAAGAGCTTCTTCTTTTTCAACTTTGAGCAGTTCCGCGAAAAAGTCGGGCTGAGCACGCCGCTCACCGTCCCGACGGCGGCGTATCGCACCGGAAATTTCGCCACGGCCCTAACCGGGAAAAGCGTCACCGTGAATGGCAAGAGCTACGCTGAAGGGTCGATCTTCGATCCCCTAAGCGGTCCGGGCGGCGCGAATGGAAATTCGCGTTTGCCGTTCGTTGGCAACGTTATCCCCAAAGACCGTCTAGATCCGGTGGCCCTGGCAATCCAGGGGCTGATTCCGAATCCCCAAGGCGCCAATGCCAGCCAGCTCGCTCAGAACTTCACTCCCACCGGTCCTTCCGCGCAAGCCGACCGTCTCACGGATATTACATCTCTGAAGGGCGACCAGAACCTGACGGACAAAATGAAGCTCTCCGGTTTCTGGTCCTTGACTCGCACGCAATCCGGGACGTCGACCGCACTTGGCGCCGACGGCCTGCCCGATCCCATCTCTCAGGCGCGCGCCAACTACGATTGGGTCAATACCATCCGGCTTAACTACGACTACAATGTGACGCCCACCATGCTGCTGCACATCGGTGCGGGTTACGTCGATCAGCACGGCCCGACGTCGTACATTCTGCCCAGGAACTCGTTCGACCCGAGTTCCATCGGTTTGACTGGCATTCCGAAGACCGGCGTATTTCCGCAACTAACGGGGCTGACGGTCGCCGGTCTGAGCAACGGCGGTATGGCGAATATGGGCCAGGCAACCGCAGGCGGATCCCCGGGATGCCCAGCCTGCGGCGGAATCCATTCCTGGAGACCCAGCGGCAACGTGAGCATGACCTGGATCCGCAACAATCACACCTACAAGATCGGCGCGGAGGCCATCATCGGCAACTATTCTTATGGGCAGCAGTCCACCACCCGAGGTCTCTTCGCGTTCAGCAATCAATCCACGTCGGATTCCGCGCTCTCCGGACTGACTACCCCCGGTATCACGGTCGGATTCCCCTACGCCAGTTTCCTGTTGGGCGCCGTAAATAACGGCACGGTGGGCGCCCCTACCGACCAGCACCTGGGCGAAAAAGCGTACTCGTTGTTTATTCAGGACACCTGGAAGATCACCCGAAAGTTCACGTTGGACTACGGCCTGCGCTGGGACTACCAAACGTACCTCCGCGAGGGTGCGGGCCGCATGCCGAGCTTTTCCCCCACCACGCTCAATCCGACGATTGGACGACTGGGGGGGACGATCTTCGACGGCTCCCTTCCGGGCCACTGCCAATGTGATTTCGCCTCGAACTATCCTTACGCGATCGGCCCGCGCCTGGGTGCCGCCTATCAGATCTCGTCCAAGACCGTCCTGCGCGCGGGAATTGGTCTGGTCTACGCGAAAACCGCGGCGTACGACAATCTGACGGTCATCGGCAACGATGTGGCTCTGAACGGTCCCGGACAGTTCATACCCGCCTTCTACCTGAAAAACGGGATCACGAATGAGCCCACCACTTGGCCGAATCTGAACCCCGGCCAATTCCCGGCTCCTGGAACGGTAGGAGCCCCGACCGGTTACGCCGCCATCGATCCCAACGCCGGGCGTCCGGCCCGTCAGCTCCAGTGGAGCATCGGCCTGCAACGGGAATTGCAAAAGAATCTAGTGATTGAGGCTACTTATGTTGGAAATCGCGGAGCCTGGTGGTTGGCCCCCAGTATGGTTGCCTACAACGCCTTAACGCCGAGCTTGCTCGCGCACTATGGCTTGGATCCTACCAACGCCGCCGATGAGAAGATTCTGGGCTCGCCGCTCAGTTCGGTGAATGCCGGACGGTTCCAAAACGCGCTGCCGTACGCGGGATTCCCCGCCAGCCAGACCGTCGCTCAATCGTTGCGTCCTTTCCCTCAGTTCACGGCGATTGGCGGTATGTACGCGCCTCTCGGAGACACCTGGTATAACTCGCTCCAGGTCAAGGCCACGAAACGTCTTTCGCACGGCTTCGACGGATCCTACAGCTTCACCTGGCAGAAATCGGAAACCATTGGAGCGGAAGCTTCCGGATTAATCGTGTCCGGTGGCTCGCCCGCGCAGGTGAACGATGTGTTTAATCGCTCGACGAATAAATACCTGTCCGGTTTCGATCAACCTCTGGTGAGCCAGATCGCGCTCAACTACCAGGTTCCCAAGTGGGGAGGCGACCGCAAGAGCCTGGGCTTCAGAACCCTCTCCTGGCTGGGTCGCGATTGGACGCTGGGAACTTTCCTGAGCTATCGCAGCGGTACGCCGATCCGGGTGCCGGGCGCGAATTCCAACCTGAACAACTACCTGCTGCAAGGCGCGAGCTTCGCCAACCGCGTGCCCGGCCAGCCGCTTTTCCTGGCGGACCTGAACTGCCACTGCTTCGATCCTTCCAAGACCTTAGTACTCAACAAGAACGCATGGCAGGATCCCGCAGCGGGCCAGTTCGGCTCTTCGGCCGCCTACTACGGCGATTACCGCTTCCAACGCCGGCCTGCGGAGAACTTCAACATCGGCCGGACCTTCCGGTTCACCGAACGCGTCTCGTTCAACGTTCGCGCTGAATTCAACAACATGTTTAATCGTTTGGAGATGCCGAACCCGAGTTCGACGAACGCCGCAACCGGCGCAGGCGTTGATTCGCTGGGTCGATATAACGCCGGGTTCGGATCGATTCTCACCACTACGGGTACGTTTAGCTTGCCGCGGCAAGGCCAGCTCGTCGGCCGCATCACTTTCTAGCGCGTACATTCTCAGCGTGCTCAGACGCGGGAACTTTTTTCCATCGCCGCTTGTCCAATCAGCCGAGGACAAGCGCCATGGCGATGGGAATCAAGCACGGTAAAGCCGAGATCAACGTCACGCCGATGATCGACGTGCTGCTGGTGCTGCTGATCATCTTCATGGTGGTTCAGGAGCATTCCGTGGGGCTCGATGTGCAACTCCCCCAGCAGACCGACAGCCAGGGCCGCCCGCTTCCTCCGCAGGATATTGTGCTCACCGTGCTCGGCGGAGGCAAGGTGCGGCTGGACCAGGCGGAACTAGATCTCGCCGATCTGCCGAATCATCTTCGTGCCCTCCTGACGCGATCCACGCCGGGCGTCGCGTTCGTGAAGGGAGAGAATGAGATCGAGTTCGCCCAAGTGGCCGAGGTCATCGATGTCGCCAAAGGCAACGGCTGGAAGAAAATTGGCCTGATTCGTTCCGAGCGGCAACAGTGATGGAGCGGTCTACTTCTTGGGAAGCGCGAAGGCCAAATATCCGCCAGGTCCGGGGGGCAATTCTTTGGCGCTCGCGGAACGCGGAGGAGTCATCCCTGCCCCGCCGACCGGAATCACCACGTACTCGCGGCCGCCGGCTTCATACACGGCAGGCACGCCATCGGAGCCCGCCGGCAGGTTAAATTCCCAGATCACTTTGCCGTTGTCCTGATCGTAGGCGCGGAATTTGCGATCCGAGGACGTCGCCACGAAAATCAGGCCGCCGCCCGTCACCACCACTCCTCCACGCGGGAAGTGCGCGCCCGTGGGCGAATCTTGCGGCACTCCGGCAACTCCGCCGTTCGGCACCTGCCACTTGATCGTGCCCGTGTTCAGGTCGATCGCCGTGAGTTGCGACCAGGGCGGCCCGATGGCCGAGAGTCCGTTGCTCGCCTGAATCATGAAATCGTAGGGAGCGTTGTAGGGCGTGAACTCGTGCTGCGGCGGTGGAGGAGGCGGGGGCAGATCCTTACCATCGGGTCCGCCTTTGCCACCGCGTCCGGCGCGAGGAGGCCCGGGAAGGCGAAGCGTGAGCCCCATCGGCAATTCCTTGGAGACGATGTAGATCATCCCCTTGGTGGGATCGATGCCCGAGCTGCCCCAGTTCGCGCCGCCGTTGTTGCCCGGTATCTGCACGGTCCCCTTCAGACTGGGAGGCGTGAACAAGCCTTCGTTGCGCCAGGTTTGCAGCATCTCGCGGACTTTGGCTTTCTCTTCATCGGAGATGTACGGGTTGATGTCCTTCTCGGTGAAAGATTGCCTGGCGAATGCCGGAGGCTTTGTGGGAAAGGGCTGCGTGGGCCACGTTTCCTCGCCCGGCACGTCGGATTTCGGAACCGCACGCTCCTCGATCGGCCATAGCGGCTTTCCGGTCTCGCGCTCGAACACGAACAGGAAACCCTGCTTGGTCGGCTGCGCGACCACGTCGACGTTCTTGCCGTCGTGCTTCACGGTGAGCAGCTTTGGAGCGGTGGGCAGATCGTAATCCCACAGGTCGTGATGGACCGTCTGGAAATGCCACAGGCGTTTTCCCGTGCGAGCGTCCAGCGCCACGATGCTGTTGCCGAAAAGATCCTGTCCGTGGCGGTCGGGGCCGTAGAAATCGTAACGCGCCGTACCGAACGGAATAAAGACGATGCCACGCTTCTCGTCGACGCTCATCTCGTTCCAGTTATGCACCCCGCCCGAGGTCTTCCAGGCGTCCGCTGGCCAGGTTTCGTAACCGAACTCGCCGGGATGCGGAACGCTGTGAAACACCCACTTCAGCTTGCCGGTGATCACGTCGTACGCGTGCACGTCGCCTGGCGTGGCCAGGTAATTGTCGCCCTGATTGGCGGGCATCAGCGACATGAAGATGGTGTTTTCGAAGATATGCCCGGGGTCGCTGCTGGAGACCTGGCGAACATCGCGATCGAGACCGTTCTTAAGGTCCGTGCGGCCGTTATCGCCGAAGGACATGATGGTCTCGCCGGTTGTGGCGCTGATCGCGGTGATGGCTCCCGCGTTGGCGAATAGCAGACGGCGGTCCTTGCGGTCCTTGCTCTCCCAATAGGTGATGCCTCGAGCCGCTCCCCCGCCCTGATGCTTCCAGAGTTCCTTGCCGGTCGCGGCATCGATCGCCACGATGGCGTTCTGCGCGCCAACAAACATCGTTCCGTCGACGACTACTGGATTGAACGTGGGATTGTTGCCGGATTCGTACATCCAGGCAACCTGGAGCTGCTTTACGTTGTTCTTATTGATCTGCTTAAGCGAGGAGTATTGCGAATGATCCGCGCCGCCGCCGTTGGAGTCCCACGTAGTGAAGTTGGGTTCGTCCGCGGCGATCAGAACTACTGCTGCGGCGATCACGGCCGCGAGCGTAAGACGTGTGCGCATGAAAGTGCTCCTTGCGGGCTTCCGTGCGAGTATACACCAGTAGGACCGGCCTCCAGGCCGGTCGCCACCAGGCCCGGCGTCTCTTATTTACCGGCGTTGAACAGCTTTTCGGCTTCCTGCCAGTTCACCACGTTCCACCACGCCGCGAGGTAGTCCGGCCGGCGATTCTGATACTTCAGATAGTACGCGTGCTCCCAGACATCGACGCCAATCACGGCATGCTTGCCTTCCATCAGCGGATTGTCCTGATTCGGAGTGGACACGATCTCGAGACCCGATCCGGTTTTGATCAGCCAGGCCCAGCCCGATCCGAATCGCGCGACACCCGCAGCCGACAGCTTCTCTTTGAAGGTGTCGAACGATCCGAACGCGCCGTTGATGGCCGAGGCAAGATTGCCCACCGGTGCGCCGCCCTTGCCGGGTCCCATGATCTGCCAGAACATGCTGTGATTCCAGTGCCCGCCGCCATTGTTCCGAACCGCGGTGCGGATGTTCTCCGGAACGATCGCGCAGTTGTTGGCCAGCAGCTCTTCGATGCTCTTTGAGGCCAATGCCGGCGCCGATTCCAGAGCCTTGTTGAGATTCGTCACATAGGCATTGTGGTGCTTGCCGTGGTGGATCTCCATGGTCATCTTGTCGATATGGGGCTCCAGTGCATCCGGAGCATAGGGCAATGCAGGTAGTGTGAAAGGCATAATTTGATTCTCGCTCAAGTCGTAGATATTTTTTCGAAGGCATCCGCTACACGAAACATTGCGGTCTCATTGAAATGATTGGCAAGGACCTGCAACCCTACCGGCAATCCATCCGGTGTGTTGCCAGCCGGTACGCTCATGCACGGGATTCCCGCCAGGTCGCCCGTCACGGTGTAGATATCGGAGAGATACATCGCCGTCGGATCGTCAACTTTCTCGCCCAGCTTGAACGCCGGGAAGGGCGACACCGGACCGACGATCGCGTCCACTTGCTCGAATGCCTGGGCGTAGTCCTGCGCCACCAGCGCCCGCACTTTCTGCGCTTTCAGATAATACGCGTCGTAGTAGCCCGAACTCAGCACGTAAGTTCCCAGCATGATGCGCCGCTTACACTCTGCTCCGAACCCTTCGTCGCGCGTTTTGCGATACATCTCCTGCAGAGTGCCCGCGCTTTCGGAACGCCGTGTATAGCGCACCCCGTCATAACGCGCCAGATTCGAGCTCGCCTCGGCCGTACAGATGATGTAGTAGCATCCCACCGCGTAAGCCGTGTGCGGCAGGCGGATCTCGCGGATCTCGCACCCCAGCTTCTGGAGCGTTTGAATCGCCGCCTGAATCACGCCGCCCGTGTCGCTCGCGAGGCCGTCGAAGAACTCTTTCGGAATGCCGATCTTCATTCCCTTGATGTTTCCGTCGAGCGCCGCCACGTAGTCCGGCACCGGTGCGAATGCCGATGTGGAATCCATCTCGTCGCGGCCAGCCATCACTTGCAGCAGCCGCGCGGAATCCCGCACCGTCCGTGAAAACGGCCCGATGTGGTCGAGCGAGCTGGCGAACGCCGTCAGCCCGTAGCGCGACACTCGTCCATAGGTTGGGGTTACGCCGGTTACGCCGCAAAACGACGCCGGTTGCCTGATCGACCCGCCCGTATCCGATCCCAGCGACAACACCGCAGTCCCTTGTGCGACCACCGCGGCCGATCCTCCGCTGGAACCACCCGGAACGCGATCCAGAGCGACAGGGTTCCGGACAGGTCCAAATGCGGAGTTTTCGTTGGATGAACCCATGGCGAACTCGTCGCAATTCGTCTTGCCGATGATCACGCCGCCGGCTTGTTCGATGCGGATCACAGCCGTGGCATCATAAGGCGGAATGTAGGTTTCGAGCATCCGCGACCCGCACGTAGTGCGGAGCCCGCGCGTGAGAATCACGTCCTTGACGGCGATGGGCACGCCGGCAAGAGGCCCCGGGTCCTCGCCCGCGGCGATCTTTTGATCCACGGCCTTTGCAGCGGCCAATGCCCGCTCAGGCGAGAACGTCAGATAAGCGTTCGTCTTGGGATTTTCCGCCTCGGCGTACTTGAGTGCTTCGTGGGCGATCTCCTCGGCGCTGGTTTTCTTGGCCAGGAGGTCGGTTCGGATCGAGTCAACGGTCTGTTTCACTTCTCGATCACCCTCGGAACTTTGAAGTATCCCTGACCCGCTACGGGCGCGTTGGCCAGCGCATCGGCATTCCCGAGCGGCTTGCGCTCGACGTCCGGACGCAGCGTCGCGGTCTCCTCGGAATCGTAGAGGACCTGCGACATCGGCTCGACGTTGGACGTATCCAGCTCCTTCAGCTTTTCCATATGCTCAAGGATCCCGTCCATATCCTGGGTCATGCGGACGATTTCGTCCTCGGTGAGAGCCAGGTTGGCCAGTTCCGCCACGCGACGGACTTCTTGTTCAGTGATCTTCATCCCTCTCCTAAGAAAATGGGGACTGCCTCCGATTTCGAAGAACGATTACTGCGCGGTCAGGTACAGCGCGCCGAAATCGGCTGGCTGTCCCCATTTTCTCACGCTGTCCCTTGTTTCTTCGATTGCCGGTAGATCATCGCCATCACCGGATCCTGAATTCCGTTGGAGTCCAGACGACGGGCCGATTCCGCGCGCTGCGGCTTGATTCTCTTCGGCATCGGCCGGAAATCGATTTCCTTCACCAGATCCCCGCCCAGCGCTTCTTTCAGATTACGCAGGAGAAAATGCCGTAGGGTATTGAGCTGTTTCTGCCAGACCATGTCTTCGACTTCCACCACCAACGTTCCCCGCACCAGCGCCGCTGCCAACGTATGCCGCGCGATCTTCTTCCCCGCTGCCAGCGCCCACACCGCCCGCGCGCGAGTCTCCGGATCGGCCATCTCCGGCGACAGCTTCAGTTTTCCAATGAGACTCCCGGCACGTTCCATAAATTTGGTTCCAGATCGTACGGGGGAGAATCCGATTCTACCACTAGCGGGTAGGAATCTAGCGCGCGGAGATCTAACGAGTGGAGAGCGTTGCCCAGGGCATGGTGTCCTGCAGCGCTACCCGCAGCAGATCGGCCAGGTCCGTGTTGCCGAGCAGTACGCGCTCGACTTCGATGCCCGTCCGAAACGCGTTCGGCTGCCAAGTACAGTGAACCACGTGGCCGAACAATGTGCAATCGGCCGCTTCCAGCCGGACGATCTCGTCCGCAACCAGCTCGGAGGGCAGGATGAGGCACATGCCGGACTCTGAGATGTCTTCGAGTCTGCCGGCAACGATCTGATCCTTGTTCGTGAGCCGGACGACTTCGATGTCCAGATCGGCCAGAGCGCGGTTATGTAAGCGGCGATCCACTGAACAAACCATCGGTGGATCCCGTAGGGGGCTTTAGGAATTATTTCCTCTGCATTCTCAAATTATTCTGTAACGGAATCGGCTTGGTGAGGTAATAAGTCTCCATGAGCGTCCTGAAACACGTATTCCGCCGGTTTGGCCTGGCCCCGGCGTTTACCGCCATCGTCCTGGTGACGCTGGCGCTGGGCATCGGCGCGAATACGGCTATCTTCAGCGTGGTCAATGGGGTGCTGATCAAGCCCCTGCCCTTTCCACATTCCCAGGACTTAGTCAGCATTTGGCACGCGGCGTCGGGAATGAGCGGAGTCGTACACGAACTCGACTGTTCTCCTGCCATGTACTTCACCTATCGCGAGGAGAACCAGACCTTTCAGGAGTTCGGGCTGTGGGAAAACCGAAGCGCGAGCGTGACAGGCATCGGAGATCCGGAGGAATTACGGGGCTTGCTCGTAACCTATGGGACGTTACAGGCATTGGGAGTGCAGCCGACGATCGGACGGTGGTTTTCGCAAAGCGATGACACACCCGGTTCACCCGAAACCGTGATGCTGACCTTCGGCTACTGGCAGCGGCGATTCGGCGGAGATAACTCCGTGGTCGGGCGCACGCTAATGGTAGATTCAAGGCCGCGCACGGTGATCGGGGTGATGCCGCGGGACTTCCGGTTCCTGGATCTCGACCCGGAACTCATTCTTCCGGAGCGGTTCGATCGAAACACGCTATTTTTAGGGAACTTCGGCTATCACGGAATCGCGCGACTAAAGCCCGGCGTCAGTTTACAGCAGGCCAATGCCGATGTCGGGCGGATGCTTGAGATATGGCTCCACGCCTGGCCAGTGGCGCCCGGTGCGACGCGCGCGTTGTTTGGGGATATCCGCCTGGCTCCCAAGCTCCGGTCGCTCAAAGATGATGTCGTCGGCGATATCGGCACCACTCTGTGGGTGCTGATGGGAACCATCGGGATGGTTCTGCTGATCGCTTGCGCGAACGTCGCGAATTTGTTGCTGGTGCGCGCCGAAGGGCGCCAACAGGAGTTGGCCATCCGGGCTGCACTTGGCGCCGGCGGGGGAAGAATTGCTCGTGAAATGCTGCTGGAGAGCCTGACGCTGGGCGTACTTGGCGGCGTTCTGGGCTTGGGAATCGCGTATGCCTCCATTCGAATCCTGGTGGCGAAAGGTCCGGCGACGCTGCCTCGTCTGGCCGAAATCGGAATCGATCCTGTGGTACTCGCCTTCTCTCTGGCAGCTTCTCTTCTGGCGGGTCTGTCGTTCGGGCTGATCCCGGTGATCAAATACGCCGGACCCCACCTTGCCACGGCATTGCGCGCAGGCGGACGCAGCATAAGTCAGAGCCGCGAGAGGCATCGTGCCCGAAATACCCTCGTAGTGGTTCAAGTTGCTCTGGCATTAGTCCTGCTGATCGGCTCCGGTCTGATGATTCGGACGTTTCAGGCGTTGCGGAACATTCAGCCGGGTTTCACCCGGTCAGCAGAAGTCCAATTGCTCCGCGTTTCCATCCCCGAAGGGCAAGTGAAGGAGCCGGAACGCGTCATGCGGATGCAGAACGAAATCCTAGACAGGCTCGCGGCGATTCCGGGCGTCACCTCGGTTAGCTTTGCCAACAGTGGTCCTTTGGAAGGATTGAACTACTTCGATCCTGTTTCCGTCGAGGACAAGACTTATGCGGCGGGCCAGATTGCTCCCATGCGAAGGTTTCGGTTCATCGCGCCCGGATTCTTCCACACCACGGGTACGGCGCTGGCCGCAGGCCGTGAGTTTACATGGACCGACATCTACGAGAAGCGTAACGTGGCCATGATTTCCGAGAATATGGCGCGGGAATTATGGGGCGAGCCAGCCGCCGCTCTGGGAAAGCGTGTCAAGGCGGGCGGCGCCAATACTCCGTGGCGTGAAATTATCGGCGTGGCGGCAGACGTATACGACGATGGTGTGCAAGAGAAGCCGCCGACATTCGCGTATTGGCCGGCCATGATGGACAGCTTCTGGGGTCCTATTCGAGTCACGCGGAGCGGCGCGTTCCTGATCCGCACGAAACGGGCCGCGACGGAGAGCTTTTTGACCGAGGCCGAGCAGGCCATCTGGTCGGTTGATTCCAGTTTGCCGGTGTTCCAGGTGCGGACGCTCCAGGACCTCTACAATCAGTCGCTGGCGCGTACCGCCTTCACGCTGGTGCTGCTGGCGATCGCGGGAGCCATGGCGCTGATCCTCGGAATCATTGGGATCTACGGCGTGATCGCCTATGCCGTGACCCAGCGGACGCGCGAGATCGGCATCCGCATGGCGCTCGGCGCGCAGCCTGCGGGACTTCAGAAAATGTTCGTGCGCCACGGACTGCTGCTGGCCGGAATCGGCGCAATCATCGGATTGGCAGCGGCTGCGGGCCTGACGCGCCTGATGTCATCGCTGTTGTTCGGAGTCCCCGCTCTCGATCCGTTGACGTACGCCGGAGTCGCAGCCATCCTGATCGCGGCGGCAGCGCTGGCCAGCTACGTGCCCGCGCGGCGCGCTTCGCGGGTCGATCCCTTAGACGCTCTGCGAGCGGAGTAAGAGTTTTGCGTTCTTTTTCCCCGCTGCCATCGTATTGTTCTCCATGAGGACCCTGCAACACGTTTTCCGCCGGTTTGGGATGGCTCCGACGTTTACCGCCATCGCGCTGGTAACGCTGGCGCTGGGCATCGGCGCAAATACGGCCATCTTTAGCGTTATCAACGGCGTGCTGATCAAGCCCCTGCCCTTTCCGCAGGCCCAGGATCTGGTGTCGGTCGCGCACCTGGCCCCGGGAGTCCCGTCCATCGGCGGGACACTGACCTGCTCGCCCACCATGTACTTCACCTATCGCGAGGAGAACCAGACCTTTCAGGACTTCGGGCTCTGGTCGAATGGAGGAGGGACGATCACCGGCGTGGGTGAACCGGAAGCGCTCCGGGCGATTGAGGTCACCGACGGCGTGTTGCAGGCCTTGGGCGTACAGCCGGCCGTGGGGCGTTGGTTCTCCCGCGCCGACGACACCCCCGGCGCGCCCGATACAGTGATGCTGATGTATGGGTATTGGCAGCGAGCCTTTGGCGGAGACAAGTCCGTTGTGGGGCGCTCCTTGAATATCGATTCCAAGCCGCGCACGGTGATCGGGATCATGCCGCAGAACTTCCGGTTCCTGAACAACGACGCCGAGTTGATCCTGCCGCAACAATTCGACCGCAATAAGGTCTTTTTAGGGAATTTCGGCTACCAGGGCATCGCACGGCTGAAGCCCGGCGTAACTCTGCAGCAGGCCAACGCCGACGTGGGACGCATGCTCGGAATCTGGCTCAAGGCTTGGCCGGCGCCACCCGGTTTCGACCGGGCTCTGTTCGAGAATGCCCGCCTGGGCCCCAAGCTCCAGCCTCTGAAGCAGGACGTGGTCGGCGATATCGGCACGGTGCTGTGGGTGCTGATGGGAACCATCGGGCTGGTGCTGCTGATCGCCTGTGCGAACGTCGCGAATCTGTTGCTGGTGCGCGCCGAGGGCCGCCAGCAGGAACTGGCAATACGGGCTGCTCTCGGGGCCGGATGGGGAAGGATCGCGCGCGAAATGCTGATCGAGAGCCTCACCCTGGGAATCATGGGCGGCGTAGTGGGCTTGGGGTTGGCATACGCTGCCGTGCAAATCCTGGTCGCCAAAGGACCCGCGACACTGCCGCGTTTGAACGAAATTGGAATCGATCCCATCGTCCTCGGTTTCACGCTAGCAGCGTCCCTGTTCGCAGGCCTGCTGTTCGGAGTCATCCCGGTGCTGAAATACGCAGGACCGCATTTGGGAACCGCATTGCGCGCCGGCGGACGCACGTTGAGTCAGAGCCGGGAGCGGCATCGCGCCCGCAATACGCTGGTGGTCGTGCAGGTGGCGCTCGCGCTGGTGCTATTGATCGGTTCCGGCCTGATGATTCGGACGTTTCAGGCTCTGCGGAACGTTCAGCCGGGATTTACACATCCCGAAGAACTCCAGCTGATGCGCATCTTGATTTCCGAAGGGCAGGTAAAAGAGAACGAACAGGTAATGCGGATGCAGAACGCGATGCTGGACAAGCTCGCCGCTATTCCCGGAGTGACGTCTGTCGCCCTGGCAGGCGCCGCGCCGCTCGAAGGCTTCGACAACAACGATGTCCTGTTCGCGGAAGATAAGACGTATACCGCCGGGCAGATTCCTCCCGTCCGGCGGTATCGGAACGTCACGCCGGGATTCTTCCAGACCACAGGAACGCCTCTGATCGCCGGGCGCGATTTCACCTGGACCGACATCTACGACAAGCACCGCGTAGCGATGGTCTCTGAAAATCTGGCCCGCGAAATGTGGGGCGACCCGAACGCCGCCCTGGGCAAGCGGATCCGGGAAGGTGCGGCTGATCCATGGCGCGAGATTGTCGGTGTGGTGGGCGATGTTTACGACGACGGTGCGCAGAAAAAGCCGCCGGCTTTCGCCTACTGGCCAGCCTTGATGGACGCCTTCTACGGCGAGCGGGGCAGCGTCATGCGCTTCGCCGTATTCGTGATTCGCACCAAGCGCGCGGCTACGGAAAACTTTCTGACCGAGGCCCGTCAGGCGATCTGGTCCGTCAATTCCAGCTTGCCGGTTTTCCGGGTGCGTACTCTCAAGGATGTCTACGATGCCTCCATGGCTCGCACGTCCTTCACCTTGGTGATGCTGGCCATCGCCGGCACGATGGCGTTGATCCTGGGTATCGTGGGGATCTACGGCGTCATCGCGTATGCGGTCACGCAGCGGACGCGTGAGATCGGCATCCGCATGGCGCTGGGCGCGGAGCCATCCCGATTACAGCAAATGTTCGTGCGCCACGGGCTGATGCTGGCCGGAATCGGCGCGATCATCGGCTTGGGCACCGCCGCGGGCCTGACACGCCTGATGTCGACCCTGCTGTTCGGGGTCAAGGCTCTCGATCCTTTGACGTACGCCGGCGTCGCGGCGATCCTGATCGCGGCGGCTGCCTTGGCCAGCTATGTTCCCGCGCGCCGCGCTACCAGAGTGGATCCTCTGGACGCGCTTCGGGCTGAGTAGCCTGCCCTTACGCTCCCGGATGACGCGCTAACTCATCGGTGCGATCCACCAGGTCTTTCAAATTCTGATGCAGTTGTTCCAGGACGAACGCGAGTCCGAACACTCGCCCGACCGTCTCATCGGATAGATCCCGCATGAGCCGGGCCTTGCGCGATTCCGCTACGGCGGACGCGAATCCCGTAAACGCGGCGTCCGCTTCTTGGAGCGATGGGGAAGGCTTCTGATTCGTGGTCGCCTCGCCGTCGGCATGAAGAAATGCCGCGATGGCGGCGGCCACGCGTGAGGCGGGTTCGGCAAGAAGCCGCAACGGTTCCGGCAAAGGCTCGGCCGTCGTTCGTCCGACTGCGGCCAAATCGTTCCTGAGCCTTCGAAGAGTTCGCAGGATCGATTGCGGGTCGGGGCCCGCGCGTAAATAGGTGGCACGTTCCCGAGTGGCATCATCCCCAGCGGCCTCGGCCTGACTGAGCGCAATCCGAATATCGTCGTGCAGGCTCTGGATCGCGTCCGGATCGCCTTCGCCCGACAGTCCCTTCACAACGATCGCCGCCAGATCTCCCATCTTGCCGATCGCCCGGCCCGCCGCCTCGGCCATCCCTTCGTGCGCGCGTGCGGGCAGAACCAGCAGCGCCACGGCCATCGCGACGATCCCGCCGAGTCCGATCTCCAGGACTCTTTGGATGGCCTGCGCTTCGGGGCTGACGGCGTTGCTGGGGGTGAGTAACAAAATGATGGCAGTCACGGGCGCGGCACGATACGCAGGCTTCAAAGCCGCCAGCAACGCCAATGGAATCAGGACGACGGTGAATGCAAGTCCCAGGCCAAGGCCATTGAACGGACGAAGAACCACCAAGACCGCGACACCCCATACGGCTCCGCCCAGCGAGCCAAGCAGCCGGTCGAGCATCGCCTTGAGCGACGCTCCGACGCTCCCCTGCATCACGATGACCGCCGTCAGCACAGCAGGATAACTCTGCGGGAGATCGAGCAGGCGACACAGGATATACGCGGCCAAGCTTGCCACCGTCATGCGCACGGCCAACTTGAGTTGCGCGCGATGACGGCGGATCCACATAACCATACACGTGATAATAGTAGACACGTCTGCTATATGGATACTGATTTCGCTATCGAGCACGCACTATTGGAGCGCCTCCGCGCGGCAGCGGAACTGCTCGAAGAGCTCGCCGGCGACAGGGTCCTCCTGAACCAGCTCCCGGCGGAGGATCGGGCGCGCCTGCTGCGGGCGGCGGCCGAGCTTTACAATCCCGACAAACTCGCGCGCCGGGAAATGCTGAAGGCCGCCGAGCGGGAACGCGCTCAACGCACTGGCGCCGTACTCAACGAGACAGGAATTCGCACGCTGCGGCGGAAACCAGTGTTCACTACGCCCAATTTCTTTCCGCCGCCGGAAGCCGAGCCGCAGAGTACTGAAGTGCCCGATTCGCCTCATTGCTACGTCTGCAAGCAGCACTACTCGGAGATCCACCACTTCTACGATCAGATGTGTCCGGCGTGCGCCGAGTTCAATTTCAACAAGCGCACAGAGCTGGCCGATCTAACTGGAAGAATTGCGCTGCTGACCGGAGGACGTGTCAAGATCGGCTATCAGGCCGGCCTGAAGCTGTTGCGGTGCGGAGCGAAACTGATCGTGACGACCCGCTTTCCCCGCGATTCGGCGCAACGTTACGCTCGCGAACCGGATTTCGCAAAGTGGTCGGATCGCCTCGAAATCTTCGGGCTCGATCTGCGTCATACTCCCAGCGTCGAGGCGCTGTGCACACATTTGCTGGCGACTCTTCCGCGCCTCGATTTCATCATCAACAATGCCTGCCAGACCGTTCGTCGCCCACCGGAGTTCTATAAACACATGATGGAGGGCGAGAGGGCGGCGCTGGGTGAAACGCCAGCGCTGCTGCTTCGGGAAGCATTACCTCCTTCCGCCGAACTGTCCCAAATCCCGCTGCTGCCGGAGGATTTCGAAGTAGCGAAGCAGCTCTTTCCTGAAGGGCGTCTCGACCAGGACCTGCAGCAGGTCGATTTACGCGGTCGAAATTCGTGGCGGCTGCTGATGGCGGAGGTCTCGTCGGTCGAATTGCTGGAGGTCCAGCTGATCAACGCGATCGCGCCCTTCATCATCAACGCTCGTCTCAAGTCTCTGATGATGCGCACGCCGGAGCGCGACAAACATATCGTCAACGTATCGGCGGTCGAAGGCCAGTTTTACCGGAATTGGAAAACCACTCGCCATCCGCATACCAACATGGCCAAGGCCGCGCTCAACATGATGACGCGCACCTCGGCGACCGACTATCACGGCGACGGCATCCACATGAACAGCGTCGATACCGGCTGGGTGACCGACGAAGATCCGGTCGAGATCGCCGCGCGCAAGACGGTCGAGCAGAAGTTTCACCCGCCCCTGGACATCGTGGATGGCGCGGCGCGCATCCTGGATCCCATCATCAACGGATTCAACACCGGCGAACACGTCTGGGGACTGTTCCTGAAGGATTACCGGCCAACCGACTGGTAGACGGGCTGGGGATGCCTTCGGCCGCCCGTTGCGATATGATTTGGCTGATATTCGCGGCAGGGAGGCTTCCATGTGGAATCGATATCTCGCGTCCGGAGTAACCGCAACCATCGTGACTGGAGTGCTGGCACTGGCGCCCGCACCCGTCGCCGGCCAGGCTCCCGCTAAGACCAAGGACACCAAAGCTTGGAAGGCTCCGCGGACTCCGGACGGTGTGCCCGACTTTCAAGGCTACTGGACCAACAATACCCTGACGCCTTTGGAGCGGCCGAAGGGTCTCGGATCGAAAGAATTCTACACGGATCAGGAAATAGCCGATGCGCAAAAGAAGGAACAACAGCGATTGGCTTTGAACGTAGCGGAAGGCCGCCCCACCGAACAGGGGACCGCCGACGACGTGCATTATGATTTCGCCCAGTTCGGCTTGGACAAGTCCCAGGCCAACATGGTGTGGGACAAACGAACATCGCTGATCATCGGATCGACAGGCACCATTCCTCCGCAGTTGCCTGAGGCCCGGAAAAGAAACGCCGATATCGCCGCCAAGAATCGGGGACATGAGTTCGACGGCCCGGAGAATCGGCCGCTGAGCGCGCGCTGCATCATCATGGGCTACGATGCGGTTCCGATGCTTCCCGCAGGCTATAACAACAATCTGCAGATTGTGCAGGGCGCGGGAATCGTGACCATTCTGCATGAGATGAACCATTCGGCCCGCGTCATTCCCACGAATTCATCCCCGCACCCGGCTCCGACTATCGGGATGTATCGCGGCGATTCGCGCGGCCACTGGGACGGCGATACGCTGGTGGTCGACGTCACCAATTTCAACGACCGCAATCCCTTCCGTGGGTCGAGCGACAAGCTGCATGTGGTGGAACGTTTCACCCGCGTGGCACCGGACACCATTCTGTACAGGTTCACCGTCGAAGATCCGGCAACGTGGGACCAGCCCTGGACCGCCGAGCTAGCCTGGACCAAAGCCGCCGGACCGATCTATGAATTCGGGTGCCATGAAGGTAATTACGGGCTCGCGAATACGTTGAGCGGAGCCCGCGTCGCCGAGGCAGAAGCGGCCAAGAAGTCCGGCAAATAACTCCGCCGGATAACGGCGCGCGCATGCTATATCTATGCTGTGTCGCTTCCGCTCAGAGCTGTGCCGCTCCCGCTCATTCTTGCCTCGCAATCCCCGCGCCGCCGCGAACTTCTTGCTACCGCCGGGATCCTTTTCACTGTCCGTGCCCGCGAGGTCGAAGAAGTTCGCGCCACCGGTGAAGCGGCCGATGCCTATGTTCGCCGTCTGGCATACGCTAAAGCCGAGGCTGCCTGGGAGGACCGCGAAGAAATTGTACTGGGCGCCGACACCGTGGTCGTACTAGGACAAGAGGTCCTGGAAAAACCCCGCGATGCGGCCGACGCGCGTGCCATGCTCCGGCTCCTGGCGGGCCGCGAGCACACCGTCATCACCGGCATTTGCTTGCGCCATCCCGGCGGCGTCCAAGTCGATAGCACCGCTACCCGCGTGCATTTCGCGCCGCTGACCGACGCCGAGATCGACGCCTATGTCGCCAGCGGAGAACCCATGGACAAGGCCGGGGCCTACGCCATTCAGGGACTCGCCTCCAAGTTCGTCGAACGCGTCGAGGGCTGTTACTTCAACGTCATCGGACTGCCTTTGTCCCAGGTGTACCGGTACTTGAAAACTCTGGAATAAATTGTAGTCTGATCTGGTGTTTCGGACGGCACTCGCGGTCGCGGTTACTTCCACTGTGTTGTTTGCCGCGGATCGGCGTCCGGCTCCCGTTGCAAATCTGGACTTGCAGGGAAAGATCACCGGCGCCACCAGCTTGCGTTCCCTGCGCGTAAATCTGTTCGGTGTCGAAGTGCCGTACGTGGAATCCGCCGAAGTGAATCGCAGCGGCGAATTCCGATTCCGCTCGCTGGTTCCCGGCAATTACACCGTGGCCGTAGTTCGCAACGGCTTGGGCGAAGTTCGCCGTACCGTTGTGATCAGCGCCTCTGTAGCCGACCCGTCCGGAGTGGTGCACGCGACGATTCCATACACCTCTGGTGAAGCCGCTGCCAATCCCAATGGCGGCCTTATATCCGTCCACCAGCTTTCGATTCCCGCAACCGCCTCCGCCAAATACGCCGAGGCTCGAAAACGCCTGGCCGCGCACGATCCCGATGGCGCAGTTCATATGCTGGAAGAGGCCGTCTCTCTTGCGCCCGAGTTTGCAGCCGCCTGGAACGCACTCGGCGTCATCGCCTTTCAGACCGGCGACGATGAACGCGCCGAAGCCCATTTCCGCAAAGCACTCGACGCCGATCCGGGTGCGTTTGAGCCTCTGGTAAACCTGGGTGGCGTGCTGCTGAAGAAAGCGACGCTGAAGAAGGAAGCTCCCGCGGAGGCGCTGCCCTTCAACCAGCGAGCCGTACGTGACCGGCCGGAGGACGCTCTCGCGAACGCCCAGCTCGGCATGAACTACTTCAAGCTGGATCAGTTCGATCAGGCCGAGCAATATCTGCTGGCGGCCAAGCGCCTCGACCCCGCGCAATTCTACCAGCCGCAAATCTTTCTGGCGGAAATTTACACGCGCCGCGGGAATCGCAGGGCGGCGGTCCGGGAACTGGAAGAGGTCCTGGCGATCCGTCCGGACGGGCCGTTGTCCGACAGTATCCGGCACAATCTCGCCCAGCTCACCGCTGCGCGGTAATACCATTCGATTCATTGGAAGGCGACGTGCTCGCTTAATTGCGAGATTGGTTGCAAGATATGAAGCCCCTGACTTTACTACTCGTCTTGGGATCCGTGTATACCTACGCGATGGTACGGACTAAGACGTTACTGGAAAGCCCGGATAAGATGACCGTCTGCGAATATGTCATCACAAGGCGGGCGTGCAGCGTATTGGCAAAGCTCTAAGCTGCTCCGGCCCCGCGCCGCAGCCGGCCTTCTTCCGCGCGCAGGTAAAAGCCGAACAGCGGAGCGCGTTCATCGTGGCTGGAACCGAGTGCCCATCGGCCCATCTTCCATTGCGCGCGCAGATACCGCACATCTGGGTGGCTGGTCATATCGAGCACTAGTGAATACGTCCCGCAGTAGAACTTTTGCGGAAACATCATCAAAGGACGCCAATTGTCCCCGTCCGCCGAACCCCATACGGAAACTTCCAGGCTTTCCTGCGCGATAATGCGCGTGATGCCGAGCGTCAGTTGGACAATCTTCCGTTGGAACGGCATCTCCGCGCCCATCCCATCCTGACGGGCGACAGTTTCCGGAAGCAAGAATTGCGGCAGCATTAGGCCAACTTACTTAGACGCGCTTCGGCCTCCTTCAGAGTGTCATATTTTTTCGGAAAGCAAAAGCGTATCCAGCGAGCTCCGTCTAGGGAATTTCCGAAGAAGCTCGATCCGGGCACTGCGGCAACCCCCACTGTTTCAATCAGATGTCGCGCGAAGCTGACATCGTCCATCTTGCTCAATGCGGAGAAGTCGGCCATGACGTAATACGCGCCGCGCGGGATCGAGCAGCGAAACCCTGTGCGCTCCAGCATTTGGAGCATCATGTCGCGCCGTTCGGTATAGTGCTGCGCGAGTTCCGTATAGTAACTCTCCGGCAACCCCAGCGCGACCACGCCAGCCTCCTGCAAAGGGGCTGCGGCGCCCACTGTGAGGAAGTCGTGGACCTTTCGGACGGACTCGGTAATATCCGGATTCGCCAGAACCCAACCCACGCGCCAGCCCGTTACAGCGTACGTTTTGCTCATGCTGTTGATGAGAATCGTCCGTTCGCGCATGCCCGGCATCGTCATCATGGGGACGTGCTGCGCGCCATCGTAGACGATGTGCTCGTAGATCTCGTCGGTGATCGCCAGCGCGTCGAACTCCTGGCATAAATCGGCGATTACCTGAAGCTGTTCGCGATCAAACACTTGCCCTGTCGGATTGCCGGGCGAGTTAATGATGATCGCTTTGGTCTTCTTGGAGAATGCCCGGCGAAGCTCATCCGGATCGAACCTCCAATCCGGAGCGTGCAGCTTTACGAATTTGCGATGGGCGTCGCACAGCAGCGTATCAGGGCCGAAGTTTTCGTAAAACGGCTCAAAGATAACGACTTCATCGCCGGGGTTCGACACAGCCAGCAGCGACGCGATCATGCCCTCGGTGGATCCGCAGCATACGGTGATCTCGCGTTCGGGGTCGACTTCCAGGCCGTAGGTTCGCTTGTATTTCGCCGCGATCTGGTCGCGAAAGCGTTTCGCGCCCCAGGTGATCGCGTATTGGTTGACGTCGTCGCAGATCGCCTGGCAAGCGGCGTCTTTTACGATTTGAGGCGCGGGAAAATCGGGAAAGCCTTGCGCCAGATTGACGGCGTTGTGCTTCAAGGCGAGGCGAGTCATCTCGCGGATGACGCTCTCGGTAATACCTAGTGTGCGCTGAGCGCGGAAGCGTTGTCGATTCAGGGTGGCAGGCATGTCACTTGCGGCGGAAACTGAAGCGATTGTAACAGTTCGTGCAAGAATAACTGTGAGGGCAGCGCACTTTCCCTTGGTGACGAACCAACAACTTTACTTGGCAATCGGCATCCCAATGCTGTTCAACGCCGCCTTGATCGGGCTCGTGGTTGGGCTGATGAATGCTAAGTTCAGCGCCATCGACAAGCGCTTCGACGATATGCGCGATCTCTGGCGTGCCGAGCTTCATCGGGTGGAAGAAGTCCTGGATGCGCGCCTGAAGCACCTCGAGGAACGCTAAAGCGAAGAACGGTAAGGTCTAGCGGTTCGCCGGAGCCGGGCCAGGACTGTAAATGCGGCGATACGCATCGGCATTGCGCAGCACAGCCTGGATGTATCCGCGAGTCTGCGTGAAGGGCACGGTCTCGACGAACTCGGCGGGCTCCTGGAAATCGCCCCACGTCAGCCACGATTTCGCGCGCGTCATTCCTGCATTGTACGCAGCCAGTGCGGCTTCGGTATGGCCGCCGAGCTGATTCGTCACCAGTCGCAAATAGTAGGTCCCGAACTGCAGATTCAGCGCCGGCTGGAATAGCTTGGCCGTGGTGTACGCGGGAATCTTGAGTTTGCGGCTCAGCTCGCGGCCGGTGACCGGTTCGATTTGCGTCAGGCCGCGCGCGTTGGCGCGTGACGTCACTTTGGGGTCGAACTCGGATTCCTGCCGGATCAGTGCGGCCATCAGGAACGGATCGAGATCATTCTGCTTGGAGAAGCGCTCCAGATCCGCGCGATACGGCAGCGGAAACGCCAGGTGCCAGAAATCGGCCGGCGCGGAGTCGATCGGCAGGGACAAATAATTCCCGGCGTAGCTCTTGATGTAGCGGATGGCCTGCGCAGGCTGGCCGTCGCCGATCAGAGCGCCGAGTTCCATCGCGAGCAGATGCGGCTGATCGCCATTCTGGGCTCCGTAGCGCAGCTCGGTCTCGGCCCAATCTTTCAATCCCGCAGAGACCAGCATTTTGGCGCGCTCGATTCGAGCCCGCGATGACGCGCTGGCGTCGAATACAGTCGTCCGGGCGCGCTGCGGGAAACCGACCGTCTTGAGAAATTCGGCGGCCGCGGGAGAAGGCCCGGCAGTGGCAACCGGCGTCAGACGATCGCGAGCCAGCATCGCATAATACTGGTTCGGATATTCACGCGAGATTTCGTCGTAATAGGCGCGGGCCGCGGCTCGATCGCGCGATTGGTCGGCCAGCCGGCCCAAGAAATAGAGCGCTCCGGAAGCATTCTCCGATGCGGGAAACAACCGCAGGTGCGCGCGCAGCATCTCCGCCGCATCCGGTTCGCGCCGCAGATAATGCAGCCATGTGACTTTCCAATGGCAGCTCGCGGCCTGCTTATCCTGAGGGAACGATTCGTAACAGGCCCGGTACAGCGGCTCATACTGATCGGCCTTGTTCTCGGTAAGGTAGCGATTCGCCGCCGCCATCACAGCCTGCAACCGCCACGTCGAATTGGGATGCAGACGGCCGAGCTTAGCGGCGACGGCGTCCATCTCATCCAGATTGTTTAGGCGGCGCGCGCTCTGCATCACGTAATACAGGCGCTCGGCGTCCGCTTCCGGTGAGGCGACCTCAAGCGTCGTCAGGTACTTGTACGCGACCGCGTTCTCCTCGGCGGTGTAGTGAGCCACGCCGACGCGGACCCGCGCCAGATCGCGCTCGGCGCCACCGAGCTGCGGGATCAACGCTTCCAGTTCCTTGCGAGCACGCACCGCTTGTCCGGCATCGAGCAGTTTGATCGCGCGGCCCAACATCGCCGCAGGAAGGGCAGGCGGATACTTATCGTCGAGACTGGTCTTGAGCTTCTCGATTTCTGTTGAGGCAAGCCCGGCTTCGGCCGACACAGGGAATCCGTAGTAGACGCGCTGGTAGTAGATGGCGGCGCTGACGCTATCGCCGGAGCCGGCGAAGGCCGCGGCCATGGCGAAATCGCCCTTGGGCTGCGAGAGCACCGCGTAGTACTTGCGCAGCAGTTCGAGCGCGGCGGCCGGACTATTATTCTGAGTTAACGCGTTCGCAGCCAGCAGCACCGAGCGAGGAACCAAAGGCGACGCTGGAGACTGCTTGAAGACCGCATCGAGCGTGGCGGGCACTGCGGCAAAATCCTTTGAGGCAAATTGAGCGGAGCCCAGAAACCATGCCGCATAATCGGCGAGCTTGGGGAGGCGCTGAGGCAGACCTTTGAGAGCGGCGATGGCGGCCGGATATCGGCCGGCGTCGAGAGCATCGTCGCCGGCTTTGAGATCGGCGAGGGGATCGGTGGCGGCGCGCACGGCGAGCACTGTTCCGCCGAGGGCGATGACAAAGGCAACGCCCGCCACGGCAGACAGAGCCGCTTTACGCCAGCGGGCCAGGATAAGAAGGACCGAGCAGTACCGCATCTTCTTTCGCCAAGGTCTTCACCAGCTCCTGGTGGAGGTAATCGGGAACCCCACCTAAGGGTAGCAGGAAGTTTTCTCGGAAGGCTCCCCGGGCCGCGTCGATGTGGGGGCGGAGGGCGCCGTACAAATCGCGCGCCGCGCGGCCGGATTTGACCTGGGAGGCCTGATAAAGCTGGATCTCGGCCACCTTCACGCGGGCAAAGCGGAGGGCTCGGGAGTGGGTGAGCGCTCGGGCGAGTCCAGCGGCGTAGATGGAGGAGATGTCCAAACCATATTGTATCGCTAATGGTTTGGGTTGACGACTGCTGGGAACAGTTGGGCCTGCCCATCCCGGGCGGCTCATCCGAGAAGCGCGTTTTTCGATAGAGGGCCGAGTCTTCGCATGAACGACCTCAAGCCGACTCCCACCGGACCGTACCAGTTCGTACGATGCGATTCTGGCCTACTTGGCTGATACCGCAGTCGGAAACCTCAGGGGGGAGCGCTCTGGGCTAATTCAATCGAACTCAGCAAAATACGCGATTCCGCTCCGACGCTGCGCGCGAACTGCCAACACAGACTCGACGATTGTTCGAGCTAACGAGGGCACTTCCTTGGTAATTCCGGCAAGAGCTCCGATCACGGCCATCTCCCAAGCGGAGGATTGGGGAAGTAGACTACCAACGATGCCGCCGGCCCCCGCAGCCTTAACTGCAGTCGTTATTCCGGTAGCCAAAGAGCCGAACATCCTTTCCCAAGTCTCACGCATCGCCTGCCGGTAAAGCGCGGTATCCCTTCTCAGTTTGCCCATGACGTAAAGTTCTATTTCGTGCTCAGCCTTCCCTCCCCATGGAGAGGATTCGACCAGTTGAGTCAGCTCCAGCAGATCGGTAGAAATGTAGCGCTCTCTAGCGTCTGCCATGCTTTTCCGATACTTTACAATCTCAGAAGTACTCTTGGCTGATATCGTTGCTAGGTCAAAAAGCTGGCTCGCGATGGAAAATGAAACTGCGCCGAAAGCAGGCCTGACAGAGGAGTGTGCCTCGAGTTCCGGGAAGCTTCTGAGCACGACGTCACCCAGAGTTCTCGTTTTTTCATAGCGGTGTCTTAGCTCGCCTTTGTGGTGTGGGTCGATGAATACAGGGCAAGCGGTGGCCCGATGTGCACAAGCTAATACGTCCGTGATGTCATAAGAATCGATGATTGCATTAGGCGCCCGGATCAAGGAATGTTCTTGGTGAGTGCCGTTTTCATCGATTGAGCGCACGGTGGAAATCTTGAGACCTTCATATTGATCAACCGTAGTCTCGCTAAGTCGGTTGAACTCCTCATCTAGCATGTCCGATGCCGCGAAAGCGTTTCGGACCCGTCGGAATTGCTCGGTTGTCAGTTCGTCAAAGTCACTGACCGCTACGGATCGGGCAATTTCGTTCTCTCGCAGCTCGGCCAGCGTTTCCTCCAGCTCAGAGTCGTGAATAGACGCCTCATCGAAAGTGAAGCCAGATGAAGTATGGACAAAAAAGTCGAAATCCTCCTCGATGATGGCACCGTCAGATCGACGGACACGAATGCGACCCTCCTCAAGAAACTCACCGTCCAACACAGGATGGGTGTCGGGTAGCATATAGATCAACTCGTCAAACAGCAGAGCAAGCCTCTTGACGTTCGTTGCCCGGTCGGGAGTGTTGTTGAGTTTGAAAAGCGCCTTTAGGGCTGGACCTGATGCCATAGGGCTGATTCGGCAGTGTACCAGGGTTGGGAGTGGAGTGGCGAGATGCGGATCGAGATTGTTCTTCCATCCAGCTTCGCGGGTTCCAGCGAAATCCAGCGGCGGGTATAAGTAATCAGCGGTAGTCCGCTCCATCACTATCGCGGCTCGGAAGGGAACAAGGTGGCCGCTCACTGGCGTTCGCGGTTCGGAAGGGAGTCGGTCGGCTGGCGAGCCGCTTGCGGCCAAGCAAGATCGCCTGACCCACCGGGGCTGTCGCAGGTCGGAAGCAGTGAAGGGCGCCGCCTAGAAAGGCGGCGGCAGCCATGAATGGCTGACCCCACAAACGAGAACTGGGCAAAAGGGACCGCCTCCACGGTCCCCCTGCCGACATTACGCGGATATTACTGCGCCAACACGATCTTCATGGTCGTACCACCCACGGAGATCGATTCGAGCTTCGAGGCGTTGGTGGAAACCGACGTGAACGAATACTTCTGCTTGCCGTTCTCGACCGTCGCAGACGACTGCGCCACTACATCCTTACCCGACTTGAATATGGCCTTGTCGCCTTGCACTTCAACCTTATAGGTCCCGGCCTTCAACTCGGTTGCGCCCACGTGGGTGGCTTGCGTGAGCTCGACCTTGTAATCCGAGGCGGCGCTGGCAATACCTATCCCGAGCGCGGCGAATCCGATCAACAACTTCTTCGACAACATTAGACTACACTCCTCCATGTTTGAAATTACTGCTCTGGTGAGAGCTCCGCCCGGAATAGTTCTCCATGATCTCCGTCTACACAGGCGTGGAATCAACGGGGCAAAACCGGGGCGGGGGTCTTCAAACCAAATTTTATCACGTATGGTTTGGCGGTCAAACAAATCTTCCGTGAAAATTTGCGCGTAGGCCGCGAGAGCGTTACAACCCTAATACAATCGAACCTATGAAGCGGCCGCTCTTCGCGTTTATGATTTTTTCATATTCGGTTTTCTCGCAGGCGCCTGAAACCCGGCTGAACCCTGCGGTGAAACAGATCGTCGATGGGATCTCGGAACAGAGGATCAAGGCAACGCTCGAGAAGCTGGAAGGCTTCGGCACCCGTTACGTCCTTTCGGCACAGGACGACCCTATGCACGGCATCGGCGCGGCCAAGCGATGGATTCACGATGAGCTGCAGAGCTACAGCCCGCGTCTGGAAGTTGCCTATCAGAACTTCATGGTCAAGAAGGGCGCGCGCCAGGGACAGGTGATTCGCGACGTGGAGTTGTCCAACGTGGTCGCCGTGCTTCCGGGCACCATCCATAAGGAGCGTTATGTGCTGGTGACCGCGCACTACGACTCGCTCGCGCAGGTCCGGAAGCCCTTCGCAGGCGATGAGCAGCGCATCGCCGAGTCCGTCAGACAAGGGATGGAGGAGAACGAAGCACGGACGCTGTTGAAGATCAATCCTCCGGAGAACGAACTCGGTCCGCTGGATTTCGAGGCTACGGCCGATGCACCGATCGCCCCTGGAGTGACGGACGACGGCAGCGGCACGGCGGCCGTATTGGAATTAGCTCGCGTCCTGAGCCAATATCAGTTCGACAAGACGATCGTCTTCATCGCCTTCGCCGCCGAAGAAATCGGATTGAGCGGAAGCCAGACGTATGCGGCGATGGCGAAGCAGACCGGCATGCAGATTGAAGCGGTCCTGAATAACGACATCATCGGGAGTGATGTTTCCGGCAACGGGCAATCCGCGACCAGCGTTCTGCGTCTCTTCGCAGCCGGTCCCGAAGAGTCCCCCACGCGCGAACTGGGGCGCTATATGAAACAGATCGCCGAACGCTTCGTGCCGTCGATGCAGGTGCAGATGGTCTTCCGGCAGGATCGTTTTCTTCGCGGCGGCGACCACACGCCGTTCCTGAATCAAGGCTTTCCCGCCGTGCGGCTGACCACCGCCAGCGAGAACTACAAGAATCAGCACTCGACCACCGATACTTTCGCCAACACGTCGGTTCCTTATACGACGCGCGTCGCCCGAATGAACGCGGCGGTTCTGGCCAGCCTGGCGCTCGCGCCCGCGCCGCCCGTGCTGAACTGGACGTATTCGTCGGGTCCGAACAAAGGCGGGCACGTTCCGCTCCTGACCAGGGGCAAATCGGGTTATGACGCAGTGCTGCACTGGCTCCCGAACACCGAGCCGGACCTCGCCGGCTACACTGTGGTGATCCGATCCACCACATCGCCGGTGTGGGAACACGAGACGTGGGTCGGCAACGTGACCAGCTTCACGATGCCGGACGTATCGATCGACGACATCGCGATCGGGGTGAAAGCTGTGGACATAGACGGCAATCAGAGCGCCGTCTCGCCCTATATGGAGCCGGTCCAACCCGGCAGCCTGACCCCCGCTACAGCCAGGTAACGAGCCTAAGTTAAGCGTTAAAGCTTAGTCCTAAATAAGTCGATAGATGAGGTGGTACAGCTCATGCGAACCCGAGCCAGTTCTCCGGGCATGTCTTGGCCCGGGGTAACCGGGGCAATCTGCGGTATATCGGCCATCCTGCTGGGTGCTGTCGTCCTTTTGGGATGGGCCATCCATTCGCCAATCCTCGTTCAAGTGGCGCCGGATCTGGCGCCGATGCAGCGCAATACGGCCGTAGGCTTTGCCTTGATCGGGCTCTCTCTCCTGGCGATCGTATGGAGGCATCGGAGATTCGCGCTCATCGGCTCCGCGATCACGGGGGCGCTAGCGGCCGCGACCCTTCTCGAATATCTGCTGCACGCCAATTTCGGGATCGACGAAATGCTGGGCGCCGGGTACATCACCACCCAGACTTCGAACGCGGGGCGGATGTCGCCGACCACGGCGCTCTGTTTCCTGGCGCTGGCCATCGGTTTCGCGCTGGCCCAAACCGGCCCGCGCTCCCGCAGATCCGCGTGGCTGGGGGTTACGGGTCTGCTGGTGACCGCCGTCGGAGCCGGCTGTTTCGTCGCCCTGGTGTCCGGGACAAGCGACGCTTTCTCTTGGGGGAACCTGACTCGCGTGGCTTTCCTTACAGCGATCGGCTTCCTGCTGATGGGAATCGGCATTACCGCCGTGGGCTGGGATCTGACTCGACCCGGTTTGGGCGAACCGGCGTGGGTCCCCATCGGCGCGAGTTGCCTGGTGGGAACCATCCGAATCGGACTGTGGCAGGCTTTTACCGCCAACGAACAAATCAAGGTGGGCTTGCTATCGAACCTCACGCTGCTGGGTGGACTGTTGAGCGCGGTCCTTTTCGGCGTCGTGATTCACCTGGCTTTGAAGGCGAATTTGCAACGCGAAGCCCTGCGAACCGCGAATCGGCGGCTGGAAGAAGAGATGGTGGAACGCAAGCAAGCGGAAGAAGCGGCGCAGGCGGCCAATCGAGCCAAGAGCGAGTTTCTGGCGAATATGAGCCATGAGATTCGCACGCCGATGAACGGGATCCTTGGAATGCTGGCGTTGTCGATGGAGACCACCCTCGATCCCGAGCAGCGTGAGTACCTCGATACGGCGAGGGAATCGGCGGAAGCGCTGCTGACGGTGATCAACGACGTCCTGGACTTCTCGAAGATCGAGGCCGGAAAGCTGAACGTTGATACTGTGAACTTCAGTCTGCGCGAGAGCCTGGCGCAGACACTGAAGGCGTTTGCCATTCGAGCGCAGGAGAAGAGCCTGGAGCTGAATTTGTACGTCGACCCACAAGTAGTTGATCTGGTATCGGGCGATCCGGTGCGACTGCGCCAGATCCTCGTGAACCTGTTGGGGAATGCGATCAAGTTCACCAGCTCGGGCGGCGTGACGTTATCCGTTCAAAGAGAGTCTCAAGATAGTGACGACCTGGTGCTGCGGTTTACGATCAAGGACACCGGGATCGGCATTCCGCAGGAGAGACAAAAAGAGATTTTCTCAGCCTTCACTCAAGCCGATAGCTCGACCACCCGCAAGTATGGCGGCACCGGCCTGGGGCTAACCATATCGCGCCGGCTAAGCGAGCTGCTGGGAGGCCGAATCTGGGTGGAGAGCGAACCCGGCAAGGGGAGTTCTTTCATCTTCACGGCAAAGCTCGGGATCGCCCAGGAAACGAAAGCTGCGGGCGAGAAGCGCGCGCTGCAGTCCGCGTGAGAGCCCGGCTTGATCTAACCGGCGCCGGCGCCCGGGGAGATTACGTCCTGAACCTCATTCGCCAGTGCCAGGAGCCGCTGAGCGTACTCCAGCGCGCGTTTGCCCTCATCGGTGAGAACGACTCTTTTTGAAGAACGGTTTCGTTCAAAAAGAGAAATGCCGAGTTCGCGCTCCAAGGCCCGGATGTGCACGGTAACGGTAGATTGGCAGCAGCCCAGCTCCGCTGCCGCGCGCGTGAAGTTTTTCGTGATCGCGACCACGCGAAACGTATGCAGCTGCCGCATGTCGAGTATTCTTTGTCCCAGACGCTCGATCGAGTAGGCAGGTGTCATCCTACACCTCGACGTTCTCCAGTACGGGCGCACGAAAGGCGACCTTCAGGAGCAAGGGCGTGACCAAGGTGGTTGCCACCGCCATGAACACCACGACCCCGTACACTTCTGTGCTGATCACGGCCATGCTGAGTCCCATTTGGGCGACGACCATTCCCACCTCGCCTCTCGGCACCATCCCCATGCCGATCTTCACGACATTTGTCCAGCCCATCCCGGCCGCGCCGAGCCCGCAGCCGATCAACTTGGTCACGATCGCAGCCGCCAGGATCAACAGCGCCAGAATAAGGGTCGACCGGGTGCGGAACAGCGACAGGTCCAGATGCAATCCGATGCCGACCAGGAAGAACGGCACCAAGAGTTCGTTGACTCCGCGCGTGAGATCCCGCACGCGGGCGTCCGCGTTTTCGGAAAGCGCCAGGCCGGCAAGAAAAGCCCCGACGATCGCAGCCACACCGGTATACATGGCGAGTGCCGACAGGGCGAACAGCAAGACCAGCGATATATGGAACTGGGCTTCCTCGGCCTCGGCTTTGGAATGGAAATGCGGAAGCACGTGATTGACGGCCGTTGTTCCCCATTTAGCCAAAATCACAGTGAACGCAGTGGCGAGGCCAGCCGTGAGGGCGATCTCCAGGACATTGACGTGCCCCGTTGCGAAGCTGCTAACGGCGGCGAGAACGATTAGTCCCAGCACGTCGTCAATCACAGCCGCGGCTAGAATGATCTGGCTGGCGACTTCATGCAGCAATCCGCGAGCGGACAATGCGGACGCTGTGATGCCCACACTGGTAGCCACCAGCGAAGCGCCCACGAATACAGCTTCGGTCTGGGGAGCCCCCCAAGCCCGCAGGATCGCCCAGCCGGCAAAAAACGGGACGATGACGCCGACCGTGGCCACCAGGGTGGCGGTGCCGCCCACCTTCAGCAATTCGCGGGCTTTCACCTGCAATCCCACGTCGAACAGCAGGAACATCACGCCAAGATCGGACAGGGCTTTGAGAGTGTCGTTCGGTGCGATCCAGCCGAGGACGCTGGGTCCGATGATGGCGCCCGCCACAATCTCACCCACTAAAGCTGGCTGGCGCAGCTTGACGAAAATCTCTCCGACGAGTTTGGCCGAGCCAAACACGATCAGCAGCGCGACTGGAAGAGGAAATTCGTGGGCCGGCATGGGGGCACCGTACTAGATACAGACGGGAAACGGGTGGACTTCTAATGCCCGACGGAGCCGTTAGAGGGCTTTCGCGTCGACGCCATCCTTATCCACATAGACAAAGCCGCGACCGCACACCCCGCGAGCACAGGAAGCAAGGGCACACCGTTGGAAACCATCAAGTACGATGCGAAAAATGCGGCCGCGAAAAAGTAACCCCAATTTTTCATGCTGTTTCGTCCTTCACTTCCAGGCTAACAGGATGCCGCTGATGACCGTCATCAACACCAGCATCACTACCGGCACATTCAAGGGTTTGGTCCAGGCCGGCTTCTGCGTGCCTTCGCGCTTCAGGCGGCGGATCTCGGCAAGCTGTTTGCGGGCCAGGGACAATTCCCATGCGTTCCCCGCCAGATTCACTGCCTTCAGGGTCTCCTCTTCGGCGCGCAACAACGCCCGCAAACGATAGTAAAGCTCCGAGTACTTAAGTTGTGCGAAAAAGTTATCCGGCTCGAGCCGGCGCGCTTCTTCGAGCGCGTCCATGGACTTGTAAACGTCGAAATTCATCGCGTGCGCCATGCCCAGGCATGTGCGGAAATCCGCGTTGTTCGGATGTTCCACACAAGCCCGTTCGAGCATGGTGATGTACTGTGCTAACTGCTCGGGCTCGACCGTATGCGGGTCGCGCCATGGAATCGGGAGGACCCGCACCGGGCCGGCCGAGGTCTGAACGGTTCCCTGCCCGGCCGGTACTAGTTCGAATACGCTAGCTGCTGTTGCCATGGTGATGATCCTCCAATTCCCAGGTGTCTGCCTACATCCTCGCGGCGCTGGCCTTCAGTTCGAACTCGGGATAGCCCACGGCACCCATTTCGGGCATGTCCAGGCCTTCGAGTTCGGCCTTTGCGGCCACGCGCTGACCAACTACGGCGTCGATGATCCAGTTCGCCACGAAGCTGAACGTGAACACGAACCCAACCAGCGTGCAGACTCCGATGAGCTGCGCCACCAGCTGGCCCGCGTCGCCGTAGAACAGACCCGTAACATTTCCGTTGACGCCGTTCCACGATCCGCCGTAGTTGCTCTTGCCGTCGGCGAAGAGTCCGACCGAGATGACGCCCCACAGGCCGTTGGCGCCGTGGACCGAAATCGCGCCCACCGGGTCATCCACCTTCATGACGCGGTCGACGAACTCAACCGACACGCAGACCAGCACGCCCCCGATGAGACCGATGATCACGGAACCGACCGGATTCACGAATCCAGAGGGAGCAGTGATCGCCACCAGGCCCGCCAGCAGACCGTTGCCGCTCATGGAAGAATCCGGCTTGCCGTAGCGCAGCCACATGTACAACATCGCGCCGAAGCTGCCAGCCATGCCGGCGAGCATCGTATTGACGGCGACCGATCCGATGCGCAATGCGCCGTTTCCGGATGCCGCCAGCGTGGAACCGGGATTGAATCCGAACCATCCGAAGGCCAGGATGAAGCAGCCCAGAAGCACGAGCACAATGTCGTGTCCCAGAAGGACATTGACCTTGCCCGATTTTTCGTACTTGCCGAGACGCGGCCCGATGAGAATTCCCATCGCCAAGGCCGTGATGCCGCCGACCGCGTGGACCACGCCCGACCCCGCGAAGTCGGCGTAGCCGTGGCCGAGGCCGAAGTTTCCACCCAGGTTGGCGAGCCAACCACCGCCCCATGCCCAGTTGGCAAACAGCGGGTAAGTGAATGCGCCCATCACAAATGAGGAGACTAAGAAGGCGACATACTTCCACCGTTCCGCCGCCGTGCCGGTCACGATGGTCAGCGCGGTATCCATGAACACCATCTGGAACAGGAACATCACCATGACGGCTACGTCATAGGTGCCCTTGTGCATCAGGAAGATGCCGTTTTGGCCCCACAACCCGAACGTCTTGCCGAACAGAGTGATGGCATATTCGCCGCCCAGCACGGGCGTGCCGCCCAGGGTTCCCAGCGCGCCGACGCCGCCCATCTGGATGGCGAAGCCGATCAGCCAGTAGGCCAACATGCCGACGCCGTACACCATGAAGTTCATCATCATGGTGTGGTTCGCGTTCTTGGCGCGGCAGAGGCCGGTTTCGACGATGGCGAAACCTGCTTGCATGAACATGACCAGGAACCCTGTGATCAGAGTCCATACGAAGTTGATGGCCACCCGGTTCTGCCCGGCTTGATTGGCGAGATCGGCGATGGTCAGACCCTTCTTGCTATCCGCCACAACCACGTCAGCTACGGTACCCGTGAGGGATCCATCCGGATCGCCCTTGGCCCGCGCATCCGCCGAGGGAGCCGCGATACTCGTGAGGTCCTTGTCGGTAATAGCGACTGGGGCAGGCGCAGGTGCCGCAGCGGGAGCCGCTGGAGCAGCAGCCGCCGGTGCTTCCGGCGCCGGAGTCGCGGGCGCTTGGGCCCACGCGAGCGACACCATAAAGAGCGTCACGCTTAACAATGCAATGCGTCGTGTCATGTTCATGATCCTCTCGTCAGCTCTCCGGTCACTTTCTCCAGGCGGCTTTCTTTTGGTACGCCGGGTTGATAAGTCCGATAATCCCCACCAGGCTGACCACCAGCCCAATCAGGACGATCACCATGCGGCCGCCTACGGAGGAGCTCATTCCAAGGCTGGCCACAGCGATTATGAATCCTAGAAACGTAACGATTAATCCTGCGATTCCCATATGTCCTCCTTATTCAGCCTCTTCCCACGGCTTAGCCTTGCGGAACAACGCCAAAGAGGCGAGCACCACCGCCGCGCCCACCAACTCCAGCAAAATCACGCTGTTTGCGATCCCTGCCGAGATTAAAGTGAAACCCGTCAGGAATACCGCTACTCCCGCGCCTTGTGTTGAATTCGCGCCCATCTTCTTACCCTTTCGGGCCTCCCTTTCTGCATGGTGAATTTGAAGATCGCTCCAAAAAGGACGATGAGGGAACAGACCTTTCTGGACTGACCTTGTCGTCCCCAGCGGCGACGGCAACGTGGTTGCAAACCGGGGGCAGGCACTCCGGACCGGCTGGATCTACTGGCAACATTGCAAGTAAATCGATCGATCAGGTGAGACCTATCGTAAGGCTCGTGACGTGTCAGCGTCCAATCGATTATTTTGATTGAGCTGATAAGGCCCCATCACGAATTCTGGGGGGTTAGCCGGCACGGTGGCCGAGTCACGGGCCTATAAACGGCCGTTATACTGTTCCAGCGCGACTTTAACGAGCTGGGCGCGGGTGTTTACCCCAAGCTTTTCAAACAGCTGGCGCAGTGAGGCTTTGACCGCCGCTTCGGAAATATTCAGCTGCTCCGCGATGTCCCGATTGGTCAGTCCCTGCAAGACGTGCTGGACCACGACGCGATCCCGTTCGGTGAACTTGGGGTGCAGCCCGGCATTGCCGCGATCGACGGACTGGAACAGCGCGGTAAGGTATTCGTCTTCGATACAGGCTTCGCCCGCCATCACCTTGCGTATGGCGCCGCAAAGAACCTTGGTGGGATGGTTCTTGTGAAGAATTCCAGCCACACCGGCCTGAACCAGCCGCACAGCTTCACGGCCGCTGATGCCCGCGGTGACGATGAGAATCCACCCCGGAAACGCCGCTGATTTAGCGCTTTCCACGAACTCCAGCGCGCGCTCCCGGCCGAGATCCACATCGAGGAGAACCACATCGATCTGAGCGTTCAGGCGGGACAGCGCCTCCGCCACGGAGGACACTTCGCCGATCACTTCCAGATCCTGCTCGGTCGCGAGCATTCGCGCCAAGCCTTCCCGGAACATGGCATGGTCGTCGACCAGCAAAACTTTGATCACGCGATCGGAAATGGCGTCCATGGTCTTACACCGCTTCCAGCTCGACTGCGAAGGTGCAGCCGGTCGGCCGCGGCTCGAATTTCAAGTCTCCTCCGTAGCTTCGCACAATGGACCGGGACACATACAATCCCAGGCCGGATCCCGATGCTCCCGTCTGAAAAGGCTGGAAGAGCGTCTCGGGAGCTGGAATTCCGGGACCTGAATCTTCGAATCGCACGATGACTTTCTTGAGTTCTCTGGCGACGGTGACAGTCAGCAGCCGGAGGTCCTCCAACTGCACCGCCCGATGGCTGTTCTGAACCAGGTTGAGGAAAGCCTGCAGGAGCCCGTGCGGCTCTGCCAGAACCTGCGGGATTTCTGCCGGCAGACACCACTTCACTTTCCCCCCGATCTCGCGCCAGTCCGCCTCAATCACAATTCTGAGGTTATCGAGCACTTCCTTCAAGGCCACCGGCTCCAGCACCGCATGGGATTTAGTTTGCAGCTTCAACGAAGCCATCGCCTCAAGCCCTTCGATCAAGTTCACGATCGCCTGAAAATCGTGATCCTGGGCCAGGTTATGGGAGCGGCTCAGACTTTCGCACAAGCGCTCCAGCACGCCGCAGAAGTTGCGGACTTCGTGGGACAGTGCTGTGGCCATAATTCTATTGCCCGTCAGAAGCTGCCGCAAACCTTCTTCCTCTCGCGCCCGCATTTCCTCCGAGGAATCGACCACGATGGCGGCCAACCGGTGGCCTTGCGCCGTGTCGTAGAGTGAAAACCACATGTGGGCCAGAAAGACTTCTCCGTTCTCGCGAGTCCCCTGGCATTGCGCCGCGGTGCGAAGGCCGGCGGGAGTAATTTCCGCGCGGAGTGCATCGGCCAGCACGGGCAAGTAGTGCCGAATCTTCCGGCCCTGAACCGTTTCGCCGGCCGGGATCATGAACAGGCTGTTCGCCGCGGCGTTGGCAGCCAGCACACTACCGTCGCCGTCGATTGTGAGGATGGCCGCCGGGCTACTCTCCGCCATGACTTTCAGTTGCTCTTCGGCCTCGCGACGCAGGTTCTGTTCGATTTGCATCCGTACCAGATGATTGCGGACCAGCTCGTGATTCCGCACCCATCCGGATACGAACAATCCGGAAACAAAGTAAGCGGCGACCGCGAATACGAATCGGAGAATCAACTCCGCGGACGATCCGGAAGTGTCGAAAAGGGAGCGCAGGTAGGAGCACACCACAGCGAGGAAGGCGATCGGCGCAGGCCCGAGCACCACGGCGCCTAGCATCATCGGCACGATGTACAGGGCCGCCAAGGACACGTTGCGGCCTACCGCCCAATCCAGTAGAGCCGTCAGCAGCACCAGGATCGCGGTTGTGGCCAGGATTTTGAATTTCCCGGCTCGTAACAGGAGAGCAATCATAGTCGGTTAGCTCCAAGATACGTTCGGCGGGACCGAACTACAATACCTTCGTCGATGGTCATTGAGAAAGATCGCGGCCCATTCCGCTCTTTCGATCCCCACACACCTATCTTACGAACGCCGTCAAATCTATCCTTCAAAGACATCTAAATAATCTATTGGACAGCAAGTTACCGCGACCGTAGACTTATCTTTCGCCACGCTTGCGAACCATTCGCCCCGTCCTGCGGTTGAGCTGGAGCACTCATCGAGTTCAAACAAGACTGGATGCAAGTCATCCACAAGGGAGCTTTTATTATGACGAACACTTTATCAATGGCCGGAAAGCTAACTCGACTACGAGAACGCTTGCGGACACCGGAATGGCGCAAGTACGGGCAAATACTTCTCATGGGCAAGTTCGTGGGCATCGCGCTGGTCTTCATGCTGGCGCTCTTCATGCATCCGGAAATGCTGGGAATGGGCGCGCATGCCGCGGACCCGGATCTCAAGGGAAACGACATCGTTAACCCGCTCAATACGGTTTGGGTATTGGTGGCTGCGTTTCTGGTCTTCGGTATGCAGGTCGGCTTTACGATGCTCGAAGCTGGATTCTGCCGGTCGCGCGAAACCGTTAACGTGCTCATGGAGTGCGTCGTCGATACGTGCCTCTGCGGTCTGCTCTTTTATGCCTGGGGTTTCGCCTTCATGTTCAGCCATGGCAACGGATTCATCGGCATGAACTGGTTCTTCTTGAAGGGCGCGCCGGCAACCTATGAAGGCACCGGCATCGCCTTCCTGGCGGTCTGGCTGTTCCAGTTTGCCTTCGCCGATACTTGCTCCACTATCACCTCGGGAGCGATGATCGGGCGCACTAGCTGGATCGGCGATCTTCTCTATAGCTTCATGGTGTCCGGTTTCATCTATCCGATCATCGGCCACTGGGCTTGGGGTCCGGATGGCTTCCTGGCCGTCATGGGCCAGCCTGGCTACTTCCTGCCGTGGGTGGGAACCGGCTTCCACGATTTCGCCGGCTCCACGGTGGTGCACACCATTGGCGGCATGGTCGCCCTCGCGGGCGCAATCGTTCTTGGTCCGCGCATGGGGCGCAGGTTCAAGCGCGATGGCGGCGGACCTATGATGCCGCACGATCTGACCATCGCCGCATCCGGCGGATTGCTGCTGTGGTTCGGCTGGTATGGATTTAATCCAGGCAGCACGCTGTCCGCCATGGACTTCCAGGGTATCGGCCGGGTCGCGGCGAACACCACGCTCGCTGCCTGCGCTGCTGGGTTGACGGCTATGTTCTACGCCTAT
>JAIQFE010000030.1 GCA_020073445.1 Terriglobia bacterium
ATGTTGGGGTTCTGTTCGGTGGCGAGCCGGCGGAACTGCTGCACGGCCCGTTGCTGGTCGATCTGGTATCTTCTCTTCATAGCGACTCTCTCCTTTTTCTTGGCAGAAAAACTACCCAGAGGCGTTCACTCCTCCAGGTTTGAGAGTCGCTTACTTTCTACGAACTAACGGGCATGCTCCGTCCGAGTACAGGGCGGACTTAGGTTCGACGTTCTCACGGACCAAAGCCTGAAGCTGTTTCTTCTTTCGACGATCCACGACGGTAGCGCGGACCTTGCCACCACGTTCCAGAACAGCGGCCACGATAGCCTTGCCCATCGGTCCACGCCGTCCCTGGATCTTGCGGGCCTTTACATCGGCGTGCATGTTGCGGGCTTTCCCGCCGATGAAGGTTTCGTCTACTTCGACTTCGCCCGAAAGCTTGCCGCCAGTCTGAGTGTCTTGCAGGGCAAGCCGAACCCTGTGCAGCATGTGCCAAGCGCATTTCTGAGTGATACCCAAGCTGCGGTGAAGCTCCCACGAACTAACCCCATTCTTCATATTGGTCTGCATCCAGATCGCAGTAAGCCACTTATCCAGACCAAGCGCAGAATCTTCCATGATGGTCCCGACCTTCACGGAGAATTGCGCTTTAGGATGCCGAGTCTTGCACTGCCAGACGCGACGCGCGGGGATGTAGGACACGTCAGCACGACCACAGGTGGGGCAAGTTACACCGTTGGGCCAGCGACGCGCGACAAGGTAGGCAACGCAGTTATCGGCGTCGGAAAAGTAGAGGATTGCGTCTTGCAAAGTCTTTGGTTCGGTTGCCATGAACCAATTATGAGGCTAAAAGTCTGATGAGTCAAGCATATTCTTGCCAAAAGAATCGTAGCCCCTCAGTTGAAACGATGTATACTCAGCTCTCACTATGAGGTAGCGATTTAGGTTCAGGAAGGGTATTCGTGAAACTCAAGACAGTCTTTGCATTTGCCGTAAGTGTCGCTTTAGCTGGGAGGGCAGCCAACGCACAAGCATTACCGAACTTGTTGCCCTTGCCCAATGCAAGCGGCTTGCTGGAAACGTACAACATCCACGATGCGCCCATCAGCCTGAAGGGAGCTCTTTTTTCAATCCCTGGGAACGAACGGCCGCTCTTGCTCGACGTGCCACCTGCCAGGCGAGGGCTGGAGCGTGTCCGCCAGCGAGATCCAGCTGCGCTTTCTGCTCACCCGCGGCCTGGACCCTATTTTTCGAACCAACGACGGCTCGAATTGCGATCACAACATCGATACCTCGACTTTTGAAGGGCGTCGCCGGGCTTACAGCCTATAACTAAGCCGGGGCCTTATACGGGTTTCTTTGCCAGTGCCCTCCGACGCCGAATTCACGGTGCAGAGCGTCGACAACCCG
Organism: Terriglobia bacterium; assembly: GCA_020073445.1. Lineage (GTDB taxonomy): Bacteria > Acidobacteriota > Terriglobia > Bryobacterales > Bryobacteraceae > Palsa-187. Next base: position 1,393 of record JAIQFE010000030.1, read on the forward strand.
TACGGATGCAGCGAGACTTCGACGGTTTCGGTTTACCGCCGCCCGCTGCCGGCTACAAACCTGAATGCCCTTAGTACTGTTATGTGGGACGGGCGCGAATCATCGCTCCAGACCAACACGACCCCCATTAACTCGATCAACTATCCACAGTCTTTGTTGGCAAACCTGGCCCACCAGGCCATGGACGCGACCACCGGGCATGCCCAGGGTGCGGTGCCCTCCAACGCGCAGATTCAGGAGATCGTCGATTTCGAAACATCTCTGCGCACCGCGCAGACAATCGACTTCCGGGCGGGTTCCCTCACGGCAGGCGGCGCGGAGGGCGGTTCTGTCCCTCTGGCGTCGCAGCCATTCTTTATCGGAATCAATGATTCCTTCCCGTCAAGTTTTGGGTTTAATCCCGCGGGAGCGCCCTTCAATCCGGCGATCTTCAACTTGTTCAGCGCCTGGGCAAACTCGCGGTCGGCACATCGGGCCAGCATTGCGCGGGGTGAAGCCATATTCAACTCCAAAGCGATTACCATCTCCGGCGTGAACGGCATTAACGATGTACCCGGTCTCCCGGCGTCCTTTTCAGGGACATGTGGAACCTGCCATGACTCTCCCAATGTTGGCAATCATTCGGTTTCCGCGCCGTTGAACATTGGTGTCACTGACGTATCGAACCCGCTGAACGTCAAGTAGCTTCCAGTGTTCACCTTGGTGAACAAGACGACCAACGCAACCGTGCAGACCACCGATCCGGGGCGCGCGCTCATCACGGGGAAGTGGGCCGATATCGGAAAGCTTAAGGGTCCGATTCTCCGCGGACTTGCCAGCCGGGCACCCTATTTTCACAATGGGTCCGCCGGCGCTCTCACGGATGTCCTTGACTTCTACGAAAAACGGTTTAACGTTTTCTTCACCGATCAGGAGAAGAGCGATATGATCGCATTTCTCAACGCACTCTAGTTGCGAGCAGATGGTGCTATAGCCATCGGCGCACGCGCGATTGGTACGCGACGAACTCGCGCGCGAAGAGAAGCGTAAGCGCCTGTTCCTCCGGCACGATCTGGAAACGGCTTATGTAGACGACGAATACGGGAAGAAACAGGAAGGTAAGCCAATTGGATAAGAAGATTGCCCAAGCGGTCAAGACCAGCAGAAGACCCAGGTACATCGGGTTGCGGGTAATCTTGTAGATCCCCCAGCTTACTAGCGAAGAAGAGGCTTCGGGTTTGGTGGGATTTAGCGTTGTTCGGGCCCGGCGGAATGTCACGACGCCCAAAATCGCAACTATGAGACCGATGGCAGCGAGACCACCGGCAAGCAGGTCACCCGCCGAAAAGACGAAGGCCAAGCCCGGCGCGTACCGCGATGCGAGCCACATCAATGCCGCAGTCGCCAAAGCTATCGCGGGCGGCGGAACCTTCAATTCAAGAACGCGCATCACACTCCCCTCAGGATTACCGCATCCGGCTGGTCCTGGTTCCGTTTTAGATCGCACCCAACGTTAACACGGAAGCGAGTGGCACAACGCGGGAAGTCGGTGGGGACCCGCCTGGAAAGCAACATTCATCCTAGTACCCGGCAGAAAATCAAATTCCACAGCGCTGGCCGGTCCTCGGGAGACGCCGGCAAACACGCTTCTTTCGAAAGGTCTCTGGCTTGCTCATCCCCCTGGTGATCGAGCATCGTAATCCAGTTTAGTGGGTTCTCCGTGCAGATCGTGCGCGCAAGAAGTGGGCCGGTACTGTAGTTTTGACCGTTCAAGCCCTAATGTCCTCACTATGCAAGACGGCGGAAATACTCAAGGCGCGAGTACGCGCCGAACTGAGGGTCTATGCCGATGCCATAGCCGTCCTCCAGAACCATTCGATAGCGGCCCTGGCAGCATTGGACGACCCGAGGGAAAGTTTCCAGAAGGCTCACGAACTGGCCGAGCACGCCAGACTCGCCTACCTCGCGTCCCGCAGAAAGCTCAATGAGCACATTGCCTCTCACGGCTGCGATTAAGATTACCGCTTTCGGGCCTCATGGTACTATGTGGCCAATGGAACATTGCGCGGAGCGAGATAAGCTGAAGGGCGAAGCTGCGCAAGCATTGAAAGACATCATAAATTTCACGGATCGACTCCTTAAGGCGGTCAGCACCCTGGAGCCTTGTGGGTCCCTCACTCCGCTGGATAAGGACCTGGAGAACGCTGTGGGAAGCAAGGAACGGGCGTTCGGCGCGCTCGCACAGCATTGCAAGGAGCACGGCTGCGACGTTGTGACGGAACAAAAAATGGCTGACGCCATCGCGAAGTAGGGTTCGACCTACCCGACTCTCAGAGCCTCTCACTTCGCCCAAAGCGGGCGGATCGTCCGCAACAAGACGACACCAGACTGTTTCAGATTGCAACACGGTCCTTGAAGCTGAGCACTCAGCAAGACAGGAACGCCTGTAGAATCAATCGCATGTGTCTGGCATCCCTCGTGCTTCTGTCTTATTGCCATGACGACGATCCATGCAGCGGACGGGCCCGCCGAAGTCAGGGTTGAGACCATGGGGAACATCCACAACGAGATCGTTGGCACAATCCTCAATATCTCGCATGGAGCCATTCACGTAAAGGTTCCAGAATTCCTGCCTGCCAAACCGGTCCGGGTATGGTTTTCCGAGGACTGCCATAACGACGGGCAAGTCATCTTCTGCCGTGCTGAGAAGGATGCCTACCGCACAGGAATCCACTTTCCGCCCGATCCCAGGCACCATAAGCGATCAGAGCTTCGGATTCCGCTCACCAATCAGCCGGCGGTAATCTCTCACCTCGAAGGCGGGACAGGAATGAGATACGACGCCCAAGCCATCGACATCTCGCGCTCGGGCTTGGGCCTTTTAGTCGAGCGACACTTTACAGTCGATACTTGGGTTAAAGTTGAGCTCGGATTTGCGATAGCCTTCGGTGAGGTCATGTATTCAAAGCCGACGGAGTCCGGCGTGTACCGCGTCGGGCTGCGTGTGGAGACCTTGCTCATGCGCGAGGGCGCACAGGGGCAAAGCTTCGAGATGGCAGAGTGGCCTTCTTTCTCTGAACTACGGTCTGAAACGACGGGTCGGGCCTGAGGTTAGGCCCGGCCCGATTTTTTGCGCAGTCTTCAGCAGCTCTTTAGTTTTCGCGCTGGCCAATCCGACGAACGAGCTTCTTGATCACTTTCTTCACTGGCCGCTGCCGAGGCCAGCCAACACCCCTGCAACACGACTCTCTTGAAGTCCTTTCGGCCATTCGGTGTAAGAGGAAAGCGAAAAGCGCGGCATTCTGCCATTGACAAGCGGATGTTCCTGAGTTAGTGTGTATATTACACGAACAGTTCGTGTTCATATAACACTAATGGGAGCAGGCTTCCCATTCTGGCTCGGGAGGTTGTGATGCCTTACACATACGAATACCCGCGGGCAGCGCTGACGGTGGACTGCGTCGTCTTCGGGCTCGACGAGCAAGAGCTGAAAGTCATGTTGATCCAACGCGGATTGCCGCCGTTTGAGGGCAAGTGGGCGCTGCCCGGGGGATTCGTGCGGCTGGAGGAGACTCTCGATGAGGCGGCCCGCCGGGAACTGCAAGAGGAAACCGGGCTGACCAAGATCTTCCTGGAGCAGCTCTATACGTTTTCCGAAGTCGATCGCGATCCTCGGGAGCGTGTGGTCTCGGTGGCCTACTATGCGCTCGTGAATTTGAGCGATCACAAAGTCCATGCAGCCACCGACGCCCGGGACGCGGCATGGTTCGGTGTACATGATGTGCCGAGCCTGGCTTTCGACCATGCCGGCATCCTGCAGATGGCGCTCGAGCGATTGCGCGCGAAACTTCGCTACGAGCCGGTTGGATTCGAGCTTCTGCCAAAGAAGTTCACGCTCTCCCAGCTTCAGCACCTTTATGAACTGGTTCTCGAACGCGAGATCGACAAGCGAAATTTCCGCAAGCGGGTGCTCGCCATGGACTTGCTCGAAGAGACCGACGAAGTGCAGCAGGACGTCGCCCACCGCGCGGCGAGGCTCTACCGGTTTGATGAGCGCAAATACAGGCGTTTGGTCAAGACCGGATTCCATTTTGAGTTGTAAAAGGAAACGCTATGCGAGCGATCGTGCAAAACAAATATGGCCCACCGGCCGACGTCTTGCGATTAGCGGAGATTCCGCGTCCGGCCATCGCGGAGGACGAAGTACTGGTGCGGGTTCGCGCGGCGGCCGTGCATGCCGACTTATGGCACGCGGTGACGGGCAGACCGTACTCCTGGCGATTTATGTTGGGCTGGCGCGCGCCGAAACGTCCGGTGCCGGGGACCGATCTTGCGGGTGTGGTCGAATCCGTCGGAGCGCGGGTGACCCGATTCAAACCGGGCGACGAAGTCTTCGGTGAGACCTTGCGCAGTTTCGGCCTCAGCAACGGGGGCGCGTTTGCCGAATACGCGTCTGCACCCGAGCAGAGTCTCGCATTGAAGCCGCAGAACGTCACGTTCGAGCAGGCGTCATCGGTTCCTTCATCCGGTTACATCGCCTTTGCGAACCTGAAGCGGTTTGAGGGCAGCATGGAGGGCCAACGGGCGCTGGTGAATGGCGCGGGAGGAGGCGTAGGCACGATCGCTCTTCAGATGTTGAAGGCTCGCGGCGCGCATGTGACGGCCGTGGATGCGGAACCGAAGCTCGCCATGCTGCGATCGCTCGGCGCGGATGAAACGATCGACTATGCGCGAACGAACTTCCTCGAACATTCTCTCGATCAGGGCATCCAGTACGACCTCATCTTCGATATCGCCTCGAAGTTCTCACTTCAGGAATGCCGGCGCGCACTCAAGCCCACCGGGCTTTTTGTCTGGATCGGCCACGAACATTATGGGCGCGCCAAGGGCGGCTCATTGCTCGGGCGAGGCTTCCCTCAGATGTTTCGCCTGATGGCGAGGAGTATATTCGGCGACCCGAATCTACCCAAGATGAAATTTCCCATGGTGATTCCGAGCCTGCAAGACGCGCTCGCGGCGATGCGGGATTTGATGGCCGAAGGAAAGCTCGTTCCCTACGTCGAAAAGGCGTATCCGCTCGAATCGGCGGCGGAGGCATTCCGCGTGTTAGAGGAAGGCAAGGTTCTTGGAAAGGTTGTCCTAGCACTGAATCAGGGAGACCAGCAATGAAGAAATCAAACGTCGTGTTGACTGTATTGGCTAGCCTGGCGTTTGTCGCCTCAGCCTGGCCCGAAACGCCCACACCTTCCAGCACTGCCGACATTTTGCAGCGGGCAAGGACCTACCAGCTCCAATTTCGAGCCGGCCGGTACGACGTCCTGCCCGGCTATGTCGGCATGCTGGAAGAGGCGACGAATGCCCATCCTGAGGACGCTGATCTCTCGAACGCCATGGGCGTCGCTTACCTGGCCCAGGTGGTCGGCGTAATGCTGACGGGTGGGAAGCCCGCCGATGCCTGGACAGGCGTCCAGAAAGGATTACAAGCGCTCGAACACGCCATTGAGCTCAATCCGGATCACGCCGAGGCTCTCGCCACCCATGGCGGAGTGCAGGCCTTGATGGCGGCGTACCCACCGGCGGGGCCGCCGGCGGCAAAGGGCGTGGCTGAAATGAATCGCGCAGTGGAGCTCGCACCGGACTCGGTGCGTGTCCGCCTGGTGCGCGCATTCAATGGCCTCAACCTTCCGGACGCACTGCGCAACCACGCCGCGGAAGCCGAGGATCTGGACTTCCTGATTAAGATGGCCGGGAAAAGCCGCCCGGGAGACTATGTGCACATCATGCGCGGAGACCTCTATTCCGAACTCGGCCAGCCCGATCTCGCAAGAAGCCAGTATGAAATTGCAAGCCAATCTGCATCGCCGGCCGCGGCGGAAGCCAGGAAGCGTTTGACCGCACTGGCCACGGGCGGCGTGGCTGTGACGGATATCAAGAAGCTCCGCAGCGCCGCGGGCGCCCAGTGCGCGCTGTGCCACGGCAAATGAGGCTACGGTTCGTCCCGCGCCCCGATACTATCGGGCGACTTTGCCGGACACCTGATCGCGAAGAGCGTCGCGCAGAGCTTCCGCTGCGTGTTCCTGCTCGTCGGTCGAGGCCGTGCGAACCGCGCGCTGCGCGGCATCCAGCGCTTCCGGGTAATGCCCGAGCTTCTGCTGCGCATAGGCAAGCGCGTGCCATACGTAGGACTGTCGCGGCAGAAGGCGCGCAGCATCGTGAAGATACGCGACAGCTCGATCGTAGCTGCGGTCGTCGGTCGCACGCACGCCCAGCAGCAACTGCGCCTCCCCGAAATTAGGATTCAGCCCCACCACCTTCTCCAGCAGCTCTCGGACGCGGTCGTTTCCCGCCCCTGCATCGCGCTCGAGCAGCGCGTATTCGAACAGGATGGTCGCGTCTTTGTCGTCGAGCTGGATTGCTTTTTCCAGATACCGGCGGGCATCGCCCGGGCGATTCTGGGTCATGGCGAGCATTCCCAGCCCTGCTTGGGCGGCTGCTGAATCGGGATGCTCCCGCGCCGCCTGATCGAACAGGCTCCGTGCTTTCTCCCCAAGTCCGCGTCGCAGGGCGACATCGGCGCGCAGCAGATCGGCGTCGACCGCGGATACCCGCTCGGCTTGAGCGGCAGAGAACGGCATGGGCGGAGGAATATCGAGCTTCACGCTGCGGATCTTTTTGAGATAGCCGGGCACATCGGCCAGCGCGCGTGCGAAATCGCGGCCGAAGGCCGTGCGAAACGCTTCCGATCCCTCTGTTCCTGTGGCCAGCAACATGACGAACCGCGGCATCTGGTCGCGGTAATTCGGGGCAAGGTTCAGCATGTGCACCAGAGCCCAGCTCTCGGCGTAGAACATGTTTTCGGCCTGTTCCACGTCCTGTTCTTTCTCAGGAACAGCCAACCGTTCCGCCGTCATTTGGGCTGCCGTCAGCCACGGCCGGGCGAGCAGAAGATTCATGTGCGCTTCCAGCTCCTTGCCGATGCGCACGCGTTTCGTGTTGATCTGAGCGTTGGAGTACAGCTCGGCTGTGCCCTCTTCAAACCAGCGCGGCAGCGGCGCCGGCGTCTGGTGCAGCAGGAAATGCACGAACTCATGGGTGACCACGCGGGGCAGTTCGCCACCTGCATAGGTCACGATGTAGTCGTGTTCCAGGCCGCTCTGATACAGGCCCGCGGTCGTCTCGCCGGGAGCGTACTCGCGGAACTCCTTCTCCGAATTGAACAGCACCACGCGAAGCTCGCGTCCGCTGTCCTCACCCGAGCTGGGCATGATGGCCCGGATCTGTTCCAGCCGGTTGAGAGCGCGGCGTCCTTCTTTCTCCCCTGCGTCGGTCAGGAGTTCGGTGTGTGTTCCGCGCAGGCGGAGCCAGTCGGCCCGCGCTGGAAGGGCGGCCGACAACGTTACTAACGACGTTAGGAATACAGCCAGGAACCGCATTTGGTTAGTGAGTGATCGAATACATGATGTAGTTCAGCCCGATACGAATTCCCAGGGCCGAAAACTTCTCGTCATAGCTGGGATCGTCGGCGAACTCCCAGGAATCGCCCAGATCCGAATCGAACGTTAACGCGACCATGACCCGTCCTTTGTCGTCGTAGATGCCGCGCCACTTCGCTGGGCAGCCGTCGCACTTGTAAGAGACGCCGGTATAGCGGTAGCGGGCCCCGGGCACCTGATATCGGTCGCTCAGGTCGTAGACGGAATGGAAGATGTGGTCGGTATCCGGCAGATCGACGATTTCACGATCCGGAAAAACCTTCTTCATGCTGGCTGCGAAAACTTCCCACTGGTCTTCGCCCCAGAAATCGTCGCCCATGAAAAATCCGCCGCGCAGCAGGAAATCGCGCATGCGGGCGGCCTGTGCATCCGTCAGTTCCCAGTGGCCCGGCTGAACTGCGTATAGCCACGGCCAATTGTAGACGTCGTCTTCATCGTCGAGATTCACGGGCTGTTCGACCGAACGCGCGTGGATTCGCGACAACCGCCGAAGCGCGGTCAGAAAATGCCGGTCGGCGCGTGGGTAATCCTGGGTCCAGTAGGTGTAGCCTTCTCGCCAGTCCCCGTTGGTGCGGCGGCCGAATCCGACGCTGAAGCGGACCTCGGGATACATCAGGCGCGCGAAGACGAACTCGGTCTGCTCGCGATAATCGGAGGGCACGGGAAAGTCGTTGTACTCCATGCCCGGGAATTCGCGAAAGGGACGCTGGAATGCGTGAAGGCTCCCGAAGAGCGCGATTACGCCCGCCGCGAGCCACAACAGCTTCCGGAAACGCACGATTCGAGGGTAGCATTGTCGGATAAGTGGGGTTTCTTGCTGAAGAGGGACAGGCTACTCTGTCCCCTCCCGTAAACTTGTGACTTCGCGCACGAGCCTGGGAGTGGACAGAGCTGCCTGTCCCTTTTCCCTCTGAAATCTGCCCCTCGGCGGCTAGAGGACCGCGACCCGCCGGTTCACTGTCAGGAAATACACAGCTAGCAGGATTTGCAACGCCCCGGTGATGGTGAACGTGAGCGGGGCGTGGAAGCGCGGAATCATGATCGTGCCCACCAGGAGAACTCCCACGGGACCGCCGCCGCGCAGCGCCAGGTTATACACGCTCATCACACGGCCGCGCATGTCGTCCGGAATAATCATTTGGACCAGGGTAGTCAGCATGGAGAAGACTCCCATTAAAGACGCCCCGGCCAGAAACAGCATCACGCAGGCGACCGGTACCGTGGGCGATTGCGCGAAAGCCATCGTGAAAACGCCCAGCACACCCAGCATGATCATCGCACCGGTGCCCTTCCGCCTGAGGCGGCCCAGCCCCGCCACTACCAGCGCTCCCGTGACCGCACCCGCTCCCTGACAACTCAGCAATAGAGTGAAGGTCTGCGGTCCGCCGTGAAACACGTCTTCTCCGAACACAACCAGGTAGGTGATGATCGGGAAGCCCAAGGTGGTCATCAGGAACGCCAGCACGATGAGCGATTCCATGCCCGGCTGCTTGCGCATGAATTGGATGCCTTGTTTCATGCTGGTCAAGATCGGTTCGCGCGATTTGGCCGGAACGAACGCAGTCTGGATCAGATACAGCGTGATGATCACGCCGACGAAGGAAATTCCGTTGAAGGTGAAGTTCCACGCGGCGCCCAGTTTGACCAGTGCGATGCCGCCGAGCGCCGGGCCGATCACGCGAGCCAGGTTGAATTGGATGGAATTGAGCGAGATGGCGTTCTGAAGGTGTTCCTTCGGGACCAGAGAGGGAACCAGGGCCGAATAAGCCGGCCCGCCGAAAGCCTGTGCAATGCCCACGGTAAATGACAGACACCAGATATGCCAAACCTTGACTACTCCCGTGAATACCAGCGTGGCGAGCAGAAACGCGCAGAGAGTTTGCGTATATTGCGATCCCAAGAGAACCTTCCGCCGGTCATGGCGGTCGGCGAACACGCCACCGAGTAGAGATAGCAACACAATCGGTATTGTCCCTAGGGCGGTATCAATGGCCAGGTAGGCGGAGGAGTGCTTCGATAGCTCGTAGACCAGCCAGCTCTGCGCGGCGGTCTGCATCTGAGTCCCCACCTGGGAGGTGCAGGCGCCCGTCCACATCATCCGGAAGTCGCGGAATTGGAAGGCTTTGAAAACCCGCCCAAACAGCGCGGACGATTCCTTCTCAGGCGACGACTTGACTTGGTCGATGGGGTGGGCCAGGCGACGATACTCCGGCAACAGATGTAAAAGCCAATTTTAGCAGGTCTGCATGCTGGTTTAAGGGCACGATTTCAATAAATCTGGAAGCAGAATACGGCATTCGAGCCGCTGGGAGAGAGCGAATACTCCCCGTTTTCGAGCGCTTCGTCGGCCTCTACGCGATACAGGTCCTTATCCAGCTTGGTGACCTGGAGATGGAACGGCCCGGAATTGTCCTTACGCTTGCGAGATAGCGTGACCTGCCGGCGCCCACCCTTCACTTCGAACCGGTACAATTCCAACGTATCGGCTTTGATCTTTTCGCTGCGCAGTAGGAAGATCGGCTCGGCCAGAGGCGTGCGGGCGGATGAAGCCGCTCCGGGGACGGAAAACGTGCTGTCGTCCTTTTTCCCTTCCTGCTGGGCTTCGGCGACTTCGGTCGGGACCAGGTTGGAGGCGTGGACGAGATATGGAACGTCGGGCTTGGGAGGGCGCGGACCGGTGTAGTCGTCCGCACCGATGGCCAGCGTCGCCAGAAGCAAGAAACTGAATACGTACCGCATATCCAATATCTTAGACCCGTTCGCCGGGCTCGGGGTTACGCAGTCAGTAAAGCACCTGGACGAATTCCGCCACGATGCGGAACCGGTCTTCCTCGGGGTTCAGTTCCCAGGCCTCGAATTCCGAGTTTAGCGGCTCCAGACGGATCGTCTCGTGCGACCAGCTCCCGTCGGGACGCTGGCGTTTGACGCTGCGGTAACGCTTCACGGTGTGGCGATCGTTCGTGCCGCCGCCGTCGTATTCCACCAGTACGAGCCGGCCTTCCCGCGATCCGGTCACGCCGGCGCGGAACACGCACAGGCTGCCGTGGGGAATACGGGGTTCCATGGAGTGCCCGACGATCCGCGCCACGAACATGGCCGGGGTAGGAGTGATCCCGGAGGGGATTTCTTCCCATCCGTCCTCGGATACTTCGTGGTTCTCCAGAAATTTGCCCGCGGCCACCGCCAGCGAATATCGCGGCAGATGCGTCACAAAGGGGCGGACCGTGGTGTGCACGTGCTCGCGATACAAACGCTGGACCGCGCGCTCGAAATCCTCGACCATGACTTCGCGAGGCGGGGAAATGGTCAGTGTGTTCGAAAGCGTATCTTGCAGATAATCCAGTACGCGGGCCGCGCCCAGATCCTGGGTCTTCGCCGCCAGATCGGATTCCAGTTCGGAAAGGACGATAGCTTCCGCCGGGGCGATCACGTCCCAATCGCGTCGCAAGCGCAGATAGAGACGATTATGGGCGGGGTCTTCCAGCAGAACCCCGGCGCTGACGGGCGCGTTTCCGGGCATCTCCAGTTGCAGGAGGGACAGACGCGCGGGCTGGGTGAGGATCGCCATGCTCCCCAAGGAATCATGGCATACTCCAAAGGGCTAAGTGTAGGATGGCCTCTACGGACTAAACGGGTAGTAGTATGTGCGCGCCCGCACGATGACGTTAGGGATATCGACCTTCACTTCGAGCGAGCGTTTCACCCGCGACTCGTCGACCTCGTTGGGCACATACCGCAGCACGTACTGCACCGTGATTTCGCCCGCGATATTGGCGATCGACTTATAAATCGATCCAAGTATCGCAGCGGTATATCCGCCGGTGCCGACCTTCAATTGGTAATTTCCTTCGTCGGAAGGTTGCGACAGGAATCCCGAAACATCCTTGTAAACGTTCATGAGCGGGTATTCCACCCGGCCGCCGGTTTCCTCGGCCATGCGGACCAGATTCTTGCCGGAATCGCTGGTGAATCCGTAGGCGTCCGTGCTCATGGCGTTGATGGTGACCTGGTAGCGCTGGGCCAGCTCGATCACCTGATCGAGTGTGTGGGTGCTGGCATTGTCGTGGCCATCGCCGATCACCACGATGACGCGGCGCGGATCCACCGGCTCGCCTTCGACCAGTTTGCGGCTGGTGCAGGCCATATAGAGGGCGTCATAGAAAGCGGCGCCGCCGCTGGGCGAAATTTTCCGCAGTCTTTCCACAATGGGGTCGGCATCCGAAGTGGTGTTGACCATGAGTTCGGCTTCATTGCCGAAGCCGATCAGGTAGCCGGCGTATTTCTTGTCGCCAGGGAGAAGATTCAGCACCAGCTCGATGGCTGCGTCTTGAAGGCTCTTCCACTGGCCGCGGCTTTGGTTGCTCAGATCCACCAGGAAACCGACCACCACGCGCTGATTACGCTCGCGGTTGAAGTAGCGGATGGTTTGTTCTTTGCCCTGGTCGAAGATCTTGAAGTCGGCTTGTTCCAGATCGGATACGAATCGGCCCTTCTCGTCGGTGACGGTCACGGGGACCACCACTTCGTTCACCTGAACGCGGATGGGCGGCTGTGGTTGCTGGGCAAGCGCGAGCGTCAGAACTGTGGAAAAGACCACGAAACTTCGGATCGCCGTGGCGAGTCGCATAAGACCTAATCGATTATACCCGAGACCGGTGAAAAGAAGACCTGCTTTGACAAAGCTTAGAAGCCTGGTCGGCAGGCTTCAGGAACCACGGCTATGAGGGGTTTCAGAGGATAAAGGGAAGGGTTCAGTGGGTCACTTGGGGGTACTGCGTTGGGGGGACAGCCGGGTTCCTTGAGCCTGCGACATCTGCATACGCCTGTAAAGGAGCAATCCGGCTGCCGATCTCGAAATTCATCTTATCTGATTGACAAAAAAGCGATTACTAAACTGCGCCACCTCCGGCCTCTGGATTTCCATCCTGGAAATAGTTACCGAAGGCTGTAAGTGGCGCAACGCCCGTAAATTACTACCGAGCCGCTGTCGCCGCACCCGGAGTCGTAACCGCGGCGCGGCCCGGAGTGGTTGTGGGCGGCGCGACGTCGGGGATCGGGCTGGGAGTTTTCGATAAGCGCCCGTTCTTGACCTCGTCGATCACGATGTTGTTGTTCTCGAGAATCGTGCCGGTAGCCTGATCGAGCTGCAACTTCGCTTGCGCGTAAGCGGCGATCGCAGAGACTTCGGTCTGCCGTGCGTTGGCCAAGTCGACTTGGTGCTGGACCACCGCATAGGAGGTCGATGCGCCCAGCTCGTATTTCTTCTGTTCCGCATCCAGAACTTGCTGCGCAACGGCGCTGGCCGTGCTCGCGGATTGGTAGCGTGCCCGGGCGTTCTTCACGGCGATCAGAGCGTTCTGGACGTCCATGCGAATCTGATTGACTTCCTTTTGGACGTTCAGTTCAGATTGGCGGAGTTGCAGGTCCTGCTGGATGAAGGCGGCCTGGGCGGCGCGGTTGCGCAACGGCACGGTCAAAGTGAAGCCGATTTGGTAGTTCACTGTGGGCACTCCGAACACCTGACGGAGGATATTGCCATAACCGCCAATGAGATCGGGATTTGGTTGCGTGCGGGGAATGATCTGGCCAGTGAGGGGGTTAATCTGGGGCGTCGTATTGAAAATTCCTCCCGCACCCGGATTCGAAACGTTGCCTACCACGTTTAGCTGCGGAAGCATCGCATTGCGCGTCCCGGTCAGGTTAATCTTGGAGTTCTCCACCTGGAGGCGCTGTTGCGCCAGTTCCGGGCGATGATCCAGCGCTCTTGCGACCACATCCTGGACCGGTTGGATTGGTTCCACGGCGGGAACCGTGATGCGGTCCGTCGGAATAATATGGACATCCGCGAGGGACGGATTCGCCAGTCCGTTACGGCTGATCAGGTTCTTCAGGTTCACTTCGAGCTGCTCGACTGCGGTCTGAGCGGTGATGAGATTGGTTTCGCTGGTGGAAACCTGTTGCTGGGCCTGGAGCACGTCCAGGGGCGCCATGGTCCCGATGTCCAGCTGCTTCTTGTTGTCGCTCAAGAGTCTGTTGGCTTCATCCAGTGTTTGCTGTGCAACATCCACGGCGAGGGCGGAGCTGACCAGATTCCAATAGGTCGAAATCACGGTATTCAAAGTCGTGTTGAGCTGCTGCTCGAACTGGTAGTCCGTCAGACGGATGTTGTTCTTGGCAACGCGGAGGTTACGCGTGTTGATCGCCAGGCCAAAGCCTTGCAGCAAGGGCTGGTTAGCCTGGAGGCTCAAGCCAGAGTTGTAGGAGGGAAGGAAGATGGCGTTGGTGTTGTTGGTCGTCGAAGAGTTGTTGTTGAAACCGAGCGTAGCCGTTCCGCCCGTAGCGAAGCCTTGCTGAATGCCGAAGTTTCTGGTGCCTATATCCGTGGTATTGACGGACTGTCCACCGGCGGTCACTGAATTGGTCTGGATCTGGGCATTGCGAGCCCAGTTGACGGTACTGGTGAATGCGGGATCATAGCTCACACCCGCGCCGTTGCTGGCTTGAGCGCTTAGCAGCGAAGCGTCGGCCAGCGGATACCCATACCGCGAAACCTCGACGTCGATGTTATTCTCGAGCGCCATGGCGATCGCGTCGGCGAGCGACAGGTAGAGGTTCCCGGCCCGGATCAGGGAGTCAGCCCGTCCGCTGTTCGAGACGCTAATTGGTGGAATATACCGGGTTCGGTAGTTCTTGGTGAACCCGGAGTACCAGTGCGCTTGCTGGTCGCTCAGACTGGGTCCGCGATCATTGAGCTGCTGCGAATACATGCCGGGCGCGGCTATCAGCAGCACGCACAGCAACGCGATGAAGGGTTTCAGTTGTTTCATGGCTTTAGGTTTTACCTCGAAAGTTAATAACGAATCTGACGGACCTGCTGGTTCCATCCACGCATCCCGCCTAGCGCTGCATCTGGAAGACCAGCCCTATTCTGTTGAAAAGAAATCCTATGGATATGTCCGCAGTGTCCGGTTTTGGAACTCCGGCGTGCGAAAGTGGGGCGCCTGGCGCTGTGAGCACGCGATCCGAGAAGCCCCACGCGAATTATTCGTACCTCACAGCGTTACTCATATCGTAACGCTTCGATGGGATCGAGTAGGGCCGCTTTGCGTGCCGGATAGAAACCGAAGAACACGCCCACCAGCGCCGAGAAGAAGAACGCCGCCATGATGGAAGGCAGACTGACCAGCGTATTCCATCCGGCAAAGTAAGATATCCCAAAGCTGGCTAAAACTCCCATGGCAATCCCCAGGCAGCCTCCCAGTAACGAGAGAGAAACGGCTTCCACCAGGAACTGCGACAAAATATCGTTGGTCTTCGCTCCCACCGCCTGGCGGAGGCCGATTTCCTTAGTGCGCTCGGTAACCGACACCAGCATGATGTTCATGATGCCGATGCCGCCGACGATCAGCGACACGGAGGCGATGGAGGCCAGCAGCAGGCTCATGATCTGAGTCGCCTGCTCCTGCGCGGCGGCCATTTCTTCCAGGCTGCGGACTTGGAAATCGTTGTCTTCGGTGGCCTGCAGGCGATGGCGCTGGCGCAGCAGCGCCTCGATCTCGTCCATCGCGTTGGCATTCCGCCCATCGCGGGCCTGCGCCATGATCTGGCCGATCTGCTGCCAGTTGTTGGCCCGTCCGCCGCCCATTACTTTCTTCTTGGCGGTAGTGATCGGCATGACGATCATGTCGTCCTGGTCCTGGCCGCCGGAGTTCTGGCCCTTGGGCACCAGAGTTCCGACAACGGTGAACGGCACTTTGCGGATGCGGATGGTTTTGCCAATCGGATCCTCACCGCCGAAGAGATTATCGACTACGGTTTTTCCGAGCAGCGCGACTTTGTTGGTGGACCGGACATCCTCGGTGGTGAAGGGCTCGCCCTGTTCGATGCGGATGTCGCGAATGGTCAAGTAGTCGGGCGAGACGCCGTAGATCCGGGTGCCCCAGTTATTGCTTCCGTACACCACCTGCTGCTGGTTCTGCTGGATGGGCGAGGAATACATGACGTCGGGACATTCTTCCGCGATGGCCCGCGCGTCGTCTTCGGTGAGCGTCTGCGAGTTGCCGTTGCCGCTCTTGACTCCGCCGGTGTTCTGGCTGCCCGGCTGAATGATGATCACGTTGCTGCCGATCGAGGCGATCTGCTGATGGATGCGGTCGGTAGCGCCGCTGCCCACCGATACCATCGCGATCACGGCGCCGACGCCGATGATGATGCCCAGCATGGTCAGCGCCGAGCGCAGCTTATTCACGCGCAGGGCGCGAAACGCGATTCTCATGCTCTGGAAGACTTTGTTCATGCGACGGGTTCCTTTTCCTCTTCTTGGTCTTGCCACTCTGCGAGTTCCCGCTCCGCGTTGCGCGGGTTGCGAACAACCTCATCAAGCATGATGTGGCCGTCCTTGAACTGGATGATGCGGTCCGAATAGTGCGCAATGTCGGGCTCGTGCGTGACCACCACGATACTGATCCCTTTTTCCCGATTCAGCTTCTGGAAGATGCCCATGATCTCGACGCTGGTTTTGGAATCCAGCGCGCCGGTCGGTTCGTCCGCCAGGATCAGCTGGGGGTCGTTGATCAGGCTCCGGGCGATAGCCACGCGCTGCTGCTGGCCGCCGGAAAGCTGGCTGGGATGGTGATCGGAGCGTTCCGCCAGACCCACCGATGTGAGCGCCTGCATGGCGCGTTCCTTGAACTTGGTCTTGTCGTCGTCGCTGTACAGCAGTGGAAGTTCGACGTTTTCCAGAGCGGACGTTCTGGCGAGCAGGTTGAACTGCTGGAACACAAAGCCGACCTTACGGTTGCGAATTTCGGCCAGCTCGTCACGATCCAGACTGCCGATGTCCACGCCGTCCAGATAGTATTTGCCGCTGCTGGGTTTGTCCAGGCAGCCGATGATGTTCATCAAGGTCGACTTGCCGGAGCCGGAAGCACCCATGATCGACACAAAACTGCCCCGCGGGATGTCGAGCGATATGCCCCGCAGGGCGTGCACATGGTTGTCCCCCATGTGATAGGTCTTATGCAGTTGCTCGATACGGATGAGAGCGGAATCCACGAATCGTCCTCGTTGCCTTAGAACGGCAGGCCGCCCCGGCCGCCCTTGAACTGGTTATTCGGTTGGCCCGGGAAACCGGGCGCATTCTTGTTCTGGTTAGCGCCGGATCGGACACCTTCGATACCGGTGATCAGCACATCCCCTTCTTTGAGGTTGCCGCTAAGCATCGCCACGAAGTTTCCGTCGCTGATGCCGGTGCGGATGCGCTCCGGCTTCAGCTGGCCTTTTTCATCCAGCGTATAGACGGTTTGGAACTGAGGACGAGCGCCGCCGCCTTGGCCACCCCGGCCGCCGCCACCGCCGAATCCACCACCACCGCCGCCGTTGCGGCCGAAGCCGCCGCCACCGCCGCCGCCGCCGTTACGGCCCTTGAACTGGCTGGGATCAAACTTGCCGTCGCCGCCCTTGAACTGGCTCGGATCGATCTTGCCGTCGGCCTTGCCGGTGCCGGTTTTCTTGTCGGTAGTCTTCGCATCGGCCGGCAGAAGATCGTCCGGCGGCCGGAACCGAAGCGCGGCCGAAGGAATCTTGACCACGGCCGACAGGTGGTCGGTGACCAGCCGGACGTTCGCCGTCATGCCCGGGAACAGCTTCATGTCGGGATTATTCACTTCGATCACCACGGTGTACGTAATCACGTTTTGCACGTTGTTGGGCGAATGGCGGATTTGCATTACCGTGCCGTGGAACGTCTGACCGGGATAAGCGTCCACGGTGAACGAGGCATCCTGTTCTACCTGAACCCGGCTGATATCCGACTCGTCGATATTCGTCTCCACGTGCATCTTGCTGAGATCCTGCGCGATGCTGAACAGCTGCGGCGCGGAATACGACGCCTGCACGGTTTGACCGACGTCCATGTTGCGCGCGATCACAACGCCGTTTACAGGAGAGGTGATGCGGGTATGATCGAGATCCAGCTGGGCGTTCTGCAGGTTCGCATCGGCTGTGGCCACCTGGGCTGCCGCCGTGATTTTCTGGGTCTCCGCTACTTGCTTCTGCGCCTTGACCGATTCGAGATTGGCCTGTGCGGACTTAACCTGCGCTTGCGCCGACTCGAGGCTTGCCACGGCCTGGTCATAGACCGCCTGGGCGCTGTCGCGTGCGTCCTGTGTACCTACGCCCTGGGCGAACATTTTCGCCTGGAGATCCTGTTTCCGTTTGGCGTCGTTAACCTGTGACTGTGCCCGAACAACCGCTGCTTTCTGGTTGGTGACGTTCAACTCGGCATTGGCGATGTCCAGATCCGCCTTTTTGACGCCGACTTCCGCGTTGGTGACCTGTGCCTTGGCGCTATCCAGATTGGCTTTTGCCTGGTCCACCCTGGTCTGAAACGGAGCCGGGTCGATCTGCGCGACCAACTGGCCCTTCTTGACCACCGAATTGTAGTCGGCGTAGAGGTTGGCGATATTGCCGGAAACCTGGCTACCCACCGCCACGGAAACCACCGCCGCGAGCGATCCGGTAGCCGAAATGGCGGATTCAAGATCGCCCTTCTGCACCTTGGCCGTCAGGAAATCCGCCTTCTTCGAGCGATTGTAATAGGTGAAGCCGGCCAGACCCAACGCTGCAATTAGCAATATCAGGCCCAGGAGCCACTTAAGCTTCTTCATCGTGTAAACTACTCCCCAAAGTTTTCTTGTCTTCGACTAGAGAAGACGACGGGAGACGGTCCTCTCGTTACAGGGGGTGTCCCGTCAAGATTGTTAAGTCGAACTCGCACTATTATATATGAAGAAACCGTGTCAGACTCTATTCTGCAAACATTTCGTGAGACGGGTGCCTATCTGAAGGGTCACTTTCGCCTCACCAGCGGCCTGCATTCCAGCGAATATCTTCAGAGCGCCCTGGTTCTCCAGCATCCCGAACTGGCAGAACGCTTCGGCCGGGAGCTGGCCGAGCGTATGCCAAAAGACCAGGGGTCGAAACCGGCAATCGTGGTTTCGCCCGCCCTGGGGGGCCTGATCATCGGCCATGAGGTGGCCAGGGCAATGGGTGCCCGTTTCCTGTTCACGGAACGCGACCCTGCGGGGAAGATGACCCTCCGCCGGGGGTTCTTCCTGACCCCTGGAGAGACCGCCGTGGTGGTCGAGGACGTGGTCACTACCGGCGGCAGCACCCGGGAGGTCATGGAGCTGTTACAGGCGGCCGGCGTTCGGGTTGTGGGAGTGGGCTCGGTCATCGATCGTAGCGGTGGACGCGTGGACTTAGGAGTTCCCCGAGTGGCCTTGGCCACCCTTGACGCGGTCGCCTGGACGCCCGAGGAATGCCCTCTGTGCAAGCAGGGCCTCCCGGTCGTGAAGCCAGGCTCGCGCGCTGTTGCCTAAATGCGCCGGATTCGGATCACGGTCAGCTACGATGGCACCGACTATCACGGCTGGCAGGTTCAGCCGGGCGTCGCCACGATTCAGCGTGTCCTTGAAGATGTGCTGTCGGAAATCGAGGGAGACGTGGTGCACGTCGATGGATCCGGCCGCACTGACGCCGGGGTCCATGCCCTGGCGCAGGTGGCGGCGTTCCGGCTGACCAATCCGATTCCCTTGCCGAATCTGAAGAAGGCGATGAATCGTCTGCTGCCGCGCGATATTCGGGTGCTGGAAACGGCCGAGGCGCACGAGAGCTTTCATCCGCGCTACGATGCGATCGCCAAGACCTACGAGTATCGCCTTCTCCGGGCCGAGATCTGCCCGCCGTTCGATCGCCGTTACGTCTATCACTACCCTTATCCGCTGGATGAAGCACGCATGATCGAGGCCGCGCGCCTGCTCGAGGGCGAGCACGATTTTTCGGCGTTCGCGGCGGCGGATCCGGTGGATAACCTGGGCCGTTCGAAGGTCCGCCGGATTTTTTCGTCCGGTTTCACGCGGGAAGAGGATCGCCTGATTTACCGCGTTCGCGGCAGCGGATTCCTCAAGCATATGGTCCGCAACATCGTCGGCGTGCTGCTGGAGGCAGGGAAGGGAAACCTGGGGCCCGCCGGCATTGCGGTCAGGCTAAACCCCGGCTGCAAGATTCCCGCGGGGCCCTCGGCGCCGGCGCGGGGACTGTTTTTGGTGAGCGTCGAGTATGGGGAGCAGGTCGCGCGGGTGTAGACGATAACATGTCTATCAAAAGAGCGCCCGACAGCAGCGGTCGACACTTCGCCATTGATCGTAGCTTTAGCCGAGGGGCCGTCGGGCTTGGTGCCATCGTTAGCGTCCCGCGATGTACCCTTTGCGAGCTCGGATCTTAACACCCAACCGCGTAGTCTCAATCTTAAGCGGATGAAACTTGCCGTCGCGGTCGCCTTCTGGGACGGAAAAACCAACCACGTAGAGGTTCCTCAAGTCCTCCTCTATCTCCGCAAAGATACCGGCGGCGGTGTCTTTTTTCGAAGCGTCGAAGTACCGGCCGCCAGTCTCTTCGGCCAGGCGACGCAACCGGGCCTTCCCTATCCTATTTCCCAACAACGTGAGGGGTTCGATCGAAAGCTGAGACATCATGACGTAGACCGCGGTATCAGCCCCCTGGGCGGCTTCGATCGCCTCCGTAAGCGTGTGGCCGCCAGTATCCAGCCCATCCGACAGCAGTACCAGAGCCTTTCGTCCAGTGACATTTTTCATCTTCGAACGCGCCGCCGTGAAAACAGCGCCCCAGATGGGGGAGCGGCAACTAAAGGGGATGAAGTTGAAGGGGTTGCACTGCTCGATGGCCTCCACTCCGCGGCCCAGCTCTTCCGCCGAGCCCGTCAAGTCCGTTACCAGCTTGATCCGACCCATCACCCCGAACGACATCAAAAACGCCCGATCACCCGGTTGGAGCACGTTCTTAAGGAATTTCTTCATATCCTCACGGTGCTGCTTGAAGAATGTTCGTTGGCTATTGCTCATGTCCAACACCAGGCCGGCGGTAAGCGGAAGATCGCTTTCCTGGCCGAAAAATGTGATTTCGCGCGGGCGTTGATCGTCGGTGAGTTTCAGTTCGCTTCGGCGGAGGTCGCGGATCGGGGCCCCATTGCCATCGGTCGCCGAAAAGGTGATTGGCACCAGGTTCACGTCCGCACGAATCGCAGGCTCAGGCGCCTGCGCCAGTGCACCGAGTGCAACCGCGAAGAAAAAGCACCGTCGCATAGTCTCGTTGAGACCTCCCAACTACCGACAGATTGTAACGATTTTGCACACGTATAAGGGGCCTGCACGAATCGTAGGTCTGTGCCGGAGGGCGAAGGCGCGATCCCTTGTTCTTGAAGCTGCCACGCTTCTGACGCTGACCGCTTCTGGGGACGGTCGCCAAACAGCAAGAACCGTCAATTATCCGTGGGGATCTTATCGATAGCATCGACCTTCAGAATATCCACGGGTCCCCGTTGCGATTCGAGTCGTAACCCCAATTGATCCCGCACCGCAGCGAAAACGTCGGAAGCAGCATCAGACGGTTCACTGTTTATCGAGCCGAACGGAAGGTAAGTCAGAACGATCACATACTTGCCGTTGAGGCCGGTCTTGTCGATTACCGGTCGGCCTGTAGCCGTTCCAAGTCGCTCGCAGAGGTCGTGCAAAGTTTTGCCCATGAAGAGAATTCTTCCGTCAGTGATGGACGGCGGGGGAGGAATCGGATTTCCGTCAGCAGGCATCTTCACGCCGTTCTTGTCGGGCAACAGCGCGAAAATCGGTCTCTCGTTCGACTCGAGGTGGGCCACAAGATGAAATCGTTCTTTCAGTAGTTCCTGAAGCATGGTCATAAGGTCGCGTTCCGGCAGGTTGCTCATCGCGGTCTTTGCTCTTATGTCATAGCATTCAGATTTAATCCATGAGGGTGCTGACACCCGATCATCGGTGAGGTTGTATGCCCGACTGACAATTCTCATGAGCGGTGCGTTGTCCGCCGTGACGACGCCACGCGATGCTGCAAAATCCCATCTCCCACGGCAGGCGTCAGTCTGATTCGGCCGAACGCTGGCCACATCAAAACGCAATTCGTCTCGTGTGGTCTTCGTTTGAGACTGGACCCGGCCGACGAGAACCGCCAACGCAGTGACTAAACCAATCTTCAGAAACGCACGCGGCCAGATTGTTTGGCAATACCGAGCCGTTAGCATACCGGCAATGTTAGCAATTTCGCTACCATAATCGTGTCTCGCCTGTTCGATGTGATTTCCCCTTCTGCCGTGGCATGGGAGCACACCTGAGCCACATTAGCTCACCGCTTTGTGCGCTTCCGACAATCATGTCAACCGGCAAACGTTGCCGTTTAGTTCCGCAGTATTTTGACTGGATCCATATTCGCGGCGCGCATTCCGGGCAAAGCCGATGCGAGCGTGGCAACCACGATGAGCACCAGTGCGGCGAGCAGGAATGTGACTGGATCGCCGGGTGGGACGCTGTAGAGCATCGTTCGCAGGAGTCTGGTCACTCCCAACGCTACTAGCAGCCCGATCGCGGCTCCCGCGGCTGCCAGATACACGCCTTCGCGGGTAACCTCGCCGAAAATCGTCTTGGGTGTCGCACCCAGCGCGGCACGAATTCCGATCTCGGTACGCCGCAGCGACACACTGTAGGCCATCACGCCATAAAGCCCCACAGCGGCCAGCAGGAGCGTGGTGGCCGCAAAACCCGCCAGCACGAATCCCCAGGAACGCTGCTGCCAGAGCGTCTCATTCATCAGCGCGTCCATGGTCTTCATCTCGTCGATGCCAGTTTCGGCATCCACGGAAGAAACGGCCTGACGAACCGCATTCTCGAACCCCTGGGGCGAGCCCTGAAAGCGGATCGCCACATAGGCGCTTTCGAATTCCCACTGTGCGGATGGATAGTACATCTCCATGCCCTCGGATTTTTCGTCCGCCTTATACCGGACGTCTCCCACCACGCCCACCACGCGCGACCAGGGATCGGCCATGCCGTTGGTGTTATGCCGGACCTGGCCGCCGATCGGGCTGCGCCCGGGGAACAGGAACTTCGCGGCGCGCTCACTGAGGATGATGACTTTTTCCGACTTGCTCGTATCTTGCTCGCTAAACGCTCGGCCCTGGATCAGAGGAATTCCCATGGCCTCGAAATACTGGGGCGTGATATCGATCACCGAACCGGGTCCGCGATAGGAGCGTTCGACCGAGCCAGCGCCTTGCACTTCCATGTTGTAGCTGGGCCGGTCGGCGCTATCGGGCGTGTACGGAAGCCCATCGGTTGCGCCTACCGCAACTACCCCGGGGACTTGGCCGATGGTGGCGATGACCTTGCGGAAGTATTCGGTCGCAGCCTCAATCCTCTGCTGCGCCGAACCAGGCTTAAAGGGCGACAGCCGAATCGCGAGCACGTTATGCGGCTGAAATCCGGGATCGACTCGCTCCAGCCGATTCAGGCTCTTCAGCAGCAGGCCAGCGCAGACCAGCAAAACCGCCGAGAGCGCGACTTCTCCAACAATAAGGCCGCGGCGAAGACGCGAAGTGGAAGGAGTCCCACGCGAGCCATCGCGCAGCAACCCTTCCAGATCGGCGCGGGATGATCTGAGCAACGGAACCAGCCCGAATGCCGCGATGGTCACAATGGTGACGGCGCAGGTGAATAGGAGTACGTTCCGGTCCAGATCGAAGTGGATCCAGAAAGGCAAATCGGAGGGAATCAATCGCGGCAGCGCGGCGAGCAGGGAACTCGCCAGCGCCAAGCCGAGAAGGGCGCCCGCGATCGCCAGCAAGGAATGTTCGGTCAGAAGCTGAACCAGGAGACGGCCGCGCCCGGCGCCGATCGCCGCGCGAACCGCAAACTCGCGCTCGCGGGCGGATGACCGCGCCAGCAGCAGATTCGCCAGGTTGGTGCAGCAGACCAGCAGCACCAATCCCGCGCCGGCCATCAGCAGCAGCACATAAGGCCGCATTTCGGACGTTTCGACCGTGCGCAGGGGCTCGACCACCGGTAGGATCTCGCGATTCGTCGGGGCCTGTTCGCGTTGCAGGCGCGTGCCGATCTGGCGGAGATCGTCCCTTGCGGATTGAAGAGCTGCTTGCAGGGGCATGCCGTCGCGAAGTCGAGCCACCACGCGATATTTCCGGTAAAAGCGCATCTGGCGCGATCCATTACGGGCGCGCAGCTCACTTTCGATGGGGATCCACAGCGCGGAATCGCGAGGAAAGAGGAAACCCGGAGCCGCCACACCCACCACGGCGAACGAGCCGAGGGACGTGCGAATCACGCGGCCCAGAATGCCGGGATCGCCGTTAAAACGTTTCTTCCAGAGAGCGTTACTCAGAATGACTTTGTTCACGTCGCCGCCGGGGATGTCCTCCTGCGGCAGAAATTCGCGGCCCATGAGGAGCGTCACGCCCAGCGTCGCGAACAGCCCGGGTGAGATGACGCCCGCATCCACTGGGACCGCGGTGCCGTCATCAATTAAGTTGATCCGCTCAGTGGACCAGGCGCTCAAATCCTGTACCGTGCGCGTATCGTGGCGGAAATCCTCAAAATCGGGCAGCGAGACTCCCACGCGATTTCCGGGATCCTTGACGGGAGCCGAGGCGATCCGCACGATCCGCTCGGGCGAGGCGTACGGATAAGGCCGCAGCAGGATTCCATAGAGGACGCTGTATACCGCAGTGTTGAGGCCGATGCCGGCGGCCAGGATCGCAATCATGACGGCGGTAGCTAACGGCGCGCGTAAGAGCGACCGCAGCGCGAAACGCAGCTCCCGCCAGATTGCTTCCAGGACGGTCATCACAGTAGATTCTTGAGCGCAGTCTCCAAACGCTTCAGGTCCTCGTCATCATTGTAGAAGTGCGGCGAGACCCTCAGGCGTCCGTGGCGCGCCGCAACGACAACTTTCTGTTCGCGCAGCGTGCGCGCGGTTGCCGATGCGTCGATTTCGGGAAACCGCGCGATCACGACCTGCGACCTAGTCTCGGCTACCTGGGCGCCTAAGCGGCGGAGCATGTCACGGGCGGAATTCGCCAGGTCCATTACGCGCCGTTCGATCACATCCGGCCCGATCTCGAGCATCCATTTGACCGACGCTTCCATCGCGTACAGCAAATGAAACGGCAGGCCGCCCCCTTCGTATTTTTCCGCCGCGTCTTTGAATTCGGGGGTGCCGCTGTGAAGGCGATCGACGTTGCGCCAGTCGTGGTGACTGCGCCAGCCGATGATGTTCGGCGGCAGTTTCTTGCGAAATGCGGGCGAGACGTACATGAATCCGGCGCCTGTTGGCGAAATCAGCCACTTGTAGCCATGCACCGCGAGCACGTCCACCGGCGTTTTGCGCACATCGAAGGTCAGCGCGCCGACACTCTGCGATCCGTCCAGGAACAGAGGCACGCCGCGCTCGCCGAGGAAGCGGCTGATCTCCGCTAGCGGCGGACGAAAGCCGGTCGCGTAGTTCACTTCGCTGAAGGCGACCAGACGTGTGCGGTCGTCGACGGATTCATAGAACCGTTCCCACGGAACCTTTCGAGCCGCGTCCTGATACAGATAATTGGGGAACTCGTCGTCCAGCGTGACGATGTTTTCGCCCGGCTTGGGCGCAATTCCGGAGAGCACAATCGACAGTGCCGCCGCGGCGTTCGGAACAAACGCGATATCGTCCGGCTCGGCGTGAATCAGCCGGGCGATGCCGGCTCGAATGCGGTCGGCGTCACTGTACCAGTCGAGAAAATTCGTGGACGCAAGCTCGTCACGCTGCTCGGAATGGCGCGTCATGGCTTCCACGGCTCGCCGGGGCACTTGGCCGTACGTGGCCGTATTGAGATAGGTCCAGCGTTCGAGCGCCGGAAACTCTCGGCGTATGTTTACCCAGTCCATAGTTCCTTTACTGCGTCCACGACTTTCCCGATGGGCACGTCGGTCGAACGCTTCGGCCTGCGCTCCACCAGTTCGACGATCCCCTCGGGCAGCTTCTTCCCGACCGTGATCCGGTAAGGAATGCCGATGAGATCGGCGTCCTTGAACTTCACGCCGGGGCGCTCGTCGCGATCGTCGAACAGCGCATCGATACCCGCGGCCTTGCAGGTCGCGTAGATTTCCGCGGCAGCCTGGCGCAGGGCATCGTCTTTGATGTTGACGGGCGTGATGACCAAGGTAAACGGCGCGATCGCGGCAGGCAGCGCCATGCCATCGGCATCGTGAAACAGTTCCGCGGCGGCGCTCAGGATCCGCTCGATATCGATCGCGTAGATGCCCATGAAGGGAGCGATCTCTTCGCCGGTTTCATTGGTCACATGCAGATCCTTGGATCTCGAATACTTGTTGCCCAGTTTGAAAATATGCCCGAGCGCGGATGTCTCGCCTTCGGCCGCTTGGCGCAAATCCTGGAATTCGACCTCGAAGTCTTCGCCGGGTGTGACGTTCCGCAGATGATAGTCATTCTTGTTCGCGCCGGCGATCATGTTGCGCCGCCCGCGCAATGCGTCATCGGCAAAGATGCGCACATGGCTCGCGACGCCGACCGGCCCCAGCGATCCGGCGTCCGCGCCGAACCACTGCCGGAGTTCTTCCGGGTGAGCATTTCGCACATGCCGGGCATCGAGCGCGTTCGCCAGTTTCTCTTCGCTGAGCTGGTGGTCGCCGCGCAGGAGCGCCAATACAGGATTACCGTCCGCCACCATCACCAGGCTTTTCATATGCGACGTTTCCGGCAAGCCGGTGAAACGGGCTAAATCGCCGATGGTCTTTACGCTCGGTGTGTGAAACTCTTCGGGCGCCAGATCGCCTTCCGGATCGTGGATATCCGCGTGATGGGCGCCGCGCCGCACAAAAGCCTGAGCTTCCCTTCCGCCGGACAACCGATACTCCAGTCCGCACCGGTCGAGAATCCGGGTGTAGGCTGAGCGATGCTTTTCATACGCAACCTCCAGGCCCGCGGCGTCCTTATCGAAGGAGCACGAGTCTGTGGCGGTGAACCAGATCTGCGGGAGTTGCTTGTAACTTCGCAGCTGCCCGCGCGCGATGGAGACCATCGCTTCCTCCGGCCGGCACTTCGTAGCAGGCAGGTGAATTTCCTGCGCGCCGATCGAATCCATCACCTCGCGCATGATGGCCGTGATCTTCAACAGCGACCGCTGCGCCAGGAACAAGTGACTGTGGAGTCCGCCGGGGAGCGGGCGAATATATCCGGCACGCTCCAGGAGCGGGTGTTCGTCACGTAGCGTGGGAATGAAAAGCTGGCTCCAGTGCATGGTAGGGGCGTGTTTTGTGATTCTACCTAATATGGAAAAACTCTTCGAAGGTAAGGTCGCCGTGGTCACCGGCGGCAGTTCGGGTATCGGCCGGGCTGCGGCCATCGCGTTCGCGGCGGAAGGCGCTCGTGTGGCGATCGGCGCGAGACGTGCGGCTGAAAGCGAGGAAACCATCCGCCAGATCCAGGCCCAGGGCGGCGAAGCGATTTTCGTACCGACCGATGTCACGCGCGCCGATCAAGTCAAGAACCTGATGGACACGGCCGTGAGCCGCTGGCAGCGTTTGGATTACGCGTTCAACAATGCAGGGATCGGCGGCCCATCGTTCGTCCCGACGCCAGATTATCCGGAGCAGGCTTGGGACGACGTGATCGATATCAACCTGAAAGGCGTGTTCCTGGCGATGAAGTACGAAATCCCTCACATGCTGAAGTCTGGCGGCGGCGCGATCGTGAACATGTCGTCGGTGGCGGGACTGATTGGCGGGCCGGTTGGTATCGCTTACTACGCGAGCAAACACGGCGTCATCGGCGCGACCAAAGCGGCGGCGATGGAATACGCGCAGAAGGGAATCCGCGTCAATGCCGTGTGTCCCGCGGTGATCCGCACGGCCTTGTCAGAGGGGCTCTTCACGGGCGATCAGGAAGCCAGAGTGCTGGCGATGCATCCCCTGGGCCGCTTCGGGACTACCGAAGAGGTTGCCGATGCGGTGGTGTTCCTGTGTTCGAACAAGTCGTCGTTCATCACGGGACACGCGCTTCCCGTGGATGCGGGGTTGCTTGCTAGATAGAAGTAGTCAGGCCGCCTCGAGCAGGTCGATTTCTTTCTGCAACTGGGCCGCGGTTCTGTTATTGCTGGCCCACAGCGCAATTTGGAGACCCACCCCGAGGATACCCGCGCTCGCAGCATCGAACCATCGGTCGGGTTCGGCCAGCAGCCAACCGAGGGTCGCCAGTACCACACCCGACGCTGCGGGAAGACCGCCCCAATAAGGGAACCTTCTAAGGAAGTCGCGCCGCCGAACAAGGTGAGCGCGGTAGTGGGTAATGCAGTCCGAGGCGCGATCTAAGCTCCAGTCGCTGCGAAGGAGGCGATAGGTAGTGTACGCCAAACTTGCGGCGATAATCGCGCAGCCGATACGGCACAAGGCGATGTCACCGAAAATCGTGCCCGCGACGAACCCCAGAGCAAAAGCCCCAAAGGTCGGCACACTGGCGAAGGTCGCCGCGAGCCGCTCGAACCTAAACCGGCGCGCCTTCCGGCGCAGGCGACCGGCTGTCAGCGGGCTCATTTGCGATGGCTGCGACTGCCACGCGACTTTGACTTCGTTGGGGTGCATGGGATCGTTCTCCTTCGTTAAAGCGGCGAGCGAGGATGTTCTTGATGCGGTAGATTTTGGTCGCGACGTTGGCGGCGGAGAGGCCGGTGATCTCGGCGATGGAGGGCGCGTCCTGATCTTCGAGATAGAGTAAAATAACCTGGCGATCGAGAGGGCGGAGCTTGTGGATCAGCGCCATCAGTCGGTCGAGCACCATTTGGCGGTCCGGGTCGCGTGGACTAGGCAAAGATTGCGCTTCCTCAAGGCTGACCCAGTCATGCCGGATTGCGCATCGCACATGTGACGCCGCGGTATTATGCGCTACCCGGTAGACCCAGGTTCTCAACGCGCATCGGTTATCGAAGCCATGCAAGCTGCGCCAGAGGGCCGCATGGATTTCCTGGAGCAGGTCCTGGCGTAAAGTTGTGTCGGCCTCATAAGCGGCGGCGAGGCGTTCCATCGCGGGTCCGAACTCGGCCGCGCAGTGAGAGTACAACTCATCTGCGCTTGAGGGCCTCGATGCCATTCATGTAGATAGTCGGCATCTACCGGAATGTCTGACAGGGAAAAAGACCTTAGACGGTAAGGACGTCCAAGCTGACATTTCCGCCGGATAGCAACAGCACCACGTGCTTACCCGCCGAAAACTGGCTTTGCAGCCGCTGAGCCGCGGCGTAGGTGCACGATGCGGCGGGTTCGGCCAGCACCTTCAATCGATCCAGTAGAAAGCGAGCGGCTTCGATCGCATCCTTGTCGGAAACCACGGTGACGCTTTCGAGAAACTGCTGGGCCATCGCGAAGGTGCGCTCCGATGGAGCCAGCGCGCCCAGGCTTCTTGCGATCGACGTCATGGCTTCCAGCGTGACGATCTTCCCGGCGGCCAGCGACCGAGCCATCGAGTCCGCGCCCTGCGTCTCCACGCCCCAGATCCGGACTGACGGTTTCAACGCCTTGATGACGGTCCCGACGCCCGCCATCATTCCGCCGCCGCCGATGCTGAGGACGATGTCCGTTACCTGCGGAACGTCGTCCAGGATCTCCAGGGCTATCGTCCCCTGTCCCGCCATCAGTACGGGATCGTCAAAGGGATGAATGTAGATCCAGCCGTCGCGCTCGAGCTCGGCTGCCTGCGCGAACGCCTCGGCCGCGGTGGAGGCGAATTTCACCTGAGCCCGGTAGCCGTGCGCGGCTTCCTGAACCGACGCAGGCGAGTTCTCGGGCATCAGGACCGTGGCCGCCAGATCCAGCGCGCGTCCGGTGTAGGCCACGGCCAAGGCGTTGTTGCCTCCGCTGACAGTCACCAGACCCTTGGCATTTATTTCAGGAGCCAGGCTCAGCGCCTTGTTAAAGACGCCGCGTACTTTGAACGACCCGGTCTTCTGGAACAGCTCCAGCTTGACGTACACGTTGGTCTTGAGCCGTTCGCTGAGGGTGACGCTGGGGACCAAGGGCGTCCGGCGCACGCAGGACGAAATGCGCTGGCGGGCGCGCTGGACGTCGCTAAGCGTGAGGGGGAGGGTCGACTCTTCCGGCATGAACTCTCAGTGTAATCATCGATAGTTGTGCCGTGTAAGACTAGAGGCCATGAAGAATAACTACGCCACGGTGGAATACGCCGGCGACGATTTCTTTGTCGCGGTCACGCCCAGCGGCCACGCGCAGGTGCTGGATATCAAAGGTGAGCGATCGGCCGCCTCGGGACCCTTGGAACTGCTGATGATCGCACTGGGCGGATGCACGGGAGCCGACGTGATCTCAGTGCTGCACAAGAAGCGGGAAAAGGTGACCGGTTACAAGATCGAGGTGCGCGGAGAGAGGCGCGAGGAGCATCCGCGCAGCTTCCGGCGCTTTGAAGTGCGGCACATCGTGCGGGGGAAGGGAATTTCGGAAAAAGCAGTGGCGAAGGCAATCCAGCTATCCACCGACAAATACTGCGGTGTGGCCGCTACTGTGCGGCCCACCGCGGAGGTTGTTACCAGCTACGAGATTCAGGAAGACGTGTAACTACTTCTTCTGCAGGTCGGCGAGTGCCGTCAGCACTTCCTTGCTGTGCGGATTCGGATCCACCTTCAGGAAGACCTTGCGGATGGTGCCTTGCGGGTCCACCAGGAAGGTGTTGCGCGCGGCCACTTCGTTGTCCCCGAACTTCTGCGTGGAACCGTAGGTGTTCACCACTTCATGCTTCTCGTCGGCCAGCAGCTTGAAGCTGAGGTTCTCTTTGGTGCAGAACTGCTGATGAGAATCGACGGAATCGACGCTCACGCCCACGATCGCGGCGTTCGCTTTGTCGTACTTGGCCTGGTCGGCCTGGAAGTTGTGGGCTTCAATGGTGCAGCCCTGGGTGAAATCCTTGGGATAGAAGTACAAAACAACCCATTTGCCCTTGAAATCATGGAGGCTGACGGTCTTGCCTTCCTGGGATTTGAGCGTAAAGTCGGGAGCCTTGGTTCCGGCGGTGGGGGCTTCGGCGGCGGGAACGGCCACAACCATCACTAGCGCTGCAACCACAGCCACGCCTAGAATCTTTAGGGATGTCTTCATAGTAGAGTTCTCCTCTCGGTCCAGTTTACACGGAATACAGGAATGGCCGGGGCGGACCCTTTCCCCATCCATCCCCGCTCTGTATACTGAATGACGTATCCCCAAAGGAGGCCCCGTGGCTGCAGTCAAATTTACCCTGAACGGAAAATCGCAAACGGTGGACGTACCGCCCCAGATGCCCTTGCTATGGGCATTGCGCGATACGCTCGGCATGACCGGCACGAAATTCGGTTGCGGAATGGCCCTGTGCGGCGCCTGCACCGTGCATATTAACGGCCAGCCGACCCGATCCTGCACGACGCAGGTTTCGACGGTCGCAGGCAAGAGCGTGACCACGATCGAAGGGCTCTCCTCCGATAACAGCCATCCGGTGCAGAAGGCCTGGATCGAGGCTGACGTGCCGCAGTGCGGCTACTGCCAGTCGGGCCAGATCATGACGGCGGCAGCCCTGGTGGCCAAGACCACCAATCCTTCGGATTCCGATATCGACGAAGCCATGCGCGGCAACCTGTGCCGCTGCGGGACCTACCAGGCGATTCGCCAGGCGGTACATCTCGCCGCACGCTATCAGGCGCAGGCTAAGGGAGGTGCCCGATGAATCCCGTGAATCGCAGAAGTTTCTTGAAGACTGGAGCCGCGGTAGGCGGCGGTTTGCTCGTCGGCTTCGAATTGCCGGTGAAGGGGCAGGCGCAGACCCCTGCATCTTCTAATGGAGCTCCGCTCAAGCTGAACGCTTTTGTGAAAGTGGGTACCGACGACACCGTCACACTCGAGATCCACAAGTCGGAGATGGGGCAAGGCACCGTGACCTCGCTCTCTCAGTTGCTGGCCGAAGAGCTGGAGTGCGATTGGAAGAAGATCCGCACCGAGTTCCCCGGGGTCGAGCCGGTGTATGGCGCGCCGATGATGGGCGCTTACGGCAGCTTGAGCATTCGTACGTCGTGGCAGCCTCTCCGCCAAGCCGGAGCCGCCGCTCGCGAAATGCTGGTCCAAGCTGCTGCCCAGCAATGGAAGGTCGATAAATCGCAGTGCCGGGCCGAGAACAACACGGTCGTCAATACCGCGACCGGCGCCAAGTTGACGTACGGATCTCTGGCGGAAGCTGCGGCGAAATTGCCCGCGCCCACCGGCCTCACGCTGAAGACCGCGGCGCAATACAAGGTGATCGGGACGTCGCCCAAGCGCCTGGATACTCCCGCGAAGGTAAACGGCTCCATCGGATTCGGACTCGACGTGAAACGTCCGGGGATGCTGTACGCTTCGCTCGAACGCTGCCCGGTGTTCGAGGGCAAGGTCGCCAGCTTCGACGGCTCGAAGGCGATGGCCGTACCGGGCGTTAAGAAGGTCGTGCAGATTTCGAACGGCGTGGCCGTTATAGCCGACAATACCTGGAGCGCGATGGAAGGCCGCAAGGCTCTCGTCATCAAGTGGGACGAAGGCAAGTGGGCCAACGTGTCGACTCCTGGCCTGCGTCAGGAATGGGCGGGTCTGGCTGCGAAGCCTGGCATGTCCATGCGCAAAGCAGGCGATGCCGCGGCAGCCTTCGCCGGCGCAGCCAAGAAGGTCGAAGCGGTGTACGAAGCGCCGTATCTTTCGCATGCTCCCATGGAGCCGCTGAACGCAACTGTTCAGGTTCGTCCGGACGGCTGCGATATCTGGGTGGCCTCGCAGATTCAGTCTTTGGCGCAGCAGACCGCTGCCATGGTCACAGGTCTCCCTGCCAACAAGTGCCTGGTCCACACCCAGTATCTGGGTGGAGGATTCGGACGGCGTGGTGGCGCGGATTACGTGACGGAAGCCGTGGAGATCGCCAAGGCAATGTCGCCGACGCCGGTGAAACTCACCTGGTCGCGCGAAGACGATCTGCAGCATGACACGTATCGTCCCGCTTCCTACGTGAAATTCTCGGGTGGATTGGACGCCCAGGGATCGCCGGTATCATTTAGCGCCCGCGTTGTCTGCCCGCCGTTCGGCGGCAACGGCACCGCGGTCGAAGGCATTCAGGACATGAAGTACGCCATCCCCAACGTGGCGGTCGAATTCACCGCGCCCGATACGGGGACGCCGGTCAGTTACTGGCGTTCGGTGGGCTATTCGCAGAACACTTACTTCATGGAGGCGTTCCTCGATGAGATGGCCGCCGCGGCCGGAGCGGATCCCGTCGAGTTCCGCCGCAAGCTGCTGGCGGGCACTCCGCGGCTGCTGAACGTTCTGAACATCGCGGCGGAGAAGTCCGATTGGGGCAAGCCTTTGCCGGCGGGCCGCTTCCGCGGCGTCGGCGTCGTCAACAACATCGGCAGCTTCAACGCGCAGGTCGCCGAAGTTTCCGTCACGCAAGGCAAGGTGAAGGTGCATCGCGTAGTCTGCGCCGTGGATTGCGGGCAGGTGATCAATCCGGCCATCATTGAGGCGCAGATCCAGAGCGGCATTGTTTACGGCATGAGCACCGTGACCAAGCTCGGCATCACCCTCGATAAGGGCCGCGTGGTGCAGAAGAATTTCAACAACTACGACCCCATCCGCATCGATGAGATGCCGGTTGTGGAAGTCTACATCGTGCCGAGCCGCGAGAATCCTGGCGGGATCGGCGAGGCCAGTACGCCTTCGATCGTCCCGGCGGTGGTGAACGCAGTGTACGCCGCGACCAAGAAGCGCGTGAGGATGCTGCCGATCAAAGCCGCGGACTTGGTCTAGCCAGGCCGTTACTTACCGACGAGGTGTTTCAGGTCCTTCTCGTTCTCATCGCAGACATACTCGATCAAGTCTGTATCGGGCGTCGCGGTGAACTCGAGATTCACGGTCCAGGGCTTCGTGTAGGCTTTCGGATCGTCGATCGTGATCGCCAGATCGATGTGGCCGTAGTCGCGGCGGCGGAAACGCTCGGTCAGCTTCATGGCCTCGGTTCCCGGATGGCCGCTGTTATCCAGCCAGTTGTTATCCACGAAGCCCGAGGAATTGACCACCAGCGTATCGCCTTCCCAATGGCCCACCGAGTAGCCCATCCAGGTCGGATTGGGATCCTTGGGAAGCTTCCGGCCGTCCATGAAAATCTGCCGGTAGCTATGCAGGGCTTCGTACAGGATCACGATCATCCCTTGGCTGTTCAGAATCTTGAATGGATACGGCACCACGTGTTCCCGCGGCACGCCCGATAGCACGCAATACGCCTGCGGATCTTCCTTGCCTTGCGTCTCCACGCGATGCTTGTAGAGTTCCGACGCCCACGGCTGGAACGAAAGCTCCCCGGGCTTCAGGTCCCTGGCGATATTCCCTGTGTAGCCGGCTTTGGTGGTCCAGATTCCCGAGAGATCCGGCTTCCCGTCAGCCGTCTTGGGAGCGGGCGCCGTGAGATTGGGCTTGCCGTCCGGCAGCCGGGGAACGCCAGGCGTAGGAAAGTCCAGCCACTGCGCCCCGGCAATCATCGCGGGCAACATCAATCCGGCAATCGTTTTATTTAGCGACAAGGTGAGGACCATCCTTCTCGTTTTCGACGCAGTAATAATCCAGAAGATCCGTGTCGGCCTTCAGAAGCTGCGTCAGCTTCACCGTCCACGGGCTAGTGTACGCCTTGGGATCGTTCACCGTGAGCTCGATCTCGAGCGTCCCGAAGTTCACGCGCCGGATGCGTTCCGTGATTTTGCCGGACTCCGTCAGCGGGCTGCCGTTCGCATCCAGCCACAGGCCATCGCGGAAGCCGCTGGACTGGACCACCAGCGTATCTCCCTCCCACTTCCCCGTCGAGTAGCCGACCCAGGAAGGCTGCGGATCCTCGGGCAGCGGCCGCCCGTCCGTGAAAATCTGGCGATACATCGCCTCGCGTTCGTTCAGGATCACCAGGAGCCCTGGCGTCTGGACCATCTTGCGATATAGCGGCGTCGTGTACATACGGACGATTCCCGTCGGCAGGCAGTGCGCGTTCGGATCGGTGAAGCGGTTCTCCGCCATGCGCTGCTTGACAATCGCCGCCGCCCAGGGCAGATAGGGCAGTCCGCCCTTGAGGCTCCACCCGATGTCCAGAAACTCCTGGGGTATGAACATGTCGGCGCAGCCCTCGGGCGGGCAGGGCCTGTTGTGCAGCACGTCCCAGATCCCGGTCAGGTCGGGCTTGCCGTCCTTCGTGCGCGGCGCCGGCGCGGAGAGATTCGGCTTGCCGTCTTTCGTGCGCGGAATCCCGGCCGTCGGATAATTTACCCACTGGGCTTGTGAATTTACAGCCGCAATGGCCGCGGCGACAATAAAACCGGCGATGATCCTATTTGCCGACAAGGTGCCCGTAGTCCTTCTCGTTCTCGACACAGATGTATTCCAAAAGCTCCGTGTCCGGAATCAGCCGCAGATCTTCCTTCACGGTCCACGGTTTGGTGTACGCCTTGGGATCGTCGATGGTCAGCAGGATATCCATGTGTCCGAAATCGTGACGCTGGAAACGCTCGATCAGATGCAGTGCGTCGCTATGCGGACGCCCGGCGTTATCGAGCCACGTGGATTCCTTGATGCCGATCGTGTTCACCACCCAATCGTCACCTTCCCACTTGCCGACCGAATACCCGAACCAGGTGGGATTCGGATCCTTGGGCAGCTCGCGGCCATCCGTGAAAATCTGCCGGAACGTCGTGAAGCCTTCGAACAGCATCATCGTCATGCCCGGCGATTCGATGATCTTGAACGGGTAGGGCAGCGCGTCGAGCTTGGGCATTCCGGGAATGCAGCGCGCCGCCGGATCGGTCCTGCCCAAAGCACCGTTCTGGCGCGCCTTGAAGAGCTGCTCGGCCCAGGGCTGATAAGGCACTTCTCCGGGCTTCATATCCGCGGCGATGTTCTGGAGATATTTACCGTTCATCTGCCAGACCCCGTCCAGAATCGGCTTGCCCTTGGAGTCGCGCGGAACGGGAGCCGAGAGATTCGGACGGCCGTCGGGCAGGCGTGGCGTTCCCGCAACCTTGATTTCGAACCACTGCGCGGAAGCGGGAACCGCCGCGGCAAGCGCCGATGCCAAAATCAGTCGGCCTAGCATAATTACTTCTTCGTCACCATGTGCTTGATGTCTTGCTCGTTTTCGGCGCAGACGAATTCAAGGAGCTCGGTATCCACGGCGAGAGTCGGCGATTCCTTGACGGTCCAAGGTTTGGTGTACGCGCCCGGATCGTCGATGGTGATTTCCAGATCCATGTGCCCGAAATCCTTGCGATGGAATTTTTCGGTTACCTTCAGCTTCTCAGTGGCGGGATGCCCGGACTGATCCAACCATGCCTTGCCGTTGAACCCGTTGCTTTCGACCACCAGCGTGTCGCCGTCCCAGTGCCCCACCGAGTATCCGAGCCAGATGGGATTCGGATCCACGGGCAGCTTGCGGCCGTCCATGTGGATCTGGCGAAATTGCGTGAACGCCTCATAGAGGATTACGACTTCGTTCGGCATCTGAATGAGCTTCCATGGCACTGGCGCGGCATCGATCTTGGGAACGCCCTGCGGCAAGCAATTTGCGTCCGGCTCTTCGCTCGCGTGAAGCCCGGCCGCGCGCTCTTTGTAGATCGCGGCAGCCCAAGGCTGCATCTGGACAGCATCGGGTTTGAGGTCCTTAGCCAGATTAACCAGATAACTGCGATCAGCGTCCCAGACCCCGGACAGGTCCGGCTTACCGTCGGGAAGTTTCGGAGCGGGAGCGGTCAGATTCGGTTTGCCGTCGGCGGTCCGCGGGATGTTTGGAGTCTTGAGGTTCAACCACTGTGCCGAGGCGGCGCCAGTTAATAGCGCTCCTGCTGCGAGAATGCGGGTGATCCCTAGGAAGCTATGCATAATAGTCAACCGGGATTATACACCCGCGCGAGATCTAATACTTACTTGTCCAAGAGCTCGACCGTAAGCAGCATAGTCTTCCCGACCACCTCAAGACTGTGCTCGGAAACCTTGTCCATCGTGTCGGTGTTGGCGTGGTGAAACTCGCCCATCGAATCGAACGTTGGACCCATCCGGCCGTAGCGGGCATCCACCACATCCACCGCGGGGATGCCGGCGCGAATAAACGGGACGTGGTCGTCAATGATGCCGACTTCGTATTGGAAGAAGTACTGGCTATACCCCAGTTGTCCGGCGGCGCGAGCCATAAAATCCTGCAGCCGGCGATTCGACTCGGTCTCGCGCGCCACGCCCAATTGCTTATCGCCGATCATGTCGAGCAGGAAGAATCCGCGGACGCGGGAACGCGTCCCATTCGCCGCCAATTTCTGCGCCAGATGCCGGCTGCCGTAGAGGCCGTCATCGCCGGTGAAGGAGTTGATCGCTTCCTCTAAATCGGTCCACACCAGCCAGATCTGCATCTTCATCGTTTGCCCGGCGAGCGCGTCGGCGAATGCCAATAGGATGGCTGTGCTGGAGCCTCCGTCGTTGGCGCCGATGAACCCCGGCTGGAAGAGAGTATCGTAATGGCCCGCCAGGATCAGGATTTCCTGCTTCGGATCGGTGCCGACATTGAATTTGCCGATGACATTGTGCACCATCACCGGTCCGCGCGGAGTCGTGGCGGTAAAATCGTCGGCTTCGATGCGAGCACCGTCCTTCTGTAGAACCTGATGAATCAGGTCTTCCGTTTTCTTGTGTCCGGGCGATCCGGGCCATCGTTCACCGAATGCCGCTATTTGTGCGGTGTAAGCATATGCCTGTTGAGCATTGAAGCGCTCGTGCAGTGTGGCGGCGCGCGCCGACACAATGATAAGAGCTGCAATGAGACCGAGCTTGACAGACATCAAATCTTTTCCGGCCGGAATCCGCCCTTGCCGTAGTGAGCCCTATCGTAAAGCCAGATCGCGCCGAACACGATCAGTAGCACCGCAGGCAGAATCGCGACCGCCCGAAACGAAGCCTGTGCCGCGATGCCGAGAGTATTTTCCAGCGTCGGACCCGGCTGCAGTGCATTGAATGCCGCCTCGCCGCCGGCCACTTCGATCTTCTTGCGATCGTAGATGGTCCCCATGATCGGCAGCACGAACTGGATCGAGAGCGTCCCGGCGGTTCCCATGAGCCCCATGAGTAGCGCCCCGCCGCGCGGGAAACGTTCGGACGCAGTGGCGAGCATGGTCGGCCACATGTAGCAGACTCCCGTGCCCCACAGCGTGGCCGCCAGCAAGCCCATGACGGGCGAATTCGCAAAGCTCAGCGCGACCAATCCTAGGGACGCGCCCAAACACGAGCACCACAGCACGCCGATCGGCGACAACTTGCGGACCAGGGGTCCCGCGAAGTGCCGCATCACGAACATCAGCCCGTTGACGTAGACCAGCAGCAGGATGCCTTGCATCCCTACGGTTCGCGTTAACGCCAGGTCTACCCATTGTCCCGGAGCGAGTTCTGATGCCGCGGTCAGGAACATCGAGCAGAACAGCACGAAGAAGAGCGGCTTCAGTAATTCCTTGAACATATCTCCGGCGGAGACTCCCGCTGCTTTGCGCTCGGTGGGTGGAAACTTCACGCCCATTGTGAGAATCACACACACGATCGCCGGAAGCAGAACGATCGTCAGCTTCGCCTGCCACCCGAGATCGATCTGCGACATTCCCACGCCCAATAGTCCGCCGACAACGACTCCGCCCGGCCACCAGGCGTGCGCGGCATTCAGTTTTGCTGTCTTATTGTCGGGATACAGCGACGCAATCAGTGGATTGATGACGGTCTCCGCCAGCCCCCAACCGATGCCTGCGACCAGCGCCCCGGACCACAGCGCCCAGTAGACATTCGGTCCCGATACAAAGTTGCCCGCGAACGCCATCATCAGCATCCCTAGCGACAGAAGAATCGGAGACAGCGGCAGCAGCACCCGCATCCCGATCACGTCCAGCAGCGGACTCCCGATCGCGATGGTGATCGCGAAGGCTAAGAAAGGCACGCCCAGGATAGTCGCGATCATCTCCGCCGAATGCGCCCGGTCGATCGGATCGAGGAATACGCGCTGCAGGTCGGCGGCGGTGTTCGCCCGGATCGAGTACGCCACGCCTGCGCTCGCGAGCGCCATGGTGCTCACCAGGAACAGGCGGGCCTTGTCGTATTTCATCGCGGCACGTCTGCCCAGCCATGGCGGCGATGACTCTCCAGTTCCGCGTCCAGGATGACCAGTTGCCGAAGTCCGTCCGCGAATTCCGGATATTCCGGTTCCGCACTTGGATCTTCAATGGACACATAGAAGCGGCGGAAGACTTGCTTGAACGTGTCGTCGTAACCTTCGCTGTGGCCGCCGGGCAGATCGGCGTAGGATCGGGCGCCTTCCTTCAACAGCCCCGGGTCCTTGATGATCACCTGGTTGTTCGTGTTCCGGTTGCCGATCCACAGCTCATCGGGCCGTTCCTGGTCCCAGGCGACGCCGGACTTGCTCCCGTAAATCTCGATGCTGAGGCGGTTCTTGCGGCCCGCGGAAACCTGGCTCGCGGTGAACGCACCGCGCACGCGGTCACCCATACGGAACATCACGGCGCCGAAGTCTTCGGATTCTACCGCGACGGTTTCATAATCGCCGGTGGCGCGCGCAAATGCCTCCACCGCGACTTTCGGTTTCTGGCGCTTCTTGTGAAACGTCTGCAAATCCGCGCACAGCGATGTGATGCGCTGGCCGGTCACGTGCTCGGCCATGTCGCAGAAGTGCGATCCAATATCGGCTAGCGCGCGCGATGGCCCGCCCTCTTTGGAATCAATGCGCCAGTTCCAGTCGGTATCGTACAGCAGCCAGTCCTGCGAATACGTGCCCTGGACCACCAGGATTTCGCCCAGATCCCCGTCCTCGCGCATGCGCCGCATGTGCTGGACCATCGGGTAGTAACGCAGATTATGGCAAGTGCAATTCCGCAGGTTTTTCGCCCGTGCGAGATCCACTAGAGCACGCGCATCCGCGGGCGATGTCGCCAGAGGCTTCTCGCACAGCACATGCTTTCCGGCCTCGAGTGCGGCCTTGGCCATCGGGAAGTGCGCCGCATTAGGTGTGCAAATATGGACCGATTTTATCCCCGGATTCGCCAGCGCCGCGCGAAACGCAGCTTCGTCGCGTCCGCCGACCGCAATGGGCTCAACCGATCCCAGGCGCCGCACCGCCTCGGCATGCACACGGCCCATGAATCCGCTGCCGACAATCGCGGCCTTCATAGCAGGTTCACCACTAGGCCCACCACGCCGCCCCGGGCTTTTCGCGCGGAACAATCGGATTCAGAAACGACGCGGCCCGGCTCAAGCCCTCTTCGGCCGACAGCAGGCTGTCCTCGTGCTCGATCGAGAGTACGTAGTCGTACCCGAACATGCGCAGCGTCGATACGAATTCGCGCCACCACTCCTCGCCGTGCCCATAGCCGCAAGTGCGGAAAATCCACGACCGATTCCGCTCGTCCGTATACGCCTTCGTATCCAGCACGCCAGTCAACGGCAGATTCCGCTCGTAAATCTGCGTGTCCTTGGCGTGCACGTGAAAAATCGCGTCCCCCAGCAGCCGAATCGCCGCGATCGGGTCGATCGACTGCCAGAACATGTGGCTCGGATCGTAGTTGCAGCCGATTTGCTTCCCGGCAATCGCACGCAGCTTCAGCATCGTCTCGGGATTATAGACCACGAACCCCGGGTGCATCTCGATCGCGATCTTCACGCCGTGATCGGCCGCGAATTTCGCGTGCTTGCTCCAGTAGGGCGCCACGACATCGTCCCACTGCCACTTCAGCGTCTCCAGAAAGTCCGGAGGCCATGGGCAGGTGACCCAGTTGGGACGTTTCGCGTTCTTCGAATCGCCCGGACAACCCGAAAAATCGACCATCACGGGGACGCCCAGCTTCTCCGCCAGCAGGATCGTCTTGCGGCTGGTCTCCTGATGCGCCTTGGCAATATCGCGATCGGGATGCAGAGGATTTCCGTGGCAGCTCAGCGCGCTGATTGAAAAGCCTTCATCCGCGATGGTCTTTTTGAATGTTTCGAGCGCCCTACGATCTTTCAGCATCGAAAGATTGCAGTGCGCGTCGCCTGGGTAGTTTCCGGTCCCAAGTTCGACAGTGCCGATGCCGTTGGCTTTCAGTTTCTTCAAAACCTCGGGCAAAGGGAGCTGCGACAGCAGGGGAGTAAATACGCCGACTCTCATCCGATTCGGGACAAGCCTAGCACAGCCGGACAGTTTCGGTGGAGAGTGATATCGTTTGAGGAATGCGGACGCTCACCATCTCCGGTATTTTGATCGCGTTTACCATTGCAATCGCCCTTTGGGCCCAGGATGCGATCCCACGCACGCAAGCGACTCCCGCTGCGCGCCGCATCATCCAAACTACGGACGGCCAAACGCTCCAGGGCCAGGTTCTCTCCGAAGGCATGACCGACCTGCAGCTTCGCACCGACGACAAGAAGATCCGACTTCTCCGCAAGGCCGACGGCAATCGCTACCGCCTGGTGACTTCGCAGGCTGATTGGCCGACCTACAACGGCGATCCCAGCGGCAACCGCTACAGCAAGCTCACGCAGATCGATAAATCCAATGTGGGACGCCTCGCGCCCCGCTGGATGTTCCCGATGCCCGGTGCGACCACCATCGAAAACACACCGCTGGTGGTTGACGGCATTATGTACGTTTCTCAAGCCAACGAATGCTGGGCACTGGATGCGGGAACCGGCCGCGTGATCTGGCGCTACCGGCGCGAGCGGACTCGGGGTGTGTCCGGAAATGCCGCGGGCGGGTTCAATCGCGGCGTCGCGGTCGCGGGCGATCGAGTATTCATGCTCACCGACAACGCCCACATGATCTCGCTCGGCCGCTCCGATGGCGAGCTGCTGTGGGAAACCGAAATGGCGGATTGGCATCAGAACTATAACGGGACATCCGCGCCGCTGACGGTCGGCAACTTAGTTATCTCCGGAACGGCGGGTGGGGACGAAGGCGTTCGCGGATTCGTGGCGGCCTTCGATCAGACCACTGGCAAGGAAGTCTGGCGATTCTGGACCGTTCCTTTGCCCGGCGAGCCCGGCTCGGAGACCTGGAAGGGCAAGGAACTCGAGCATCGCTCCGGCGCCACCTGGATGACCGGAACTTACGATCCCGCGCTCGATATCGTGTATTGGCCCGTCGGCAATCCAGGTCCCGATTACGACGGCAGCGAGCGCGAGGGCGACAATCTGTACACCGACTCGATCCTGGCTCTGGAAGCCAAGACCGGCAAGCTCAAGTGGTATTACCAGTTCACTCCGCACGACGTTCATGATTGGGACGCGCAGGAGCCTCCCGTGCTGGTCGATACCAACTGGCAGGGCCAGCCCCGCAAGCTTCTGCTCCAGGCCAATCGCAACGGATTTTTCTATGTGCTCGACCGCACCAATGGCCAGTTGCTGCTCGGCAAGCAATACCTGAGGAAGCTGAACTGGGCCGAGCCGACTATCGGCAAGGATGGCCGGCCGATCCTGAAGGACCTGCCCAAGGATGCCAATGGCGACACCTACGTGTGCCCGGGATTCCAGGGCGGGGCCAACTGGTATTCCACATCGTTCAACCCGACCACAGGCCTCTACTATTTCAGCTCGCTCGAGCGCTGCAACAACTTTTCGGCCCGTCGCGGCGAATGGCAGGCGGGTAAGGGATATATGGGCGGTACGGCTCGTCCGGCCCCCGGCGAATCTTTTGAGAAGTTCCTGCGCGCGATCAATATCCAAACCGGCGAGGTCGCCTTCGATGTCCCCCAGGTCACCACGCCCCAGACCGCTTCGGCGGGCGTAATTTCCACCGCGTCCGGGTTGGTGTTCTATGGCGAAAACAGCGGATCGTTCATGGCGGTCGACGCGGCTAATGGCAAGATCCTCTGGCAGTTCCCGACCAACCAGGTGTGGAAGGCGTCGCCCATGACGTACATGTTCGACAACAAGCAGTACGTCGCCATCGCCGTGGGAACGGACATCGTGTCTTTCGGATTGCCGGAGTGAGTGATATCTGGGCTATCGCTCAAAGCGAATGTCTGTTTTGGTAGGCTGATGGCATGAGCACTCTGTTGGAGAAGGCGCTGGAAAAGGTCAGCACCCTCCCGCCCGACCAACAAGATGCGATCGCCTCACAGATCCTCGCCTCTATCGAGGACGAAGAAGCCTGGAAGAAGCGCTTCGAAGAAAAGCGCAATGTTATCAGGCGACTGGCAAAAGAAGCTCTAGAAGCAGACGATTGTGGCGAGACCGTTCCATTGGACGATCTGCTTTGATCGAGTCGAGGACTACTCGGCAATTCTGGCGGTTATTCAAGAGTCTCCCGGCGGACGTTCAGGAAGATGCGAAGCGAGCTTTCCGCACTTTTCAAGACAACCCCGCTCACCCCGGTTTGCACTTCAAGAAGCTTGAGGGCGAAGATCACATCTATTCGGCGCGTATTGGCTTGGAGTATCGCGCTCTCGCCGTTCTGCGCGGGAACCGGGCAATCTGGTACTGGATCGGCGGGCATGCGGAATATGACCGTTTGATCTAGGAACTTTTGCCCGGCGCACCCCGTATCCTTACCATACAGGGAGGCACCATGTACTGCACCAGTTGCGGGACTCAGCTCCAGGACACGGCGAATTACTGCTCGGATTGCGGTCGTCAAACGGCTCGATCGGCATCGGCGGGGCCTCAGGGAGCTCCCCGGCGGCTCTATCGGCTGGCCTACGACAAGAAGTTGGGCGGTGTATGCGCGGGCTTGGCCAAGTATCTCGATGTCGACGTGACGCTCGTCCGCATCGCGGCCGTAGCGGCGTTTTTCTGCAGCGGCGGCCTAGTCTTCCTCGCGTACATCGTGGCGATCTTCATCATGCCGGTCGATTACGGCTTCCCTGCGCGCACTTCCGAGGTTCATGCGACGAGCTAACATTGGGGGATGATTCGCCTAGCGACCCTGCTTGTCGCCCTTGCGACGGCGGCGTTCTCCCAGTCCGCCGATACCGTTCTCGTCAACGGAAAGATCCTCACCGTCGATAGCCAGTCCTCCGTTCGCGAAGCCATTGCCATTCGCGCAGGCAGGATTCAGGCCGTCGGCAGCACTGCTGATATCC
This sequence comes from Terriglobia bacterium, assembly GCA_020073445.1. Lineage (GTDB taxonomy): Bacteria > Acidobacteriota > Terriglobia > Bryobacterales > Bryobacteraceae > Palsa-187. The sequence goes on from JAIQFE010000030.1 coordinate 44,923, forward strand.
GCAAGCTGGCCGGCCCTTCCACGCGCACCATCGACCTGCAGGGCCGCACCGTGATCCCTGGCCTGATCGATTCCCATCTGCACGCCATCCGCGCCGCGCTCAGCTTCAGCACCGAAGTGAATTGGATCGGCGCGAGGTCGCTCCCCGAAGCCCTGGGCCGGATCCACGCGGCTGCGCAGACGATGAAACCGGGATCCTGGCTGATCGTCGCAGGCGGCTGGAATGTCGACCAGTTTCAGGAACGGCGCCGGCCGACCCAGGCTGAGCTGGTCGCCGCCGCGCCCGACAATCCTGTCTACGTGCAGCTCGGGTACGGTTGGGCCATCCTCACGCCCGCCGGGTTGAGAGCGCTGAACATCGCCACCGACGCCGACCTGCCCTCGAGCGGCAAACTCGAGAAGGACGCGGCGGGCAAGCCGACCGGCGGGGTCACCGGAGGCCAGAACGCCATCATCGCCCTGTTCGACCGGCTCCCGAAACCCACCTTCGATCAGCAAGTCGACGGCACCAAGAAGTTCTTCCGCGAGCTGAACCGCCTGGGGCTGACCGGCGTCGTCGATCCTGGTGGAAACAACCTGCTGCCCGCGGATTATCAGGCTCTTTTCCAGGTCTGGCGCGAGGGCCAGATGACCCTCCGAGTCGCCTACAGCCTGTGCGGCAACAACGCCGGTGCCGAGTTCGAGGAATTCAAGAACCTCACCCAGCTCCTGCCCATGGGCTTCGGCGACAGCATGCTCAAGTTCAACGGCCTGGGCGAGCGCATCACTGCGGCGATGAACAACAACAATCGTCCCAGCGCCACCGACAAAGAGAAATACGCGCAGATCGCGAAGTGGGCCGCCGAGCGCGGTATGTCGCTGACCATGCATTGGGGCAACGACTCGTCCGTCGGCCAGCTTCTCGATATTTTCGAGAGTGTGAACAAAGAAGTGCCCCTTAAGGATCTGCGCTGGTCCATCGCGCATTTGAACGACGCTTCCGAGCAAAGCCTCCGCCGGATGAAAGCCCTGGGCGTCGGCTGGACCGTGCAGGATGCCATGTATTTCGGCGGCGACCAGTTTCGCCAGACCTCAGGTGTCGAGGCCGCCCGGCGCGCCCCGCCGGTCGTCACCGGCGCCAAGCTCGGCGTCGCGATCGGCGCTGGCACCGATGCGCATCGTGTCGCGTCCTACAATCCGTTCACCGCGCTCCAATGGTTCCTGGACGGGAAAACCGTCTCGGGCGTCGCGATTCGCGGACCCGAGGAGACCCCCAGCCGGGCTGAAGCGCTGCGTCTGTACACGCTCGGCAGCGCCTGGTTTTCGTTCGATGAAACCCAGCGCGGATCTCTTGAAATCGGCAAGCTGGCCGATCTTGCGGTGCTCTCCAGGGACTATATGACCGTGCCGGTCGATCAGGTCGGCGGCATCGAATCGCTGCTGACCATGGTCGGCGGCAAAATCGTGTATGCCGCAGGGCCGTATCGGCAGTAGCCCCATTTGTACTACCTTGTCAGGTGGTGCACTCTTTCAAAGCAGTTCCCGTGTTGGTCACAGGCGCGGGCCGGGGAATCGGCAAACGCCTGGCCATCGGATTCGCGGGTAAGGGCGCTCGCGTAGGGCTGCTGGCGCGCAGCAAGGCCGAACTCGACCTCTGTCATCTGGAGATCGAACACGGAGGCGGAGCCGCTCTGCGCATGCGCGCCGATGTGTGCGATTACGAACAGGTAACCGCCGCCCTGGAGCGGATGAGAGTCCAGTTCGGCAATCCGGCGCAGGTGCTGGTCTGCGCCGCGGCGGCCCTGGGACCCATCGGGCCCTTCGTAGAATCATCTCCCAAATTGTGGCAAGAAGTCGTTCAGACCAACCTGATCGGCGTCCTGAACGCCTGCCGCGCGGTGCTGCCTCAGATGATCGAGCGCCGCAACGGCAAGATCATCGTGATCGCGGGCGTCGGCGGAACTCTGCCCGCCCGGCCGAATTTCGCGGTTCATAGCGCCACCAAGACGGCCGTGGTGCGATTCGTCGAAAGCCTGGCGGAGGAAGTTGCCGAGCACAACGTGCAGGTGAACTGCCTGTCGCCCGGCGAAACATATACGCACATGACCGATCAGATCCTGGCGGCAGGCGACCGCGCCGGATGGCGTGAAATCGACGCCGCGCGCCAGGTGCGGATGACTGGCGGTGTTCCCGCCGAAAAACAGATCGACTTGGCGCTGTTCCTGGCTTCCAATCAGTCCAACCACATAACCGGCCGGATGATCCACGTCGACGACGACTGGAAGAAGCTCAAGGAGAAATCGATCACTCCGGAGCTCTACCGCCTGCGCCGCCATCAGAAGTAACGCCGTTCGTCCTGCCTTTTCCGCCGTTCACCGATTTGGCGGAAACCTTCCGGTTTAAGCCCACTAGAATAAACTCAATCGAAATTATGGAACCAGTCATTGAGGTATCAGGGCTGCATAAAGCCTATGGCGATTTTGAAGCCGTTCGCGGCATTGATTTCGAGGTCGGCGAAGGCGAAATCTTTGGCCTGCTGGGGCCTAACGGCGCCGGCAAAACCACCACCGTCGAAATCCTGGAAGGCCTGCGCGCGCGTTCCCAGGGCCAGGTCAAGGTGCTCGGGTTCGATCCCGAAGTTTCGAAGCAGTCGCTCAAGGATCGCATCGGCGTGTGCCTGCAAGCGACCAATCTTCCCGACAAGCTTCGCGTGCACGAGGCCCTGCAATGGTTCGCGGCGTTTTATTCGCGCAAAGCCGATTGCGATAAGCTGCTCCAGCGCCTGCAGCTCTGGGAAAAACGCAACGACTTTTACTCGAAATTATCCGGCGGCCAGAAACAGCGCGTGGCTCTGGCGTTGGCGCTGGTCAACGAGCCCAATCTCGTGTTTCTGGACGAACCGACCACCGGTCTCGATCCCCAGGTGCGGCTCGAAATCCATACCTTGATCGAAGAGCTGAAGGCCGCCAAGCGCACCATCCTACTCACCACGCACTATATCGAGGAGGCGGAACGTCTGTGCGACCGCGTGGCGATTATCGATCAAGGCAAGATCGTCGCGATTGGCTCGCCGCGTGATTTGCAGGAGCGCGTTTTCGGCCAATCCAGGATCGAAGTGGTTACGGCCCAGCCGATGCCCGCGGATTTGCCCGCCTTCGAAGCCTTAGCGAAGCATTCTCTCAGTGACGACGGCAAAACTCTGGTCGTCCATTCGACGCGGCCAGCCCGTACGCTGCCCGATCTGATCAAGTGGATCGATCAAAAAGGTCTCGAGCTCGAAGATATTCACTTGAAGCGGCCCACGCTCGAAGACGTGTTCATCGAACTCACTGGAAAGAAGCTGAGGGATTAAGCCTGTGCTGAACTCTTACCTGACTCAGATCCGCATGAATCTGTTGTTGACGCTGCGGAACCGCGTGGCGCTGTTTTTCAGCTATATCTTCCCTCTAATTTTCTTTGGGATCGCCGGCATGGGTGGCGGAGGCGGCAACGGCCAGCAGGTTGTCACCATCGTGCTGGGCCTGGGCGTCCTCGGCGGAGGCTTGTTCGGCGTGGGGATGCGCGCCATACAGGATCGCGAGCAGAACATTCTCCGCCGTTTTAAGGTCGCGCCCATCGGCCCCGGAGAGATTATTGTCTCCGGCCTGGTGACCGCCCTGACGCTGCAGTTGCCGAACATCATCTTTATGGTCGTCCTGGCCCACCGCCTCCTCGGCGCACCGTGGCCCACGCAGCCCGTCTCCTTGCTCGTCTTCGTCTCGCTGGGGCTGCTGGCGTTTGCATCTCTGGGCGGCATCATCGCCGCGCTGGTGAACTCCATGCAGGAAGGCATGCTGCTGACCCAGCTTTTCTACTTCCCCCTGCTCTTTCTCGGCGGAATCACCTTCCCGATCACCGGTTTCCCTCTTTGGCTTCAGACAGTCGCGCAATTCATCCCCTCGACGTACTTCAGCAGCGGACTGCAGCCGATCCTGCGGGGCAAGGAAACGATATTCGATAATCTTCCCGCGGCCGGCGCCCTCGCTGTGACGGCTCTGCTCGGAACCTTGCTCGCGGCGAAGTTGTTCCGCTGGGAGAAGGAAGAGAAATTGCGGCCCGCCGCGAAGTTCTGGCTGCTGGCGGTGCTGGGTCCGTTCATCGTCCTGGGCGCCTGGCAGATGCACGCCAAGACCAACATCGCGAAGCAAAAGATTCTGGGCCGCGATGTCCAGCGTAGCCGAACCGCTCTGATCCGCGATGCGCGGCTGTTCCTCGGCGATGGCACGGTAATCGATCAAGGCTCCGTGCTGATCAAGGACGGCAAGATTGCGGAGATCTTCACCGGCCCGGCTCCCGACGCCAAGTCGCTGCGCGCCGATGCTATCGAGGCTGCGGGCAAAACGTTGCTGCCCGGGCTCATTGACGTCCACGTGCACTTCGGCTCGCCGGGACTTCCGATCACGGATCCCCAGTTCTACCAAAACCCCGACGCGAATTTCGATCGCGAGCTGGCCGCCTATCTCTTCAGCGGCGTGACGGCGGTGAAGAGCGCGGGCGATCAGCTCGATATGGTCCTGAAGCATCAAGCGACCGTCGCTTCGGGCGAACGCCTGGGTGCGGAACTGTTCGCGGTCGGCCCGCTGTTCACAACCGCCGGAGGCCACGGAACCGAGTACTCGCAGTACATCCCGGAGTCGTTTAGGGCGAACTTCGACCAGCAGTTCATTCGCTTACCGAAATCCGCGGAAGAAGCCCGCACTCAGGTCAACGATCTGAAACAGCAGGGTGTCGACGGCATCAAGGCCGTCCTCGAAGGGGGCGGCGGCGGTACGACGTTCAACCGCATGGATCCCGCGATCCTCAAGGCCATCTCCGACGCCGCCCATGCAGCCAAGCTGCCTATCGTCACCCACACTGGCAACGCGCAGGACGTGACGGATGCGCTGGACGCGGGGGTCGACGGGATCGAACATGGCTCCATGCGCGACCGCATCCCCGACGCGGAGTTTACCAAGATGAAAGCGATGGGTGTAACTTTCGACCCGACGCTCTCGGTTCTCGAAGCTATGGGAGCGTACGTCGATGGCAAGACCGACTTGCTCGATCGGTCCCTGGTGCAGCAGGTCGTTCCAAGACAATTCCTCGCGCAAGTCAAAGACAGCCTGAATTCCCCCGGCGCCCAGGCCGCGCGCAAGGCGATCGGCGGGTATCCGATGCGATTGGATTTGGCCAAGCTGAATCTGGCCGCGGCCTATCATGCGGGGGTGATCCTGGTCACCGGCACCGATTCCGGCAACCCGATGGTGGTCCACGGTCCCAGCATCCATCGCGAACTGCAACTTTGGGTGGAGGCGGGAATTCCGCCCTCGGCTGCCTTGCAGGGCGCGACGTACAACGCGGCCAAGCTGCTGCGCGCCGATCAACGTATCGGCCTGATTCGGAAGGGTTACGACGCCAGCCTGCTTCTCGTCGACGGCAACCCGCTGCAGGATATTTCGGCGACCGAGCGCATCTCGGCCGTGTTCCTCAAAGGGGAACGCGTCAACCGGTCCGACTTATTCGACCAAAAATGAGTAGAGCGTTATTTAGAAGAATCCGCTTCTTGTAAGAGACGTTGCCCGGCAAGCTGGTACTGCGAAACGAGGAAGGCCAAGACGGCAATCCTGATACCGAACGCCATCAGGAGAGCCCAGCCCGACACGTCGCCAAAGAACTGACTCCAGTGGATCAGCTTCCAGACGAGATCGAAGAAATACACGATGAAAGCGCCAAGAAATAACCGTCTTCGGTTCCGTGCGCTCATGTGGGTTTATCGGCCATGCGGCCTAGGCACTTTACGCAGTTGTGATTAAGGGCCACTTGCGGATGGGTTGCTTTTCCTTCAGAATCGGCATGGGGGCATTCTCATGAAACACTACGCCGTGTTCGCCGTTCTGCTTACGATCCCGATGGCCTGGAGTCAGGCGTCTCAGTCTTCCAAAATCCCGCGCATGCCCGATGAGAGACCCGACTTTCAGGGCGTCTGGGACCATCCTTACGTTGCCGATATGAGCCGGGACGCCAAGGATCAGAAGGGTGCCGGCCCGTTGCCGTTTTCACCCGCGGGCGCCGACAATTTCAAGAACTATGATCCGGCCAAGTTCGATTACACCGGCCACTGCCTGCCCTTCGGCATGATGCGTTCCGTGAACGTGGGCGGATATCCCATCCAGATCATGCAGAACGCCAAATACCTGGCCTTTCTGTTCGAGCAAAGCACGTGGTTCCACGTCGTCTACATCGATGGGCGCGAGCACCCGTCGGAGATCGAGCCTACCTGGTTCGGCCACTCCATCGGAAAGTTCGACGGGGACACCCTGACCGTGGATACGGTCGGTTTCAACGGCAAGACGCGGCTCGATACCATCGGACACCCGCATTCCGACAAGATGCACTTGATCCAGACGTTCAAGTACACCGACCCTGATCATCTCGCGTATGAGGTGACGATCGATGATCCGGTTTATTACAGCAAGCCCTGGAAGAATCAGCGGGTCTTCACGCGCATGAAACCCGGCCAGGAACTGATCGAGTATTCCTGCGAAGAGAACAATCGCGACCTAACCAACGGGCACATTAAGTAACTAGCGTTGGGGACTGCCCACCTGTTTCCGCCTGGAGATGGGAAGTTGCGGTATCGCATTGCTTCGGGCGAAAACAGGCTGGCTGTCCCCTGTCGCTGAGTACGAAACCAGCTATCGTGCGCCGAGTCCGATGAGCGTCATCCCGCACAGGATCATGCCCAGAGCCACGAACTTCGCGCGTGTGAACGGCTCACCCAGGACGATTCTCGACCAAATCAGCGTCCATACCGAGCCAAGCGATACCATCGGATAAAGTACGCTCAGTTCCCCTTGGCGCACGCCAAACACGAATAACACGGACGAGAACAGATAGAAGGAAATACCCAGCATCAAGCGCCAGTTCGTGAGTAGCGAGGCGATGCTCCGCTGGATCTTTCCGGCGCCGATCTTCAGGAACAGCGCTCCGAAGCTGCCGAAAAAAGAGGCGCCCATCACCCAGGCCATCGACGAAAAAGGGGTGTTGTTCAATCCGCCTGGCCTCGTCCCAGGACGGCGATGCCGGCGATGATGGTCACAATGCCTGCCAGCTTGTACGGATTCATCGATTCGTGTAACACCAGAACCGAAAGGATGGTGACCCACACATAGTTCATGGCAAACACCGGATAGAGCAGCGATAACTGCCCATGACGCAGTGCCAGCACCAGCAGCACCGTGCTGACGCCGTACATGGAATAACCCGCAAACAGCGCGGGCGTGAGTACCATGGCAAGCGCGGTCTGCACTATGGTCGGATTCTGGCCCAGCGCATTCGCGCCCTTCTTGATCAATAACTGGGCGGCCGCGCAGATGATCGTCGAGAAGGCGACCAGAATAAACGAGCGGCGCTGCTGTGCCGGGTCAGGGATATGTACGGAACTGGTGGACACAAAACTCCAGGATACCCGAACGGTATACGCTTCTATCGGAATTATTTCCGCGTATCTTTATCGTTCGTATCTCTATCGGTGGTATGGATTTCTCCCGTGGTACCCTCGCTGGTCGCGTGGATCGTGACCACTACGGTAGTTTTTCCCTGGTGGGCCATGCTTCGAACCGTCCAGGCGCCATCACTCTTGGCCACGGTATCGAATCGGAACACGCCCTTTTTGAGCGCCGCCCGGTAGAACGACAGCACACGATCGGCCGGGTCTTTGGTCCCGAAGGTCAAACTGCTCTCGGTCGTGCTGTCGTGCTTGGTGGACGCCGTACCCTCCACCGTGCCGTCCGGATAAATCGGAATCCATACGGACCCCACCGCCATCGACCGCTCCGCATCGGTGAGCTGCTGCGTTGCTGTTCGCTTTGGCGCCAGGTAGTAGTAGGCCAGGATCGAAATGATCGCGACCGCGATCACGGCTCCGTAGGTCACGCTCGCCAAGGCCCAGATGTTCGGGGGTTTTTGAGCCGGCTGCGGCATCTGTGACCCCATCATAACAGCGGGCGATTTTGAACCCTATTCGCCGCTCTGCTGCAGGAGCTTGGCGACCAGCGCCGTCCATCCCGTCTGGTGGCTCGCTCCCAGACCCGCGCCGTTGTCGCCCTGGAAGTACTCGTAAAACAAAATGTGATCCCGGAAATGCGGATCCGTCTGGAACTTCTCCGTGCCCCCGTACACCGCCCGGCGCCCCTGAGCATCGCGCAGAAAGATGTGGGAAAGCCGCCGCGAGAGCTGACGCGCGACATCGCCCAACGTCGTCTTCTTGCCGGATCCTGTGGGAAACTCCACCTGCACGTCGTTGCCGAAATAGTGATTGAACTTTTGCAGCGATTCAATCAGCAAGAAGTTCACCGGGAACCACACCGGACCGCGCCAGTTCGAATTGCCGCCGAACAATCCCGTGTTCGATTCTGCCGGCTCGTAATCCACGCGATTTTCCTGGCCGTCGACCGGCAGAACGAACGGATGCCGTTGGTGATACTGGGACAGAGCCCGGATGCCGTGGGGCGAAAGAAACTCGGCTTCGTCTAACATGCGTTCCAGCACGCGGATCAGCCGTGCCGGTGCGACCAGACTCAGGAGCCGCCGCGATCCCGTTCCCTCGATTTGGAGGGATGCGATGTTCCCGCACAGATCCGGCCGGTTGAGCCGGAACCACTCCATTCTCCGCCGGAATCCAGCGAGCTGATCGATTACCTGCGGCTCGATGGTATCCACCGCAAACAATGGGATCAACCCGACCATCGATCGCACCTTCATGGGAATCGATTGCCCGTTCGGCAGGCGCAAGCGGTCGTAGAAAAACCCGTCCGTCTCATCCCACAGCCCGCCATCTCCGATCCCGTTCATCGCTGCGGCGATGTACAGGAAATGTTCGAAGAACTTGCTGGCCACGTCCTCGTAAATCCGGTTGACCTTGCTCGCCAGCTCCAGCGCGATCTTCAGCATGTTCAGGCAATACATCGCCATCCAGCTCGTGCCGTCGGATTGTTCCAGGTAGCCGCCCCATGGCAACGGCCTCGATCGGTCGAATACGCCGATGTTGTCCAGTCCCAGGAAGCCGCCTTCGAAGATGTTGTTGCCTGTGGAATCCTTGCGGTTCACCCACCACGTGAAGTTCATCAGCAGCTTGTGAAACACGCTTTGCAGAAACGAATAGTCGGGCTTGCCGGTGAGTTTGCGGTGAATCTGGTACACGCGCCAGCACGCCCAGGCGTGCACCGGAGGGTTCACGTCGCCTAGCGCCCACTCATACGCCGGTATCTGCCCGTTGGGATGCAGGTACCACTCGCGCAGAAACAATCGCAATTGCCTCATCGCGAACTCGGGATCCACCATGGCCAGAGGGATCGCATGGAACGCCAGATCCCAGGCCGCATACCACGGGTATTCCCACTTGTCGGGCATCGAGATGATGTCGTCGTTGTACAAGTGAACCCATTGCGCGTTGCGGCCCTGCCGCCTGGCGGCCGGCGGCGTAGGCTGGCCCGGATCCCCATCGAGCCACGTCTCGACCACGAAATTGTAAAACTGCTTGGTCCACAACAACCCCGCGAAGGCTTGCCGCTGGACCCGTTTGGCGTCTTCGGAAAGCGCCTTCGGACAGAACGAGTAGAACTCATCCGCTTCGGCGATCCGTTTCGCGAACAGCCCGTCGAAATCCGGTTCGACATACGGCACCAGACGCGATGCATCGCTCATATGCGTCAGGCGCAGACGCACGATCGTAGTCTGTCCGGGCTCGAGTTGCAGGGTGTACCACGCGCATGCCTTGGTTCCGGTTTGCTCCGGATTGACCGCTGCCTCGTTGCCTTTGACGACTCGCTGGTGAAACGAATCCTTTACGTACGGGCGCGTGTTCTGCAAAACCCATAGCGCCTGGGCGTTGGTCTCGTTCTCCGTAAACAACAGCGGCGGATTCCCGTCCAGCGCGAGCCTGTAAGAGCCCAGGTCCTTTTGCTCCGCGTCAATCGCTCCGTTTTCACTACGGCGAAGCACCGGCTTCTGTTCTTTCGGATCCCAAGTCCACGTGTTGCGGAACCACAGTGTCGGCAGCAGGTGTAGCGTCGCTGCCTCGGGCCCGCGATTCGCGACACTAATCCGGATCAGGATGTCGTTCGCGTCTGCCTTGGCGTACTCGGCGAAGATATCGAAGTAGCGGTTGTCATCCAGTATCCCCGTGTCCAGCAGCTCATACTCGGGCTCCTTGCGCGACCGGGTGGCATTCGCCTCCAGCAGCCGCTTGTAAGGAAACTCGGCCTGCGGATACTTGTACAGGCATTTCATGTACGAATGCGTCGGCGTGGAATCGAGGTAGTAGTAATACTCTTTTACGTCCTCGCCGTGATTCCCCTGATTGCCGGTCAGTCCGAACAGCCGCTCTTTGAGAATTGGATCACGGCCGTTCCAGAAAGCCAGAGCGAAGCATAATCGCTGGTGGTTATCGCAGATTCCCGCGATGCCGTCCTCACCCCAGCGATATGCCCGCAGATGGGAGTGTTCGAACGGGAAAAATTCCCAGGCGGTTCCGTTCTCGCTGTAGTCCTCGCGGACCGTTCCCCACTCGCGCTCCGACAAGTAGGGACCCCAGCGCCGCCAATGCAGCTCGCGCCGGCCGGCTTCTTGCAGGCGCCGCTTTTCCGCTTCCATGAACCCTTGATTCTAGCGGTTTAGGGGTGGGGCAGGCGATCTTGTCGCCTGTCATCCTGATTAAGTCCGGAATGCCCCTCGCAGCAGCGCAATTGTGGGAGGTTCACCCATCACGACGGTCACCACATCAAAGCGCACGCGTTCCCAGGGCGTATCCGTCTTGCGCGCATACTCGCGACCCACGCGGATCAGATGCCGCTGCTTCTCCGGATTCACCGCCCGTTCCGGCCCGCCGTACTCGGCTGTCTCGCGCGTTTTCACTTCCACGATCACCAGATCCTCGCCCTCGCACGCGATCAGGTCCGCCTCGGCTTCTCCGGACGACAGCCGGTAGTTCCGCGCGATGATGATGAATCCTTCGCGGCGCAGGTAACGGTGGGCCAGATCCTCGCCGCGCCGTCCCGCCACGAGATCGCGATCCCAAACGCGCCTACGACGGGCGTCCCGCAACCGATCGAGCATCGCCAAGATCATTCTTAATCACCTTAAGGCGCCATTCGATCACCTTGCCGCGAACCACGTAACACAAGTAGTGCTCCCAGAACCGCCGATACCGCGGGAACGTGTTCACCAGCCATTCGAACCCCAGCCATCGCCATAAGGCTAGTAGCTTCACGCGCACGGAATTCTCGGTAAATCGTACTGTCGAATAGTAGCCGTACCCGGCGTTATCCTTGCCGAAATAGCGCATCGAGAAGCTGTTCAGGTGCCAGCGATGTGTCGGATCGCAGAAGGAGCTGAAATCCGTGTAATGCGGCGTGACGATCAGCACCTCGCCGCCGCCCCGCACCAGGCGGTGAAACTCTTCCATGCTGCGGATCACGTCGGAAAGATGCTCGATCACGTGCACCGCCTGCAATCCGTCGAAGGACGAATCGCGAAACGGATAAGGAAAATGGTCCAGATCCGCGATCACGTCCGCCCGCGACGCCAGATTGCGGTCGACACCGATCGCGCCCGGCTTCTTGTTGATCCCGCAACCTACGTCCAGTATTCGCATGGGACGGGCTTACTTGGGGTCCATGTACTTGATCAGCAGGACTTCGTTGCCGTGCTCGTTGTAGATCAGATCGTCCACCAGCTGGCGGGTCATCATGATCCCGAATCCGCCCGGCCGCATTCCGAGCTTCTCCCGTACCTCGGCGTGCTCCACCGGCGAATCCTGCGGATTCGAAACTGCCGCGTGCTCCAGATGTTCGAAGGAGAATCCCTTGCCTGGATCGCGGACGTAATACAGCGCCGCGCGCTTGCTGCGCACGTAGGTGATGAAGACTCTCTTGTCGGGATCCGATCCGGCGCCGTGCTCGATCGCGTTCAGCAGAATCTCGCGAAACGCGGTGGTCACTCGCTCTTGCTCGGCATGCGGCAATTCCATCCCCAGCTCACGGATAAACTGCACGATGCGGCCGGCGGTTTCCATCTTGCAGCGCACCCGCAATCCCAGCCACTCCGGCCGCGCGGAGAGCACCTGAATATCGTCCTCCGCATCCGTGCCGCTGAGCGCCCGCTCCGCCATTTCCGCCACGGCTTCCACGGTGAACGGTTTGCTGAAAAAGCAAAAGGCCCGCTCGCGGATCGCGCGAACGATATTGTCGGGAGTATTGGCCGCCGTCATCATGACCACCCGCGTGTCCGGCCGCACTTCGTGAATTCGCTCCAGCAGGGTCATCCCATCCATTCCCGGGAGTCTCAGGCCGGTCAGCACTACGTCAAACGGGGTATTTTCCACCATCCGCAAACCGGAGAGGCCATCATAGGCGCTCTCGATATTGCGATCCGGGGCGTCCAGGGCGGCACGTAGCAAGCCATGAACATCCCGGTCGTCGTCCACAATCAGGATGCGCTTAGGCAATGCCATCCAATGTAGTACGATACCAGAGTCCCTGGGTGAGGCATAAGTGCTCATTGAGCTGAATCAAATCGACGACGTTTGCGTCATACGCTTTGAGGGCCGCTTCAACACCGGTTTCGATCCCGAGTATCTTCGCCGCAAGGCTGACGAACTGAAGCAGTTCAGCTGCGATAAAGTCTTGGCCGATTTTCGCGAAGTGCCCGCCGTTGGTTCCACGGGAATCGGATTTCTCGTCGCCATCTATTCCTCTGCAACCAAGAGCCCGGATGGCCGGTTCGTGCTGGTAGGCGTGCAGCCGCGCGTCCGTGAAGTGCTCGATCTTACCCGTCTCAGCAGCATCTTGCCGATGGCCGGCGATATGGCGTCCGGCATGGCCGCGCTGCGCGGCACCGCCAGCGCGCATGGACAACGCTGATCTGTCGTGAGTAAGGTCGCTCTCGTAACGGGCGCCGGCAGCGGAATCGGCCGCGCGGCCAGCCTCGCGTTGCATTCCGCGGGATATCAATTGGTGCTCGCCGGACGTCGCGCCGCGCAACTGGAACAGACTGCCTCGGGGACCGGAATGCTCGTCGTGCCCACCGATGTGGGCGATCCCGCCTCCGTGCGCGCGCTCTTTGCCCAAACGAAGGAAGCGTTCGGAAGACTGGACGTGCTGTTCAATAACGCCGGCATCGCCGCGCCGGGCGTCCCCATGGAGGACCTTACCTACGATCAGTGGAATGCGGTCGTGCAGGTGAACCTTACCGGCGCGTTTCTGTGCGCGCAAGAAGCCATCCGCCTGATGAAGGCGCAGCAGCCGCGCGGCGGGCGCATCATCAACAACGGTTCGATTTCAGCCCATTCCCCGCGCCCGAACTCCGCGCCCTATACGGCCACCAAGCACGCGATCACCGGACTCACGAAATCCATTTCACTCGACGGCCGCAACTTCGATATCGCCTGCGGCCAGATTGATATCGGCAACGCCGCTACTGAGCTCACGGAAAAAATGGCCACCGGCATCGTTCAGGCCAACGGATCGACCATGCCCGAGCCCCGTATGGATCTGAAGCATGTCGCCGACGCGATCGTGTACATGGCGAGTCTGCCGCTCGACGCCAATGTCCAGTTCATGACCGTGATGGCGACCAAGATGCCCTTCGTCGGCCGCGGTTAATGTGGCGAACGCACTCTTGCGTGCCGTGTCGAGACTCTTCTCGACACCTCTTCGCGTTTATCGCAACCCCAACGCCTTCGCCGGATTCGTTTTCGCCATCAAATCGATCTGCGCGTCCGTGATCCCTTCCTTCTTGAGCGCCGCGAAATACGCCACCATCCCATCCGGATGCAGAGGACTATTCGGCTGTCCCAGGTCGCTCGAAAGAATGATGTGCTCCGGCCCGACCTCGCGAATTGCCCGCGCCCACTCCGTTGCATTCATCCGCCCATAGACCAGTTCTATCATCGCCCCCATCTGCGCGGCTTCCTTCATTTGCGCGATCGACATCCGTACCGGCGGCGTCAGCGCGTGCGTCACCACCACGTGTTCGACTCCCTGGTTCCGCGCCTCGCGTACGATCATTAACCCCTCGACCGGCGACGAGTGTCCCGTCTCCAGCAGCAGATTGTGTTTCTTGACGATGGCGATGACCTGTTTCACCTCCGGCAATAGCTCGCCATTCCGTGCCACCGCCACGAACGGCCGATTCTCCTTGGAATCGTGCACCTGATTCTCGGCGTCGAACGTCGGCATCCATACCACCCGCCCCCATCCGCCCTTCATCATCGTCATGCGCTCCACCGCCGCCGGATTGATGCCGCCCACGGTCAGATTCAGGTCGATCCCGCCGAAAATCTCGATCCCCGGGACTTCCTTGCGCACCACGTACGCCAGCGCGGCGGTCGATTCGTAATGGTTCTTCAGCACCAGCCCCCGCATGCCGCGAGCCTTGGCCAGCTTCGCCAGGTCGATCGCGTCAATCGACCGCGCCGTGCTGTCCGGATCGCTATGCGCGTGGATATCGATCACGCCGTTCAGGGACTGCCCCGAAAGCGCCGCAACGAAACAGGACCAGACAAATATTTTCAGCATTCTATCGCCCTCCCGATACATCCAGAATCGCGCCAGTTACAAAGGAAGCCTCTTCCGATAACAGCCACAGAATCGCCGCCGCCACTTCCTCGGGTTGCCCTCCGCGCTGCATGGGGACCATCGCTTTCACCCGATCCACGCGTCCCGGCTCGCCTCCCTTGGCGTGCATCGCCGTGTAGATAAACCCCGGACGCACCCCGTTCACCCGAATCCCGTCGCCCGCGACTTCCGCTGCCAGCCCGACCGTGAACGTATCGATCGCGCCCTTCGTGGCCGCGTAATCGACGTACTCATTCGGCGAACCGAAGCGCGCCGCGCCCGACGAAACATTGACGATCGCTCCGCCCGATCCCCCATGCTTCGTGGACATCCGCCGAACCGCCTCGCGCGCACATAGCATCGGACCGATCGCGTTGGTCGAGAACATCCGCTGCATTCGGGCCGCGTCCATCTGCTCCAGCCGCATCTGGGGTTCGAGCGTGGCCGCGTTGTTCACCAGCGCCGTTAGCCCGCCCAGTTCACGGTCCACCTTCGCGAACAACGCGACAACATCGGATTCCACGCCAATGTCCGCGTGTACCGCGATCGCTTTCCCGCCGTCTTTCTGAATCGCGCTGACGACGTCTGCCGCAGCCGCGGCATCCTGAAGATAGTTGACGCACACCGCATAACCTCGCTGCGCGGCGAGCCTGGCCGTCGCGGCGCCGATGCCCCGGCTTCCTCCAGTGACAATCAGAGTTTTCAAGATGTTCTTCAGTGTACGCTTTCCCCGTGCCCGACTTGTCTACACTCTAAGGATGGAACTCTGAGCGATGAGGCATTTGTTCGAAGACCTCAGGTACGCCCGGCGCACGCTCCTGCAAAACCCCGGCTTCGCCATCGCGGCTCTAGGCGCCCTGGCGCTTGGAATCGGAGCGAACACCGCCATCTTCTCGGTCGTCAACACGGTCCTGCTGAAACCGTTGAGCGCGCCTGACGCCGATCGCATTGTCGAATTGGAATCCACCAGCGCGGGCGTTCCCTCCGCCGCGGCTTCGCCTCGTAATTTCAATGTCTGGCGGGAGCAAACCAGTCAGTTTCAGGATGTTTCCGCCCATTGGCTCGATCACGTAAATCTCACTGGCGGACCAGACCCGGAGCTAATTCCGGCGGCGCGCGTCACCGTTGATTTTTTCCGTCTCTATGGCGCGCCGGTTCTTTACGGCCGGACCTTTTCATCGGATGAAGGCCGCCCCAAAGGCGGGAATGTCGTCGTCCTCAGTCACGATCTGTGGGTGCGCCATTTCGCCGCCGACCCCAAGATCATTGGCCGGACTATTTCGCTGGGCGACGTGCCCTATGCTGTCGTCGGGATTCTCGGTCCGAACTTCGAAACCGAGCAGTTCGATGAACACCCCGACGTCTGGGTTCCATTTCAAATCGAACCTGGGAGTCTGGCGGCCGATGCCCGTCTCTGCATCGTCACGGGCCGTCTCGGGCCTGGCGCGACCATCGAAACGGCTCGCGCGGACCTTCAGCGTGTCGCCGATGATTATCGCCGCGCGTTTCCCGCAGCCATCGGCCCCACGGGCAGTTTCACCGCCCTGAAATTGCGCGACGCCATGGTCGGCGACGTGCGCCCCACTTTATTGGTCCTGGCCGGCGCAGTAGGGTTCGTCCTGCTCATCGCCTGCGCCAACGTCGCCAGCCTCCTGCTCGCCCGCGCCGTAAGCCGAAAACGCGAAATCGCGATCCGGGCTGCCGTAGGCGCCAGTCGCGGACGAATCATCCGCCAAATGCTCACGGAAAGCATGGCGCTCTCCCTGATGGGCGGTGCGCTGGGCGCGGCGCTTGGATCGATAGGCATCCGTGCTTTCCTTTCGCTTTATCCCAACACTCCCTTGGGCGTTGCCCTGAACCCCGTCAACATTCCTCGCATCGGACAGGCTGGATCCGCGGTCGTTCTGGATTGGCGTGTCCTGTCCTTCACGATCCTGGTCTCCTTGCTGACGGGCGTGTTATTCGGGCTCCTCCCCGCGCTTCAGGCGTCCAGCGCCGATCTGAGCACCGCTCTCAAAGAGAGCAGCGGACGTTCCGGTACCGGTTTTCGCCAGAGTAAGACACGCTCCGCCCTGGTCATCAGCGAGATGACCCTCGCGCTCGTCTTGTTAATCGGAGCGGCCTTACTGATTCGCACCTCCATCGCGTTGCGGTCCGTTGAGCCCGGGTTCGATTCCCATAACGTACTCACGATGCAGATGTCGCTTGCCGGCGCGCGCTTCCAGCAAACCTCCGGAGTCGACCAACTTGTTCAGCGCGGCGTCGAACGCATCGAAGCCCTGCCCGGAGTGGATGTCGTGGCTACCTCCTGTTGCCTTCCTTTGGAGACGGTTTGGCAGCTCTCTTTCATCGTTCAGGGCCGGCCCTTGAACGGACGAATTCATGGCGTCGCTGGTTGGACGTTTATATCGCCGGGATATTTCGACGCGCTTAAGATTCCCATCCTGCGTGGCCGCGGATTCAATGAGCGCGATGACGCCACGCAACCCGGCGTGGTCATCATCAACCAGGAGATGGCCCGCCGGATCTGGCCAAATAGCGACCCGCTGAATGACCGTCTCCTGGTCGGCAGAGCCTTTGGCCCCGAGTACGATCAAGATCCGGTTCGCCAGATCGTCGGCATTGTTGGCGACGTTCGTGATGTGGGGCTCAATCGAACTCCCCGGCCCGCAATGTATGTTCCCGTTGCGCAGCTACCGCAAGGCGTGAAGAGCCTCGTCTTGCCGATTTTGCCCATCGCCTGGATCGTCCGTGCTCGCGCGGAACCGCAGTTGCTCGGCACAGCGATTCAAAACGAACTGCGCCAGGCCAGCGGCGGTCTTCCGGTCGCCCGGGTCCGATCCATGGACGAAGTCGCGTCCGAGTCCACCGCCCGGACCCGCTTCATCATGCTGCTCATGAGCGTCTTTGGAGGCGCAGCCCTGCTGTTGGGCGCAACCGGCATTTACGGATTGATGGCCTATTCCGTGCAACAGCGCACGCAAGAGCTGGGGATCCGAATGGCGCTGGGGGCTGGCCGCACCGACGTGAGGAACATGGTGATCTCTCACGGAATGCGCCTGGCTTTCATCGGAATGGCCGTCGGTATCGCTCTGGCGTTTGGCCTGGTGCGTTTTATCGCCAGCTTCCTGTTTGGGGTGAAAGCCTGGGACCCGATGGTGTTCGTCGCGGTACCGATTCTCTTGACCGTTGTGGCTCTCTTTGCCGTCTCTGTGCCCGCCCTCCGCGCCAGCCGCATCGATCCAATCGATGCCTTGCGGCATGAATAGGCACTCGCCGGTTCTAAGGATTCACTCGCCGATTCCTATTGGGAGCCGCGCCCGCTCGCCCTTAAGATCGCGAATGAAAGGAAGTTTTTATGACAGCGTTTGCATTATCATCTGTCAAACCCGAGCGCGGCCTTGGAATGGAAGGATTCATCGCCAAGTGGTACGCGAACCTGACGAAGAAAGCGCTTGACGATTTCAAATCTTTGGCCCGTCAGGTCTCGGAACAAATCCCACCCGAAGGCGACGTTTTAGAAGTAGCCCCCGGGCCGGGATACTTCGCCCTTGAGCTGGCGAAGCTCGGCAACTATCGGATCACCGGCCTGGACATCAGCAAGACATTCGTCGAAATCGCCCAGCGGAACGCCGCTCAGGCGAACGTCCAGGTGGACTTCCGCCAGGGAAACGCTTCGTGCATGCCCTTCCCGAACGATAGCTTCGACTTCCTGCTTTGCCGGGCCGCGTTCAAGAATTTCGGAGCCCCGCTAGGCGCGCTCCGAGAGATGCACCGCGTCCTCAAGCCGGGCGGACGCGCTCTGATCATCGACCTGCGGAAAGACGCTTCCAATGAATCCGTCGCGAAGGAAGTGGACGGGATGAAGCTGGGCGCCGTTAATCGCGTCCTCACCAAAGCGACGTTCCGGTTCATGCTGCTCAAGCGCGCCTACACGAAGAGCGATTTTGAGCAGATGGTCTCCGAGACTCATTTCGATAAGGTCGAAATTCGCGATAGCCTTACTCAGTTGGAGATCCTGCTTAGCAAGTCACCACAGTGTCTTGCAGAGCCGCTTGAGTTCGCGCGAAGTCGACCACCATTCGAATGAAGTGCAGCTTGGCCACCGCCTTCCGGGGCAACACGAAAGGATAGAAATCGTGCAGGCCCATTCCGCGCGAAAGCTCGTTCAGCAATGCAGTCAGACGAGTCCAGGAATTCACGAACCGGAGGAATTCCGTTGCCTCGGCATCGGCTTGCTGGTAGAGCGGGTCTTTTGTAAACGGCTCGACGTCCAGATCTATGGCCGACTCAGGATCTAGGCCGAAGCTCAAAGCCGTATCGAACGTGTCCACCATGTGGAGATAGTGAGCCCACGTTTCCGCCCAATCTTCCCAGGGATGGGCGGATGCGTAAGGCGCTGACAAAAGACTCGCGCCAATCCGTCGCCGGGCCCTGCTGATAGTACGTTTGCAGAGCCTGCTTGTAATCCTCCCGCTCGTCACCAAATACCTTGCGGAACTCGTCAAGCCGGGGCGTGCCGGCGACCATTCGGTCCCTCGCGAACGGATTCGCAACGAGATGGGCGAGCCGTATCGAACGCTGCTAGGAAAGTGTCGTCCTCCGCTTCCTCGATATTCAGGGTGATGATCCCGTGGTCGTGGCCGGTCACGACTGGCGGACCAGTGCTAGCAACATCGATACTAAACGCCGTTTCGCGATGCTGATGCGCCGGTAGCATTCCGCGTCAGCGGGGTTCGAAAGATCCGGAATCGTGCGCTCCAACCGGCAGGATTTGCACAGAGTCTGCCCATCGTCCACCAGCCAATTGCAACCCGACGCCGTGGTCAGATTGGCGCATCGACGCTGGTCTTCACCGGGATCCAAAGCCCTGAGAACGCCCGCGTTTGGCTCATATCCTAACGCGGCATCGCAACCCAGGCAGCGGCTGTTTCTGAAGAAAATAGGGCGGCCGCAGCGGCACGTGTGTAGGATCGTTGCATCACTTCCTAGTGAGCAAGTCGCGGACCATCAAGATCGCCTAGAGGAACAACAGTGCCCGCCTGCGATCGAAGCACATCGGGACTAGCTGGTCCCGCGACTACTTCTTCACTGTCGCTTCGTAGGCCGACAATGTCGGTCCCGACGTGCCGCGCGGCATCAGGCTCGGCCCCGACGGCTGGAACACTTTGCTCAAGTCGGTTTTGACGTCCACTACCAGGCCGAGGAAGCCCGACTGCATCTCGTCCCAGTTCTGATCGCCCCACAGGATCGTCTTGCCTGGATCGGGATTGAACTTGTTGTTCGCCGAGTTATCGTAGTGCGCGATACTCAGGATCCGTGTGCCCCTGGGAACAGGCAGCGGCTTGGCGAGCTCGTAACCTATCTGCCAGTCGAAATTCCATTTCCCCTTGAAGACGGTTTCCTTTTCGCCCGTCGGATACGTCACGCGAACCTCGTAATCCTTGCCGCGCAAGTGCATGTGCGGCTGGATGTAGACCAGCTTGGCGTTATCCACGCCCACCGTCACTTCACTGACCACTTCCGCGTTACTGTCGCCCGCAGGAATCGCCAGGTTGAACGCCGCGGGCGTTCCCGGCGACATCCAGTACCGGTTCTTCGGAGGAACCTTCGCGAACACCAATCCGACCTTCGACCGGTCCGTTTGCGGCGTCCCGACCGACGTGTAATGGATGTTGAACACGATGTCCGAGCCCTTCGGGATGAACTTCGCCGAGCCGTCTACGTCGAAGCTCTGCGCGCCCAGCCCGGGATTATACTTGCCCAGCAGATCCGTGCCGTCCTTTGCGCCGCCCATTGCTTCGGATCCTTCTTCGTACGCTTCTCCCGGAACCGCCGAGGCAAGCCATGTCGAACTCGGTGGCCGTACGATCGCCCGCATGTGGTGAACCACCTTCGCGTTCCCTGGACGCATCTCCGCTGCCACAACCCACTTGTCTTCGTCGAAGTGGGCCTTCACCAGGATGTTCTGGTAGTTGATGGTGCCCGTCGCCTTCACCTGGAAGTCCTTGGGCATTTCAATGATCATGTCCGGCTTGATGTTCCAGCCGTCCTGGAATTTGAGAGGGGGAGGTGCGTCCTTTAGGTTGCCCTCCGGCGCCCCCGCATCCACCCAGCCCGAAATAGTGGCGAGCTCTGCGGCGCTGAGCCGACGATCGTTGGCAAAGTGGCCGTACTTCGGGTCCGCGAACCACGGCGGCATCTTCTCGCTGACAACGGCTGCCTTCATCGACTTGGCCCACGGCCGCGCTTCCGTGTAACTCAGCAGCGACATCGGCGCGATCTCGCCGGGCCTGTGGCACCCCTGGCAGTGCTTCTGGAGGATCGGAAGAACGTCTTTGTTAAACGTCGGAGTCGCGGCCAACGCCGCCACCCCCATCAACAGCCCGGCTACGGTCACACGAAACATTCCGGAACCTCCCCACTCAATTTATAACAATTGCGTTCATCGCGTTCATTTGACATCCGGCGTCTGAACTACTACACTGCAGTAGTAATGGATAAGAGCCGTCTTCTCGGCGGATTCGAGAACTTATTGCTTCTGGTGATTCTCCGGCTCGACGATCGCGCCTATGGAGTCGCCATCCGTCAGGAGCTGCTCGATCAAGCGCAAAAAGATGTCGCCATCGGCGCGATTTACACCGGTCTCGACCGGCTGGAGCAGAAAGGGTTCGTAAAGTCTTGGACTGGCGAGCCGACTCCCGAGCGCGGCGGGAGAGCCAAGAAATTCTACCGCGTCACGGCCCAAGGGAAGAAAGCGCTTCAAGAAACCCATCGCGCGATTCATCGGCTGTCCACGGGCCTCGAAGGGAGCCTCACCGCATGTCTGAGCTTCTGAAACCACCCGCCGTTCCTGCGGCGATCTTGAACTTCTTCGCAAGCCAGCCGGATTTCCCCGCGGTTGCCGGCGACATCAGTGAAGAGTTTCACCAGCGCGCGCAGAAATCGGGCGCGAAAGCGGCTAAGCGCTGGTATTGGCGCGAGGCATTTCGTAATGCATTGGCGCTCACTCGGCGCGAGCTCTTGCAAACACCAGCTCGTACTACGCTCATCGCGGTGAGCTGTTTTCTTGCGGTCAACATCGTGACGGACTGGTTCTTGATGCTCGGACTCGTGTCTGGGCGGAGCCCGTGGGACGTCTTTGCGACCCAGCTCCTGTTCCTGCTCGCAACCGGATTAACTGGGGGGAAATTGCTTCCGCGACGCGAGTGGGCACTGGCGTTAACGTTTACCGCTCTTTCGATTTGCATCGCCGGAGGCCTGAGATGGGTTTTCCCGGTGCTCAGGATTCATTTCTCCGCGGCTCAATTGGCAGCTGTGGTTTTGGGGAGTGGACTGCGCCAAGGCGCGTTTTGGCTGGGCTGTCTTTGGATCCGCATTCATCCACGTTCATTCGCGGTTATTTCAATAGCCCCAAGCACTCCTCGATCGTCTGCGCCGCGAAATCCGCCTGATCCTGATTGATGACCAGCGGCGGGCACAGCCGGATCGTGTTCGGACCCGCCCCCAGCACCAGCAGCCCCCGCTCGAAGCACATCTGGACCACCTTGTCCCGCAAATCCGACGCGCGTTCCTTCGTCTTTTGATCCCGCACCAGCTCGATCCCGATCATCAGTCCCAGCCCGCGTACGTCTCCGACGATCGGGATGCGTTGCGGTAAATCACGCAGTTGGTCCATGAGATGCGCGCCAACGCGCTCGGCGTTCGCCACCAGCTCCTGCTCCAGCAGTTCGATGGTCGCCAGCGAAGCCGCCACCGCCACCGGATTTCCGCCGAACGTCGACGCATGCGCCCCCGGCTTCCACGTCATCAGCTCAGCCCTCGCCACCATCGCTCCCAGCGGCATCCCGCTGGCGATCCCTTTTGCCAACGCGAGGATATCGGGCTGTAGACCAAAGTGCTCGCTCGCGAACATCTTGCCGGTCCGGCCCATGCCGCACTGCACCTCGTCCACAGCCAGGAGGATCCCGTGCTTATCCGCCAGTTTCCGCAGCTCGTCGAAGAATTTGCGCGGTGGCACCACATAACCGCCTTCCCCTTGTATCGGTTCGACGAAAATCGCAGCCACTTCTTGCGCCGGCACCGTGGTGCGAAACAACTCCGTCTCGATCGCCTGGACGCATTCCACGCCGCACGAATCCGGGGTTTTCCCATAGGCGCAGCGGTAGCAATAGGCGTACGGCATATGGTGCACGCCCGGCATCACCGGGAAAAACCCCTTTTTCTGCACGCTCTTGCTGGCCGTCAGCGCCAGCGATCCCATGGTTCTGCCGTGAAACGCCCCCACGAACGCCACGAACTGTCCCCGCCCCGTGTGGTATCGAGCCAGCTTGATGGCCGCCTCAATCGCTTCGGTCCCTGAATTGCCAAAGTAAACGCGTCGTGCCCCACTTACACCAAGCGATCCTCCAGTCGAAACCAGCGCCGCCAGCTTCTCAGCCAGCTGTACCATGTTCTCGTAGTAGAAGTCGGTCCCAGACATGTGGATCAGCTTGGCAGCCTGCTCCTGGATCGCCTTTACGACCTTGGGGTGGCAGTGGCCCGTGGCCACTACGGCGATGCCGGCGGCGAAGTCCAGGAAGCGGTTCCCGTCTGGGTCTTCCACAATGGCTCCCTCGCCCCGCGCGGCGACTAGCGGATAAGACCTTGTATAAGAAGGAGATATCACGTGATCGTCGCGATCGATAATGGCCTTGGCCTTAGGCCCTGGCAGGGACGTCATGAGCTTTGGCAGCATCGTTTTAGCTCCTTCTGCATCCAACTAGCTATAGTTGATAAGATGGCACTAAGATTATTGCACAGCGCTAGGCTAACATGCTATAGTTGCTTCAAGAGGACGGCACGTTATGGATTTTAACCGCTTTACGGAAAAACTCCAGGAAGGATTCCGCACAGCGCAGTCCGTGGCCGCAGGCCGCGGCAACCAGCAGATTGATGTCGAGCATCTCCTTCTTGCTCTGCTTGAGCAGCAAGGCGGTCTCGCACAGTCGATTCTTGCCCGGGCGGACATCAAGCTGGAAGACGTTCATAGGCGTCTGATCCAGGAACTCGACAAGATCCCCAAGGTCTCCGGCTCAGGTGCGGGCATGGACCAGATCTACGTTACCGCCCGCCTGCAAAAGCTGATGACGGCCGCGGAGAGCGAAGCCAAGCGGCTCAAAGACGAGTACATCTCCATCGAGCACGTCATCCTGGCTGCTACCGACGAAAAAGTTTTCAAGGATCTCGGCATCACCCGCGACCGCCTGATGCGCGTGCTCCAGGAAGTCCGCGGATCGCAGCGTGTCACCACACAGAATCCCGAAGCCACCTACGAAGCTCTCGAGAAGTACGGCCGCGATCTGACCAAAGCCGCCGCGCAGAACAAGCTCGATCCCGTCATCGGGCGCGACGAAGAAATCCGGCGCGTGATCCAGGTCCTCTCCCGGCGCACCAAGAACAATCCGGTGCTCATCGGCGAACCCGGAGTCGGCAAAACCGCCATTGTGGAAGGCCTCGCCCAGCGCATCATCCGCGGCGATGTCCCTGAAGGCCTGAAAGATAAGAAAGTAGTCTCGCTCGACATGGGCGCGCTCATCGCCGGCGCCAAATTCCGCGGCGAATTCGAAGAGCGCCTCAAAGCTGTCCTCAAGGAAGTGCAGTCGGCCGAGGGCAAGATTATCCTCTTCATCGACGAACTGCACACCGTGGTCGGCGCAGGCAAGGCCGAAGGCTCCATGGATGCGGGCAACCTGCTGAAGCCCATGCTGGCTCGCGGCGAGCTGCACTGCATCGGCGCGACCACGCTCGACGAATACCGCAAGAACATCGAAAAGGACGCGGCTCTGGAACGCCGTTTCCAGACCGTTCTGGTCGATCAGCCGTCGGTCGAAGACACGATTTCGATCCTCCGCGGCCTCCGAGAGCGCTACGAAGTCCATCACGGCGTCCGCATCAAGGATTCGAGCCTGGTGGCCGCCGCCATCCTCAGTAATCGCTATATTTCCGACCGCTTCCTGCCAGACAAGGCCATCGATCTGGTCGATGAAGCCGCAGCCAAGCTCCGCACCGAGATCGACTCGATGCCGGCCGAGCTCGATGAGGCCACCCGCCGCCAGATGCAGCTCGAAATCGAGCGGGAAGCGCTCAAGAAGGAATCCGACGCGGCCTCGCGCGAACGCTTGGCCAAGATCGACAAAGAAGTGGGCGAACTCAAAACTTCCACGGCGACCCTTAGGGCCCAGTGGCAAGCCGATCAGGAAGCCCTCAAGAAACAGCGCGAGATCCGAGCCCAAATCGATCACGTCAAGACCGAAGTCGAGCAGGCCGAACGCGCCTACGATCTCAACAAGGCCGCCGAACTCAAGTACGGCAAGCTCACCGGCCTCGAAAAGGAACTGGAGAAGCAGTCCCACGTTCCCACACTTCTCAAAGAGGAAGTCGACGAGGAAGATATCGCCCAAGTGGTCAGTCGCTGGACCGGCATTCCTCTGTCGAAGCTCCTCGAAGGAGAGGTCCAGAAGCTTCTGCACCTCCCCGACGAACTGCACAAGCGCGTGGTCGGCCAGGACGAAGCCGTCGAAGCCGTGGCGGACGCAGTGATGCGCGCTCGCGGTGGTCTGAAGGACCCTAAGCGCCCCATCGGCAGCTTCATTTTCCTGGGACCCACCGGCGTCGGCAAAACCGAGCTGGCTCGCGCGCTCGCCCAATACCTGTTCGATGACGAACGCTCCCTGATCCGCATCGACATGTCGGAATATCAGGAAAAGCACACGGTTTCGCGCCTGGTCGGCGCGCCTCCCGGATACATCGGCTACGAAGAAGGCGGCCAGCTGACCGAAGCCGTTCGCCGTCGGCCCTATTGCGTGATTCTGCTGGACGAAATCGAGAAAGCTCACAGCGATGTGTTCCACGTCCTGTTGCAGCTGCTCGACGACGGACGGCTGACCGATGGCCAGGGACGCACGGTGGACTTTAAGAACACCATCGTGATCATGACCTCGAACGCGCAGCAGGAAGATTTACCGCGCCTGTTCCGGCCCGAGTTCCTGAATCGCGTCGATGAAGTCATCAACTTCCACCGCTTGACGCAAGACGAACTGAAGAAGATCGTCGACATCCAGCTGGAAACGCTGCGGGTGCGCCTGGAAGAGCGCCATATCGATCTGCAGCTTACCGATGCGGCCCGAGCGCATCTGGTCACCGTGGGTTACGACCCTGCTTATGGCGCGCGTCCTCTGAAACGCGCCATTCAGAAAGAAGTCGAGACGCCGCTGGCTCGCATGCTGGTGGCAGGTGAGATTCGCGACGGAAAGAAAGTGCTCTTGGACTTCCGCAAGGATGAACTCGTGTTCGAAGTCGAGTCCCCCAAGGCAGTCCGAGCATCATAAACATGAAAGAGACGAATATGCCAGACGAAGAAAAACTCCAAACATTGCCCTTGTTGGCGTTGAAGAATTCGGTGTTGTTTCCGGGGCTTCTGATGCCGTTGGGAGTGGGCCGTAAGGCGTCCGTTGCCGCCGTGGAATCCGCGCTGGCGACCGAAGGTAAGGACGTCATCGTGGTTGCGCAGAAAGACCCGACGGTGGAGACGCCTGGCGCGGACGATCTGTACACCGTCGGTACGCGCGCGGTCATCCGCAAGTCGGGACGACCCCGGCCCGACCACATCGACCTGTTTGTGCAGGGTATCGAGCGCGTGGTCATCGTCAAAGTGGAGGAAAACGGATTCCTGAAGGCTAAGGTTCGCCCGCTGCCCCTGCCGGACGATTCCAGCCGCGAACTAGAGGCGTTGTCTCTTTCCGTGGTCGAGATGGCCTCCAAGTACGTCAACTTGGTCCAGGGCGGACCGGCGCAGGAAATCGCCCAGGCGTTCGCTGCCCAAAGCGATCCGCTGCAGCTGGCGTTTCTGATCGCCTCGGTCATGAACCTCGACGTCGAAAAGGAGCAATCGCTTCTCGAAACCTCCACCCGCATTGAAGCTTTGCGCATGGTGCTCGGCTGGCTTTCGCACGAAGTCGACGTGGCAGAGCTGCGCGCCAAAGTCACCGAAAAGGCCAAGTCCGAAATGTCCAAGGAGCAGCGCGACTACGTGCTGCGCCAGCAGAAGAAGGCCATCGAGCAGGAACTCGGCGAAGGCAAGAGCGATGAAGCCGAGGCGCAGAATTTGCGCGAGCGCCTGGCCAAGGCCGATCTCCCGGAGGATGTCCGCAAGGAAGCCGAGCGCGAGCTCGACCGCCTGGAGCAAATCAACTCGGCCTCGCCCGAGCACAACGTGATCCGCACTTGGCTCGAGTACGTGATCGAGCTGCCGTGGAAGAAACGCAGCGACGACAACCTGGATCTGAAGCGCGCCCGCGAGGTTCTCGATGAGGACCACTACGGCATCGCCAAGGTCAAAGAGCGCATCATCGAGCAACTGGCGGTTCTCAAGCTGAATCCGGAAGCCAAAGCTCCCATTCTGTGCTTCGTGGGCGCGCCCGGCGTCGGCAAGACGTCGCTGGGACAATCCATCGCCCGCGCTCTCGGACGGAAGTTCGAGCGCATGAGCCTGGGCGGCTTGCATGATGAAGCCGAACTGCGCGGTCACCGCCGGACCTACATCGGCGCGCTGCCCGGACGCCTCATCCAAGGCATGCGGCGCGCGGGATTCATGAATCCCGTGCTGATGCTCGACGAAGTGGACAAGCTCGGGCGCGACTTCCGCGGCGATCCCGCGGCAGCGTTGCTCGAAATCCTCGATCCCGAGCAGAACAAAACCTTCCGCGATAACTATCTGGACCTGCCCTTCGACTTATCGAAGGTCCTGTTCATCACCACGGCGAACACGCTGGATACGATTCCCGCGCCGTTGCTGGACCGCATGGAGATCCTGCGCCTGTCCGGCTATAGCGAGGAAGAAAAGACCGAGATCGCCAAGCGCTATCTGCTGCCGAAGCTGTTGCAGCATACCGGCCTGACCGCGGAGCAGTGCGTCATCACCCCGGCTGCACTCCAGAAGGTCATTGAATCCTACACGCGTGAAGCCGGCGTGCGGCGGCTGGAGCAGATGCTCGGACGCTTGATCCGTAAGGTCGCAGTCAAGTTCGCCGAAGGCGAAGCCGGTCCCGTGGTTGTCCACGGCGACGACGTTCCCGAAATGCTGGGTCCCGAAGCGATCCTGCCGGAGCTCGCTCGCAAGGAACTCCCCGCGGGTGTCGCAACGGGTCTCGCCTGGACCGAAACCGGCGGCGATGTCCTGTACATCGAAGCCGCGCTCCTGCCCGACGGCAAGGAGCTGACCATCACCGGCCAGCTCGGCGAGGTCATGCAGGAATCGGCCAAGACGGCTCGCAGTTATCTGTGGAGCCACGCAGCCGAATTCGGGCTGGATCCGAGCCAGTTCCTGAAGAGCGGTCTCCACATCCACGTCCCGGCGGGCGCCATCCCCAAGGATGGCCCTTCGGCGGGCGTGACGATGACAACGGCGCTGGCGTCGCTCTACTCGGGCGTGCCGGCTCGCAGTGATACAGCCATGACCGGCGAGGTCACTCTGACTGGTCTGGTGTTGCCGATCGGCGGTCTCAAAGAGAAGGTGCTGGCGGCGCGGCGCGCGGGTATCAAGCGCGTGATCGTACCGCGCGGCAACCAGAAAGACCTTCGCGATCTGCCGGAAGACGTTCGTAAGGAGATGGAGTTCATCTTTGCCGACCGCGTCCGCGACGTCCTGGCCGCCATGCTTCCGGGAGTGGTCCCGGAATCTCCGGCCAAAGTAGTGCCAGAAGCGCCTCCGAAAGCTGCGTAAAAGGTCCTTGAAGCTCGGTGGGGTAGGCGGTTTCGCCTGCCCAGCAGTCTTGACAGCCTCAGCGCCCCTATGCGTAACTAGCTTGGAGCCCGATTAGAGAGCCTTTGTCTTTCTGACCGCGGCGACCTGTAAATCAGGATGGCAGAGCTTGCGATACGCGCGCTGGGGCTGACCCGTGCTTTCGAGACCGTTCGCGCCCTTGACGATCTCAACCTAGAGGTTCCCGCCGGCTCAGTATTCGGTTTTCTCGGCCCGAACGGCGCCGGCAAGACCACCACCATTCGACTGCTGCTTGGCTTGATCGAACCAACCAGCGGAAGCGCTCAGGTGCTGGGCTTCGATACGCGAACGCAAGGCGCCGATATCCGCGCCCGCACCGGCGCGCTTCTCGAACACTCCGGCCTTTACGAGAGGCTCAGTGCGGAGGACAACCTGCGGTTCTACGGGCGCGTGGCGCACATGCCCAAAGAACAACTGAACCAGCGCATCCAGGAACTGTTGACGCACCTCGGTCTGTGGGACCGGCGCAAGGAAGCCGTGGTGAAGTGGAGCCGCGGCATGAAGCAGAAGCTGGCCATCGCCCGGCCGCTGCTGCACCGCCCCGGACTCGTGTTCCTTGACGAGCCCACTGCCGGCCTCGATCCGGTGGCCGCCGCCAGTCTCCGCGACGACCTTGCCGCCCTGGCCGCCCGCCAGGGCGCGACCATTTTCCTCACGACGCATAACATGGCGGAAGCCGAGAAGCTGTGCAGCCTGGTGGCTGTGATTCGCCAGGGCAAGCTGCTCGCGGTCGGCAGCCCTGCCGATCTGCGCTCGCGCGGCGGAGGCCAGCGCACCGAGATCACCGGTCGTGGATTCTCGGACGCGATGCTCGCAATGCTGAGCCAGCAAGCCGGCGTTACGCAGGCGTCTGTCGAGAATGGCCGGCTGGTTCTGGTTCTGAAAGACGGTGCGGGCGTCGCCCCGTTCATTAGCCTGATCGTGCGCGAGGGCGGGGAAGTGCAGGAGGTCCGCAGCGGTCAAGGGAGCCTGGAAGACGTGTTCCTCACGCTGATGGAGGAAGAAAAATGACCGCCGATTTCGTCACCGTTCTCTGGAAGGAATGGAAAGAGATCGCTATGGAACGGTCTGCCGGTTCCACCGGAAGCTACCGGCCGCTCATCCTGATCGCGGTTTTCGGCATCTTATTCCCTCTTCGCATGGGACCGGAGCGATTCTTCAGCGCAGCCGGACTCCTGGCGCCCACGTTTTTTTCCGCCATTGTGATTACCGCTGTGATTGCCGATTCCTTCGCCGGCGAGCGGGAACGGCACACTCTCGAAACCCTGCTCGCCAGCCGCCTATCGGACCGCTCGATTCTATTCGGCAAGATCGCTGCGTGCGTGGCCTACGGCTGGCTCATCTCGATCTCCTGCATCGTGGCAGGTGCGATTACCGTCAACGTCACGAACTGGCATGGGCAAATCCTGATGTTTCACGATGCGGCCAGTTGGCTTCTCTTCTTATTTGGACCGCCTCTCTTGGGCGGCGCGATCGCCGCGGCCGGTGTTCTGGTCTCGCTGCATGCCACAACCGTGCGGCAAGCTCAGCAGACGCTGAGCATTGGGTTCGCGGTGGTGTTCATCGGAACCATCTTTGGAAGCAGCATGCTGCCCAAGGACTGGCAGGCATGGTTCGTACGGATTCTCGTGACGTGGTCCCAGGCTGACTTGGTGTTGGCAGCGGCCGGGGTGCTCCTGGTGATCGATCTCGCGCTGTTGGCCGCCGGCATGGCCCGGTTCCAGCGCGCCCGGCTTGTCCTGGATTGACATCTCCTAGTACCCCGCTCGACTTTCTGGTACTCGGCACGTTATGATGTGCCGGTGGAGGTTCGCTAATGAGAGTGATTAAAGTACTGGTAGCACTTCTCGCTACCGTGACGTTCTTCGTGCTTCTGGCGCAGACGGATGCCGACTACATGGGTTGGATGAAGTCCGCCGTTGCCAGTAAGGGCAAGGTGGCCAAGGGAATTGCCGCCAAGGATAAAGGTGTGGCGACGGATGCCAAGGTCATGGAGGATTCGTTCAAAGGAATGGAAGACTACTGGACCAAGAAGGGCGTTGCGGATGCTACTGGTTTCGCGAAAACCGCCCGGACCGCGTCCGCCGATGCCGCCAAGGCTATAGCTGCGGGCGATTTCGATGCCGCCAACGCCGCGATGACCACGCTCGGTGGCACCTGCGGCGGCTGTCACATGGCGCATCGCGCCAAGGGCGACAGCGGCTTCCAGATTAAATAGCACTGGCCCCGGTTATTCCTGATCGCGCGAACGTTTCTGCACGTTCGCGCGATCAGTTGCGTCTAGCGTTCTGAGCGCACAGCGCGGGGCCTCCCGCTGCATTGTGCGCGACCTTAATCGGTGAAAGGAACGCCTATGCGCATTGCAGTCCTTGCACTTTCCATCAGCGTTGTGTTTCTCGGCCGCGCTTCGGGGCAGAGCCCCGACAAAGGGGATCAACGCGACCGCACCTTCTACCTCACCCACACCGCCACCACCCAGCAGTTCCAGGAGGTCGCGACGGCAATCCGTACGATCGCGGACATCAAGCTGATCTCCACCGATAATGATCAGAAGCGCGTTTCGGTTCGCGCCACCGCCCCTCAGATCGCCATCGCCGAGTGGCTGTTCAATGAGCTGGATAGCCCTATAGCGCAGCCAGCCTTGCCCCATGAATACCGGCCTCCTGGAACCAGCGACGATGTCGTGCGGGTGTTCTATATCATCAGCGCCCCCACGGTTCAGGACTTCCAGGAAGCCGCGACCCTGATCCGTACCATGACCGATATTCGCCGAGTGTTTACCTACAACGCACGTAATGCATTGACGGTGCGCGGAACCGATGCGCAAATCGGCTTGGCCGAGTGGCTGGTGAAAGAGCTTGTGCCAGAGCCTCCTTCTACCACGCATCAATACGAAATGGCCGGCAATGACGACGTAGTTCGAGTGCTGCGTCTCCCCCATACGCCAACCGTTCCCGATTTCCAGAAGGCGGCCACAGCGATCCGCCAAGCTACGCAAATCAAGCGGATATTCACGTACAACACGCCGAGAGCGATGGCCCTGCGCGGCACTGCCGACCAGATCGCCCTGGCCGAGCGCATGGCTATCGACCTGGACCATCCCTCAAAGTGAGTTGACCGCCGCGATCACCTCGGCGACCTCGTCATCGTTGAGGTACGGATGAATTGGCAGGCTGAATTCGCTCGCGCACAGCCGCCGCGCGTTCTCGTAACCGCCGGGCGCCTCGAACGGCACTCCATTGAGAGCTTTCTGATCGGGAATCGCGATCGGATAGTGAGTGCCGAACTGAGAACGGGCCAATCTTGGATCGATCCACACCGGAAACAAATGCCACGAAGGCTCTGATCGCTTTGACGGCGCCGGCAATCGCACGGCGGGATTCTTGATTCCGTTTAGATACGCCCCGGCGATTTCCCGGCGTCGCGCAGTCCAACGCGCGAGCCGCGGCAGACAAGCTCGCCGGAGAAACGCCGCCTGCAGTTCGTCCAGCCGGCTGTTATAACCGATGAAGTCATGCCGATACTTGGCCGTCTGCCCGTAGTCGCGTAGGGCTCGCACTCGAGTATCGAGCGCGGCATCCCGGCCCAGAATCGCGCCCCCATCGCCCATCGCGCCCAGGTTCTTGGTCGGATAAAAGCTGGTCGCGGCGACTTCGCCCACCGCCGCCATGGACTGCGCGCAGTCCTCCACCATCCGCAGCCCGTGTTCGTCGCGAAGCCGCAACAGCTCGGTTGCATCTAGCGTGAATCCATACAGGTGCACCGGCACGAAATAGCGGATGTCGCGTCTCGTTTTCAATAGTTCGTGGCACCGCCCAAGATCTATGAGCCCCTGATCGTCGGTGTCCACGAACACCGGCACGGCTCCGAGTTTGACGATCGCCAGCGTAGTCGCAAACGCCGAGATCGGCGTCGTCAGCACGCGGTCGCCTGGCCCGCAGCCTAGAGCCCGTAACAAAATCTCGGTCGCGTCCAGTCCACTGGCGACGCCCGCCGCATGCGGAAATCCCCAGAGCGCGGCTAAGGCGCCTTCGAATGCGCGAACCTCTTCGCCCAGCACATACCAGCCGCTGGCCCCGACCTTGTCGAACGCCGCCAAGGCGTCCTCGCGTAGGTCCTCCCACTGCCGCTTGAAATCATTCGCCTGAATCAAAAACTACAGTGGGAATAAGCCCGGAATTATCTCGCGCGCCCGACAGTCAGAATCACAATCTCCGGCGGCACCCCGAATCGCACCGGAACGATACTGGTCCCGATCCCCGTGGTCACAAACAGATGGCGGCCCCGTTCCACGAATTCGCCGGCGTTATATCCGAGCTTCGACGTAGTGATCAGTGTCCCGACAATCGGCAGCTGGACCTGCCCGCCGTGCGTGTGCGCGGCCAACAGCAGGCTCACCCGCGAGGGAACCTCCGGGAAAATGTCGGGATTGTGCGTGATCAGCACCACCGGATCGTCGGTCGTGACCTGCGCGAGCGTGCCGGCGATGTCCGGCTCGCGCGTCCAGAAGTCCGCGATTCCGCCCAGCCAGATAGGTCCCACACGGACAGCCTTGTTCTCCAATACCGGAATACCGGAATCCGTCAGCGCCTTCCCCACTCGCTCGCCGTCATACCACCAGTCGTGATTGCCCAGCACCGCGAACACGCCCAAAGGCGCATGCAGTTTCTTCAGTTCCGCTGCAGTCGGTTCCGGTTCGACGAAACCGCCCGCACGCCTGCCGTTCGGACCGCCCGTTACGAAATCGCCCAGCAGCACGATGAGCGTCGGATGCTCCGCATTGGTCTTCTCCACGATGACCCGCAGTTTGTCGAGTCCCACATGCGGCGAGCCAATGTGCAGATCGCTCAATACCGCGATCCGCAGATCGGATTTCCACCCTGGAAGTTCCATCCGTGGATGGCGGACCACCAGCATTCCGGGCTCGATCCCGAAGGCCCAAACAGCCACCAGAAAAGGCGCGACCAGCAGCGCGATGGCGACAATCCTGATCCTGATCTTGGAGCGAACCAAACACCTAGGATAAGGTAGAATGCCTGGAACGCATGTCTTTATCTGCCGGCGAGCGCCTCGGCCCCTACGAGATTGTTTCCCAGATCGGCGCCGGCGGCATGGGCGAGGTCTACCTGGCCAAGGACACCCGCTTGGGCCGCGAGGTCGCCGTCAAGATTTCGAACCAGCAGTTCACCGAACGCTTTGAGCGCGAGGCGCGCGCCATCGCCTCCCTGAACCACCCCAACATCTGCGGTCTCTTCGATGTCGGTCCCAACTTCCTGGTCATGGAGTACGTCGAAGGCGAAGCGCCCAAAGGCCCCCTGCCCCTCGATGAGGTTCTGCGCATCGCCAGGCAAATCGCCGACGCGTTAAGCGAAGCCCACGAAAAAGGCATCACCCATCGCGATCTCAAACCCGCCAACATCAAGCTCAAACCCGACGGCACGGTAAAGGTACTCGACTTCGGTTTGGCCAAACTGAGCCCCGGCCGTGAGGACGCGAGTTCCGATCAAGCCGCCACTCAATCTCCCACACTCAGCATGGCCGCGACCCAAGCCGGCATGATCCTCGTACCGCAGCCTACATGGCTCCGGAACAGACTCAGCTAAACTAGAATATAGTACTATAAATAAGTTACTTAGATTACAGATCTTAGCTACGTGTGTGCCTTGTGGGCCTCCTTCTGCTAAACTGGTCTGAGGACTTTGATCCTCTGACCAGGAGGCCAACCTATGCTCACGATCTTCCGGCGGCACACCAAAGACTGCATCACGCGCCACCAGGGACGGGACCCCGGTCGCACCTACCGGCGCTGCCAATGCCCTCTCCATGCCGAAGGGCACCTGGGCGGTGTGATGCATCGCAAGGCCCTGGATACCACCTCGTGGACGCGCGCTCAGGATCTGGTGCGCGAAAAAGAAGCTCGCGGAACCTGGCACGACCCAACCGAGAAACTCCTGGTGATCGTTGCCGATGCAGTCGCCGCTTTTCTTCAGACCTTGACTGCCCAGTCGAACGGCAAAGCCAAAAGCACTACGCGCAAGATCCGCACCGCGCTCGCCGGCGTCAACCCACAGTGGGCCCTCAAGACCCGACGGAAAGTGTCCGTCGGCCTGCTGGATTTCTGCCGCGACAAGGGCATCGTTACGCTCGATCAGCTGAGTGTGCCGCGGTTGGCCGAACACGCCGCCTCCTGGACGTGCGGTCCGCGGCACCGTTCCAAGCGCATTCAAGTTCTGCGCAGATTTTTCCATTTCTGCGTCGTCGCCGGGTGGCTGGAGAAAAATCCGGCGCTGAGCCTGGAGCATCCGCGTGGTCGCGCGACGAACGTGCCGCCAAAGCAACCCTTTGACGCGCAGCAGCTGCCGGAAGAGGGGCCGGAATGGAAAGCCATCCTGCGGCAGGTCCAAGACCATCCCAAACTCCTGGCTGTCACGCTGCTGATGCGGAGAGCTGGATTGCGGATCTCTGACACCGTCACCTTCCACCGCGACCGTCTGATGGCGGACGGCAGCATCCTGCTGTACATGAGCAAGACCCAGGAGCCAGTCAGCGTGCCCGTGCATCCGCAATTGCGGGCGGCGCTGGACGCCATCGAACCCAATGCCGCTGGTTACTACTTCTGGAGCGGCGAGAGCGCCATCGCGACGGCGACCGATAACTGGCGGCGCCGCCTGAGTCAGGTTTTCAAGAACGCGGGAATCGAAGGCGGTCATCCCCATCGGTTCCGGGACACCTTTGCTGTCGACCTGCTGCTTCGGGGTGTTCCCCTGGACCAGGTCTCGATTCTGCTCGGCCACTCCTCGGTCAAAGTCACGGAGCGGTATTACCTGGCCTTTGTGGCGGCGCGCCGGGAGCAGATTGCCAATTCGGTCCGCCGGGCATGGGCGAACGGCACGGCGGCCTAAGGCCGATCGGCAGGATGGAAGGAACATCATCTCGCCGCTCTCATTCTGTCCTGGTTCGGGATGTTCACGAAACCGGGGCGCGTACAGCGCCGGTACACCCGCTCGGCTACGCTGGCGGGAATGCGGAGGGTCACATAGTCCCGCTGGTGCCCGCGCTTCTCCTTGCCAAAACGCAGCACACCGGGCTCGTTGCAGAACAGACGTCGGATCGCCGCCGGGGACATTGCCCACATTTGGGCCACCTCCTTGACGCTGTAGTGGCGTTCCGTGAGCGTGGTCAGTTGAGTCATTGGTCTTCGAAACGCCCCGGCTTTAGAACCGGGACAACCAGCTCTGCGTCTCCGCAAAAACTTGCTTCTACCTAACTACCTGCGAAATTTCGGCAACTTCGCCAGTTGGGACCCGTGCGGCCGGTCCGCGCGTAGCCGCGTAGTTATTTAAAATCAGGGCTGATAGCTGGGTGGAGAGGAATGGTCAAAAAAGTTTAGCTCAGGCAGCTGAATTTTCGCCGGTCTGACTCTAGCGGTCGTCGGGGTTAGAGAACGACAGCTTGAACGTAGGGGCGTAGTGCTTGACCTGGCGGTACGGGCGAAAGGGATCATCGCCCAGGGCGAACAGGTCCTTTAGCCTTTTGCGCAGGGCCTGGACAGCTTTCTCGACTCTGGCAGGTTCACGTACGGGCCTCTTGATCTCATTGTCCTTGGCCCGCGCCAGTTCGCGCAAAAACACCCAGGCGGTGTTTGGCGCTCCCGACTTCCGTCTGTCTTCGAAGCCCAATTCGGCGAAGTTGCAAAGCCGACGTGAATCTGGTGTTGTGATTTCGACGGTTTCATCGCTGAGGAACCGCATTTGTATGTTCTCCCACTTCGTGCCCGGTGGAACCTCGATCCGAAGGGATAGGTTTCCCTGCGCTGATTGTGACGCGAGTTCAGCAAGGCGCATTCGGATCGCCAAAAGATCATCTCGTGCTTCCGTCCAGTCATCGCCTAAACCGCGCATTAGAAGGGGAAGCGTCTCAATCTCTTTTCGAAGCTCTTGCGCGCGCGGAGACAGAGGCAAGAACCGAAAGGCTGATTTGAGCTGCTTGACCAAGCTCCTCACGCCCTCAGTGAATTCGCGGAGGGGTTCGACAACCCTGTTGATCTCCTCATTGCAGTCTGCGATCCGCTGCTGGATTTGATTGGCCTTGATCGTGTCCCTTGGGACCTGGCCGTTCACTTCGGAAAGTTGCTGCTTCAGCGTTTCACGTTCGCGGACCAGCGGTTTCATCAGATCCCTGGAGGCGTAGGCGCTCTCCGTTGCTGATTGCAGCTTATCCGCCGATGTAGCGAGGGCTATCAGCTGAACCCGAATCTGTTCTTGCCTCCCTATTTGAACTGTTGCAGGTCGAGTCACTCCTTCTATTCTTGCCCGACGCGAAGACGCCCGGTGTTAGGGGGGACTATGTGGTGGTTTTGGCGGCGGCTTTTTCGATCACCGTGGGCAGCGTACCAGCGACGGCAGCATGGACGGTGCGCTCCCAGGTCGTCGATGGCGTCGGCCAGCTCAACATTCGGCTGGCGAGTAACACAACGTCTGGGACGCAGTCGCTTGATCACAGTGGGTGGGGTGACCAGCGCGGCGACGCCGCCCTGCAAAAAACTCGGTTGGCGACCACTCGTTCGTGGCCCTGATTCACTCCCGACTGAGTGAGCATGCCCGTTAGTTCGTAGAAAGTAAGCGACTCTCAAACCTGGAGGAGTGAACGCCTCTGGGTAGTTTTTCTGCCAAGAAAAAGGAGAGAGTCGCTATGAAGAGAAGATACCAGATCGACCAGCAACGGGCCGTGCAGCAGTTCCGCCGGCTCGCCACCGAACAGAACCCCAACATCCAGATGATCCTGCCGATGGCCGACATCGTCGGCTTGTTGCAGGAG
>JAIQFE010000031.1 GCA_020073445.1 Terriglobia bacterium
CCTTGCTTGTTCTTTTCCGGTACGTAGAGTTTTTCGATGACCGCCGAGGCCTGGGGAGCTTCCGCCGCTCCGTCCAAGGTGATGACCCTGATCTCCTTGGTCTTGGCCTTTTTGATGCCCATCAGCGTGGCGTAGCGCAGCTTGTTCAGCCCGCTTTGGATCGTCAGCACAGCAGGCAGCGGCATTTCGATGTGCTGGAACCAGCCGTCTTCGAGCTCGCGTTTCACGCGGACCTTGCCTGTTTGCACCTCGACCTGCATGATGATGGTCGAACTCGGCAGACCCAGCAGTTCGGCCAGGACGACGCCGGTTTGCCCATAACCGAGGTCATCGGACTGGAGGCCGGTGAGAATCAGGTCGGGCGCCTCCGCTTTGAGAGCCGCCGCCAGCAAATTAGCGACGTGCAGAGTGTCGAGCGTCGCGACCTCAATGTGAATTCCTCGATCGGCGCCCTTGGCCAGAGCCTCGCGAAGGGTTTGGGACACGCGTGCCGGACCGGCGCTGATCACGACCACTTCGCCGCCATGCTTCTCGCGCAGTTGCAAGGCTTCTTCCAGGGCGTAGGCGTCGGGCTCGTTGATCTCGAAGCCCAGGTTGTCTTCGTCGATCCAGGTGCCGGCGGCGTTCAGGCGCAGGGGAGAATCGCGGAGGGGAACCTGCTTAATCGCGACGGCTATTTTCACTTGACTGTCTTCGCTGCGCTCATCCCAACTTCTTGAAAATCAGGCAGCCGTTGGTTCCGCCAAAGCCGAACGAATTCGAGAGCGCGTAGTCAATCTTCATCGGGCGGGCGTGATTCGGGACGTAATCCAGATCGCACTCGGGATCGGGACACTCGTAGTTGATGGTCGGCGGAGCGATCTGGTCGCGGATCGCCATGATGGTGATGCCGGCCTCGAGGCCGCCCGCGCCACCCAGCAGATGTCCGGTCATCGACTTGGTGGAACTGATCGCGACCTTTGCCGCGTGCTCACCGAACAGGCGCTTCATGGCGATGGTTTCGATGCGGTCTCCGACCGGCGTCGAGGTGCCGTGCGCGTTGACGTAATCGATCTGCTGAGGCTGCAATCCCGCGTCTTTGAGCGCGTTGCGCATGACGCGGAATCCGCCATCGCCGTCTTCCGAAGGCGAAGTGATGTGATAGGCGTCGCCGCTCATTCCGTAGCCCACCATCTCGGCCAATATCGGTGCGCCGCGACGAACCGCGTGTTCGTACTCCTCCAGGATCAGGATGCCGGAACCTTCACCGGCTACGAATCCGTCGCGGTCGCGATCCCAGGGGCGCGAAGCGCGTTCCGGCTCGTCATTGCGCTGGGAAAGCGCGCGCATGGCGGCGAATCCGCCGATGCTCATGGGCGTGATGGCGGCCTCAGCTCCGCCGCAGATCATCACATCGGCGTCGCCGCGCTGGATCAGGCGGAAGGAATCGCCCACGGCGTGCGCGCCGCTGGTGCAGGCGGTAGCCGTGGCGGAGTTGGGTCCCTTGGCGCCGGTGCGGATGGAGACGCAGCCGGAGGCCAGATTGATGATGGTCGCCGGAATGAAGAACGGGGAGATGCGGCCGGGGCCCTTTTCCAGCAGGTTCTTGTGTTCCCGCTCGATCACTTCGAATCCGCCGATGCCGCTGCCGATATAAACGCCGGTACGCTCGGCTTCCTCGCCGGCGGGCACCTTGAATCCCGAACCCTGGAGCGCGAAATCCGCCGCCGCAATGGCGAGATGGATGAACCGCCCCATTTTCTTGATTTCTTTTTTCTCGATGTGGTCGGCGGGATCGAAGCCTTTGACTTCGCCGGCAATACGGCAGTTGAAACCGGTGGGATCGAAGGCGGTGATCGGACCGATCCCGCTCTGTCCGTTCCGGATGGCCTGCCAGACCGGCTCGGTGCCGATTCCAACCGAAGTCAACATTCCGACTCCAGTGACTACAACTCTACGTTGCAAGGGGACTCTGTGAACCTCGCAGTCCAGCTACTTCTTCTTGGACTCAATATACGTGATCGCGTCTTTCACCGTGGCGATCTTTTCGGCATCTTCGTCGGGGATATCGAGGTCGAAGGCCTCCTCGAACGCCATCACCAACTCGACGATATCCAGCGAATCGGCGCCGAGGTCATCGACGAAACTCGCGGTGGGATCGACTTGCGCCTCATCCACGCCGAGCTGTTCGACGATGATCTGCTTGACCTTTTGCTCAACCGACATGCACCCTCCCTCAAACCCTTCTCAAACTCATTGATTCTACCGGGTGAGGCAGGAGGGCCGCAACTTTCGTTCGCTGTTGCTTAAAGGATCTTGATGAAACCAAAGCGTCTGAGGCGCCTTCAGCCGAGGAGGCCGCCATGGCCGAGACCGGCGACTTCCCACCCGGAAATCCTATAACGCGCCAGCATCGGGGGCAACACCAGATCCAGAATATTCGGCTTCGTCGACCGGAAGCAGCCCGGCGCGGACATGATCGGTACCTCGTTCTTATACGCCAGAAGGAAGAGATTGCCCGGCTCGACGGGCGCGAGAAACCGTTCGAGATGGCAACCGATGCGGGTCATCGCCCGGCCGACCACATCATCGGGTCCGGCGGGGGCGGAGGTAGAGGCGACCAGGATGCCGGTGGGGCGCGCCCGGAGCAAATGTTCGAGGGCTCGCGCGACGGAGTCTTCCTCTTCAACCGGCGCCAGGGCGTAGCTGGGTGCCACGCCGAAGCGCCCCAGGCGCTGCCCCACCACTGGCTCGAACAACTGGCGTGCGCGTTCGCCGTTGAGCGGATCGGTATATAGCACCGCCACCGCGGCCGAGCGGATGGGCCGGGCTTGCAGAATGGGGCCGCGCTCCCGCAGGATGTTGATCACGGCTTCGAGTTGTGGCTGCGCCACCGCGAAGGGAGCGCTCTTGACCGTGGCGATGCGTTGTTCCTGGCGCGCATGGCTGAAATTTGGACTAGTGGCGATGACGATGCTCGCGGTGCAGTTGATCTGGCGGAGCAGTTCCTCGTCAACCAACACGCAGCAGTCTTCGGTCGCGAATAAATTCGCCCGTCCTCCGGGCGCCAGACGGATTTCCAGGCATCCGCACCCGGTTTCGGTGGCGACCTGAGCTACGGCTTGATCTTCGCCGACCTCCCCGTCTTCGAGATCGGTGACCCAAACCTCGCCGAGTCCCTCGGTTTCGAGAAGGCGGATATCGTCTTCACTGAGGATGTGACCTTTGGCGAGTAGCTTGCGCCCGCCTTGGCGAAAAATGGTACAGCAGAGAATCCGTCCAGCCGACTCACGGACGCTCACGGTCTGTGCTTTCACGTCACCTCCTCGTCCACCCGACGATGCGCAAGACTCATGCGTGCTGTCAAAGAACTGCTCGGCGCTTAGCCGCGCGTGAGATATCGCGTGAGATATAGTGTACGCCTGATCGGATAAATCTCAAGAGAATTAGTAAAGCAACTGAAGCTTTAAAGAAGTGATTTGTTGCCGGAGTGGAACAGGCGCCTCTTATGGAACCAAGCGGGTTCCCACTGGCTCGCCGGCGAGAAGCTTGCCGACCACGCCCGCGAGCGCGCCAGGTGCGATCAGAACTTGCTTGATGCCTTTTTGGAGCGCATCGATGGCTGCTTCAAGCTTGGCTCGCATGCCGCCGGTTGCGACACCTTCCCCTATAAGTACCTTTGCGTGATCGCAGGTCAAAACGGGACAAATGATTCCGTCTTTATCGCGAACTCCCTCGACATCGGTCAGAAAAAGGAGAGATTCGGCTGCGAAAGACGTCGCGCAGGCCACCGCCATCTGGTCCGCGTTGACGTTATATACAGCGCCGTTGGCGTCTCCCGCGACGCAGGCGACCACGGGCAGGTAAGCATGTCCAGTCAGCAGATCCAGAAGACGAGCGTCGGAACGCACAGGTTTGCCGACCTGTCCCAGTTCAGGATTGAGTATTTCGGCATCCACCAGCCCCGCATCCAGGCCGCTTAGTCCCACAGGCCGCGCTCCAGCCGCCCGGAAGGCGGTGACCAGCTCCGCATTGACGCTGCCGGCGAAGACCTTTAGCACGGCATCGATGATTTCCGGCGTAGTGACGCGCAGCCCGTTCACGAAACGGCTCTCGACGCCGCGATCGGCCAGGAAGCGCGTCATTTGTTTGCCGCCACCGTGGACAACCACAACGCGATTGTTTGGCTCGGCGGCCGCCTGTGCTATTTCTCGGGCCAGGCGCTGGCGGGAATCGGGCGCATCGAGTAACGTGCCGCCCAGTTTTATCAGCAGCTTGCGAGGATTCACGTTTTGGGTTCTTTTTACTTAGAGGAGCCCGGCGGTTTCCGGATATCCCAGTGCCAGGTTCATGTTCTGGATCGCCTGGCCAGCGGCGCCTTTGCCCAGGTTATCGATGACGGATACAACGACGGTACGCCGGGTTGCCGGATCATACTTCCAGCCGATGTCGCAGAAGTTGGTATGCGCGACTGCATGGAGATCGGGAACCTGCCCGGATGCATATATCCGGACGAAAGGTTCGGACGCGTAACGCCCGCGATATATCGCGAGCAGATCCTCGCCGGAGGCGATTTTTTCGGAAGCCCGGAAGTAAATCGTTTCCAGAATGCCGCGGTGGATGGGGATCAGTTGCGCGGTGAAGCTGAACTCCTCTTCCTCCAGGCCCGACGTTCGCAGTACCTCTGGTACGTGACGGTGGTCGAGAATCGAATACGCTGAAAAATTCTCAGTGACTTCGCAGAAGCTGGTTTTGATCGACGCTTTGCGTCCTGCGCCGCTGACGCCGCTCTTGGCGTCGCATACGATGCCGTGTTCGCGGTCGATCGCGCCTGCCTCGATCAGCGGTTTGATCGCAAGATTGGCGGCGGTCGGGTAGCAGCCGGGGTTGGAGATCAGGCGCGCGGCGGCCACGCGGCTGCGGCAGAATTCGGGTAGTCCGTAGACCGCCTCTTTCAGGAGTTCCGGTTGGGTATGGGGCTCCTTGTACCAACGCTTATAGTTCTCCGCAGTACCCAGCCGGAATGCGCCGCTCAGGTCGATGATCTTAGCCCCCGCGTCGAGCATGGGACCGGCGAGCTCCATCGAAACTTCTGGAGGCGTGGCGAAAAAGACCGCTGCAAGACCGGCGGATCGGACGGAATCGGCCGAGCAGGGGAGCCGCTGTGGGCCGTTATGACCCAAGGGCCGCGGGTGATCGCTACCTTCGCGATGCTCGAGTAGGATTAGCTCGACATGCGGGTGCTTGGATAGCAGCGAAACAAGTTCCGCACCGCTATAGCCGCTAAAGCCGACAATTCCGACGGGGGTTCCGGGCATTGGATGTTTTCAGTATGCCATGGGCCGGTACACCGCTCAAAAAACTGGGGACAGACAACTCTGTCCCCTCCCGCAAACTCTGGATTCGCCTGCCGACGTGGGAGTGGACAGAGTTGTCTGTTCCCGTTTTTTTCCTTACGGGCGTTGTTCGCTGACGGACCGGTCTGCCAGGTCGCCGATGACCGGCAAGTGGTAGTCCTGATCGTGGCTGACTTTAATCAGCATGAAGACCCAGGCGCCGACAATGACCAAATGCAGGAGCTGGGAGATGCTCCGGTAAAACGGAAAGCCGGCGTGGGAGACCGGGAACGCCAGCATGGGCGCGAAGACCCATTCGACCATCAGCCAGGCTGCGAACAGATACAAGCCCTGGAAGGCGTGAAAGCGGAGCCGCTTTTCCGAGCGGAACCGGTCGCTGGCGAGTACGGCGATGGAGGCGATCCAGCCGACCCAGGGGATGTAGCACAGGAGCGCGGCGTTGCGGTGCGAGATATTGGTCCAGAAATCGTGTGCCCGGCCCGGCGCGGATGCTGCCCAGGTGGTTCCCGAAGACCCGCCGCTCGATTGCTGAGTACCGCATTTGGCGCAGAATCGGTCCGAGCTGCCGACCGTCTGTCC
The DNA here is from genome assembly GCA_020073445.1 of Terriglobia bacterium. Classification (GTDB taxonomy): domain Bacteria; phylum Acidobacteriota; class Terriglobia; order Bryobacterales; family Bryobacteraceae; genus Palsa-187. The sequence continues at coordinate 5,916 of JAIQFE010000031.1, forward strand.
GCACTGTACGCAGTAAGGCATCCCTAAGTAGCTACGATAACGGTATGCGGCGGGTTCCCACAACTTGGCTGTTGGTTTTGCTGGCGGCGTGCTCGGGCGCCCTTCAGGGCGCCAAGACGCTGGACCTGTACTTCATCGACACGGAAGGCGGCCAGGCGACGCTGGTGGTGGCGCCGTCGGGCCAGGTGCTGCTCATCGATACCGGCTACACCGGCTTCGGGGGGCGCGACACTCTGCGGATCGCGGCTGCGGCGAAAGACGCGGGCGTCAAGAAGATCGATACCCTGCTGATCACCCATTTTCACGACGACCACGTGGGCGGCGTAGCGAATCTGCTGGACCGGTTCCCGGTGGCAACGTTCCTGGATCACGGCCCGAGCATCGAGACTCATGAGTATCCCGCTCCTTACGCCGCGGCAATCGCTAAAGGGCAACACAGGGTGGTGGCGGCGGGCGACAAGATCCCGATCAAGGATCTGGATGTGACGGTGGTGGCGGCCGCGGGCAAAGTGATCGGCGGAAAGGCCGAACCGAATCCGAATTGTTCCGGCATCTCAGAACGGCAGTCCGATGACGAGGCGGGCGAGAATTCGCAATCCTTGGCCGTGGTGATCCAGTTCGGCAAGTTCCGTTTCGCCGACCTCGGTGATCTGACGTGGAACAAGGAACTCGCGCTGCTGTGCCCGGAGAATAAGATTGGGAAGATCGACCTGTACCTGACAACTCACCACGGTGGTGAATCGCCGAAGGCGATTTGGGGAATGGCGCCGCGAGTGGCGATCATGAACAACGGTCCGAGCAAGGGTGGCGATCCGGCCGGGTGGAAGAACGTGATGGCGTCGCCCAGCCTAGAGGGCCTGTGGCAACTGCATTTCGCGCTGGCCGGAGGCAAGGAGACCAACGTGCCGGACACCTTTATCGCGAATGTGGACGCGAACGATCAGGGCAGGCACCTGAAGGTGTCGGCGCTGGCGGACGGATCGTTTACGGTAACGAATCCGCGCAACAAGTTCAGCAAGACTTACGCGGCGAAGTAGCTCTCCGCGCCTCAGTCTTACTTTTTTGCCAGCATGTGTGCGGCGTCCTTCTCGTCTTCCGTGCAAAAATTTTCCAACAGATCCGTGTCGGGGAGAAGGCGCATGGGGATCGTGTACGTGAAGGGTTTCGTGTAGGTCTTGGGATCGTCGATGGTGACCTGCACGTCCATGTGACCGAAATCCCGGCGGCGGAACTGTTCGGTGACGCGCATGGCTTCGCTGTGCGGATGGCCGAAAACGTCGAGCGGGCCGAAGGGGATCAACCCCACCGTTTCCACTACCAGGGAATCGCCCTGCCAGTGTCCGACGGAGTATCCGAGCCAGCTCGGTTGCGGATCGTCCGGATGCTTTCGCCCATCGGTAAAGATCTGGCGGAAGATCGTGTCCGACTCATAGAGCACCAGCGTGAGCTTGGGCGTCTGGACGATCTTGAATGGGGCCGGTAGCGAATTTACCATCGGCATTACCGGAGGGCCGCACAGGACCGGCGGAGGCTCCGTGAGAGCTGCCGCGGCCTGCTTCTCGTATCCTGCCCTCAGCTCCGGGCGCAGCGGGGATTCCTCAGGCTTGTAGGCGGCCAGGACGTTGAAGAACGACAACGGCGGCGGATCTTCTCCCAACCCGTTGACGCCCGCCGGCAAGATTTTCATCAGTTCGCTGATCGGGGCGCCTTCGCCCTGCCAGACGCCGGACAGGTCCGGCTTGCCGTTGGACGCGCGCGGCGCAGGCGCCGACAAGTTCGGCTTACCGTCTTTGGTTCGAGGGATGCCTGAATCGCGGTTGTTAAGCCATTGCGCCTGGACCCCTACCGCGGTGCCAACAAGCAGCATCAAAACGCAGATACGCATATAAATCCCGTTCCTCCCCATTGTGGAGATTGTATCGAAATCCGTATCCTAGGATTTGCTTCTCTCCACCTCGACCTACTTCGTATTCCTGGTCGGCGTATTCTTCCTCTACTGGTCGGTCTCGCGAGTTCGAGCGCTTGCGTTGAGCTTACTCCTTTTTGCGAACTATTTCTTCTATGCCCGCTGGAATCTTTGGTATCTGGCGATCATTCCGCTGGCTTCCACCTGCGATTATTTCATCGGCCTGGGCCTCCAGGCGACGCCCAATCGCGTGCTGCGGCGGCTGCTGGTAACGGCCAGCATCGCGCTGAATATCGGTCTGATTGCGCTTGCACGCAACTGGAAACTATCGATCACGCTCTCTTTCTACGCGTTCCAGGCGCTGACGTATACGATCGATCTGTACCGGCGCGATGCGAAGGCGACCCAGAGTTATCTGGCGCACCTTGCCGCGGTCTCCTTCTTCCCGACTATCCTGGCCGGGCCGATCACGCGCGTTTCGGTTTTGCTCGATCAGTTCGAAAAGCGAAGCCCGCTGCAAGCGGCCGACGGAGGGCGCGCGCTGTTTCTCATCGGGCTCGGGCTGATCAAGAAGCTGATGATCGCCGACTACCTGGGCGGGAACCTGGTCAATCGCGTGTTCGATTTTCCCAATCTCTACACCGGCGCGGAGAACCTGATCGCGGTGTATTCGTATACGCTGCAACTGTATTACGACTTTTCCGGCTACACCGATATCGCCATCGGATCGGCGCTGCTGCTGGGGATCAAGCTCCCGGCGAATTTCAACATGCCATACGCGGCGCACAATATCGCCGACTTCTGGCGTCGCTGGCACATCACTCTGTCCAACTGGCTGCGCGATTACCTGTACTTTTCGCTGCCGGGACTGCGTTCCAAGTGGAAGATCTTCACTTATACGAATCTGCTGATCACCATGGTGCTCGGCGGGCTGTGGCACGGGCAGAGCTGGAATTTTGCGATCTGGGGTGCGCTGCACGGGCTGGGGCTGGTGATCGTCCGGCTGTGGCAGACGCGTACGGGGACCAAGCCGGCCACGGGCTTTTGGCGCATCGCGAGCATTGTGCTCACGGTCCATTACGTGGCTTTCGCGTGGATCTTCTTCCGCGCGCCAAACCTTGAGACTGCTTTGGCGATCCTGGCCCGGATCGGTTCGCGAACGATTTCTTTCGCGAACGTTTCCGCGGGGCTGTGGGTGATCCTGGCGATCGCCGTCGTGGCGCATTATTTGCCGAAGAAGTGGTACGAGTTTAGCGTCAACTTGTATGTTCGCGCGCCGTTCTTCGCGCAGGCCGGGGCGCTGGCGGCGCTGGTGATCGGGCTGCAATACGTCGCGCAAACGGGCGCTGCGCCGTTCGTGTATCAGCGGTTCTAATGCGGAAAACGATACTGGCGGTGATCACGTTTGCGGTGCTGATCCTGCTGCCACGCGTGGTCCCGGCGCTCAAGAACTACGTGTCGCTCGACCCGCGCGATATTCCGCTAGTGTGGGATCTTCCTGTTCCCAAACCCAAAGAACTGGAGACGGACGCAGTTCGCGCGCAACGCCTCCAAGTTCCCAAGCCCCGGAACCTGCTCGATCCGCAGAGGGCTCTCGACCATTTTTATGACGCGCTGCTTCAGGGCCGGCCGGTGCGGGTCCTGCATTACGGCGATTCGCCCACCACGGGCGATCTGATCACGGCCGATGCGCGCGCGATGTTCCAGAAGCAGTTCGGCGACGGCGGCGCGGGGTTCGTGCTCATGGCGAAACCGTGGGCCTGGTATTTTCACCGCGGCGTGGATATGGATTCGTCCAAGTGGACCATCGACGTCGCCGGCGATACGCAGATCAAGGACGGTCTCCACGGGCTGGGCGGCGCGAGCTTCCAGGGATCGCCCGGGGCGGTGGCGACCTTCACTGTGAAGAACGAACAGCACACCGCGGAAATCGCATACCTGGAGCAGCCCGACGGCGGGACGTTTTCCTTCGAAGCCGATGGAACCGTGCTGGGGACGGTCGAGACCGCGGCTGAAACACTGGGAGAAAAGCCGCAACCCGCGTGGAAGTTGTTCGAACTGCCCGCCGGGACCAAAAAGTTCACCGTGCGCGTCGAAAGCGGCCGGGTCCGGCTATACGGAGTGGAGTTCAGCAAGGGCAGGCCGGGCGTCCTGTACAGCAGTCTGGGCGTCAACGGCGCGAACATTACGCTGCTGAGCCGCGCCTTCAATGGAGGGCACTGGACAGCTCAGCTGCATCACTACAAGCCCGATCTGGTGGTGCTGGCGTACGGCACCAACGAAAGCGGCTTTCCCCAATTCGTCGATTCCACGTGGGCCGCCGAGATGAAAGCGGCCGTGAAGCGGGTCCAGACCGCGCTGCCCGATTCGTCGATCCTGCTGATGAGTCCCATGGACCGGGGCGAGCGCAACGAACGCGGGGAGATCGAGACCATCGCGGCGATGCCCAGGCTGGTGAAGATCGAAGCGAAAGTGGCCGAAGATACGGGTGTGGCGTTCTTCAATACGTTCCAGGCGATGGGCGGGGACGGGACCATGGCGCGCTGGTATGCCGCCGAACCGCGCCTGGTCGGATCGGATTACATCCACCCCATGCCGGCAGGGGCCAAGATCGTGGGGGAACTGTTGTACAGCGCCCTGCGCGATGGCTATAACGAATATAAGCTGCGACAATTAAAGAGCAGGGAAGGTGGGGCCAAGGCCCCGGAGGCCAGCACTACGAAGTGAAGAGGTTTTTCCAATTCTTGGTTGCGTCTTGCGTCATGTTGACGGTCGCCACCTGCGTGGCGGTGGCCGTGCAGCCTTCCAAGTCGGCAAAGTCCGCAAAGAAAACTCCTCCAAAGACTTCGAAGACGGCCGCAAAAAAGAAGTACGTTTCGAGTGCGGCCAAAAAGCCAAGTAAGGCCAGCAAGGTCAAGACCGCCGCGAAAAAGATAGTCACTGCCCCCAAGACGCTAGTGACCGCGAAAGCCCGAGCGGCGGCTCATGAATATGTCTACGAGAACGTGGCCGAAGGTGCGGATATCCCGGTCGATAATGCCGCGGCTCTGATTCCGTTCTTCGAACAGCTCTATCGCCATCAGCGGGGTGAAGTAGCCGGACCGGTTCACATCCTGCACTATGGCGATTCGCACACCGCCGCCGATGAGTGGACCGGCGATCTGCGTACGCACTTCCAGGAGAAATTCGGCGATGGCGGAAGCGGATTCTCGCTGGCCGGGCGACCCTGGAACAGCTATCGCCGGATGGATGTACGCTCGGGATCGACGCGGGGCTGGCACACCGATGGCCTGGTGGGCCGCGCGGGCGACGGCGTGTACGGCTTAGGCGGCGTGAGTCTGTCCACCACGAGTGCCCACGAAGCGGTTTATCTGGACGCAAACGCGGCTCAATTCGAGTTGTTCTACTATCAGCAGCCCGGCGGCGGCACGTTGCAGCTCTACGACAACGGCGTCGCGATGGAACAGATTTCGACGGATGGCGAACCCGGCCCCGCCTACTATCATCTGGAAGCGACTCCCGGCATGCATCGCGTGGAAGCGGAAACGCTGGATCGCAATCCCGTGCGCCTGTTCGGCTGGGTGGCGGAGAACACCACCGGCGTTACCTACGAAGAGTTGGGGATCAACGGTGCCGAGGCGTCCATCATTCTGGGCTGGAACGAAGAAACGCTGCGGTCCAATATCGAGCGGCGCAATCCAGCGCTGATCGTACTGGCCTATGGCACCAATGAAGCCGGACGCAAGGACTGGACGCTGGAGAGCTATCGGGATATGTACTCGCGGCTCATTGAACGGTTAAGGATGGATGCCCCCACGGCGACGATTCTGGTGATTGGCCCGGCGGACCGCACGCAAAAGGTCCGTAAAGTGGGCTGGCAGACGATGGAAAAAATCGAGGTAATCGCCGAGGCGCAGAGACAAGCGGCGCTGGCCAACGGCTGCGCTTTTTGGGATCTGCGGGCGAAGATGGGCGGCAAGGGTTCGATGCTGAAATGGGTCGCCGCGGGCATGGCCCAGGCCGATCACGTGCACTTCACGGGTCCTGGGTACAGGATGCTGGGCGACGCGGTGTTTCGCGATGTGATGAGCCAGTACGACATCTTCCTGCAAGCGCGCGCTGCGATCGTCGCGAACGCGACGTCAACTCCTTCCAATGCCACGGCTGCTGGAAACCAATGACCGGGGATTCGGCCCAAACATCAGGCCAGACTGTGAGCGGAGATTTGTATTGTCCCCGCTGTCGACAGGAAGTAAAGGATCCGCTGATTTGCGGCGACTGCCTCTCGACAATTTGCCGCCGGTGCGGAACGCCGCTCGAACAGGTCGACGAGTTGGGCATCGGCTAACCGCAATCGTCGTTGCATCGCTGCTGCTAGTTTCCTGCCGGACGTCTTCATCAAAGGCCCCGTCAAAACCACAATCGCCCGTTGTGGGAATCGCCTACACGGGGCCGACTGCGATCAATCTTCGCGAGGATCTGGGACCGCGGGCGAATGTCGTGGCTACGCTCCAGCACGGCGAACGGCTGGAGGTGCTGGAGACACGACGCAGGTTCGTTCGCGTACGCACGTCGAAGGGCCTGGAAGGCTGGACCGATGCAAACTTTTTGCTGAGCCAGCAACAGGTCGCCGATCTGGACCGGCTATCGGAGTTCGCGGCAAAACTTCCTTCGCAGGGCAAAGGGACGACGTTTGATTCCCTGAACGTCCACACCGCCCCGAGCCGGCAAGCCCCCAGCTTCACGCAAATTCCGGAAGGCGGCGCGGTGGATGTGCTGGTGCATCGGGTATCGCCGCGGAACGCCGTGATGCCTCCCTCGGCGGCGCCGGTGAAGAAGAGCAAAACCTCCGGCAAGAACGCGTCTAAGGCGGACAAATCGGCGAAATCGGGCAAAGAGACGCCTCCGCCACCTCCGCCGCCGGCTCCCGCGCTTCCGGCCAATTGGGTGGATTTGTCGCGTCCGCGCGCCGCGGAGCTAGGCGGTGAATCAGTGGTTGCGAACGCGGCCCCCGTGCCCACCGACGATTGGTATCTGGTACGCACCCACGACGGGAAAGCCGGCTGGGTGCTGGCGCGCCAGATCTCCATGTCGATCCCCGACGAAGTGGCGCAGTACGCCGAGCGCCACATCATCACCGGGTACTTGTCGCTGGGGAAGGTGGGGTCGACCGACAAGGACAATTGGCTGTGGACCACCACCTCGGCGGGTTCGCAAGCCTTGGACTTCGATAGCTTTCGCGTGTTCGTCTGGAGCACCAAGCGGAGCCGCTATGAGACGGCGTATATCGAACGCAACGTGAAGGGCCACTATCCAATCCAGGCGCAGCCCCGAAACGGCGAGGACGCATCCTTCTCGGTGGTGGTCGAAGACAAGGACGGACAAGTCTACAAGAAGACCTATGCGTTTAGCGGCTATCGCGTGAAGCTGGTCTCGAAGGAGCCGCGTCCGGAGCCGCCTGCGGTGCCCGAAGTCCGCACCACAGGCAGCTTTGAAGAAGTCCAGGCCGTGAAGAAAGTGAGCTGGGCGGAGAAGCTGCGGGACGTACGGAAGCGCTGGTTCGGAAGATAGCCGCCCTATTTACCGCCGAGGGCCCCAGCGGAGCCACGCGAGAGCTGGAAGCAGTGTAGCGGCACCCGTGGCCACCGCTAGCATTTGTACGCTGGCGCCACGATCGAGCAGTTGACCTGCCACGAAGCTAGAGATCGCCATCGCGAGCATGTAAAGCGCGAATTCGGCGGAGAAGACGCGGCCTCGAAATTGGTCTTCGGTCATTTGTTGGAGCAGCGTCGTGGATGCGGTCCAGGCGGCCGAACCACCGGTGTGGGAGAACACTACGGTAGCCGCGGCGAATGCCAGCGATCCGGCGAGGCCCAAGGCAGCATATCCCACCGCGCTCATCAGAAACGACGCCAGGATCGTCCCGTACAAGCGTCTGGCATTCACGCCCGCAAAGTTTCCGCCCAGAATCGCACCGATCGTGGCACCCAAACCGCGCGATGCGAAAAACGTGCTCATTCCAAGCGTTCCGGCTTGGCGGCTGGTCAGGCCAGCCAGTTGGACCGGGAAGAGCTTCTGTCCGAGAACTGGGAGGATCACCCAGTTGATTCCCATCACGCCCACGCCGCCCTTCACCAGCAAGACGGCCAGCAGTTTTCGGTCGCGCGCGACATAGCGCAGGCCCTCGGCAATCGGCCTGAAATCGAACAGTTCGCGAATGCGAAGGTGGGGCCGGTCTTGGGCGTGCGGTTCGGAGAAATGCATTCGGCGGATGAGCAGCGCGGAAGCGACGAAGGAGAGCGAGTCCAGTACAAACACCGTTTCGCGGCCGAAGGCGACGTCCACGATGCCGCCGAGCGCGGCGCCGGACGCAAAGACCACCGACCACGTCGCGGAGGAAAGAGCATTGGCAACCGGAACCTGCTCTGGCCGGGCGACGTTCGGAATGGTGGCGCTGCGGCCGGGCTCGAACAGGGCGTAACAACTCGTTTCGAGGGCCAGCAATAGGAACAGGAGCCACAGCATTCCGGCCGACCGCACCAGCAGCATTGCGAGAACGATCCCGGCGCGCGAGAGGTCGGCGAATATCATGACTTTCTTGCGCGAGATGCGGTCGTTGATCACACCGGCGCTAGGGGACATGAAAACCTGCGGGAGCACCTGCATCAGGAACGCGAATGCGACCATCTGAGCGCTTCCGGTGATTTCGATAAGGAAGCTGAAGATGGCGACGGAGTAAAACCAGTCGCCCATCTCGCTAACGATCTGCGCGGACCATAGCAGCCGCACATTGCGGTTGTCGCGGAGCAGGTGCCAGTAGGCGGAAAGCGGCACGCTAGTCGAATGCGAAAAGGCCCATCGCGCGTTTTACTTTCTTGAGAGTACTGTCGGCGATGCGCCGGGCATTCGCCGAGCCGAGACTAAGCGCGTCGGTGATCTCTTCTGGCGTAATCTCGCGGTAGCGTTTCTGGATCGGTTCCAGCCCTGCGACCACGGCCTCGGCCACGGTTTTCTTCAAGTCTCCGTATCGCATGCCGGAGAAGCGCGCGCGCATATCGTCGTTTGAGGCATCCGTGAACGCCTGATAAATCGCCAGCAGATTGCGCACCCCCGCGCCGGGATCGTCGAAATCGACGCCGGTTTTGGAGTCGGTGGTCGCCCGCATGATCTTCTTGCGGATCACCGAGGGCTCATCCAATAGGCCGATCGCGTGGCCCGTGCCCGCTTCCGACTTGCTCATCTTCTTCTCCGGATCGTCCAGGCCCATGACGCGCGCGCCGACGGTTGGGAGATGGGTCGCGGGCATCGTGAACGTCTCGCCGTTTTCGGGATACAGCGAGTTGAAACGCTGGGCGATGTCGCGGGTCAGCTCGACGTGTTGCCTCTGGTCATCGCCGACCGGAACGACGTCCGCCTGGTACAGGAGAATATCGGCCGCCATGAGCACGGGGTACTGCAACAGTCCGTCGCTGATCGTTTCCTGAGCTTGTGATTTGGCCTTGTACTGCGTCATGCGCTCCAGCCAGCCGACCGGCGTCACGCAGGTAAGCAGCCAGGCGAGCTCGGCGTGCTCGGGAACGCGCGACTGCAGCACCAGAGATTTCTTGTCGATCCCGATGGCCAGCAGAATGCCTGCCAGCTGCTGAATCTTGGTGTTCAGCTCCTTGGGATCCTGGTAGACCGTGATCGCGTGGAGGTCTACGATGCAGTAGATGCTATCGTAGTCATACTGAATCTTGGCCCAGTTCTTCAGCGCGCCCAGATAATTCCCGATGTGCGGACTGCCTGTCGGCTGGATACCGGATAGAACTCGTTTCATCTTCATTAGCAGGGAATTCTTATCGTAAACGATGTCATCTCACGACGTACAAATTGACAAGTGGGTCTATGGCGGCGAAGGCTTGGCCCGTCTAGCGCCGCAAGGCGCGTCCAAAGAGGAAGCCGGTAGAGTTGTGCTTGTGCCGTCGGTTCTGCCGGGCGAGACCGCGCGGATCGACTTCGGCAAGGACGTCCATGCCTCGTTAGTCGAGGTGCTCACGCCTGCACCCGAGCGCGTCGCGCCACCGTGTCCGCTATTCACGATTTGCGGTGGTTGCCACTATCAGCACGCGCCGTACGAGTACCAGCTCGCTCGCAAGGTCGAGATCCTGCGCGAACAGTTGCAGCGCGTCGGCAAGATCAAGTTCGAAGGCGAGATTGGCGTGATCAGCGGTCCGCCGCTCGGGTATCGCAATCGCGCTCAATTTCATGTGGCCGAAGGAAAGATCGGTTACCTGGCCGCGCGTTCGCATGAGCTGGTTCCAGTGGAGGGCGAATGCCCGGTATCGTCACCGCGCCTGAACCAGGCCCTGGCCGAGATGCGCGGAAGACTGAGCGATCCGCGCTTCCCGCGGTTCGTTCAGGCTGTCGAGATCTTCACCGACGAGACCGATGTCCAGATCAACGTGATCGAAACGGAGCGCGCCGTTGCCCGCCGGTTTTACGAATGGTGCGAGTCGAAGCAGGCGATTGACTACCAGACCTCATTCGGCACATTTCGTGTAAGCTCAAAATCGTTTTTCCAGGTGAATCGATTCCTGGTGGAGAAACTGGTAGAAGCTGCGATCCCGGAACAGGGCGGGGAATCCGCATTGGACCTGTACGCCGGCGTGGGATTGTTCGCCTTGCCCATGGCCCGCCGATTCCGCTCGGTGACCGCCGTAGAGACGGGATCGAGCGCCGCGCACGACCTGGAATTCAACGCGTCGCGGGCCGAGCTGACCGTGAAGATGGAACAAGCCCGCGTGGAAGATTATCTTGAGCGCCTGCAAGCCACCCCGGACTTTGTTTTGGCCGATCCGCCTCGCGCGGGATTAGGCAAGGACGTGGTCGGGCATCTGCAAAGGCTCTCGCCGCCGCGGGTGACGATTGTTTCCTGCGATCCGGCGACGCTGGCTCGCGACCTGGCGGGGCTTACGAGCTACCAAATCGAGTCGCTGACGATGGTCGATCTGTTCCCGCAAACGTACCACTTGGAAACCATCGCCCGGCTCCGCAGAACTTAACGCCTTTTGTATTTCCAGCAGCCTTCGACGTGGTCGTCCACCATGCCGACGGCTTGCATGAACGCGTAGCAGATCGTGGAGCCGACGAATTTGAAGCCTCGCTGTACGAGTTCCTTCGACATGCGATCCGACTCCGGCGTTTTGGTGGGGATCTGGGCACGGGTCAATCCACCGGGATTTCGCAGAGTCTTGCCGTCAGTGAATTGCCAGATGAAGCTGTCGAACGAGCATGACTCCTTTTGAGCCTCGAGAAACGCTCGAGAATTTAGAACCGACCCTTCGATCTTGAGCCGGTTGCGGACAATTCCGGCGTCCTGCATCAGCCGCTCCAGATCCCGCTGCTTGAAGCGGACGATGACTTCCGGGTCGAACTCGCGGAACGCCTTGCGGAAGTTCTCCCGCTTGCGCAGGATCGTGATCCAGCTCAGGCCCGCCTGGAACCCTTCGAGCAGCAGCATCTCGAACAACTTGCGGTCGTCATGGAGTGGAACTCCCCATTCTTCATCGTGATAGGCGGCGTATAACGGATCGTCACCGTTCGCCCACCAGCACCGCACCCGTTTGCGAGGCATGTCCCGCAGATTAGCAGGTTAGGAATCGTGCAACAGGACGCTATTCTGAGGTGCGGTGGCTGACTTGCAATCATGAGACGCGCGGGCCTGTTGACGTTTCTTGCGGACGAGATCGTAGCGCGAAAGCGAGAAGGCCGCCCGCTCAAGGTCGGAATCGACGGCCGCTGCGCCGCAGGCAAGACGATGCTGGCGGATGAGCTTGGGCAGGTTCTCAAAATTAGGAAGGGCCTCGAGATTCTGCGTCCTTCCGTGGACGGATTTCATCATCCGCGCGAGCGGCGCTACCGTCAGGGAGAGTATTCCTCGAAAGGCTACTTTGAAGACGCGTTCGACTATGAATCAATAAGGCGGTCCCTGTTGGAGCCTCTTTCCGGACAAGTATTCCCAGTGATGTGCCGCGAGGTCACCTTCGACTATCGTGCAGACCTCCCCGTGGATGCGCCACCGGTGATCGTCGGAGCGAATTGCATCCTGCTCTTTGAAGGACTCTTTTTGTTTCGTCGCGAGATCAACGCGTATTGGGATTACCGGGTTCTCCTCGATATCGATCCGGATACGGCGCTTTCGCGCGCGCTAGTACGCGACAGCGTAGATCCTCCCGATGTGACCCGTCGTAAGTATGCGTTACGTTATGAGCCGGCGTGGCAAATCTATGAAAACGAACAGGATCCGGAGGCTAGGGCGGACGTGGTGATCGACAATCGAGAGATCAATAGCCCGTTGATTCTAAAGCGCGCTTGAGAAAGGTGAGCCGGGGGCGCTATCCTGAAATTTCCTGAAGTACTCCCGGAGACAGAATGTCCTCGATTGACGTTCCGCTAAAAAGCGGCCGATTCCCTACGGCCAAGTTCGGTCAGACCCAGCGTAAAGATAAATGGTGGTTGGAACCGCTCCTGGTGTTCCTGGGCTACGCGCTGTTTATCGTTTACGCGAACTACGCGATCATCAACTACAACTGTGGTGATCGTTATTGCTTCGAAGTTCCCGGTACCAGTTACCTGTCGCCGATGTTCTCGCCGCTGCTGACCAGGGAAGTGCCGACTTGGTGGCCGTCCTTCGCGCCGTTCTTCGGCACAATGCTGATCCTGTGGGCGCCGCTGGGATTCCGCTTCACCTGTTACTACTATCGCGGCGCATACTACAAAGCCTGGTGGGCCGATCCGATCTCCTGCGCCGTCGGCGAGCCTCGCAAGAGCTACTGGGGCGAGCGCAAGTGGCCGCTGCTGATCCAGAACGCGCACCGCTACTTTCTGTACTTCGCGATCCTCTTCATCTTCATCCTGGCTTACGACGCCTGGAAGGGTTTGTGGTTCGACGGTCCCAATGGTCCCGGCACGCAGTTCGGCATCGGCGTCGGTTCCCTCGTCATGATCGTCAACCCGATTCTGCTGGGCATGTACACGTTCGGATGCCATTCCTTCCGCCATCTGGTCGGCGGGCGCAAGGATGTGCTGTCCACGAGCCCAGTGCGGAAATCGTGCTACGACTGCGTATCCGGCCTCAATCGCAAACACATGCTGTGGGCCTGGATCAGCATGTTCTACGTAGGCTTTGTGGATCTGTATATCCGCTTGTGCGCCATGCACATCTGGACGGATTGGAGGATCCTCTAAGTGGCCGACTATCCGGTTCATGAATTCGACGTTCTGGTGATCGGTGCGGGCGGCGCCGGCTTGCGCGCGGCCATTGAAGCTTCCGCCGCGGGCGCAAAGACCGGTGTGGTTACGAAGTCGCTGCTTGGCAAGGCGCACACGGTGATGGCCGAAGGCGGCATGGCCGCGGCCATGGGCAATGTCGATGACCGCGATAATTGGCGTGTCCACTTTGCCGACACCATGCGCGGCGGCCAATACCTGAATAACTGCCGCATGGCCGAGTTGCATGCCAAAGAGGCTCCCGCGCGGGTACGGGAACTGGAAGCCTGGGGAGCGATTTTCGATCGCACCAAGGACGGCCGGATCAACCAGCGCAACTTCGGCGGCCACCGGTATCCACGGCTGGCGCACGTCGGCGATCGAACCGGTTTGGAGATGATCCGCAGTCTTCAGGATCACGGGATTCACCAGGGCATCACCGTTTTCGCCGAAACCACGGTGATCAATCTTCTGCTCGACGGCGGACGGTGCGTGGGCGCGTTCGCCTATGACCGCGAGAAGGGCCGCTTCATGGTGTTCCACGCGAAGGCGATCGTGCTGGCCACAGGCGGCGTCGGGCGATCCTTCCGCGTGACCAGCAACAGCTGGGAGTACACGGCCGATGGGCAAGCGCTGGCGTACAAGGCCGGTGCGGCGCTGCTCGATATGGAGTTCGTTCAGTTCCACCCGACCGGCATGGTGTGGCCTCCCTCGGTCAAAGGCCTTCTGGTGACGGAAGGCGTGCGCGGCGAGGGCGGGGTCCTGAAGAACAAGGACGGCAAGCGGTTCATGTTCGACGATATCCCCGAGAACTATCGCCCACAGACTGCCGACAATCCGGACGAAGGCTGGCGTTACACGCAAGGGGACAAGAACGCACGGCGGCCGCCGGAGCTGCTGACGCGCGACCACGTGGCCCGCTGCATCAATCGCGAAGTGAAGGCGGGGCGGGGCAGCCCTCACGGCGGCGTATTTCTGGATATCGCCTGGATAAAAGAGAAGCTTCCGAATTCGGTGGAGCACATCAAGAAAAAGCTGCCCAGCATGTACCACCAGTTCAAGCAGCTTGCCGATCTCGACATCACGAAGGAGCCGATGGAGATCGGTCCGACCACGCATTACATGATGGGCGGCATTCAGGTGGATGCCGAGTCGCAGATGTCGTCGGTGCCGGGCTTGTTCGCCGCGGGTGAAAGCGCGGCCGGATTGCATGGAGCGAACCGCCTGGGCGGCAACTCGCTCTCCGATCTGCTGGTTTTCGGCAAACGCGCCGGGGAGTACGCCGCGAAATTCGCGAAAGACAACGGAGCAGGCCGGGTGAATCCCGCCGACGTCGATGCCGCGGCCAAGGCTGCGCTGGCGCCGTTCGACCGGGGAGCGGCGGGCGAGAATCCGTTTACCGTGCAGAGCGAACTCCAGGACATCATGCAAAACCTGGTGGGAATCGTGCGCACGGAAAGCGAAATGCAGGAAGCGCTGGGCAAGATCGCGGCGCTGCGTGCGCGAGCCGCCAAGGCCGGAATCACGGGCAATATCGAATACAACACCGGGTGGCATACCGCGCTCGATCTCGACAACATGCTGTCGATTTCCGAGATGATCGCGATCGCAGCTCTCGAACGCAAAGAGAGCCGCGGTGGGCACTTCCGCGACGATTATCCGGACAAGAGCGCCGAGTGGGGCAAATACAACCTGAAGATCGTCCAGGGGCCGGACGGCAAGCCGAGCATCGAGCGGATGCCGGTGTGCCCGCTGACCGATGAGATGAAGAAGTGCATCGAGGAACAAAGTAAATGAGCACCGCCACTTTCCAAATCTGGCGCGGCGAACGGGGCAACGGAAAGTTCGTCGACTACGCCACTGAGTACGAAGCGGGGATGGTGGTTCTGGACGTGGTGCACAAGATCCAGGCAGGCCAAGCCAACGACATGGCGGTGCGCTGGAATTGCAAAGCGGGCAAGTGCGGATCGTGCTCGGCCGAGATCAACGGGAAGCCTCGCCTGATGTGCATGACGCGGTTGAACCAGCTGGACCTGACGCAGCCGGTCACCGTGGAGCCGATGAAGACGTTCCCGCACGTCAAGGATCTGGTCACGGACGTTTCCTGGAACTACGAAGTCAAGAAGAAGATCCAGAAATTCACGCCGCGCAAGCCGGATGCACCGGATGGGACCTGGCGGGTGCAGCAGGCCGACGTCGATCGTCCTCAGGAATTCCGCAAGTGTATCGAATGCTTCCTGTGCCAGGATGTGTGCCACGTGTTGCGCGACCACAACCTGCATGACAAGTTCATTGGTCCGCGATTCCTGATCCACACGGCGCAGCTGGAGATGAATCCGCTGGATGCCGGCAATCGCTTGAAGGCGCTGAAGGACGATTTCAACATCGGGTACTGCAATATCACCAAGTGCTGTACCAAGGTGTGTCCGGAAGAGATCAAGATTACGGACAACGCGATCATTCCGCTGAAAGAACGTGTCGTGGATGAGTTCTACGATCCGCTGGGCGGCCTGTTCAAGATGTTCAAGTAGGGCCGCTTGCGGGCGCGCGTGAAAAAGGGGACAGACCGCTCTGTCCGCTCCCACGCTGGTTCGCGAAGTCGGGAAATTACACGATGGGACAGAGTGGTCTGTCCCCTTCTTCGATCACGGTTACTTCACGGCGAGCCAGACCAGGAACATGCCGTCTGGCTCCACATCTTCCCAATAGGAAAGCGGCTGGCTGGACACTTCTCTACAATGGCGCGCTAACAGCTTCTCGAGTTCCTTGCGGCCGAACCATTGTTCCCACTCCGGCGTCTGGAGGCGCCCCCAGGCTTCGGCATTCTTGTCGATGATCACGATGCGCCCGCCGGGCTTCACGATCCTGGCGAGCTCGGCCACGGCCGCGGGGATGTCCACGGCGTGTTCCAGCGACTCCGTGGCATAGGCGCCGTCGAAGGCCGCGGTCGCCAGTGGCAGGGCGGTCATGCTGGCGGCCACGCGCTCGATCTCGGAGGGAATCGGCCGCAGCATGGCTTCCGCCAGATCCAGCGCGACCACGCTCGCCCCAGGATTTCGTTCCTTGACGATCCGGGCAAAGCGGCCCTTGCCGCATCCGACGTCGGCCACGCGTTTGCCGTTGAGATCGCCCAGATGTTCCAGGACGACCTTAACGTGCAGGATCCGCGGGTCGATGGTCGAAGGATAATGCTCCTCGTCCGCGGCCGCTTCGTTGAAGAACGCGCGGATGGTGGCGGGATCCGCGGTACGGACCGGCGGGCGACGCGGCCACAATCGGTCTAGCAAGCTCATGGTCTTTCTTTATGCACGCGTCAGGAAGATCGGAAGCCCGAGCTTGTTGGCGTATTTCGGCCGGTAGCGTTCGGTGTTGTACATGGTCTCGATGTCCACCTTGCGAGGACCGAGCGCCGGATCGGGAATGGGCGCCAGCGAGTAGCGGCCCTCGACTAGCGCGGCCATCACGCCGCTTTTGCCGGCGAGCAGGGCGTCCATGGCAAGATTCCCGAAGTTTGCCGCGATCAGCTTGTCCACGAAGTCTGGATCGCCGCTGCGCAGATCGTAAGTCAGATCGCTCACGATACTCTCTTCGCCCGTCCGGCGGCTGATCTCGGTACTGAGCGCTTCCGCGATGCTGGCCTTCTTGCGATGGCCGAAGGCGTCGGGCTCGCCGTACTCCTGCACTGTGTAGCCTTCCCACTTCGCGCCTTCGGAAAGAACCACCAACACGTAGTTGCTGTCGGTTGTGCGCTTCTCCACCATCAGCAGGTCAATCAGCTTGTCCAGTTGGACGTCGTATTCAGGAATACAGCAACGGATGGAGGTGACGAACGCCGTATAAAGAGACGTATAGCCCGCGTCGCGGCCGAACACGCGGAAGATGCCGACGCGTTCGTGCGAGCCTACGGTGGTCCTCTGGCGCTGGATCGCGTCCATGGCGCGCGTGATCGCCGTCGAGAATCCGATGCAGTACTCGGTATTGCGGACGTCGTTGTCCATGGTCTTGGGGATCGCGATCACCTTCACCCCGACCTTGTCGAGCGCGGCTGCGTAACTGAGGGTATCGTCGCCGCCGATCGCGATCAGGTGGTCCAGCTTCAGCCACTCGAGGTTCTTCAGCACGTGCGGGGTCAGATCCCACCTGCCGTTCTTCTGCGGGAAGCTTTCCGGCGACAAGAACGGCGGCAGGGCCTTCATCTTCGCCGGATTGGTGCGGCTGGAGTGAAGCATGGTGCCGCCGAACCGGTCGATGGTGCGGGTGTTGGCGCGGTCAAGCGGCAGGATGTAATGCTTCTTGGTGGCCGGATCGTCGGGATTCAGGTGCGTAAGCCCTTCCCAACCCCGGCGGATACCCACCACTTCGCAGCAGTTTTCCGTGCCCCGGTAAACCACTTCCTTAATGACGGAATTCAGCCCGGGAACGTCGCCGCCGCCGGTGAGAATGCCAATACGGTGTCCCATATCCTATTGTGTCGCAACGCAGGGGCCAGGGGCCAGGGGCCAGAGATGAGCCGCTTTGGATGGCCACTGCGCGGAACCGATGGGACAGGGAGTTAGACGAAGTGGCGTGGCCTAAGGTAAACCCCTCATCCCGCGTCAGGTGTCAGCAGGCGATGATAGTATGAGGCGGCAATCCATGAAACATTTATTAGCCCTCACGATTTTGGCGGCCCCTATGGGGATGCTTCAGGCACAAGAGCCGACCCTCAAGGCGCGTGAGCTGTTTTACACTCCCCCACCTGACACCGCTAAGCCCGTTGCTGCTGCGAAGGAACCCGAGGCGAAAGCCGCGACCAAGTCGGTGCCCACGAAGTCCGTCGCAACCAAGGGTACGGCCAAGGCAGGCGACACGCACACACTGTCCGCCTCGGTACCGCTGGGACTCCGCTACGCGGTCCTGAAGCGCGACGCGGGTGGCCAATACAACGAAGTCGATCCCGATACGAGTTTCCGGTCCGGCGACCGCATCCGCCTCAAGGTGGACGCGAACACCTCCGGATATCTTTACGTGGTGATGCGCGGATCGAGCGGCACCTGGAAGCTTCTGTTCCCGTCGGCCGAAGTCGCGGGCGGCAGCAATCACGTCAGCAAGGGCGAATCCCGCCAGATTCCCTCCGGCGAGCGCGGACAGTTCGTATTCGACGAGCAGGCCGGTAGTGAGAAGCTGTTCATCGTGCTCACGCGGCAGCCCGAGCCGGATCTGGACAAGCTGATCTATTCGATGGGCGGCACGGTTACCAAGGACGGAAGCCGTGGCTCTGATCGATCATTGGTAGCCCAGGCATCCTTGGGCGACGACGTGGTATCCAAGCTGCGAGCGCAGGTGAATTCGCGCGATCTGGTATTTGAAAAGGTCGACTCGGCGTCGGCTGACGGAAAAATCGAAAACGCGGCTTATGTTGTCAATCCCAGCAGCGCGCCGGATGCGCGGCTGGTTGTCGATATCGCCTTAAAGCACAAGTGATCAGACTAACCAGTTTCGTTCTGCTCGCATGCGCGGCCACGGGCATTCCTTCAGCACACGCAGCCGAGCCGCAGCGCGTTCGTGTCATCGTGGAACGCGAGGAAGGCTCGGGCTGGAAGGCGATGAATCCCGCGACTGTCTTCGCGCCGAATGAGCGGCTTCGTTTCCGTCTGACCACCAATTTCTCGGGCTTCCTGTACGTGATGAACCACGGAACCGCGGGCACTTATGAACTGCTGTTCCCGCGAACCGACACGGGCAGCGACAACCGGATCGAAGCGGGCAAAGAATACGTGGTGCCGGCAACACAAGGATGGTTCCGCATCGCCGGCCCCGCCGGTCAGGATATTATGTACTGGCTGGTCAGCCCGGTGGAGATGCCGCACGGGTATCAGCAGCTGCCTCCGCCACCGCCGCACGACCCCAATCTGCCTTCGTCCATGCACCCGCGGTGCGATGATGAAGTGTTCAAGGCTCGCGGCGAGTGCATCGACAATTCCGCGGGAGTTCGGCCGGTTGCGCCGGGAGAAAAGCTGCCGTCGAATCTGAGCGGCGTGGCGGGCCCCACACCGCGTGAGTTACTCTTTCTCGAAGAGAAGGGTGGCACCGTGCTATCGTCCAAACAGCCGTTAACAGGACCGGTGATTTATGAGCTTCGCCTGGCGCACCGCTAGTTTTGTTTTCGTCGCGCTGATAGCGCTTGTGCAGTTAAATGCCCAGTCGAAATCGGCTCAACAATCCAAATCTCGCGATTTGAAGTATGAAGAGGACCGGCCGGCAGCTGCGCCTACGACGATCCCGCGCGGCTATGCGCTGATTGTCGGGGTGGCAGGCTACAAGAATCTTCCCACCAGCGCACAACTGGATTATTCGGAGCGCGACGCGGACGCGATCTACTCGGTCTTGATCAGCCCCGAAGGCGGCAACTTCCGCGCTGAAAACGTCCACCGGCTGACCGGCCCGAAGGCCACACTCGCGAACCTAAAGACCGAGCTGGAAAGCTGGCTGCCCTCGGTCGCCAAGGAAGACGATCGCGTTTTCGTATACTTCGCTGGCCACGGCTTCATCCAGGGCGGACGCGCGTATCTGGCGCCCTACGATCTGGATCCCAAAAACATTCCCGGCACCGGTTATCCCATGGATACGCTCGGCACGGTGGCTGGATCGAAGATTAAAGCCAAGTGGAAGGTCCTAGTGACCGATTCCTGCCATAGCGGGGCCATTACTCCGGACGCTGACGCCGTAGCGTACAACCGGAGCCTCTTGGATCTTTCGCGTTCGATGTTTTCACTCACCGCCAGCCGCGACCGCGAACGATCCTTCGAAAGCAAGGATTGGGGCGGCGGCCACGGCATCTTCACTTACTACGTCGTCAAGGGCCTGGAAGGCTGGGCGGATGAAGACGGTGACGGCATCGTCACCGCGGACGAGCTGGCCGACTATACTCGCACGAATGTCCGTGAGGCCACCAAGGGCATGCAGAATCCCACCAGCGATCGTGGCAGCTTCGATCCCAAGATGGGGCTATCCTACATCCCGGCGAGCCTGCGCTCGTCGAATGCGCCTCCGCCGAAAGACGGCACGCTGATTTTCGAAACCAACATGGACGGCGTCGAACTGTTCGTCGATGGGGTGTCGCAAGGGGTTATCAATAAAAGCTCTCCGCTGCGGTTGCCGGGCTTGAAGCCGGGCAATCACACGATTCAGGGGGTCAAACAGGGCTACGAGCCGGATGGCCCGCGCGACGAAATGGTCTACCCCGGCCGCGATTCCACCGTGTCGCTCAAAATCCTAATCGTTCGCCGCCGCAATAAAGCGGCCGTCGATGAGCTGGATGAGGGGCTGAAGCTCTACAACAAGGGCGGCGTCGATAACTACAAGAAAGCCGTGGCGCGGTTCGAGAAGGCTCTGCAGCTCGACGGGACCTACAGCCAGGCCGCGTTGTATCTGGGCCGCGCTTACAATTCCCTCTTCGACGAGAAGAATTCCGAAGCGGCGTTTCGCAAGGCCATCGCGATCGATCCCGATTACATGGAAGCGCGCGCGAGCCTAGCGGGGATGCTGCTCGACATCGGCGGCACGGACGAGGCGATTCGACAGTTGAACATCGTCACGCAGCGCGAGAAGACGAACGCACCTGCTTTGTATATGCAAGCGCAGGCTTATCGCATGAAGCAGCTTTATCCGCAGTCGATCGATTCTGCCCGCGCGGCGATCAAGATCGCGCCGACGGTCGCCGAGCCGCACATGTGGCTGGCCGAGAGTCTTCGCCTGAGCGGTGGCTATCCGGATGCCGCCGGCGAATACGTCCAGTATCTGAAGCTGAGTGATTTCGATAGCAAGCTCGCCGGGCAGATGAATTATTACGTGGTGGGGTTCTTGGTCGGGCTCGGCAAGAAGAAGCGTGCTGCGCAGACTGATACGTGGCGCGACCTGCGTAGCCTGGCCTATTTCGGGCTCTGCGATTCGGAACGCAACCAGGCGCACTTCGAGCTGGCGGTCGGGTATTGCCAGAAATCGTTGGCGTATGATCCTAACGATCCCTACGCGCACTACGCATTGGCGCTGTGCTACGCCCGGCTTGCGCAGGCGAATGGGAGCCTGGAAACGCTGTCCGCGGCGGCGAAGCACTTTCGCGCGATGCTCGATTTGAATGGCGATATCGAAGAAGCTCAGTATGCGCGCGCGAATCTGAAAAGCATCGAGCCGCTGCTAGCGGCTCGATAGCTGAATTCTGATGCCCACCCCCGCTATCGGCCTTCCACTAAGCTGAGAGTGATGAGCCTGAGCTTCTTGACGATCACGGTGTTAGGACTGGCCGCGATAGCAGCGGCTGGTGACACGCTGCCATGGAACGTTCCGAGAGTCCTCGAACCAGTTATCTCGACTTCGTCTTTCAAGGCGGCATATGAAATCGGCACTTGGCTCAATCCGTTTTACCTTCGTGGTGATTTCGACGGCGACGGATTACCCGACTATGCGCTGTTAGTTATTCACCGGGGTGACGGCAAGAAGGGCATCGTAGTCTGGCTCAGCAGCAGGGCTAAGTCTGGACTTGCGGTAGTTGGAGCCGGGACGGAGTTCGGAGCTGGCGGAGGCCACTCCGACAATTGGGATTTTTTTGACGCCTGGCAGGTATACGAGAAGCGCACCGCTGGTCAAGTGGCTGGCCAAGGCCAACGTCCCAAAGGAGAAGCCATCTGGCTCGAAAAAAGTGAATCAGACGGTGCCCTCCTCTTCTGGGAAGGCAAACGTTTCGACTGTACGCGCCGGCCGATGAAGCCGTGCGTGGCACCTCGCGTTAGGATAGACCCATGGAGACCAGCGCGGAACCCGCATGGGTTTCGCTGAAGGACGAGGAAATGCTCGCGCTGCGGATCTGCGATTTAGGCGTCCGCCTGCAAGGCAGCGAGCTCGAACCGCGCGTCAACCAGTTGTTCGACGACTTGGCTGCGCGCGGCGTGACCCTTCGTCCCGATTGTTACCTGGGCGATGAGTGGTTCTCGCCCACGGGTGTTCCCGCGATCGCCATCCCGTTCTATCTGGCGCATGCTCGTTTGAAGACACTCGAGATGCACCTGATGATGGAAGTCGAAGGAGGCACGCCGCAGTGGTGCCAGATGCTGCTGCGGCATGAATGCGGCCACGCCGTGGACCATGCCTATAAGCTTTCCGCGCGCAAGGACTGGCAAGAAGTCTTTGGGAGCCCCGAGACCGAGTACACTCCGGAAACGTACACGCCGCGGCCGTATAGCAAGAGCTTCGTGCAGCACCTGCCGAACTGGTATGCGCAGGCTCACCCGGAAGAGGATTTTTCGGAAACGTTCGCCGTGTGGCTGGGTAGCCCGCCGGAAGAATGGCGGGCGAAGTACAAGGGATGGAAGGCGCTGGAGAAGCTCGAATACATCCACTCCGTGATGCAGGAGGTCGCCGGCACCAAGCCCGCGGTGGTCAAAGGCCGCCGCTCTTATGAGGCCAGCAAGCTCCGCAAAACGCTGGCGAAATACTACGCCGGCCGCCGCAAGATGTATGCGGAAGATTTTCCGGATTTCTACGATGCCGATCTGCGCGCTATCTTCAGCAACGGCGATCCCGGCGGAGAATCCGCCGCCAAGGTGATGCGCAAGCATCGCGCCGCCCTGATTGCGTCCATCGTGCAATGGACCGGGCAGCGAAAATACACGGTCAGTATGCTGGTGCGGCGGCTGATCCAGCGCTGCCAGGACTTGAAGCTGGCAGCGCCACGCGATCCGGTGCGGCTACAATTCGAACTGGCGGCATATTTAGCGACTTTGGTGACGAATCATTTGTACACTGGCAGATTTAAGAGGTCCGTGTAGACATGAAAATTCTGGTTCTGTTCGACATCGCCCAGCGAGCCGATCCGGAAGAGAAGTTTACTCCCGAGTCCCTTCGGGAATATCAAAAGCCCACCGAAGCGAGTGTGCTCGACAGTCTCCAGCGCCTGGGTCATCAAGTCGAAACGCTGGCGGTATTCGATAACGTCACCACCATCGTCGAAAAGCTCAAGGCCTGTGCGCCGGATATCGTCTTCAACCTGACCGAATCCTTCCATCACGACCGTTCCCATGAGCCCAATATCCCGGCACTGCTGGAGTTGATGAAGGTTCGCTACACGGGCTCCGGACCAGAGGGATTGCTGCTGTGCAAGGACAAAGCGCTCGCCAAGAAGGTCCTGGCCTATCATCGCGTGCGTCTGCCTAGGTTCGTCGTCTCGCATCAGGCTCGCCCCGTGCGCGGGTTGCAGCGCTTCAAGTATCCGGCGTTCGTGAAGCCAGTCGGCGAGGAATCGTCCGACGGCATCGCCAAGGCTTCTTTCGTGCGCACCGCCGATGAAGCCATGGATCGCGTCCACTACCTTCATCAAAAATTCGAATGCGACGTGCTGATCGAAGAGTACATCGAAGGCCGTGAGCTGTATCTCAGCGTTTTGGGGAACCGCCGGTTGACGGTGTTTCCCCCGCGCGAAATCTTTTTCGAACAGGTACCCGACGACGTACCCAAGTTCGCCACTTCCCACGCCAAGTGGAACGAAAAGTATCGGGAGAAGTGGGGCATCAAGAACGGTCCCGCGGCCGAACTTCCGCCCGGCTGCGAGGACCATTTAAAGCTTCTGGCACGCAAGGTGTATCGCGTGCTGAAGATACACGGATTCGGGCGTGTTGATGTTCGGCTGACTCCGCAGGGCGACGTGTTCGTGATTGAGGCGAATCCCAACCCGTCGCTGGCGCAGGACGAGGATTTCGCCCAGGCCGCGCTGAGCGCCGGCGTCGACTACGACTCGCTGATCACTGAGATCCTGAACGCGGCCCAGATTTAATACACTGGTACCCATGAAACTTCGCATCACCCTTTTGGGAATATCCGCGTTGATAGCTTCTGCGAACCTGTTCGGACAGGCGGCGCCGGTGGTTGGGGCGGTCGATCCGACTCCGCTATTCAAGGATAAGGACAAGACGCTGAACAAGAACAAGCAGGCCGCGATGCACATCGTGATCGACCTGCTGGCGTACGGGCATTGGAATGAAGCCGACAAGTGGCTGACGGAGAAATACATTCAGCACAATCCCGCGTTCGGTTCCGGCCGCCAGGTTGTGATGACGGCGTTCAGCAAGGCCGCACCGCAGCCCATTCCAGCGGACCCCAAGGACTGGAAAACCAAGATCGTCGCGGTGACCACCCAAGGTAAGGATATTGTCTGCGTAGCCTCCGTGAGCGGTCCTCGGCCCGACCCGCGGAATCCTGGACAAACCTACACCACCACGCACTTCGACATGTGGCGATTCGTGGATGGCAAGGCGGACGAGCACTGGGATGAAGGTGCGATCAACGTTCCTGGCGGCGGACAGGGCAAAGGTAAGCAGTAGATATTCGCGGGTATTATTCCCACTCGATCGTCGCGGGCGGCTTGTTCGTAAGATCGTAGAACACGCCCGCGATGCCGGGGATCATGCTCAGCTCGCGTACGATCTCAGCGAGCAAATCCTTGGGCATCCGGACGACGCTGGCGGTCATGCCGTCCACTGAATCGATGGGCCGCAGGACTACCGAATCGGGGCGCTCCGGCGTCCCCAGGGGCATCAGCACCACGGGGAACTGCCACACCGCTTGATCGAACCCGCTGGCGTGCGTCAGCCGACGGACAACCGCGTCGGCGCGCCGCAGCCTGTCGATCCGTTCCGCCGTCAGAAAACCGGGGACAGCCTGCATGTTTCCTAGTTTCCCGGCGGTCCAGACCTCGGCCACTACCCGATTAATCCGGTCCATCTTGTTGATCAGGCTGCTCGATTCCTCTTGTGAATCGGGAAAGCCGTCGATCGCGAGCACCGCCCGGTAAGTTCGCGAATCGCCCTGCACGCCGACCGTTTGCACCGGCAGCAGCCAGCCCTCCGGAAGCTTCTCAACGTGCGCTTGGGACGTCGTGCACAAACATCGGATGGCGAGACCCGGTCCCGGGAACGGATGACGATCGAGCAGCGCGGGTGCCAGGCCCAGCTGCCGGCCGATCGCGCGCACTTCGTCTTTGTAAAACGAGGACAGCGGCTCGATAATGCGGCCCTCGTCGATCAGCTTCTGAATCCCGGCGACGCGGTTGTGATGCGTCTTAATCAGATCGGCTTTGGCCGTTCCGCCGGACTCGATGGTATCGGGATAGATCGTGCCCTGGCCGAGAATCCAGCTCCCGTCGAGAAAGTGCTCCGACTCGAGAATCCGCTGCTGCACGCGCACGAACTCTTCGCCGATGATGTGGCGTTTGGCCTCTGGATTAACAGCAGTTGCAAGAGAACTTAAGAACTGCTTGGCCGCATCTTCTACCGCAAACGCGCGCGCGCCCAAGGACGCAAAATTGTCGCGGACGAATTCCGTCTCACCCTCACGCATCAGGCCGGTATCGACGTAGGTTCCGTGCACACGCTCCGGCCCCAGCGCCCGCAGGCATAGCGTGTAGGCCACGGTCGAATCCACGCCGCCGCTGACGAAGAAGAAAATATTGCGATCCTTGGCCACCGCACGAATCTGGTCTTCGACGGCTTGCACCTGGCCCGCCGGATCCCAATCCTTCACGCATCCGCAGGCGCCGAAGACGAAGTTCGTCAGGATTTGCGTGCCGCAGGGCGTGTGGGCCACTTCCGGATGAAACTGGACCGCATAGAGCCCGCGTTCGGGCGACGCCATCGCAGCAACAGTGCACGTCGACGTGCTGCCCAGGACCTCGAAGCCGGGCGGGGGATCCTGAACCGCGTCGCGGTGGCTCATCCACACTTGCTGGCGGCCTTCGATTCCCCGGAACAATCCGTCGCCGTGCCGCAGATCCAATTGAGCGAATCCGTACTCTCCGCGATCGCCTTTTTCAACCCGGCCGCCGAGGATGTGCGCCATCAACTGCTGCCCATAGCAAATGCCGAGCACGGGGATGCCGGCGTGGAGCAAACGTGGATCTATGGTGGGGCTGCCAGGATCGTAAACGCTGGAAGGTCCGCCGGAAATGATGATGCCTTTACGGCCGGCCAGCTCCGCGGCAGGGGTTTCACTGGGAGCGACTTCCGCATAGACACCCAGATCGCGGACTTTACGCGCAATCAGGTGACAATACTGGCCGCCCGCATCGAGAACGGTAATTTGTGGACGCAATCTATTGAAGAGCGAGCCGGCTTACTTCGCCGCGATCTGCGGTACGCCGGTGCGCTGCACCAGCAGCTTCTTCGCGTTGTCGACCAGGGCCTTGGCCTTGGGCATGGAATCGATAGCCGCCAGGACCTCGGGATCCTGCTCAATGGCGACCTTCTGCGATTCATCCTGGCTGAAGGCCGTGATGTACATCTCGCGCTTCAGTTCCTTCTTGATCCAGTCCCGATTCGCCGCGAAATCCGCCGGCGTGAAGTTGGCTTTCTGAGCTTCCAGGAACGCACGGAACTCGTTGATTACGTCGTCGCCCGGTTCCCAGCCCTTGGGCAGCTTCGCGTCGCGATTGCCGAAGTACTTGGCCGAGAAATTGAAGAGCGCGTACTTGCGGAGAACTTCGATCTGGAAGGCGTTGTATTTGGCTGGCTCGAACTTTTCGTCCGGAGTGATGCCGCCGCCGCCGTAAACGGTGCGGCCGCTATCCGTCATCTTGACGTCCGCCATGTTCCTCTGATCGAGATTCGAGTGCGTGTAATAGTCCAGGAACGAAATGTTGGAGTAATCGCGCTGGATCAGGCGTCCGCTGGGCGTATAGTAATGCGCCGTGGTGAGCGCCAGCCCGGTGTTATCGTTCAGCGGGAATACCGTCTGAACCAAGCCCTTTCCGAAGGTGGTCTCGCCCAGAATCCAGCCGCGGTCATGATCTTGCAGAGCGCCGCTGACGATCTCGGCCGCCGAAGCAGTATAGCGGTTGACGATTACTACGATCGGGTAATCCTTGCCTGCGCCGTCGGTGCGCGCCGCGTAGTTCTTATTGGGGGAGTTGCGGCCGTGATGGCTGACCACCAGATCGCCCTTCTTCAGGAAGTGGCTGGCCACGTCGACGCCTTCATTAAGAAGGCCGCCCGGATTCTCGCGCAGGTCCAGAACCAGGCCCCGCATCTGCTTTTCATCCAGCTTCTTCAGCTTATCTTCCAGCTCTTTGCCGGTATTCTCGTTGAACTGGCTTACCTTCACATAGCCGATGCCCGGCTTGACATAGAAGGCGTCCGGCACGCTGAAGCGCGGGATTTCGTCGCGGATGATGTTGAACACCAAAGGCTGATCGAGGCCTTCGCGGCCGATCTTCACCTGGACCTTGGTGCCGCGCGGCCCTTTGAGCAGGTCGGCGACTTCCGTAGTGGTCAGGTTATCGGTCTTCTTATCGTTAACTTCCAGGATCACGTCGCCCGGCCGCAGGCCTGCCTTGTAGGCTGGGGAGCCGGAGAACGGCGCCATGACCATGGTCTTTCCATTGCGCGCCTGGACGGACATGCCCACGCCGTAGTAACGGCCGCGCTGGTCTTCCCGAAGGGCTTGGTAGTCCCGGGGATCGAAGAAATTGGAGTGCGGGTCGAGAGTCCGGAGCATGCCCGGAATCGCGCCCTTGTAGACGCCCTTTTCGGGCTTCACTTCGTCGGCAAAGTTCTGCTCGACGGTGCTATAGACCTTAGTAAATGCCTTTAGGCTCTGGTCGGCGTCATCCGCCGGCGAGGCTGCCGAGACCCCCCTGCTGCCCATAACTCCAGCCACGACGGAGCACAGGACGATAAAGGTCGGAACCAGGAAGTAGCTACGGCGACGAGACTTAGCCATGCGTAAGGCCTCCAGCGGTTTCAGTATAACAGTTTTGAAAGGGGAGTCCGCCCAGGACAAAACCGGGGAAAGTCCCAGGCTGGGGCGCGAACGAGACTAGCCCATTCGGGCTGCCCGCCGGGCGGCGGCGCCGGATTCCATGCGGGCCGGTTTGCGGTCCGATTCGCCCAGGCGGCGAGCCTGGTCGCTCACGCACACCAGGAACATGGGCTGGCGGGCGTTCTTGAGGATATCGATGATGCGCTCCTGGTGATCCTCGAGGTAGATCGATTTTCCGTCGGTGACCAGGTGGAGGTCGGAGTTATTTTGCAGGACCTCGGCCAGGCGGCGGCCCATCTCGCGCTGCAGGAAGCGGAGCACGCGGCGGATTTTCTGAAGCGAGAATCCTTTGCGGCGCAGCTCGGCGATCACGGTGATCTCGATCACCTCGGCCGGATCGTACACGCGGCGGTGTCCTTCATGCCGCGGGGAGACCACTTTGCGCTCATCCCACCATTGCAATTGCCGCAAACTGACTCCTGCGACGTCAGCTACCTCGCTCGACGA
This sequence comes from Terriglobia bacterium, assembly GCA_020073445.1. GTDB lineage: Bacteria > Acidobacteriota > Terriglobia > Bryobacterales > Bryobacteraceae > Palsa-187. Next base: position 34,360 of record JAIQFE010000031.1, read on the forward strand.
ATAGGTCCTTTCGGGGACCTGTGCTTCGGGACGGCTTTTGCGCGATTTAAACATGAAGAAGGCGATCCGTTCTTTATGAAGTTCCTTGGATCTTACCGATTGTACTCGACTGGGGGGGCAAGTCAATAGGGCCCACCTGCGTCCAAGTCGTGGAACTATCCTCCGCCCACGAACCACACAATCTCGAGGCGGTCTCCCGGCTCCACGCGCGTCGACGGCCAATCGGCCTTGCGGGAGATCGCGAGATTGCGTTCCACCGCCACGCGCGAAGGATCGATCTTCAGCCAGACCAGCAGACCGTCGAGAAAAAGTCCCTCCGGGACGCGCCGCGGCTCGCCGTTTACAACAACTTCAATCGTCTTTGTTTCAGCACTTTCCATGTAGCGCGTTTGACACCCCGTTTCGCCGATCATTATATTCAATAGTTACGGTTCTGATCACTGGCCAGCGCGGGGTGATCTCCGGAGCGGACCGCGCGGCACTCGAACGATGCCACAAAATTATCCCGAAATCTACTTCCCAGTCCTGATTCAGGTACTCATTGCGGCGGGCCTCGCCTCCGTGCTGATCCTGGTGTCCACTGTCCTGGGCAAACGCGCCCGGTCGCCGCTCAAGGACACGCCGTACGAATCCGGCATGGCGCCGGTAGGTTCGGCGCGCGAACGGTTCAGCGTCAAGTTCTACCTGGTGGGGATGATTTTCATCCTGTTCGATATCGAAGCCGTGTTCCTGTATCCGTGGGCCGTGGTGTACCGCGACCTGAAAATGTTCGGCTTCTTCGAAATGCTGATCTTCGTGGCGCTGGTGCTGGTGGGATTCTTCTACGTGTGGAAAAAGGGCGCGCTCGACTGGGCGATCCTGAAAAAGGGAGACACGAAGTGAGTCAGCCTGTGAACCATCCGGCGATCCTCGAAACCAAGGAAGCTTTCGGCGAGACGACGCTCGTCGTGGACCCCGCGCGGATCGTGGATCTGTGCCGGCACTTGAAGGACTCTGAGAAGTACGTTCGTCTGAGCGGCATTACGGCCGTCGATATGCATCCGGCCGAGCCGCGCTTCGAAGTGATCTACCATCTCCACTCCATCGAAAAGAATCACCGGCTGCGGTTGAAGTGTTTGGTGAGCGGGGTAAATCCGGAGATCGATTCGGCAACCGGGGTGTGGCGCTCGGCGAACTGGTATGAGCGCGAGGTGTTCGACATGTTCGGCATCGGGTTCCGCAATCATCCGAACCTGGTGCGCATCCTGATGCCCATCGACTGGGAAGGGCATCCGCTGCGGAAAGATTATCCAGTGCACGGGTACAAGTACAGCTACCCGAGCGAGTGAATCCATGAGCAACATTAAGCAGTCCTTCGAAGACCACACATCGACGATCCCGGCCGTCCAGGAAATTCCCGCGACGCCCGCCGCGCCGCGCCGGATGACCCTGAACATGGGTCCGCAGCACCCTTCGACGCATGGCGTGCTGCGCATCGTGCTGGAACTTGAAGGCGAGACCATCGTCAGCGCCGCACCCGACATCGGCTTCCTGCACACCGGCATCGAAAAGGAATTCGAACAGAAGAACTGGCAGCAGGCGGTGACGCTGACCGACCGCGTCGACTATCTGGCGAATCTTTCGAACAACCTGGTTTATGCGCTGGCCGTAGAGAAGCTCCTGCAAATCGAAATCCCGGCGCGCGCGCAATGGACCCGCGTCATGATGACCGAGTTCTCGCGGCTGAACAGCCACTTGGTCTGGCTGGGAACGCACGCGCTCGACATCGGCGCGATGACGATGTTCTTCTATTGCTTCCGGGAGCGCGAAGACATCCTGCGCATTTTCGAGATGTTCTCGGGCCAGCGCATGATGACCAGCTATATCCGCATCGGCGGGCTGGCGCTGGAACCGCCGCGTGGCTGGCAGCAGGTGGTCGGCAAATTCATCAAGGCGTTCCCCAGCAAGGTGGACGAGTACGAAGAGCTGCTGAACGCAAATCCGATCTGGATGCAGCGCACGCAAGGCGTCGGATACATTTCGCTCGAAGACATGCTGGACCTGGGCGTCACTGGGCCGATGCTGCGGGGCGCGGGTTTGAACTGGGACATTCGCAAGTCCGAGCCGTATTCGAGCTACGAGAAGTTCGATTTCAAGGTGCCGGTGGAAACCAGCAACGACGTGTGGTCCCGGTACCGCGTGCGCATCCAGGAAATGCGTGAAAGCGCCAAGATCATCACGCAAGCGCTGGAAGGAATGCCGGAGGGTGCGTGGCAGGCGGATGCGCCGCACGTGGTTCTTCCGGAACGCGAAAAGATGAAGACCCAGATGGAGTCGCTCATCTATCATTTCAAGATTGTTACGGAAGGTTTCCGCGTTCCCGCGGGCGAAGCGTACCAATGCATCGAGGCTCCGCGCGGGGAGATCGGCTACTATGTTGTGAGCGACGGCACATCCAAGCCTTATCGCGTCCACATGCGCACTCCCAGCTTCGGCAACCTGCAGGGTCTTCCTACGATGCTTGAAAATACGATGATCGCCGACTCGATCGCGGCTCTGGGAAGCATGGATTTTGTGTTGGGTGACACGGATCGGTAATGATGACTTTTTCGCCGCAACTCGAACAGAAATTCGCGAAGATGCTCACCGCGTATCCGGAAGGAAAGAAGCGGTCGGCTGTCGTGCCGATGCTGATCTACGCGCAGGACGAGGTCGGCTCGATCACTCCGGAATTGATCGATGAAGTGGCCCGCCGCTGCGAGGTCACTCCGCTCCAGGTCGACGAGGTGGTGGGCTACTATTCGATGCTGCATCGCAAGCCCATGGGCAAGTTTCACGTCCAGGTTTGCACAAACATCAGCTGCCTGCTGGTGGGCGGCATGGAACTCTACGAACACGCCTGCAAGAAGCTCGGCATCAGTCACAAACAGGTGACTGCGGACGGCCAGATTTCTCTCGAAGAGGTCGAATGCATGGGCGCCTGCTCGTGGGCCCCGGCGGTCGAGATCAATTACGATTTCCATCATCACGTCACACCCGAAAAGCTGGACCAGCTGATCGACGGACTCAGGAAGGCACAGTAACGGATGCCGAAGAAGCTCTACAACGAACCGAGCCCTCTGGAGACGCGGATCCTGAGCAAGCGCTTCGGACTGGAAAATTCGGAATCGCTGGCGACCTACCTTGCCAACGATGGATTCAAAGCATTCCGCAAAGCCCGCGAGATGAAGCCGGAGGAGATCATCGAAGAGGTGAAGACCTCGGCTCTGCGCGGCCGTGGCGGCGCCGGATTCCCAACAGGACTGAAGTGGAGTTTTGTCCCGCGCAGTTCGCCCAAGCCGAAGTACATCGTCATCAACGCGGACGAAAGCGAGCCGGGTACCTGCAAGGACCGGCTGCTGATGGAATACGATCCGCACCAGATGATCGAGGGCATCCTGATTGCCGGCCTGGCGATGGATGCGCACAAGGGCTACATCTACATCCGCGGCGAGTATCGCTACCTGATCGATCACATGGATCGCGCGCTTGCGGAAGCGTATTCGCAAGGCTATCTGGGCAAGAACATCCTCGGGACCGGATTCGATTTTGATCTGTACACGCATTCCGGCGCGGGCGCCTATGAGTGCGGCGAAGAAACTGCATTGCTCGATTCACTGGAAGGCAAGCGCGGCGTTCCGCGCATGAAACCTCCGTTTCCGGCGGTTGCGGGCGCATGGGCCAGCCCGACGCTGCTCAACAACGTCGAAACTTTTAGTGCGATCCCGGCGATCATCCGAGATGGCGGAGCGGCATTCGCGGCGCTCGGTACGCCCAAGAACGGCGGGACGCGGCTGCTCTGCGTTTCGGGCCACGTGAACAAACCCGGTGTGTACGAAGTCCCGCTGGGTTATCCCATGATGAAGTTCATCAACGAAATCGCGGGCGGCATTCCCGGCGGCAAGAAGCTGAAGGCGGTGATTCCTGGCGGATCGTCCTGCCCCATCCTGAAGGCCGACGAGTGCGATATCCCGATGGATTACGATTCACTGGCGAAGATCGGCAGCATGCTGGGATCGGGCGGCATGGTGGTGATGGACGAAACCACGGACATGGTGAAGGTCGCGCTGCGGATCATGCGATTCTACGCGCACGAAAGCTGCGGCTGGTGCATCCCGTGCCGCGAGGGCACGACGTGGCTGCGCAAGATCCTGCAGCGTTTCGATGACGGCGGCGGCAGGCATGACGACATCGGGCTCTTAGGTGAGCTTTCGAAAAATATGCTGGGCCGGACGTTCTGTGCGCTGGGCGATGCGGCGGCCATGCCGACCATCTCCATCGTCGAAAAGTTCGCGGAAGATTTCGAAAAACGGCTCGCGAGGGATCGGCAAATGGTGGCGGTATAGCATGGCGGAACTCATAAATCTCACCATCAACGGCCAGGCGATACAGGCCGAGAAAGGCGCGCTGTTAATTGAGGTAGCCCGCCAGAACGGCATCGAGATCCCGGCATTCTGCTACTACCCAGGTCTAACGCTGCAGGCTGCCTGCCGCATGTGCCTGGTGGAGGTCGAGAAGACCCCGAAGCTGCAAGTGGGATGCACGCTGCCGGTGGCCGACGGCATGGTGGTTCACACCGAATCTGACACGGTTCGGCAGTCACGCAAGGGGATGATCGAGTTCCTGCTGACCAACCATCCTCTGGATTGCCCGGTGTGCGACAAAGGCGGCGAGTGCGAACTGCAGGACATGACCTTCCGCTACGGCGCGGGCGAGAGCCGGTTTACCGAGCGGAAACAGCACGTAGATGAGCAGCAATGGTCGCCGGTGGTGTTTTTCGACGCTCCGCGCTGCATCCTGTGTTATCGCTGCGTGCGCGTCTGCAACGAAGGAATAGGCGTCGGCGCTCTGGGCGTCGCGAATCGCGGTGTGGTCTCCGAGATCGTGCCGAATCGCCACGATTACCTCGAATGCGACGAGTGTGGCGCTTGTATCGACATCTGCCCTGTGGGTGCGCTGACTAGCGGCAGTTATCGTTATCAGACGCGGCCGTGGGAGATGAACCACGTTGGGACGATTTGCACGCACTGCGGCGACGGCTGCCGCACGACGCTGGGTGTTCGCGACGACAAGATCATGCGCGGCAACAATCGCGATTCCAGCGGCATTAACGGCGACTTCCTATGCGTGAAGGGCCGTTACGCCTTCGATTTCGTGGAGCATCCGGAGCGGCTGCAATCGCCCATGTGGCGCAATGCGCAGGGCGAATTTGAGCCGATCTCCTGGTCCAAAGCGTTCGCGACGATCGCGGAAACGTTCACGTCGGTCAAGGCGCGCGGCGGCAAGTTCGGCATCATCGGGTCGAACCATACCACCAACGAAGAAAACTACTTCCTGCAGAAGTTCGCGCGGCAGGGTCTGGGGACGAAGAATATCGATCACCATCGGACGGGTGATCTGGGAACGTTCTTCGATGCGCTGTCCGGGAAGAATGACGCGCTGGCAACCGCCGGCGATTTGTATGCAGCCAAGGCGGTGCTGGTGGTCGGGGCGGATCTGGCCCAGCAGCATCCGTTTCTTTCTTACCAGGCGCGGGCGAATTTCCGCCATCACAACGCGCACATTTACGCAGTGACTTCCGGCCCGGTCCGCGAAGACAATCAGGCGGTCGCGAGCATTCGCGTCGCGGCGGGCGGGGAACTCGGCGGCGTCGAGTCCCTGCGCGACAAGCTGAAGGCGGAAGGCGATCTGGTCATCGTCTTCGGCGATGCGATTCAGGGCGACGGCGTTCGCAAGCTGGTCGCGTTTGGCGATTCGCTGGGAATTCCGGTGAAGTACGTCTGCCTGGTGGACTACTCGAACTCGCGCGGCGCATTCGACATGGGCCTGATTCCTCGAGACGGCGGAATGAGCGTGCAGCAGATGCTGGCGGCCAAGGATCTGGATGTGCTCTGGGTGGTCGGCGCGAATCCGTTAAAGAACGCTACGCTCGGGTCGAGCAACGCGTTTGTCGTGGTCCAAGACCTGTTCATGACGGAAACCGCGAAGCACGCGAATCTCGTGCTGCCGGCGGCATCGGCCTATGAGAAAAACGGAACCGTGACCAACGTCTGCGGCGAGGTGCAAAAGCTCAAGCAGGCGGTGAAGGTGATGGGCACCAAGACGGATCTGGAAATCATGGGGTCGATCGCCAAGGAGATGAAGCTGAACCTGGGTATCTGGCTTCCGGACAAAGTTTTCGCCGAGATTCGTAAGACCGTGCATGGATACGACGTGCCCTTGCCGGTGGTCGACACCGGCGGGGCGGCGCCGACCATGCCGTTGAACGGTCGAGTCCCGGCGCTTCCCGGCGCGATTCAATCCGCGGGCGACACGTTATTCACTTCGGGCTCGATGTCGCGCTATTCGAAGATTCTCAATGCCGTGATCGAATCGCCCGGCGGTCTGTACGGGGGCAAGGGACGCTAGGCGGCGATGAACTTCTACCTACTTAGTCTGATCAAGACGGCGATCGTGGTGGGCATTTTCATGCACGTGCTGGCCTACCTCCAATGGATCGAGCGCAAGGTGATCGCGCATGTGCAGCTTCGCGTGGGACCGCGGCGCGTCGGGCCGCATGGCTTGCTCCAGCCGCTGGCCGACGTCATCAAGCTGGTCACGAAGGAAGACATTCTCCCTTCGCACGTAAACAAGGTTTTCTACTTCATGGCGCCGTTTATCGCCGTGACGTTCGCCCTCATTTCGATTTCCATCATTCCGTTCGGACCCGAAATCACGATAGCCGGCGTTCGCACCAACATGGGTCTTACGGATCTGAATATCGGCGTGCTGTTCATCCTGGGCATCTCGGGGCTGGGCGTGTACGGCGTTGCTCTTGCGGGATGGGCGTCGAACAACAAGTACGCGTTGATGGGCGGATTGCGCAGCTCGGCGCAGATGATCAGCTACGAATTGCCGATGGCGCTGGCCCTGGCTGCTCCCCTCTTGATTCTGAATACGCTCAGCCTGCGCGAGATCGCGAACGGCCAAGCGGGATACTACTGGGGATTCATTCCGCGGTGGGCGATTTTCCAAATGCCTTTTCCGCAGATCTTCAGCTTCATTCTGTTCCTGATCGCGGGATTCGCCGAGACAAACCGTGTTCCGTTCGATCTGCCCGAGGCAGAAAACGAGCTCGTCGCCGGATTCCACGTCGAATACGCCAGCATGAAGTTCGCTTCGTTCTTCATGGCCGAATACGCCAACATGGTGACGGTCTCCTGCATCGCGACGCTTCTGTTCCTGGGCGGCTGGCATCCTATCTTTCCCGAGAAATACGGATCGGGCCTGATACCGGTGCTGATCTTCGCGGCCAGCGCGGTCCTGTGTTTCTTCCATGCGGCCAATCCGGCGCGGCCTTTTGACAGGATCACGCTACCGGTGTTCGGGGTTCTGTTCCTAGGCCTTGGGGGACTGTTCCTGCTTCCTCCGGTGCAGTTTATTCTCTTGCCGCTATTCTGGTTTTCCGCGAAGGTTCTCATCATCCTGTTCGTGTTCATCTGGGTGCGCGCGACGCTGCCGCGGTTCCGCTACGATCAGTTGATGCGCTTCGCCTGGACCTTCATGTTCCCTGTGGCGCTGGTTAACTTATTCATCACGGCCCTACTGGTGGCCCTTTTCCCCTGATATGGACGCTCTCCTGTTCATGATTTTCGCCGCGATCGCCGTGATCTGCGGCATCAACCTGGTGGTGCAGACGCACCCGATCTCGAGCGCCCTGTCGCTGGTAGGCGTGATGGGCGCGCTCGCCGCGCTGTATCTACTGCTGGGCGGCGAATTTATCGCGGCTGCGCAACTGGTGGTCTACGCGGGCGCCATCATGGTGCTGTTTGTGTTCGTCATCATGCTGTTAAACGCCGGAACAGAAAAAAAGATGACCGTCCGGCCGCTGGGCAAATACCTGGGTGCGCCATTCCTGCTGCTGTTCTTCGGGATGATCGCCTACGTGATCCAAAAAATCCTGCCGTCGTCCTCGCCGGTGGTGTTTGGCGCGTTCCATGGCGGCACGGCCCTGGAGATCGGCCGGAGCCTGTTTACGGTTTACCTGTTGCCTTTCGAAGTCACCAGCGTCCTGATCCTGATCGCGATTCTCGGTGCGATTGTGCTGGCGCGCAAGGAGGTGGACTAAATGCCACTCGGACCGCTGCCTGCCGCCGTTCCGCCTTCCTGGTACCTGACGCTGAGTGCGATCCTGTTCGCGCTCGGCGTGCTGGGCTTCCTGCTGCGGCGCAACATTATTACCGTGTTCATGTCCATCGAGCTGATGCTGAACGCGGTGAATCTCAGCTTCGTGACTTTTTCCTACGTCCTGAAGCGCGCCGACGGTCACATCTTCAGTTTCTTTGTGATGGTGGTGGCTGCCGCGGAAGCCGCCGTTGGCCTGGCGATCATTCTTACCGTCTTCAAGAACCGGCAAACGCTGGAGATCGACGAGGTCAGTTCTCTTAAGAACTAGGCTCCTTAATAAAACATGCAGCAACTCTGGCTCATTCCTATTCTTCCGCTGCTCGGCTTCCTGCTGAACGGGATTTTCGGCAAGCGGCTCGCGAAGCCGGTGATCAACGTGATCGCGGTCGGCTCGGTGCTTCTGTCGTTCCTGTGGGTAGTGAAAACCTTGAATGCACTGGGAGCATTCAGTGGCGGCCTGGAACAAACCTACAAAGAGCATTACTACACCTGGATTCAATCCGGCGCTCTGAACATCAGTGTCGATTTCGCGATCGACCGTCTGACCGCGGTGATGCTGATGGTGGTCACCGGGGTGGGCAGTCTCATCCACATTTATGCCACGGGTTACATGTCGCACGAAGGCGGTTACTATCGCTTCTTCGCCTACCTGAACCTGTTCATGTTCTTCATGTTGACCCTGGTGCTGGGGGCGAACTTCCTGCTTCTGTTTGTCGGCTGGGAGGGCGTGGGACTGTGCAGCTACCTGCTAATCGGCTTTTACTTCCTGGAAAAGTTCGCGACCGACGCCGGGAACAAAGCGTTCATCGTCAACCGTATCGGCGATTTCGGATTCGCGCTGGCGATCTTCCTGGTCGGGTTTCATTTCAACACGCTCGATTTCACGACGGTGATGACCCAGGTGAAGGGCATGCCCATCGAGACGAGCGCGGGGCTGTTCACCGGGATTTCTCTGCTGCTCCTGGTCGGCGCTACCGGCAAATCGGCGCAAATTCCGCTGTACGTCTGGCTTCCGGACGCGATGGCTGGTCCGACACCGGTCAGCGCGCTGATCCACGCCGCGACCATGGTCACGGCAGGCGTGTACATGATCGCGCGGACCTCGCAGATCTACCTGCATTCGACTTGGGCGCTGGATATCGTCGCGATCGTCGGGCTGACAACGGCCTTCGTGGCGGCGACGATCGGTCTGGCGCAGAACGATATTAAGAAAGTGTTCGCGTATTCCACGGTTTCGCAGCTCGGCTACATGTTCGTCGGCCTGGGGGTCGGAGCGTTTTCGGCAGGCATCTTCCACCTGATGACCCACGCGTTCTTCAAGGCGCTGTTGTTCCTCGGAGCGGGCAGCGTGATCCATGCTTGTTCCGGTGAGCAGGACATGCGCCACATGGGCGGCCTCCGCAAATACACGCCGATCACGATGGTGACGCTGCTGTGCGCGAGCCTAGCGATCGCGGGATTCCCGTATCTCTCCGGCGCCGCGAGTAAGGATCTGATTCTCGAAGCGGCCTACGAACATGCGCCCTGGATGTACTGGGTGGGCGTATTTACGGCCGGAATGACTGCGTTCTACGTTTTCCGAGCCTTCTTCCTGACGTTCTTCGGCGAGTACAAGGGCAAGCCAGCGGCTTCCCACGGCCACGGCCACGACGATCATGGTCACGGTCATGGCGAGCCGCACGAATCTCCTGCGGTGATGTGGATCCCGCTGGCCATCCTGGCTGTGTTGAGCCTGGGAGGCGGATTCATCAACATCCCGCACTTCCTGGAACCCATCTTCCCGTTGCAAGAAGGAGAGCCCGCACGCTGGCTGGAATACGTCGCCACCGCTGCCGGACTCGGCGGCATCGCGCTGGCTTATCTGTTCTACGTGGTCTCGCCGGGCTTGCCGGAGTCGATCGCGAACACTTTTAAGGGCGTCCATACTCTGATCTACAACAAGTATTTCGTCGATGAATTCTACGATTCCACGGTGGTCGAGCCCGTTGTTGGCGGATCGCGGCAGCTTCTCTGGCGCGTAGGCGATGTCCGGCTGATTGACGGGCTCGCGAACGGAATCGGATCCACGGCGCGAGGCGTCGGCGGCATTCTGCGGCGTGCGCAATCCGGCTACATCCGCAGTTATGCGGCGTGGGTGATCGCAGGTGCGGTCCTGGCGATCGCTTATATCGGATTCTGGGGAGCATCGCGATGACACTGCTCGACATCGTACTGTTCCTGCCGCTGGTTGGGTTCCTGCTGCTGCTGATCCTGCCCAAGGAATCCAGCCGCATGGCCGCGATGGTCCTCTCGTCGGTCATTTTCGTCGTGTCGCTGGGACTGCTGATGCCGTACTGGTTTCAGTACCCCTCGGGCCACACCTTCAGCACCGACGTCCAGTGGATCAGCTATCCGCCGATCCGTTACCACGTGGCGCTCGACGGCTTGAGCCTGTGGCTGGTGCTTCTTTCGACGCTGCTGACGCCGATCGCCGCGCTCGTTTCGTGGAACTACATCGATAAGCGCGTGAAGGAATACTACGCCTTCCTGCTGCTGCTCGAATTCGGCGTCATCGGCGTGTTCATATCGATGGACCTGTTCCTGTTCTACGTGTTCTGGGAAGTCTCGCTGGTCCCGATGTATTTCCTGATCGGCATCTGGGGACACGAACGGCGCATCTACGCGGCCGTCAAGTTTTTCCTGTTCACCATGGCCGGATCCGTCCTGATGCTGGGCGCGATCATCTTTCTGTACAACCGCACCGGCACGTTCGATTACGGCCAGATCCAGGGCATGATCCAGACTGGAAGCCTGGTGTTCGACCAGCGCACGGAACTCGTGCTGTTCCTGGCTTTCTTTATAGCGTTCGCGATCAAGGTGCCGATTTTCCCGCTGCACACCTGGCTGCCCGACGCGCACGTGGAAGCGCCGACCGCTGGCTCCCTGATGCTGGCATCCGTGATGCTGAAGATGGGCACCTACGGGCTGCTGCGATTCTGCGTAACGCTATTCCCGGACGCGGCGCACCGTTGCGCCCCGTGGATCGCCGGTCTGGCGATTATCGGCATCATCTACGGCGCGCTGGTCGCCTTAGTGCAGCCGAACATGAAGAAACTTGTGGCGTATTCCTCAGTGAGCCATTTGGGATTCGTGGTGCTGGGAATTTTCACGTTCACGCAGCAGGGACTGGACGGCGCCGTTTACCAGATGCTCAACCACGGCATCTCGACCGGAGCGCTCTTCATCCTGGTGGGTTATTTGTATGAGCGGCGGCATTCGCTCGAAATCTCGGCATACGGAGGCGTGGCGACGCCTGCCCCGAACCTGGCGATTATCTTCTTGATCACGACGCTGGCGTCGATCGGTCTGCCGACGCTGAACAATTTCATCGGCGAATACCTGGTACTGCAGGGCACGGCCAGCGCAAACTTCGGATGGGCCGTATTCGCTTCGCTGGGGGTGATCTTCTCCGCGTGCTACATGCTGTGGCTGTACCAGCGGACGTTCTTCGGAAGGGCGTCCGAATCGCTCTCACACCATATGCCCGATTTGACGACGCGCGAGTGGGCAGCCATCTTGCCGCTGGTGCTTCTGATGGTCTGGATGGGCTCCTTCGCGCAGACCTTCCTGCCATCGATCAGCGTGCAGAACGCGGCAATCTTGGAGCAGACAAAAAAGTTGCGAACAGAGCGGGTGGCGATACCGGCCCGGCCAGTCGCAGAGGTATCCCGTGCCAATCGCTAACTACCTGCCGACCAACGTCGACTATGCGCGCTTCCTGCCGGAGCTGATCCTGACGCTGGCAGGAGTCTTGATCATGTTCCTGGAAGCGCTGCGGCCCGAAGGCAAGCGAAGCAACGCCGGACTGCTGTCGATCCTCGCGCTGGTCGTCGCTCTGCCAGCGGCATTGATGGCGACGCCCGGCCCCGCGTTCCAGGGGATGCTGGTGATCGACGGCATGGGGACCTTCTTCCGGACGCTGGTCATCGTGGTGGGCTTGCTGGTGGTGTTCAGCTCCACGGATTACCTGCGCCGCGAAAATCAAGAGAGCGGCGAATACTACGCGCTGATACTGTTCAGCATCGTGGGCCAGTGCGTGATGGTCACGGCCAATGAGCTGGTGATGATTTTCATCGGCCTCGAAATCTCATCCATTGCGTCCTACATTCTGGCCGGATACCTGCGCGACGACGCCCGCAACAATGAGTCGGCGCTGAAATATTTCCTTCTGGGATCGTTCGCAACGGCGTTCCTACTGTACGGTGTGGCGTGGATGTACGGCGCCACGGGGTCCACCAATCTGACCGCCATCCGCGCTTCTCTGATCTCGGGCGCTCCTCCGCCGGAGGCGCTGATCGGCGTAGCGGCTGCGCTCATCTTCGTGGGACTGGCTTTCAAGATATCGGCCGCTCCATTCCAGGGATGGGCGCCGGACGTCTATCAGGGCGCGCCCGCGCCGGTTTCCGCGTTTCTAACCGTGGGACCGAAAGCCGCGGCTTTCGCGGTGTTGCTGCGAATCTTCCTGGGGAGTCTTGAGCCGATCGCGTCCCGCTGGGCTCCGGCGATTTGGGTCTGCGCACTGGCCACGATGGTCGTCGGAAACTTTGCCGCGATCATGCAATCGAATATTAAGCGCTTGCTGGCCTACAGCTCCATCGCTCACGCCGGTTATGTGCTGGTTGCGGTCGCTGCCAACTCAGGAACGGGTTCGGCGGCTGCGATGTTCTATCTGGCAGCCTACGCGTTTACCAACATTGGAGCGTTCGCGGTCGTAACGTACTTTTCCCGCAAGGGTGAGCGATACGTCGCCATCGACGATTTCGCGGGACTCGCCCAGCGCCAGCCGGGAATGGCTGCGATGCTGACCATTTTTCTGCTGAGCCTGATCGGCGTGCCCCTAACAGGCGGATTCTTCGGTAAGTTCTACATCTTCAAGGCGGCGCTCGACTCCAAGCTGATCTGGCTTACCGTGATCGGATTGCTGAATAGCGCGGTCGCCGCGTATTACTATCTGCGGATTCTAGTGGTCATGTACTTTCGCGAACCCGGCGAAAGCGTCGAGACGCTGCCGCCAGCGGGCGCATTGCTCCAGATCGCGGTGTACGGTTCAGCGGTGGGAACGCTGCTGCTCGGAATCTTCCCGTCGCTGGTGCTGGATTTCGCCAATCGCGCGGCTATTCGATAGGAACACATCGGGCGAGGCATGCCTCGCCCCGGCCTCTATCACGCCGGTTCGCGAGCGGAGCTTGCGGCTTATCCGCGTACATCGCGGCATCGGCACGGCTGAGGATATCGCGCATCGTTTCCCCGGGATTCCATTGAGCGGCACCCGCGGCGGCGCTGACGTTCACTTTGGGAGCGTCCGGCTTATCCTTCACAGCGTAGCTGCCGTTGACCCAGCGCCGGATTCGTTCCAGCCGCGCGCTTGCCACCGACAGATCGCCATCCACCAGAACGATGAACTCGTCGCCGCCCACACGTCCAATGATGTCGTGCGAGCGGAAAACGGTGCGCAGTTCGGTCGCGAATTGTTTGAGCAGGTCGTCGCCGGCCAGGTGGCCGTAGGTGTCGTTCAGTTTCTTGAAGCCGTTCAGGTCCAGGCTGATCACGCTGAACACTTTCTGCGACCGGATGCGCGTCTCAATATGGCGTTCCACCTTGCGCCGGTTGGAAAGGCCGGTGAGCGGATCCTCCGAAGCAATGTGCTCCAGGTCTTCGAGCCGGGATTCGTAGGTGGCGATTTGAGCGCGCAGCTGCGCGATGGTTCCGTCGCTGTCCTTCACCATCTGCGCCACATAGCTCTTGAGATCCGCGGTGTGCTGGCCCAGGGACTGCCGGATTGCGGTCACGTCGCTGAGCTTGGATGTAGCCTGAAGCCTCTCGGTGAACTCCGTGAAGCGCTTGGTGTAGCGCTTGTCGCGCTCCCCAACCTGCTCAGCAGCCATGCCGGCCATCAAGAGCACGTCCTGCATCTCCTCGGTACTCTGCCGAAAGAGCCGGAAGGCATTCTCCGCCCAGGATTTCAGAGCATCCTGGACAGCCTGTGTGATTCTAGCCACCTCCACTTCGGAAACCGGGTTTGCCAGCGCGGCACTGAGGTTTGACAACGCAGACTGCAGGTTTTCGCCCGCGGCGGGACAAGCCTGAGCAGCGGCTTCACCGACAGTGGTCAAGGCCGCATGGTAGGAGTCCAGGGTCGTGCGGAGTAAGTGCTCCGCATCTTCTTCAATAGATTGCTTCAGCGAGATCACATTAATATATCGTCAGGACGAATTGCGTCTCGCATAGGCAGATTCCTTAGCGACCCCTGCAGAACGGCTAACGTCCAAGTGATCTTCTTGCGAAGCCTCGAGGAAAGACCTTAGGAAGAGCGCAGAGGCCTGACCAGCAACGTCAATACAAATCCTACCGCGAGCAATCCCGCCAGTACTTGGAGAGGGCCGTCGTAGATGTGGACGTGGCTCGCGCCGGGAGCCAAGGCGGCTTTGGCGCGGTTCGAAAGCTCGGTGACGATCACCGGTCCGGCGATAGCGGCGGCGCTCCAGGCGGTCAGCACCACACCGTGAATGGCGCCGACGTGATCCGGGCCGAAGATGTCGGCCAGGAATGCCGGAATGGTGGCGAATCCACCGCCGTACATGCTCACCACCACGCACACGCTGGCAAGGAAGGCGGCCCACTGGCCGGCGCCGGCGAAGCCTGGTATCAGGAGAAATAGCGCGATCTGGACCGCGAAGAACGTGATGTAAGTGTTCCGGCGGCCGATGTAATCGGAACCCGACGACCAGGCGAATCTTCCGATCAGGTTGAAGATGCTCAGCAGCAGGACGAACGTGGCGGCCTCGACTTGAGTCTTCTGGAAAATATCCTGGACGATGGGAGACGCCTGCGCCAGGATTCCGATGCCCGCCGTCACGTTGATAAATAGAATGCTCCAAAGCAGATAGAATTGCGGAGTCCGCAGAGCGCCGTTGCGGGTGACGCTCTTCTGGTGAGAAATCTTCTCAGGCGGATTCCAGCCCTCGGGTTTCCAGTTCTCGGGCGGACGCCGCAGGATGCGGGCGCCGATCATCATCAGCACGAAGTAAATGGCGGCCAGTGTCATCACGGCCGTGGGGACGCCCAGAGAATTCATGAAACGTACGTTCAGGGGGCTGGCCAAAGCCGCGCCTCCACCGAATCCCATGATGGCCATGCCGGTGGCCATGCCGCGCCGGTCGGGGAACCATTTGACCAGGGTGCTCACCGGCGCGATGTAGCCCAGCCCGCAGCCCATTCCGCCGATGACCCCCATGCCCAGGAACACCAAGATCGACTGGCGCAACGCGAGTCCGATTCCGCCGATCAGCAACCCGCAGCCGAACAGCAACGCCGCGGCAGTCGCAGCAGCGCGTGGTCCGCGGCGCTCGACCCATGGGCCGCCGAATGCGGCGCTCAGTCCCAGCAGAACCAGTGCCGTCGAATAGGTGGTGTAGGGCGGGCTGAACCACTCCGGGGCGTTCGGCAGCAAGGCCTGGAAGGGGCGGTTGAAGGTGCTCCACGCGTAGACCGATCCGATGCAGATATGCACCGCGACGGCGCCTACGGGGATCAGCCAGCGGTTCACGGTGTGTTCTGCGGGCCAGGGTGCGGCATCGACGCGGGAAGCCATTTCCAGATTCTACATTGTATGGCAGGCGACAAGATCGCCCGCCCCACTTTTACTGGATTTGCTTGAGCAGACGTGTAGCTTCTTCCACTTGCGCAGCCGCCGCGCGCAGCGTTTCCGCTAACTTGCGGGCTTGCTGGTTGGCCTCATCCCATTGCTGCGATTCCACGGCCTCGCGGACCCCAGGCAGGGTCTTGGCCGAATAGCCGGTTAGCATTCCCGGTGCGTAGATCTGATTGCGATACCAATCCCGGTGCGGAAGTCCATCCGCGGTCAGCAGCGTGCGTTCGGTCTTGCGCATTGCTTCGTCCACTTTCGCCAGTTTTTCTGGCGTCAACACGGCGCGCTTGGACCAGGCCGACAATTCTTCATCGTAAGCCTTGGCGGCCGCCGACAGCCGCGCGAGCTGGACCGAGATGGGGCTCAGATCCACTCTGACGCTTCCAGCCCTGGCAGGCGCGCGCGGAAGTTGTTTGCGAATCTCCTCCATCCATCTGGTCACACTGGACGAGAGTGAGCCGAAGTCGAATGGCAGTATCTGGGCGTCGGCCAGCCGCAGCAGTGCGATGCTCATCACCTGCGTGAGCGCCTTGGAATAAGTGCGGTCTCCGTCGGAAAACTGCTGATACCAAGCCGGGCTGTCGTAGACGGAGTGATAGACGCCGTCGCCCGCCGCGAATCCGAGGTTCAAACTGGCGATGCCGGCGTGATCCAGAAACGCCACGTAATCCGAACCCGATCCTAGCGATTCCACATGAAACTCCCGCTCGCGCGGCTCGGGCGTGCCCCCTGCGATGGCCAGAACCGGTGTGCGGCGATCGCGTGAGCCGTCCAGCAGGCTCTTCGAGCTCGCTGGATCCGCCACGTCACGCATCACCTCGGTCACAAAGGGTTCGAGCGAAGCGGATCCGCCCGAGACAAACGGACCGCGGCCCGTGGAATCGGAGTTGATGTACACCGCCGCGTTGCGATCTAGCTCGTCCATGTGCTTCTCGACCCATTCGGTGGAGCCTAAAAGGCCGTACTCCTCGCCGTCCCACAGCGCGAGCATGATCGTGCGCTTGGGCTGCCAGCCCTGCTTACGCAAAACAGAGAGAGTACGGGCGGTTTCGAGTAGAACCGATGCGCCGCTGACCGGGTCGCTGGCGCCATTCACCCAGGCGTCGTGATGATTTCCGTAGATGATCCACTGATCTTTTCCTTTCGGAAGCGAGCCCGGGATGGTCGCGATCACGTCGTATAGCGGCCTGTTGGACCAGTCGAAATCGACTTGTAGATGCACCGTGGCTGGACCCGGACCGGCGTGATAGGTGAGTGGCAGGGCTCCGCGCCAGGACTCTGGAACCACCGGACCCGTCAATTGCTGGAGCAGCGGCTGCGCATCCGCCCAGGAGATCGGCAGGACGGGAATCTTGAGTATCGTCTTGGCTTCGTCGCGCGATAGCCGCTTCGAGCCGGGTTCGGATGCCCATCCAGGCGACAACGGATCGCCGGGATAGAGTGCCATATCCATCACGCTGCCGCGTTGCACGCCATCGGCCGGCCGCATGGGACCCTGCGGATACACGTCGCTCTGGAAAAAGCCGTCTTCGCGAGGATCGGAATAGATCAGGCAGCCGACCGCCCCGTTGTCTTGAGCGAGTTTGGCCTTGAGGCCGCGCCAGCTGCGCCCGTAACGCGCGATCGCGATCTTGCCTTTGACGTCCACACCCATTTTCTTGAGGTACTCGAAATCCTCCGGCTGTCCATAGTTCACATAGACGAGCGGAGCGGTCACATCGCCGGAGGCCCCGTACGCGTTGAACGGCGGAAGCTGATTTTCCTGAGTGGTAGTGGCGTCCTCTGGAATCGGCGGCTCGGCGAGCTTGGCGCGGAAGCGGACCGGCGCCGTCATTTCGAGCGTGCGCGTGGTCGGATAAGGAATCAGCGCCTGGAAGGTTTCGACGCGCGTGTCGAATCCCCACTCGGTGAGCTGCGCGGTGAGGTAGTCGGCGACAGCTTTCGATCCGGGTGATCCTGCGTGATGCGGCTTAGCAGCCATGCGATCCATGTAGATGCGGAGCCGCTCGGCTTGTGGAATAGCTTTGGCTTGTTCCTCGCGGTCGTGCTGGGCTTTCCATTGGTCGGGAGGGAAGCCGCGGAGGGGCGCCACCGCCGGGGCCTGGGCATAGGCAGCCAGCACCGCAATGGGAAGAAGAATGGAAAGGGAGCGGAGCCTCATGCTTTCGAACGTGTTCTCAGAAATGCGAGGAACTCCTGGGTGTCGCGCGTATATCCGCTGCGGGCCAGAACGTTTTCATTGGCGTCGAGCAGAACGAACAAGGGCGTGGACACGCTGGCGAACTTGGTGTCCTCCAGCCTGGCATTCTCTTCCGATGCCGTATCCGAGCCGTCGGTGTACAGCTCCACCAGCACCAAGTCCTTGGCGATGTCGGCGATCTCCGGCCTCGGGAACATGTTGGCCTTCATCCAGTGGCAGTTCGTGCAGGCGTAGCCTGTGAAGGTCACCAGCACGAGCTTGTTTTCCTGGCGTCCACGATCGAGAGCGGCGCGGTAGTCATTCTTCATCCATTGGAGTCCGCCAGCCGTCGTGTTGTTTCCGCTCAGTCCGCCGGTTGCCGCGGGAACATATGCATCGAGTTCACCCAGCGGCGCGCCGAACATTCCCGGCAGCAGGCTGACGGCGAAAATCAGGAATAGCGCAGCGAAGGAGAGCCGTCCGATCCCGAGCTTGTCCTCGGCTTCGATCCCTTCCAGGCGCAGCAGCCCCAACAGGTACAAGCCGGCCATCGCGAACAGCACGAACCAAGCCGCCAGGAATCGTTCCCGTGTCAGAAGATTCGTTTGCAGCACTTGATCGATGTTGCTCAGATACTTGAGCATGACGGCGAGCAGGACAAAACCCATCACCACTTTGACCCGCGCCATCCAACCGCCGCTCTTGGGCAGTTTCTTCAGGTACGAGGGAAACGCGGCAAGAAAGAAGAACGGCGAGGCGAGACCGCTGGCAAACGCGGCCATGCCAATCACCGGTTGGGCTCCCTGCGCCTGCACCGACGATGCCAGAAGCGGTCCCACGAAAGGTCCCACGCAGGCGAACGAGGTCAGCGAAAACGTCAGCCCCATCAGCAGCGTGCCGAAGTAGCCGCCACGCCGCGAAACGCTGTCGAGCTTGGTCAGCATGCTGGAGGGCAGGGTAATCTCGAACGCTCCCAGCAAGCTGATCGCAAAGATACCGAACACTCCGGCGATAAACGCGTTGACCCATGGATTGCCGCCGAGTTGCGAGATGCCGATCGGCCCGGCCAGGGCCGTCACGCCCAATCCTAACGCGCAGAACAACACGACGATACCCAGCGAAAACACGAGGGCCTGCATGATCCCGCCGCGCTGGTTCAGGAAGAAGGAGACCGTGATGGGGATCATCGGGAAAACGCACGGCGTGAAGATCGCGGCGAGCCCGAATCCGAATGCCGTCAGCGCGAACGCCGCGAACCCTTGAGAGGACGCGGGCGTATTCTCTGCGGAGGCCGGAGGCAGAGCCTCCGATACAGGTGGTGCGCCGGGTTTTACTTCGGTATATCCCGGCGGAATGGCGAAGGCCGCGAGGTCTGGAGCAAACGCAGCCGCCGTCAGCTTGAAGGCCGCCGTCTTCGTCCTCGGGTTCAGGCACTGCTTGTCATCGCAAGCGCGATACCGCATCTGCGCGGTTAGCTCCACCGGTCCCGTCGCGTCCTTCTTGAGCGTCGCGGGGATCCAAAACTCGGCCTGGTTCGAGTACGTCTCGACCTCTACCTTGAAGTTCGGGTCCATGGTCCGAACCGGCTGCGGCTGGTAGACGGTGTAGGAATCGACGGCGGAGTTATCCGTGAGAGTGATCTTGGTTGGCAGCAGATTCTTCGGAATCGTCAGCGAATAAAGATGCCAGCCGGGTTCGATCTTGGCGGTCAGGTGCAGGGGCACGGTGGCGCCCGGTTTGGCGACTTCCGCGGTGGAAGTCATGGACCATTGGACCGGATCCAGGCGCGGTGCA
Organism: Terriglobia bacterium; assembly: GCA_020073445.1. Taxonomy (GTDB): domain Bacteria; phylum Acidobacteriota; class Terriglobia; order Bryobacterales; family Bryobacteraceae; genus Palsa-187. Next base: position 54,204 of record JAIQFE010000031.1, read on the forward strand.
GCGTCTTGCGCCAGCGCAACAGCAGAGACGCACGCAACCAACCCGGCGATCCGAAACAGTTTCATTGCGCTGCTACTTTAGACGAAGCAGTACGGTCTAATTCTTCCTCTATTTTCTCATTTACGCGGCCCTGGGCGAATTCGGCCGCCACACGGATCGCGTTCTTGATGGCATTGGCGTTGGAGCGCCCGTGCGAGATGGTGCAGACGCCTTTCACGCCTAGGAGCGGGGCACCGCCGTATTCCGAATAATCCAGGCGCTTCTTGAACTCGCGGTAAGCCTCGCGCGAAAGCAGCGATCCGATTTTGCGGGTCATCGTGGCGCTGAGCGATTGGCGCAGCATGCTCACAAACATGTCCACCAGCCCCTCGCTGACCTTGAGGGCGACATTTCCGATGAATCCGTCGCACACCACTACGTCCGCGATGCCGTTAAAGATGTCGCGCCCCTCGACGTTCCCGATGAAGTTGATAGGGAGGCTCTTCAGCAGCGGCAGGGCGGCGCGGGTGAGATCGTTGCCCTTGTGCTCTTCTTCGCCGATCGAAAGCAGCCCGACCCGTGGGCGGGAGTTATGAAAGATTGTTCGCGAGTAAATCTCGCCCATCACGGCAAACTGGGCCAGCATCTCCGGCTTGCAATCGACGTTGGCTCCGACGTCCAGCAGTACCACGGGCGATCCCGTAAGCGAGGGAAAAGCTCCCGCCAGCGCAGGCCGGGTCACGCCGCGGATTACGCCCTGGACGATCTTGGAGGTCGCCATCACCGCGCCGGTGTTGCCTGCGGAGACTACGCCGTCGGCGACGCCGTCCCGCACCAGGCGGCACGCCACGCGAATCGAGGAGTCCTTCTTGCCTTTGACAGCCTTCGCCGCCGAGTCCTCCATGGTGATGAACTCGCTGGCATGATGGACTTCGATCGGTAACCCGGCCGCTTGCGGATGGAGGGCCAGTTCCGCACGAATGACGTCCTCGAGGCCGACTAGAATTATGCCGATCTGAAGCTCTTCGGCTGCCCGAACCGCGCCTTCTACTTCGCGTTTGGGAGCGTTATCGCCCCCCATGGCGTCGACTGCGATCGTCAGCATGGACGCGCTCGTCGGCTACTCTTCGGCGACTTCGATAACTTCACGGCCCTTGTATTTTCCGCAGTGCGGGCAAACGCGATGCGGAAGCTTGGGCTCATGGCAGTTGGGGCACTGGGCCATCACGGTGCGGCGCAGGGAATCATGCGTCCGCCGGGCGGAGGTCCGCCGCTTGGAATGTCGTCGTTTAGGATTCGGCATGTTATTTTCTTAGCTCCTTGAGCGCTGCCCAGCGGTCGTCACCCGCGGTGGTCTGGCAGCGGCACTCATTTTGGTTGCGATTCTGCCCGCACACCGGACAGATCCCTTTGCAATTCTCGTTACACAGCTTCTGCATCGGGAGCGCTAGCAGTACGAACTCCCGCAGTACATCATTCAATTCCAGGCCATCGCCCTCGTAGAAGCCCATCTCGGCCTCACCGGCATCCAGGGTCTTTTCCTCGCCATACCCTTCTTCAACCGGGCGATAGTACAGCTCAAAACTCGAATCCACCGGGAACTCCGCCGGCTCCAGACAGCGATCGCAGTCCGCCTGCAAACGGACTTGCACCTGCCCCTTCACCCGGATTTCCCCGAGCGAACCCATCACCAGCTCTGCCTGCCCGGACGCGTGAAGCGGGGCTGCCTGCTTCAGCTTCGGATCCAGAAACTCGATGGTTCCGGGGGGAAGCTCCACGTCGAAATGGGCGGGCTTCAGCTCCAGGTCTCGAACATGGATAAACACAGAGGTACTCCCTACCCGGATCGGGCAAAACCTTAGTATAACAGGACTTCTGCTAGGAAAACAGCTCTGCCAGAGGCAAGCTAAAACCGGGCAGTAGCGCCGAAGTTACTGAATCCGTGCCAGTAAGCGCCTGTTCGGGCAGCTTGGGGCCGGTCCAAATCTCCACTGTCCGGTCTTCCGGCTGAACCAACCATACTTCCTTGACGCCGGCTTGGAAGTACTGGCTCATCTTTCGATGAATCCTAGCTGGTGTCTCGCTGGGTGAAAGCACCTCGGCGGCGATATCGGGAATGATATGGATTACTTTCGCATTCTGCAGTTCCGCCCTGTGGTCCCCGAGGATCACTGCGACGTCAGGCGCAAGACGGGTGGTCGGAGATAGCGCGTACAGATTCTCGGAAACAAGCGCCTGTCCGATGCGATTCTTTCGAAAATAGAGCACCAGCTCAACGAGCAGATTCTGTAGGGCTTGGTTGTGTTGATACGCCGGCCTGGTCACTTCGATCAACTCCCCTTCGTCGAGTTCGTAGCGCTTATCTTCCTCGAACGGGTAGTTGTCGAATTCCTCCGCTGACAGGAGGATTTTCGCGGCGCCCATACGTTTAGTGTAATTCACCATCAGCTTTGCAGAAACTCGTCCTTTAACACCTTCCGCCCGCCGGCCGACGGCGGCTTTGCGCCGCGTGACTAGTCTAAATCGAGGGCGGCCCTTACACCGTTATCCACTTGGTCAAGGATGCCGGATGGCAACGCACCCAGCCGCTTGGTGAGTTTGCCGCGATCCAACGTCGTGATTTGGTGGCACACGGCTAGGCTCGGCTTTGCCAAACCCGCGACGTCCGCGGGAATCGGTACGGCTGTCGGCCCGCGCCCGCCTTGCGCGGCGGAGGTGGAAACGGGGACCACGATCACGGATCGCCATCCAGCCGCCTGGTTGAATCCATCGTTGGAGACAAGAATCACGGGCCGCCGCCCGCTCTGTTCCGATCCGGAGCGGGGAACCAGGTCCGCCCAATACACGTCGCCTCGTCTCATCTGCCGCGGAGCAGCTCTTCGACGGCTGCAGCTTCGAGTTCAGGATCGAGATCCAAATGTGTGCCGGCCATTTTCGCCGCATATTCCGCGATCGCCCGGCGCGTGGCGGCTTTCTTGCGAGCCCGCAGCCAAACCGAGATCGCTTCCCTGGCGGCCGCTGTAGCTGGAATGCGCGCGCGTTCGGCTTCGGCGCGCAATTCCTCGTAAGTCCCCTCTGGCAAAGGCAGATGAAAGTTCTTCATGCCATCATATTATGGCATAATACATGCCACTGGATCGGCGACCCTCTAAGGGGTCGCGCTTCCACACCTCGAGCACTTGATCGCTGGATTTTCAATTCGGCGGTCCCAACCGACGTTCGCCTGTTTTTCCAGGCTTTTCCTGCACTTGACGCCCCCACATGCTTGCTTCCGCGTCGCACCCTGCTATGACTGAGGATGCTCTGCCGATAAGTGAATAGGTCCAAGCTTGGGTTCGTTTTGTACTGCGCGTGTCGGACCTTGTTCGTAAAAAAGCGCTAGAGTGAAAAAGCATGATTGTTGAAATCGAAGGAGTTGCCTTGCATCTGGCGCATCCGGACGAGCTTACCGTCAACTGGGTCGGGCAGGACGAGGTCATGCGCCAGTTGCTGGCCGCCTGGCTGGTCATCGATCCCCAGGATCTTCCCATGAACCCGCGGCTGTTGGGGAAGCCGGGAGTGGGGAAGACCACGCTCGCCTATGCTGCCGCCAAACGGCTGGCCCGCGAAGTCTTCATCATGCAGGCGACCGTCGATACCCGGCCGGAAGACTTGCTGGTCACCCCGGTGATCGAAGGCGAAGCCAAGTTGCGCTACGTTGCGTCGCCGCTGGTAACCGCGATGCTGCGCGGAGGCATCGTCATTCTGGACGAAGGCAACCGCATGAGCGAGAAGAGCTGGGCGAGTCTGGCTCCGCTGCTCGACACTCGCCGTTACGTGGAATCGATCGTCGCGGGGATCAAAATCAAGGCGCATCCGTTGTTCCGTCTGGTGGCGACCATGAATGACGACGCCAGCACTTTCGATCTTCCGGAATACATCCACTCCCGGCTGCAACCCCAGATCCTGATCGATTTTCCGGAGCGCGATGAGGAACTCGCGATCCTGCACGAGAATCTGCCGTTCGGGGACAGCCAGATCCTCAGCTACGTCACCGACTTCCTGCAGCGCGCTCACGCCGCCGACGAACGCTACACCGCCCGCGACGGGATTAATATCGCGCGCTTCGCCATGAAGCTCTCGCATGGCTTCAACGGCACCATACAGGCAAACTTGGACCTGATGCGGACGGCCATCGTGCAGACTCTTGGAGAAGAGGCCCTGCGCTATGTCACTCGAAACTGACATCAAGCTCGGAAGCCTGGAGCGCGGGAAGATGCGCTATTTCCCGGTAGTGCCGGGGCGCGTCGAATTCGCCGCCGCGCTGCGCCGCCTCCTGCTCGCCGAAAAACCGCAGATCGTCGCGGTGGAGCTGCCCGGATTCCTAGAACCCGCCTACAGGCGCGCGCTTCAGCGGCTGCCCGAAATGTCGGTCATCCTGTGCATGTCTTCTTCCAAAGAGGGCGACGACGACCGGCCGGTCTACGTTCCCGTCGAACCGGCCGATCCGTTCACCGAAGCCCTGCGCACGGCTGAGGAAATCGGGGCCGAGGTTATCTTTCTCGAACCCGATACGCAGGAACGTCCGCACCTGCACGATCAGTGTCCCGACACCTACGCCGTCCAGCGAATTGGCTTGGAGCGCTACATCGAAAGCTATCGGGTGTGGCCGCAGCAACGTACCGATGAAGTGTCGGCGCACGCCGCCGCCATGGCCTGGAAGTTACAGGGGGCCAATCCTGATGCACATACGCTCGTAGTGGTTTCCTTGAACTTGCTCGACGCATTGCTGGATGCGATGGAGACCCCGCAGGAAGCGCCTCCGCGCCGGCTGCTCCGGCCTGAGACCCAGTTGCTCAATCCGCATCCGGAAAGCCTGGCCGAGATCACTATCGAATATCCGTATTTGCAGGAACGCTACGAGTTCTTCCGGCTGGATCTGGAGGGCGAAGCTCGTCTGGACAAGCCTCGGGTACAGCTCGACCTGCTGCGCGAGGCAGCGGTGAAGTACACCGAATCCACGGGAGAAAAGCTGACCCACTGGCAGCGGCGGACCATTGGAAGATATACGCGGAATTTGGCTCACATCAGCGGCGATCTGGTCTCGAATGCCTACGATCTGGCCGTCGCTGCCCGCTCGGTGGTGGACGATAACTACGGCTGGGAAGTGTGGCAGATGGCCAACCGCTACTTGGCGCAGCAGGAAGTGTCTCCACTCGAAACCGTCCGGCTCACGGCGGGCGAGATCTGGCTCAACACCAAGCGCCTGCGCATCCGTCGGCGCCTCCCGCGTCCCAAGCAGCGCATGAAGCCTGCCGGGCTCAAGCCCCGCAAGAAAGAAAAATTTCCTGGCGAATGGGCCAAGCAAACTACGGGTGAAGCCATCTGCTCGTATCCGCCCGAGGATCTGGTGATCGAAGACTACGGCCGGTTCCTCAAGAAGAAGGCCAAGGCACTGCTTTCCGAGGAGCGCGTGCGCGTCGAGCCGTTTACCACCTCGATTCTGGACGGCATCGATATCCGCGAAACCATCCGCAACTGGCACCTGCGCAAGATTTTTGTTCGCCAATCCGACCGGCTGGCGGGCGAAGTGGGTTCTGTGGTTGTCGTATTCGATGAGGATCGTGACGACCGGTATCAATACCTAACCACCTGGTTGGGCGAGCATCAGAACGAATCGGATATGGCGTTTTATTCCACCTACCCGTTCGACAACATCGTGGGTCCCGGGATCGGCCGCGCGGAGTACGGCGGGCTGCTGATGACGCTGCCACCGCGACGGCTATTCGACGTGTGGTCGGACACCGATTACGACTTCGCCGAGTCGAAGCCTGAACGGCTATTGCTGGCCGCGCTGGATTATTCGACCGAGCGCTTTGTCGTTTACGTGGCGCCCAAGCCGCCGCGTTCCGTGTTTCGCTCGATCGCCTCGCATCTGAATCGCAAGATTCTGTACGTGCCGATCGGCCAGCTCTCGCCGACCAAGCTCAAGAAATTGCGCGTGGTGCACGTGCTCGACAGCTACGAGCGTCGCGAAGAAGCGAAAGACTATCTGTGGTAAAGATGGGACCGGCGATAAGATTGCCGGTCCCTCTCAGTTTTAGAACGTGAACCTGCCCACCAGAGTTCCTTGACGGGAACTGGGCGTTCCAGTCGTTGTTGTTGCCGCGACGGCCGCCGTGTTGATGAATCCGAAGCCGGCCGAAGTGGCCGAGCCCGTGGCGCAGGGACCGCCGACGCAGGTTTGCGTCTGCTTGGCGTTGGTCGACGACGGGGCAGGCATTTGCGCCCGGTTGAGCGCGTTGCTGAACTCGATCCTCAGATTGAAGTCCATTTTCTCCCGGATCCGGAAGATCCGGCCCACGGCAAAGGTTTCGTTGGGACGACGCTGCTGCCGGTAGTCAGAGTAGTAGGCAGCTGAAGTACTGAACTGGCCCACGGCGGGATCCGCCCAGGCGTTCGGGTTCAACACGAAGTTCTTGGCCGGATCGAAACAGTGACAGTTCAGATCCTGCGTGAACAGCGGTTGCCCAGCGACTCGGTTTGCGAACGTGCCGCGGAACAGGTACGTCGCCAGATTGCTCTGCGCCGCGGGAGCCTGGAGCGGAAGCCCGCTGGCGTATGCCAACAGGGAATTCAGCGACCAATCCCGCGCAACCCAGGACAAGGCCTTCATCGCCATGCCGTCTCCGAATTTCTTGCCGGGCACCGTGTAATTGATCGCGACATTGAAGGAAAGAGGCTGGTCAAATTGCGCCAGGTACTTGTTCTGGTTGCGATTGAAAACATCGTTCACTGGGGCGCCACCCGAGGTGCCGTTGGCTCCCACCACTGGATTACTGGTAGCTCCCAGCGCGAACTGTTTCTGCCATGTGAATACGCTGCTGAGCGTGAGGCCATGGGACAGGCGCTTGATGGCCTTGGTTTGGAGCGAATCGTACCAGGTCTTGCCCAGGGGCGACCACAGCGAGGAGATGCTGCTGAATTGCGGGAAGGGCCGCAGCGACTGCGCCACCGTGGCCGTTGTCGGGAAGCCCGCGTACGGCAGTTTGTTCTGGAATCTACCCGCGGCCACCGAACCGATCGTAGCCCTCAGGATGGCTTGATCCGCGGTGCTGTTGATATTCAGGCCCGCGGCGGCGATCACGTCCGGAGTCAGCGCGTTGACGTCGATCAATTGAGACGAATACCACCACACGCCGCGATTGGCGACGTAACTGGCTTCCAGTACCAGATTGTTCGAAATCTCGCGCTGGATGCCGATGCTCCACTGCATCATTCTGGGTGGACGCCCTGCGTTCTGGTCGTACCAGACGGCGGGTGCTTGCTTCGTGGCATAGCCGGTCTGCGGATATTGCGCCGGATTGAAGTTAGGGAATGGCGGCGGTGCGCCAACTCCGTTTTGCAGATTCACGACTGGATCGCCGAAGGTGGGCGAGAGAGCGGGCTGCAGTAGGGTCAACGCACCTTGCGTCGCACCATTGGCATCGCCCGTGCCGGAGTACACGATGCCCCAACCGCCGCGGATCACCGTCTTGGGAGTGAGCTGGTACGCTACGCCCAGCCGTGGACCGATGGCATAGGGATAGTTGTTGGCGAAGCTACAGTTGCATTTCCCCGGCCCACTGCCTTCGAACTGAACAGCTCCGAGGTGACCGCCAGCCGCCACGTTCGGCACCAGCGGTGCGAACTGAGCCAGCTTTCCGTACTGCTCCTTTAGATAAGTGCTGTAATCCCACCGCAGGCCGTAATCCACGGTCAGCTTTCGCGTGACCTTCCAGGTGTCCTGGATGAACAAACCCATCGCGTGTTTTCCGAGACGGATATTGTTGGTGGGTGCAATCGAAACCGAATCGACGTCTCCCAACAAGAAGCTGGCGTAGGGGAATCCGATGTTACTTCCGTTCACGGTCGTGGTCTGCAGATAGGGGAGTCCCGTTTCTATGCTGCTGAATGCATAAGCGCCCGCAGTGTTGTTGTAGAGTGTCGAGGCGTTGCTGTCGATGCGCAACTCACCGCCGATTTTGTAGGTATGGTTATCTTTCACCCAGGTCAGACTGGTATTCGCCGTAGGCTTCTCATAGATCAGCGGGTGCCGGTTGGAGCCGGGACCCATATTCTTCATTCCGCCCTGGGTTGGAGTGGTCAGACCGGAAAATGCGGGGAAAAGGCGGTTGACCGTGGCGCCCTTTAATCCCAGCTGTTGAAGAGGATTGTAATCCAGGACGGGAGCATCATCCGTGAAATTATTATCCTGATAGCCGATTCCTGCGTGAAACAGCAGCGTCGGGGTTACCGTGTAGTCGTAATTCAAGCGCTGGACATGGGCGTGGATAAAGGTACCGATCGCTGCGGTGATCGGAAGAGGCAGGCCGTCGGAGGCTCCAAACGTTTGCGAATACTGGCTTTCGGTCCTGGTTTGCTGCCATAGATACGATAGCTTGGCCTTGGAGCCCAGGGAATGGTCCATCTTGATGGTCGGGATATCCGTCACGCGCTGGCTGATGTACGGAAGGATCGCGTTATTGATCAGGCCGGGCCGGTTGGTGGCCGGAATCAACGCCTGGATCTTCTGCGCCACTGGATCCAGATAGGCTGCAGTCTGTGGAATCTGATTGCCCGGGAATAAAGTGCGCACGCGCTGGCCCGCGGCCGTGGTTTGCGTGCTGAAAGGATCATAGACTCCGTTCTCCACGATTGTGTTTCCGAGCACATCTGTCCCCAGGGACTTGCCGGTCAGCGCCGGGGCGAAATTTCCTGCCCGATAAGCTGCGACAGGAAGCGTAATGGTCTGGTTGTTGACGCCGATCTTTTCGCGGAACTGCTCAAAATTGAAGAAGAAAAAAGTCTTGTCGTGACCGTTATACACCTTGGGAATGTAGACAGGACCGCCCACCGTGAATCCGTAGTCGTTCCGCCGGGCGAGCGGCTTGGTGTTGACCCAGGGCGTATTCGCGTTGAAGGCTTCGTTTACAAAATAGTCGTAGGCGCTCCCGTGAATCTGGTTGGTGCCGGATTTCATGGTGTAGTTAAAGAACCCGCCGCCGACCTGGCCGTACTCGGCCGCAAAGTTGCTGGTCTGGATCGTGACTTCCTGAATGGCGTCGATGCTCGGCTGCACCTGCGCCTGCGTGGCGGGCACCTGGCCGTTGCTGGCATCCTGCCCTTCGATGCGGTAGGACGCAGTGTTGCCCGGCGCGCCGTTGATTCGCACGTTTGAGTTCGGCTGAACGTAGGAGCCTGGAAGCAAGAACGCAGCCGCTTGCGGGTTGCGGATCCCCGAGCTTCCGGCGAAACTTTGCCCGATGCCTAAGATCGGCAAGTTGTCCATCTGTGCGGACGATACGTTGTGGCTGAGTTCGCCGCTTTCCGTTTTGAGCAGCGTGGTCTCAGCCGATACGGTGACAGCCTCGGTAGCCGATCCCACCTCTAAGGAAACGTCCTGCCGCAGTACCTGGGCTACCTGGAGCACAATATTCTGCCGCACATATTTCTTGAACCCCGACACGGCGACGTTCAGCTCGTAGCTGCCTACGGGCAACTGCGAAAGGGTGTAGTTGCCGGTGGCCGTGCTGGCCGTCTGATACACAGCTCCCGTTTGAGTATTCTTGGCCTCAATCGGAGCATTGGCGACTACCGCGCCCGCCGGGTCGGAAATGGTGCCGGTGATGGTGGCGCGATCGCCCTGAGCGAAAGCGGTAGAGCAAAAACCGAACGCCACCGCCGCTAGAAAAATACGCAGAGTTAAACACGCAGAAACACGTTGCATGCGCACGGAACGACCCCCTTTTGGCTTGTGTCGGGCGCCCCACTTTGGACAGCGAACCGGGCTGCCACAAACACATTAAGGAATGTTAGTTCCGGAAGAGATTGATTGTCAAGAAAATAGTAACTTTCCGTTCGCCGAGCGCTAAACCGACGCCATGGCTGCCGTCGGTGACGGTTCCGCACCCTTCGGCGCGTCGTGAGTCACGGGATCGAACCGGACGCTCACCAGTGACGACAATCCCGGCTCCTGCATCGTGACGCCATACAATGCCTGCGCGGCTTCCATGGTGCGCTTGGCGTGCGTGATCACGATGAACTGCGTTTCCGACGACATCTCCTTGATCAGGCGGGTCAGGCGCTGGATGTTGGGCTCGTCGAGCGGCGCGTCCACTTCGTCCAGGATGCAGAACGGGCTGGGCGTGTAGCGGAAAATCGCCATCAGCAGAGCCATCGCCGTCAGCGATTTTTCACCGCCAGAAAGGAGGGCAATGTTCTGTAGCTTCTTTCCCGGAGGCGACGCCATAATGTCGATGCCGCTATCGGCGAGATTGGTCTCGTCGGTCAGCCGCATCTCACCCTGGCCGCCGCCAAACAGCGTACGGAACATCCCGCGGAAGTTCTCGTTGATCAAGTCGAACGCTTCCTTGAACCGGCGGCGCGACTCGATGTCGAGTTCTTGAACTGCCTTCTCGGTGTCGCGGATAGAATCGAGCAGATCCTGACGCTGGGTGTTCAGGAAGTCGTAGCGCTGCTGCGCTTCCTGGAATTCTTCGAGCGCCTGCGGATTTACAGGACCCAGGGCCTCGATGCGCGCGCGGATTTCCTGCGATCGAGCCTCTACTTCCACTACGCCCGCTTCATCGAGCGCGGTCTCTTCGACGGCGGCGAGTTCCGCAGCCGGCATGTTCAGCTCTTTGCGGCTGGTCTCGTCGAGATAGCGCAAATCGCTTTGCTTGCGCACCAGTTCCACTTCGATCGCCGAACGGCGCTCCTGAGACGCCTGCGCATCGGTGCGCAGCGCCTTGAGCGCTTCATCCAGTGCGGCCAGCGATGCGCGTCCCGCAGTCTCCGCCGCTGCCAGGTTTTCGACCCACGCGGCCGCTGACGCCGTTTCGTTGGCCAAGAGTCCGGCTCTCTGATCCAGTTCGATATTGTCGGCGAGCAGGCGAGCGCGTTCCACGCCCATGCGTTCCAGCTCGCGTTCGAGCTCCTCGCGACGCGCGACCATCTGCAGGATGTGCGCCTCGATTCTTCCCGCGGCCGTCTTCTCCGCGCGCAGGCGCTCGTCGAGGGCAGCTAATTCCGCCCGCACGTGCGCATGTTCTTCGCCGGCCGAATGGGCGCGAGCCTGCAAGCCCTCGTATTCGCCGCGCGCAAGCTCCAAAGCTTTTTCCTGATCGAAACGTTCCTGCTCGCGCTGGGCCACGGCTGCCTGGCTCTGTTCGCGCTGCTGGCGGGACCGTTGGTCTTCTCTCGTGAGGCGCTCCAGTTCCAGCCGGGCCACCGAAAGCCGCTGGCCGGAACGCGCATATTCCTCGGCTAGCTGGCGTTGCTCATGGTCGAGCGCCAGCGCGCCCTTTTCCTGCTGTTGTTGCTGCGCGCGCACGTGCTCCAGTTCTTCGGCCAGTTGCGCGGAATTCTTTTCTAGCTCCTCCAGCGTTCCGGTCAGCGTGTCGGCCTCGCGCTCGCGCGCCTCCACCTGAGATGCGAGCTCTCGCAGCTCGCGCTTCAACGCCAGAGGGCCACCGCTCGACTTGCGGCCGCCGCTTACGGCGCGGCCGTGATAGCTGACGCCATCCGCAACCAGGAAGTAGTAGTCGGGATGCTGGGCCGCCAAACGCTGGGCTGCCGAGTGATCCTTGACCAGGAAACATTTGCGGAGGCGGGGGAGATCGCACGCTTGGTTGAGGCGGAGCGCATCGCTCAGGCGCCCGGCGATTTCTGAACTGATCAGAGTGACAGGGGGATGCGCCGGAGCGGCGGCGTTATTGACCAGGAACGTCACGCGTCCCTCGGATTCGGCGCGCATCAGTTCTACGCCGCGCTCCGCTTCCATCCAATCTGAGACGACCACGTACTCCAATTCCTCATGCAGGAACGTTTCGCACGCCTTTTCCCAGGCTGGATCCGTGACCTCGACGAAATCCGCCAGTACGCCCGTCGGCTTGAATCCCGAGATTTGCCCGTGCTCGATCGCGGTGAACAGGCGCTTCACGGACTCGGTTGTGTAAGCCCGATGCGAAAGGATTTCTTCCAGCGATTCGCGCCGCGCCTTCTGTCGCGATAACGCGGACCTCATTTCTTCCAGCGCCTGGCGCGATACTGCCACTGCAGCCTGACGAGTCTTCAGATCTCCTTCGACGCGCTGGCGGCGATCGGCTAGCGATTCCAGTTCCAATTGCTGCGCCGAAAGCTTTGTGGATAGTTCCGCCTTCACCTGATCCAGCCGAGCCAGATCGCCCGACGCGATCTCTTCTTCCTTGCGGGCGCGCGCCGAATCACGCTCGATCGCGGCCAGATATTCGTCGATCTGCACCACCTGATTGCGCAGCGTCGAAACCTCGCCGAGGAGCTGCAGTACGCGCGTGCGGGCAGTTTCAAGCCCGCGCTCGCGCTCCCGCAGCTGGTTTTGTAGAGCATCGCGCTCGGCGGTTTTCTCCTGTAGCCGCTCGCGCAGGGAAATGCTGTTCGCGTCCAGCTGCGCGATCGTCGCGGCGTGAACATCCAACTCGCCCTGCTGCTGTTGCCGGCGCGTCTCCAGGTCCTGCGTTTCCGTTTCGTTCGCCGTCAGGCGCTCGCTGATCGCCCCGATCTGCTTGGCTTGCAGCTCCAGCCGGCCGCGCGTCCGTTCGCTTTCGAGATTCAGCTCGGCTACGCGAGCCCGCGCCGCGGTCAGCTCGGCTTCCGTGCGATAGCAGGTCTCCTGGAGCCGGGTATGCTCGCCTTCCTTCTCTTGTAACTGCTCGGAGATTTGGGTGAATAATCCTTGTGCCTGGCTCAGGTCGAGGGCCATGCGGGCCGCGTCGCCTTCCAGCATGCGGAATCGCCCGGCCACAGCTTGGCGCAGAAACGTCACCATCTCCGTGCGCAGTTCCTCATATCGGCGAGCCTTGGATGCCTGCCGTTTGAGCGAATTCACCTGTCGTCCGACCTCTTCCAGAATGTCGAACACGCGCGCCAAATTCTGCTTAGCGCTTTCGAGCTTCGCTTCGGCCAGCCGCTTGCGTGTTTTGTATTTGCCGATGCCCGCGGCTTCTTCGATGATCGCCCGGCGATCGGCCGGTTTATTGGAAAGAATCTGCCCGATGCGGCCCTGCTCGATGATCGCGTAGCTTTCCGGACCGAGGCCGGTGCCGCTGAACAGATCCTGGATATCGCGCAGCCGCGCGGTTTTCCCGTTGATCAGGTATTCGCTTTCACCCGACCGGTACAGCCGCCGTGTGATGGTGATGTCTTCGGGATGTGGGTGTGGCGCATGGCCATTGGTGCTTCCATTGCCGTTCCCGTTGCCATTCGCATGTGCTTCATGCCCGCCCGCGACCAGATGTTGGCCGAGCGGATCGACCATGGTCAGTGTGACCTGGGCCATCCCGAGCGGCTTGCGTTCCCGGGTACCGGCGAAGATCACGTCTTCCATCCGGGTTCCGCGCAGACTCTTGGCGCTCTGCTCGCCCAAAACCCAGCTGATCGCATCACTTATGTTGGATTTTCCACAGCCGTTCGGCCCCACAACGGCCGTAATGCCGGATCCGTGGAACTTCATGTCCGTGCGATCGTAGAATGACTTGAAACCGTGGATATCGACGCGCTTAAGCTTGAGCAATGCGGGCCCCTTCCATTACAAAAGACAATCTCAAGGGGGAGGGTTGAAACCATCCTAAACCCATCGGAAGCGAAAGTAAAGCTGGCGAACCACCGAATCTTGGGGTCCGCGTGCTACTACCCCTAGATATTGTGGTGTTGGGCCGGGGATAAGCCCGGTAATAAACAGCTCCGCCTCCTGTCTTAGCGGGTAGGAAGATCTTACCGGGCAGGAAGGCGATGCTATTGGAAACGCTCATAAAAACAAAAAACGAGGATCCCGTTCCCATTATCCACAACCCGACCGAGCTGGATGACATGTACCGCGAGCACCATACCATGGTGTTCCGGACGGCCTACCGGATCACCGGCAACGCTCCCGACGCCGAAGATGTCCTCCAAACCGTCTTCCTAAGGATGGTCCGCCGGAATGATTCTGCCGATGCCATCGAGCGTCCCGAAAATTATCTGCGCCGCGCGGCGGTTCACGCGGCGCTCGATCTGGTCCGTGCCAGGCGTGATGGGGCGGCGGTGGATTTGGAACGGCTTCCTTCTGGTGGCGGTTCCCAGCCGGACGACGGCGATCTCCGTGAGCTCCTCCGCCAGGCTCTGTCCGAGCTCCCGGCCCGCTCGGCGGAAATCTTCACGCTGCGATTTTTCGAAGGCTTGACGAACCCCGAAATCGCGAAGGCTTTGGGAATATCTTCCATCACCGTGGCGGTGACGCTGCATCGGACACGGCGCGAATTGCAAAAGAAGTTGAGGGCATCCTAATGACTAACCAGGATTTCGATCGTTTGGTGAATTCGATCCGAGATGACGCGCCGGATGCGGAGGTCGCACGTGCCGCAGCGGACCGCGTGCGCGAACGACTCGGCGCCGGGAACGGTCCTGACGAACTCTGCGCGCAATTCCGCGCCGATTTCGATGTGTATCGCGCAGGCAAGCTCGCCGAAGGCCGGAGAATGCTGCTCGAAGACCATCTGCATTCCTGCGTCGCTTGCCGCCGAGAATACTCAGGCGCGAAGAACGTGATGGTAATGCCCACAAGACCCCGGCCAGCTACAAGACGCCTAGGATGGGCCGCCGCCGCTGCCGTTTTGATCGGAGCGTTGGCGATCAGCGGCTACGCGCTCTCTCCCCAAATCGATCGTGCGATGGCGCCTTCGGGTCCTCGTGGAACGGTCGCGAGCGTGGCTGGAACACTGGTGCTGGTCTCCGAATCCGCGACCATGCCTCTGGCGCTCGGAGCGGCGATCTCCGAAGGTCAGGAAATCCGCACGGGCAAAGGCTCGCGTGCCGTCATCCGTTTGCGCGACGGTTCACTGGTCGAAATGGCCGAACGCAGCGATCTTCAGCTCACCGAGCGCTGGTCCGGAAAAACCATTCGTCTGGCCCGCGGCAGCGTGATGGTCGAAGCTGCCAAGCAGCATCGCGGCCGTCTCGAAGTAGCCACGCCGGATTCGCTGGTATCGGTCAAAGGCACCATCTTCGGCGTGACCTGGGGCTTGAAAGGATCGCGCGTCTCCGTGGTCCAGGGCGAAGTCAAAGTGGATCATGGCGGACTGTCGAAACTGTTGCATCGCGGCGAGCAGTCGGCCACCGATCAGAGTATGGCGCTGACCACGGTTGCGACCGACATCTCCTGGAGCCAGAACGCCTCGCAGTATCTGGCGATGCTCGGCGATCTTGCGGCCATCCAAAAACAGATCGATCAGATCCCGCCTCCGAGCCTGCGCTATGCGTCGACGCTATTGCAACGTGTGCCGCCCGCAACCGCCGTGGTTGCCTCCATTCCCAACCTCAGCCAGACGCTCGCCCAGGTGACGCAGATTTTTGACGATCGCGCGGCGCAGAGTGCGTCGTTCGCAACGTGGTGGAAAGGAACTCAGGGACAGGGCATCCGCCAGGCGGTGGACCACGCTCGCGCCGTGAGCGATTACCTGGGAGACGAAATACTTCTGGCAGCTCCGGTTAACGGCCCTCCGATTGTGCTTGCCGAGGTTCGCCGCACCGGTTTGGACGCGTATCTGACCCAGATCGGAGTCACCGGTCCCCGGGCGTTCGATGGCAACCTGGTGGTCCTGGGCGCGACCGCCGTTCCTCCGATCGGTCAATTCCCGGCGAGCCCGCTGGGGGCAAAACTGCTCGCGAGCTATCAGAATGGCGCCGGACTTCTGTTGGCCGCGAACATGGAACAAATCATTGTGGAACAAAACAAGGCGAATAACGTACCTACTACTAACGTGCCGAATCCAGCCGCAATTGTTGGCTTTGACAATCTGCGCTTCGTGGTCGCGGAAAGCAAAACCAGTTCGACCTCGCCGCTCAATACGGCCTCATTCACGTTTTCGAGCGCGCGACATGGATTGGCAAGCTGGCTGGCCACTCCGGGACCCATGGGATCGCTCGATTTCGTGTCTCCTCGAGCGAGTTTCGCCACGGCTTTTGTGACCCGCGATCCGCGCCAGCTTCTCTCTGAGCTGATTGCCGCTGCAGGACCGCAGTTCGCGGAGGGTCTGAACACCATTCAACAGACGGCCGGTTTCAGTCCACTGGACGATGTGGCGGGATCGCTGGGCGGAGAAGCGACTATCGCGGTTGATGGTCCGCTGCTGCCGATTCCGAGCTGGAAGGTCGCCGTCGAGGTCGACAATCCCTCGCGCCTGGAATGGGCCATTGAACAGATGGTCGCCTCGATGCAACGGAATGCCCCCCAGAGCGGCGTCGCGCTCACCAACGAGACCGTGAACGGGCGGACTTTCTACACCCTCACGATCGCCAAGATGCCGGTCCAGTACGTCTTCGTGGACGGCTACTTACTACTCGCGCCCAACCGCGGCTTGCTGACCTCCGCCATCGATGGCCGGACCTCCGGGCAGACGCTTCCCCGATCCACTACTTTCCGGGCGCAATTGCCAATCGATACGCACACGGATTTTTCCGCGATCGCGTATTACAACCTGGGTAGCGCGGTCGGACCCATCGTCGATCAACTGAACGCCAGCGGATTGTTGACGCCGGATCAGCAGAAGCAAATCTCCTCGCTTACCGCCAATCGCGCGCCGACCCTGGTGTACGCCTACGGCTCGACCGATCAAATCCTGGTGGGCAGCCGCAACAGCATCGCGGGTATGGGCCTGGACGCTCTCTCGAGCTTGGGATTGGGCTCGGCCGTGGGGCCGCTGGTGCGGACCCTCTCGCTCGCTCCACAATAAGACATGGACCCCGTTATCGAACTGGCCGGCTTGAGCGTCCGTTTCGGTAATCGGGAAATTCTCCATAACCTGCGTGTCGCGCTTTCCGGCCGGACCATCGGGCTCCTGGGGCCGAACGGGGCGGGGAAGTCGACGCTGATCCAGACCATACTGGGGTTCGTCCCCATCAGCGCCGGATCGGCTAATATCTTCGGACACGATATCCGCCAGCAGACTCGCGAGCTTCGCGCGCTGATCGGCTACATGCCGGAGAACGATTCGTTCATCGCCAACATGACCGCCGTCTCCTTCGTCCGCATGATGGGCGAGCTGGCGGGGCTTCCGCACGACGCCGCGCTCGAACGCGCGCATGAAGTTCTGTTTTACGTCGGGCTCGGCGAAGCGCGTTACCGGCTTCTGGGAACCTACTCGCTGGGCATGAAGCAGCTGGCGAAGCTGGCGCAAGCCATTGTCCACGGGCCTCGCCTGCTGATTCTGGATGAGCCCACCAACGGCCTCGATCCGCCCGCGCGCCAGCGCATGATCCGCCTGATCAAGGAAATGAAGCAGACCGGCAGCATGCACATCGTGGTGTGCTCGCACCTGCTGCGCGACGTGGAGGAAACCTGCGAGGAGGTGCTGATCCTGAAGCAGGGCCGCATCGTGCATTATTCGAACCTCGAAGAAGAGCGCCGCGCCAACAAGCGCTTCGTGGAACTCGAAACCGTCGGCGATGAGAAGGATTTCGCCGGCGCGCTCACCGCGCTGGGCTGCGAATGCGTAGGCACGGGCTTGGGCCGCCTCAAAATGGTTCTGCCGGCCGAGTTCGAGCTGCGCGAAATCTACCGGCTGGCCGCGGAGCGCGATCTGCAGCTTCGCCGCCTCAATTATCGCCGCGATACGCTCGAAGACATCTTTCTGAAAGCGATGGAGGCCTAACGTTGGCAGTCTATAAACGCACCTACGCTGCCTACCAAGGCTCCTTCACGCCCGCCTGGTCGCGATTCCTGATCCTGCCGCGCTACAGCTTCGCGCGCCTCTGGCAATCGCGATTCCTGGTGATGTTCTTCATGGCGTGCTTCTTTTACCCGCTGGGTTGCGTCGGCTACATCTATCTGGCGAACAATCTATCGATCCTGAGTTCCTTCGGAATTCCCGAGCCGCTCGGGAATGTTTTGAAAGTCCAGCCCAGCCTGTTCCTGTACTTCTGCTGGGTGCAGGCGGCGTTTACATATCTGCTCACTGCGTTCGTAGGGCCGAGCTTGATCTCTCCCGATCTGGTGAATGGCGCGATGCCGCTGTACTTGTGCCGCCCTTTCTCGCGGACCGAATACATTGCCGGAAAAATGAGCGTGCTGGTCTTCCTGTTATCGCTGGTCACGTGGGTGCCGGGTCTGATCCTGTTCGTCATTCAAGCCAGTCTGGCCGGCTGGGAATGGACCAAAGCGAACCTCTGGATTGCAGGATCGCTGTTCATAGGCTTTACCGTCTGGATCCTGATGCTTTCTCTGCTGGCGCTGGCGCTTTCTGCCTGGATCAAGTGGAAGATCGCGGCCGGAGGGCTGGTGCTGGGCGTCTTCTTCGCGGGCGCGGGATTCGGCACGGCGCTGAACAGCGTGATGCGCACCCAGTACGGCACACTGCTCAACCTGACGGAAGTCATGTTTACGATTTGGTCCAAGCTCTTCCGCTGGCCCGAGGACACTGGAATCTCGGTCGAAGCCTCGTGGATCTGTGTGGGCGTGGTGTGCGCAACTTGCCTATGGCTGCTGGTTCGACGTGTGCGGGCATTCGAGGTCGTTAAATAGGTGCAAGATCGAATCATATTAGATAACGTCTCGCGCTTCTACGGCGAGGTGCTGGGCGTAAACCGTGTGAGCTTATCCATTCCGCCCGGCATCACCAGCCTGGTGGGTCCCAACGGCTCCGGCAAGACCACCCTGATGAACCTGATCACCGGGCTGGTCCGGCCTACGCGCGGTTCGATTCAGGTTCTCGGTATTTCGCCATCCGATCCCGAGAAGCTGTTCCGGGTGTGCGCCTACGCCACCCAGTTCGATTCGTACCCGCGCGGGATGACCGGCTTTCAGTTCGTCTACTCGTACTTACGTCTGTCCGGGATGTCCCACGATGATTGCCAGCGAACCACTGCCTTCGCCATTGGCCGCGTGAACCTGGGCGAAGCCGCACATCGCAAAATCGCCGGCTACAGCAAGGGCATGCGCCAGCGCATCAAACTGGCCCAGGCCATCGCGCACGATCCCCGCGTGCTGGTGCTGGACGAGCCTCTCAACGGTCTCGACCCCCTGGTGCGCGCTGAAACCATCGCTCTGTTCCGTGAATTCGCCGCCGAAGGCCGCCACGTCATCGTCTCCAGCCACATCCTGCACGAAGTGGACACCATCTCCGACCAGGTGATCCTGCTCAGCAACGGGTACGTGGTCGCCGAGGGAAAGATCCACGGCGTGCGCGAAGAGATGTCCGAGCATCCCATGCAGGTGATCATCCGCTGCACGCGGGCCAATGTGCTGGCCTCGCGCGTGTTCGAACAGGATCACGTTGTCGAAGTCCGGCTGCACGCCGATGGCGGCGGACTGCTCGTGAAAACGCGCGACGCCGATCGCTTCTACAAGGCGTTAAATCATCTGGCGCTGGACGGTGTGGGCATCGAAAGCGTTGCGCCGGCTGACGACAACGTCAATTCGCTCTACGAATACTTGATCGGCGGAGAGGAGAGTACCCGATGATCTCGCGATGGTTCTCTCAAGTCGCCCTGGTGGTCAGCCTGGAGATGCGTAAGACGTTCTTCTCCCGCCGCGGATTGTGGGTGTACCTGCTGGCGCTGGCTCCCGTGCTTATCTGGTTCATGCATTCCATGATTGAGCTGAACTTGCGTAAGGAAAGACAGGCACTGAACGCGGCGCACCCGGTATCCACGGCGCTTCTGCGCTCCATCGAGCGCGGCGCCACCATTGACGAAGTCGTCGCCAAGGTTGGAGAGCCGTTCACGAAGAACGAATTTCACCGTCCCAACATCTCGGTCGCCGTATATCAGTACACCGATGGAGACAACGTCTTCGCGTTTCAATTTCGCGATGACAAGCTCATGAACATCAATGAACGCGATCGGGACACCATTCCGAAGGATTCCCTGATCTTCGCCAGCGTTTTCCAGTTTTTCTATTTGCGGCTGGCGATCTTTTTCGGCTGCGTGGGTGTGTTCACCAACCTGTTTCGTGGCGAGATGCTGGATAAGAGCCTGCACTTTTATCTGCTCACGCCCATCCGCCGCGAGATCCTGGCAATCGGCAAGTATTTCGCCGGCTTGATCGCTACCGTGGTGATCTTCTGCACCAGCACCTTCCTGCAACTGGCCGCGCTGTCTCTGCACTTCACGGGCAGCGAAATATCCGAGTACCTCGCGGGACCTGGGTGGGGACACGTCGCGTCTTATTTGGGCGTCACGGCGGCGGCGTGCGTGGGATACGGCAGTATCTTTCTGGCGGCCGGACTGCTCTTCAAGAATCCCATCGTTCCCGCGGCCACGGTTCTGGTTTGGGAAGGCATGAACATGTTCCTACCGGCGGCGCTCAAGAAAGTCAGCGTCATTTTTTACTTGCAGTCGCTGAGCCCGGTGGTCGCGCCTCCGGATGCCAAAATGCCGGCTCTGCAAAAGCTATTGGTCACTGCGGCCGAGCCTGTTCCAGCTGCCTGGGCTTTGCTCGGGCTGCTGACACTGACCATTGTGGTGCTCGCAGTGGCCGCGCGAAAAGCCCGCAAGCTCGAAATCAACTACAGCACGGATTAGGTGGAGCCGGCTTAGCCGGCAACGGTGGCTTTAGCCGCCGCCAAACACTTTCCGAACGCCTCGAAGAACAAGTCCAGGTTCGGCTCGGTGGCCAGCGGCCCCATCACTCCGACGCGGAAGATTTTTCCCGCCAGAGGGCCGAACCCTCCTGCGACCTCGATTCCGTACTCATCGAGCAATTGCTTGCGAACCCGCCCATCATCCACACCCTCGGGGACCCGCGGTGTATTCAACGTTGTCAGCCGATGACCGACCGGCACGTGCATCTTCAATCCCAGCGCCTCGATCCGCTCGACGAACGAGCCATGCGCCCTCAGATGGCGTGAGAACCGCTGCTCCACGCCCTCATCCTGGATCGCCGCGAGCGCCTCGCGCAGCGCGTAGAACGTCGATACCGGTGAGGTGTGGTGATACTTCTTGCCGTCGTAGTAATCCATCAGCAGCTTCAGATCCAGATACCAGATGGAGTTCGGCGTGGTGCGGGCGTTCAACCGCTCCACCGCGCGCGGGGAGGCCGTGAAGGGCGATAGTCCCGGAGGTGCACTCAACCCCTTCTGGGTGCAGCTATAGGCGATATCGATCCCGGTTTCATCCACGCGGATCGGAACCGACCCCAGCGTCGTCACGCAGTCGGCGATGACCAGCGCGCCCACCTCGTGCGCCGGGCGAGTAATCGCCTCGGGCGCCTGCATCGCGCCCGTGGAAGTTTCGCCGTGGACGAAGGCAACCACCTGCGGGCGCTCTTTTTCAAGGAACGCGCGCGCCTCCGCTTCGGTGAACACTTCGCCCCAAGGCTTTTCGAGGCGAACCACGGTGGCTCCGTGGCGGCGACCCATCTCCGCGATCCTCTCGCAGAAGAACCCGTTGACGAAGATCGCGAGCTTTGCGCCCGGGTCGACGAAGTTCGTCACCGCGGTTTCCATGCCCGCGCTGCCGGTTCCAGGGATCACCAGCGTGTAGGGATTCTTGGTACCGAATACCGCGCGCAGCCCGTTGCGGACGTCGTCAAACACTTGGTAGAGGAACGGATCGAGATACCCGACCAGCGGCTTGGACATGGCCTCATAGACTCGGGCTTCCACCTGCGAGGGGCCTGGGCCGAACAGAAGACGGCGGGGAGGATTCAATGCGGGCATGAGCCCCGATTATAACAATCGACCTTAAAATCGCCGCCACGGAAACCGTCATGTTATCCTGACGATTGCAAGTCTTCCTTGCAACGTCGCTTCTCCCGGGCTCGTAGCTCAGTTGGTTAGAGCGCCTGCTTGACACGCAGGAGGTCACAGATTCGAGTTCTGTCGAGCCCACCACCCCTCAACAACTTACAGCCCCGCTTGGCCAATGTTAGTGTCATTTAGTGTCACAACCCGTCAATCTACGGTGCCAGGCGTCACAGCAGTGAGCTTCTCGCTCATGGCTTCGACCCCCGCCCTCCTTCGCTCCATGTCCGAATGCGTATAATGCATCGTCATCCGAACATCCCCATGCCCCATCTGTGCCTGCCGGTCAGAGAGTGCCATTCCGATCTGCTCACCAAGCGTGGCGTTAGTATGGCGGAACACATGCCAGCTCAGCCACGGTGTGCCGAGGTTCACAGCTTCGCTCCTGCGAGCGCTACATGGGTGCGCCTCATGCCAGAATTTCGGGCACAAAAAACAGGCCCCAAATTTTTAAGCGCGTCACCATGTCTGGCGATTGTCGGAGGTGAAAGCCGCACGCGGTTCCGGGATCGGCCTAAAAACTGTTCGGCTTCGTCCCGAAATGGGGTTAAGTTCCACGCGGTTTTCCAATAGTCACCACGCGCGCGACCGACAGCATTGAACCCGACACAAGAGATCTATTAGCTGCGGCCCGGAGAGGCTGCCCGGCCACGGCCAGGGTGAGGACATTATTCTTTCTTAACTCTCAAATTGAGCCACTACTCACAGCCGGGTGCATGGACACTTCTCCCGTAGCCTAAATAGCGACGGCGGAGGCGCTGAGGGGCCATCTGCCGCGAGCGCCCCCAGGGCGGTAGTAGTACGTCGTAAGGCAAGAATCCTCCCGGAAAGTTCAGGTGATCAGCCGATATGAAGAGCCTGGGGCGCGAGGGCTTTAGCGCGGGCGGTTTAGCTTCCCATAACTGAGGCGCGTCCCTTCGTAAACGAGACCCGACTGTGAAAGAGGAAAAGAACCAATGCATAAGATGATGAACGCAGTTTATCGCTTCAAGATCTGGCGAGACTCGATAGCCCAAGATCTCATTGAATATGCTCTGATGGCGGGCTTCGTGGCCGTTGCCGCTGGCGCGATCATGCCCGGAGTGTCTGTCAGCATCAGTCAGATCTTCTCCAAGGTTGCCTCTGTCCTTAGCTCTGCAAACGGCTAGAACGTCAGGACCGTTACTTAGGTCTGATTGAAGCCTTAAGCTCGCGTGCGTAGGCGCGTTCTTGCGAGAGGATCGAATCGAACCAGGCCAGCATCTTGGCCGTTGTTTCATCGGAGGCACCAGCCCGTTGAATCTTGAGCTTGAAAGCTGAACGGTCCTGCTCCATGCGCCGCACTGATTCGATCTGCCTAGCCAGCTTCATGCTACTGGTAACGATGCATAGATTGACTTGAAGGTTACGGGCACGGTAACACCCCTAGTATTCTGGGCGCCGATCCAATACAATTTGAGTCGCCCGATCTAAAGGATCGCCGCTGAAAACGCGGGTTTAGCGGAGAGTCTCCGTGTTAACCAACAAGCGATTTCAACTGACGCAATCCACCTTGGCCATCGACCTTGTCGGTCGTAAAAGTTGGATCACCATTCCGGCTGGAGCGACCATTGGGGTAGTCGCCCGGGCCAAACGGTGAGGGAAACCGAATGGTAGACGTGCGCTGGGAAGAACGCCCGCTCGTAATGTTTGCGATTGATCTGACTGCGGGCGGAACTGAGATTCAAGAACAAGTGCGTGCAGCAGGGGTGTAGAAAGGGAGGCGTCCATGCAATATCTCCTGACTCTTCCGATGATGGTGCTCGCCTTCAAGGACAACCATCAAGCCGCTGTCACTCTTCCGGCAGGAAAGCTGATCGACGTGGTTGGTCCCGTGGAGGATGATGATCGCTTCTTGCTTATACGGGCGGATGATGGACAGTTCCACATCTTCGCCTCGGACCTTGCGGACCGAGCAAGCCCGGTTGTTACTCGCAAGGCGGTGAAGGGCTCATCGGAGGAGAGCCTCGCATCAAATTTCAAAAAAAGAGCGCACCGGCGAGCCGTTGCCTAACGGATCAGCCTGGGCACCACGTGCCCTCGTTCCGGCGATGTTTGGCTCAATCGCTTACCCAGCAGTTCGAGGTGTTCGAGAGCCTTGTCCAGCGCGAGGGGCAGGGTGTGTCTGCCTTCTTCGCATCGTGTATGTACGCCCGAATGGTCGCGACCATTTGCGCATGGATGTCCGCCGAAGATGTCATGAGACAACGCTAACAGCAGGCCGCCGCACGATCAAGAACGGAGCTAACCTTGACTGAGCCGCCCCAGGTGATAGGCTTACGCGGTGGCTTTCGGGGCCTCGGTAACGTGATATGCTTACGCCCAGAGACTGACGGACGAGCCCATCCGCTATCGCCGGGGCGATGAGCGTTACGAATCTTAAGAAGACTAGTCACGTACGACAACGGGTCGCCATTTTCGTGGGCATCGGTGGTCTGACCCTTGCTGCATTAGTGCTCATCGGCCAGCTCTACGTATGGTTCAAGACTGGTCATTGGCCTGACTTAAGTTTGGCTACCCTGGTCGCACCGATCATCTCCGGTAGCAAATTGTCCGCGTGGCTCGACAATCCTCAATCCTGGTACGTGCTTCACTTGGCGATCACCATACTTATTGGTCTTCCGCTCTGGGTGTGGATTCTGTGCTGCGCCACTGTAGCGATGTTCGTGCTCAAGAAAGACTAGCGCTGCTTCGCCGGGTCACCGGAACAGTCGCGAAATAGCCTACTGCTCAGCACAGCCATCTTTTGATTGACCTTGGGTTTGCGTTCTGAATCCACCGGAGATAGTATTCGAGGCACTATGCCACCGACTAACACGGAGATCGCGGACACCTATCTGGCGGCCTACATGTCGAAAGATCCTGGCAAGGCGTTGCTTGCGCCGGATGTTTCACTGGAATACCCCTTGTCGCCCAGAAAGATTGTGGGCAGACTGAACGTCACCGAATACATGCTCTCCGTGATGCCTGGGTTCGACGCTGTGGAAATTGAGCGGCACCTGGTGGATGGCGAGTATGTGGCGACCTTGTGGAAGGCTCACACGGTGTGGGGCACGATGCCAGCCTGCTCGATCTTCCGCATTTCAGCAGGGCTGATCGCAGAGGTCAGGAGCTTTTTTGATCCGCGGCCTATTCTCCAGCGCGAACAATTGATTCCCCATTCAGAGGATATGGAACTCGGGGATCAGGGACAGTCGGGCGGATGAAGATGAAGCCGCTCAATTGAACGACGTGGATTTGACGTCAGTCGAATCCTTAAGAGGCGGCAGCCCTATAGTCATTCTCAGCTTGGAATCTGCGGCCCACCATCAACTGCGCAAACAGCGCTGCACGCATTCAACGTGCCACATCCGGTGGTGCAAGATCCAAGTCCTCCGAAGGAACGGCCCAGCGCCGCCGCCTCCTTTTCACTGTCGGGTGGGTCCATCAAGGCACCTCCTCGCAGCAACTTGTCGACCTCAATTGGTCGGCGTAGATGCGCTCCAAACCTGTCTCCGATGGGATTGTCCTCCCGAGAGTGGCTGGTGTCAATGGGCCTGCTCGTAACAAGCCAGCCATCGGGCCACACCTCCGGCAGCCCCAGAATGACTGATACTAGACGCGAAGGAGATGCTCTCGTATGTCAGGCACATACAAAGTGATAGAACTGGTCGGCACTTCGCCGGTGAGTTTTGCTGAGGCAGCAAAGTCTGCTGTCGCTGAGGCGACCAAAACTGTCCGTCATATGGACTGGTTTGAAGTGGTCAATCAGCGCGGCAGCATTGCAGAGGGGAAGGTCACTGAGTTCCAGGTCACGCTGAAGGTTGGATTTAAGATTGAGCGGTGACACCTAGCCCGACGCAGCCGAATCCAGTCCCAAGCCTACGCTCGCCCAATCGGTTGGCCAGATGAGCCACCACCAGGGACATCTCTGATGAATGGCCGCCTATCTCAAGCAACCGGGACCTCGGGTGTCACTCTCTCAGGATCCCCGATCTTCTCAGGCTCATCTGGGGCTAAGAGCTTATCCAATTCCGCGCGTTCGAGCGTTTCCTTGCGAATCAGCTCTCGCGAGATCCGCTCCATAGGCTCACGTCGCTTCGATAGGATCTCGGTGACGCGCTTACGAATCTCATCCACGATCCGCCGCGATTCATCGTCGATCCTCTCCGCCGTCCGTTCGCTATAGTTGCGCTCCTCCATATCAAACGGCGACTTCAAGAACTGCGCGGCCATTGGCCGCCCGTAAGTCAACGGACCGAGTGCATCGCTCATTCCGAATCGGGTCACCATCTGTCGCACTAGTGCCGAGGCACGCTCGAGATCATCGGCGGCTCCTGTGGAGACCACGCCGCCGTAGTGGATCTCCTCTGCCGTCCGCCCGCCCAGGAGCACAGCAATTTGGTCTTCCAACTCGGGTTGAGTCATCAGATACCGCTCTTGCGTGGGCAACTGGAGAGTGTAGCCTAGAGCCCCGATCGACCGCGGAATGATCGAGACGCGGTGCAGCGGGTCCGCGTGCTTCACCGAAAGAGCCACTAACGCGTGGCCGGCTTCGTGAACTGCGACCCGTTCCTTTTCCTCCGGGCTCATCACGCGGCTCTTCTTCTCCAGACCGAGCATGACCCGGTCGGCGGCTTCTTCCAGGTCGCGCATCTCCACTCGTTCACCACCACGGCGTACCGCCAACAGTGCCGATTCGTTCACAATGTTGGCCAAGTCGGCTCCCACCATGCCGGGCGTACGCCCGGCGACCGTCTCTAAAGCGACGTCGTCGGCCATGAGGACCTTTCTCGCATGCACCTTCAGGATTGCAACGCGGTCCTTGAGATCCGGACGATCTACCAGCACCTGGCGATCAAAGCGGCCCGCCCGCAGCAGAGCTGGATCGAGCACTTCAGGCGTATTCGTAGCGGCCATAATGATCACGCCCTCTGAGCTTTCAAATCCGTCGATTTCGGCCAACAGCTGATTGAGCGTTTGCTCGCGCTCATCGTTGCTAAACCCGATCGCTCTTCCGGAGCTGCGCGCTTTGCCGATTGCATCCAGCTCGTCGATAAATACGATGCAAGGCGCCTTCTGCTTGGCTTGTTCGAACAAGTCGCGCACCCGAGCCGCACCCACACCTACGAACATCTCGACGAACTCAGAGCCCGAGATCGAGAAGAACGAGACGCGAGCCTCCCCGGCTACGGCTTTCGCCAGCAGGGTCTTACCGGTGCCAGGAGGACCCACGAGCAGAACTCCTTTGGGAATCCGACCGCCGAGCTTTTGGTATTTCGCTGGCTGGCGCAGGAAGTCAACGACTTCCTCCAACTCCAACTTTGCCTCGTCCACGCCAGCCACGTCCTCGAAGGTGACCTGCATCCGGCTGGATTCGTCATGAATCTTGGCGCGGTTCTTGCCGAACGTCAGTGCGCCGCTGCCTTGCGCCATTCGGCGCATCCCGACACCGTAGATCAGCACAATGAATAGCAACGGAAGCAGCCAACCGAGCAGGTTCCAAATCCATGAACCTTGCTCGATCTGCCCGCCGAATTTGACAGGGTGAACCTTGCTCGATCTGCCCGCCGAATTTGACAGGGTGAGCTTCCAGCTCCTTCAGAAGAAGAGATTCGTCGACGCCCGGCAACCTCGTCGCCTTGATCGTAAGTTCCTTAGTTGGCTTGGGATGCGAAGAGTCGCCCTTGAGTACGCCAATCAGCTCCCGTTCGGTGATCTGTACCTCGGCCAAATTGTCGGCACGGAGCTCAGTTAGGAATTCGCTGTAAGAGACATGTTTGGGGCCTGTGTTCGTGAACCGGCTGGTCACGTACAATAGCACCGCGAAGGCAACAAGATTAATGCCAGTGAAAATCCACCGATGCCATTTTGGTCGGTCCATTCCGAAATCTTTCAGAGCAAGCTGCTAACCATTAGTAGCGTCCCGTTAGCGCCACCGCCGAGCCCGTTCCGCGTTCTGGACTCTGCTGGTCGCCAGTGCGGTCGCAGCAGCCCGGGTCGATATCCCGGCGCGGCGCGACTCCTCAATCATCATCGTCGTGTTCTTTCGAATCTTGTCATCGATCGCTCCAAAGGCGGTGCTTTCGCTTCCGCCGTGGTATTCGATGGCCGCGCAGATGACGCCTCCCGCGTTAACCACGAAGTCGGGCAGAACCAGGATGCCGCGGGATTCCAGGATAGCCTCCGCCTCTGGTGTGCACGGGATGTTGGCCCCTTGGGCGACAATCCGGGCTTTCAGCCTGCCTACGTTCGTTTTGTTGAGCACATCGGGTCGCGCCGCCGGAATCCAAATATCACACGGAATGTCGACGATGGCTTCCGTATCCGCCTTCTCGCCGCCCGGGAAATCAATCACGGACCCGCCGGTATTTTTCAAGGAAATTAACGAGCTTACATCGAGGCCTTTAGCCGATGATAGTGTGCCGCGGCTGTCGCTGCATGCGATGAGTATGCAACCCTTTTGCGAAAGGAATCGTGCAGCGTGTTTGCCGACCGCTCCGAAGCCCTGCACCGCTAGGCGGGCGCCTTTCAAATCGAGATTGATCGCGTTACACGCAACCTCCACCGCGGCCGCCAGCCCAAAGCCAGTGGCGCCTATTTCATCTAGCGGTATTCCTCCCAATTCTCTCGGCAACCCCACAGCCCGGTGGATTTCGTCATACACCCATCCCATCGCCAGTTCGTCCGTGCCCATGTCAGGACCTGGGATATATTCGGTCAGGCCTGCGATGGCGCCCGCGAACGCGCGAATGAGGGTTTCCTTCTGCTGCGGCGGCATCTTCGGGTCGCCGAAGATCACTGCTTTGCCACCACCGTGAGGAAGACCCGCAGCCGCGTTCTTCAGGGTCATCGCACGGGCCAGCCTGCATGCCTCCTCGGCCGTCACATCGGGCGCCATGCGGACACCGCCGATCGCTTGACCGCACGCAGTGTTGTCAATCGCGACCACCGCCCTTAGACCCATTTGCGGCAACGAAATATACACGACCTTGATTGGGCCGAGTTCATCCACGAACCTGAAAATATCTTCCATGACTAGACGCTCCTAGTTGTCTCCGCCGTCCGAGCCGGATCTGCTTGACCCGCGCGAGCCACCGGTATGGGCGCGATCAAGCCTTCCCGCATCAAAATGTGTACAGTTTGCTGAGCGTCCTCAATCCTGCGCATGGCCGTCTCGATGTACTCGTCTCGCGACCTGGTAACACGCGCTAAGCTCGATTCCTGAGCCTTCATCGCGGTTGCGGCGGCGACTCTGGGAACCACCCACCAGTCGGCCATGGTGGGAAGAATGGTTTCCTCGGACAAGCCATGCTCCTCGGCGCATTTAGCGAGTTCGATCGCGGCGGCCATCGCCATCTCATCGCTAATGGTTACGGCCCGGGAGTCCAGGGTTCCGCGAAAGATCCCAGGGAACACCAGCGAGTTGTTCACTTGGTTGTTAAAGTCGCTACGTCCCGTGGCGACGATTCGCGCTCCCGCCTTCTTCGCATCCCACGGCCAGATTTCTGGATTCGGATTGGCACACGCGAAGACGATCGCGTTTTTGGCCATCGTGCGGACCCAATTCGGCTCGATCACGCCCGGACCTGAAGAACTAAAGGCGATGCACACGTCAGCATCGCAAAGGGCCTCCGCAATTCCTCCGGCGGCGACTTCACGGTTGGTTTCTTGGCAAACCGCCCACTTCTCCGGAAACTCAGTCCGTTGGGATTCGATGTCGCGGCGGTTCCGGTGAAGCGTCCCCCGCGTGTCACAAGCCACAATTTGCCTTGGATCGATTCCATAAGCTTTCAGCAGGCGATAGCTCGCAACATTTGCTGCGCCCATCCCGATCATTGCGATTCTCACCGAGCCAATCGGCTTGCCGACAACCTTCAACGCCCCGATGAGCCCCGCCAATAGAGCCGTGGCCGTGCCCTGTTGATCGTCATGCCAAACCGGGATTGGCATGCTCTTACGCAAATCATCCAGGACACGAAAGCACCGCGGCTGCGCGATGTCTTCCAGGTTGATGCCCCCGAATGAGGGCTCTAAGAACTGTACCGAACGCACGAATTCCTGCCGATCCTGCGTAGCGAGGCAGATCGGAATCGCGTCCACACCGCCGAGATATTTGAATAACAGCGCTTTGCCTTCCATGACGGGCAGTCCGGCGTGGGGTCCAATATTTCCAAGGCCAAGTACACGGGAACCGTCCGAAACGATTGCGATCATATTGGATTTGTTCGTCAGCTCGTAGACCAGTGCGGGATCCGCTTGAATCGCGCGGCACGGGGCGGCCACGCCTGGTGTGTACCAGTACGCGAAATCAGCAAGATCGCGGACGGGGCACTTCGGCGCAACTTGTATCTTGCCCTGATACAGCGCGTGAAGACGGAGCGATTCTTCGGCCGGCTTGTTAACTTTCGCTTCGAGTTCCTGCTTAGTGGGCATTTTTTCTGTCGGAGACGGCAGGTGTTGGAATCCTCGCTGATGGGCATTAGTTCTCGTCCTCGTCGCTGGTTCTGGAAGCACGTGGCACGCCGCCCCCTATTGCCGTGTTTCTATGGAGTTGCGAACTCAGCAGGCCTCATCAGATGCGGACCGGCTTGCGAACCTGTGCGAAATCACGCAGCCCCTTGGCCTTTGGCGCAGCCCTTGAAGTAACCGTTATGCCGTTGCGGCGGCCGGGGGAAGGGGGACTTCCCGTCGCAACGGGTGCCGCGCTGATTTAAGCGCCGACATAACTAATCCCCACCGCATTTGAAATCGCGATGTGTGGAGCGCCGTTGCCGCATGTGGAAGTAGCCATTCTGGCTAACGCATGGAAGCGCAACGGCGCAGCTTGTTGCTACATCTGCCCTGCATCTCTCTCACCAACCGCCTCCCCGCAGCGAAAGGCTGAGACAGACCCTTTGAGCCTTCAGAATTGAGTGGACGTGGGATTGCTCTTATTGCATCGGGATAGTAAGGGAGCAACCAATGTATCGGCAAACCGTACTTGCTTTTCTCACCTGGTTTCTCGGTGTGTCGTTCGTCGCAGGGCAGGGAAGCCTGGCGAAATTGCCGTCTCCACCAGCAGAGGCTGGAGCGTCCTGCAGCCGCGTTGGCGGAGTACTTGGACGGAACGCGTTTGCTCGGACCTTTCTGCTCAAGTTGGACGACGGCCAAATCGAGACTGTGCCGTTCTCGCGTTGGACGGAGTTTCTCAAGATCTCACCGAATTCAAGGAGTCGAAACCCTCGTGAGATTGAGCCGACTGACATACGGCCGGGAGATCGGCTCTGTGTGCTGTTCGATCCCAGCGAAGCCACTGCCAGGTTGATTCTCGTCTTGGAACCAGTCCGAGCACTGGTCAAGATAGCCGCCGCAGGGCCGCGCTAAGCGGCGGGCAATCGGTCGCTGGAATTGTAGACTGGCGACGTGACCGCTCGGGCACTAAGGCGGCTTGGCGACCGGCCAGACCGGTTGCGAACTGTCAGCGCATTGTCAACAAGATTCACCCACGAATTCAACTCGTCAACTCGCCGCTGAAGATCCTCGTCGCCCGGTTGTGCGCTGGGCCTTTTGAACGCGTCGCTTAATTCACGCTCCAGCATGCGGATCCCCGCAAGTTGGCCCACAATCCAGCAATCCTTAGCAACGACATCCGTCTTCATCTGCCCGACCTCTAAGTGTTTTGTAGTAACTGCCGAGTTCGGGAGAATCAAAGCAAGTCGATGACCAAAGTGCGCTGACATTGAGAAGAGGTTCAGGCGATCGCACGGTGTGCCGGACCTGTTTCGACTTTAGCAATCGCGAGAGCCGTCTTGATGGCGGTATCCGGGTTCAGCGAAATCGAGTCAATTCCCAATTCCACCAACCATTCCGCGAACTCCGGAAAATCCGACGGTGCCTGCCCGCAAATGCCGATTGGCTTGCCGGCACGCTGAGCGGCGCGGATCGCCTCCTCGATTAAGCGCTTCACCGCCGGATTGTTCTCGTCAAAGAGCCGGGCCACAGTCCCGGAGTCTCGATCAAGACCGAGGGTGAGCTGTGTTAGATCGTTGGACCCAATGGAATAGCCGTCGAAGACCTTCAGAAACTCGCTGGCCAGAACGACATTGGAGGGTATCTCGCACATCGCGTAGACTTCCAGACCGTCTTGGCCCTGCGCCAAGCCGTTGGCGCGCATGGTTTCAATGACTTTCTTCCCTTCATCCACCGTGCGACAGAACGGGATCATGACCTTGACGTTGAATAACCCCATGTCCTTACGCACGCGCGCCAGTGCGGTGCACTCAAGTGCGAACCCCTCGGCGTAGCCGGGATGATAGTAGCGGGAGGCTCCACGAAAGCCAAGCATCGGATTCTCCTCGTCGGGCTCAAACTCCTTGCCACCCAAGAGACGCGCGTACTCATTTGTCTTGAAATCGCTGGTTCGCACGATGACTGGTTTCGGATAGAAAGCCGCGGCAATTCGCGCAACGCCTTCGCTGAACCGGCTGATGAAAAACTCGCGAGCATCCTCATTCCCGATTCGCTCCCGGATCTGCCGCACTGCCGCCTGGTCTTTCAACTGAGGAAAGCGCGCGAGTGCCATCGGATGAACGCCGATGTGATTGGTCACAATGAACTCGGTGCGCGCGAGTCCAACCCCAGCGTTCGGGATGAAGGAGAACCGGAACGCCTGACTGGGATCGCCGACGGTAAGCATGATCTTGGTTCGCGTCGCCGGTACGGAAGCTGCGTCAATCTCTTCGGTCCCAAAGCGCAAGCGGCCCTCATAGACGTGCCCTTCCGAGCCTTCGGCGCAGCAGACGGTAACTTCCTGTCCTGTAGCGAGCCGTTGTGTTGCGTCGCCGGTCCCAACGATACAGGGGATGCCGAACTCTCGTGAGACGATTGCCGCATGCGCGGTTCGCCCACCTTGCTCAGTTACGATTGCGGCGACACGGCGCATCACGGGTTCCCAGTCAGGGTCAGTGCTCTGAGCCACCAAGACTTCACCGTCTTGTACGGAACCTAGCTGGGCGATGTCGCGCACTATCCGCACGACGCCCGCGCCAATCTTTTCGCCCACTGCCTGGCCCGTAACCAGCACCTTGCTGGGCTTATCCTTCAAACGGTACACGCTGGCCGCCGCGGTTTGAGGTTTGGCAGAGTGGACTGTCTCGGGGCGCGCCTGGAGAATAAACAGCTCTCCGATGATGCCGTCCTTCGCCCATTCAATGTCCATCGGTTGCCAGTGGCCGGCAATCTTTGAATAGTGTTCTTCGATCAGGCAGGCCCATCGGGCGAGTGTTAGGACGTTTTCGTCGGATAGGCAGAACCGCTTGCGATCCTCATCTGGAGTCGCTTCGCTCCGAGTTGTGCGTGTACCTTGGCCGTAGACCAGACGTACTTCCTTGCTCCCAAGCTGTCGGCCGATAATCGCTCGATGCCCTGTCGCCAGCGTCGGCTTGAAGACCGTCCACTCGTCGGGCGTCACAACTCCCTGCACGACGAATTCTCCCAGGCCGTATGAGCCACTGACAGTGACCGCGTTGCGGAATCCCGATTCTGTGTCGAGTGTGAAGATGACCCCGGAACTCGCCCGATCAGAGCGTACCATTGGCATCACACCTACCGATAGCGCCACCTTGAGCTGCGAATACCCCAGCCGCGCGCGGTAGCTGATCGCACGGTCCGTGAACAGGGAGGCAAAACACTGGTGCACGGCTCGGATAAGCCCTTCGGGGCCACGAATGTTAAGGAAGGATTCGGCCGCCCCGGCGAAAGACGCTTCAGGAAGGTCTTCTGCCGTGGCAGAAGAACGAACGGCCAAGTCTGGCTCGCGGCCGAGACGTGCGACCAAACGCCGGTAGGCCACCAGCACAGCGTCGCTCAATTCGTTGGGGAGGGGGGTATCTAGAACGGCAGCTCGGGCGGCGTGGCCCCGCTGGGCCAACTCCTCCAGGTTCTCAGGATTAAACCCGCTGAGGATCTTCTCGAGGCGGGCTCTTAATTCCCGTTCGGCAAGCAATCGCCAGTAAGCGTCTGCAGTAGTTGCGAATCCATCTAAGACACCCACGCCCTGCGGCTTCAGCTCGCGAAATAGCTGCCCGAGCGATGCGTTCTTCCCGCCCACGCGAGGAACGTCCTGCATTCCAATCTGACTGAAATCGAGTGTATAAGAAAGCGTCATGCTTATGACTCTGCACCCCGGAGGCCAAAAGCCATTACGATGACCCTGACACAGACGACCATAGCTCCGTCAGGTTGGGTGTTTGGACGCATCTTAACCTTGCTCATTGCGCACGGTGCCCCAGAGGACTTGAACCTTGCCGCTTACCCTTCGATCGGCGCCGCGGCCGGGTCCACTTCGATTGTATTGGCGATTCCACGAACGCCTTTCACTCTTGCGGCGCAGCGCTCGGTGGCATCCTTCTGGGCGGCGTGGTTCACGATCCCCGCGATCGTAACAAAGCCATCAGCGACTTTGATGGTAACCCGGTCGTCGGGGACTTCGATATCTTCCTTCATTCTCCGTATGACTTCCCGGGCAATCTCGGCATCGGGGCGGGTACCCGCTTCGCTTTGCATTCTCGTCGGCATATAGGTGCTCCTCTCAAAGTCTTTCGGATATTCACTTCTTGGCGATGCGGGGCACTAAGAAGCCCAAGACTGCCCCTGCAGCGAGCCCAATTGCAACGGAACTGAATGGATGCCGCTTAATGTTATGAGCCGTCTGTTCAATGCCGTCCTCGACCGCATAGCAGCCCCGTTTCAAGAGGCGCTCTGCCGCGATCTTGCCGTCCTCCAGCTTTGCGGAAATGGCAGCTTTCGCGTTGTTTACCCCCTTCTCAATCCTCTTCGCCCCTTCCTGCACGTCACGCCCGCAGCAGGTGGCAGCGCAGCCCGACCGGGCATTAGCGCCCTTTTCAATCTTGGATTCGGCCCAAACACTCCTCATGGCGTTGTTCTCCTGGTGTCTGTCGATGCAATGAAGGTGCCAAACCGGCGAGGTCGAGTTTGAAATGAATGCCCCACCCTAGCGGGCGCGTTGAAAACGGGGCGGACACTGGCGGTAGGCAATGGACCGACAGGCCAGAAGCCAGCACTTCAGCCCCAGCTCAAGACTCTGAGGTGGCCGTTCCAAGATGAAAGGCCTGATGGACCTGTGCGCCGACTGCGCCACTTGGCCCAGAATCCCCACATGATTTGCCGAGGCGGAGAGTGGTTCCTGAGTTGCACTGTGTCGTCCTGAAAGAAACAGCACCCCAGCATGAACGTTTGCTCCGATCTTGTTCTCTTTTGAGGGAGGCCCTATGGGCAAATTACTCTTCGTGGCTGGTCTTGGAATGTGCAGCCTGCTACTGCTTGCTCAGCGCAAGACGGAAACCTCAGCTGATCTAGTGCCAGTGCGAATGATCATCACGGTCGAAGCTCGGCATGGCAAGGACGTTCCGTCGCTTCATCCAGAGGATGTACTGGCATATGAACGGGATCAACGCCTTCGGGTAACGGATGTGGTCCCTCTCCAAGGCGAGCATGCGGGCCTTGAACTGTTTCTCTTACTCGACGACGCTTCAAACACAAGCCTCGGCTCGCAATTCGGGGATCTACGCCAGTTCATCGAATCCCTACCGGCGACGACGTCGGTAGGAGTCGCCTATATGCACCACGGAACCGTCGATATTGCGCAGAACATGACAGCAGATCGCAGCCGCGCCGCGGAAGCTCTACGACTCCCCCTGTTTTCGGGCGGGCCGAGCCCGTATCTGTCGCTGAGTGATTTGATAAAGCGGTGGCCTGGTAACTCAGCGCGTCGAGAGGTTGTCCTGGTAACCAGCGGCGCAGATTCTCTTGGTGGCACGGTGCCGATGAATCCCTACCTTGACACCGCCATCAAAGACGCCCAGCGGAATGGGATCGTTGTCTATGCGATTTACATGCCAAGCGCCGGCCACGCGGGCCACAGTCTTTGGCGCATGAACTGGGCCCAGAGTCACCTCGCCCAGATTGCCGAAGAGACCGGTGGCGAAGCTTACATGCTGGGTTTTGGTCCTCCCATTTCATTGGCTCCGTACCTTGAGGACATAGCCGAGCGCCTAGCTCATCAATATCGTGTGACCGTTCAGTTCAGGCCGGCCAGCAAGGCCAGCCTCCACGACGTAAGATTCGTCACGGAAGTTCCGAATGCAGAGTTGGTGTCCGCGAGCAGGGTTTATGTTCCAACCAGCCGTTGATCAGACCTAGTTTGAATCCAGGAAAGGAGGCGAAATGAGCAGGAAAACGTTTACGCTTTTGGCGGCGCTGATCGTGGGTGTCCTAGCTGGATCGTGGATCACGACCAGAGTTTTCGCCTTTACGGAGGGTAACGCTGACAGCCAGGTCTCCTTTACGAATGGTTTTGCGTCAGTTGCAAAGAAAGCATTGCCTGCGGTTGTGAACATCGCGTCCTCCAAAATCATTCGGTTCCCGGACCAAGGGCAGTCGCCATTCTTCTCTGATCCCTTCTTCCGCCAGTTCTTCGGAGATGACTTCTCTCGACTGCCGCGAGAGCAGCGCCAACGTAGCCTCGGATCCGGAGTCATCGTCAATAGTGACGGGTACATACTGACCAACAGTCATGTTGTTGCCGGTGCCGATGAGATCAAAATCTCTTTAGGTGACAAGCGCGAATTCAAAGGCCGCATCGTCGGTACCGATCCCAAAACCGACGTAGCCGTAGTGAAGATTGAGGTGAAGGGTCTGCCAACCCTTACTTTTGGCGACTCTTCCAAGGTCCAAGTGGGCGAGTTTGCACTGGCCGTCGGAAATCCATTCGGAATCGGCCAGACTCTCACCATGGGGATCATCAGCGCTACAGGGCGTCGCGGCCTTGAAATCGAGGATTACGAGGATTTCATTCAGACGGATGCGGCCGTCAATCCCGGAAACTCCGGAGGCGCACTCGTCAATGTCCATGGTGAACTGATTGGCATTAATACCGCCATTGTCTCGGGAGGTGGAGGTGGCAACCAAGGAGTTGGGTTCGCAGTGCCTATCAACATGGCACATGCGGTGATGGATGAGATCGTGAAACACGGCAAGGTCACTCGGGGCTGGCTGGGGGTCTCAATCCAATCGGTCTCTCCGGAGGTCGCCAAGGCGTTCGGGCTGACTGGCCAGCCGCGCGGCGCGCTGGTGACCGATGTATCTCCGCATAGCCCAGCCGACCGCAGCGGCATCAACAAGGGAGACATCATACTGGAGTTGAATGGAGCGCCTATGGGCGACAGCCAGGAACTGCGCCTGAAGATCTCCATGATGGCGCCGGGCGCGGCCGTAAAGTTGAAACTCTTGCGCGACCGCCAGGAGCGCGATATCGCCGTGACGCTGGCCGAGGCACCCACCAAACCGGAGAGTGAGGTTGGTCTGGCCGGACCTGCGACCACGGGACCGCACTTTGGCATTTCGGTGGGCCAGCTTACGCCGCAGACCGTGCGGCAGCTTGGGCTTCCCCCGGAGACAACAGGCGTGGTTGTGACGGACGTGACGCCGGGTAGCCCTGCGGAAGAAGGGAGATTGCAGCGAAACGACGTCATCCAGGAAGTGGATCGGAAGCCGATCGCGACGGTGGACCATTTTCAACGCGCTATTCAGGCGGCCGGAAATCAACCCGTACTGCTCCTGATCAACCGAGGCGGCGACCATCTATACACCGTCGTACCCGCTCGATGACCGAAAGTAATCCAATCTCACAGATACCTCAGAGCACCCGCACATACGACGAGAGGCTAGAGAGCGGCGTCATAGCTACAAGAAAGCTCACTCGCCGTTTTGACGGGCTTGTGGCTGTAAACGATCTCACCTTCTCTATTGACGCAGGAACCATTTTCGGTCTACTTGGACCGAACGGAGCAGGCAAAAGCACACTTATCAAAATGCTGACGACTCTCCTGCCACCGAGTAGCGGCACGGCGATTGTGGCTGGATTCGATATCCTGTCGCAGCCAAGAGAGGTGCGGCGGCACATCGGATACGTTTCGCAGATGCTCTCAGCAGATGGCGAGCTTACCGGCTACGAGAACCTTCTCATTTCGGCGAAGCTGTACGGGTTGTCACGCTCGGATCGTGCCGAGAGGATCTCCCAGGCGCTTGAATTCATGCAACTGCAGGAAGCCGGGCACAAACTGGTGAAACGATATTCGGGAGGCATGATCCGACGCTTGGAGATTGCGCAATCCATGCTGCATCGGCCACCAGTCCTCTTCCTGGATGAACCCACAGTGGGACTCGATCCAGCAGCGAAGCATTCGGTTTGGCAGCGGATTTTGGATTTGAAGAAAGAACTCGGAACCTCAGTTTTGATGACGACGCACGACATGGAAGAGGCCGATCATCTTTGCGATGCAATTGCGTTTATGCATGAAGGAAAGCTCCTGGCGACCGGATCGCCCGCAGAACTGAAGACTGCTCTTGGACCCAGTGCCAACCTAGATGACGTGTTCATTCACTACGCTGGCACGTCGATCGCGGAAGGAGGAACTCTGCGAGATGTTGCCCAAACTCGCCATACCGCGCAGCGCCTGGAGTAGTTCCGCGCCGTTTATCTACCTGCAACAGACCTCTGCCGTTGCCGAATCGGACGTTCGCAAACTCATTCATGATCCCGTGGAGCTATTTACCAGGATGGTGCAACCAGTCTTGTGGTTGGTCGTGTTCGGGCAGGTCTTCGCACGAACCAGGGCCATTCCGACGGGCGGACTGCCGTATCTCGATTTCATGGCCCCAGGGATTCTTGCTCAGAGTGTGCTTTTCGGCGCGATCTTCTACGGTATTTCGCTGATCTGGGAGCGCGATTTGGGCGTAGTTCACAAGTTTCTGGTGAGCCCGGCTCCGCGAACGGCCCTTGTATTGGGAAGAGCGGTATCATCCGCGATTCGCGGCTTTTGCCAAGCCCTAGTCCTGTACGTTGTCGCGCTCCTGCTCGGAGTTCATCTGCGGCTGGAATGGCACGCGATGGTAGGAGTGCTCGCTGTGGTGAGCCTCGGCGCAGCGACCTTCTCGACTTTTTCACTCATTGCGGCCTGCATCGTCAAGTCTCGCGAGCGCTTCATGGGAATTGGACAAGTTCTCACTATGCCGTTGTTTTTCGCAAGCAATGCGATCTATCCGCTGAGCATGATGCCAGCTTGGCTGCGTGCTCTATCCTCTGTGAATCCTCTGACTTACCAGGTAGATGCACTGAGATACTTGATGGTCCAGGGAGGCCATATTGAGTTCGGATTGGGCTTCGATTTCTACGTGCAGATACTGGTTTTCGCCCTTCTGATCGCGATCGCAGCGAAGCTCTATCCGAGCATTATTCGCTGATTTCGATTTGCTCAAGGACCGCATGTGAGCTGGGAAGCTAGAGCAGTTCAGCGCGCCGTGTAGCCACCGTCGATCACGAGTTCGCTCCCGGTAATGAACTTTGCTTCTTCCGAGGCGAGATAGACGATTCCCCACCCGATATCATCAGGCTCGCCGACGTGGAGATTGCCCGGAACTCCGTTGAAAGTTAGCGACTCTCGATCCTCATAGGCTACGCGACGGCGGCTCCTTTCGCAATCGGTTTCTTGGAAACGGCGTTAGCCATCGAGGACAGCAACAACGGAATCTGGCGATGACCGATCACCCTGCGGAAGTGCCGCTCGGCGACGAGCA
>JAIQFE010000032.1 GCA_020073445.1 Terriglobia bacterium
CCCCCTCCTGCAACAAGCCGACGATGTCGGCCATCGGCAGGATCATCTGGA
Source organism: Terriglobia bacterium (assembly GCA_020073445.1). GTDB lineage: Bacteria > Acidobacteriota > Terriglobia > Bryobacterales > Bryobacteraceae > Palsa-187. The sequence continues at coordinate 52 of JAIQFE010000032.1, forward strand.
TGTTGGGGTTCTGTTCGGTGGCGAGCCGGCGGAACTGCTGCACGGCCCGTTGCTGGTCGATCTGGTATCTTCTCTTCATAGCGACTCTCTCCTTTTTCTTGGCAGAAAAACTACCCAGAGGCGTTCACTCCTCCAGGTTTGAGAGTCGCTTACTTTCTACGAACTAACGGGCATGCTCGCCGAAACCGATCCCCAAAGAACGCTCACTGACTCTGTTGGCTGGAAAAGTCACCTGATGAACCAATCCAAGAAGATCCGTGAAGCGAACATCGACCTGAAGAACATCTTGTGATTCAATAAACTGGAGCACTTCAGCCGTAGTCACACTCGGCCTCTCAGGCTTTTTGGCATGCTTCGGGCCCCATTACAAGGCGGGGACGCGAACTCGCAGAACTCCCCCCTTTAATCAACGTGCAAACGCGCGTTGTCCGGCCCAGAGCAAGAGACTTCTTAAGTTTCGATTTGGCGCCGAGCCATAACGACACAGAGAGGATGTAAGGTCCAGGCGCTAGGGACTCGGCGAGCGTAAGAAAGCGGCGATGTCTGCTCTTTCCCGGGAGTGCAATGATCGCTTTGTCTTCGTCGACATCGTAAAAACGTCTCTTGTCTTTTTCGAGCGAGGCTCCGAGCCAAAGATCCAAAGAGCTGCTGAGCTTGTTACATACTACGTATTCGATGGCGATCCGTTCTCCGGGAAACAGCGTTGTCTTGGGCACTGACACCTCAACCAATTCGACCCACGATTTAGCTTCACCCCGCCCGACTGGAGCGCCGAAGTCTGCAATTCCTCTCGAGGCCGATCCTTGAATACGAGACGTGCTGAGCTCTGAAGCCTTGAAGTCTGTTGATTCTGCTTGAATATAAAGAGACGACTCATCTGCTGGCGTTCCGTACCGGTCTTGAATCCCGCCCGGAAAGCGCATAACTGGGGCGACAAAAGCGTAGCCATATCCGTGATGCATTCGGATAAAGTTGTTGGTTTTGTTATCAAGGCAACGTCGAAGCTCCGCGATACGATTGTTCAGAGATTTGTTCGCTTCGAGAAATAGCACGGCCTGCCGGGGATCGTTTTTGTCGTACCCCCATACCTTTGCGATGATTGCGTCGCGCGTCATCGCCCGATTGTAATTCTCGACAAGAAAGCACAAGATTTCTAACGACCTCCCCGCAAGCCGCATCGGTACACCGTCGTTGGTCAACTGACGGCTTTCGAAAGACAATCGGAACGAACCAAAACCGCAATCTAGCCGGAGCGCATTCATCACCATTCCTCCCAAACACATGATGTCAACATCACTCGACACCCCGGGTCTATTCTATCCAGTAGGACCATATGGCTTGGAAACAAGATTTTTGGGAGTCGCCTCAAGATGCCCCCGCAGCCATGTTAGTCCGAGCCTTAGTTTAGTCCTTACTGTTGGAATCGAAAGGCCGAGCCGCCTTGCAATTTCATCACGACTTAACTCGTCGAAGAACCGCATGTAAATGACTTGATGAATTCGGTGGTCAGTCTCTGCCAGCTGTTTGAGGACCTCCCGAAGAGCAATTGTTTGCTCTGGAGTACTGTGCCCGATGGTTGGCCGCTCGACCGCCGCATCGAACGGAACCCGGATCGTGCGCCCGCCCCGCTTAAGCGTCCGCCTTGCGCGACCATCTTCTACCAGCAACCGGTCTGTCTCGATTGAGGTGGCTTGAAGAATGTGCTCTGGATTTCGCCACGCTTGGCGCAACTGGCGCTTCCGCATTCTGGTGTAGGCTTCGTTCAGAACCGCCGCTGCCTCGTGCAAATGTTTAGGGTCCTCCCGACGAAGTCGCAGTCGAGTTCGACGAAGAAGGTCTACATAACGCGTCACGAAGATGGAAGAAACAGAGTCCGTGTCACCTTGCTGGTATTCGCGGCTGCTAGGGATTAAGCTATCTGCCGTAGAGCAGAGACTTGGCTTGGTTGTCATGATCCAGATGTACCTGGACAGTCGATAAATCAAAATCACAAACTTATGGTGATTTTATAACCCCCTGTAATCTCTATCAGTTACAAAGCACAACTTGGCCCACTTGACAGCATGGCTCCAAATTTCTATCGTATGACCGGCGTTCTTCTGAGCGTTTGAAGAGGGTGGGATTCGGGCGCAAAGGCATGGGACGCCAATGCAAACGTATGGGATAGCGGTGCAAAAGTATGGGATGCGGGTGCAGTGACACCGATGGCTGAAACTGGCTGTAGAAGTTTAGAGAATTTTGAAGAATCATTAAAGATGCAAAGGCGGAAGAATGATCTTTAGGCAAATGTGAGGAACAACCACGACCTCAACCCCACTGCCTCAGAGGCAGTAAGAGATGACCTTATAGAACGCATCGTCAAAACGACGCGTTCTGCGCAATCGGTTCCGTTCTACTGGCGCGTGATTCGGCAGTTGGGCGCCGGAATCGTGGAAGAGGAATTCGGTGAACTCCGGTATCGGATGCTGACAGGAGAAGTCCGCGATCCTGCCAGGTACTTCACTAAGCTGCTTGTAAAGCGTGTTTGCGACCTCGGAAAGCGCGCGGACGCGCGGCGGGACGGGGTGCAGGAAGCCAAGAATGTGTCCAAGGACCTGTTCGAGTCCCGCACAAGTTGCCGGCCGCAGAAACAGCTCGGGCAGCTGACCAGCTATGCAGCCGCTTCCGGAGGCGATCTCTTGAGAGAACTACGGCCGTTGTCAACACCCGAGGCTGCCGTGCCGAGTCCAGCGGCCGCGATGGAACTGCCATATTCCAGGAAGGCAGTGCCTTGGGCAACGTTCGTGGGCCCGGAATTCTTCACGCTCTCCACCAACCCAGCGAAAAGTGATCGAGTAATCGCGCAGTTTCGCGCGCTAAACGGGAAAATCGCAGCGGTTCCGATGATACGCGGACGGCTGTTTCCGCAAGACGAGGAGCGCGGCATCTTGACAGCGGAGCATGGCCGGATACTTGGTGCGATCGAGTGCCTGTGGGTAGAGCAAGGCTGTCAGTACGCTCGGTTCGGGAATGGTTCTGTCTCTTGCTTCTGCCGCGTGCCAATTCGGCGACTCGCGCAGCTACTTGGATGGGGAGCCTTCGGCGGGAGGGATCTTGCTCATCTCAAGCGCAAGACAATCAAACTAAAAGTGACTGGGTATTACCTGGAACTGGAAGCGGTTGAGGAGTTTCGGAGAGCCGGCGTGAAGGGCTACGGGTTCTCCCTGATTGACGGTTTTGATCTCGCGGCCAGGACGCGCCACGGTCTAGAGCAGACAACGTTCCGCGTCCTATTTTCCGATCCATATAGTCGCCAGCTGCTTGCACGGCGAGTGGTAACTCGGCCGAAGGAGATGCTGAAAATGCGCAGCGAACTGGCGTTCCTGCTGCGGCTGTACCTGGAACCCATTGTGATCGGGCGTGGCGTTGGTCGAGAGCATTCGATCGAGCTCCTGAATTTAATCAGAGTTCTGAATTTGCCGCCAGCGGGCTGGCACCAGTTCAAGAGCCGGCGAAGAGCGATTTTCGCGAAGGCGCTTCAAGAATTAAGCGACACGAAGACCGTTGACGGACGTGAGATGGACGTGGGTATTCAACAAGGACTGAATCAGCGAGACTTCATGCTTGTGGCGAGATTGATTCCGCTCGCTGTGCCGGAACACGAGCGTGCAAGGGTTGAAGCAAAATCTCCGCCCATTGCTAAAACTGGCGGTCGGTGACGCCAAATTCTAAGGGACTACAGCCAAAGGCGAACTCATTTCGTCAGAGCCGGGATGGTGCTGAAGCCCCCCGTTGCTGTGTTGGCTTGGACCCCGAGCGTGCTGATCTGCATTCCGGGCGGCGGGTCGAACTCGACCGTCCCTCGTTTGCCCGCGGTGAAACCGTAGCTATTTGACAGAACGAACGAGGTATGGGCCATACCGGCTACCGCGATTGTGCTCGAAAACACCGTCGCGCCAGTATCATCGCGGATAGTGATGCCAACATTGCCACTCTGTGCGCTGATGTTGGCGAGTGCGATTCCTGAGACGAATCCACCCGTGTTGTCAAATGCTAACACGTAAGCGCTTGCGTTTCGCGTTTCCAACGGCACGAGCGCTTGGCTGTCAATATTCCCCACGATTAAGCGGAATGCGGCGAAACCGTTCACAGAGCCGTTGGCAATGAGTTGCGCCCATCCCGTCAATACCGGCTGCAAAGCCGGTCCTCCAGCTACTATCGCCAACACGGCACCCGGATTCAATGTTCGATCGATTGTCGAAGCCAGCAGCCCGCTCTCTCCCATTTGGGGAAAATTCAACGTCAGCGTTAGTGGATTTCCGTTGTCATCAAAAAAGTTGACGCGGATCTGCGTCGGGTTTGCCGATGGGTTCACAAACGTAAAGATAGTCGTCCAGCCCCCCGCCGCAGCGATGTGGGCCATAGATCCGGCAGTAATGAAACCGGAGAATGGGGCGCCAGCCTGTTCGACGGTGAAGGTAAGGCCTCCGATCGAAATTGTTCCCGAGCGAGCGGGGTTTCCGGCATTCGCCGCTGCCTGGTAGGTCACGGTGCCGCTGCCTGTCCCCGCGCTGGTGCTGGTGATCCAAGTTGCAGAGCTTACGGCAGCCCACGAGCAGCCCGAAGTGGTCGTGATTGTGAACGACCCGTTGCCGCCCGCTGCCGTGAACGATTGCCCACCGGCGCCGATCGTGTAGGTACACCCTCCCGTTACGGAACCGGCTTGGTTGACTGTCACGGGCACTCCGGCAACGGAGATCGTCGCACTTTGAGCGGCGCCCGAATTAGCGGCAACGACAAGGGTTACCGTGACAGGCCCAGTGCCTGATGTCGCCCCGGAAACCGTGATCCAGGGTGCCAGGCCCGTGACGCTCCACGCACAACCAACGTTCGTCTGAATGTTAATCGGGAAGCTCCCGCCAGATGCGGCAGGTTGCAGCGACATGGGGCTAACGGTGTACGCGCAGCCGGTCGTTGAAGGGATCAAGACGCGAACGCGGTTGTTACCTGTATCTGCGACGTACACTCTGCCCTGACTGTCCACCGCAACGCTGGAGGGGCCGTTCAAACTGGTGCTGGTGGCCAGGCCTCCGTCGCCAGTACCAGAGGACGGTGAGCCTCCGCCCGCTACGGTCGTGATCACGCCGTTAGAGACCTTGCGGATACGGTTATTGTCCCAGTCCGCGATGTAGAGATTGCCGGTGCCGTCCACGGCCACTCCAAGAGGACCGTTCAAGCTGGCGGTGGTGGCGGGCCCGCCATCGCCGCTATATCTAAAAGAACCGTCGCCCGCAACAGTCGTGATCACTCCGTTGCCGGCCGTCACCTTCCGGATGCGGCCATTGGTGTAATCCGCGATATAGAGGTTACCGCCAGTGTCTACAAACACGGCTACGGGATCGTTTAAACTGGCGCTAGTGGCAGGCCCACCATCGCCGCTATAGCCTTGAGTGCCGTTGCCCGCCACGGTTGTAATCACCCCGGTGCTAGCTTCGACCCTGCGGATACGGTGGTTGTAATGATCCGCGATGTAGATATCGCCGCTGCTATCCACGGCGACGCCTAAGGGACCGTACAAACTGGCGCTGGTGGCCAGACCACCATCGCCGCTATATCCAAAAGTACCGTTGCCGGCGACAGTCGTGATCACTCCGTTAGAGACCTTGCGGATGCGGTTGTCGGACGCGATATAGAGATTGCCGCTGCTATCTACGGCCACACCAAGTGGGTAAATGTCGGCGCTAGTGGCCGGTCCCCCATCGCCGCTATAACCGGTAGTGCCGTTGCCTGCCACGGTCGTGATCACGCTCGTGCTGCCTGACACCTCGCGGATGCGGGACTTTGCGATGCAGCAAACGGAACCCATCTCCGCGATGAAGAGATTGGCACTGCTGTCCAGGGTCACGCCAACGGGTTGAACCAAGCCGGCGCTGGTGGCGAGCCCGCCATCGCCGCTATAGCCGCCGTCGCCGGTGCCAGCCAGAGTCGTTATCACTCCAGTGCTGGCCGTGACCTTCCGGATGCGGCCATTGGTGTAATCCGCGATAAGGAGATTGCCGGTGCTATCAATGGCCACACCCAACGGGCTCATATTGGCGCTAGTGGCTGGCCCCCCGTCGCCGCTGAAGCCTTGTTTTCCGTTTCCTGCCACGGTCGTGATCACGCCGGTGCTGGCCGTTACCTTACGGATGCAGGCGCAGCCGTCAGCAAAGTAGAGATTACCGCTGCGATCCAGGGCCACGGCGTTGGGGAAATTCAATGTTGAGCTGACGGCTGGCCCTCCGTCACCGCCATAACCCTGCGTACCGTTTCCCGCCAGCGTTGTGATCACGCCGGTGCTGGCCGTCACCATGCGGATGCGATTGGCGCCCCATTCCGAGATGTAGACATTGCCGCTGTTATCTGCGGCCACACTAAATGGGTAAATGCTGGCGCTGGTGGCCAGACCGCCATCGCCGTTACCGGAAGAAGGCGAGCCTCCGCCCGCTACAGTCGTGATCAGTCCGGTGTTGGCTGTCACCTTGCGGATGCGGCGGTTGCCGAGATCCGCGATGTAGAGATTGCCGCTATTGTCCACGGCCACGCCGCTGGGACCGCCGAGGGGACCGCCCAAGCTGGCGCTGATGGCCAGACCGCCATCGCCGATACCGGAGGAAGGCGAGCCTCCGCCCGCTACAGTCGTGATCACTCCGTTTGATACCTTGCGGATGCGGTTATTGCCCCAGTCCGCAATGTAGAGGTTGCCGGATGCATCTACCGCAAGGTCCCCGGCGTGTGGGATATTGGCTTCCGTGTTGGCATGTGTGAGGCTCAGAGACGCGGAAGTCGCGGGCCCGCCATCGCCGTTATAGCCAGAAGTGCCGTTCCCTGCCACAAGAGTGAGTATTCCTGTGTTGACATCCAACCTCATGACCGTGTTCCCGTTCGGAAAAAAGATGTTACCTGCGCTGTCGACCGCAACAGATTCAGGGCCAATGAGGCTGGCAGACGAGCCCGGGACGTTTACCGGCAGCCCTCCACCTGCAACAGTCCGGATCGTGTAGGTCTGACTAAACGCCAGCACCGAGCCAAAACACAAAGCGACGGCAGCAAGGCAGCATGTCTTCCGCATTTAATGCTCCTCCGGCATCAGTAATTCATGCTAATGGTGGCAAGGATATCACATCCCTCAAAAACGCTAGTGGGCAATCCGCAAACCAGTTAGCAGAGCGGATAGGAGAACCAAGTTGATTCTTCGCAGGTTACTTTCAAGGCCCCTTTAAATCCTCTCCACTGGCGCCCTACCTCAGTTAGGGTGCCTCGCATTTGATTTCCGGCCCATCAGGCCTTGCCTTGCTGATAATCCCATACAACCCTCGCTGCTCCTGACCGCAGACCCCCGAAAACTCGCCTAGTACGTGTGGGGCAGGGTACTCGGGAAGAATCATCAATTGTGACGAAGCGTTTTAGCGATGAGCCGTTCCGCCCATTGCAATCCCAACGGTTCCCTGTTACGTCCAGCGCGGGGGCGGTCCTGTGGTTTTATCGCTCGACAAGTTAAAGCATGAGGAGAACACCTTCGATGAAAACCATCCTTGAGGTCGCATCAAAATCGCAGTGGGCACCAGCACGCCTCAAAAGCCAACTTTCGGAAGCCTCGCGACGACTGCTCGCTGGCATTCTGGTTTGCACAATGGCAAGCCCACTGCTAGCCCAGGGCAATTCGCCTTGGGAGAACGCAGTGAATGTTTTACAGCTCGCGTTTACGGGGCCCATTGCGCGTGGCTTGGCCTTGGTAAGCATCGTCATCGGCGGCTTGATGTTTGCCTTCGATGAAGGCGGCTCCAAAAAGATGATGGCCGGAATCATTTTTGGCGTCGGAATGGCCATCGGAGCTGTGAACTTCATGGCCTGGCTGTTCCCGTAGACGTTCGAAGGATTCGTCCATGGAGATATCAATGGCACGAACTCCAAACGCGCACATCGTATACCGATCGATCAACAAGCCCTTGACAATCTGGGGTGTCGAGCGACGGCTATTTTTTCTCGCCCTGTTGATGGGGGCCGGCACTTTCAATTTCTTCGGCAGCCTGATCGGCGGAATCTTTATGTTCACCGCGCTATATCTGTTAGCGCGCTGGAGCACGAAATCCGACACGCAGCTTCTTAAGATTCTTCTGAACTCATCCAAGTTCAAAACGCGGTACGACCCAGCCAAACACGAAGTATTCGATATCCGGAGGATTTTCAAACATGATAAGACCGGCGCGCGTTCTTAAGGATTACCAGGAGTCCGGCGCACTCAACGCACTCATTAACTTCCACGCGGCCATCGGCCCGAATGCATTCGTGACCAAAAGCGGTGATCTCCTGGCCGTGCTGGCAGTCGCAGGAATTGATGACGAATGCCTAGACACAGCGGACATCGAACAGATCACCCATCGGTTCCAGATGGCGCTTTCGGTATTCAACGATAAGTTCCGGGTTTACCAGTACCTCCTCAAACGCGATCAGCCGAATCTTCCGCGCCGTGATTATGACAACCCCGTCGTTCAGGCGGCGGTGCGGAACCGAGCAGAATATTTGACGCACTGTTCCCCGCCGCTCCACACCATTGAGATCTATTGGGCTGTGGTCTATGAGGGCTGGCGCCCGAGACGATCCCTCAAAGATCAATTCAGATCCTGGGTGATGAAACCTAAAGCGAGCATTAAACAGATGGTCTCCACCGACCAGACCATCGAAAGCTTGAAACAGCAATTGGAACTGGCCGAACAACTGTTCATGAATCGACTCAGTGCCTTCGTCATTCAGTTGCGAGACGCCGTTCCGGTCGAGATTCTCGACACTGATCATGCGTACCGCTTTTTGCGCCGGCTGCTAAACTACACACCCTACAAGGCCGAGACCGTCGGCCTCAATTACGACCGGTTCGTGGATTTTCAAGCTTGCGACTCGCTGCTTGAATGTCACCGTGATCATCTTCGCCTCGACAATCACTTCGTTCAAGTTCTCACCCTCGAAGAGCCGCCGGCCCAAACATTCGCCCACATTTTTCGCAGCTTAGAGGATATCCCAGCAAGCTTCATCATTGCGAGCGAATGGAAGCGCCAGAACAGCTGGAAGATCCGTCAAGTCATCCAGTCAAAACGCCGCCATTTCCACAATATGAAGACCAGAGTGTCCGCTCAGGCCGCGAGTGGCACGGATAGACCGGGTGACGTGCTGGTCGATGACGGCGCCGTAGCCAACGTGTCAGATCTGGGTGCATGTTTGCGCGAACTCGAAGTCGAGGGCAACTACTTTGGCGAATTCTCCGTGACCGTCGTTCTCTATGACGAGGAGCGGTCGAAGCTTCGCCGGTCTGTCGCAGAAGTCTACAAAGTGTTCGCCACTCACGGCGCTCAGCTCACCGAGGAAAGTTACAACTTACTCAACGCCTGGCTAGCTGTGATCCCGGGCAATTCCACCTACAACGTTAGGCGCCTGTGGCTGTTGAATACAAACTATGCCGACCTGGCATTTCTGTTCCGGCCATCGGCGGGCGCCCTAGTCAACAGCCACCTCGGAACGGAATACCTGGCGGTGTTTGAAACCAACCAGCACACGCCGTACTTTTTCAACCTCCATCACCTGGATATTGGCCACCTGTTGGCGCTGGGAATGACCGGAGCCGGCAAGAGCTTTCTCATGAACTTCCTGCTCACGTACCTGCAGAAGTATGATCCACTCACGTTCATTTTCGACCTCGGAGGCAGTTACGGTCCGATCACTCAGATGTTTCAGGGCACGTATGTTCCGGTGGGGATGGAGAGTCGCTCCTTCTCAATCAATCCCTTTTGCCTTCCGCCTACTCCCGAAAACCTGCACTTCCTGTTCTCCTTCGTCAAGCTCTTGATCGAATGCGGTGGCGGTTCGTTGACCAGTCAGGATGAGGGCGATCTCTACGAGCAAATTCCAAATGTGTACGAGCTCGAACCCGACCAGCGACGCCTGGGAACTCTGGCGCAAATACTCAGCCGCAAGTTAGCGCAGCCGCTAGCCAAATGGGTTGGCGACGGCCAGTACGGCCGCCTGTTCGACAACGTGGTCGACAACCTCACGTTGTCGCGTTTTCAGGCCTGTGATTTCGAAGGGATGAAGAACTATCCGCAGGTGATCGAGCCCCTGCTGTTCTATGTCCTTCATCGCGCCAGCGCAGCAGTTACCGATCCGAAACTCGCGACAACTCTCAAGGTCTTCGTGATCGATGAAGCTTGGCGGTTCCTCCAGCATCCGACGACCAAGGCCTACGTGGTCGAGGCCATGAAAACATGGCGCAAACGCAATGCAGCCATGATCCTGGCCACGCAGTCGAGCGACGATCTGCTTAAGTCCGAAACCCTGCGCGTCATCGTCGAAAGCTGCCCGACGCAGCTGTTCCTGGCCAACCCTGGCATAGATGTAGCCGCTTACCAGGAACTATTTCACCTGAACCAAATCCAAGCTGAGACGATTTCACGCCTTATTCCTAAGAGGCAGATTCTGTTGAAGCGGCCTGACATGGCCAAAGTGCTGAACCTCAACGTTGATCGTAAGGGCTATTGGCTCTACAGCAACAACCCGCACGACAACGAGAAGAAACGTTCCATCTTCGAGCGCCACGGCATCGAAAAAGGGCTCGAAATACTCGCAAAGGAGTCACTCTCATGAATGCTAAGAATCCGACCTGGTTCATTCTGTTCCTAGTGTGCTGTTCGCTGTTGACCGCTGCCGACACGGCGGGTCCCAGAAAGAAGCGGGCTGACACGCCGAAACAGCCTCCGGCTGCTCCTCCAGCCGCGGTACAGCCTGTGGCAGTGCCAGCGACCGTCTCTACTCCAATACCTCCGGTGGAAGTGCAACCGGCGGCGAGAATCGTCCATTACGGCGAGAAGGATATCGTCCAGCTCAAAACCAAGATCCTGAACAGCACCATGATCGTGCTGCCCAAAAACGAGAAGATTCTGGAGTTTGTCACGGGCGATAAGGAGTACTGGATCATCAATGGATCGGAGAACTTCGCTTACGTAAAGCCAGCGAAGACGGCCACCCAAACGAACTTAAACCTGATTACGGCCGCCGGAAACATTTACTCGTTCGTTCTGACGGAAGTATCGGAGCAGCCGGATTCCATCCCGGACTTGAAAGTCTTTGTCGAGCCGAAAGAGCAATCGTTGATCGGCGCGGCGAACCAGGCTCCCCGGTTCGTCCCGGCTCATGATCTTGATGACCTGCAGCATCGGCTGGAAGCCTCGCGGGAGGAAGTGCGGAAGCAGAAGCGCATCATGGAGGAGTCCGTTGAGAACGCGGTGCACAAGTTCGTGACTGGTCTGCGGTTTACCTACCGCTTTCGAGCGGATAAGACCTTCTCGGTGCGGGCGATCTTTCACGACGCGAAATTTACTTACATCGCCGCGCATCCCTCGGAGACGCCAACGCTTTTCGAGATTCGCGATGGACAACCGAATCTGATCACATTCGAATTTCAGAATGGCCTGTACGTAGTCCAGAAGATTCTGGACAAAGGGTATCTGGCGATCGGCAAACACAAGCTCGAATTTGCGAGCGAGGAGTAGAATTTATGCCTACCGATCCTCTCGGCGTTCCCGAAATCCAGGACAAACGCACAAAGCCATCGGGCCTGCTGCCCAAAAACGCCCAAACGTGGGCGATGGCTGCCCTGGCTCTAGTTATGGTGTTGATCATCCTGTTCTCCGGCAGGTCCGCGCCGAAGCAAGTTTCCAAGGAGCCGCCCTTGCCACCTATTGTTGATCCCAACCTTCCACGGATCGATGACGTACGCAAGCGCATCGATGAGATGGCGGACAAGAATCGCACAGAGCAGGAACGCATTGCCGCCCTGCAGTCGAGGATGGCGGGTGCGACTGTGCCAACGCCGACCGGAGCCTTTCCAGCGGCCACTACTCCATCCGCTTATGGCGGGCTCGGCTATGCTTATCGAGACGTCAATCCGCGGCAAAACTGGGTTGACCCGGACGAGCAAAAACGGGAGGCTCGCGCTCCCTTCGCGTCAAACGTTGCGCTGAGCTATCGCAAGGAAGACGCGTCAAAAGGGCAGGAAGCCTCCGACGCTGCCCTGCGGTCTTTGGCGGCAAGCATAGGGGACGGCGACAACCGGTATCCATCCCCAGGTTCCGTCCCGCCACAGCCTGCTACCGCGAGGAATGCCAATCCGGACCAAGAGGAGCGCAGTGCGTCTGACGCCAAGCGCAACGCACAGCCTTCGCATCCTCACCGACCCGGAGAAATGGACTATCCGATCTATGAGGGAACCGTGCTCGAAACCGTCCTCAACAACCGCTTGGACGGCTATTTCTCAGGCCCCCTCAGCTGCATGCTCACGACCGATGTCTACTCCCAGAATGGCGCCCACGTGCTCATTCCCAGCGGCAGCCGAGTGCTGGGTGAGGTCAAGCGCGTGGATTCTTTCGGCCAGCAAAGGCTCGCAACGATTTTCCACCGGCTGATCATGCCCGATGGGTATTCGGTTTCTCTCGATCAATTTAAAGGATTGAACCAGATCGGGGAAACCGGGCTGCGAGACAAGGTGAACAACCACTATATCCAGTTGTTCTCGGTTTCCATCGCGATTGGGGCGATCGCCGGCCTGGCTCAATCAAACACCAACTATGGCGGAAATCTCACCGGCGCACAGGCCTATGAGCAGGGTGTGGCGAATAGCCTTTCGCAAACCTCACTCCACATTCTGGATCGCTACCTAAACATTCTACCGACGTTAACCATCCGCGAAGGCCACAGGATCAAGATCTATTTGACCCAAGACTTGATGCTCCCGGCATATGACAAGCATTTATCGGAAGCTTCTCTGGAAGCTCAGCAGGTTTCGGACGCTGTTCGAAACAACAGGAGAGAACGGGAGGAATAACAATGAACTCGAAGTCCGTGATTACGTTGGTGCTCGTGGCATTATTAACCATCGGCTTGACGGTTCCGGCCAAGGCTCTGCTGGGTGTCGGCGACATAGTGTACGACCCATCGAATTACGCCGCGGCGATCCAACAACTAGTCCAGTTGGAGCAGCAGTATACTCGGCTGGTTCAAACCTACGAACAGGTTCGGGCACACTTTGAGCTCGCCATGCAAATGGCCCAGCAGGTGCCGGTGAATATGATGGCGCGCTATCGCGCGCTCTCAACGCCTTGGCGTTTTTCCTCAGCAACCAACACCTACGGCACAACCGGAGGCTGGATTAACAGCATCAATACAGGTCTCGATGTTGCGACCAGCTATTTGCAGTCCATTGAGCAGCTCGGTCAGTACGGGACCGCCCTGGGACAGATCCCCGCAGATCAACAAGGCCGAGTGCGGACGTCCTATGGAACCGTAGAGCTTGCTGACGGAGCAAATCAGCAGGGCCTTGAGACCATTGGCCGCATGCGCGGGAACACCGCCGCGGTCGAAGCCGCGATTCAGTCCCTGGAGGCTGACTCTCTTTCCTCCAGTCCGGCCATGAACACAGAGATTGCTGTGTTGAACAAGATCAACGCGGCCAATATGATCAGCGTTCGCAACACACAGGATTCCAATAAGCTCCTGGTAGCGCTGGCCGAGCAGCAGATCGTCGCTGCCAAACGCCAGCGCGATTCGGATGCTCAAGCCATCAATACCCACATTCGCTTTGTGAGCGAGGGCCAAGCAGCGATTTCGGCCCAATCCGCGAATGCGAGTGACGCCATGCTTCAGTGGCGGATGCCGTAAGTCAGAACGAGGCTAGGAAAACTATATGCCACCCAGTTCCATGAACGACTTGTTTGCTTTCCTGAGCCAGCTCATGACCGAGCATGCCGGCCTTTTTCAATCGATGGGCACGAACATGTTCCGGGGCTTCGCCGTTATCCTGATCGCCTGGTACGGCGTCAAGGGTGCTTTGGCATCCGCAAGCGGCGGGGCCGGTCACGGATTCCGTTTCGAGAACTTCGCGTCCCTTCTCATGACCATCGCCTTCGGTTTCGGGATGATCACTTACTACAGCCAGCCCATTCCCGGCTTCGGCGTGAGCTTTTACCACTTGATCGTCGACCAGGGCCTGGTTCTCTCCAATCAGTTGAACCACTCCCAGGTGCAGGAGATCTGGGACCGCCTGGGCAGTCTCTATTGGAGCTTGGAGATGCCCGTACTGGTGTTCAATGCACTCGAAATCCTGCGCTATGCAGTGACCATTTTGTGCTTGATCGTGGCCCAAGCTGCCGTGTTTGGCGTCATCGCCTTCGGCTACGTGGCGGCAGCCGTCTGCGTGATTCTAGGGCCGATCTTCATCCCGTTCTTTATCGTTCCCCAAATGGAATGGCTCTTCTGGGGTTGGCTCAAATCTCTGATTCAGTATGCCTTCTATCCCGTCGTGGCCAATGCTTACTTGTTTGTTTTCGGCAACCTACTAATCCACTTTATCGACTCGCATCCACCGCCCTACGACGGCGCGACGCTGGCGGTTCTATTCTTCCCGCTGGTTCTTCTGTTGCTTGCGTTTACCTACGGGATTCTCAAGATTCCATCGCTCGTGAACTCGATTTTCACGGGGCGGTCGGGAGAATCGGCACTGCCGACAGTGTTGTAAGGAGGTTCCGTGCCCACTAGTCAATTGATTGCACTTCCAGTGAAGGACTATGCCGCAGCCAAGCGGCAGTTCGTCGAGATCTACGGGTCTCCGATCGTCATGAACACGTATCTCAAGATTGCACTGCTGTGTTCGAATCTTGTTTGCGTTTGTCTGATTGGGCTCGTGGTGAAGTCCAATGAAGCCCTGCGTAACTTCAAGCCACCGATCATCCGAATCGATGGGACTGGCCGAACTGACACGTTGAGCTATGGCGGTGTCGAATACAGCCCGCGAGAAGCCGAAGTCCGTTACTTCCTGAATCAGTTTGTGGAGCAGTACTACGGCCGAATCCGATCGACTCTGAAGAGGGACTATTCCCGTTCCCTGTACTTCCTGGACGGTAGGCTAGCGGACTCTATCATGGCGTCCGACCGGAAGAGCAAGGCCATCGAGGAGTTCCTGGCCGGCCGCAGCGAGGAGATCGAAATCAACGTCAAGAACGTATCGATCGAAGACCTTCGTGCGCCGCCCTACCATGCCACGGTCGACTTCGAAAAAATCTACTTCTCGCCCCATGACCGCCAGGAGCTTCGGCGCGAAAAGTATACGGGAAACTTTGTCTTCGTCGTGAAAGATCAGGTTTCAAACGCGATGATCCCGGTGAACCCCCTTGGGTTCACCATCACTTATTTTCGCGACGATCAGGCGTTTCAACCATGATCGCCAACGCTTTATTTGCGACGACTGCCTGCTTGCTGGCGATCGGGTTGTTCCTGATGGGAGAATGCCAATTCCTCATCCCATATCGCCAGCTTCTCTGGGAACAATACGCCACACCCATTGCAGTTTTCGCGGGAGTCATGTTCGTCAATCTGTTCGCCGCCTTCTACCTGATTTGCCGCAAAGTGTTCCTCAAGGATACGGGCGAAAAGCTTGCGCATCTGGAAAAGCAGCTGCGCACCGGCGGAACCATTTCCGAAGAGCTCTCCCGCCGCCTGCGGGAGTAATGCTATGGACCGAGACATCGGTAGCGACGATCAACGAGACCAAGGGTTGGAGCAAGAAGATCGGGGACACCAGCCGATCGATCTCGCTAGAGCCGGCAATAATCCCTCGCCAGAATCCTCTCCCAACAAGCCCGGCGCACACCCCCGAACGCTACCAGATCAGCCCATCGACCGGCCATCTAATCCCAAACGACCGGACGAACCGACGCGCGAGTTTGCACGAACCAAGGACCTTGAACGGGGACGCCAGATCAGCGACGCAGCGCTCGCAGCAGCCAAAGAAATCGGCCGCTTCCGCATGCTTGAGGTTGACGATCTGAAACGCCTCCAATACGGCGGCGACACCAGTGCAGCAGCCCGGGACCTGCAGTCGCTAAGTGCATATGGGCTTATCGAACGCCGCACGATCTGGGCTGGTCATGATCAAGGAAAGATCGAGCTTGTTGCCCTGACGAGCCAAGGAAAGCGGTTCTTAGAACGGGAATACCCCGGCACGGGCCAGGTGTTCTACGAACGCTTTGTGAAGCCGGCGGAGATCCTCCACGACGCAGCGATCTACCGCATGTTCAAGGCGGAAGCGCATCGGATCGAAGCCGCTGGTGGCAGAGTACGCCGCGTCGTTTTGGACTACGAATTGAAGCAAAAAGCATACTCGCCTTTGGCCAAAGCCAAGGCTCTTCCGGCTACGGAGTACGCCCGCCGGCAGGAAGAAATCGCCCAAGAAAACGGCCTCAAAGTCGTCCAAGGCCACATGGCCCTACCCGATTTGAGGATTGAATACGAGACTTCCAGCGGCCAACAAACACAGGTCGATCTTGAGCTGGCAACCGAGCACTACCGCGCCTCGCATCTGGCTTCGAAAGCCGAAGCTGGCTTCAAATTGTACGCGGCCGGAGCGGACGCCGATCACCTAAGTTCGGTTCTCGAAGAACGCGAAATCACAGCGGAGATCTTTTCGCTATGACCCCCGGAATCCCCACACAATCGGAACGCGTCAAGGCCCTTCAGGACTTCGGTTACACCGAACGCGAAGCCACATTCTTGTTAACGGCCGCGCTCCATGGCGGTTACTTTCTCCGCCGCCAGTACTTGAGCGCCATCGGCACACAGTCAGGTGGCAACGCCGCCGCCCTGGTCGACAAACTCCTTACTTTGAAGCATGCGTCCGTCGCCGTCGGCTGCAACAACACCAAGCTCTACCATCTGTGCTCACGGCCGTTTTACGCGGCACTTGGGGAGGAAGACAACCGCAATCGCCGCGAACGGCCACGCTTCGCGATCAAGAACCGGCTGATGAGCCTCGATTTCGTGCTCAGTCATTCCGAGAACACGTACCTCGCAACCGAGCGCGAAAAGGTAGATTTTTTCACCGACACGCTCGGCATCGAACGCTCGCTGCTGCCCGTCAAGCGGTTCACCTCTCAACAATCCAAGGGGACGACCGATCGCTACTTTGTCGACAAATATCCAATCTTCATCACCTCCCGCGCGGACAAACAGTGCCTGCAAGCTTCATTCTGCTACGTGGACGAAGGCGTGATCACTGGATCGAGATTTGGAAGCTACTTGCGACAGTATCGAGCTCTGTTCCTCGCACTCGCGAAGTTTAACCTTATATATGTCTCGGCCTCAGACCGTCTCTTCCAATCCGCGGAAAGGGACTTCCGCCACTTCACAGCGGGCCTCGAATCGACCGCCAATGGAGCGACGGCCGAGGACCAAGAAGTACGGATGATCGAGTACTTCGAGGCGCGGGCGCTCTACGAATCCCAGCAGCTGGATTCCTTTGATCGTGCCCGATTGATTCAACTCCGGAATGACCGGGAACGGTTCTCGGGAACAAGATTCGAGGCTCTTTACCAAGCATGGAAGACCGGCAGCGAAGCCGCCATCCTTAAAACCTCCAAGGCTCCCGAGCCCAACCGGACTGCCATCCAAGCAACCTTTTCGACGCACTTTTTAAAGCAAGACTTTGAATTTTTTGGCACGCCGCCGCGCGCCTCAAATGGGGCCTAGGCGCGCGGCGCGGGCCGACGACCTTGCTTAAGGAAGGCTTCGGGTTGGTCGTCGGCCCGGTTGTCGGAGGAATCTTTATGAAACACGTCGTTAAGTCAACAGCTTCTGGAAATCTTGCGACCCAGACAGCGCGGGTCGCAGGGTCAATACGTGGGCGGGAGCGACCCCGTTTTGGTCGGCCCTGGGCCGCCCAAAACCCCTCCGCTCGTTTCACTCGCTCGGGGGTCGCTCCCGCCCACGTGGTCCCCAAAGTCTCCGGGTAAATGCCCGGCCAAAGGAGAACGGACAATGAGCACCTACATACCGAAACAGCCCAAGCAGAATCGAGACCGGGTCGAAGCAAAGCTCGACCGGGAGTTGATCCGGATGCTCGAACGCTACTGCCAGTATCTCGATAGTGACCGGGACTACGTCATCGGCAAAGCCCTTGAAATCGCGTTTAAGAAGGACAAAGCTTTCGCAGACTGGCTTGAGTCCCAGCCCGCGGATGGTACAGCAGGTCCGGCGGATTCTGAGGGCGCCAAGCGCGAAAGGAAGACGGCGTGAACCGTATCGTAGATAGCCGAGACACCTTAGTAGCCCTGCTCAGCGCAGCCGTCGGCTTCGCGCTCCTGCACCGGATGGTGTTCCCCGAACATCACCCGCTTCTGCAGCTGATTCTGCTCAACCGTCCTCAACTGTTCTACGGAATCAAGTATGCCTACCTTGTAAGCCTTTTCACCACGCCCTTCATCACCTTCTCGGTCCTGTTCTCGCTCCTCTACATATTTGGAACTCGTGCCCGGAAGGACCCGGGGCTCGTCCAGCTCCCGATGTATCCGGAACCAACCGGTCGTGATCGCCTATATATCGTGCTTGGTGAAGTCCATTACACCAAGCGCCCGGAACCGGTCCCGAATCCCCGGTGGCTCGCCATTCCTGAACGTGGGCTGTACACCGGGATCGCCATCTTCGGCGCGATCGGAAGCGGAAAAACCAGCGGCTGCATGTTCCCGTTCGCGGAGCAGATTTTCGGATATCGTGCCGAAGACAAAGAACGCCGGATCGGTGGGCTAATGCTGGAGGTCAAAGGAGACTTCTGCGAAAAGGTCAAGCGCATTTTGGAAAGCTGCGGGCGCGGCGACGACTATGTCGAGATCAGCCTCGACTCACCCTACCGGTACAATCCGCTTCATAACGACCTGGATGCCTACGCACTCGCCTACGGCATCGCTTCCCTCCTTAATAACCTGTTCGGGAAGGGCAAAGAGCCGTTTTGGCAACAGGCCTATACCAACCTGGTCAAGTTCATCATCTTGCTCCACAAGGTCCTGTACGACTACGTCACGCTATTCGATGTCTACGAGTGTGCGATCAACCCGGATCTTTTGGAACAGAAAATCGTCCAGGGAGACACGGCACTAGGGACTCAGTACGTCTTGATCGGTATCGACGACTTTCTGGCCGACCGGAACCTCGAAGCCTATCCGTTCGAGAAAGATCCTGAGCAGGGCCGCATGAAGGCGCCAGACTCTCAAAAGCTCCGGGCATATCTCACGGAACATTTGATCCTCCATGAAGTCAGCGTCGAGTCGACCGCAGCCGAGATCGCCGCCTGGACACAGGATGAGGAGAAGCGCCAGCAATTTGAGGCAGTCAAACGGTGGTTCTATCAGGATTGGAAACGGATCGACGCCCGGCTAAGAACGTCGATCGTCGAAGGCATTTCCGTTTTCCTGTCTCTGTTCGACGACAACCCGGCAGTGAAGCGAGTATTCTGCCCACCCAAAGAGACTTACGACCCGGTTGCGAATCAGGATGGGAGGTACGGGAAGCCGTTACCGTCGTTCAGCGTTCTGATTGAGACCGGTGCGGTATGTGCTCTCAACTTTCCCATCTCCGCAAATCCCGGTTTGGCCAAGGCCATCGGCACCTTACTCAAGCAGGATTTCCAACGGTCGGTGCTTAATCGCATTCCCCGGATCGAGCGGCAGACCGACCGGCATTGGCGTGAGGTATTTTTCCTCTGTGACGAATACCAGGCCTTCGCCACGGTCGGAGAAAACGACCCGAGCGGCGACGAGAAGTTCTTCGCCCTGGCGCGCCAGGCCAAATGCATCTCGATCGTGGCCACGCAAAGTATCAGTTCTCTGCGGTCCTCGTTGCCGGGTGAATCCTGGCGCACTCTACTCCAAACGTTCCGGACGAAAATCTTTCTGGCGCTTTCAGACGACTTCAGCGCCCGGACGGCCTCGGAGCTCTGCGGCAAGGAAGAGCAACTCAAGCCCAATTACAACATTGCGGAAAACGGACAGGATGCCGGCGTGAGCGTCCTTACCGGCCGCGCAACTTCGCACCGGTCGACCCTATCCACGAGCAAAGGCTATTCCGTTCAGCGCGACTTCACGTTCGAGCCGAAAATCTTTTCGGAACTCCGCAACGCCCAGGCGATCGTCCTCGCCTACGATGGCCTAAATCCGCACCCTCCAACCTATTGCTACTTGAAACCGTACTACCTCGACAAGAACAGTTCCTACTTCGAACAGCTAGCCAAAGGAGAAATCTAATGAGCTGGGAAACCATTGTGCCCTTCCTGCGGCCCATCGAATTCCTGATCCTTGACCCGG
This sequence comes from Terriglobia bacterium, assembly GCA_020073445.1. Lineage (GTDB taxonomy): Bacteria > Acidobacteriota > Terriglobia > Bryobacterales > Bryobacteraceae > Palsa-187. Next base: position 20,238 of record JAIQFE010000032.1, read on the forward strand.
ACGTGTCGGATATTCTGGTCAACGCCTCCGGCCGCGTCTTTGTCGAGCGATTTGGACAGCTGCAGGAAGTACCTGGGGTAATCCTCTCTGAGAAGAACTTGCGCATTGCTGTCCGGCACATCGCCCGGGCGCTTGATAGCGATATCAACGAAGAAAAGCCCTTGCTTGATGCCCGGCTCCCGGACGGCTCCCGTGTCGCGGCCGTATATTCTCCCTGCTCCGTAAACGGCACGACTCTAGCCATTCGGAAGTTTCAGAGCAAACGCTACACCGCTGACGAGCTCGTCCGGGTTGGCACCCTAACGCCTGAGCTGCTGCTCCAACTCCGCACAGCGGTCGAGCTGCACCAGAATATTTTGATCGCGGGTAGCACGGGTGCCGGGAAGACCACACTGCTCAACGCCCTGGCCTCCTTCATCGACCCCACCGAACGCGTGATTGTGATCGAGGATACGGCCGAAATCCAGATTGAACAAGCCAATCTAGTTAGGCTGGAGGCACGCCGCGAGCAGCCCGACCTTCCGGCTGTAACGATCCGGGACCTGCTGAAGGCTACGCTTCGGCTTCGGCCCGATCGAATTCTTCTAGGGGAGGTCCGCGGCGGCGAGGCCTTCGATCTGCTTCAGGCCCTGAATACCGGCCATTCAGGCACTCTCAGCACCATTCACGCGAATTCCGCACAACTTGCCGTGTCACGTTTTGCGACCTGTGTCCTTGTATCGCATGTCGAGCTTCCCCATAAGGCCATCCGCGCCAGCATTGCGGAGTCGCTTGACCTCGTCATTCACCTGGGCCGGCGAAAAGACAAACGGATCGTGACGGAGTTCCTCAGGATCAAGCGCTACGATTCCGCTCAGGACCTTTTCGAATTTGAAAAACTGTACGGCTGCGAGTGAGGCACGCCGGGATGTTGGCACTTCTCCACAGCCAGTGAGACACAGTGTTATAGAAATCGTTTCTCTTGCCCCGCCAAGACCGGACACTGCTGCGCTTGACGGCATGGACCGCCTAGTCGCGCCCTGCGCTTGTCTCCGTTCTGCTTTGCCGGCTCCCCCAGCCAGATTTCGCCCCAATCTGCGACTGTAGGCTCCGCTCGCCGCGCTCACCGGAATCTGCCTGGTCCCCCCAACAATGCACTCCGACTCGCCGCTACGCTCTTGGGAACGACTCCGCTTGCTTTTGGGGTGCCCCGGTCCAGATCGGGAGCAAAGGAGAAACAAAATGAACACCGTGATTCTGATTGGCCACCTCGGCAAAGATGCCGAATCTCGCACCACCCGCAACAACTCGACCTTGACGGTCCTTTCGGTCGCGACCAACCGCGTTTGGAAAGATCGCGAAACGGGAGAACGCCAGTCGCAGACCACCTGGCACCGCTGCGTGTCTTTCGGACCGACGGCGACCTACGCTGCCACGCTCACCAAGGGCGCTCACGTCCAAATCGTCGGCGAGATCCAGACCCGCGAATACGTCGCCAAGGACGGTGCAAGGAAGTCCGTCACCGAAGTCCGTGTTCGGCGCCTCACGCATTTGAACAAAACCGAGAAGGCCGCACCGGAACCCAAGGAGGCCGCCGCGTAAGCGGCCTCTTTTGCGCCTGTGGAGCGAATGTCGGAAGTTCTTTGGTTCTGGCAAAGTCCACCCTCGCGATGTAGCTAGCTCACGTCGCTCTGAAGCAAGCCCCCACGGGACGACTAGCAGTCTTTCGACCACCTTTCCCGAAACAGGTCTAGAAAGTTTCCCTAGGGGGCGCCGCCCCCCGCGTCACGCAAGGGTAAAGCTTCGCCGCCGACCGGGTTTCCCCAGGCTTCCGCGCCTGAAAAAGCGTCGGCTTGTGCAGCCTGGGTGATCCCCCTCCCGGATCGTGCGCCCCTGCGCTCTGCTACCCCCGATCTCGGCGATGGCCAAGGTTGCATTGCATTGCAACCCATACCCAAAGGAGAAAAACACATGAGCACCTTCGACCGAAAAGACGTTTACACCCGCGTTACCGAGCGGATTATTTCCGACCTTGAGCAGGGCGTCCGCACTTGGATGAAACCGTGGCACGCCGAGCACGCAGCCGGGCGCATCACGCGGCCCCTGCGTCACAACGGCACGCCGTACCGAGGCGTCAACATCCTTCTGCTGTGGGGCGAGGCCATGGCCAAAGGCTACACCGCGCCAATCTGGATGACCTTTAAGCAGGCGTTAGAACTTGACGCCCACGTGCGCAAGGGCGAGCAGGGCTCACTGGTGGTTTACGCCAACAACATCACCAAGACCGAGACGAACGCCAAGGGCGAGGACACCGAGCGCGAGATTCCCTTCATGAAGGGATACACCGTGTTTAACGTCGAGCAGGTGGAAGGCCTGCCCGCGCACTACTACGCGCAGCCGGAGAACCCATTGCCACTGTCCGAGCGCATCGAGAACGCCGACCGCTTCATGACCGCGACCGGAGCCATCATCTACCACGGTGGAAACAGCGCCTTTTATGCGCCTTCGCGCGATATCGTCCAGATTCCGCCCTTCGAGGCCTTCAGGGACAAGGAATCCTATTACGCCACCGCCCTGCACGAGCTGACGCACTGGACGAAACACGAGAAGCGCCTTGACCGGGACTTTGGCCGGCAGAAATTCGGCGATGCAGGATACGCCCGTGAGGAACTGGTAGCGGAACTGGGAGCCGCGTTCCTGTGTGCCGACCTCGGCATCACGCCGGAGATCAGGGAAGACCACGCTGTCTATCTAGGGCACTGGCTGACCGTGCTGAAGGAAGATAAGCGCGCGATCTTCAGCGCAGCCGCACACGCGCAACGCGCCGCCGATTTTCTCAACAGCTTACAGCCGCAGCAACACAAGAAGAGCGCCGCTGCGTGATGCGCCGCGTCCGGGAACAGGGGCTTCGGTCCCCGCTTTCCCGGATTCCACTTTTTCGGGGCCTCGCCGCGGCCCGAGCCAGGGGCTATAACCCCTGGCCGCCCCTTGCACTGGTTCTCAGAATTGTGCCTTCGCGGGAATGTTGGCGGAGGCCGATGGCTGCTTATGGTGGCTTCTTTCGGCTTGCCTGCACCATCCTTCGCCTGGTAGCCAGCCGAGGGCTTTAGAAACGATCATGCCCTTGCCTTCCCCTTCGGGTTCGCCGTCGCGAAATCATCGCTCGGTTTTTCTTTCGGCATCGGGCGCTATTTCACCTGGGCCGCGACGACAACTGTAACCTCTCAGATTTTACTACCGTGTCAAGTTTTCGCGGCTTTCTTCCCAGCTGCCCTACGCTTTCTGGTCAACACCGCCTTCTTGTTCGCGGGTTCCCAGAATGACCAGTGGACCTTTGAGAAGACATTCGCAAATGTGCCGCAATGGTATCGCGCGTACGCCCAAGGCTTGCGCTCTCTTTTGTCGATCAGGTAAAACTGAATCTCCCTTGCAACATCGCTGACAATGTCCGCATTCCTTGGATGGCTGGGTTCGATCAGAAACTGAACGTTCACAATACCTGCTATGGGTGGGCCGACTACGGCTACCGGGATCCACTCACTCCAACCACTATCCTCGGCCGAGTCGTAACGCACTTCGAAGTGCTCCTTCGTGCGATCGACTTGACCCTCCTGCCACTTGCTGATTTCTGGCACTGAGTTCATGACGTTCCTCTCCGTGGAAGTGCAGTGCCACGGTTAGACACCATCATGCCTTGACCTTCCCCTTCAGCTACTGTCGCGACATCGCTCGGTGTTTCTTCCGGCATAGCGATGTCCATTCTAAGCCAAGGTTGCAGAAACAGGTATGTTCACACTCATTTCAGCGTAACGGCAAACCACGTTAGCCAACTCCATCTCTCGCGGAGTGTGACACTCGGGAGTAAGAAGGCGTGGGTTGCCGACGACAATGCACGCACACTGTGCACGTGAAGTGGCAACATTGAACCGATTGAGATTGTAGAGGAATTCCATGCCTCTCGGAGCATCTTCTGGCGCCGAGGTCGTCATTGAGTAGATGACGATTGCCGCCTCTTGTCCTTGAAATTTGTCAACAGTTCCAACCTTGGCGCCAGGCAACCGATCCGCGAGCCGATTGACCTGATCATTGTAGGGAGCGACGATCAGGATGTCATCGAGGGTCAGGGGCTGCAGATCGCCGTGACGGTCAGTCCAGGTCGCTGCACCATTCGTAAGACTTTCAACTACTAGGGAAACGCACGCGACCTCTTCCGTGGAATGGCTCTGGTTGCCTTCATGCTCGACAGGCACGAACCAAAGGCCGGCACCGGAAAACGCTGTCGATGTTTTGATCGCCTGGCGCTCAAGGCCGTCGAGTGAGACAAGTCGTCCTTCATAAAATAGTTCCGATGTGAAACGACAGATTGCCGGATGAAGACGCCAAGTTTCGGCGAGAAAAAGTCCTTCTGCTTTACCAATGGTCGGCCTGCCGTGCAGTAGATGGGCAAGAGCCGAGATATCCGAACCTTCCGGATGGCTTCCCTTCTGCGGTTGTTCCAATTGCTGAGGGTCCCCCAGCAGAACGAGGCTATTTCCCGCGGGAGCACAGGCCAGCACGTTGGCCAGGGACATTTGGCCAGCCTCATCGACGAACAAAACATGCACGGCATCTCTGAACTCCTCTCGGGACCAGAGCCACGGCGTGCCGCCAAGAACATTCACAGCACCGCTCTGCAACCTTTGCAGTGCTTCATCATTCGCGCCAATTTCAAGCACCGAGCCGCTGTCGGGATCGGGACCTTCCTTCCGGTGCGCACAAAGTACTCCGGCGATATTCATCTCGCGGGCAGCATCCAGAACTTGATCCAGCAGCTTGCGAATGACCTTGTGTCCCACTGCCGTAATTCCGATCTTCTTTCCCTGATTCACCAACTGGCAAATCATGCGCGCACCAGTGAAAGTTTTTCCAGCACCAGGAGGCCCTTGGATGGGAAGAACGGAACTATCCAATGCCAGGCCCACACGACAAGCCGCCTGGACCACGGTTTCGTTCGGGCACACGGTCAGTGACTGCCCCGCGGAGAGACGCGGAACAGTTCTGAGCAGCAGATCACGAGCAGCACGATAATCACCAGGGCTATCGATCCCATTCGTCACGATCCAGTCGCCAAGGCGAAGAAGCGACTGTGACTGTTCGTCCGTTGGGAAACGCGAATAAGCAAACACTGAGGGCGGGTGAAAGCCGTCAAGCTTGATAGGCTTCTTAACATCGAATGTTCGCGCAATCGGGTCGGCGGCCACAACTTCGCCGAACCTTTGACCGTCCAATGTGTAAAGCGTGTCCCGAAGTCTGACCGAGCACTCTTGGACAGGATAGTGATACTGGTCGATCGGAGACCTTTCCCTCGGGCTCATTTTCGGCATCCGCTGTCGAAGAGCAAGTCCCGCAACTGCGGTCCTTTCATCGTAAAGAGCCTCTTCCGAAAGGTCTTTCATTTTATAGAACTCCCACCACTTCACCTTGTCCTCACGCCGATGCCAGTCCAAGGCGTGCGCGAGGAGCCAGCGCGCTGCCTGCTCAGCGGTACGGTCCTTTGGTTCTGCCGGCAGATCGTGAGTCAACGCGCCAAACAAAGCAACCACGCGCTGCTGGTGAGCGGTGACCTCTTCGCTAGCAGACATGTCCTTTGGTTCAGGTCGAGGAACCCCCGTTCCTCCTGCTATCATGCCGGCGCGCAGGCCTTCGAGCCAGCGTCGAAGTTGTTCAGTCGCTCGACAATCATCTTCGTTGTAGCCCTCGACGATCCCGCACGCTTCGCTAGTGAGTATCGGTGACGAGGTCATTTCTAATTGATGCTCAATGAAATGCCGCGCCTGATTCGCTTCAGGAAGCGGTATCCTGCGACGGTAATCGCAAAACCGCTCCATCTCCTTGAGCGAATACTGCTCGACGCTGGCTCGCACACTCTGCTTGGCGATGCTGTGGAGATCGACGAACACTTCCCCGCGTAAGAGGCGATCCACTTCCTCCTCCCGTGTGGCATAGCGGAGCATCAGGCGTTTGATTGCGCCAGGTTCGTAGCTCGCGAAGTGATAAATGTGCAGGTCGGGGAAGCGAGTCATACGCTCCAACGTCATATCGATGAACCATTCGAATGCGGCCCGTTCCTGTGCCCGGTCGACAGCCCAGCGGCTCTGATAGACGACATTCCAGCCCTCGTCCAAGGTCACGACACCAAAGAGGTACTCTAGTCCGCCCTCTCCGACGAACGGATCTCCTTCGAAATCGAGAAAGACGTCGCCGTTCGAGGGCGAGGGGAGCCGAAACAGTCCTTCGCCGGCTTCGCTGCGGAGCAACTCATATTTCAATTTGCCTTCGGTTCTGGCCTCGAGCTGAATTCGGGCTTGCTCTCGGATTCGGGCGTAGCCCTCTCTCGCGCCACGCGACGGATTGAAAGGAATCGGCAGCGGGAGGCTGGCCAGACCTTCCAGGGTGGGGACACCTTGGAGCCTCAATTCTTTGCGCTGCAGCCTGGAGGCCCCGGCAACGAACGATAAATGATCATCGCCGCGGCGGCGCTTGTCGCACTCTTTCCACCACCGGCAGATATCGCAATGACTGACCGGCTCGGGATACGTTTCAGGAGAGCTTTTCACTGCATCCTGCAAAGCCCTCTTCACAACGCGGTAATACGCACCAAACGAAGACAGCCGATAGGACTCGGGTTCGAAGGCAACGCCGGGGCGGATGACGTGGAAGCATTCCGGCTCTAGGCCCTGCAGTTCCGCGAGCAACTCCGAGTACAGGCACAGCTGAAGAACCGTTTCCGCTTTGGTTTCGCGTGAAAGTTTGCAGTCAACGACTTCGTACGACCAACCGCCCAATCGGCTCGGCTGTCCCGGCTGCTCGACCCGCAGGATCACGTCCGCGCGACCTCTCCAATCGCCGCTGGCGAGGCTGGCCTGAACAATCGCCTGGGCACCATGTTTCATGGCTGTCCATGTTGCTTCAGTGGCCCCCTCCGCCGCCCCATTCGAAAGATCAACGACGGTAAGCCCCCTAGAACGAAGGCTTTCGATGTAAGCCTTCTCGTGTTCCAAGCCCCGCTGTTGGAGCACGACTGCATGAGGGTTATCCCACGAAGGCTCTGCGATCTCCCCTTTTGCGAGGTCGAGATCCAGCGTCGTGAGATGACGGCACGACAAATGGTTTGCCAGGTCAGTGGCGGATAAGGTAGCCGCTCCTTGCCGTATTCTCATCAGTTCATCATCCTGGATTACGCCGGCACAAAATCATCCGCCAGCATGAGTATAGGTTAATTTCGTGAAACTTCGTGCGGTGACATCAACGAACATTCCCTGGGAGCAGTTCGACCCTTAGGCTTATAGTAGGCTTGTTAAATCCTCATGCCTTGAGCGCCAGCACGCCGGAAGACTTCGCGCGTATCCCCCTGCCAATCCAGCAACGACCAGACCATGGGTCGCGTAACGGCTACGTTCGGGTCGCTTCCTTCTGTCTGAGAAGAGACGGCCGTCGAGCGTTCTCCCTACTGCCCTTTCCTTTAGGCGGTTTGTGAGCGTCTGGATCGAGACTGGAGCTCTCTAATAGCCGGCCACGCACGGCCCACACCGTCTACTCGATGGCAGGTCTCGTCCGTATACCAGATCGCTGTGATTTGCAGTTCTTCCAAAAGCTCGACGTGGGATTTTGAAGGTGGCGAGATGGTCAAAACGGCTAGATCGGTCGCGGCGGGCCGATGGACGAATCGCCGATAATCCAGCAGTTGACCAATGGCGATACGAATCGCGCCCTTGTCAGGATCTGGCTTAGCTTCAATAAGCAGATCGCGCGATTTCCGATCATAGTCCTTAACTCGGACATCGTAGTTGCAATCGTGGTCGTAGCTTGTCACGAGTTCATAACCAGCAAACAGTTGCTTGACCGCTTCCGTCATTTTGTTATGCCGTTTTCGGTACACAGCGCTCGTGGCTTTCTGCGTTGCGTGACGCTCGTCTATGTCGTAGTCAGGCAACTGCTGTTCACCCTCGTGCTCGCTCTTGCGTGGCTCCGCCGGCCCGGCCTCCGTCGCAAGCTCGCCGATTTCTTTAGCGAAAATATCGAGCAGAAAGGCGTCTTCAATACCGAATTGCCCGATAAGGCCCGTGAGATGGCGAACCTGATCTTCGAGTCCGCTATTTGCGAGTCCGAGCTTTGCGAGCAGCTGTGTGACTTCGGGGCGACCGTTTATGATTGGAAACCTGCGCTGAAGGTCCAGAAAAGCCACGACCGGTGACACAGCAAGGACCGCTCTCGCATTCGCCTTATCGTTTGGAGATGGAATGTTAGGTAGCTCTTCAATTCGGGCGGCGAGCGCGATGCGCTCCTCTTGAGACATACCCCGACGCATGGCGGCGCGGATGATCCCGCGGAGCGCATTACGGTTCTCATTGCACCACTGCCGAGCGGCATTTCTCCAGACCAGCCGAACATTTACGGCTCCTGTTTCCGGAATAGCCGCCGATTCTACCTTGGCGGGCAAACCCATAACGCGGATCGACGTGGCCAGATCGTCGCGTATGTCTACGCGCTTCCCAAAAAGACTCGCAAGCGCTGGGACCTTAAGCGTCTGCCAATGGTTCGGCGACACACCGTGCACATTGCGTGTTATCCACGTCAGCCGCATGAGTTGCCAGATTTCATCGCCGGAAAGCTTGTCTACAACGAGTGAAGCCGTCACGGCTCGCAGAAGGGCCGCAGTATTCTGATGAGTCTCGTACCACTCTTTCATCTCCCCCTTCAGGAGTTGCTGAATGTTCCTCATCTGGCCTCTTAAACTTTACAAGCGCGGTACAGACTGCCTATGAGTCAGTTCGCTAAATCGGCAACCAGCTGCGCCACGTAATCCTCCGGCTCGTCCTTGGCCATCAGGATGTGGTGCCCCCGATACTCGTCGAGCGTCGCGTCCCTCCCCGTTTCTTTCTGACTCGGCCATCGAAGGCTGTCGCGATATGTCTGTGAGATGAGATAGGACTCCAACCGGATATTCGCCCTCATTGACAGATCCCGCTCCAGGTTTTTGATCTCTCGCGCCATCTGGACCTTCGGATTGTTGAAGTTGTCCGTAAAGTGATGGAACCCCTTCGGATCCAGGAACGCAATTGTCTGTTTGTCGCCCTTCAGCAACCAGAGAATGAAGTCGGGCCGGAACGCTCGCTCGCTAAAGAACGCAATCGCCTTGTCCGAGCTGTGATTCCGCAGAAGATATAGGTCTACATCGTGCAGCAGTCCGTGCGCTTCCGTGCGGCACACCTTCGCTAGATCATCCACAAACCGCTTCTCGCCATCGTTGAGGTGTGTCGGAATCACCTTCACCAACGAATCCTCGCCTTTGTTATGCGTAAGGTGGATCAGCGGTTGATACAAGTGCCGCTCCGCCTGGAATATCTGGAGATTGTCGAAGCTGTATGCTTCGAATTCACCCGCGGCGAACTTCTCGGCGAGTTTTCTTAACCGCTCGATCAGGGGCCCTGCCGACTTCTTCACCAAAAGCTGGTAAGACTTCCGTATCAGATCGTCGTCGCTGGGCTCTAAAACCTGATACTCCAAAAACGGCTTTTCAAACTCTCGTTTCTGGAAGAGATAAAAGCGGTCGAGATAACCCTTTAGCAAATGGGTGGCGATGTCTTGAAACAACGCCAACCGGTCGAACCGGAAGTCAAGGTAGCCCGGCGGAATGAGCAGTTCGTACCACCAGGACTGCGTCATCAGTTCAAGGAGCACAGCAGACGACAGCACTACGTTGTAATAGGCATTTTCGCGTTTATGCCGTTCGAGGTCGAACCAAATCCGGTCCCACCTCAGGAAGGCAAGATGATCGCGGCGCAAAATGTCACGATTCAGTTGCGCGGCTGGGCCAGCGCTCACGCCGGCCGACGAATGCTTCTGCAACCGTGGATACCAATCGGCCATGACCCTCGAACTGAGTTGACCTTCGAGGCTACTGAGCCGGAAACGCACTGACCTCTTGAAATCCGGCATATCCTTGCGCGGGCGAATCACATTGAGCTGAATCTTGCCTTCTTTGAACTCCGGCAACTGGATAGTCGGAAGCAAAATGAGTTCCCGGCGTTCCTGTTCCCCAACGCCTTCGTTCTCCAGGTATTCCTGGAACTCTTTCATGTAGTCGCTGCGAATACCGAATACATTCAGTGTTTCGAGCAACTCGATGTAGTCAGGGTGCGCCTGCGGGTAACCCTCCGCCTGGTAATCGAGCGCATCCAGCGCACTGGTACGCTTCAGCTTGAAGCGGAAACCTTTCAGGCGCACGCCTCGCCCGAAGAGCTGAATGATCTCGGTGCCTTCCTTCTTCCCGACGTTCATGAGCCCCATCGCGGAAACACGCCACGAGCTCCAGCCCTCAGTGAACTTCTTCGCTCCCGCCAGCAACCGGATCTGGCTCCCTGGCTGGCGGATGCCTTCGAATAGCGACTCGGAAAACGGCAGATCATCGACGACATAAGTGTCGCCTTCGCCGGTCTTGCATAGATCGCACAGCTTCTTCGCATCTCCGACGTTCACCACGCCGAACCACGGGTAATCACCTACACGCAGCCCGATTTCTCCATCGCTCCCCTGCAAGCGTAGAATGTGAAGTTTTCCACCACCAGGTGCATTGAAAACGTATCGCAGTATGTCGGTGAACACCTCACCGGCCTGATCCGGCCTCCAGAGGGTCTCGACGAATGGGAAGAACTTGGCGAATACGTCCTCTCCACCCGCCACCAATCGTGCCTGTCGTCGCAGCAACTTCTCAAGGCGCCGTTCTGTCTCCGCGCGGTTGTCGACAAACTCCGCGAGGAAACGAAGGATCAACACCAGATCCGTGTCTTCCTGGTTTTGCCGCACACCTGTCACGGAACCGCCCACGAAGATCATTAGCGGCGACTCCAGCAGATAGGGTGCCAGCGCCGCGCCGCCCTGGGCAAAGCGCCTGCATTGCTGATAGAACCCCAGCATGCACGCCGTCAGGTACAGTGGCTGGGTTTCTTCCTCGTGCTCTTCCGCGAGATTGAGGATGTTGAAGTCTTTTCCATAACCATCGTCATAAAAGAACTTGTACGAATAATCAAACAGGATGCTCTTCGAGTATGTCTGGATCAGGTCCTTCTGCTTGGAGCCGCTCGCCGCCTTGATCGCCTGCCCAAAAGTTGCCGAGTACTCAAAAGAGAAGCCGTTAGCGCACAGCCGCGCTCGTTTCTCCATCCATTCCTCGCCGCCAGATCCACGGTGCCCCTCGTCAACAAAGACCAGATTATTGCCTTCAAACGTGTCCACCGCGACCGTCTTGTCTCCCGACGTTTCTCGGAGCTTGTGTACGTCGATGATGTCGACGCCACGACCCTGAAATTCAAGACGCATCGCGGCGTCTTTGTCGAACAGCGCCGCCTCGATTCCGGAAAGTTCGAATTCCTCCTGATGCTGTCGAGACAGGCTCTCATTCGGAGTCAGAAGGATGATTCGGTTCAGATCTTTGAGTACGTCCGCTTTTCGCGCGTAGTGCAAGTACTGTCGGATATGACAGTGCATCAGCAACGTCTTGCCGCTGCCCGTAGCCATCCAAAAGGCTACTTTGTTGAGATCGTCTTCCGTGAACGGCTGAATCTCGGGCAGGGCAGCTTTCTTGCGCCCGCGTCGTCGCACAACGCTTGAGGCTATCGTCCAGTCATGCCCCACTCCCTTTTCAAGAATTTCGTTCAGTGATCGGAGCAAGGCTTGTCGGTCACCAAAATACGAAGCCAGGTAGATCTCCGTGAACAGCAATCCACAATATTGAAAGTACAACGGATGGAGTGTCGGTCCCTGCGTGTTTCGAACACGCGTGATATGTCTCCAGTGCCGGACAATGTTCGCATCATAGTCCCGCAGCATGTCACTCGACGTGGGGCGTGTCTTCGGCAGTCCATTGACGAGTTGCCGAACGAAATAGGTGCCGCCGTCCTCGGCCCAGCCCTCGAATTCTGGCGCATGCAGCAGCTTCGAAAGCTGTTCGAAGCGCTCTATGCCAAGTTGCGCGAACGCCCAACGCGCAAGAACGAGGTGATCCGCAAAAACAGCCATGGCCCTATTCCAGCGATTCGAACGATTCGTCTTCGAACATTCGCCGCTGGAACTCCTCTTCGATTAGGTGAATCTTGTTATGGGGATCGGCAAGAGTGTGGGAGCCGTTGACATAAATGAAAGCGTATTCGGTTTCGGCCGGGTTAACCTGGATGCCGCTGGGACCGAGATATTTCTCCAGCGCCTCCCCGTCTTGAAGCGGATTGTCGGTGAGCGTCCGCCAGATGATCAGACCTCGCCCTCCGGACCTCTTCTCGCCAGTCACGGTTACGAAGCCTCTCTGGTGGTCGATGTGCTTGACTTTTAGCCCTATCAATAAATTGAAGGTTTCGACTAGATCGACGTTGGTGGGCTTTGTCTCACCGGCTGTACGGGTTGCGATATTGAGTTTGTATGAAAAAGGGTCCTTGAACTGCGAGACGTCCAGCAGGCTGGCTGAGCCCTCGCTCTCGAGTTCCAGGAAGTAGCCCAGCATGTATTCGTCACGCTGCCATTGTTCAGCCGATTGCTGCGCCGCGGTGTCCGCCTCCGACCGGCTGAGCCCGAGATTATTCAGGCTGTCTTCATAACTTTCGAGCCGGATAATCTTGAAGGCGTGAGAAATTCCCGTCGTCCAGCTTGTCGGCTTGCCGTTTCGCCAGTCAGATGAAAACGCCACTTTGCAGAGGCGTGGAACGATCACCGTATCGAAGTAATGGCCCACCTCGACGGTCAGATATTTTCGATGGCCATGGTCTTCCCGATTCAAACGGATCACAGCATGCGCAGTGCTTCCGGAGCCACCAAAACAATCCACGACCGTGCTGGCATCTTTGCCTGCGTGTTGAATGAACCGCGCGACAAAGCCGGAGTGCTTAGGGGCGAGAAACACACCGGAGCGTCCAAACAACGCGGACGTTTCCTTTTCGCCATCCGAGTAATCCTGAAAAACGCTCTTGCCGATGTTGGTCTCGACTTCGTGCAACATCCGCTTGAGCCTGGGGACCTTCTGCTCGTCAGGGCCCCACGCGATTCTGTGATCACGGTCGAGGGAGACAAAACTCTTCTTGTCAGGGGAATCCTCATCGTCCGCGAACGCAAACTTCCAGCCGCTCTTCGGATGCGGGCATGGCTGTTTGGTCACAGGATGCAAAGGCTTGTAGAACCTCCAATTAGGGTGTTCCGGATCGCGCGTGGTCGGTGACTGCTTGGTAGCGGGCATTGACGTGTTGTCCTCTTGGTAGACCCAGATGGATGCTTTGCAATCCCCAGCCGTTATTTCAGGAACAAATGTTCCCTGAGCATCACGATATTCAGCGTGACTGTAGTTGAACAGCCCCCTCCAAGGATCGTTACCTTTCTCGTCTTCCCATTCAAGCCCCTGGGCTTCAACTTCCTCGCGAAACTCTATCTTGTGGCGTTCATACAGGGTGCGGATCTCGGTTTCGACTTCCGAGATCGGGCGATACTCTGGGTTTAATCGCGCAACCAGCTCCATCACCTGTTCGTACCCAGGCTTGGGTTCCCGAAACATCCCGCGATCTCGTTCGGCGACAATCCGGTTTGCTGCATAGACCTCGACGTACTCGTGGTTCGTCGAGTAATTCGGAGCCTGACTATTATTCGTGTTCATCGACCAAATCAGCTCCTCAATTCTGTTTCGAGGCCCGAAGGTGTAATTCATCGCCTGCTCAAGTAGCGATCTTTCCAGCTTGTCAATACTGGCGAAGATTGCGCCATCCTCTCGCAAAAGCCTCCTGAGAAGAGCGAGCCGGTCGAGCATCATGGTTGCCCACGAAGAGTGCCGGTAGTTGTTCTTGTAAGGAATAGAGCTGCTGTCGGTGTTGTAGGGAGGATCGATGTAGATGCACTTTGCTAGCGCACGGTAGCGTGGCTCGATCAGGCGTAGAGCCTGAAAATTGTCCGAATGTACGCAGAGGCCATCAAGTGATTTATCCAGGTCATTTACTGAAGAGAGCAGTCGCGCCTTGAACGCCGTGTCGAAGTGTTGTGTGTCGATCATCATGTGCGGCTGACGCTTCAGAAATTCTGGTGTTCTGGGCTCGGCCGTGAACAGATCCGCCGGCCTTTGAGACAGTGAGTACAGATCTTCCCATTCCGCCCACTGCGCCTCATTTGCGCAAATCTCCGAATAGAGGGCTTCCGGTACTCTATCAACTGTCATGCAGTAACGCGTTTCCACGACGAACTTCTTCTTCAGCCAGAGCTTTTTCTGGAAGTCTTCGATCTGGGCTAGCATCCGGATAACCGGCAGCGCACAGCGTCGTAACGCCCGGATTTTCGATAGATAAACTTCGGCCTTGGGGGCTGTGCTGTTTTCGATATCGTCGAGGTAAACAACCTCATTCTTGATATAGAAATCCAGCTCCCGGCGCAGGAAGCCGCCCAAATCCTTGTGTATGAAGTAGTCGAACTGATTACGCGCCGTATAGCTGCGCAAATGATTCTGAATGGGCGTACGGTCGTCCTCGCCAACGGCGAACAATAGGGCTCTCCAGGTCGGGGGCAGTTCATCGTGCAGCGTCTTCAACGTGTTTGCATTGGCCTTGTCCTGGAGATTCCGCTCGGACGTCTGCTCGCGATACCGGAAACGAATGCGAAGGTGGTCCAGCGCGACCTCTTCGAAAGGCTGTTCCTGATCAAGTTGAAAGGCTCTTGAAGTTTTACCGTCGGCCTTTCGGTTATCTTTTTCCGTGTCACCTTCAATAAGTTTCAGTTCAACCGTGAATTCCGGCGGGGGCGTCTGCTGGAACAGCGGGCCTTCCTTGGGCCGCACATGAAACCGGTAGTCACGCAACAGTTCCGAGGATTTGATGTAGTACTGGTCCATGTTGGCCCAGACCATCTTCACTTCCTCTCCGTTATAAGGAATCACGTATTTCTCGCGCCCGTGTACGGTGGATCGCTGCAACCCAAGGAAATCGCCTTCCTGGTAGTAGCGCGAAAAAAACGTGTAAAGGTGCGAGTAAACCTCGTCCGCCGTCTCTTGCAGACTTCCTCCCGTCGTCAAGCGCGCCTTCAGGTCCGCGACCCTTGGGGACAAGTCCGCGGAGATGCCGGCGGCCCGCGCGGCTTCCTCGGCCTTGTGCAACTCACCCTCGATTTGCGCGTGGTCTTCGGCCTGATACGCCCGCAGCGCCTCAAGAACTGTCTTTTCGAGGTGCTGATCCAGGAACTCGGTGATCTCGCGATGGCGCTGTCGCAGAATCCGATAAATTCCAAAATCAAGATCGGCTTTGTCGAGCTCGAAGAGCTCGCGAAGCTTCAACTTCAGTTTCTCGAAATTCGCCGAGGCCGGAACCGTAGTTTCAGGCATTGATTTGCATGGACTTCATTCTATGGCCGAAGCCTGAACGAGCCGAGACTCCATCGGATTTTGAACAGGACATGAATGGCTTCCGTCTGCCCAAGTTTACCGCGGAGGTCACCGACGAGCCGGTCGCGCTTCGCCCCGATCTCGTCTTCGACATCAAAGATTTCCTGGCGAAGCTTACGGAGCCTCTTCTCGGAGGCGGCAATTTCCTCCTGTAGGCGCGCCTGATCGGCGAGACTGGCGGCCTTGCCCGCCTCATTACGCAGATCACGAATCCGCAGCTTGGTGTCTCGCAGCGCTTTCTCTGCGTTGGAAATCTGATCGTCCGCCCAGGCGTCGAGCTTGCGCCGCTCTCCATCGAAAAACGACGAATTTCGGGCAGCCAATGTCGTCGTGAGAACATCGCAGGCGCGTTTCAGGTCGTCGGAAAGCGATGCCGGCACCCGACCTTCCTCAATCGTTTCGCAAACTGTTGCCGGGAGGAGAAACAAGCGCTGCGACTGCTCATCATCCAAACTCTCCCCTGTGTCCGTGCAGGCCGCGAACACCAGATGGTCCTCGGCGTGTTCCAGGGCTTCAAGCGTCAGCTTCGCGAGAATCAGATATCCGGAGCGGCCCAACAGAGGCTGAAGGATCGCGATGTTCTTTCCGCTTGCGGCATAGTCGAAATCGACGTGCGCCGCCGGCGTTTCAAGCGCCGATGCCTTCTCGATGACTTTCCGCGCGATCGGATGGCCGACGCGGTAAAGATTCGCGTCCTCAACCTCCTTTCCCAGCCGGTAAGGCCCGGCATGGATTGGCTCGTCGGGGAAAGGGTTCTTGTGGAGCGTGAAGCTGTACAAGTTGTCGTCGAAACTGGCGTCGTCCGCCAGAATATACCGTGTCAGATTCCATAACTGTTCGTTGAAGCGGCTAAGCAGCTTATGGCTCTGCAGGCGAACCTTCTCGACAACCTCGTGGTCGAAATTGTTCAGCAGTTTCTCGCGGGCTTCCTTCTGTCCTTCCCCAATCTCTGTTTCGAGATCCTTCTGCAGCTCATCGAATTCGAAGGCGATCTGTTCCGGCGTCCGGCATTTTTGATAGATGCCCACAATCCGTTTTTCAAAGTCGACACCCGACTCCACGGAACCGAGGACCTCGTCGCTAGCGCCAAAGACGCCATTGAAGAGCTGAAACTTCTCGTCAAGTAGCTGGTAAACGCGCACATCAGCAGCGTTTTCTTTGTTCAGGAAGTTGACCACCACAACGTCGAACTTCTGGCCATAACGGTGGCAGCGGCCGATCCGCTGTTCAACCCGCTGCGGATTCCACGGAAGATCGTAATTCACAACGAGGTTGCAAAACTGAAGATTGATGCCTTCGGCAGCTGCTTCTGTCGCTATCATGATCGCGGCTTCGTCCCGAAAATACTCGACGAGCGCGGCGCGGCGGTCTGCGGTGGGTGAGTTCGTAATCCGATCGGTCCCGGCGTGCTGTGCGAGCCAGCGCTGATAGATCTCCCTCGATTGCGGGTCGGTATTTGACCCATTGAACAGCACGGTCTTGCCCGCGAATTCCGTCCGTTCCAGAACGCGGTAGAGGTAATCCTGTGTGCGACGGGATTCTGTGAAGATAATTGCCTTTTGCTGAAGAACGGCGCTGCCTTTGTTTTTGCGAGCTTCCGCGGCGGCAGCAAATCCGCGTCTGAGTGCCGTCAGCAGCACCTCGCCCTTGGAGTTCTTGACAATGGATTTCGCCAGGGCATGGAACTCCCGGAGCAGCGCGATCTCCTGCTTTAGCTCTTCCAATGTTTCCGGGGTGAGTGGTGGGCGCTCGATCGCCACAGTTCCGTCTTCTTCCTCCGCCCATTCGTCTTCCAGTTCGGGAAGTTCCTCGAAATTCTCACTGAGAGTTTCGGGGGCCGATTCCACAGCAACTGAAGCTGAAGCGGCCTTTTCCAGCTTTTTGGCCAGCCCCTCCAGCGTGTCTGAAATCGCATAAGTGGAAGACGCTAGCAGTTTTCGCAAGATCAGCGTCATGAGTTGGCGCTGGCTAGCGGGTAGCGCATAGAGGGTCGGCCTGCGCAGATAATCGGAGACGACGCCATAGAGGCGCTGCTCTTCGCCAGTGGCGACAAACTCCTGGACAAGAGCGTGCCGACTCGTAAAATTCACGTATTCGAGCACCTGTCGCCGGAGGGTTCGCTTGCAAACTGTACGCAGTCGGTCCTTGAGGGACGCAAAATCGTTATCGTCCGAGAGGCGCACAAATTGAGACCGGAAGCTCTTCAGGTCACCGAACGTCATTTCGTCCACGATACTTACGAGGCCATATAGTTCGAGAAGCGAGTTCTGAAGCGGTGTTGCCGTCAACAAAACTTTCGGAAACGACGACACCGCGTTCTTGATCGCGTTAGCAATCTTGCTGGTCG
The DNA here is from genome assembly GCA_020073445.1 of Terriglobia bacterium. Taxonomy (GTDB): domain Bacteria; phylum Acidobacteriota; class Terriglobia; order Bryobacterales; family Bryobacteraceae; genus Palsa-187. The sequence goes on from JAIQFE010000032.1 coordinate 37,997, forward strand.
CCTTATATACATTTCGGAGCCGGTGAGCTTCATCGATCACGATTAGACTCCACTCCGTCTGGCGTATGTACGGCTCCTTAGTCCGCGCGAACTGGTAGGAACAGATCACCACGGCGGGTTGATTGAACGGGTTCAAGTTACCGGAGCGAACGGCGTCATTGAAACTCTTGGTCTCAAGTATCGAACTCGGCAGAAAAAACTTGTCTGCGAGTTCCTGACTCCATTGCTTCCGCAGATTGGATGGACAAATCACGAGAAGACGGCGTTTCCGTTCCGCCCAGTTCTGCGCCAGCAATATCCCCGCCTCGATGGTCTTTCCCAAGCCAACTTCGTCTGCGAGAATTGCCCCCTTCGAGAACGGCGAGCGGAATGCGAAGAGCGCTGCGTCGATCTGATGAGGATTCAGATCCACCTGTGCGTCTGCCAGCGCGGTCGCGAATTTCTCCACGCTGTCCGACCCGGAACGCTTCGTTAGCTCGTGCGCGAAGTACTTGGCGTGGTAGATGGTCAGGCCGTCCATAGAGTCAACCGGCGAGTTGAACGTCTGGCGCAACTAGCCATCCATGCCAGCGAAGCTCCTTTAACGTTCTGAAAATAAGTAGGATAGCGCAACTCCCACAGTGGCGGCCGCTAGGTGCCTAGGACAGCCTCCAATCGTTGCCCCAAGACCACAACTGTGGCAATGCCGTCTCAAATACGGTCCTCGATCGTTTCGCGTACGCTAGGGCACCTTACGGATAAGCTTCGCTTATCCCGGCTACATGGCCTTGGACGATCCGGAGAACAGCGCAGATTGACTACCATGCTCCGCGCGGATCTGCGGCCGGTAATGCGAAGGCCGATCTGACCATTCGCTTCGAACTGGTACAAAATACCGGTCTGGTCGGTGCCACCGCAATCTCAGGACGAGGTCCATTAGCGATACGTACAACTGATGCTGCCGTGATCCTGTACGTTTGTCAGCGGTTTTCTCAGCACGAGGCTCGGTCTCAAAGGTTCCAAGCCGTTGCTGCCCGTCTCAGGCTATTCCTTAAGCCTTTGAAAGTGCAACGGAAGACGCAAATAATCTTCGGATAAGACTTGACACGGGTGGTTTCGTATTAACAGGTTCGTCGGTTGGATCGATCCCGGCGCGTGGCTCTATAAGGTTCAATCACATACGGATAATTGCAGGCGTCCTATTAACCTTCCGGGAGCCAAACCGGGAGCCAGGGGATTCAGTACCATTACATCGGCGACCTCTTGCCGAGCCACCGGTTGAGCTACGAATAGGTATTCCTAGCCGTCCGCACATCGGCGTGTCCGAGCGTGGCCTCGGGGAGAGCGCATTCCTTCTTGATGAAGTCCGATCGCTGTAAAGATGACCGCCCCCGCGCGTTCTACTTAATAGGTGCATATACCGGTCCAGAAAGCAGACAGTGAAGTTTGTGCTCAAACTCCGAGTGTTTCGGTCCGCCGGACGCCTAAGCAGGGGCTCGTGGTGGACAACCGAGCGGAGCACCCGGAGGAGCGTGAGTGGCGATGTTTTCTATCGGGCGACACAGAAGCGGATCGAGCTGCGCAAATGTCTCAACATCTTGATGCCTGTCCGAGGTGCCTGGAGATCTTTGATCGCTTACCACCACCCACCTACTACAGCCTGGGCCGTCCCTTGCGGCCAGCGTTCGCGTTGTCGCCGGCCCGGATCGATGAACAAGTTGATGCTTTGACGTTCCAACTCATTGAGCGAGTTCGGTCAGGGGGCACGTATCTCCTTGCTTCAGACTGGCTAGGCGAAACCAGTTTGTATCTCGTGCTGTCACTTTCGGCCACCCGGCTCCGGCGTCTTGGCTACTCCGTTGCCGTTTCCGGTTCACCGTTCAGCTGTCGTCAACTCCCAGTGCGGCACGGTGTTGATGTGGCGATCCTCTTAGAAGCTACGGCATTCAACTCTCGAAGCTGGTCAGATGCGACGAAAAGGGGACGATTAAATGTTCTAGTCGGGTGCAGCTCAGATTGGAATCAACGGGTCGATTTCGTTGTGCGGGCGCCCAGTTCGGCGGGCACGAAGGATTTGTTCAATGACCGGTGCTCGGCGTTGCGGAATAAGTGGCGGGCAACTCGAGACATCATCGTTCGACGGGGTCTCTTGCTCAATGCCTTCGGTGTGGATTGCCCGCCAGGATTCTTTTTATCGAAACAAGTGCCAGCTCCCTTCGTCTGCATCGAAACACCGGCTGGCGAACGTACAGGCTGGTCGAGTGTAGAGGGTCAATGGATGGCGTGGGAAGCGGTGCGCGAGTTGGTGACACCTGAGGACATCCGCGTCGCCATCGAACCGCTGGCTAGATTCCCATCGCTGGCGGATCGCCTTCGATTCCGTGCCAAAATTCGAGGGCTGGCGAAGTGAACGGATCTGTGGTGGGCAGCCCTTGACTCCTCGGCGTAGAAGATTGATTATGAGAAAGGTAGTCTTTTAGTAGTCGCCAGCCCAACTCGGCTGCGCTCTTTGCCAATTCGCCCGCGAGAAGCTCGCGGGGCTTGATCGAGATAACTCGGTCAAAGGAAAGGCAGAGGGCATGGCACGCAAACATTTCTCACCCGTACTCAACCCGGAGCAGTTTTTTGGTGAAGTTCGCTCCAAAGTGGTCCGAAAGGCAAGAGCGGCAGGCCTCTCGCCAGCGGACGCAGAAGACTGTGCGCAGGACGCGATCGCCTCTCTGTTGCGCTTGCTCGAACATCAACCACAGCGCAGAGAGCAGCCCGAGAAACTCTTGGGATGGTTGTTCCTGAAAGCCGACTCACTGAAGATCGACTATCATCGGAGGGCCGAGGCTCGCCCAGAACAACCTCTCGTCGAAACGGACGAGAACGGACGCGAATTCTGGCTGGGAGTCGCCTCTCCCCGACCGAGTCCAGAAGAGGAGGCTGAGGCCAGGGAGATTGAGCGTGGCTTTTCTCGCTTCTCCCTCAAGCTGTGTCATCGTACCAGGCTGGAGATTGTGCGGTCACTCTTCCTCCTGGCGAAACAGATGTTCCCCGAAAGTCAGACTGACCAGTTTCGTTTTGCTAGGATACTGGTCTTCAGCGGGAAGGGCCCGGACAAAAGATCAAGGGAGGACGTCGCGCACCTCGCCGGACTATTGCGAAAAAGCTCAGGCGCGACGATGACCGAACTCAATCGTCTTCAGCCTCTGTGGAAGAATACCGAGCGTGAAGTCTTCCTTCCCCTGTTCCGTGTGACATATAAACAATCGGAATAAAATGGCCTCCCGCCCTCTACTACACATTGGCGGTACCGCGCCGATCTGGCGACGGGCGGACCTCCTCCTCTAGTAGCTCCTCTAACCTCTTCACCGTGAATCTTTCCGGATACCTCTTTGCAAGATAATCGTAGGAGTGTTTCGTGTCGGGTTTCCCCAGCGCACTCGCTCTGCTCACGACGTGAACGTGTTTGCCGCTCTTGAGCAGATTCTCAACTTTTACGCGGTAGTCTTTGTCCCCTGTCACCAGAACAAAATGCTTGACATTCGGGAACTGCTGCTGGACTTCGTTCATCGTCTCCTGCAAGACCGTATCATCGGCTCCTCTTGACACTTGGCTCTTCCTCCAAAGGTACTCGGGAATGTTAGCAATCCTGTACCCTTTGGCATTACACTCCATCACAGCCGGGCATCTCTCGGGATAATTGACAACCCACTGGGCGGCGACCGGGATCGGAGTGAGCTTGTAGACATATGCCTCGATACTTGAAAGGACTGTCTTCAGCGCGAAACACCCCGCTATGCCTTCACCCGCCGTCGTTTCCAGGTCATTGAGAGTTGCCGATCCTCGGCCGGTCGTAAGGTTCGCGACGTCGATGAAGATCGCTGGCGAGTCAGGTTCCCTGTGCCGGATGTCCTTCAACATCTTGTGCAGCCAAAGATCCAGCACATAAGCTCGAACACCCACAGTCCCGTCTTGCGATTCGTCGAGGATCCTCCTGGCCTTTAGGTCATCAAGTGCCACAGTGTCCTTATCTGTCAGGACTCTAGGAGCCACCAACTTGCCGGGGTCGATCCGGCCGCCCACTGGTGTCTTCTTGATTAGGTCGACCATGAGGCGCGATTGGTCATCACTGAGTTCCCCTTCTGGGTACCAAGCGATGGCGAACGAATCGTCGCTGAAGAGAGCGAGATTACGCACAGCCGCGTCGACGTCCGCCGGCGTGAGAATCCATCGTTTCTCCCGGACTGCCGCGAACAGCATAAGTTCGGCAATCTTCTGAACAATCTCTGGGTGTCCAGCGGTTTGGCGGCACACCAAAGAGATAGTTTCCTCCGGCACGACCAAACTGCTCCCGCGCAACGGCTCAGTGATGATTTCCTTGACCGATTGCCGGTCCAGGAAGTCTATTGGCAGGTCACGAAGGGTCCCCCAGAGATCGGCTCCGGGTAGTAAGGAGCGATATTCGGTTATGGTCCGATGTCCTGCAAAGACCCAAAGAATCCGAGCCCTGGGATTCCCGTTCGCATAGATGATGTTCAGCAATCCTGCTATTCCGCTAGTGACAGCAGGATTGTGGTCTCTAGCGTCCGACGCCGCTTCTATCAGACTCTGGAAATCATCGAGAAGTGCGAGCACTCGGCGTCCAGGAATCTTCTCGGCAAGATCCTTCACAAACTGCGAGTAGGCAAGTGGCATATTCTCGCAGCATCGTTCCTCAGGCGGTGGCTGTACCCCAGCCCCTGCTATGTCCGAATGACTTGAAATCTTTGCCAGCAGATTGAATAGGAACCTTCCGACGCTGGTGAGGCTCTTCACCTCCCCGGCAGAAAGGTAAACGGGGATCAAGGGCAGGCTTCTCTTGCCTACTTCATATTCGATACTGTTGAGCAATGACGACTTGCCCGCTCGCCGTATACCACAAACATAACGCAGCCTCTGCTGGCCGTCACGGACAGAAGCTAGAACTGCCTCCTGCTCTTCCTTACGTCCGAAGAAATGCCCTTCGATCTCAACCGGATCGAGTGGGCGCCCGGAAATGTAGGGTGAGTCGTTTGGCAGGGGCGGACACACTCGCTGAACCAACTGAAGCTTGAGCGGAGGGGTGTGATAGTCTCCTCCGGCATATTCAAATGCAAGCACACACTGCAAGGTCCGCGGTTGGATTAGTCGAAGATTCGGCGCTGTGTCAAAGCTCAGTACGCAGGTATCCGTGGGGCCCACCTGCATCTGCACTTCCTCTAGACGGTCTCGAAGTGCGAAGGTTGTGACCGAATCGTCGAGAGTCAGAGTCGCACCTTTAAGACGAACCGCAGTATCGCCACTAGCACAGCGAACTCTCAGCGCAAATCCTGTGTGCTCAGCGGTGGAGTCGACCTCGACTGCTCCCTCGGTTACGGCCTCGACAGTCAGGTTCGGCAACAACTTTGCATCACGGGCGAGGCTCTCGTTTACCCTCTTACATGCGTTGAGAAATGGCCCAGCCAGACTCCACTGCTGATCGGTCAACTCCCTCTGCAGGTTCTTCCGCAAATCGGCGTAAGCCGTTTGTGCCTTTAGCAATGCAGTTTGCCTCTCCGTGTCAATTACGAGGCGGCTGTAGTTTTCCCATTGCCCCATAAGGAGTCCCAATGCCTCCGTGGAGCCATCGCTCGAACCACGCCGAAGAGCGTCCAGCAAGGTATCGAGGTGCCACCTTACGCTAGAAAGCTCGCTCAAGTCACGCAAGCGTGATTGACACTCGGCGCCCACGGTTGTCAAAATCTGACTCAGATTCTCAGGCGTAGGCGTAGGCGTTGGAGGCGTTGGAGGCAGAGGAGGCGGCTCAGTATCATAAATTTTTCTGAGCCGATTAGACACTATGCTCGTGTCGTACTGTTTCTCGAAATTCTTCGCCATGTTGAAGAGATTGAAACCGACATTCTTCAATTCAGGCCAGCAAAAGCCCAACCACGTATCAAGCCTACGCCTTGTGTATTGGAGCAGTTCACTGGCCCTTCTGCGATCTTTGGCGTTTCTAGCCAGAATGCCGAAATACCGCAATCGCGCGCGAAATTCCTCTTCGAACGCCTTAGCTGCCTCAGCTCTCCGTCCAGTCTTTTCTAAGAAGTCCGCCTTCACCTCCCAGTGCTGATATCTGTTGGTAGAAATCAGTTCACGGCATCGCAACCAAAATTCGAAGGCAGCCGGCTGTTTGCGCTCGAGCAGGCCAGTCATGTATCGCTGGATCTGCGCCTCAGGCAGCCTGTCGTTCATTGGTTCCGGCATCACAAGTTCGCCTTCCACTGAATAGCGCCCGAGGCGCAGGACATGGGCTTGCTTTTCTTGATTTGAGAGCTCGGCCCCTTCGTATTCGAGCTTGTAGTACAGCAACAGCGCCTCTGTGTATGTAAGACAGGGCAACCAATCGACAGTCCTCGCATCGTTGAGAAAGAGACCGAGGTAGACTGCCCCATCCAGTAGTCGCGGGTGCGGGGCATGCTTGAGACCGGCCACAAAAGTCTCAAGGCGCTGCTCCATGTCCTCGGACAGCTGGCAGCACGCCAGATTCCAATAAGCAGATGGCGAGTAGAATTCTTCGCCACATATCTGGTCAAGCTCCAGCCTCGCCGGCATTTGCTTCTTATCCTTGGCCAATGCGTAGGCTTGGTAGTCACGAACAATATTGCGGGACACACCCTGCAGTCGGGGTGCCATTCTGTCAAAGAGCGTTGCGGCGCGCCCGAAGTCCCCGGCATCAAGCGTTTCCTTCGCGGCGACAAACGCTGGATCTAAGGTTCCTCTTTCCCTGCTCTTTGGGTCGTAAATCAACAGCTTCGGTTCCATCACATACTCTAGGCCGAGTCTGACATCGAGTCGCCGTTCTAGGATCTCCTGAATCCTTTGCTTATTAACGCAAACGAATTTGTACGTTTCTTCAGTCGCGCCGCGGTTGATGACATTCTGGAAGTCGGGGTCCTTGAGGATGTTACTTACAGGACCTTTGCTGTCTGGCACACTGCTGAGACCGAGAGAATCCCAAGCGTCAACCTCCTCCTCTCGGGGTTCGATACCGAGCTCTTCAGCCTTCGAAATATACTCCTCGTGGATGTCACGTAGTTGTGGACCGTAGCTCTGCAGGATCTGATCGCGCCTTTCCCCATCTCCCTGCGATTGCAGCATCTTACATATCCCGGCAAACGCCTCGATCAAACCCTGACGAATCCAGAGATCATTTCGCCTCGTCTTGGCTGCGGCGCATACGCGACTGGCATCAGAGAGTAGTGCCGGCAATTCGCACGTGAGGGCTTTCCTCGGAAACTGAGTTAGCATCCAAAGATGTAGGCTGTTGGCCCTTTCACTCCGATCGGTGTCTCTGTCAGGATGTCTGTGAAGCAACGCGTACGAGTAAACATAAAGTGAAACCCTCTCAGCCATTGCCAGGGTCTGTTCATCGCCCCCTCGGGAGTATCCATTCCAAAGATCGCTTGCGGCGAAATAGAAGGGTGACTTCATCGCGGCCGCAGATGCACCTGGGTCCAGCTGCGTCACCTGATCAATGGTCATCTGCTTCAGAGGTGAGTTCTCTGCGAATGCAATCGCCGTCAGGTCGAAAAGAATATTCTGGCGTTCTTGCTCCAAGCTGGCTTCCTCAAGGACCTGCGGTGCTCCGAGAATCCCTGTCTGTTTTTCGAGTGCCGGCCTTTCTCCACCCTCGTCATCTTTCTCGGCGAGCTCCTCTGAGGAGGAGTCTGCAACCGTCTGAGGTACGTCGACACCCAGAGCTGTCGCGGCCTCCGCAAGTTGCAGCCGCAACCCAGGCTCTTGTATGAGGGCCGCGCAGCGCGCTACAGCCCAGGTTCTTCGCAACTCGCCGCTCAGGCCGTTTGCATCACCGCGTGCTATTCGAATCACAAACTGCGTTTGTACACAATCAGCCAAGGCCTCCAGTGGGACTCCAATCGGCGCGAGAGCCTCAGATGCCTCTTGACAGAGGACATCCAAATCATCCTGGTCGTCACAGGATCCCGCCAGAATCCGGGCCTGAACCCATGCTCCGCAAGCGATTAGCTTCGTGGCCACAGTGACTTGGCCGCCCGCTGCCGCTGCAATACTGCAGATCCGATCGGTCAACTCTTCCAGGCCGCTCGCAGACCCTCCGATGGGGGCCCGATCGAGGGCGCTCCTCCCTACGGAGCAGCTCAGTTGGAGGAACCCATCACATATCCTGGACTCCCACTCATTGACGGCTGCCCCTTTGAAGATCAGGCCCATCACATCCTGGAGCAGTTTTTGATCTTCCCCAATGCTGTTCTGGCGGTGCTCAAGTACCAGTCTTCGGATCTCGAACCAAAAAGGGCGCAGGATTGCGTGCAACTCGCTGGCTTCCAGGAAACTGTACGACAGGCTGATCACGGAACCTCCCTACATATGGAGAACGCGTTACGGTTCTAAATATTTTCAAAAACTTCGCAGCGATAAGCTTCACAATGTATCACGTTGTGAACATACGGGGATGGAGTTTAGTCTGTTGGTGCCTCGCGAGTGTGCAAGATGGCAGCTATTTCTGGAATAACGCACCTAAATCGAACTGCTGGCCGACACCCCCGTGAAGAAATGGCATTAGAGGGCCGACGACCCTTGAAAACCGCCTTCAGCCAAGTTCGTTGGTAACGTCGAACTCTGTATCAGCGGGGTGCGGTTCGAAGCAGCTCGTAACGATTCCCACGCGCAATCGTTGTCATATCCGAGCGGTGCGAATATCCCTCAACCAGACCGAGGCGGGCATGGCAACGCGCCCAGGGCTGGTTCTGAAGGTTGCCGCCAGCGCTTAACGGGAGGAATTCCATGAATCTGACAGCTGAAAAACGGCTCATTGAAGAGACAGATCACATTCCGACCCGGTCGGAGCGATCCGCTGAAGCAAAGCAAGAAGCGCTCTCTGAGCAAGACGCGGTCACGGAGGGGGTTAGCAGACACGAAGGGGACAGAGAAGCGAACCCAATGGAGAGCCTCATGAAGATGATGAGGCTACACGGGCCGCTCTTCTTCTTGGTGATCGTATTGTTCAGCGCAGATGTTCCCATCCAATGCGCTCTGAACTCAATAGCCTTTCCCAACCTTCATTGGGTGGCTCTCATCATCATCGCCATGCTGGTTGCCGCCGGCATCGGGGCCGTGGTGGAGGTCTCTGCATTCGCATTGCTGTTTGATCCGTACCGGCTGCTGCGGACCTTCCGGCTCTGCCTCACGTGTGCTGGCCTTGCTGGGATCTTCGCCGCCGTATCGGGAACGATGCTGCTGTTCTCTCGAACGGCTGGCGGCAACATCGTTGATTTCCTGGTCCAGGCGGTACCGATCGCGTTTTGGACCCTGGGCGAAAGCTTGCCGATCGCTGCGGGATTCCTCTCGGCGGCCGTCTGGACGCTTGGGTATCCGAAACGGCGGGACCGCCAGATCAAGAAGCTCAAAAGCAGGTTGTCGGAACTGGGCCGGTTCCTGGACTGGTTGGAAAACGACATACAGAAGCATGCCAGCAAGGTCGTCACCATGGTGCTGGCCTGCTGTCTACTCGCCGCGCCCGCTTTTTCACAGGGAGGCGTCGCGCCTCCGAGCGGCGCCACGTCGGGTTCAGCCACCGCGAAGGCCCAGCCCAACAGCGATACGAGAGGACCGGGCGCCTTGACGACACCAGCTCGGGACAAAATCCGGTGCCTAGTTGCCTCCGACATGACGGATTCGGTCGATCCTGAGTACCGCCGCCTTGCCGTTGCGCGCTTCATTCGAACTGTGTACCAGTTCATCACGGCCTTTCAGTGTGCGGGCCTGTCGGCAACAACTTTCGCCGATGAAGGTCCTTATAGCCCGCTCACCGAAATTGAGGCTCCGCTCCGGCCGGCCGCCGAGGATTGCTCGAAGGCGACCTTCACCGCAAATGGTATGGACAAGATCACGCAGAATATCAGCGGGTTCCAGACATATTACCGCAAGCGTGCCGAGGAGGCGTGCCAGGTGGCAACCCAATCCCGCCTCGCAGATTTGGACCTGAAAACGCAAGAGCTGACCAAACGGGTCGCAGCCGTCCTGAACCCGGACCTTCCCACTCGTGGACAGTGCACAGCAATCTACGGCTTGATTTCGTGGGCCGTGAGGCGCAATAACGTGATCATCTTAATAAGCGACGGGCTCGAAACCTGCGAGCAGGTGCGACCGGCATTCCAACTGCCATCGGACTCACGCCTGTTTCTCATACTGCTGCCGTCGCGTTCCCTGATGCACAAGAACGGCCGATCCGCCCTTCAGATCGCGACGGGGTGGGAGACGATCGTCCGCGGTCTCAAAGTGGTGATGCCGACCGACGTCACCCCGGACCTCTGGAGCGATCTCGCGTCTACCGGGCGCTGAAGTCGAGGAGTGACAAAGGAGGTGGCCCTATGCGCAATCAATCTTTTTCGTGATGGCGATCGCCAGCGACAATGATTACCACGAGCCCGGGTCTCAAAGGCATGCGGCAAAGGCGATCAGTTACCGTACGCCGAATGAGTTCGCCGAGACCTCGAAATCCTCAGTTATGACTGGCTGAAACAATCGAGGCAAGGTCAGCCGCACAGGTACGTGACGATTCTGGTTGCCCGGAAGTTGCGCAATTTGTCTTGGCGACGATGCCGGCATTACGCTTGCTCAAAGTTCGCCACCATTCCCCTCGGATGGGCGGCTTCTACTCGCTGATAGCGCGGCTTTCTTCAGCTGCCGAGAGAAATGGTCAAATATGACATAAGCCTATTCGCAACCTGTAACTCGACAGTACTGTTTGGAGGAGATGACGTGGACCGCGTACTTGTATACGTCGATTGGGAGAACATCCACTACACTCTTGAAAAGATTTATCGCGTAGATGTTCCCGCCCTCGAGTGTCTCAAGACGATCATCGTGAGAGCCAAAGAATATGGTCGTCCTCACGTGGAAGTTTACTACAACGATCATCTCGGGAGGCGCGATCATGATCTTGGACGGGCAATCCGGGCCTGTGGTGCGTACGCCCAGCCCATATCCTCGGCGCGGGTTGAGAAGAACCTCGCGGATACGTATATTGCGACGGACGCCATTCGGCAGTACATTCACCAAAAACCGTCCGTGGTAATCATTGTCTCTGGCGATAACGGCTACTCGCCCGTTCTGAGAGCAATCAAAGACGAAGGTGGTGAAGCTTTGATCTTTAGCTTCAAGAAGTCGATGGCCAATGTTTTCCAGGATTCTATGCTTGTGGACGAGCCGATCATCCTCGATGAGTTGATTTTGCCCCACGGTACACCACTCGCCTCAACGTTCGAACTGAAACAAGAATCGACTACCTCGAAAAAACCTGAGAGTACGGCAAACCTTGTAGTTCAATTGCCGCCCCCGCGGTCCGTTCGATCACAGGCAGCCCCCAAACGGGTGCAACGAACTGCCGCGGACTTCATTGACAGTCCGACGTCGGGGAGCGCAATTCGAATTATCTTAAGGCTGACACAGGCCCTGGCCCATGAGTTTGGTGAGAACATCTACACCCGTGATAATCTTCCCGCTGCCTGTTCTTCCGAGTCCGAAGAATGGACTCCAATATTGGATGTCGTCCACGAGGCTATTGCGACCGGCAAGCTTTCCGTGCTGCACAAGAATCGAACGGGTGTTGCTGATGACTACGTGCCAAACTGGGAACACCCTAGTGTCCGCAGTGTGCTGCTAGCCTGGGTGGCGTTTGTCGAAAAGCTCCGGTACATGGCGCCAGGTGCAGCTCAGGATACTCCGAAAGAATTGATACTGAGCCAAATCTGTCCCAGTGAGAAAGAAAAGGCCTTGTACTATTCGCCCGACCGGGCGCTGCTCGAAGCAGTGATGAGTGAAGCGGAGGGCATCGGCGCTCTTATAGCCGACACTACGAAAACAATGGTGCGCTTGGATGCGGATCATCCATTGGTGAAAACTCCCATAAGGCTCCAAATCCCCTTCCAGGAGCTTCCCAAAGCGCTACAGTCAAATATCCGCGCCTTGGAGAAGGACATTGTCGCGATCAGTAGCACTGGTTCTGCTCGCCTGAGCGCGCTCAAGCAGAGATTCGGCAAGCGAGCAAACACACTCGTTGATCTGGGGGTTGCTCTTGGACTGCTGAGCCCTGCTGGTGCGCTGCATGATAACAAGACAATGATTACCTCGAAGCGGACTTCCGATCCCGCGAAAACTGGTTAGTAGCGAGCTGGACGTGTGGTTGCGCAGTGCGGTATCCTCAACCCCGCCACTCGGCCATTCGCGCGTGTCGGTGAATCCTCCCTAGAAACGCGCTGCCATTAGACTCCCAATAACTGCTTTCTAGCGTTCCTAAAGGCTCTTTGAGTTGCCACTCGTGCCTGTAGTTTCTTTCAGTTCCTAACGCTCAGCCCGCTCATAACCCAATCCGCTATGGCCTTTTTCGAGACGTAGCCTTCCCAGGAATGTACGATTCGCCGACGATCCGCTCAGAGTAGCTATTGGCGGACCCACGGGCGTTTGTCGGTACTGATCCGCGCCGTGCCCGGAAAGTCCTCTTTCGCCGAGTGGAGCGTGACTCGCTCAGCGGCCCGAAATCAGCGCGGCAGCGGTCGGAAGTGAGCACCTCGGGATCTTAGTTTGGTGCCCGGCGTTTATTCGACAGTCTGTGCCCAGAGCAGCGTCAACACGGCGCGATAATTCGGCAGATAAATGGAGTGTTCGAGCAGCGTTCCGACGCGCTCGGCGGCAGCTTCGTCCAGCCACGCGCTCGCGGGGACCGGAGCGAAATCAGGCGGCGCCGGTGTTCCTGCGAACAGGCCGGCCGCATGAGAGCCTTCCGCGGGCAACTCCTCCAGCGGAAGAAAAAAGCGGAAACTATCGCTGCGTGCGCACCATGGCGTCTGATTTTCGGCGCTCCAGATCATGGCGCATGGCAGCGCCGTGAGCCGCAGGAAGCAGCGAATGGTCGCTGTTAGGCTTGTTTCGAACGAGGAGGCAACGGCGGAGATTTGAGACAGCGAGAATATCGAAAGATTGAATGTCCTGGCGAGGATGGCGCTTGGAAGCACCAGTTCTGACGCAAACTCGTTGGCCTCGACTTCGGGACGATTTAGGCGGACGTCGAAGCTGTCGATCTTTCTTTCGTCGCAGACCGTTTTGAGTAGACGGTGGTGCGGCAACACGAAGTGTCCTATCTCATGCGCGATTGTGAAACGTTTTCGAGCCTTCTCGCGCAGACTGGCCTTGATTGCAATTATGCCTTTCTGCGCGGTCCTGCTCCGCACCAGGGCGCCGTCGAAACCGCGCGCAGGCACTTCCCGAACGCGCAAGCCCAGTACCTCGCAGAGCGTCGCAAGGTCCGGCGGCGCGTTCTTCACGAAACGCTGGGTTATGAGGACGGCGAGTTGGGCAGCGGGACTCATGTCTCCTGTTCGGTTTCTCCCCAATCCTGCTCAAGTTCGTTGGTCAGGCCATCGATGATCGTCTGATCATGTTCGTCCAGCTCCCCGTCCCGATTCCGATAGGCGAACGCGTGGTCGTAGACGGCTCCGGTAAAGGGGGCCTTGATCGCAGCCACGATCTCAGCCAGCTTCGAGAGCGGCAGGTTATCGATCGTCTTGATCTCGCGCGTGCCGTCGAGCGCAGCCTGCACGTGATCAGGCGGTAGCTTGTTCTGCAGACGATATTTCACCGCGGCGGCTTCGGCGATGTTCCTGATGCTGGCCACCGGATCAACGCCAGGCGCAAGGGCGGCAAACAGTGCGTCGAGTTCGTCGTCGGGCAGTGCCGACGGATCACCGAACAGCCGATCCAGGATGTCAGGCTCTTGTTTTGGCTGCTTTTCGCGCGGCATAAAGCTCTCTGACTCCTTCCTTTCTCAGCAGGCGATCTTTCAGCTTAGAGACCTGGTGCGGCGTCTTGCCCATGATGCCGCCCAATTCCTGATTAACATTGTGGTCCCCGGATGTCATTTCGGCGGCCGCGATCAAATCTCGTAATGCCGCGTCGTCACCCACGAGTTCGTAGAGTTTGGCGGTAAAATCCGTCTTGGCGCGCTCCGGCGCTTCAACCCTCCCGGCCTTCTTGCCTGTTTGATTATCGTCCTCGACCGGGCCGCCGGCATGTTTTTGGCGGCGCAAATGGTCGACGATCTTGTTGTGCAAGACGTGCCCAAGGTAGACATCAATGGTTCCCTTGCTCTCTTTCCAGCCGAGTCCGTCGGGCGAATCGAGGAACGCGGCGAAAACCTCACAGAGAACGTCCTCGTAGTCGAACCCCGCGTCAAAAGTGTCGAGCCCGCCGTAGTGGCGCACGATTCGCATGGCCCTCAGCGACAGGACCTTGTACAGCCTGACGAGATCGACGCCCTGATACCGGTTCACGCTGTATTTGACTAACTATGGATCATAGCCACGCCGGTTCCCTCTTCCTTACGAAAGGATCGGCCCGGTTTCCCCTCTGGAAAATAAATCTTGTTCGCCGGGGGGAAATCTCCCCGGCCTTGTTCGTAAGGCGCATGAAGGCCCGGAACCGGCCTTCGACGGCGGCAACGCCTCAACCTGCTTTCAGGATGTCTAAATTATGCCTTTACAGATCGTTCGCATCAAGCCCAATCCGGCGGGCAAGGACCGGAATCGCTACGGTCAGACTCCAGCCGCGCAGTTGGCCGGGGAGTGGGTGGATTTTACCAACAACGGGACGGTGCCGTTTGATTTGTCGCATGTTGAACTGTGGCACCGCGCCTATCACCACGGCCAGTCCCCGACCTGGGACAAGGTCATGTCGTTCAGGGGTAACCTCCAGCCGGGCCGTACGGTCCGAGTTCACTCGGGAAGCGGCCCCGACAGCGTGATCCGCGATGAAGACCGCCGGGGCGCTGATTTTCATCTTTTCAGCGACAAGGACTATGTCTGGAACAATAAGGAAGGCGATACGCCTGCGCTCTATAACCCGGTGACAAAAGTAACGCTTGACTCCGCAAGCTATGACCCCAATCCGCCGGAAGGGGAAGTGCTGACACGCAGCGGCGACAAGCTGGTGCCGGCCAAGGTGCCATCCTATTCTCGTCGGTGATGGCACCCGGTAAAATCGACAAATGCCTAGATGTACAGCACCGGTATATGGCCATCGCTCAGCGAGCGCTGCAGCGGCCTGCCCAGCATGCGGTGGCCGCTATGGCGGCTACCGCGGTTACGGTGGCTACACGTCGTACTCGTACCCGTCTTCCTCCCCGTTGGTGAGCACTGGGGGCGGCCGGAGCAGCTTCGGCGGGTCCGGCAGCAGCGGAAGGCCGAGATGGTCGCGAGCCGGTTCGTCCGTGGCGTACACGCCTGCTGAGGTGCGCGCACTCACGCCGGTCCGCGAAACCGTCGAAAAGCTAGCGCTCCTGCCTGAACGTCGGGACGTCTTCCTCTGCCATGCGTGGGACGATCGGGCAGGGGCCGCTAAGGAACTGCACGATCTACTCGAGTCACGCGGTGTCTCGGTCTGGTTCAGCGAGAAGGACGTCGCCCTCGGTACACCGTTGCTTCGCGAAATCGACAAGGGATTGGCGAAGTCGCGAGTCGGAATCGTGCTAGTGACCCCTGCGCTGCTGCGCCGTCTCCAAGGTGAGAGTATCGCGGACAAAGAGCTATCGGTGCTCCTAGCGCGTGACCAGCTCGTCCCCATTGTGCACGGCACGACGTACGAAGCTCTCCGCGAAGTCAGCCCCCTGCTCGGCTCGCGAACCGGCCTGAGTACGGCAGAAAATCCGATGGCAGACGTCGCGGCCAAGCTCGCCGAGCTGGTCGCCCTCTAGCACTATCGCCGGGGTGGCCGGCTGCGGTGAAATCGAATCGCCGCTGGAACAGTCCAGCTTGGATCAGTAGTCTGCAGTCTGTAAGGGTCTTTGTTGAGTCTGATTAGTACCCACAAGTCGGCTTGTGTTCGGCGACTCCGGTCGGATTACGCGCGACTCGTACAAAGCTCCAATAGCGTATTGCGTGAAGTCGGCGAAATTCAGGCGAACGTCGGAATCAACGCCCGGTCGCGCGAGGCACCGAAATCCGACTCCACTTAGACTCCACTTAAGTATTTCCGACGATTATCAGAGGCTCTCAAGGTTGCCACTCGTGCCTATGGTTACTTACAGTTACCAGCACTGTGTGCGTTATGAGCCCAACGAGCTACCAGACTGCTCCACCCCGCAACATCATGGTAGCGTAGGTTCCCCCAAGCGTCAAACTTTGTCGGGTTTTTTAGGGACGGTGCTATCATGGCACCCTGATGGGAAAAGCGTCCCGCGGTTGCCGATGGCTCATGCTGGCAGTCCTCCTGGCGCTGGTCTGCGCCTGCAGCTCACGGCCCACGGATCCGAATGCGCTGCCATCCTGGATCTCCGCGTATCCGGGTTCGGCTCCCAAGGCCACTGGATCAGCGTTCCTGTTCGAAACTAAAGATCCGGCCGAGAAGGTCCTCGATTTCTACGAGGCGCAGCTCGGCCGCAGCGGGGTCCACAAGGAAGCCCGCGGCGGTGGCGACTACGGCGGATTCCTCTCAGCTGCGGACGACTCGCACAGCCGCAACGTGATGATCGAGATCCGGTCGGACAAAGGCGCGTCCGAAGTCACCATCACGCCGGTCCAAAAGAAGTAACGTGTTCTCGTCCCGCCTGAACTGGAGCCAGCGTCCGAATCGCCTGTCCGCGCTTCTGGACGAAAAACGCCGCGGCGGCACACAGGTGCTCGATCTGACCGAATCGAACCCGACGCGCGCCGGTCTCGCCTATCCCGAGGCCGAAATCCTGGCCGCGCTGGCCGACGCGAGTGCCCTGCGCTATCAGCCCTCGCCGCGAGGAATCGACTCGGCGCGTGAAGCTGTCGCGGCGTATTATCGCGACCGCGGCACGCCTGTTCCCGCCGCGAATGTTCTGCTCACTGCCAGCACGAGTGAGGCCTATGCGTATCTGTTCAAGCTCCTGACGAATCCTGGCGATGAGATTCTGGCGCCCCGGCCGTCCTATCCGCTTTTCGAGTTTCTGGCGGACCTGGAATCGGTGCGCATCCGCCAGTATCCGCTGCGCTACGACGGCGTCTGGCATATCGATTTCGACGCCTTGGAGCAGGCCATCACGCCTCGCACCCGCGCGATCGTGGTGGTGAATCCCAACAATCCCACGGGATCGTTCCTGAAGCGTGCCGAGCTCGATCTTCTCGATAGGCTCGCCGCCGAGCGCGGTCTCGCGGTCCTGTCGGACGAGGTCTTCCGCGACTACGCGTTCGGCGAGGATGCTGACCGCGTGTCCACCCTGGCTGGCGACCGGCGCGCCCTGACCTTCTCCATGAGCGGGCTCTCCAAGATCGCCGGACTGCCGCAGATGAAGCTCGGCTGGATCATTGCAAACGGGGGCGCCAGCGGACCGCGCAGCTCGGAAGCACTCGATGCGCTGGAGCTGATCGCGGACACGTATCTCTCGGTTTCCACTCCAGTACAAGTTGCCCTGCCCCGGTTGCTCGCGCTCTCTAGCGGCATCATGGAGCAGATCCGGCAGCGCACGGCCTCGAACCTCGCCCGATTGCGCGAAACCATGCACGGTTCCCCGGCGACGATCCTCCGCACCGAAGGCGGCTGGTACACTGTGCTCCAGGTTCCTCGAACTCGCACCGAAGAGGAGTGGACGCTCAAACTGCTGGGCGAATCCGATGTCCTGGTGCAACCTGGATTCTTCTTCGATTTCGAATCCGAGGCCTTCCTGGTCCTGAGCCTCCTATCCGAGCCCGCCGCGTTCGCGGAAGGCGTTAGCCGCATACGCAGCGTCATATAATCGCGGTAATGCCCTTCAAGCGGATTTCGCTCGTGGTCTTGGCGTTCACGGTGCTCGTGGGCCAGCGGTCCGAAGTATCGGCGCAGGGCAAGTTCCCGCTCACCATCGACAACATCATGCGTGGGCCGCAGCTCTACGGCTATCCGCCACAGGATGTGCGCTGGTCGGGCGACAGCCAACGGATCTATTTCCAGTGGAAACAGGCTAGCGATGCGATCGACAAACCGGCGGACACGTGGATGCTCCCGCGCGAAAGCGGCTCTCCGCGCAAGCTCAACGACGAAGACGCCAAGACCGCGCCTCCGGTAAACGGCGATACCACGCGCGACCGGAAACGGGCCGTCTACGCTCGCGATGGTGATGTTTTTCTGTACGACTTCACGAGTGACAAGGCTCGGCAACTTACGAAGACCACGGATGCCGAGAAGGATCCGCACTTCACACAGGACGAAAAGCGCGTCGCGTTCACCCGCTCGGACAACTTATATGTTCTGGACCTTGCCAACGGCCAGATCGAGCAGTTTACGGACATTAAGAAAGCTCCTACGCCGCCCGACAAACCTGCGCCGGGAAGCAGTCAAGAATTTCTAAAAAAACAGGAGAAGGAACTGCTGGCCGCCGTGCGCGACCGCGTCCGGCAGAAGGACGACGAAGAAGCCAAGAAGAAGCGCGAGAATCCGCGCAAGCCGTTCGAACTCGCGGAACGCCAGACGGTGCAACGCCTGGAATTGTGTCCCGGCGAGAAATGCGTGATCGCGCTCATAGAAGAAGGCCCCAAGGGCGACAAGCCGGACAACGTTCCGAACTACGTCACCGAATCGGGCTACACCGAGGAGATCAAGGGGCGGACCAACGTCGGCGATATTCAGAATCGAACTCGTGTGGCGATTTTGGATGCGGTGACGGGCGAAGTTCAGTGGGCCGATGCGGGCCTAGGCGATCGACAAATCAATCTCGATCTGCCGCTGTTCAACGAGCAGGGTACCCGCGCGGTGATGGTCGTGCGCTCCGTCGACAATAAAGATCGCTGGATTCAGTTGCTGGACACAACGTCCGCGAAGACAACGACACTGTTCCACGAGCATGACGACGCCTGGCTCGATGGCCCGGGCTACGAGACGCTCGGCTGGCTCAGGAACGGCGACGAGATCTATTTCGAAAGCGAGCGCGATGGCTGGGATCATCTCTACAAAGTCTCGGTGCTGGGCGGCGATCCTAAACAGCTTACTTCCGGCAAGTTCGAGGTCACGAATGTGGACCTGTCGAATGACGGTTCGAAGTTTTACCTCACCACCAGCGAAGCCGGCGCTCCGGAACGCCACTTTTATTCGATGAGCGTGAACGGTGGGCCTCGGACGCGGATCACTAACGAACCCGGCGGCCATCGCGTGATCCTTTCACGCGACGAGAAGTATATTGCGGACGTTTTCTCCCACGTCAATCGGCCGCCCGAGATTTATACGGGCGAGAACAAGCCCGGCACGAAAGAGGAAAAACGTAGCGACTCACCGTCGAAAGATTTCTGGGAATATTCATGGCAGGATGCGCCCATCGTGCAAGTTCCCGCTCGCGATGGCACGATGATCCCGGCGCGATTCTTCAAGCCTGCCAACTATCGGCCCGGCGGACCAGCGGTCGTGTTCGTCCACGGCGCGGGCTACTTACAGAACGTGACCAAATCCTGGTCGTCGAACTATCCGCGAGAGTACCTGTTTCATCACTTCCTGATGGAGCACGGTTACATGGTCCTGGATATGGATTACCGCGCTTCTTCGGGCTACGGCCGCGATTGGCGTACGGCCATCTACAGGCGCATGGGCGGCAAGGATCTGGAAGACAACCTCGACGGCGCGAAGTGGCTGGTCGCTCAAGGGGCCGACCCCAAGCGCCTCGGCATCTACGGCGGCAGCTACGGCGGATTTATCACTCTGATGGCGATGTTCACCTCGCCTGACACTTTCGCGGCAGGCGCGGCCCTGCGGCCGGTGACCGACTGGGCGCACTATAACCACGAGTACACCTCCGACATTCTCAACACCCCGCAGGCCGATGCGGAAGCGTTCCGCCAATCGTCACCGATTTACTTCGCCGAAGGCTTGAAGGGCGCGCTGCTAATCGCCCATGGCATGGTGGATACCAACGTGTTTTTCCAGGACACCGTTCGGCTGGTCGAGCGGCTAGTCGAGCTGCGCAAAGAGAACTGGTCGGTGGCGATGTACCCTGTGGAGAATCACGGGTTCGTGCGGCCGGAGAGCTGGGCCGACGAGTACAAACGCATCTTCAAGCTATTCGAGGACACCCTGAAGCACTAGACGTGGCTGCCGCCCGAGCATAGCAGCACTTCGCCCGTGACGTAGTCCGATAGCGGCGAACAGAAGAACAGCACCGGTCCTGCAGCCTCTTCCGGAGTCCCGAATCGTCCCAGAGGATTCTGCGCCCGCAGCGTCTCGCGGACCGCATCCTGGACGCCCACCTTGATCTTGCGGCCCTGAACGTCGATCTCGCCACCCAGCGCCTGCGTTAGCCGCGTCTCGATAAACCCGAAGCCTACGGCGTTGACGTTGACGTTGTAGCGTCCCCATTCCTTGGCCATGACTTTGGTCAGCCCGATGATCCCCGCCTTGCCCGAGCCGTAGCCGGCCTGCCCCGCGATCCCGTCCATCCCCGAAATCGAGGTGATGTTCACCACCTTGCGCATCACGCGGCGGCTCTCAGCCTGTTCCTTCTTGGCGGTCTCGCGGATCCAGTTCGAGGCCGCGCGGAGCACCCGGAAGGGCGCAACGACGTGGATATCGAGCATCGCCTGGAACTGCTCATCCGTCGTCTTCTGGATCACGTTGTCCCATGTATAGCCCGCGTTGTTGACAATGATGTCGAGCGATCCGAACCCCGCCAAGGTGGCGTTCACCAGCTTCTCGGGAAAATCGGCTTTAGTGAGGTCGCCGGGCATGGACTTGGCGACTCCGCCCGCCTGGTCGATCAGGGTGCCGGTTTCAAAGACCACGTCGCGGTCAAGGTCATTGAGCAACACCGAAGCGCCGGCCTGTGCCAATCCGACTGCGATGGCGCGTCCGATGCCCCGCCCTGCCCCGGTCACCAGCGCCGTGCGGCCCTTCAGGTCGCCCTTCGGATCAATGCCCAGCATTCGGCTTGGCCGGTTTCCTGGTCACCGGAAGCTGGAAAAAGATCGCGATGAAGAAGAACAGCAGCGACGAACTGCGGACAATGACTTGCACCGATGCCTGAACTCCAGCTTTAGATTGTATACGATGGCGGGGGTTTTGGTATATTCAGTCCGATCATGCCCAGTCCGATCCAGCGGCGTCCGCCCCATCCGCAGCTGCTCGGTTACCTCGCCGCCTACGACCCGACCATCGCCGACCTTGCGCTGGCTTTACGCGAGATCATCCTCGAAGAAGCGCCCGACGCATCCGAGTCGGTCTATCAGGTTTACACCGTGGCAATCTGGTTCGGGTTCAGCGGAAAGATGAAGGACATGTTCTGCTACATCACCATCCATGCAGGGCACATCAACCTCGGCTTCCCGCGCGGCGCGACGCTTCCCGACCCAAACCGCGTGCTGCAGGGCGAGGGCAAGGCGATGCGGCATATCAAGTTCAAGAGTATGGGCGACCTGGAGCGGCCCTTCGTCCGGCGCTACATCCAGGCAGCGATCGAACAGGTGGGCGCGGCAGCCGCGGCGGGTGGAACCGGCAAGACTGTGATCAAGACGAGGGCTGCAAAGCGGGCTGTTGCCAAACGGCTGATTTAGCGCACGACCCAGATCTTCAGTTGCCGCCCAATGCGGTTATTCTGAAGTATGAGGAGCATTCAGGCCGCAGCGCCGGGGCAGACCCTGCGGGAGAGGACCTCCTACGCAGTGCTGACCATGATCAGCTTCTGCCACTTTCTGAATGACATGATTCAGTCGCTGCTGCCGGCGATTTATCCCATCCTCAAGGGCAATTTCCATCTGGACTTCGGCCAGATTGGCCTGATCACTTTCACCAGCCAGCTCACGGCGTCGGTGCTGCAGCCGGTTGTGGGATGGTTCACGGATAGACGCCCACAGCCGTTCTCTCTCAGCATCGGTATGGGCTTCACTTTATTGGGACTGGTGATGCTATCCAGCGCCTCGTCATTTCTTTTGATTCTGGCCGCAGCGGCGATGGTGGGGGTCGGCTCGTCGGTATTTCATCCGGAATCATCGCGCGTCGCGCGCATGGCCTCGGGCGGGCAGCATGGCTTCGCGCAATCGTTTTTTCAAGTTGGGGGGAACGCGGGCTCGGCCTTAGGTCCACTCTTGGCGGCATTCATTGTGGTGCCGCACGGACAAGGAAGTCTGGCTTGGTTTTCGCTGGCGGCGCTATTGGGGATCGTTCTGCTCGGCAAAGTGGGTCTGTGGGCGAAGAACCATCGGGCGGCTCGCGCGAATGCGCCGAAGCGGGCGAGCGATCACGGTGAGCACCGTTTGCCCTCCAATAAAGTGAGGTGGACTATAGCGATTCTGGTGGTCCTGGTTTTCTCCAAGTACATCTACCTGGCCAGCTTGACCAGTTACTACACGTTCTATCTCATCAGCACATTTCACGTTCCGGTACAGAGCGCCCAGATATATCTATTCGTGTTCCTTGGCGCGGTGGCGCTCGGCACGATACTGGGCGGTCCCATTGGCGATCGAGTCGGACGCAAGTACGTGATCTGGTGGTCGATCCTGGGCGTGGTGCCCTTCACCCTAGTGCTGCCCTACGCCAACCTCGCGTGGACTGTGATCCTCAGCGGAATCATCGGCATGATTCTGGCATCGGCATTCCCGGCGATTGTGGTGTACGCGCAGGAACTGCTGCCCGGCAAGGTAGGCATGATCTCAGGGTTGTTCTTCGGCCTCGCTTTCGGCACCGCGGGCATTGCAGCGGCGCTCTTGGGTGAACTTGCGGATCACACCAGCATCGGCTTTGTGTATCGCGTGTGTGCCTTCATGCCGCTGCTGGGACTGTTGACCGTGTTCCTGCCGGACCTTGGCGGCGTTGGGAAGCCGGCGCAAACGAAAACTTTGGTCAGAGACGCCGACTCTAGGTCAACGTGATTTCCCGGGCGCTGTTTGCTCGCATCGCAGATCTAATAGGACGGGTTCGAACCGTCGACCTCTTCCATGCCAATGGAAGCGCTCGCGATCGCCCGAGCGAGTGTAAGATTAGAAAGACCACACCATCACCCGATCCAGCAAGGAGCACAGATGAGTTTCGTCATTCCAGTTCTGTGTCTGACAGGCTTGGCTCTCCCCGCGCTCGCCCAGACCAGTGATGCGGGAGCAGATCAGGCGCTTTCAACCTCGCTGGCCTCGACCGCCAAAGCCATGCACGCCAGCATTCGCCGCAACTTGGCTGAGGCCGCGGAAGCTATGCCGGCGGAAGGCTACGGGTTCAAGCCGACGCCGCAAGTTCGATCTTTCGCGCAACTCATCGGTCATGTGACCAACGCAAACTTACTGTTCTGCTCGGCAGCAAAGGGTGCGCCATTTCCATCGAAGACCAATGCGGAGACGCTTACAACGAAGGAGGCGGCGCTGAAGGCCCTGACGGATGCGTTAACCTACTGCGACGGGGTCTATGAAGGCCTGACGGATTCAAACTTCACTGAACGGGCGACATTGGCTGGACTAGGCAACAAACCCACTGAGACAACGCGGGGCGCAACCCTAATGTTTAATACCACTCACGACAACGAGCATTACGGCAACATCGTAGTTTACTTGAGGCTGAAGGGGGTCGTTCCTCCATCCACAGCCCGAGTCAACGGGAAGTAGGGATAACGGGAAAGTTGGTGGACCTGGACGGGTTCGAACCGTCGACCTCTTCCATGCCATGGAAGCGACCGCTTCCGCACTTCGACAACCCAAATTACTGAATCTGCAAGGTTGACGTGTGGCTCACTGGTGGCGATCTGGCACGGGGCTTGGCGCGGATTTCTGGCCCTCAATTGCGGACATAGTGGCTCAGAAAACGTAGTGGTTCGGACGAGCTGCGACGCCCGCCTTGGAGTGTGCTGGAGGGCCGCATGAAGATCGGCGAACCCTTCAATCCACGGCGTTTGTTCATCGGCATCTGGATTCCCGAGCAGTTAGCCGCGACCAAGCTCATCTCGCCATCCGCCAAGCTGGTCTACGGCCATCTCGCGCGCCGGGCCGGTGAGAATGGCCACTGCTTCCCGTCACGGAAAGATATCGGCGAACACACGGGCATCCAGGAGCGCCAGGTCGTCCGCGTTCTGAAGGAGCTGGTTGACGCCCAATTCATACGAATCGTCCCACGGAGCGACGACAGCGGGCGCCGGACCAGCAACGAGTACGAGTTTCTCTGGCACGAAATACTGATTGGGCCGGAGGGGGAGGGTGTCATCCATGACACCCTGGGAGGAGTCACGAACGACACCGGCAGGGTGTCACCACCGACACCCACGAGGGTGTCAAGACTGACACCCCTTGAAGAGAGAACTAAGAATCATCATCAGCAAAAGAGAGAACCAGGAAAAGAGAAATCAGTTCAGTATTCCAGTTCGCCTCCGGCGGTGCCAAAAGCCCAAAGCCCAATCCCTTCAAGGGCTGATGATGATGAAACTGCGGAACGCTACGCATCCGCCGAAGACGAGCTAAAGGCGATCTTCGAAGAAAAAGCCGGAGCCCGGATCACCATCGACGTGCTGGATGCAATCAGGGGCAACCTGGCCGATCGCGGAGTCTCGATAGAGCGATTCGTCGAGGAGGTTCGAAGCCACAAGGCTGGCAACTGGAAAAATCCGCCTGGATTCCTGCGAAACCTGAGCAGAACAGTCCGCACGAGAACGGCAGTAGCCGGGCCGCCCGTGACGGCCGCAGAAGCAGCCGACCGCGATTACCAGTGCCCGCATTGCCAGTCACGCAAACGCGGCCAGGGAGCTGTCCTGGTGGACGGCAAGCCAGCACCTTGCGGGTGTGCCAGCGCGGAATACATCCAGAAGCAAATTGAGCGCGGCGTGTTCGCCCCAAGCTCGACCACGCTCGGAGCGCCCCGCCCACCACACAGCGAACTTGGCTTGCCGCGCCAGGTGGCCTTCACCGCCGGAGGAGCCCGATGATGCCCAGCCACACACCATCCATCGCAGAGCTTCGAGAGATTCGAGAACGCGCGTGGCAAAGGCTTGCCTCTGCCGTCCCTGTCGCGATCGCCGCGATGACGAAAACGAAAGCAAAGCTGGAAGCTCAGATCGATGCTGGCAAGAAGCTCAGCCGAGGGGACCAGCGGGAGCTCGAAGAGATCGGCGCACTTCTCCATCGAATCGAGGTGGCCAAAGCCTGCGCGCTTCTCAGTCGCATGGACCTGGAGAAGATCGAAGCCGCGCTGCGCCTAGTTGACACCAGCAGAGGAATCCGTTGATGAAACAGCCAGTCGCCACTCCGCGCCGCCGCCGCACGCCACCGTTGCCCACTGCCCTTCCGTCGTCGCGGGTTACGGAGCCATCGTCGTCTGCCGAGACCCTCGAATTGTCATCGTTGACGGCGGACACCCCAGATGCCCAAGCCAAGCGCGCGGCACTGATGTCCGAGGCGCTAGGCGCGGTGACAGGCGTCGGTCCCAACAAGCCCGTTGCCCAGCGACTCCTCGCGCAGCTTCACTCAGTTCTACCGGGCGAAACGGACATCGCAAAGGCCTTGTTCACGTTTGCGGAGCTCCGCCCGAAGAACATGCTGGAAGCCATGCTGGTGACCCAGATGGTCGGCGTGCACGAGGCGGCACTCGCCTTCTTGCGGACTTCCACAAACGCCGCCCTCGGTGAAGAAACTCGCGATCAGAATGCTCTTCGGGCTGCTCGATTCATGCGCCTGTTCAACGAGCAGATCGAGCAGCTGCAGCGCCTGAAGGGAACGAATCGCCAGCAAAAAGTGATCGTCGAGCACGTCCACGTCAACGCCGGCGGCCAGGCAATCGTCGGCGTAGTTGCCCCCAGGGAGGGGGGGGTAAAAAAGAAAACGGACGGATGACCCCATGAACACTGAGACAAAGAAGGCCGCAAGCTCTCGAAACAGCAATCGCCGCGGCGACCTGCGGAGCGCTCCACGGTGCGGCGCGAAGACGCGACGGAGAACCTCCTGCCAGAGTCCGGCGATGGCAAACGGGCGCTGTCGGTTGCATGGTGGCTTGAGCACCGGACCCAGGACCGCGGCGGGCATCGAACGAATCCGTCGCGCGAACACGCGGCACGGCTGGCGCTCACAAGCCGCCCGCGTTGAACGAATCCGGAGCCGCGAGTTGATCCAGCAGTCTCGGGCCACCTTGAATGAGTTCGCCGACCTCGACCGCCGTGGTTTTGGATTCATTGAAACAGGTCATCTCAAGAGCCTGAAGGATTTGCCGATCGCGCAGCGCGAGCAGCTCACTCCGAAGCTACAAACAGCAATTGCCACCGGAGAAGTCCGATGAGGAGCACACGATGGCGATAGACCAAGCCACAGTCTGGGAGACTCGCCCTGCGGCGGGCAGCGATAACAACGGCGGCGCCTTCATTGCCGGAGCGTCCGGCACGGACTATTCGCAGCAGGACAGCGCGCAAATCGCCTACACCGACCTGGTGATTGACGCCTCGGACGCGAAGAAGCTCACCAGCTCGGGCCATCCGTTCACGTCCGCGCACGTCGGCAACACGATCAAAATCACGGGTGGGACGGGCTTCACGACCGGCCGGTATCAGGTCCTCTCCGTTGCTGCTGGTGTCGCGACCATGGATCGCAACGTCGGCACCACCAGCTCGACCGGCGGCACGGGCAACCTGGGAGGCGCACTGGCCACCCTGGCCGCCGCCTGGACCGATGGCGTGACGAGCAACACGTACTGGCTGAAGGGCACCCTGACGGTCACCTCCGCGCTCACGATGGCCCGCGCGGTCACCAGCTCGGACGCCGGGCCTAACAAGATCATCGGCTACGGCACCGTGCGCGGCGACGGCACGCGAGCGAGCTGGACTACGTCGTCCAACTCGGTCGATCTGATCCAGTTCACCCAGGCCAAAGGCTACTATTTCCAAAACATCGAGTTTTCCTCAAGCGCGGGCACCCCGGGCTTTGGTCTCAACGCGAAGACCTCGAACAATTCGACCGGCATCGTTCTCGACAATTGCCTGCTGCACGGCTTCAACAAGGCGATCCGCGGCGACTTCAGTGGCGACTTTGGCTTCGTATCGATCGTGTTGTATCGATGCCGGGTGTATTCCTGCACGTCCCACGGCATCCACAACGACGGGGGCACCTTCCTGCTCGCGAGCTACGTGCACGACAACGGCGGCGACGGGATCCTGCAGGGTAACCAGAGCTCGATGAAGCCGGGCGTCATCCTGGTCTGGCGTTCGGTGATCAAGAGCAACGCGGGAAAGGGCGTCAACTGCCAGATGCAGGCCGACGAGGCGAACGGGGCCAGGTTCCCCATCGTCATTGAGTCCGACCTGCTGAACAATGGCGGCGACAACCTGTATGTGCAAGGCAACCCGACGGGCATCATCGCGATCAACAGCATCATCGACAGCGCCGGCGGCTACGGCATCAATAACCTGCTGTCCTACTTCATGTTCCAGGTGCTCGGTTCCATCGCCTGGCGCGCCAACACAACAGCCGACACGAACAATGTCCCCAAGTCCCCGAGCGACGTCACGCTGACCGGCGACCCGTTCACCGCGCGCGGATCGGACGACTTCACGCTTAACTCAACCGCCGGCGCCGGGGCTGCGTGTCGGGCGATCGGACAGCCGGTGGTGTTCCCGCCATAAAGACGAACAGAAAAAGGAGAAGTGGCTGAAGATGGCCCGGTCGATCCGCGATGAGAAGTTCCCGAAATGCCCGTGACTGTTCCACCGTAGCGGTGAGCGCATCCTGAATTTCAGGGCGGCATGGGACACTGCGCGCAGTGCAGCTGGCCTGCCCGAGATTCTCGTCCACGATTGGCGGAAAGAGGTAAATTTTGTCGGGTTCCATTAAAAAAGGGCGCAAGCCGTCAAAAAGAAGCGCGGGCCGCCCGAAGGCCGAGATCAGCCTCAAACAGCTGGAGCGGCTCTGCGAACTGCAGCCCACGCACGAGGAGCTGGCGACTTACTTCCAGGTCTCCGCGCGGACCATCGAGCGGTTCCTACAAACTCCGGAAGGGAAGCAAGCCGCAGAATGGGGCTACGGCCGCGGCAGGATCAGCCTGCGCCGGCAGCAGTTCAAGCTGCTCCGCGAAGGCAGCAACACGATGGCGATCTGGCTCGGCAAGCAAATCTTGGGGCAACGCGACAAGGTGGAACAGACCTTGAGGACGCCGCCAGGGGATCCACTCCGGATCGAGGCCGAAGTCAGCGACCGAAGGCAGGCCATCTTACTCAACCAACTTTTCGCCCCGGAGGAAATCGCCGCCGCCCACCAGAAGATGCTCGAGCGGGAACGCGTCGCGCAAGCA
Source organism: Terriglobia bacterium (assembly GCA_020073445.1). Taxonomy (GTDB): domain Bacteria; phylum Acidobacteriota; class Terriglobia; order Bryobacterales; family Bryobacteraceae; genus Palsa-187. The sequence continues at coordinate 66,209 of JAIQFE010000032.1, forward strand.
GCGGCTATGGATCATGGCCAGACCACGCAAGTCCACTGACATCTTGGTGAGGAACCTGCCAGGCCGGCCGCGGAAGCCTGTCGATCTCATTGAGTTGATCGGTCGCCGGTGGGCCGGTGAGAGCTTCCCCGTAATCGCGCGCAGAATGCATTTAGGCTATGGGACGGTGGTAAGAGCCCACCGCACGGCAACGATGGCGCTCCAAGCTGTCCAAAACGCGCAGACGGTGGACTCTAGCGCCCCACAAGGCGAGCTGATAATCAGGAGGAACTGAAAATGCCCCAGACGCTTTCTATCGTCGACTCGCAGCCCATCGACTACGCCGCACTGGCCGAGCAGGCCAGGAAGTCGACGCCAGTAGACTATGCTGCTCTGGCGGAACAAGCCCGTAATCCAAAACCGCCGCTCTCGATCGTCAAGAGTGAGCCCCTGGACCAGCATCCCTGGCTCAGCGGAGCACAGCATGCGGTCGCGGAGTGGTGGAACCAGGTGAACCCAGCCAAAGCCGTGCAGGGCATGGCCGATGTAGCAGCGCATCCCATCGAAGCGATCAAAGCCTACGGAGCGGCCAATTCGCACTTGGCCGACCAGGCCAAGGAATCATTTCAAAAGGGAGACTATGCCGAAGGCGTCCGGCACACACTCAGTTACCTGATGAACGGTCTGCCCGGCGTAGGTTCGACTCTCGACGAAGCGGGCAACAAAGCGCAGGCTGGTGACATCCCTGGTGCGCTGGGTGAGACCGCGGGCTTGGCGACCATGGCACTCGCCCCGGAAATCGCGGCGAAAGTTCCGGTGACGGCGGCACTCTCCAAAGTTGCCGAGCCCGTGGCTCGGCGGCTCTACACCAGCGCGCTCAAGCCTTCCCCCGCTGCCGGCGCCGCGGCTGGACGCGAACTCGCGGAAACCGGACTGTCTCACGGCATATCCGTAAGCGAAGAGGGTGCCGCAAAGCTGGCAGGCCTGATTGATGACCTGAACGGCAAGATCAAAGACACCATTCAGGCCGGTGCGAACCGCGGAGCCACCGTCGATCCCAACGCCGTCGCGAGTCGGCTGGATCAGACGCGATCGCAGTTTTCCAAGCAGGTGAACCCCGGGGCGGATCTCGCCGCCGTCGACGCCGCGAAACAGGAATTTCTGAACGGGCCCGGCGCCGGTCCGATCCCTGCGGACCTGGCCCAGGACATCAAGCAGGGCACCTATCAGCAAGTCCGGAAATCTTACAGCCAGCTGAGCAGCGCGCAGGTGGAATCACAGAAGGCGCTGGCCCGCGGCATCAAGGAAGAACTGGCGACGACGTTCCCGGAACTCGCCTCGCTAAATGCAACGGATTCAAGGCTGCTCTCGCTCCAGTCGACGCTCGATCGATCTGTCGCGCGGATCAACAATCACGACATGCTCGGCTTGGGAACCGGCCTGGCCGCCGGTGCTGGCGCTGCTGCCGGTGGCGGTCCCGGTGCGATCGCCGCGGCGCTGTTGAAGAAAGTCCTGGATGATCCGGGGATGAAGTCAAAGCTCGCCATCGCGATTTCCACGGGGGCAAAACGTGCTGGGAACCCTGTGGCGTTCTCGGCCGCGATGGCTCGCGTAAATGCCCTCGTCAAAGGCCTGCAGCCCCAGACTGATGACCAGCGGAACTTGCCGCAAGAGTGATCAGGTCCTGTCCGGACTTCGCCACTTCCGCTTTGCTCCCTCATCTGAGGGCGGGAAAGCGGAAGCTGGTCGCGGGCGATACTATTCGCGCGGTCGCGAGAGTAGCTTCGGGGAGGCCTCGGCAGCCGGGAGAGCTGCTGGTTGCCGGATCCAAGACACCGAACCTTGAGCGCGCGTTGGCGCCGATACTTCAGATCCGGTTGATCCCGACAGCGACACGTGCAGCAGCGCGCTCTCCCAGCCCAGGCCAGCGGTGAGCCACCGCATGAGGCGCATCATCGGCGTGGCTGGTCGATTCAGGCCGAAGCCGCGAGGGAACACTTTCACCGTCAGGCCGGCAAGAACCCTCGCGATCAGAACAGGAATCCAGAAGGCGCCCATTGGCTGATTGTCTTCCGCGGGATTCCAGGCCCCAATGGAGCTTTCGTACTGGGACTACGATCCAAGCATGGCGCAGCCGAAGTCGACCGTGCTTCAGCTTAGTACTTCCGGGCCATCACGCTTAATTGGGGGAACTGACGAATAGTGGGCATCGACACCCGCACCCCCAAAGGAACGAAGATGAATCCTTCCCGAATTGCTCTCGTCGTCATCCTAGCTGGCTGGGCTCCCATGCTCCACGCTCAGATGGGCTGTATCTCTCAGATCAGGCCGATCCGGCCGCCCAGCGCGGGACCCAACGCAGCCCTGTTGTGCTTGTGCGCCCAAAACAACATCAGCTGCCACTGGCAATGGGCCGCTGCGCCGGCTGCTCAGCCCGTGCAAACGCCGTACGCCGTGCAAGCGCCGCCGGCTGCGCAGGCGCCCTACCCTCCACCTGTGCAGTCCGACACATCCATTTACCGGACCACGCCTCCCTCGCCGACGCAGCCCATGAGCCCTCTGGACATGGCGATTAAGGCCGAACAAGTCCGTGCACTTCGGCTTGAGAACCAGCAGCGTGAACAGGAGATGAACCAGCGGGAAATCCAGCGCAGCGCAGCTCCGGCGACCGTTCTGCTACTTCCGATTCCTGCCCCGCCAATCGTTCCTCCTTCTCCTTCGCAAAGCCGCGGCGCTGTCGGGCAGGGCGCTGTAGAGAAAGTTGACCCTGTAACATCGAGCTGGAAGACGGGCGGATCCTGGAATGGCCGCTTTTGGAGGACCTTGGACGCAAACGAAAAGGGCATTTTCCTTTTTGCTCACTCGGACGCCGTCCGGTATGTGACGATCGCCTCGACCATCGCGACCGACAGCACGCCCGATGGCTATGAACACTTCAAGTTGCTGAACAAGGTTTTGTGGCCGCAGAGCCTCACCATCGGCGAGGTTCTTGCAGCCCTGGATCTCTTCTACGTCACGCCAGAAAACAGGCCCATCTCGATACCGAACGCCGTCTGCGTCATTGCGGAGCGCTCTTCCGGAGCCGATGAGGCCACCGTTCAAAAGAACATCACGGATCTACGCGCAGAAGCAGGCCGAGAGCGTGTTCAGCACTGACCCGATGCGAGCAGAAGCCCTGTCGAGACCCACGATCAGTCTCTCGGTCGATCCGGTTTCGTACGGAGCGCCATCTGAAGCCTCCTCTCAGCGCGGCGCGCCAGCAGCTAGAGCGCGCGGATGCCAGCCGATGGTTCCTTCGTCGGTAGGCTTGCCTTCAACTAGGCCCTTCGCGACCCATGACTTTGTCGCCGCATATACACTGCCGCTAGTTGTGGAAAGCCTCGCGCTGATCGAGTCATAGAGCTCGAGCGACGTCCGGCCCGGGCTCGCCTGAATCTCCGCGAGGACGGCCGCGCGCAGCGATCCGCTTACCGGCTTGCTGGTTTCTGGCTGTAGCGCCGCCGCGACCCGCGCCGCCGGCTTCGGTGCTGGAGCCTTCAGCTTCTTCTTCGGCGCCGGGCGCGACGTCGAGCTGGCCGGACGCGCGGCCGGGCTTCGCGTGGTGCGATCGCCTGCAGCTCGTGCAGGAAGCAATGCATCCAGCGCGGCCTTGCGAACCAGCACGTAGGCGGTTCCGTCGATCGTGATCTCACGCGGCGTTTCCGCTAAAGCCAGGCTGAAGTTCACAGGACGGCCTCCTTCGCTTTGCTTCAGTGTAGTGCGGTGCACGCGCACCGTCCCGCGCGCCCGGTGTTTACTTCAGCTTCTTCCGCTTCGCCCAGCGCGCGGCGATTGCCTTCTTGGCACGTGCCGTCCGTTCGGCCGCGGTCATGCCGGCTGCCGTGGCCTTTCCGCCCTTGGATCCGAACACGCCCAGCTCGGTTCGTCTGACTGGTGGAATCGTGCGAGGTTTCATGGCTCCATTGCAAGCATGCTGTCTTGCTGTCTTGCTTGCCATCCTAGCACGTAAACATAGGCATTGATACTAAGCCGAGGTCTATTGACATATACGTGAGCGCGTCTTACGATGGAGCCAGAAAGTAAACGGGCCCGAAGTCGGCTGTCACCGACGCCAGGCCCTAAACGCCGCGAAAGGATTGACTTTCACGATGCCTACATCACAGGCTAGCACCAGCACCCCGACCAGCCGCGAGACCGCCGACACTCACGAAAAGCGCATTGCTACTGTGGCCTGGCGCTGGAACCGGCAATATCGCTATGACGCCGATTACAAGGCCCGCGGCTTCTCCGATGATGAGATCCGCGAAGGCAACGAGCTGGGTCAGGCGATGGAGGACGAGTACTCCAAGAATCGCCGCTGCTACGGAGATCCCGCCTACGGAAGCTGGCCAGACCACGCCCAGCAGCCCATCAAGAACAAGATTCGCGCCATGCTGCGCGGAGAATCAGAGCCCAAGGCTACGCCAGCCGCAAAGCCTGTTTCCGCGCCCGCCGTGGTGGTGACGACTCTCGCCTACGAACTAATCTCGCGCGCGGCCAAGGCGCGCACGATGGCCAACTTTCTCCATCAGGGCGGTCTGGCTGCGTCCGATGCGGAACGGATGAGCCCCAGCATGTGGCGCGCATTCTGCGGCTCCCTGAGACAGCATGGCGTCCTCGGGAAATACAGCACCACTCCCAGTCAGGCGACGATCGCGCGAACCATCGCCGAGCTACGGAAGCTGGAGCAGCTTATACCTGTCTGCGGCGCCGTGCGGATCTCCCACTTGCCGGAGGCGGCATGAGGGCCGCGATATATTGCCGCGTGTCCACGTCTGACCAAAACTGCGAGCTGCAGCTTCGGGAACTGCGGGAATACGTGGCTCGCCGCGGCTGGGAGATCGCGGGCGAGTACATCGATGCCGGCTTCTCCGGATCCAAGGCCAGCCGGCCCGAGCTGGACCGTCTGATGAAAGCTGCACGCCTGCGCCGGATGGACACGGTGATCGTCTGGAAGCTCGATCGTTGGGGCCGCAGCTTGGCCCACACGGTTCAAAGCATCCAGGAACTCTCGAGCCTTGGCATCCGATGGATCGCGATCACTCAAAACATCGATACCGATGAGCGCAACCCCATGGCCCAGCTCCTGATGCACCTGATGGGCGCGTTTGCCGAGTTCGAGAAGACGTTGCTGATTGATCGCACCAGGGCCGGCTTGCGGGCCGCGAGAGCGCGTGGCGTAACGATTGGAAGGCCCAGGCTTGTCTTCGACAGGAGCCAGCTCATCCAGCTCCGCAACGAAGCAAAGCTATCATGGCGCGCGATCGGCGAACGCCTGGGCATCAGCTCGGTGACGGCGATGAACGCCTACGCGGAGGTTGTTAAGAAACCGCCCCTCGCGGAGACCCTGGCAAGCCATTCAGAACGCGCCGGCGCCTGAGGCCGGTCCGGATGTAAAAGAACCGTTCGTTTTTTGAACGCCAGCAGTGATCGATTTTGAGGAAGGAAGGAAAGGACACCATGAACAAACGCACTGAGAAAACCAACGTAGCCGTCGCACCCGAGCCCGGTCATTTCCATGATCAGGGTGAAGGTCGCATCTCTATGGCCGACATCAATCGGCTTGCCAGCGGTAAGCTGATCTACCACACCGAGCACTCCTGCTTCAGCTGGAGCTGGACCGGCCGTTTCCTGCTGTCGGCAGATAGTCGGCGCCGTTTCGAAAGCGCAAAGCGGACTGGAATCGTCAGGCTTCCAGCGAGCGCGTCGCAGGAAAAATACCTGCACGAACTGGTCAGCCTTTTATTCAGGGGGCGATCCTGCTTCGTGACCGTGTCTGCGCACAAGACCAGGCCGGAGGTGTTCTTATACTCTCCGGGCCGTTTTGAGGTAAGCAAGAAGGGAGCTTCCGAGATTCAAACACTCTTCGGCCGTGATGTCGACGACTCCCCCCATGCCAGGTTCGGGGCACGCGTGCAGCGCGGGCGGAGTATCGCAAACGCTCGTCGCCTTCTTGGGATCGGCCGGGCGAATCTGGTCGTACTACGTCCTACGCCAGCCCAGCAGGAGCGCTACAAGGAACTTCAGCAGGAACTCTTGAAGCACTTCGAGGAGGAGAAGAAACCGTATAAGCCGAGCCCGCTTCCCGCGAGTGACCGGCGCCGGCGGCCGGCGTGAACCCAACCGCGCAGCAGGACGGTGGATCTCCGGGCTCTGCGCCGGTTTGCTGTCCTGCGTGCGCGGAAGGTTTCCACGAGTTTCCGGTGGCGTTGTGCGGTTCGTGCCCATGTGCCTGCCACGGATCGCCGCGGGGCAACAGCGGCTGCTTATGATACGAAAAGGAGAAGTGGAGCATGGGCTGGCCGCGGAAGGTTCTATCACAAGGATCACCTGTTCGCCGCGAGGCGACCGAGGACGACGAATCTAAGTTGCCCGGCGTGAAATGGACTCCGGAGCAGCGTGCAGAACTCGAAGCAGCGTTTGAGCGGACCGAACGGCTGATCGTCTCCGGCCGGCTACCAATGAAGCGAACGGCAGCAGACCGTGCGGCAAGATACAGGCTTCACAACCATGGAAGGCCGCCCCGGAAGTTCGGACACATCGGCCAGAAGGGTGACATCTGGGAAGCCCGCTTCATAGTCGGGCGCGATCCCAAGACGGGAAAGCCGGTTTACCACTACAAATACGGTTTCCCCACGAAGGGCGCCGCGGAAGCCTACATGAACGCGGTTCTCCGCGGTGAACAACCTGAAACAGTCCGCGTGATTTCGCAACGCGAACTGCAGCAGCTCGAATCACTTCAGGCGAAGGCGGACCGGTTCCGGGAAAAGCTTGAAGCCGCTGTTCGGGCCGGGGCGAAGGTAGAATCCGGCCCCTGCCACCTGCCGGCTCGAGCCAGAGATGGTGCCGAAAAGGATGAGGGAGGACCGGATGCCTAATCCGTTCCGCAGCAATTGTCGATAAAGGCCTAGCGTCCACGCTCATGATGACAACAGTCGGTTACGAGATTGGGGCGGTATTCCTGCTCGCGGCGCTGCTCATGTATGGGACGCGGAGCGGATTCAGTCTCCCAGGCCTCCAAGCCGGCAAACTGATTCCGATCGTCCTGGGCGTGATGGTGCTCGTGTTCGGGGTTCATCATCTGGGCCCAGAACTGGCCGCGGGTTGGCGCTCGATGTTGATGAGCCCGACGAGCAGAGAGTCCCCGCGCCCGGCACAGGTGATCGAACCGGTGGCGCCACCTCACACATCGGTGGTCGACACGGTGCCGGCACCTCCCTCCAGATCGCCCGCGAAGGCGACTCGTCAGTCGACACCGCAGTGGAAAACCGTCGTGGTTGATGAGTCCTTGCCCTCACCCACCGAACGCGCGCAGCCCTCCGCAGACTCATTCCCGCCGGCATCGCCTCCTGCAACCGAGCAAGCGCCAACGCCCCAGCCCGAGAAGCCACTGAGCGTGGAATCCCCGGACCCGTCGCCTCACGATCACGGCGTAAAGCGGGCGTTTAAGCGAGCGGGACACTTCCTGCACATCACGAGAGAGAAAAACTAGCAGCCTGGGGTCCACCACGAGACTACAACGATGCGTCGTGGCTGTCTTGCCTATGGCGATCATAGATGGCTTGAGTCTTCTCGAGCGAGGCCAGCAGTTCCCCGAGCGATCGGCGGGTGGCCTTGTCGCTTGTCGTATCGGCTCGGTGCTTGTGGCCCCTGCGGATCTCCGCTGCGATCTCGTCCTTGAGGTCCGAGAGTTGGCGTTCGAGTGCCGCGCACTGCTCGCAGGCTTCCGGCATAGACACTTCTCCCTGGCTTAGATAGCGGACGCGCCGTCGCAAATGGGCCAGAGCGCGACCAACGGGGGAACATGATCGTGGCCGGTGAGAACGCCAGGCCTTAGTACTTCCGCATCTGGCGCGCTGGCGCTCGGAGCTGCTACGCTGCCCAGGTGTCGGACCAACCGAAGAAGCGAGCCCAAAACGATCCGGCGACGGATCCGCCGAGTGAGAAAGCCATCCAGGCGCCGGACATCACCGGCGCGATCGATAGTATTCTGGAGCGCCTGACACCGAATGGCCAAGGCTGGCAGGCGCTCGCATATGCCAATCTCCTGTTGACCAATCTGATGACACTCCTTCGACCTATTCGGATCAAGAAACAACAGCCCGGGGGCCCGCGGGTCATGTATGCCGCCGAGCAGCTCGGGTTGACGCGGGCAAGGGTTCGGCTGCTGAAGGACTCAGTCTTTCGCGGCATCAAAGAAATCGAGCACGGCGAGCGCCTGGCTGCCGCGGAGACCTTCAGAACGGCCCGGGAGTCATGGCGTGCCGGCGAGCAGAAGCCGACGCCGGAAGCGCCGTAACCATGAAACGTCTCGTTGCTCTGATCCTGATAGCGTTCCTGCCGGCGATCGCCGCCGGCAAGGGCTCATCCGGCCACAGCGGCCACGGTTCCGTCAAGGCGCCCAGCAGCAGCCACCACAAATCGACTGTCGCGAAGCGGAACTCCAAAGGCAAGATCGCCCGGAGCTCATCCGCAAAGCGCAGCTTCCAGGCGTCCAGCCCGTGTCCGTCGACCGGTAAAACCTCCGGCTCGTGCAAGGGCTACGTGATCGACCACAAGACGCCGCTGGCCTGCGGCGGCGCCGATGCGCCGGAGAACATGCAGTGGCAGACCTCGGCCGCGGCGAAGCTGAAGGACAAGACCGAGCGCGCGGGCTGCGGGACGTAGCATGCTCGCGCAGTTCCCGTTCCTCCAGAAGATTTGGGACAAAGGCCTCGATATCACGGCCTCGGTTATAACGAGCGTGATCATCGCGGTATTGGCGCTATTGGTCTGGAAACTGAAACTCCGTCTCGACCTGAAAGCGGAAGAACAGAAACAACGCCAGCAGCACCGATTACAGCAGGAATTCTCCGAAGAGCCACAAAGAAAGGCGGCTTGGCAGCGCTACCTTGTCCTGAGCGAGCAGCGCGACGCACATGCCGCCAGTGTCCAGGCTTGCACGAAAACCACCGAGCTCCTCGCAGCTGTGGATAGATACGAGGGATGGCTGCAGACGGAAAATCTACAGAACTTCCCCAAAAACATCGATTTCATGCACGCCATAGCAGGCGAGCGGGAGAACATGCGACGCAGCGATCACACACGGCGGCTCGCGGACGGACTCTCCGACAGAATTCGGAAAACGGAACTCCCGCCGCACCAAAACTAGCTTATGCGCGCGTCGGGCTCCGGCGACTTCGCGTGTCGACGTCGTCGTCTGGCATTCACGTTTCGCGGGCGATACGCTGCCCATGTGACGGAGCAGCCCAAGAAGCCCTCGCGCTGGCTCGAATCGAAAAGCACCAAGCTCTGGCGAAGGCCACAGCGGACCAACGCGACAGGGTGCGCAGGATCTAAAGTTCAGCGGGCCCACGGAACGCGCTCAATCGGGCGGAGGTCTGTCAGCCGAGTGCGGTTCCGGTAGTTTCCTTCATAGCCCAGCAAGGAGAGCAACACCAACTCCAGAAGCCACTGTGCAGCAATCCACAGTTCATGCCAGGGCCACTCGCGTGTAGCGCGTCTGCGTCCGCTCCGCGACTGGGTTGGATGAACAAGATAGTTCCTCGCTTGGACCACGACATCGGGGAGGTCCTTCATCTTCGAGTCCTTCATCTTCGAACAGAATTCAAGGAGATTCTTTAGCCCGGCGGGCACGTGACGCGGTATGTCGAGCAGCGTGAGTGTGAGCCGCAGTTTCTCGGCCGCGTTGCTCAATTGCCCGTAACCCTCCTCGCTAAGGGCACGCTTCAGTCGAACGATCACCAGCCACGAAAGCAGCTCCAGAGCACACTGGGACAGAATCAGCGAGCTGTCGACACCCGAATTAAGCGAGTTGCTCCGCACATACCAGTAGAGAGCCGTCCGGACGGCCTCCCAAGTTTCCTCATTTGATTGAAGCCGGCGGAACGAGTCGCAGAGGGACTCCAGCCACTCCGGATGCTCTGGGTCGAACCAGCTCGCGCCGGTCGGCGCCGTGCTCATTCTGGTCGTGCCCCATCGGGACCACACTTGCTGGTCAGACGCATCGCGTCCTTCGACGAGTGTCATACCAGACCACCGGCCGGCCGCGAATGAGAGGGCGTCATGAAGAATATCGAGCGTCCGTCGCGCCTCCCGAGATTTGAAAAGCTCGCCGGGGCGGGTGATCGAAACGGTTTCAGTCAGCCTATGCGGAGAACTGCCTAGCCTGCGGGATACTTGCTCATGAGCGATCGAGGGTGGGGTGATCGTGACTTCGAATCCGTTACAACGAAGAATCACGTTGTCGCGACGCGGTCCGAAAACGTCAAAATCCTTGGAAATAGGAGAATCGAGCAGCGCGAGCGTAATTTGGGCGAGGTCCCTCGCCGGCGCCGACTCGATTGGCACCGTCGTAGGATTCAGACGCCCGACGAGCTGGGCCGTCTCCTCCAACGGGTGAAGGCCTAAGGTCGCCATATACCCTTCGAATGCCTCGAGTCGGCCCGGTGCTCGCACAGTTAAAATCGATCCGTCAACCGACCAGGATCCGGACTGTGGCTCTATCCGTGCCCACACTGGCACGCTCTGCTGATAGTCGAAGAAGAACTTGGCGGGAGTCGACTCCTCCACGCCCGAGCCCTTCACGTGAATGTCGAATTCGCCCACCACCACCGGGCCTACATCAGTTGGATCGCTCGAAGCCTCCGAAGCCATTTGCTTCAGCTTACCGTCATTGACAGCATGCCAGCATGCCGGAATTCGTTGCACGCGGAACGGTCATGACGGCATGACGGAATGACGACGTGTAGAAACGCGGTTCAGACGCTCCGCGCGTCGGAGGGTAGCCCAAGGAGCTCGGACCAACGATCCACTCGTCCTGGCTTGCGCACTCGCCGCCACGGTGGTCCAAAACAGTTCTTGCCGTCGACGTTCCGAAGCACCATAATGGCTTCTGGATAAAATCCACGGCCGCCTAAGCCTGGCCTCATGAACCGGGCGACAAGCGAGAACCCCTGATCCCGCCTGGCGGCCGATCAAGAAACTCAGGGACGCAGCGCAGCAGGGGAGCAATGTCCGAGCCTACCGACGGCAAAAACGATCCAGCTCAATGGGCCGCATTAGAAGCCCGGGCGCAGGCTGCGCACGCGGAACAGGGGATCCTGGATATCTGCTGGCTCTGCCCAGAAGATAATCCGCTCGAGGAGTATGGGTGGAGGCCTTCCGGAACTGACCAAGCCAAGTATCCAAACCCGCCCGACCAACTCGCTGCAGCCCACCCAGAATTTTCGGCGCTACTGACCTTCGCGACGGAGGCTGGACGCTGCTTCGATCCCAACGCCGCCGACTCCGCAGGAGCGTGGCTCAAGGAGTCAGTCCGGCGCTGGCCCAGCGACAGAACCGGAACCGTTTACATCGATCTCGAAGGGACAGGCGAGCTGGTCCGTTTTCGTACGGGAACTCTGATGGACGTGTGGGCGCTCTTCGTGGAACGATGCGCCGAGTTAGCAGGCAAGCGCAGGTCCCACTGGAGCGGCGTATTTTCACAGGCGCGCGCTGGTGTCTCGGCGGTCTCGACAGCCATCCGCAGCCCATCGCCGTCAGAGCAGGCCGAGTATGAATCTCTGCGATCTCAGGCTAAGACGCCCGGCGAGTGGCTAAAGCTAGATGACGAACGCCGAGCTGGCGCGCAGAAGCCAGCACCGCCGCCCGAGCCGGGCTACCCGTCCATGATCGAGAACGAGAACACTGGCCAACGGATCCGCGTCGACAGTGCCGTGCAGGCAGCCCAGCAAGTGGCAGAGTGGGGAGTCACGGTTGAGGAAGCGCGGTGGGCTGCCGGCGGCCGACAAGGCCCCAGGCCCAATCCGGAGCCAACTGAAGAACAGGCCGCCGGAACCGACTCACCTGAGGCCGCCGAGGGCAGCCCTGCTAAAGATCCGGAGCCGTCGTCGGAAGAAGTCGCCATCCAAGGTGAGAATCGAGAATCTGCCGCTACGCGCTGGAGGCCGGGGCCGCGTCCCGCCGTTGAGATCCATGCCGCCGTGCGGAAGATAATCGACGAAATTGTTCCTGCCGGTGTGCCCTGGATCGACAAACTGGATGAGATTTCTGAGGCCATGGACAACTCGACGGAACCGCGAATCCCGATTCCACCAAGCTGGCCGAAAACTCAGATCCTGCGAAGTTGGTCGGACGCCGCAGCGACGAACCGCGACCTGGCGATCAAGACCATCAAGTACAGGCTGAGCCGCGCGCGCCGCGACAATTAGATCGTCGCGGAACTCTCGCGATCTGTCGCGGTCCTGTCCACGTCCTCCGAAGACCCGATTTTATTCACTTTTCACCGCGACAGTTGTCGGTCGAATCGTCGCGCTTCATACTCGACCCTGCATGGAACGCTCAACTGCACCAGATTCAGCCGGCCGGCTCCGAGCGTATCGTCAGGATCTTCGACTTTCGCAGGCGGACTTAGGGCGCCGCTCGGGCGTGTCCAGGTTCAAGATCAACCAACACGAAAATGGCGCCGGCGAGCTGACCACCGAGGAGCTGGAGCAGATCCAGGCTGCACTGCGCGACGAGCTCGATCGCCTTCGTCAGATTCCGTCGCCGTCCGCTCTAGCGTCTGCCGAAACCGCGCCGGCCGGTGGAGGCGTAGCGGCGTGAAGAAAAAACGGAAACGCCTGCCCCTCGCCGCCAACAGTGACCCAGACACGTCGCACGATGCCGCCCGCGATCTGGTCGAGTCGGGTGAACTGGCACGCAAGAAGGCGTTTGTTCTGGACTTCGTGCGGACCCTGCGCCAGCCGGCTACAAGTTACGAAATCGCGAAGGCGATGAAGGCTGACCGCCACGAAGTCGCGAAACGATTGCCTGATCTGCGAGATAGCGACAAAGCTGTGGAGAACCGAGGCCGGCGCAAATGCGCAGTTACGGGACGCCGCGCGCTCACCTGGTTCGTTGTCGACGGCAACGAAGCTGTGACCAGAACGAACGAACCGCAGCCAATCTCAGCCGAAACGCCCGCGGCCGGATCCGCTCCCGTGCAGGAGCTCGCCACCGAGCCTGCCACGTGCACCCGCTGCGGGAGCACCGGCAGACGCAAGGTCAGTGCCGAGCCAGCGGTCTTCAGCTTTTGTGATGAACTGTTCAATCGGCCCTGCAGCTTTGCGGAACGTCGTCGACGTATCAGCGGCGACCCGAACTTCGAGCTTTCGCCATCGGAGCTGGAAGTCGTGAAGGGCACGTCATGACGTCATTCCGGAATTCCGGTAGTGATACCCTGATCCTCCACAGGGAGGAACGGGACATGCCCCGTAAGTATCAGAACGGCAAGCTCGAAATTCGCAAGGATGTTGCCCGCCCTTACTACTTCGTCAGAGTCACGCGGCCGACGATTCGCCCCGGCGGATTCCGTTCCAAACGCAGGGTTGCTGAACCTCTCGGATTTGTAGATCAAATCTCGAAGAAACGCGCGATGGAGCTACGCGCCAAGCTGCTCGAAGAGGTCAACGCCCACCGGATGGTGGCGCAATCACAAATGCTGTTCCGTGACGTGGCTACGAGGTTCATAGAAGTGCGTGTGCCTCAGCTCGGCGTGGCTGTTCAGAAGCGCTACCCGTCCCAGATCAAGGTTCATCTGATACCAGCTTTCGGCGATCTGAAGATGGGGGACGTCGACCGGCCGTCAATCGAACAGTGGCTACATTCCAAGAAGCAGGCGGGGCTAGCTCCCTGGACCGTCAAAGGGCTGAAGGGTGTTCTCTCTGCAATCTTCACCACGGCCAAGGCATGGCGGCTTTGGGACGGAGTGAACCCCTGCCAGGGGATCCGCGTCAAGAACGGCGCGGCTCGCGAGAAGCGGCTACTGACCACGGAGCAATTACGGACGGTCATCGCCGCCCTGGATGAGCGCGAGCGGTTCCTCGTGCGCCTGCTATTTGGCCTTGGTTTGCGCGTCTCGGAAGCGTTAGGGCTGAAGTGGTGCGACCTGGATCTGGACGCCGGGGTCGTAGCGATCCGGCGCCGGTGGTATCGGGGCGACCTGAGCGAGGAAACCAAGAGCGAAGCTGGAACGCGGAGGCTACAACTCGGGAGCGCACTCAGCGAGGAATTCAAGAGACGTTACCCCGGCCCGCACAAGCTGGACGCACATGTTTTCATCGGGGACGACAATCGGAATCCGCCGGACGATCGCGACCTGCTGCGCGAGTATTTCCGGCCCATCGTGAAGCGGCTCGGGTTGTATTACCGAGGGTTCGGCTGGCATGCCTTCCGCAGACAGAACATCACCGCCCGACAGCACGCCGGGGCGACGCCGCTGGAGGCTATGCGGGCCGCCGGGCAGAACTCCGTGGATATGACGCTGCTATACACGCTCTCCGACGCTGATCGTGAGCGTGCCCAAGTGGACGCGATGTTCGACGGGCTGATGAAGGTGGACGGAATCTCGAAGCAGTAAGAAGTGGCTCGAAAGTGGATATCTGGCACGGAGAACGAATTGAAGCAACTCGCTGAAAAGATTTGGTGGACCTGGACGGGTTCGAACCGTCGACCTCTTCCATGCCATGGAAGCGCGCTCCCAACTGCGCCACAGGCCCACTACTAGAGCAGTTTACCACGCATCGTCTAGCAACATGTGATTTGCGGAACGTTGGCGCCGGATCTATTCAGTCTTGCCGGCCTCCTTCATCTTTGCCGAGATATCGCGCGCTCCGATCGTCAGTTGCTTGGCGGCTAGTTCCAAGATTCCCGCTCTCAGTTCCGGAACGGCGTGCGTCGCGGCGTCCGCCAAGGCAAATGCAGCTGCTAGCTGCCTGATGTACGGGGTCCATGGTGGAACCGGTCCTCTGCTCGTCGGACCACCTGCATCGACCTTCACGCCCCATGAGACCCAAGTCCAGTCCTGAATATCAGGCGGCTTCATCAGGACACTGGGCAAATGGTAGAAAGCGAACGCCACGGCGCGGGTTCCTTCAGCAGCCGCCAAGTCTTGATTGACGACCGTCTCACTCCCGACGACGACTGTCCAATCTTCAAATGGCGTGGCATGGATGGAATTGTATGCCGTCACGTGCTCCAGTGCAGCGGTCGGGACAAAGCCATCGTTATTTGCAGCCGCCGTCAGACCGGCATCCGGTAGAACGTTCACGAAATCGTCATCGACAAAGATGCCGGCATTCACGTCGAACGCGACAGGCTAGGGTTAGAACTGACAAACGCCCCGCCTTCTGCCCCGGTTACGGACCAGAACGCGAAAAAGGCAGAGTGCTGGCCGCCCCCATCGCTCCACGTGATCTGTGGTGAGGCCCAGGCTTGATACGTCCCTGGGCTGGTCGCACCGGTTGTAAGGGGTGTCACGATGTCGGCAGCTGAGCTACCGTGATGTCTCCGCCCGCGACTAATCCAAGTCACATAGCGCGTGTGTACAGTTGCCATTCGCTATCCTCCCATTCCTATTGCGATTTCCCGAGTCTCGAATGAGACACTATTCCGGCGAAATGCGCCTCCTAATTGTCCATGCGCATAATGCCGGGCTATATCAGCGTAATTACGATTGCTCCCATGGGTATTTATAACAAAATCTTCGCTAACTATACTCCGAGCCGGATATCACGTCAAGAGGTCGATTAGCCTGCTGCCACGAAGGCTGGAGCGGAAGTTTGAAAACGCGCTCCTAACTGTGTCACAGGCCCGCTTCGGAGAAGAGTTTAGCCGCCTTGATTAAGGGGATGTGATTTACAGAATGTCGATGCCGGAGATCCGCAGCATCCAGACGACCAGCCAGAGCGCGATTACGGCCACAACCACGTACCGGATCCACTGCCCGACAGTCTTTGGTTCGGTGCGATTTTCCAAGACGTTAGTTCTTTAGCTCCGCCATGATCTGGTCCAGCTTGTTCACGACATTCGGATTGGCCCACAAGCCGCCGTTGGTGGTAAACACCTTGGCGATATCGTCCTTGCCCTTGCCTTCGCGCACCATGGAGGTCACGGTTGCCGGAATCTTCGTGGCGATGTCACGATAATCGATCAGGTACTGGCGCTTGGAAACCGGTCCATGGCCCGGAATGACGGTGTCGAAATCGAGCTTCAGCACTCCATCGAGAGTGGCTCCCCATTCCTTCATGCTTCCGCCGTTGGCGTAATCGACATTGGGACCATTGTTCGCGCCGATGTCGCCGCTCGCCAGGATACGCAGCGCTGGGAAATAGACCACCGCGTCGCCATTGGTATGGCCGCGGCCGTACCACTTCATGCGCACTTCCTTGCCACCCAGAAAGATGTCGGTTTCGTCGGTGAACACCACTCGCATCACGCCCGGAGCCTTGTTCTTCACCATATTGTCGCGGGCGTTCTTGGTAGCGATGATCTCGGCCGTGGGCAGGAACCGCTCATTGCTGCCGGTATGATCGCCATGCAGGTGCGTGTTGAGCACGTACTTGATCGGCTGATTGGTCACGCTCTTGACCTTGTCCACGATGTCCTGGCCGTCGTACTCGAACTTATCGTCCACCAGGATCACGCCTTCGTTGGTCACGTAAACGGTGGAGTTTCCGCCGTCCCCGATGATGGCGTACAGGTCGTCGGCGACCTTGCTGATCGTGTTATTCGGCTGCTTGGCCTGCTGTTTTCCCTGCTGCGGAGGGGCCTGCGTATAGGCGATCCATGCACATCCCAGCGCAATGGCCACTGCGGAAAGTCGTACCAGTAGAGTCCGGCTCATGCCGGAAACTATATCAGAATCGAAGCCATGATGGCTAACGTTTCAGCTCGGCGAGCATCCCGTCGAAGCCGACCTGAAATTGCAAACCCGTGGGCGCCCATCCGTATTTGTCCTGGACCACCTTGGCGATCTCGTCCCGGCTCTTGTTCTGGCGGAGCATGTCCGACACTTCCATCCGCAGCTTCTCGACATTGTTGCGGTAGGTGAGCATGTCGGCTTTCTTTGCGACGGGGCCATGGCCGGGAATCACGGTGTCGAAATCGAGCTTCATCGCGGCGTCAAGCGTCGCGGCCCATTCCTTCAGGCTGCCACCTCCGGAATAGTCGATCAGCGGGCTGGCGCCGGCCATAAGATCGCCGGTATGGAGAACCTTCAGCGCCGGGAAATACACCATGGCGTCGCCGTTGGTGTGGCCGCGGCCGAAGTAGCGCATCTGGACCTGCTTTCCGCCCAGGAACACGTCGGTCTCATCGGTGAAGACCACGCGAGGGGCGCCCGGCTGCTTGCCGTTGATCATGTTCTTGCGGGCGTTGGCGGTGGAAATGATCTCCGCTGTTGGAAGGAAGTGTTCATTGCTGCCCGAGTGGTCGCCATGGTGATGCGTATTCAGCACATACTTCACCGGCTGGGCCGTGACGCTCTTGATCTTTGCCATGATGTCGTTGAAGTCGTACTCGAACTTGTCATCGACGACGATCACGCCTTCGTTGGTGATGTACACCGCGACATTACCGCCGTCGCCCTCGATCTCGTAGAGATCGTCGGCGATCTTGTTGAGCTTGTTGTTCGCTTGCTTGGCCTGTTGTTTGCCCTGCTGCGGAGGAGCCTGCGTATAAGCGATCCAAGCGCATCCCAACGCAAGGAACGTCGCGGAAAGACGTACTACCAGTGTCCGGCTCATGCGGGACACTATATCAGATTGGATGGCCGGGTTACTTCAGCTCGGTCATCATCCCCGGCAGGCTCCATTGCATGTTGAGGCTTCCGGGCTGCCAGTTATACTCTGCCGTCATCACCTTGGCGACGTCGTCCTGTTTCTTACCCTGGCGAATCAACGTCTGGACGCGCGTCCGCATCTTCTCGGCGTTGTTGCGATAGGTGAGCAGGTCGGCTTTCTTCGAAACCGGGCCGTGGCCGGGAATCACAGTGTCGAAATCCAGACTCTTGTCGGCCATCACGCTATCCAGGGTCTTGGTCCATTCGACCAGGCTGCCGCCGCCGGGATAGTCGATCAGCGGCGTCGCGCTGGTGAACATGTCTCCGGTGTGGAGCACCTTCAGCGCCGGGAAATACACGAATGCATCGCCGTTGGTGTGGCCCCGGCCGTAATACTTGGCCCGGACTTCCTTGCCGCCCAGGAACAGGTCTGTTTCCTGGGTGAAGGTCACGCGCGCCGGAATCATGTTGTCGGGCGCGTTCGATTGCTTATGCTGCACGATGCCGTCGTGTGCGTTGCGCGTCGAGATGATCTCGGCGATCGAGCTCCAGCGCGTGTTCCCGCCGCTGTGGTCGGCATGGTAATGGGTGCTGAGAATGTATTTGACGGGCTGATTCGTGACCTTCTTGACGTTGGCCATGATCTCGTCGAAGTGCTGTTCGAACTTGTCGTCGACCATGATCACGCCTTCATTGGTGATGTAGACGGCCACGTTCCCCGCCCCGCCGCCGTCGATGACGTACAGGTCATCCGCAATTCTGATGAGATTGAACGGCGCGGGAGCTTTCGTTTGCGCCGGAGCCTGTTTGCCCTGCGGTGTCTGCGTGTAGGCTACCCACGCGCCCGTCAGCGCCAACAAACCCGCGAACAGCCGTACCAGGATTGTCCGTTTCATGAGTGTCCTTTCACTTGGTGCGCTTCTTACCGTTGTTCAGCGGGGGACGCGCCGGCCCGCTCAGTTCCTTCAAATACTGCTTCGCCTGAGCGGCCTTATCGTCGGAAGGGTATTTCATCAGGAACGCGTTGAACTCCTTCTTCGCCTCAACATTGCGGTCCAGCTTCATCAGAGCAAAAGCCTTACCGTACAACGCGTCACGCGTAGAAGGATTCTCGGGATAACGCTCCAGCACGGCATCGTAGGCCTTGACCGAGTCCTCGTACTGCTCGCCACGGTCAAAAATCACGCCCATATAGTACTGCGCCTTGGGCGCGCTCTCGGAAGTCGGAAAGTGCGCGATGAAATTGACGAACTCGTCCATCGCCAGTTGATTCTGGCCGCTCCTGAAATCTCGCTCGGCGGCCTGGAAGGCAACGTCGGCCGAGGCGCCTGCTGTCGCAGTGGTCGGCCCCCCTGGCACGGAAGCCGAGGGAGGAGGAGGAGGCTGCTGCGCCGCGCTCAAGGTCTTAACGTTATTCAGGATTTCCGTCAGTTTCCCGTCTTGTGTGGCCAGCCGCCGGGTCAGCGCGTCCATGCTAGTTTCGATAGCACTGAGAGATTGAGACAACTGGTCCACCTTGACGCCCACCGCGTTGATGGGCTGCACCAGTTTTCCCTGTTGCTCGGCCATCGCAGACGCCAGGCTCTGGTGTAGCGATCCCATATCCGCCGCCAACTTCGCATTGGAGTCCAATGACTGTTTCAGCAGCGCTTCCAGCTCAGCGCTTTTCTGGTCCTGCGTGTCTTTGAACTGCCGGAGCTTATCCGCGAGCTGGGCAACGTCCCGCTGCAGTTCCTGGATCATCACCTTTTCCGACTGAGCCGACAGCTTTCGTGGAAACATGACTAGGCCCGTCAGCATGAGCCCCGATATCAGCAAGCGTGAAAACTTCATCACGTTCCTCCTTCGCTACTTGCATTTAAGAGGGACGGCGCTAGGCCGCCCCCCCGTTTCCTGACCCGGCGTGCTACTGGCCGGGCGCCATGTGGTCGTGCCGATTCTTCTGATAGCACGCCTCATTCGCGTCCGTGCACACCGGCTTCTCCTTGCCGTAGCTGATCGTCTTGATCCGCTCCGCGGGCAAGCCTTGCATGACGTAGAAATCCTTCAGGCTGGTGGCCCGGCGATCGCCCAGACCCAGGTTGTACTCGGCCGATCCGCGCTCGTCGCAGTTCCCTTCGATGAGCACCGTGAAGCCGGAGTCCTGGGCGAAGATGCGCTTGAGCAGCTCGGCATTCGCCGTGGCGGCTCGTACGGCGTCAGCCCGCAGGTCGCTCATGTCGTAGTCGAAGTACACATCCTGCGCCTCGCGGCTCAGAACTTCGGCGCTAGAGATGGTGACCTTAGGCGGCTGCGGCTTCGGCGGCGGCGGGGGCGGCGGAGCGTTCACCGTCACGGTGACCGAGCGGGTGTCCGTTCCTCCGGCTCCGCTGGCGGTCAGCGTGTAGGTGGTCGAATTGCCTGGGTTCACCTGGCGCGTTCCGTTGGCCTGCACGGCGCCCACACCCTGATCGATGGTCATGTTGGTCGCGTTCGCCACAGCCCAGCGCAAGGTCGACGATTGGCCGCGCTCGATCGAAGCCGGCTCGGCCACGAACGTGTCGATGCGCGGAGGCTGTGGCTTCGGCGGCGGAGGCGGAGGCGCCTCGACTTTGGGGGCCGGCGGCGGCGGGGGAGCAGCCGCAACCTTCTTCTTACATCCGGCGGCCGCGATAAAAAGCGTGGCGGCGAACACCGCTGCACTCAGTGTTCTCATATTCATTCGCATTCTTATGTCCTCATGGCCTTCTTAATGAAATTCGATCACAACCGACTGCCGATTTTACTCAATTCCCTTCGCCCATACGGGCTGGAGATTATTGCCTTGTGTCGTAAGCTGCCGCACATTCGTGCCGTCCGCAAGCATCGAATAGAGTTGTGTGACACGTCCACGCATGGACGAAAACACCAGATGGACTCCGTCTGGCGCCCACCAAGGATTCTCGTTCCTTCCACTATTCGTCGTCAACTGCACCGGAACCTTGTCCGCGATGTCCATCACGAAAATATTGAAGTTGCCGGGCTCGTACCCGCGTGTCCAGCAGAACGCGATGTGGTGCCCGTCCGGGCTCCAGGAAGGATTGGCAACGTCGCCCACACCCGAGGTGAGCATCTCGCGGTCGGTACCGTCCAGGTTCATGCGCCAGAGCTGCTGATGTCCGGAGCGTCCGGAAATAAAGAGGAGATCGTTCCCCGTCTTCGGGTTCACCCGGGGCGAGACTTCAATCGCACGCACGTTCGAGATCCTCCGCATGCCGCTGCCGTCAATCCCGGCCATCATGAGCTGCGTCCATCCGTCGATGGTCGCCGCAAACAGTACGTTTTTGCCGTCGGGCGTGAACTCCGGCGTCGCCACAGTGGAACTGACCGGATTGACGAAGGTCTGGCGTCGGCTGGTGTCCGTTGTATGGACGCGGATCTGAGGATTGCCGCCCGCATAAGTCATAAAGGCAAACAGCTTCCCGTCGGCGGAAACCGCCGGTTGACCTGTGATTGCGCCATAGCGCGTCAACTGCTTTTGGTTGGACCCGTCGTAGTCCATCGCCCAGATTTCCTTACTGCCGGAACGGTCGGAGACGAAATAGATCCTGGTGCCCGACAGGGTCGCGATGCCCAGCTGCCGCAGAATGTCCGCCGCGAATTCACGTGCGACCTTCCTTGCACCGTCGTTGTTCAACATTCCGTAGTAACGATTCGCGAGAACTTGGGCGCTCTGCACAGTCGGCTGCCCTACGTTGTAGAAGTTCCCAAACAGCACGATCTGATCGTCCTGGACGCCGGTATATCCAAACGCCAGATAGTTCGCGCTAACCGGAGGCCGCGTCCAATCCGAGAACATTACCGGCGGCTTGAAGTCGCTGGCCTGCTGCGGGAGCTGAAGGGGGTACGAAGTCTTGGGGGCCAGCCTAATCTGTCCGCTGTACGCCAACTCATCCCAGAGCGTCTTATTGAAGACGTCCATGTACTGCTCGGCCGCACCCGTGCCGTGCATGTCGGCGACGGCAATGACGGGAAGTTCCCGATCCTTAGAGATCCTGCCGCCAATGTCCGCCTGGCCTGCTAGCGAGACCGCAAATACGATCCCGAGAACGGCCGTAATGAGAAGCACGGTGATATTTCTGGTTTTCATCGCTTCAACTCGAATACAAACTCAACCGTCGCCGAACTTCGCTCGAACTCCTTCGGTAACGGCGGAAATGGACTCGCCTCCAGGATCGCTCTTCGTACCGAGAAATCCAAGGTGGATATCCCGCTTGGCTGCACAATCGAGGGGGCACTGACGCTACCATCACGATGGATGTCGAATCGCACCACTACCTGTGGTGCCGTACGGATACTGGCATCCACGTCGCCCGTGCGCCAATGTTGCGTGATCCGTTCTTGAATCAGCGCAGAATACGCGCCGAATCTTGAGCCGAGCGTGGTGTTCGCGCCCGCGCCGATTCGGCCTGCACCGGCCATCTCGGAAAATAATGGGTTCGACACCGCGGGCGCCTGCTGCGACTTGATCTTGTTCGGATCAAGTTCCTCGAACGACTTAAAGTGCTTCACCTGAGGCTGCGTTTCCACCTTCGCCCGCAGTTGCTTGGCGGTTTTGCTCTTCAGCTCGACCGCATTCTTAGGTGGCGGAGGCTCTTTCTTCGCCTTCTCCTGCTTGACGGGTTCCTGCGGCACTTGCGACTGCGTGTCGTGAGCTACGGGATTTTCAGGACCGCTGTGCGGTAAAGGAATCGACTTCGTCACCGATATGCCGACTGCTGTGCCTCCGGCATTGGGATCCCCGAAGTGTTCGCCAGGTCTCAGCAGGAATGTGTACAACAGCAGCGCACCGGCAATCCCGACGTGAAGCGCCAAGGCACCCGTAAAGGGCCCGCGTAGCGGCTCGCGTTGATCGAGAATGTCGGCGTGTGCCATTACTTCGTCCGATCTAGCGGCTTCATGACAAGCTTCTGTTTCAGCCCAGCCTCATCGAGTGCGCTGATAATCTGGGCAAGATTCCCCCAGATCAGGTTCGTGTCCGCCCGAACGTACACATCGCTTTGACCTGGGAATTGGCGCTTGACTTCTTTTCCGAGGTTATTGATGTTCACCAATTTGTCGTTCAGTTTGGTGGTGCCGTCTTTCCCAACACTGACCACCGGATGCTCCTCGTTCGTATCCCGGACTTGCTTCACCTGCGGCACGTCGATATTCAGCCCAAACTCCATGACGCTCGCCGTGACCATAAAGATGATCAGCAACACAAGAACCACGTCCACCAGCGGGACCACGTTCATTTCCGAAAGGACGCCCACCTGTGAACGCCACCGGCCGCGTCCCCGGCCTCCGCCCGATCCCATCCCGGAAAACGCCATTGCTAACTCCTAATTTGGACCCCCTAACTTTAAGTATCGAGGGTCCGTTCCGCAACGTTCAGGAACTCCAGCGCGAAATCTTCCAGCCGCTGGCCTATTTCCTTGATTCCATTACTGAAATAGTTGTAGGCGATGGCCGCCGGAATGGCCGCGCCCAGGCCAAAGGCCGTAGCCAGAAGCGCTTTGGATATCCCTGGTCCCACGGCCCGCAAACTGGTGGAACCAGCCGTTCCTAAGCCGTTAAACGCTTCTATGATGCCGAGCACGGTTCCGAACAACCCTATAAAGGGACACACGGCGGCGGTGGTGGCCAGCCAGTTCATGTTGCGCTCCAGCCTGGTGATCTCCTCGCTGATCCCCATTTGCAGGCTGCGTTCCAAAGCCATCAGGTTAGTGAGCTTGGATCGCGACGCCTTCTGGCGGCTGAGTTCGCTATAGCCGAAGTCGAAGACTGTCGCCAGCGGAGCTGCGCGGAACTGCTCTACCGCACCGGCGATCGCGTCCAGACCGGCGGACTTGCGGAAAGCCCGGAGGAATCGCAGGTTGGCCCGGCGCGCGCGGCGAAATCCGCCCAACTTCGAAAAGATGATGGTGAACGACAGAAGGGAAAATATGAGCAGGATGCCGACGACGACGATCAAGACCGGATCGGAGAGATCGGTCAGCTCGGAAAAATTCACCTGCAGCAGTACAGCGTTCCAGTGTGGCAGCGTCAACCCGTTCGATTCCCTTCTTCTGCCCAACCCCGACGATGGTCCGCGCTACGCCGAGGCGCTTCTTTTTCAATTGTAAACGAGACGCACCTGAAACATGCAAGTTAAAAAATGTTTTATCGCACAAGTAAGCGCGGTTTCCTACTGTCTCGACGGTAGGCGGTCCTACTATAATCGGTTCCAGTGCTGGTCGAACTCGCGGTCGAAAATTACGCGGTGATCGAAAAGGCCCGCGTGCGGTTTCACCCCGGCCTGAACCTGCTCACCGGCGAGACCGGCAGCGGCAAATCCATCGTGGTCGACGCCCTGGGACTACTGCTGGGCGGCCGAGCCTCCCCGGAAATGGTCCGCACCGGCGCTGCGCGCGCCCGCGTCTCGGGGATCTTCGAGGTCGCCGAATCGCCGGCCCTGGCCAAACTGCTCGAGGACGCCGGGATTGAAATCGAGGACCGCGAGCTGCTCGTCGAGCGCGAAATCCAGACCGGCGGCAAGTCGCGTGCCTTTGTCGGCAATCGGCCTGCCACGGCCGCGCTGCTCAAGGAGTTGGCCGTCCATCTGGCCGATATCCACGGCCAGCACGATCAGCAGCAGCTGTTTTCCCCGGCCGTCCAGTGCGATATGCTCGACGCTTTCGCGGGCGCCGGCGACCTGGCAAGCCAAGTGTCGGACGCTTTCAAGGCTTGGAAGCGGTTAGCGGAGGAACGTGACGAGCTCGAGCGCAGCGCCCAGGAGAAACTTCGGCTGGCGGATCTCTGGTCCTTCCAGCGAAAGGAAATCGAGGCGGTTTCGCCCCAGCCCGGTGAAGACGCGGAACTGGAGAACGAGCGGCGCGTGCTGCGCAACGTCGTCCGGTTGCAGGAGCTCGCGGGTGGCGCGTACGCAGCACTGTACGAAGATCCCGCCAGTGCAACCGCGCAAGTCGGCTCGATCGCCAAGCGCCTGGATGAACTCGCCCGCATCGATGAGAGCGCGCAAGAGATCCTCGCACAGTTCCAGCCGGCGATCATCGCGTTACAGGAGGCGGCGCACTCTCTCGGACGCTACGTAGACAAGCTGGAGGCCGATCCGGGACGTCTCGACGAAGTGGAAAACCGGCTGGCCGCGCTCGAAAAGCTGAAGCGTAAGTATGGCGCGACCGTCGAGGAAGTGCTCGCGTTCCTCGAAGAGGTTCGCGCCAACCTGAGCGCGGTGGAAACCGCGGACGACCGCCGCAACGCCTTGCAAAAAGAAGTCGCCGCATTGGCGCAAGCTTACGAAGCCGCCGCCAAGAAACTCTCCGCTCAGCGCAAGAAGGCCGCAGTCGATCTCGGCAAGCGTGTCGAACAGGAACTGGCGGCGCTGGCGATGGAGAAAACCCGCATAGCGATCCGCGTCGTGAGCGATATGGACCCCGCGGAGTGGTCCGAGCGCGGCGCCGACACGGTCGCGTTTCTAATCGCGCCCAACCTGGGCGAGGAACTGAAGCCCCTGGACAAAATCGCTTCCGGCGGCGAGTTGTCGCGCGTGGCTCTGGCGCTCAAGACCTGCGTGAGCCCAGCCGCCCGGAAGAATGTTGCCCCCCGCACGCTCGTCTTCGACGAAGTCGACGCTGGCGTCGGCGGTAGCGCCGCGGAATCCGTCGGCCGGCGCCTCAAGAAGCTCTCCGGCTCCAATCAAGTGATCTGCGTGACGCACCTGCCACAGATCGCGGGCTTCGCCGATCACCACTACTTCGTCGAAAAACACTCGGACCACGGCCGCACCATCGCGACCATCGAGGAACTGGCGCCCGAAGCCCGCACCCGCGAGATCGGCCGCATGCTTTCCGGCGAGCGCATCACCCAGGAAGCCCTTCGCCACGCCGAACAACTGCTAAAAATGGCAGCGAAGTGACGGCCTCCGATTCCCAAGGCGCTTCTGACCGGAGAAAGCGCGCGATCCGCTTCATCGTTTGCCTCGGAATCGTCAGCATGTTCGCCGACATCACGTATGAAGGCGCCCGCAGTGTCATCGGTCCCTTCCTCCACGATCTCGGAGCCAGCGCCGCAGAAGTCGGTATCGTCGCCGGGATCGGGGAGATGCTGGCAGCCAGCCTGCGCTTCTTCTCCGGACGCCTGGCCGACCGGACCCGATCCTACTGGACCATCACCATCGTCGGCTACGGCGTGAACTTGATCGCGGTCCCGGCGCTGGCCTTCGCCGGACACTGGTGGGTGGCTGCGTTGCTGGTCGCTCTGGAACGCACCGGGAAGAGCATCCGCGGTCCGGCGCGCGACGTC
The DNA here is from genome assembly GCA_020073445.1 of Terriglobia bacterium. Classification (GTDB taxonomy): domain Bacteria; phylum Acidobacteriota; class Terriglobia; order Bryobacterales; family Bryobacteraceae; genus Palsa-187. The sequence goes on from JAIQFE010000032.1 coordinate 92,133, forward strand.
CTGCTGTCCGAGGCGACTACGGTGGTCGGCCACGGCTGGGGATTCGGCTTGCATGCAGCGCTGGACCAGACCGGCGCAGTCATCGGCCCCCTGCTGGTAGCTTTTACCGTCGCGCGATCGCACGCCTTTGGACCCGCCTTCCTCGGGTTGATACTTCCCGCCGGTGCCGCGGTGGCTGCGTTGCTCGTGGCGCGCGCCTGGTTTCCGGCTCAAGGCACCACCGCGCCGCGCCAGATCGAACAGAACGCCTTTCCGAAGGTTTTTTGGATCTACGTCGCCGCCTCCGGACTCCTGGCTTGCGGATTCGCCGACTTCGCGCTGCTCTCGTACCACTTTCAGAACGCCGGAGTCGTGTCGCCGGCGACGATCCCGTTGCTCTACTCGGGCGCGATGGCCGTGAACGCGATCACGGCTCCGCTCTTCGGACGGCTGTTCGACCGCTTTGGAATCGGCATGCTCTCCGCCGGGACTCTAATCTCGATGCTCTCGCTGCCGCTGGGGTTTTTCGGCGGCCCCACGGCGGCGATGGCGGGCGTCGCTTGCTGGGCGACGGGCATCGGAGCGCAGGATGCGATTCTGCGGTCAGGCATCGCTCAAGTCGTCTCCATGAACAAGCGCGGCAGCGCGTTCGGCGCGTTCAACGGTGTCTACGGAGTCATGTGGTTCGTGGGAAGTACAGTGATGGGGGTACTCTATGACCATTCGATAACGGCTGTCGTATCGTTCGGTCTTGGCATGCAACTCGCCGCCGCCGTCGTGTTCCTGTGGCTGTCGGGAAGACTTCGAGCGCCTTCGAGTAGCCGCTAACTGCTGCGTTTACAGCCAGTTATGGCCTGCAATCCGCACCGAAGCCTTAGATCTGTACATATGCATTCGGCGGTGGTAGCATGAGGTTGTCCAGTTGTGGAACCTTTATTTGAAGGTTTCATCGCGTCTCTTTCTCGAGGGAAGAGCTACCGACTGCCCGGTGGGCTTCCCGAAAGCTTGGCGCGCTACGCGACCTAGAGTCAGTAGCAAGCCGGCCGGTGAGTATCCTCCTCCGAGTACTCACCGGCTTTTTTCATCTGGCCGCGGAGCGCAAATTCACTTCGGACGCGTAAGCGCAAAAAGCAAGTGAGACGGCGCCAGCGGCGCAAGCCTTTCCGCCCATCCGCCTTCCAGCGCCCGCCGCAACACTCCCGCGACCTGAAACGGCTGACGCAGGCTCGCCCGGCAATCCCGCAGGTACTCGGCCACGGGTTGTCCGATCGCAGCCGCCTTTCCCGCCATGGCTCCCGATCGAACCGCCGCCAGTAATCCCGATCCCGTGAACGGATCGACGAAGGATAGCGCATCGCCGGCCAGATACGCATCACCCGCGTTTGCGAATGCCTGCCCGTACTGCAGCGGTCCTGTGGAAAACCACTGAGTCACTCGTTGCAGAGGCTGGAGCCGATCGGCAAGGGCCGGGGAATGCGTCACGATGCTGTCGTATTCGAAACCAAAACGCGAAAGGAAACTCTCCGGCGCGAGCCCGCAGACGTTGGTCTTGCCACCTTCAATGCAACTCACGCCGACGTAGCAGCGATCGAAGAAGAACAGCTCCACGGCATCATCGACAGGCCCCTCGAAGTGCGCCTTGAATCCGAACAGCCGCTGGCCACGCTGGGTGGGTTTGGCGGATCGTCCTGTGGCCACGATCAAGGGTGACTCTTGCGTCTCGCTCGATACCTCGGCGCCCGCGGCTCCAGCCAGATCCAGCAGCAACAGATCGAAGGCGTACCGGCTCAGCCCGAACGCGGGATCCGGCAAGCGCGAGCTTTTCGTCGTGATTTTAGAATGTCCGCCGAAATGCAGCGCCGTCCGGCATACTCGGGCCGGGCCGGCGGCCAGGAAAGCGTCCCATGCGCCCAGTTGTTCCAGCTCCGGCGCGATCTCCGGCGAAAAGAACTCGCCGCAGACTTTGTGCCGCGGGAACCGGGATTTCTCGATAACGCGAACGCGAGCGCCCTCGCGCAAAGCCGCCAGCGCAGCAGCCGAGCCCGCGGGCCCTCCGCCGAGTATGTCAATACGGTCTGTCACCTTATTGCAATGCGCCAAAACGGCCGATCACCTTTATACTGGCATCTTATAGTCTTCTCTACCCATGCAAAACTTCGACATGATCGTAATCGGTTCGGGGCCGGCCGGCCAGCGAGCCGCTATTCAGGGCGCAAAGTCCGGGAAACAGGTCGCCGTGGTGGAGCAGCGCGAGTGCGTGGGAGGCGCGTGCATCAACACCGGCACCATCCCGTCCAAAACGCTGCGCGAGGCGGTGATGCATCTTTCTGGTTATGCCTACCAGGGAATCTACGGTGTCAACTACCGCGTGAAAGAGAAGATCACCATGGGGGACCTGGCGTTTCGGGTCCAGCACGTGATCAAGACCGAAATCGACGTGACCGTCTCGCAGCTCACGCGCAACGGCGTGCAAGTTTTGGCAGGGAGCGCTTCCTTCGTCGATCCGCACACCATCCGCGTGACCAGTCTGGTTGGAGCGAACGACTACCGCGCCGAGAACATCATCATCGCCACCGGCACCAAGCCGGCCGTGTCCCCCAAGGTTCCCTACAACAATCGCAACATCATCAACAGCGACCAGATCCTGAACATGAAGGACGTGCCCAAGACCTTCATCGTGGTGGGCGGCGGCGTGATCGGCGTGGAATACACCTGTATGTTCGCCACGCTGGGCGTCCGCATGATCCTGGTGGAGAAACGTCCCCGGCTGTTGGAATTCGCCGACGGGGAAATCGTGGAGGCTCTTTCCTACCACCTGCGCGACAGCCGCGTGACCATGCGGCTTAACGAAGAGGTCTCAAGCGTCGAGGAAATGCCCGACGGCAGCGTCGTGGCGAATCTGGAGAGCAACAAGAAGATCAGCGGTTCCGCGCTGCTTTATGCGGTCGGCCGCCAGGGCAACGTCGACGAACTGAATCTTGCAGCGGCGGGCCTGGAAGCCGACGATCGCGGGCGCATCAAAGTGGATGCCGATTTCCGCACCAAGGTTCCGCACATCTTCGCCGCCGGCGACGTCATTGGTTTCCCGAGCCTCGCCTCGGTCTCTATGGAACAGGGCCGAATCGCTGCCGCGCGCGCCTACAGCCTGCCCATGCAGTCGAATCCCGCGACCTATCCGTACGGCATCTACACCATCCCCGAAATCTCCTTCATCGGCAAGACGGAGGAGCAACTCACCGACGAAGACGTTCCCTATGAAGTCGGTGTGGCATACTATCGCGAGATCGCGCGCGGCCAGATCCGCGGCGACACCACCGGACGACTCAAGCTGATCTTCCACCGCGAAACCAAGGAGATCCTGGGGGTCCACATCATCGGCGACGGCGCCAGCGAACTGCTGCACATCGGCCAGGCCGTGATGATCCTCAAAGGAACCGTGGAGTATTTCGTCGATACCGTTTTCAACTACCCGACCTTGGCGGAGTGCTACAAGGCCGCGGCGTTCAACGGACTGAACAAGCTCGCGCGCGGGTAACACGCGGATAGCACGCGGATAACCACGCGCGAGCCTGTCCTGCCATGAAGCTACTTGCCTGCCGAAGTAATCGCTAGGGCGGCTCCTTTCAGCGACTTCGAGGCCGGGTGTACGCTGAGCTCGTAACTAGACCCGTCGGTCACGATGTTGGCGAGCTCCGTGCGCTCGCCGCCACTGCTTGTGAACACCAACGGAGTTGCCGGGTTGGCCGGCGTTCTCGGATCGGTGCGCACGAACACGATGGCCTGCATCTTGGTCGTTTCGTTCTCAAACAGGAGAACGCTGGGCGCGCCCGGGATGGTGGAGATTGAATAGGCTCCGGCAGGCATGGCCTTGCCTCCCGCGGAGAACCCGAACGGGATGCGCGCATGCAGCGTCTCAGCCGACGCAGAGCCGAGCGCACCCAATAGGGACGCCACCAAAACAGCGGACTTCAAGAGATTCGTTTTCATGGGAATGTTTCCTTTCGATTGCCCCGATGGGGCGGGTTTTTGAATGAACCGTAAATGCGCACACGGACTTGGCGCGCAGAAAGGAATCTTCGGCAGGGAATGATTCTAAGGGAGAACAGCCAGGCGGGGGCTACTTGTGCGAGCAAAACATCTTTGCTCTTACACGCTCAGTTTACCTGCTTTGGGCCGTTTGTCAATGAAAAACCCATAAAAACCCGCCTTAGGGTGGTGGATCGCTCTTGCCAGCCAAATAGCGAAGCGAAATCCAAAATGCCAGGCGAGCACGTTAATGAGAACCAGGACAAGACAGAAGGTGGACGCATAATCCCGTACCACAGGCAGCCGTGCCGCAACAAAATCCCCGGGAAGTAACATGAGGCCCACCAATCCCGCGCTTCCGAAACTCATGTTGGGACGAATCGAAATAAAAGCCCCAACGTGCCAGAGCAGGAAGACACTCCATAACCGCAACGCCCCCTTTCGCGCGAACCAACGCATCGGCTTCGAACTCCCTTAGCAACTTAACGTGGTGGCACTTCTTCGAGCATGCCCGTTAGTTCGTAGAAAGTAAGCGACTCTCAAACCTGGAGGAGTGAACGCCTCTGGGTAGTTTTTCTGCCAAGAAAAAGGAGAGAGTCGCTATGAAGAGAAGATACCAGATCGACCAGCAACGGGCCGTGCAGCAGTTCCGCCGGCTCGCCACCGAACAGAACCCCAACATCCAGATGATCCTGCCGATGGCCGACATCGTCGGCTTGTTGCAGGAGGG
>JAIQFE010000099.1 GCA_020073445.1 Terriglobia bacterium
CTCACGCCTCGCTGTCACCCTTCCCATCCACGCCGCCCCTCAGGATTACACGGCTTAAATCGCTTTCAAAACGCATAGCCCCTGCTTCGGCTCAGTTCAATGCCGCCTTATCTGAAGTGCTCGGGCACCGCCTACCCGTCTTCGCCCCGGCATCCCCCGCCCGAGCACTCCAGATCAAAGCTACCGGAATATCGGTAGGAATCTTGCTCTCAAGATCCAGAACCGCGCCCAGGATCATGCGAGTCGTGCGTGACATGCCTTGAGAAGATGACTCCCAGTTATCCAGGCACTATCCGCGCCCCTGTTCGGCTACACTAAGCTGAATCACTCACATGCCTCTATCTGTGGGCGAAAAACTGGGCCCATACGAAATCCTAGGGTCGATTGGCGCCGGCGGGATGGGCGAGGTCTATCGGGCACGAGACACGCGGCTCAAACGCGAAGTCGCTCTGAAGATTTTGCCCGAGGCGTTGACTCACGAAGCAGTCCGTCGCCAGCGCTTCGAGCAGGAAGCCCGCGCCGTGGCTGCGCTGAATCATCCCAACATCGTCGCGATCTACGACATCGGCAGCGAGAATGGCGTTCTCTATATAGTCACGGAACTGGTGGACGGCGAAACGCTGAACGCATCTAAACTGAACCTGCGCCGGACATTGGATTGTGCTGTGCAGATCGCTACTGGGTTAGCCGCCGCGCACACTGCTCTGATCACGCATCGCGACTTGAAACCCGCCAACATTCTGCTCACGCGCGACGGACGCATTAAGATCTTGGATTTTGGTCTCGCCAAGATGTCGGTGCCCCAGGTTAGCTTCCAGTCGGATTTCCAGTCCGAATTTGGTGACACGGAAACGCTACCCCTAAAAACCGATCCCGGCGTGGTGATGGGAACTGTGGGCTACATGTCACCGGAACAGGTGAAAGGACTAGTGGCCGACCACCGCTCCGATATTTTCAGTTTCGGGGTGATCTTTTACGAGTTGTTGAGTGGACACCGGGCGTTCCATCGCGATACCGCGGTCGAGACCATGAGGGCGATTCTCAAGGAAGACCCGCCGGAGTTGCCCGACTCCGTACCAGCATTGGTACGGCAGGTGGCGCACCACTGTCTGGAAAAGGAGCCCGAAAACCGCTTTCAATCCGCGCGAGACCTAACGTTCGCGTTATCGGCGATGTCGCAAGGCAGCGGGGGATCGAGGATCCAGACGGGCACGGCACCGGCAGCTCCGTCGCCGTGGCGCAAGCGAGCGGTGTCGGCTGCTGCGGCGCTGGTTCTGGTGGCCGCCGGCGTGGCAGGCGGCCGGATGCTCTGGCACGATCCCGAAGCACCGGGTTGGTCGGGTGGAATCCTCGGCGGTCCGGAAATGGCCCTGGATCCGCGAGTCTCTCCGGACGGGAGCCTGCTTGCATTTCAGGCCATGGACAACGGCCTTGCGCAGGTTGCCGTGATGAAACCCGAAACCGGCAACTGGTCTTTGCTTACGCACAATCGCGAACACGGCACTACCTTCGCCATAGCCTGGTCGCCCGATGGCGCATCAATCTATTACGACCGCCGGACAGACGTTCCCCAGGGCATCTATAGTGTCCCTTTGTTGGGTGGTGACGAACGCCTGATTCTCGAAAAAGCATCAAATCCGGAGCCGCTCCCAGACGGTTCTCTGCTCGTCATACGATTCAACGCGGAGCGCAAGACGCAGCTCTTCCGATTCTGGCCGGATAGCGGCCGTCTGCAAGACCTGCCGGTGATCGCCTTCGACTCGAGTAGCCCCGGACATCCGATGCGGGCGGTTCCCGGGGGAAAGGAGGCGGTGATCTATGGGTATCGATTGGGGCGAGAGAACGAACCTCCGGCCTTCCTCTTGGTGGATCTTGACTCCTCCAAAGTGCGGCAGATCTCGACGGTAGCGACCAGAGCCTTCACCGTCACCCGCGACGGTAAGTCCGTCATAGCGACAATGTGGGCGGACTCCCTGATACGGATCGTCTCTATTGCATTGAACGGACAAACACCGCCGCAAACTTTGTTCACGGTGGCGAATCTGGCGTGGTATATGGATGCGGCTCCAGACGGGAGCGTGTATATCAGCCTCATGGACCGCCCCACCGAACTAGTCCGCCGCTCGCTTGCGAACGGTCAGACAGAGCACATTGCCAGTTACTCGCTGCTCCCTTTGCCGATGTTGGTGGAGCTCCCCGATGGGCGCGCGGTTGTGGCAGAGCGCACCGCAGGCCGGACTAGCCTGATGGTGGTCGAAAAAGGAAAGCAGCCGATTCCATTGACTTCTACGGCTGAGGAAACGTCGGCTCCGATGACTGCTGCCGGTCCGCATGGAATTGCTTTCATCATAGGAACCGAATCCCATCAGGCCCTCGCGGTGGCGGATACGACCAGCGGCCGCATTGAGCAGAGAATCTCACTAAACAAAGGAAAGATTGTTTCCCTCGCCTCTTCTCTGGATGGGAAGACACTATATGCCGCGGCGGGCGGCGTCATCTGGGCTGTTTTCGCCTCCGGCAGCGAGCCCCGCATGATCCGCGCGGGCGATAGCGTGGCGGCAGACCCTTCTGGGCGCTACCTGGTGATCAACGCAAACGAAGCCTCGAAGACCCGGCTATTCAGTGTCCCTCTGGAAGGCGGCGCCGAAAGAGAGATCAAGATGGACCCCTCACAGCCCCTGATGGGTACCTGGTGGTTGTCTCCCAACTCTGTGAGCGCGGATGGCCGGCTCTTATTTCCGCTCCAGCCGCTAGACTCCTGGTTCAGTCCTATTGGTCTCATCGACACGGCCACCGGGCGCATCACACGAGTCGCCTCCGATGACGTGAGCGACTATCACTCCATGGCCTGGCTGCCGGACGGACGGATTCTGGCACTGCGAGTCGGCCTGCGGTCCACTCTGTGGAAGTTTCAGCCGCGGAAATAGATCAACGATTTCAACGGTTAACCGGCGGCATGGCATGAACGATTGTGTCCGAATGGTCGGCGACTCCGAAGTAATCCCGTTGGGCCGCCTAGTCGGAATGATTACTGAGGATCAGCCACCTAAAGATGCCCGATATGCGTCATTGAACTAAGCCGCTTCGCGGCGGAACGGTAAGCGGGACGTTTTGTCTATCGTGGATCGCGGAAGGAGATTCCGTGACCCAACTTCGCAAGCGAATGCAGGAGGAGTTGCAGCGACGCAACTACTCCGAGTCCACCACTGTCTGCTACCTGCGGCAGATCACCGAGTTCGCCAAGCACTTCAAGCGCAGCCCCGCGCAACTCGGAC
>JAIQFE010000062.1 GCA_020073445.1 Terriglobia bacterium
CGTAGCCTTGCGTGTCGTACTTGGCGATGAACGCTTCGCTGCGGCTGGAATTGGTCGTCTTGATCCATGCGGCCAGAGTGAGATCTTTGTTGAGCTCGGCCTGGCTGGCGTAGCCCATATTGATCGAACCGTTGTTCGAGAAGGCGTAGGCGTCTCCCACCTGTCCGGAAGTTTGCGTAATTGCACCCGACAGCGTACCTGTGTAGCTATTGCCGGATTTGTCAAAGGCCTGCGTATTGCTGGTGTCGGCAGCATCAAACGTCCAGCGGCCGATTAACCCTGTCGGCAACGTTGCAGGAGTCGGGGCAGTAGCCGCCAGCATGGCCATCCCACGCTTTTCCTGAACCACGCTCCGGCTAGTCGCAACAACAGGGCTACCGAAAACTGGCACCGACGGGAGTAAACCATATACGACCAATTGGTTCGAAAACGTGGCGACGTATACTTTGCCGTTGGCAACGGTGGGCGCGGCAAACTTTGCGAAGCTACCCAACGTGTCGCGCGAGGAGTTCCAGTCACTGTTCCACAACTCGATGGATACATCGGATGCGTCAAACGCTCTCAGCGCGCCGGGGACTACATCGAAAGCCGGAGGAGCGCTCGGCGTGGTAGCCCATACGATTCCAGATCCGGCGTCCTTCCCGTTGGACGAGATACTCAGCGCGGCGCCGTACGGCACCACCGCAGTACTCGTGGAGGCCGGATTCGGCTCGAGCATCCCGTCCACGAATCGGTATCTCTTCAGGCGATCATTGCCACCCCAGACATAGAGCGATGGACTTTCTGGGTCGTCCCAGTAAGCCAATGATGGAACGGCATTGACATCTCCCGCGAGATAGTCCGTTACTGCAAGGCTCCGCCAAGGGTCCAGTTTCAAGCAACTTCCGCCAAGTTTCAGAATTCCGTCCCGAGTACCGTTCCCCGTGCATGCGTAAACGAATCCGTCGGAATTGGCAGAGAGTCCGATACGGCCGAGAACGAGGTTTTGCACGGCAGTCTGTTGCAATGTGGCGGCGTCGTAGCCGAAAATCCAGCTGCGTTCAGGATCGATATTGCCGTAGGAGGCAAGCCCAAAGTAGATATTTCCGTTCACCAGCAGCAAGTCTGTCGCGTGCAGCTGTTTGCTTGGGTTGAACGTCTCGATCCCTTCGCTTGCCTGGACCAATATCGGGCTGTTGGGCTTCTCCCCGCCAGTCAAGAGATCCAGCGCGTGCAACTGATAGATCGGAGACTCGTCCTGCAAAACCAAACCCACGACGTACAACGTGGCGCTGGCCGGATCGATCACCGGCGTGCTCAGGATTCCCGCCAGCGGTCCCAATCCAATCGTTTCGTCGGCGGGCAGATAGGGAGCCGGCACGGCCGGTCCCAGGCTCGTCCGCCACAGTGGCGCAGACAGATTTGGATCGTCCGCGTCGAATGCGTACACGCTGTTATTCATCGTCGCGACGTATACAACGTTGTGCACGCCGCTATTCAGAACGGTAGCGTTAGGAACGAACAGTGGTTGTGCGGAAAGATAGCCATCCAGAGTGCGAGTGAACAGTCTTCCGAACCCGGTTGCATTCACGTTCCGCGGCCGGAGTGTAGTCTCATTCGGGTTGGCAGCCGTGCGCAGGTTATCGTTTTGTGCAGTAAGTACGGGGCTCTGAGCCTGTACGAGCGCCGGACAGAATGCCAACAGTAGGATGGATGTTCGAAGCATCTGAAAGTCGTGGACGTTACGGGTACTCCAAGCCGTGCGCAACCATGTTTGGCCGCGACGCGCGCTAGAGCATGCCTGCGGGATTATCACCGGCTTTTCTTACCCTTGTCAAGGTCCATTCCTCCCAAACAGGCAACTTCTCAGCGGTTTGCAGTGGCCGTGCTTACAAAGATCGGCATGATCGCTTCTGAGCGTTAGGTCTGAGAAAGTCGGCAGGCCATGGAAATCACAGGTGAAAACGACTACGATCAGGCAACCAGGCGACTCTGAGTGCCATCTCGAAACTTTTGCGGGATGTAGGTCTCAGGCTAAGCGCGGTTTACAGGAAAGTTACAGTTAACCGGCGAACGCAAGAAAGAGAACGCCTTTCTGATCGAAGGCGTTTATGATGGACACTATGGAACAGTCGGCACCTGTGCAATTGCTCACGGATTCATTGATTGAGTCGGTGATTGAAAAGGCTAAGAACTCCCCGAGGCTGCGGATGAACCACAACTTTCACGCCGGCCCCGCGGACAACCCGCACCGCTTTCTGAACGTCTTCACCTACGGCACGTATGTGGCTCCTCACCGTCACAAAGATCCCCCGAAGGCTGAGTCGTTCATTGTCTTGGACGGCTATGTAGCCGTATTTCTCTTCCGAGATGATGGAACTATCGATAATACTTTTGTCCTCGGTTCAGGACCCCTTCCTGAAAAACTTCCCACGTCTGCCATCGGGAAACCAATGGCACGCGGCATTGATGTGGCCCCAGGCATTTGGCACAGCATTGCGTCCTTGACCCCCCACGCTGTTTGTTACGAGGTGAAGCCTGGCCCTTGGGACCCGCTCACTGACAAGGAACCTGCACCTTGGGCGCCGTCCGAGGGAAGCGCGACTGCTTCGGAGTACCTCGGCGATCTACTTCGTTGACCCTGCCATTAGAGCGGAAGGGTCAGGAGTGCCCATTCCCGGTTAGCCAGCGCCGGGCAAACCCATCGGTTAGGTGGCCTTTGCTGGACCGCAAGAAGGTAGTGGGTCAAAGTAAGCCGACCCACTACCTGAAGGAAACCCGGTCCGCCTCGGAGGATTGAGCGGCTGGGTGGGGTATGTTTTTTCGACCCCGAGTCTTCAAAAAAGACCGACCTCAACACTATACTGGCAAAATCTGCTCCGTTTGATCAGGGTAACTACCCAAAAAACCGATTTCCACAGGCTTTCAACGGGTTTTACGGTCTGCGATCACCCGTTAAGGGAAGCCGAGACGGGAATGCTCGCCTTCTGGCCATTCTCGGGGCTCCTGTCGAGGACCAAACGCTCTTTCCGGACAAGAGCTACAGAACTCCCTAGCTATGACCTCAGCGGGCCCACGCAGGCTGGGTCAAGTGGTGAACCCCTGTCAAGTGGTGAACCCCTGTCAAGTGGTGAACCCCTGGCATTTTGGCCGCCGCTCCAATATAATTTGACTCACACCGAATCTTCAAAGGACTGCTGCTGAGAACAGCAAATCTGTCATGAACGCATCCAGGCGGCAAATCACAGGCTGGCTGCCGACACGGGTACTTTCTGGGATCTGGACCCGACGCTGTCCTAGATGTGGCTCACTGGACGTATACCGCATTCAACGCACTGGACTCATCGCAGCGCTGTTCCACCTCATTCGTCTCGCACCCTTCTTTTGTCGGAGCTGCCGTCGCAGATTCTTCAGGCGCCGGTCGGTGGGTTAGTTTTGCGGAGCCCTTTCATCATGGAAACGGTAACCAAAGTTCGTTTCCGCGAAGCCATCTACAACGTAACCTACTATTCACAATCGCCGCTCCTTGACAGGCCGAAGGAAAGCTGTGCCCGCACTGGTACCAACTCTGTCGGGGTCCCACCTGCTTGTGCGGCGGCGCAGGAAAGCCTACGGGGATCGGCGGTCCTCCGTCCGAAGAAACCGCCAATCAACCCGTCGGTGAAGTTAGGTCCTCCGAAACTGAGTCCCTAATCACCACCTCGCAATTATACGAACTGAATTGTTGTGGCTCAATACACTTGCCAGCAAAAGGCGGTTCTACGACACATGCGCTCAGGGTTCTAAGTGGCGGTTCGCGAACGCAGCGCGCAGTGCGTTTTTGATGCTGGGTCTTCCAGGGAGGCTAACGGTGGGCGACGGCGATGGCAAAGCCGGCTTCACGACGGCATTAGGGACTTAATGACGGCAATACGGATCGATGCGCCGAGACGTCTCGACAAAAATAGTCGCTTCGCGATCCATCGAGACAGGCGCAGCCTGAATAGCGGGGTTAAAACGGAAACGCATGGAAACGTTGCATTCGTACTGGAGGTAATGAACCCGAAGCAGGCACAGGAACCTATTCTCGAACGCTTCCGAACCAAAGACGTCAGTGTATACTGTATTTTCGGAGTTTGCCGAACTCTGAATGTAAATCATGAAGGCACTACGCCGTTTAGAAGAGCAAACGCCTGAAGATTTCGCCGCACTAGGGCAAGGAACTGTTTCTTTTCTGTGCCGGTTCCCGGATGGCCGCGATTACACTGTCAAGATTAATGTGAAATTACGCATTAATGCGAGGTTAGGCGGGATGGCGCGGCACGGGGAGTTGGATGTGTTCTCAACAGATTGGGCTTTCAAGAGTCCAGCAAACGGATTGGGCCACAAGTTCTGCCTGACTATCGATTGCCCACCTGAACAATTTGGAATCGAGATGCAGAAGGTCGTACAGTCGTTGCCGAGGCGGCTCATGCCATTGTCGGTGCCTGTTATGGCGGGTCAGACTGAAGCGCGTAACCCAGGCCGCTCGAAACCCCGCCGGACGTAATTGAAAAGGGAGGTCCCCTCCTCCGAAAACTTCAACCCCGAGCCTTGGCTAGGGGGAAGTTTGGGACCTCCCTAGACGTTTCAGACTCTCTAGAGAGGTGAACCGGCCATAAACCGTTTCATAGTTTCTTTACTTCTGGGTGCTAAAGGCGGTTCCTGCTTCACCCGGGTGACCGTTAGCCCCCCGGTTCGCTGCACCATACGCCTTAGAACTCTCGTCGCAGTCTTCCCTGCAGACCCGCCCAGCGCGACTGGCAGGTCGCGTAAAAATAACGCCAGATAACGAGAACCTGGGTTCGGTTTGAGACGCGGGCTTCGTGGTTGCAGGGACTTGGAAGATGTGGCGCCCAACCCGCGATTATGCGTCGTGCTGTTAGTCGGTTAGGGTGACTCGATCCGGGTTTCCGTTCCATCGCAGATGGAAGGAGTTCCTTGATCGTCGAGTTCGACCAAAGTCCGCGTTATTTGTTGCGCTATCTTGCGTTAAGGCGCGCGTTTCTCGGTCTCGGCGGCCGCTGTCTTTTGTGGCTCCTCGGTGAGTGTGCGTTTAAGCCGGAACATACCGTTTGATCGAGATGTCCCGTGCGTGCTCCCGCGTTCTAGCCACGCCGTAGGCGAGCTGCATGTGCAGAAGGTGGTTCATGTCCGGGCCGAATGCCTTTTCGAATGCGCAGGGCCATTTCCGTCAGGGCAGCCTTGGCCGTGCGGAAGGTCGGAGAGCGTGGCACGTCGCACTTTCGAAATCTCCGCCGATCAAGTGAACACCGTGAACAATATGCTGCGGAGCGTTTCCGGAACAACCAATATGTTCATCCACTCTAAATGCAAAGAGCTTTTGAAGGATCTTCGGCAGGTTCGCTGGCGCCGTGACGTTTTGGGTAATCCCACTGGCGAGCTCGACAAACCTGATCCCCAACGAACACACCTTAGCGATGCCCTTTCCTATCTCGCCGCCCAGGAATGGGGAATGCAGCCCACATTTGGTCTGAAGCCAGGGTTTGGGCGGTAGAGCTATCAGACAAGGACAGAGCCGAATTCCTAGTTTCAGTGGGTTTCAGGGAAGCTAGTGGCGAATTCCCGTCAAGCGCCCATCCAGGCAGATCGACTGCGCTTGCGGTCCTCCGGTGGGAATTTCCGGCTCTATGTCGATGCGAGACCTTTGAGCCGCTGCAGCACCACGCCGATTCGGGCTTGACTCGCCGCATCCGGAAGCAGGTAGCCAGGTAGTGCATCGACAAATTCCTGCATCGCTACCAAGCGCGCGATTTCAATCTGCAGGTATTCGCGCAGCGACTGCGTTTCTGCCCGAACCTCCTCTACGATCGTCGGACGGGCGTCCACGACAAATACAAGATCCTCTAGATCGTGGCTTGCGAAGAAGTCGCTCCGCCCACGACCTTTGAAGGCTTCAAGCTTAGTCGCGAGAAAGTACGGGGCGGTGACTACGCGAACCTCTAAATCGTCCGTGAGCCGGTGCACGATTGCTGCACTCATTGCCGCGCGATACCAGCGGTTCGAGAACCCGAGGATGCTCTCGTCAAGCGGCATGACGTCTAGAATCGACTCCGCGTAAATCCATCGGCACAGCGGCGATCCTTCCCTTGTGTCTTCGGAGAATCCGAGCACGCGAAGGCGTTCGCCAAACACAGCATACTCAGCATGTGACGTGATTTCAGCTATCGCGTCCACATCCAGGGTCGTGCGCGGTGCGCCCGCGCCATCATCCGTAACGAGTAGGCTCGTGACTGCTCCTCCCACAAACACGAGGTCCCCAAGCATGGGACGTAGGAGTCCGGCAGTAGTGATGAGCCGCTCAAGATTTGTACGCGGCATTGGCCTCTCGCAATCGACGGTGCAATTCCGTCTCGGCGATCTTACGCTCTCGGGCGCGACCCTCGCGCAGCGCATCGACAAGCACTAACAGCTCATAGAAGGGCGCATCACGCAGTGCAGCAATCGGGGCGGTTTTATACAAGGGTGCAAGGGAAACACCGCGCTGCTTGCCCTCCGCATGCGGCCAGACGGGAATTGGGTCATCCGTCTGAGCGATCAGCTCGCGCAATGGCGCTGCCCCATACGAGGTCGCAACACCCCGCGTCAGCTCACCACGCTCCGCCGGAAACACATATTTCAACCCATGAACGAGAAACTCTTCAAGCGCTGCTAGGTTAGGTCGATTCTCCAAGCCAGACCCGTGAAGCAAGCCACTCGCTCGTGCGCGTTTTACACTCGCATGCACCTCAGAAGGACTCATCACCAGCTCAAGCGCGAGGTGCGAGTAAGGAGCGCGACGCGACCCAGCAACCACAAGCTTGAGGACGACGTAAACGTCTTGAGGCTTCAATGCCATAACTCCATTCTACATTCGCGATTCGCGAATAGCGAATCCCGTCGCGCGAGATACCGACACCAGCCCTTCGAAGGCGAGCTCGCCTGTGCTTTTCTCTCTCAAAAAGAATGGCTTGGGGGCCCACGAACCTAGGTGTCATACGATGGGCCTGCTCCCGGACCGGTTTGACCGGGGAGAGAGTGTACGTAATCAATATGTACGGAGTCTTGACTTCCGTTCTCCTTCTATCGTACCATTTGAATGCGTACAAACCAGAGAATAAGCCATGCCAAGACCAGCCGTCGAGGACAACAGTCGGATGTCCTTGCGGATTCGTGCCGAGGATAAAGCATTGCTCTTGCGAGCGGTGGCCCTGACCCACACCGACCTGACGGATTTCGTCATTCGGCACACCTTAAGTGCTGCCAAGGCCGTCATCGAAGAAGCTGATCATTTGCAACTCTCCGAGAGGGACAGCATGCGGGTTCTGGACCTGCTCGAAAATCCCCCAGCGCCGAACGCTAGACTGCGTGCTGCCGCTGAGGCCTTGCCGCCACGGTGACCGCGACCGCCTGGCACGAAGAGCCGATCAAAAAGAAACACGATCGGGAAGCCTTCGACTGCGGCGAACAAGCGCTGAACGAATTCTTACGCCGTTATGCCCGCAAGAGCCACGAACTGGGCGGCGCGAAAACCTTCCTTGCGATTGACAATGCCGATAACAAAACGGTTCTCGGCTTCTACAGCCTGAGTCCCGCCTCGGTTGAATATGCCCGCACGCCGGAAATCGTACGCCGCGGGCTGGCGCGCCATGACGTGCCGGGTTTCCGCTTGGCCCGTTTGGCCGTGGATCGCAAGCTACAGGGGCAGGGACTGGGAGGACAGCTTCTGCTCGCGGCGGGAAGGCGTTGCTTGCTTGCATCGGCGGAAGTTGGCGGGGTCGTACTTGTCATCGACGCCAAGAATCAACGGGTGGCCGAATGGTATGCCAGCTATGGTGCTGTACCCCTGGCGGATGCGCCGTTATCGCTGCTTCTGCCGCTCGCCACAATCGAGATAGCACTGAGAGCTGCTGGGAAGTACTGAACATCTCCTTGTAACGTTTTTAGGCCGGAACATACCGTTTGATCGAGATGTCCCGTGCGTGCTCCCGCGTTCTAGCCACGTCGTAGGCGAGCTGCAGGCGCAGAAGGTGGTTCATGTCCGGGCCGAATGCCTTTTCGATGCGCAGGGACATTTCCGGCGTCAGGGCAGCCTTGGCCGTGCAGAAGGTCAGAGAGCGTGGCACGTCGCACTTTTGACTACCGGGCGAAACTCGACATGTTACGCTTCAAAAAATGGATGCTAAGCCGAAACAGGAACCGCGCGCCTCGGTGGGCTCGGCTGAAGAATCCGGGTGGCTCGCCAAAGCGGAATCCTGGGTCGAAGTTATCGCAGACGAGGTTAAAGAAGTTGGGGATCAGGAAGCGCTCGTTTATCTCCGAAGCCGGGGACGCGCATGTCATGAACAGATTGACGTGCTCATTGAGTCGTGGAAAGCCGCGGAACAAGCCCGACTCGAAGAATACAACCAGGGTATTGGTCTTCATGACTTAAGTGCGGGTTTGCGCACAGGTACACGTCGATCCTTAAAGGCCACTGCGAGCAATGTTGGGGATATTTCACCCATGCTGTTGCGCGACTTCTGGGACGCCCCAGCTCTAGGGGACCAGTCCACGGAAGCAACTATGCTACGGACGGCCAAGTGGTGTGAAATTTCAGGGTTTGAACCATGGTGGCGCCGCCTTGCGCATGAACGCAAAGAAAGACTGCTTGGTGGTGGGATTGAGAACGCGGCGTCGGCTGCTTATTGGTTGTTCAACATGGCGCGATCTGACTATGCGATCGAGTTGATGCCTGGAGTATTGAGGAGCGTTTTAGAAGCGATTACTTCTTCGGGATCAAGTGAGCAGCGGCCATGGACGGCACCTGAAGATTCCGAATCTATGATCGAGCACCACCTTGCCCACGCGAGCGCGATTGTCTTCGGCCATCACAGGCTGCCTTCGCCCAACACGGACCTGGATCTGCTACGCGAAGCCGTGGAGTTGCTCTGCAAGCATCAGGAGTCAAATGGTGGCTGGCGCACCTTGACAACCGACGCTGAGGTCTCGATCGAGTCCACAGCCATGGCGCTGCACGCGCTTGCCCTGGCCGAACCACCACGCTGGCCGCGGATCGCTCAGCGTGCACGGAATTGGCTTTGGTCGGCGCAAGGGGAAGAGGGTTTTTGGACGGAGCCCGGTACTCCGGGTGCGGTTTATCTTACCGTTCTTGTCTTGGATGCGATCGCTCTAGCCGATGATGCGTACGATGGTGCTCAGGATGTGACCTTTCGTCCGAGAGTCCGGACGCCCCAATCACCCGCAGTACATGTCGTCTCGGTGCCTGGGACGCCTTCCGAGGGCGTGAACACCGAAACCCACACCGGATCCGAGGAACTAGAACAGCCAAACACAGGAGGAAAAACTCCCTCAGAGCGGCGGTTAGCGATCGACGCGTTCCTTTCGAACATGCGAGCGGCTGGGCTAAACGTCAATCGCTTGGATATCGTACACGCCGCGGGCTACAACGATCGCACTGACTTTCAGCGCTATCAACGCTGTGCCCCCAATACGACAAGGACCGCCGTACACAATTTCAATCGGGTCCTCCGAATGACCCCCGAACAATTCGAGCGCGCCCTCGCGCGACCGAAGTTCCAAAAGTAACCTTACTCTTCGTAACTTCCCCTAGTTTTCACCCCATTTCCCGTCTTCAAAATGCCATACGGGATCCTCGATCCTTAGGTTTGTTCGCGGGAGGCGACCGATTACGACTCGAGGCAAACCATTCGAACCCGGCAATAAGATCGGTCGCGGTCGCCCCCGTGGCAGCCGGAACAAGGCAACGCTTCTATCGCAACAGCTGTTGGAGAGCAATGCCGAAGCGATTGTACAGAAGTGCATAGATATGGCTCTGCAGGGAGATACTAAAGCAATGCAGATGTGCATGGACCGGATTTCGCCACCCCGTCGAGAACTGCCGGTGAAGATCGGCAAGCTCCCCACGCGAACCGCCGAGGACCTCGTTAAGGCTTCCGAAACCGTGATTCAAAAAGTAACTGCGGGTGAGCTAACACCAGGACAAGGGCAAGCCTTTGCCAATATCCTAGACCGTCGCCGCGAGGTAATTGTGACCCAGGATTTGGACCAGCGACTGCGCGCAGTGGAGGCGCAACCGCAACCATGATACGTGACGTTATTCGGCGTCTCGAACGGCTGGAAGCGCGCAAGCGAAACCGTCTGGCAGAGAAAACCTTGCGATTGTTTCCCGAATGGCTCGAAGTCGAACTGCGAAAGCAGGAATGGGCGGCTGGACTACGTGGCGCCAGCCGTGAGACGGAAGTCGAATGGCAGTATCAAGCGCTTCCGGCGCAGCGCGAGTTCCACGCGGATTTATCGACGCGGTTCAAGGGCTACAGCGGACCGATCGGGTCCGGTAAGTCGTTTGCGCTGGTATACGAAGCACTCTTCTTGAGCCGGATGAACCCTAAGCTGCTGGGTCTGGTTGGGGCTCCTACGTACCGGATGCTTGAGGACTCGACGAGGCGGACCTTCCAGGAAGTATTGGCCACAGAGGGGATCGCCCACACCTTCAACAAACAGGAGAACCGTCTGCGTTTTTCTGAAAACGGATCGGAACTTATCTTCCGGACAATGGAAAACCCAGACCGCTTACGAGGGGCAAATCTTGCTTGGTTTGCGCTCGATGAACTTACCTATACAAGAGAAGAAGCCTGGACGCGCATTCTGGGGCGTCTTAGGCATCCAGAAGCCCGCCGCCTGTGTGGCTGCGCCGTGTGGACGCCCAAGGGATACGACTGGGTGCACCAGCGTTTTGTAGAACAACAAAGCTCGGAGTATCGACTGGTGCGCGCGACGCCGCGCGAGAATACGCACTTGCCGTCTGATTTCTACGACCACCTTAAAGATGCATACGCCGAGCGTTTCTACCGGCAGGAGGTGTTGGGCGAATACCTGGACGTCTTCGGTGGGAACGCGTTCTACGCATTCACGGAAGAAAACGTCGATGAAGTGGAGTATGACTCCGGATTGGGCTTGTGCTGGGCGCTCGATTTTAATGTGGATCCGATGTGCTCACTGATTTGCCAAATCGAAGAGTCCAAGCGCCGGCCATGGGAGGCCAGTGTACCCAGCCGCAAGAGCTTGCGCGTCTTGGACGAGATTGTCCTGAACGACAGCAACACCCAGGCAGCTGTGAACGAGTTCATCCACAGAACCTCGGCGCTCCATCGCGGACGACTCATTCCTTTGACTATTTATGGCGATGCGAGCGGAAACAGCCGCAGCACAAAATCCTTACGCACCGACTACCAGGTGATTGAGGAAATGTTCAAACAGGACGGAAGATACACCGTCTCCATGCGGCAGAACACCGCTAATCCTGTTGTACGGGATCGAGTGAACACCGTAAACAATATGCTGCGGAGTGTTTCGGGAACAACCAATATGTTCATCCACCCTAAGTGCAAAGAACTGTTAAAGGATCTTCGACAGGTTCGCTGGCGCCGTGACGTTTCGGGTAATCCCACGGGCGATCTAGATAAATCCGACCCCCAGCGAACGCACCTTAGTGACGCTCTCTCCTACTTGGCTGCCCAGGAATGGGGGCTGCAGCCCAGCTACGGTTTGAAGCCGGGGTTTGCGCGGTAGGGCGGTAAACAAAGCTCCAGATAACGGAGTCTTGGTCACATCTTGACGGGCCAACTCTGGCGGCCGTGGAAGACGGCAATCAACTCCAGCCGCTCTCGTCTAACGCGGTACGGGATGATGAAGGGGGTATCCGGCACAATCAATTCACGGGTTCCGACCACACGCCCGGGACGGCCCATCGCGGGGTGGGTCCGGAGAAGGTCTACGGCCGTGAGTATGCGCTTTGCGACCAGTGCTGCGTTCTGCTCCGAGTTCTTCTCAATGTGCTTTCGCACGTAGACTAGATGCCGTATTGCCCGGCGTGACCAGATGACCTTCATCGGGGCTCATTCGTTTCACCCTGCTTTCCCCAGGAACCTAGCCACTTAGAGACTCTGTCGTGACTAACTTCCTGTCCGGATTCGACTTCGGCAATGCCAGCCTGAAGCTCCCCTAGCTGCCACTCTTCTGACTCGACATATGCCGCAATCGCTTCCGCCGCCAGGAAAGACTTTGAACGCTTTGATCGTTTCGCTAAGGCGTTCAAGCGATTCTTCGTTTCGGTGTCAATTCGTATGGACAAGGTTTCTGTCATCGCGCGTACTCAACTGTATACATGCTAGCACGATTGTGTACTACTTGAAACGTGCACATTAAGCGGGGGTTGCCCAGTGAAGGCACATCCGGCTATTGTCCCGATGGCAGCTTGTCCACCATCGTGGTCCGCACACGCGCCGTTGCTTTGTCGGCAGGTCCGTCCCGTCTTGAATTGGCGCTGAGAAAAGCGCTGTAGTTTGTTTCATCAATAACTCCGGCGGCCAGCTCCAGGACGGCCTTCGCCGCGTCTGCCTCGCTGGCGGTGTCAACCGATAGCCGTTGAGTTCGAGGAACAGGATCCCAACCACGAAGCCGGTCCGCTTGTTGCCATCCAAGAAGGCGTGATCACGAACGATGCCGACGGTATATGCCGTGGCCATGGCGATAATATGCGCAGACTCGGCGTAGGCAAAATGTTGTTGCGCGCTTGCGAGCGCGGATTTCAGTAAGCCCTCATCACGCAGGCCTGCCGGCCGGCGTGCAACGCTATCAAGCGATCGTCTATCGGCCCATGCGAGAATTCCTTGAGGCGATCGCCAAAGAGCATAAGATCTCGCTCAAGTGAGATTTCACATCATCGTTAATCGGTCATCAAAGCATGGTTGCAGGTATATGCGGTTGATTAAGCCGTCTTCTCGTGAGTGACGGTTTCAACGCGCCGCACGCGGACCTTCACCTCAATCCGCGAGCCGAGCCGGTTGATGATGGACATAAGGCGATCGACGGTGAACCGGCCGAGATCCGCATTGCGAATGCGCGAGAAGTCGGCCGCCGCAATTCCTGTGCGGCCATGCGCGGCGCGCACGGTCAAGTGTTCCCGATCGAGGGACTTGATGATTTCGGCAGCGAGGATCGCCTTGAACTGTTCGGCATCCGCGTTTTTGTTGCCGAGATCGCGGAAAACATTCCCACTCCCCCGCACTACCTCCAGGTTTTCCTTTTTCATCGCAACATCTCCTTCAGTCTCCTCAAACGGTCCCTTATCAGGTCAATCTCGCGTTTTGGTGTCTTGATGCCCTGCGTCGATTTCTTCTGGAAAGCGTGCACCACCCAAATTTCCGCGGCGAGCTGCACCGCGTAGACCACGCGGAACGCATCGCCCGGAAGGACAAGGCAATCTCGAACACCCCGGATCCCATCCCGTGTATCGGTTTCGCTATGTCGGCCTTGCCGCCTTCAGCAGCGATCGTCAGAGTGGCCAGGCATATCGACCTGGCCCCTTCCGGGAACGTGTCGAATTCCTTCAGCGCCGCCCGGATCCAGGAAATGGGCCGTGTTCTTGGAGTCATCGCCGCTCACGGATTCCTACCACCTCGTAGAAGTAATGTTGTCATATGTGACAACCCTTGTCAAGATAGCCGCAGGCCGAATTGCTTCGCGTCCGTGAATATACATAATGTGATATGAAGGTCAGATTCACGTGAGGCTCTGCGAAGGCGGGTCCATCGGGTCTCATTCGAGCATGCGCTGGAAGTCTTCGACGATCCGAATCACGTGGTGGGGACAGTTACTTCATTGAGAGCGATGGAGAGCAGCGTTATCAGGTCATCGGGATGACCCGGAAACTGGTCCTGCTCCTCGTCGTTTCGTTGACCCGGACACCAAGATACTTCTGCCACCGACAGCGGAAAACTACTTCTGCGGGGATGACCGTTTCCTGCCTTTGCGACGTTCGATAGCCACCACAGGCGCAGGCTCGGGATTGATTGGCGTGATCTTGCGATAGAAATCCAGGGCGAAGCGCTGGTTGCCAATACCGAAGATCACGCGCGAGCCCTGGGTCGCCCCAGGTACGGGCGGGTCCAGAGGTTTGGGTTGGGGGAAGGGAAGGAGTTTTTTTGCCACAGCAGCACTGTACCTCTCGTTTGATCCGAAAGCCAAGCTCTTTCGACGCGTGCGCGGCTTGCTTTTCGAAACGGCTTGAGCGATCTGTGTGGAGAGCGCGGTACGGGCTCCGTCCGGCTACTCACTTCAAGGGCAATAACCGGGCCCTTGTGCCACGGGCGCTCACTTTGACGACGGATCCTTGATCGAGCGCAGATTCGTACTCTTGCCAAATCGAAATGACCAGCGCAGCCATCTCAGCCGCACGCAGTCGCTGCTGACGGACGAGAACAACCGACGGGCGAGTGGCGGACGTCAGAGCGAGAATCTGAGGAAAACTCGGTCAAGAGTGATTACCACACGCGATTCGCGGGCAGCGTAGGCAAGGATCTCCAGGTCGCTGACTTCGTGCATCTCGATTTCTCGGGTGTGCACGGCGTCTCAGCCGCCTTCTCGCAAGATCAAGACAGCCGTTGCCGGCAGCCCGTGATCGAGCAGGATTCGCTTCAGGCGGCATCGAGGTGAAGATCGATTGTGCCGTCGACCGCGGCCGCCGCGAATGCCAGCGCCTGTTGAAGGTCCTCCTCTTGGAGGTCTGGGTAATCCTTAAACAATTCCAGGCGATCTGGATATGTCGCGAGAATCTCCAACACGCGCCTGACCGTGATTCGCATCCCGCGAATGCAGGGATGACCACCCATTTTGCCGGGCTCGATCGTAATACGGTCGAATGGCGGCTTGAGACTCATACAACTATTATGCCTCGGGTTCGAGTCTTGTCCTCGGCTTGGGTGCGGAGCCTATTCTTCTTGACCAGCGATAGCAGCTTGAGCAAGTCCCCAGAAGGCCGCTCTTCGTGGAGCTCGCCAGTTGTTGTCGCCCAGACCCGGACACCAAGATACTTTCTGCCTCCTACAATGGAAAGCTACTTCTGCGGGGACGACGGTTTTCTGCCTTTGCGACGTGCGATCGATACTACGGGTGCGGGTTCAGGGTTGATCTCGGTGATCCTGCGATAGAAATCGATCGCGAAGCGCTGACTGCTGCCCATGCTAACGATCACGCGCTGGCCCTGCGTCGCCCGGGCACCGGCGGGTCGGCAGGTTTGGGTTGGGGGAAGGGGACGAGTTTCTTAGTCACAGCAGCACTGTACCTCTCGTGTGGTTCAAAAACCAAGCTCTTTTTAGGGCGCGACCGGGTTGCTTTCTGAACCACCTTGAGCGATCTGTGTGGAGCGGTTCTTATGACCGCGACTCTTACCAGGAGGATACGAATGACGCTTTCGGACAAAGCAGAATCAGTTCGCGCACGGACATCCAGAACGGAACCTGCACCTATTCCGGGAAAGCCGGGGCGTCTCACGCCGAAGGCGACTTCCGGGAGCAAAGCCACGGTGAGAGCCCCACGCAAACGTGGTCCGCGGGCCGGCAGTAAGACGGCGAAAGTTCTCGCGTTGCTTCAGCGACCTCAAGGGGCTGGGCTCAAAGAACTGCTCAAGGCCACGGGCTGGCAGCCGCATTCTGTGCGCGGGTTTATCAGCGGAGTGGTGGTCAAAAAGATGGGCCTGCGGGTCGCCTCGACCAAGCCGGAATCAGGCGAGCGCCGCTATGCAATTCGGCCCTAAGTTCGCCCAAACAGTGGTACTTGTACGGCGTTTTGGTCTCATTATTCGCTTGCTTTGATGCCCGGAAAGAGCGTTCATGGACGTGCGGGAACAAGCGTCCGAGTACCTCTAGCACCTTGGGGAATTGGGCCAAACCGCAGCGGAGATTCAGGAGGTTGAACTATGACGGAAACCATACCGATTCAAAACGGGGCTGTGCCGATTAGCAGCCGAAAGATGGTGCGCTTCGCCGCCAATACGCCGGTTGAAGTGGCGCTGCAGCGCGTTGACGGAATACGAGTCGAGGGGCGTTACGGCGACCGTGTGAAATATACCCTCACCGACGATCGCACGATGTTCGTCGCACCGATTGTCGCCCAACGAATCAAAGAACTGGAAATTCAACCAGGGGAGCTGTTTCAGGTGTGCAGACGTCAGGTGAAAGACGGGAATCGCAAAATCATTCGCTGGACCGTACTCCGGGATGGCGAAGACGAAGGCCAGCTCGAACGTGACCTGCGGGAGTCCCTTGCACTAGCGAACGAACGAAATGGCGACTCGCACTCGCCCGTGGCTTCCTTTCCTGACCCTCGAAAGTGTTGTGAAGCGCCGCTATCCGCGGGGGAGGAGCAACACTCCTACGATGGCGCGCAGAATGGTGCGGGGAAAGGTTCGATTCCCCCTAGTGAACCCTCCGGAGACGACATAGCGCCACGCCCCCCAGATACGCAGCTGGCGCACGCGCTCAAGACCGCGATCGCAGCTGCAGCCGACGCTGAAAAGTTTGCCAAGACGCTCGATTACAACATTCGTTTCACAACAGAGGATGTGCGGAGCATGGGGATCACTGTTTTGATTGGGATGCAGCAGAGAATACAACGATGATTCCTACCGCGCGAATCGATGGAACGCTTGGCGCGCAAGCGTCGCCGGGGGATGTCCTTTCGCCCTCACAGGTCAGCAGCCTGATGGAGTGCGCCTATCGTTGGCACGCGAAATATGTGCTGAAGATGCCTGAAACGCCGACTTCCCACCAAGTACTCGGGCGCGCGGTTCACTCGGCCCTAGCCGCAAACTGTGAGCAGAAGTGCGACACCAAGGTCGACCTTCCCACGGTAGGCGTGGTGGCCGTATATCGCGGAGCGTGGGCAACTTTAAGCGAGGGAATGGAATTTCGCGACGATGAAGATCCTTATGAGCTTGGCAAGACCGGTGAGCTCCTGGTTGCCAAGTATATGGAAGAAGCCGCGCCGCGGATTGAACCGGCAGCCGTTGAGGTGCGCGTTGAAGGCGTGATCTCTGGCGTCAAGGTAACGGGCTATATCGATTTGCTTGACGTCCACGGTTGCGTGGTCGATATCAAGACGGCGAAAGCGCGGCCCAGCAGCATAAGTCCCATGCACAGGTTTCAGGTGGCTACGTATTGGCACTTAACACCACGGGCGCGCGGTACCGGCCGAGTCGATACCTTGGTCAAGACGAAAACGCCTCAGCTGATCCAACAGCCTTTCTCGATCTCCGAGCAGGAACTGCGAGCCATCGAGACGCTCTACCCGAAAGCACAGGAGCTTATGCGCGGAAGTGTTCACTTTCCCAATCGGCAGTCGATGTTCTGCAGTCGGCGCCATTGCGGTTTCTGGCGGCATTGCGAGCAGAAATGGGGCGGGGAGGTTCCGGAGACATGAAGCCCGTACGGAACCCCAAATACCTGGCTTGGATTCGGACCCAGCCGTGCTTGGTTTGCGGATCGACTCGGTGGATTGAAGCGGCGCACACCGGCCCCCACGGTTTGGGACAAAAGTCCCCGGACACCTCGGCTGTGCCTCTTTGCTCCACGCACCACCGAACCGGAAACGACAGCTACCATCGGTTGGGGCCACGAAGGTTCGGCGAGGTCCACAACTTGGATCTCGTGGCAATTGTGCGGCGACTGAACCTTAAGCCTCTCGTGCGAATTCAAGGCGGGGAGTTTGTGGCGCACCTCGAGGGTTGCCAATATAGGCTCGGAACAATCGAAAGTGGAATTGCGTCTGCCTTCCGAAGACTGTGGAAGCTCCGTGGGGAGGACCGCCTTGCTCTTGGAGCGGAAGATAGCGCCAGCGCGATGCTGGCCACGAGCACAAGGATTTCATGAGCTACTGCGTGAGCATGCCCGTTAGTTCGTAGAAAGTAAGCGACTCTCAAACCTGGAGGAGTGAACGCCTCTGGGTAGTTTTTCTGCCAAGAAAAAGGAGAGAGTCGCTATGAAGAGAAGATACCAGATCGACCAGCAACGGGCCGTGCAGCAGTTCCGCCGGCTCGCCACCGAACAGAACCCCAACATCCAGATGATCCTGCCGATGGCCGACATCGTCGGCTTGTTGCAGGAGGGGG